>NZ_JBPCHX010000006.1:0-447253 GCF_051011775.1 Chryseobacterium amylolyticum
TTTGTACTTGTAAAATCAGCTACCTGTTCAAAAGTTGCGGAATTGCAGCTCACCATTACTCAAGCGGGATCACCTACAATTACAAGCTCATCACCCACAATCTGCTTTGGCGGAAGCGTTACCCTGACCTCCAATCAGGCAGCAGGCAATACCTGGTCTACGGGAGCAACGACTCAATCTATTACCGTAACAACTCCAGGAACCTATACATTAACCAATACGAGTGGCACCTGCACGAGCGCACCTGCATCAATTACTATAGCAGCAGATGTGGATCCTAATGTACAAATTACGGGAAGTTTAGTTGTATGTGAATCTGCGGCTCAGTTAACAGCTTCAGCCAATGGAACGGGAAATACATTTGCCTGGTCAAACGGAGCGGCAGGAAATTCCATATCTGTTTCAACACCGGGAACTTACAGCGTAACTGTTACCACTCCTTCAGGCTGTCATTATCAAAAATCGGTGGCAGTCACTCAAGGTGTTGTTCCTGTGGTTCAGAATGCAAGCTTAAGTCAGTGTTCAAGCTCAGCAACTTCTACTTTTAATTTAACATCAGCTCAGGCAAACATCAGTACGACTTCAGGGGTAACATTTGATTACTATGTAAATCAAGCCGATGCCATTGCCGGAAACACAAATACAATTGCCACTCCAACAGCTTATCTTTCAGGAAATGCAACAGTTTTTGTACTTGTAAAATCAGCTACCTGTTCAAAAGTTGCGGAATTGCAGCTCACCATTACTCAAGCGGGATCACCTACAATTACAAGCTCATCACCCACAATCTGCTTTGGCGGAAGCGTTACCCTGATCTCCAATCAGGCAGCAGGCAATACTTGGTCTACGGGAGCAACGACTCAATCTATTACCGTAACAACTCCAGGAACCTATACATTAACCAATACAAGTGGCACCTGCATGAGCGCACCTGCATCAATTACTATAACAGCAGCTATGGATCCTAATGTACAAATTACGGGTGTTTTAACCTTCTGTCAAGGCTCTTCTACAATTTTAACTGCTATTGCATCAGGTACCGGAAATATTTTTTCTTGGTCAAACGGGGTAAACGGACCTACGAATACGGTTATGGTAGGAGGTGTTTATACAGTGACTGTTACCACTCCTTCAGGTTGTCAATATCAAAAATCTGTAACAGTAACTACAGATCCTAATATTATTGTAAATATTGCCCCGCCTTCACAAATTACGTGTGCTATTCCTCAAATTACATTGGATGCTACAACATCCGTTTATCAGTCTGGAGCAACATTCTTATGGACAGCAACAAATGGTGGAAATATTGTTTCAGGAGCAAATACTTTAACTCCGATAGTTAATAATAGTGGAACTTATACGCTCACAATCAGGTCAAACCCATTAGGCTGTGTGGAACAAGCTGCAGTAACTGTAATAAAAAATACGGATCCTCCTATTATTTCTGTCACCGCATCTGCTCTTACAATTTGTAAAGGACAGTCTATTACTCTGACTGCATCAGGGGCTGTAACCTATATCTGGACAGGATTACCGGGTAATGGAAGTACTCAAACAATCTCACCGACTTCCACAACAACCTATACTGTAGCGGGAGTTGGTATAAATGGTTGTACTTCACAAACAGCAGCAACAATTATCATCAATGTCATTCCTGAAATAACATCCTCTCTGCATAATATAGAAATCTGCAAAGGAGATACGGGGTTATTAGACGCAGGATCAGGTCAGAACTATACCTATAACTGGAATACCGGAGCGACAACTCAGAAAATCAATGTAACAACATCTGGTACTTATACAGTAACCATCAATAACGGTGCTTGTTCTAAAACATTTACTGCAGCAGTTTCGTATATCCTTACTCCAGAAATTACGGGTATAGTTTACAATAATCATACATTAATTATTAATGTGAAAAATAATGGAAATACTCCTCTGGAATATTCTAATGACGGAGGGATAACGTGGCAAGCTTCAAATGTTTTTACCAGTATTCTTAAAAATACTCTATATTCTATTCGGGCTAGAAACAAAGGAACTTCCTGTGATACAAGTGCAGAATATTATACGTTCTTTATGTCTAATGTTATTACTCCAAATAGTGATGGCATTAATGATGTAATAGATTTTAGTGAGATAAGTAAGTATGGAAACTTTGAAGGAAGCATATTTGACAAATATGGTAAAACCGTATTTAAATTGACCTCCAAAACTCCAATATGGGACGGAAAAAATATTGGAAACCCTCTTCCAACCGATACTTATTGGTACAAAATACTCTGGCAGGATAGAATAAGTAAAAAAAATGTTGAACTATCAGGCTGGATTTTATTAAAAAATAGAGAATAGATTATATAATAACAAATTCCATTTGTTTAATTCAAATTAACAAAAACTCCGGAAATCATTTCCGGAGCTTTTATCTGTATAAATAAAATAATTATTTAATAATTCTTTCCAATACCCATTCAATAAGGTTTTTCTCAGATGCATGGTGGTCTGCAGAGAACTCACCGCGTCTTCTGTTGGCAATAACGTTATTTACAGTGATGGCTTTATGTCCTAATAATTTTGAAAGCGCATAGATTGCAGAGGTTTCCATTTCGAAATTGGTAATTCCAAGATCATTCAATGTTTCAAGGAATTGATCATCTACTGCTTTTAAACGAAGCTGTCTTCCCTGTGGAGCATAGAATCCCGGGAATGTTGCCGTATTTCCGTGGTATTTGGCATCTTTATAATATTCTCCCATTTCTTCTGCCCAATCTGAGAAGTAAAGCATAGGCTTGATTCTTTCATAAGGGAATTTTTCCAGGAAGCTTTTGGAAAACTCATTTTCAAAGTTGTAATCCTGGTAGAAATGCATTAATCCGTCCAAACCAACTACGTTCTGAGTAACCAGCATATTGTCCACCTGTACGTCCGGGTTTACACTTCCACAGGTTCCCATACGGAATAATTCAAGGGCTTTGTGCTCAGTTTTGAACTCTTTGTTTTTCAGGTCAATGTTCACCAAAGCATCCAGCTCATTCATTACGATATCGATGTTTTCAGTTCCGATACCTGTAGACATCACAGTAATTCTTTCCCCGCGAAGCGTCCCTGTATGCGTATAAAATTCTCTTTTATTTTTTTTGATTTCTACCGTATCAAAATATTTTGAAACTTTTGCCACTCTGTCAGGATCACCCACAAGGATGATTTTGTCAGCAATATCTTCAGGTAAAAGATTCAGGTGGTATACACTTCCGTCTTCATTCAGAACAAGTTCCGAGGCAGCAAGTTTGTTTAGCATAATATGTATATTTTTTGTTTTTTAATTAGTCATAATGGCTTCTTTATAAGGAGATGCCATAACCTCGTAGATGTCATTGTATTCTTCTACAATTCTTTTCTGGCCGTTCATTATTTCATATACGGTAACAACGGTTTTTTCAATATTTTTAGGATCTTTCCTCTGTGACGTGATTTCATAGAAGTGATCATCTTTTTTAAGAACAGAAATAAGTTCTTCTTTGGTTGAATTATTGGAGGTCATCATTCCCGGAAATTCCCTGAGGATATCTGAAAGATCAGTATAAGTTTTGTATGGTTTTGTAACTCCATTGGAATAGACATATACATTAGGAATTTCTTTATTATTTTCAAGACGTATCAGATAATAGTCATTTCCTTTTTTCTCAGCATACACAGCCATTTCCTGTTTCTTTTCAGGTTGTTTTTCCTGCTGTTTTTTCTTTTGGGAAAATGCAGTCAGAGAAAGGAAACTTGCTGCAACAGCAAACCATAGTTTTGTTTTCATACTTTTATTTTAGTTTTTTTGATGTGTTGAATTTAATTTAAAAAAATCCTCTCCCAATAATCTTCCGCCATTATTTACCGGTATGCTGAAAAACCGTTTTCCTTAGAATAATGAATTTGATTTCGGGGTTTAAAATTAGTGAAAAATATTGTATCAGAAATATAAACATTATTTAATCTGCTATTAAAACTGAGATAATATCGGATTAATAGTTTTGCCGATAAAAATTCATGAGATCTTATCCACTGCTTGTAGTTGCCCTTCTGATAGGGTTTGCAGTAATGTCTTTTAATCCTGTTTATAAAGGAAAAGAAAACGAAAGGACATTTGTCAATAAAGGTTTGACCGACTTTAAAATGAAGCTTGAACAGTTGAAGTCAGATGTTGATAAGTTCTCTGAAGACCGGATTTCCCTTGAAGAATTACAGAAAACACTCAGCAGTACAAGAAATTCATTCAAGGAAATAGAATTCTATATTGCTTACCATTATCCTGAATTTACCAAAACCCACCTTAATGCAGCCCCTTTGTTTCATATTGAAGCTGCAGGAACATCCGCCTATACACTTCCTCCCGAAGGATTGCAGGTGCTGGATGAACTGGTCTTTTCAGATGAAGCAGGAAATGAGAAAGAAAAGATCAAAACCATAACTACCTTTTTGTATAACAGCTATTCCGGGTTTTATTTAAGTGCTTTAAAAAACGGATTGAGCAAAGGAAACAACAAAACATTGCCTTTACGTATAGAACTGATCAGGATCTATTCACTGGGAGTGTCCGGCTTCGATACGCCAGGTTCTCTGAATATTTCCGAAGAAACAAGCCACGCTTTTTCCGGAATGCAGAAATACATCAGTGATGATCCCTACTTTAAAAATTATAATATTGAAAAGGCTGACGGGATTTTAACAGACGGAATAAGTTACCTTTCAAAAAATACTGATTTTGAAAACTTTGACAGGATTGAGTTTTACAAAAAATACGTACAGCCTTTGTATGAAGAATTTGGAAGATGGGACGGAAGACCGGACGATCTGAATGAATTTTCCGGCTGGAATGTGGGCAACAGGAATTTTTTCAGCAGTGATTTCTTAGATCCGTATTTTTATACCTTATTAAAATCTTCTGAAGATAATCCCGATCTCCGCAACCTCGGAAAATCCATTTTCTATGATCAGAACTTAAGCGGTAACGGAAAAATGAGCTGTGCCACATGCCATCTTCAGGAAAATGCTTTTACAGACCTGAAACCCAAATCACAAAGCAATGTGGAAGGAAAAACAGTTTTGAGGAATTCTCCATCCTTATACAACGCTGTTTTCGCCAAAAGATTTTTCTATGACCTTCGTGCTTTTTATCTTGAACAGCAGGCAGAACACGTTATTTATAATGAACAGGAATTCAATACCAGCTATGAGAGCATTATTCACAAGCTGAAAACAAAACCTGAGTATAAAAAAGCATTCCGTATGGCTTTTAAAGACGGAAAAATAAACAAAGAAAATTTTTCAAAAGCATTAAGTTCTTATGTCGCTTCGTTGTATTCATTTGACAGTGATTTTGACCGTTTTATGAGGAATGAAAAGACTGTTTCTGAGGATGTGAAAAAAGGATTCAACCTGTTTATGGGAAAGGCCAATTGCGCAACCTGCCATTTTGCCCCTCATTTTTCAGGATTGGTTCCACCGTTTTTTAATGAAAATGAATCTGAAGTATTGGGAATTACTACAAAACCCATCAAACAGCTTCCCATACAGCTTGATCAGGATTTGGGAAGAGGAAACAGCCCGGTAAAAAAAGAAAAATCCTGGATTTATGACTATTCATTCAAAACGGTAACGGTGAGAAATATTGCGCTTACGAAACCATATTTCCATAACGGAGCTTTCAATACCCTGGAAGAAGTTCTCGATTTTTACAACGAAGGAGGAGGCGAAGGATTAGGATTAAAAATGAAAAATCAGACGCTGGCACCGGACAAATTAAACCTTACTGAAACTGAAAAAAAACAAATCATTGCTTTTCTGAATGCTCTTACGGATGTGAGTAAAGCGAAGTAGGCGGGTGCGGGGTGCGAGTTTCGGGTTGTGAGGTGATGCGGGTTTTTGTTTGCGGATGAGGGTTCGGTAGAAAACGGTATAGTTTTAATAAAAAAATAAGCTAAATTCTGAAACTGTGTAAATCGGTATGTGCTGGTTTCAGAATTTAGCCTAAAGTTTTTCAGAACGGATCCGTCTGTCTGTTTATTTGTTTTGAATCAGCTTTTCCAGTTTATCAATGATTTCCTGCTGTTGTTTTAGCATACGCTCATAAAGTTCAACCATTTTGTCAAGAGGATTGAAAGTAGGTTGGTTGTTAAAAAATGCTGGTTGTTGACAATTATCAAAAGAAGCTGTATTAGAAATAATGTTGATCGCGTGTTCCTCATCAAAATTCTCAATCGCTTCTGCCGGAACTTTAAGAATCCGGGCTACCCGTGCTAAAATATCAGACTCCACAGTTTCTTTTTGTTCCAAAAGAGAAATCTTCTTCTGATTCCAGTCATCACCTAATTCGAAAGCTAAGGCTTCCTGCTTGATACCCAGCATTTCACGGAAACGTTTAATATTCCTGCCCTGATGTATTTTTTTATTTTGCATAGCTGTGTCAATCATAATAACAAATATAAAATCTTGAGAGATAATAAAAAAAGTTTATTTTATTTGTTTTGAATCAGTTTTTCCAGCTTATCAATGATTTCCTGCTGTTGTTTTAGCATACGCTCATAAAGTTCAACTATTTTGTCAAGAGGGTTGAAAGTAGGTTGAATATTTACTGCATTTAACGTTGAGGCATCATTACTTGTGAAAGTATTTGAGATAATATTTACTGCCTGTTCCTCATCAAAATTCTCAATCGCTTCTGCCGGAACTTTAAGAATCCGGGCAACCTGTGCTAAAATATCAGACTCCACAGTTTCTTTTTGTTCCAAAAGAGAAATTTTCTTCTGATTCCAATCGTCACCTAATTCGAAAGCTAAGGCTTCCTGCTTGATACCCAGCATTTCACGGAAACGTTTAATATTTCTGCCCTGATGTATTTTTTTATTTTGCATAGCTGTGTCAATCATAATAACAAATATAAAGTTTTAAGAGATAAGAATAGACCTCGTTTTTAAAATAAATTATCTTCTAAAATATTCACATTTTCGAATAAAAAATTCTCTTCTTTTACTGTTTAGATTGTTGAACATAGCTGTTTTGAGCTAATCAACAAATAGGATAAATATACACGTCCATCTGGCACCTCATATCCCGAACCCCGAATCTCTCATCCTTCACCATTTAACACAAAATTAATCCCCTTAACATTAGGTTTTTGATAAGTTAATATTTACCGATCCATATTTAAAATCCTATTAACAGAGAAAAAACTCTAAAAAAATAGTTTTGCAAGGTCTAATAAATCAAATAAAAAATGAAGAAAAAACTACTAACAGTGGGAGCTTTGGCTATAATGGCCGGTTCCGGCCTTCAGGCGCAGACCTTGATATTCAATAAGAATGCGTCATGGAGCTACAAAGATAACAACCAGGCCCAGCCGGCAGGATGGAACGCCCAGAACTATGATATTTCAACATGGCCAGTAGGAAACGGTCCGCTAGGATATGGGGATCCCGTAACTACTACCATCAATTCAGGACTTACAACGGCTTATTTTGCTAAAGATTTTACAGTAGATCTTTCAACCCTTTCCGATACGATGGAACTGGGAGTAATGAGAGACGACGGTATCATTGTATACCTTAACGGAGAGGAAGTAGTAAGAGATAATATGCCTGCAGGTGCTGTTACATTCAATACTTTCTCCAGTACTACTATTGACGGGGCGGCAGAAAGTGTTTATAATATTTTTTCCATTCCAAAATCAAAATTTGTAAACGGTGTCAACAGATTTTCTATTGAACTGCATAACAGAAGCACAACCAGTTCAGATTTAAGGATTGATGCTTATCTGAAAACGACAGCCAATACCACTACACCTGTAACTTGTAACGGAACCCATATCAGCTGCTTTACTTCTATTGTTCCTACAGCACAAACCAATAAGTTAATTATCCCTGCTGAACACAAATACCAGTTAATTTTAAAAGAAGGAGACAACTATACCGAAGGCGGAGGATTGGTAGGAGGTCAGAATGACTTTACCGCTTATGTTGCAAAAGCAGGAAGCAGCACAAACGGATATCTGTCTGTAAACCATGAAACGAATCCAGGAGGAGTTACCATGGCAGAAATCAGTTATAATGCGGTTTCAAAGCTTTGGCAGCTGACAAAATCCAGAGCGGTAAGTTTTTCAGCTCCGAGTCTGGTACAAACCATCAGAAACTGTTCCGGAGGAATTACACCATGGGGAACTGTGGTGACCGCAGAAGAATCTGTTACTTCCAACGACGTGAACAATGATGGATACAAAGATTACGGCTGGTTAGTGGAAATTGATCCTGCAACGGCACAGGTAATTTCTAAAAATACTGACGGTTCCAAAGGAAAATTATGGCAGATGGGAATCATGAACCATGAGAATGTGGTGATCAACAATGCCGGAACTATAGCGTATTATGGAGAAGACGGCGGAACTCACATGGTATACAAATATGTAATGGATACCCCAAATGACCTTTCTTCAGGAAATCTTTATGTACTGAAATTGGACCAGGGATTAACTGCAGCAGGAGATCCGGCAGGAACTACAGCAACGTGGATCCAGGTTCCGAATAAAACCAAAGCAGACCAGAATAATACAGGTCCGTTAGCTCTTTCTTTAGGAGGAACAAAATTTAACGGTATTGAAGATGTGGATATCAGCCCGCTGGATGGGAAAATTTATTTTACATCAAAAGGTTTAGACAGAGTATACCGTTTACAGGATAACGGAACTACCGCTTCTCAGGTAGAGACTTTCGTTGGTGGAGGGTCTACAGTGTATTCTTTCAATACGGCTCAGGGTGTGAAGTCTGAAGTATGGGCTGATGGGAATGACAACCTTACCTTTGATGAACTCGGAAACCTTTGGGTGCTTCAGGATGGAGGTAAAAACTACATCTGGGTTATTGCTCCGGATCATACACAAGCCAATCCTAAAGTAAGACTATTCGCATCAATGCCGGCAGGTGCAGAACCTACAGGACTGACATTTACGCCTGATCATAAATTCGGTTTCTTCTCTATTCAGCATCCGGATTCAACGATCTCTACAGACGTAGACGCAACAGGAAATACGATTGATTATAAAGGAAAATCAGCAACTATTGTTATCGCTCTTAAAAATAATCTTGGAACCGAAGGAACTTTAGGAACTATTGATACCAGAATTGAAGAGAATACAGTAACGGTAGCGCCAAACCCAACTTCAGGAATTGTAAAAATAAATTCTGTAAAAGGATTGAAAGATATTGCTGTGACAGCTTACAGCATGGACGGGAAAATCGTTTATACGAAGAAATTCAACGGAACAAACCAAGTATTGGACCTTGATTTCACACAGCAGCTGGAAGGATCACGAGTTTTAGTTTTAAATATTGAAGCTGAAGGAGGATTCCAGAAAACAGTTAAAATTGTAAAGAAATAAATTATTTATAATTCTTGTCTGTCGGCAGCTCCGGTTGCCGGCAGACCTTTTATTTTTTATGAAAAAGCTTTTCTTACTTATTTCCATACTGTCACTTTTCCAGGTCAAGGCACAGATTGATCCGGTGAAATATCCCACTTTTACCAATATTGAAGATGCTTTAAGCAGTAAAAAAACGGTTTACAGTATAAGCTTCAGACAAAAGGGATTGTTCAATCTTCCTCCACAGATTGTGAAACTGGATTCATTATTCTTTTTAAACATTATGGCGAATAAGCTTGAGAAAATGGATCAGGAAATCTTTGCCTTAAAAGAACTGGAAATTTTAAATGTGAATGAAAACAGCATTAAATATATTCCTGATGAGGTAAGTAACCTTAAGAAGCTGAACACTTTTTCAATGAATCTGAACAGCCTGACAAACATTAATCCTAATCTTGCAAAACTTCAGAACCTGAAAGTGGTTCATTTTGATGCCAACAACCTGAATACCTTTCCTGAAGCTCTTATGGAAATTCCCGCACTGGAAGAAATAAACCTCCAGGGAAACCAGATCAGCTTTATTGCAGACAGGCTTGATCAGATCAAAAATCTTAAATTCCTGAACCTTTCAGAGAACCAGATCAATGATCTTGGTAATTTATCTTTTCCTGAAAATCTGAAATATCTTGAACTGCAGCAGAACGCTATCATCAAACTCCCGGAGAATCTTTTCAAAGCAAAAAACCTTGAATTTTTGAATGTAAGCGGAAACAATATCACAGAAATTTCACCCAAAGTAAAAGGGCTTAAAAATATCGTCAGCATGAATCTGGCCAACAATAATCTGAAAGACATTCCTGTAGAAATCAAACAGCTTAAAAATCTGAAAACATTGATTCTTACAGGAAATCCTATAGAAAAATCTACTATTGAAAATTTAAAAACCTTACTGCCGGAAACCCAGATCTATTTCTAGAACTATCCGCCAACACGTTTGGTTTTATATCCCATTTCTTTAAGGATATTCATTATTTTATCACGGTTGTCTCCCTGAATGATAATCGTTCCATCCTTCTCAGAGCCGCCTATGCCTAAGGTGGTTTTTATTTTCTTTGAGATTTTTTTAAGGTCTTCCTCACTGCCTTCCCAGCCTTCAACAATGGTTACAGGCTTACCGTTTCTTCCTTTCTTCTCAAATTTGCATACCAAAGGCTCTTTCTGCTTGAATTCTTCTTCAGGCATCTCAAAATCCTGCTCTTCATGATCAGGAAAAAGCTTCTTCAATTGATCTCGTAAATCCATACCGCAAAATTAAAAAGATTTACCGATAATGAATTGAAATAATCACGAAATTTCAGTTTTTCAACCCTGTCAAGGGTTTAAATCTTGACAGGGTTTGATTATCTGTGATATCCCCTGATGATAAGCAATCAGTAAAATTCAGGACTTCAAATTCTTCTATTCATAGGAAATTAGGTAAATTTGTATAACAAAAGTTTTTACAAAATGTCGAAAAAAGCAATACTGGCCATTCTTGACGGATGGGGATTGGGAACAAACCCAAACGTTTCTGCAATAGATAAAGCAAATACACCATTCATAGACAGCTGTTACCAAAAATTTCCGCATACGACGCTTGAAGCGAGCGGATTGGCTGTAGGCTTACCGGCCGGACAGATGGGAAACTCTGAAGTAGGACACATGAACCTGGGTGCCGGAAGAGTAGTATACCAAAACCTGGTAAAACTAAATATGGCGGTTGAAAACGGAACACTGGGACAGGAAAAAGTAATCCAGGATGCTTTTGATTATGCCAGGAAAGAAAATAAAAAAGTACACTTTATAGGATTGGTTTCCAACGGAGGCGTACACTCACATATCAATCACCTGAAGGGATTACTGACAGCTGCAAAAGAATTCGGTTTAAATGAAAATGTATTTGTTCATGCATTTACTGATGGCAGAGACTGTGATCCGCATTCCGGATTAGGATTTATCGACGAACTTCAGAAGCATATGGAAGCTACTACCGGAAAGCTGGCAACAGTGGTAGGCAGATACTATGCGATGGACAGAGATAAAAGATGGGAACGTGTGAAATTAGCGTACGGTGCCCTTGTAGAAGGAATAGGAGAACAGACAACGGATGTTTTGGCAACCATTAAAATGTATTATGATAATAATGTTACCGATGAGTTCCTGAAACCTATTATTTTAATGAACACTACCGCTACGGGAAATGTGGTGCCGGTAGCAAGAATCATTGAAGATGATGTGGTGATCTGTTTTAATTTCCGTACAGACAGAGGAAGAGAAATTACAGAAGTTCTTTCCCAAAAGGATTTCCCTGAGTTTGGAATGAAGAAACTGAACCTGTATTATATTACATTAACGAACTATGATAAAACCTTCCAGAATGTACAGGTCGTTTTTGATGAAAATGTACTGACGGAAACCATGGGAGAAATCCTTGAGAAAAATGGGAAAACCCAGATCAGAATCGCAGAAACAGAGAAATATCCTCACGTTACTTTTTTCTTCTCAGGAGGAAGAGAAGAGGAATTTGTGGGAGAAAGAAGACTCTTATGCCCAAGCCCGAAAGACGTTCCTACTTATGATTTAAAACCGGAAATGTCAGCATACGATATTACCAATGCAATTGTACCTGAACTGGAGCAGGGAACCGCTGATTTTGTCTGTTTAAATTTCGCCAATACAGATATGGTAGGCCATACAGGCGTCTTTGAAGCAGCAGTAAAAGCCGCTGAGGTTGTAGATCAGTGCATTGAAAAAGTAGCAACAGCTGCTTATGAAAACGGATATGCTGTTTTCATCCTTGCCGATCATGGAAATTCAGATGTCATGATCAATCCTGACGGAACCCCGAATACCCAGCATTCTACGAACCTGGTTCCTTTTATCGTTATGGACAAAGATCATAACTGGAATTTAAAACCCGGAAAACTGGGTGATGTAGCTCCTACCATCCTTAAAGTAATGGGAGTGGAAATACCACATGCGATGACAGGAGAAGTTTTGGTTAATTAAAATTCAATAATATCCGAATAAAAATGCCGTTATATCTTTATAGTGGCATTTTTTTTATGATTTATGTCAGATAAGGTATGAGTTGCATACTTTATTATGCGCCAAATAATAAATAAATCATATCTTTGTAAATTAAAGTAAATTAAAACTGAATAGTAAAATGTATCAAAAGCTTGTAAGGAAAGAAGTAATGGGGATATTGGAAAAGGAAGTGTCTTCTTTTCTTGATAAATTTTTAACGCCAATTGAAAAAATTTGGCAGCCCTCCGATTATTTGCCAGATCCGTCAAGCGAAGAATTTAAACACGATTTAGAAGAAATTCAGACATTTGCCCGTGAAATGCCTTACGATCTTTTCGTAACATTAATCGGTGACTGTATCACAGAAGAAGCACTTCCTTCCTATGAGTCCTGGCTGATGGGTGTTGACGGAATCAATCAGGAAGAAAAAGTAGGCTGGGCCAACTGGGTAAGAGCATGGACCGCTGAGGAAAACAGACACGGGGATTTATTAAACAAATATCTTTACCTGTGTGGAAGAGTAAACATGAGAGAGGTTGAGATCACTACCCAATATCTTATCAATGACGGGTTTGATTTGGGAACAAGCATGGACCCGTACAGAAACTTCATTTATACAAGCTTTCAGGAAACAGCAACCAATATCTCCCACAGAAGAGTAGGAACGCTGGCAAAACAATCCGGAAACGGAAAGCTGGCAAAAATGTGCGGTGTCATTGCTGCGGACGAAGCAAGACACGCTAAAGCCTACAAGCATTTCGTGGCAAAAATTCTTGAAATAGATCCTTCAGAAATGATTCTTGCGTTTGAAGATATGATGCGTAAGAAAATTGTAATGCCTGCTCACTTAATGAGACAATCCGGACAAAAAGCTGGAGAGCTTTGGGGACATTTCTCAGATGCCGCACAAAGATGTATGGTATACACAGGCCAGGATTATATCAATATCATGAAAGACCTTTTGGATGAATGGAAAATTGAGCACGTAAAAGGCCTTACAGAAAAAGCAGAAAAAGCTCAGGAATACCTGATGAAGCTTCCTGCAAGACTTCAGAAGATCACAGACAGGGTTTCTACTCCGGATCTTCAGTTCCAGTTTAGCTGGGTAAAGAGCTGATAAGAACTTTATTATTATTTAAATATAAAAAGTATTGAGTGCCTTTCTTTTTGGCACTCTTTTTATTTCTTATCTTTGCAAAGCTAAAAAATAACAAAATGTTAAATAATAAAAAGATTGCTGTTGACTTTGACGGGACTATTGTTGATGATGCCTACCCGGCAATCGGAAAACCGAAAACTTTTGCATTCGAAACTTTAAAAAGACTTCAGGCTGAAGGATACAGACTTATACTTTGGACGTACAGACACGGAAAAACGTTGGATGAAGCTGTAGAATTCTGCAGGAAAAACGGAATAGAGTTCTATTCTGTGAACTCAAGCTTTGAAGGAGAGGTTTTTGATCCCGAAACACAGTCCAGAAAATTAGATGCTGACTGGTTTATTGATGACAGAAATTTAGGAGGATTCCCAGGCTGGGGTGAGATCTATAACATTATTCAGGAAAGAATAGAATTCCGTGTAGAAGGAAAAGAAGTTCTTGCCTATTCAAAACTTAAAAAAGAAAAGAAAAAAGGACTTTTTTGGTAGAATATAGAAAACTGGAAGCTAGATATTAGAAGTTAGCTTTTTAATATCAAGTGCTTTTGATCTTTTATAATTTATAGTAGAAAGTTCAATAGGTGATAGGAAGTAAAAATAAGCATAACGCTGTTGTCTAACTTCTAACATCTAATATCTAATATCTATATACGATGATTCAATTAAAAACGATAGACGAACTGCGTCTGATGAAGGAGAGTGCCAGATTGGTTTCTAAAACATTGGGAATGCTGGCAAAAGAAATTAAACCGGGGATTACTACCTTATATTTAGATAAACTGGCACATGATTTTATTAAAGATCATGGCGCTGAGCCTGCATTTTTAGGGTACGGAGGATTCCCGAATTCTCTTTGTATCTCTCCGAATGAGCAGGTGGTTCATGGCTTTCCGAACAACGATGTAGTAAAAGAAGGAGATGTTCTTTCCGTAGACTGTGGAGTTATTCTTAACGGTTTTGTGGGAGATCATGCCTATACTTTTGAAATCGGGGAAGTAAAGCCGGAAGTTAAAAAATTACTACAGGTGACCAAGGAATCTCTATATAAGGGGATTGAGCAGTGTATCAGAGGAAAAAGAATAGGAGATATCTCCCACGCGATCCAGGCACACTGTGAAAAAGAAGGGTATGGAGTGGTAAGAGAACTTGTAGGACACGGCTTAGGAAGAAAAATGCATGAAGATCCGCAGGTTCCGAACTATGGAAGACAGGGAAGCGGAAAAGTAATTAAAGACGGTCTTGCAATTGCTATAGAACCGATGGTTAATATGGGAACTGAAAAAGTGAAATTCCATAATGACGGCTGGACGGTTACTACGTTAGATAACATGCCATCCGCCCACTTTGAACATGACGTAGCGGTAATCAACGGTAAGCCGGTACTGCTTTCAACATTTGAATATGTATATGAAGCTTTAGGGATTGTAAGTGATGAAGAAAAGCAGTTCCAACTGGATTTTTAATGAAAAAATTAACGAAGCTTTTACTGAATAAAATTCCACGTCCGATGCTTATTAAAATGAGCATCTGGGCAAGGCCGCTTATTTATCAGTTTTTCAAAGGAGATCAGTTCTACGACCCTATTGATGGAAGATCTTATAGAAAATTCCTTCCTTACGGGTATGGTAAGCAGCGTGAAAATGCCCTGTCCCCAGGAACCTTAAGTTTGGAGAGACACCGTCAGATGTGGCTGTATCTTCAGAATGAAACAGATTTTTTCATTAAAAATTATAAAGTTCTGCATATTGCTCCTGAGCAGGAATTTTTAAGGAAGTTCAAAAGGATGAGCAATCTTAACTATATCTCGGCAGATTTATATTCTCCCATTGTAGATGTCAAGGCTGACATCCTGGACCTGCCTTTTGAAAATGAAAGTTTTGATATTGTTTTCTGTAATCATGTGCTGGAACATATAGAAGATGATGCAAAAGCAATGAGTGAGCTGTACAGGGTATTAAAGCCCGGCGGATGGGGAATTCTTCAGGTTCCGATGAAAAATTCACTGGAGAAAACCTATGAAGATTTTACCATTAAAGATCCTAAGGAACGCCAGAAACACTTCGGACAATACGACCATGTCCGCTGGTATGGGATGGATTATTTTGACCGCTTAAGAAAAGCTGGCTTTGAAACAGAGCCTAATTTTTACTCACAGAAATTCTCTGAAGAAGAAATAAAAAAATACGGGCTGAGACACAATGAGATCTTGCCTGTAGTTTATAAAAAATAAATAAAACCCGTTTTCAATTGTTGAAGACGGGTTTTATTTTCTGTTACTCTTTTGTAAAAGGATAAGATTTATAATTTTCAAGAGCTAAAATGTACTGCCCTTTTTGAAAACTGCTTGTGTCAATGGACATATTAACACCACCCGTTATAGTTTCAAATACCAGTTTTCCGGAAAGATCATAAATCTTAAGCCGAAGATTTCTTTCAATATTTTCAATATGTAACATCTCTTTTACCGGATTTGGATATGCTTTAAACGTTTTTGAAGCGGCATCAATTTCTTTAGTACTTAGTTGGGACGTATTATTATAATGGACCTTATTTCCTGAAGGGTCCGTAATTATAAGTGTTTTGAGGTTGCCGTTTGTGATAATCTGATAGCTGTATATAGATGCATAGGCTCCTGAAACGTAAGTGTCACAGTTTTTCTGATCGTAGGCACGAACAGCGGGTGCATTTCCACCATTATAAAACAAAAGGGTACATGAGCTGGCTGTTTTGATAAGATTGTTGCTTCCAGGCATAACTCCAAAACTCATCATGGATGTATTATAATACCTTGAATTAATAACATAGCTTGTACCTCCCGCTGAATTGAATGTGGTAGCAGGAACTCCGTTATCTATTAAAGGCGTATTGGTTGTCTGGCCGGTGTTAGATACCATCTTGGAAATATACCAGTTGTTGGAAAGCAGCTCAGAAGTTTGCTGGGCAGTCAATAAGCTGCCCGCTAAAAGGAATAATAATTTCTTCATAGGTTAAAAGTTTCCGGTAAAGATATAAAAGAATTTCTTCTTTATCTGTTTTGTCAGTATAATTTAAAATGAAGATTTGAAATAAACAAAAAACCCGTCTCTATTATGAAGACGGGTTTTATTTTTTAAATATTGATAGAAATCCTGTGTTTTTTTAGTGTGATGAAGACACTGCTTTCAAACCTACTACAGAGCCAATAAGGGTTACAATAAAAAATATTCTCCAAAAACTTACAGGATCTTTAAAGAAGATAATTCCCATTAAAGCAGTTCCCACCGCTCCGATACCCGTCCAGACCGCATAAGCTGTCCCGATAGGCAAAGTCTGGGTTGCCTTAATCAGTAAAAGCATACTGATAGTCATTGTTACCAGAAAACCGGCAAACCAGTAATAGGATTCTGTTCCGGAAGTTTCTTTTGCTTTTCCCAGACACGATGCAAATGCCACTTCAAATAACCCGGCTACAATTAAAATAATCCAATTCATTTTTTAAATTTTTCTACTGCAAAGTTCAGAATTTGGATGCAGAAAAAATTTTACAATTGTTAAAAAATGAAAGCAAATGGAAGTTGGAAGAATGAAGCTGGAAGTTATTGCATAAGATAATTAGCAAACATTTTTTAGATAAAGTTCTTAGAAGCATTAATTTATAAAAATGAGCAGGATTCCTTAATGGACTATCATAACTTCCTTCTTCCATCCTCAAAATCAAAATTATTTTATCTCCGCCCTTATTCTGCTCAAACTTACCTGGGTAATTCCAAGATAAGAAGCAATATAACCCAGCTGAACTCTCTTAAGCAATTCAGGCTGATAGGTCATAATATCTTTATAACGTTCCAAAGAAGTTTTAAACTGTCTGGAAATAATCAGCTCCTCAGATTTTATCATCTCAGCTTCTGCCAGTTTTCGTCCCCAGTTAGCGATATGAATATCCTCATTAAAAAGCTTTTTGAGATTCTCCGTTTCCATTCTGTACAAATCGCAGTCTTCCAGGAGCTCAATACTTTCATAGCCGGGCTTATCCTCTACATAGCTTTTCATAGATAATATGCACTGGCCTTCGCTTCCAAACCAGAATGTAATATCATTATCAGATGTTGAAGAATAGGCACGCGCAATTCCTTTCCGGATAAAATACAGATAGGGAACCACTTTATCCGCTTCCATAAGGCAGAAACCTTTAGGATGCGAAACTTCAGTGATATACTTTTTTAAACTGTTTTTTGATGCCTCAGGAAGAAGGTAAATCTGATCAAGAATCTGGTCTATATTCATAAAGATGAATTCTAATTTTCAAAAATATCAGTTTTGGGTAATGCAATACAAAATATTCGGGTATTTTTTTTATCCTGCAAAATATCCGTTTTGTATCTGTTTAAAAATTTCTTTTATTACAGCCACTTAAGGTTATATAATTCTCTTTTTTCTTTTAAATATTGAGATTAACTGTAAAGACCGATTTTGTTTTACTAACTTTGCAGTTCGTAATATAATTTTTATGCACAAAGCTGGATTTGTAAATATAGTTGGAAAGCCCAATGCGGGAAAATCGACCTTGCTCAACCAATTAATGGGAGAAAAGCTGGCGATTGTAACGCAGAAAGCGCAGACAACCCGTCACAGAATTTTTGGTATTTATAATGAAGATGATCTTCAGATCGTATTTTCTGATACTCCCGGAGTATTAGACCCAAAATACGGGCTGCAGGAAAAAATGATGGACTTTGTAAAAGACTCCCTGCAGGATGCTGATGTTTTCCTGTTTATTGTAGATGTTACCGATAAAGCAGAACCGTCAGAATTTTTAATTGAGAAACTGAATAAAATTCCTGTACCTGTACTTCTTCTGCTAAACAAAGTAGATCAGACGGATCAGGCAGGTCTTGAAAAATTGGTGGAAGAGTGGCATAACAGAATCCCAAAGGCGGAAATTCTGCCTATTTCTGCTCTGAATGCCTTCAATACAGAAGTTATTTTACCTAAAATAAAATCGCTACTTCCTGAGAATCCTCCTTACTACGATAAAGATCAGTTCACAGACAAGCCTGAGAGATTTTTTGTCAACGAAACCATCCGTGAGAAAATTCTTCTGAATTATGATAAAGAAATTCCATACTCTGTAGAAGTGGTTACAGAACAGTTCAAAGAGAAAGAAGGAATTATTTTTATTGATTCCATTATTTATGTAGAAAGAGATACCCAGAAAGGAATTATTATCGGCCATAAAGGAGAAGCCATCAAAAAAGTAGGAACTGAAGCAAGATTGGACCTTGAAAAATTCTTCACCAAAAAAATTCATCTGAACTTATTTGTAAAAGTGAAAAAAGACTGGAGAAAGAATGACAGAGATCTCAAAAATTTCGGTTACAGATAAACTAAAATGCCCGGAATCCCGTTGTATTAAAAGATTTTTATTACCTTAGTATAAATTTTTTAGTAAATGAACTATAATAATTCAAATTCAGGCTCAATACCTAAAGATATTGTTTTATTGGTGGTGAGAGTATTTGTTGGTTTTGCAATGCTTTCTCATGGTTTTCCAAAGCTTCAGATGCTATTGGAGGGCGGTAAAATCGAGTTTTTCGATTTTATGGGGCTGGGACCACAGATATCACTAATTCTTACGGTTTTTGCTGAGTTTGTCTGTTCAATACTAATTATATTAGGACTTTTTACAAGAGTTGCTTTGGGGTTTCTGATTTTTACCATGGTCATTGCAGGCTTTATAGTGCATGGGGGAGATCCTTTTGAAAAAAGAGAACTGGCATTGGTTTATCTTTCTGTTTATCTTCTACTCCTGGTAATCGGAGCCGGAAAAGTTTCTGTAGATCATATGATAGAAAAAAGGAAAAGAGCTTCAGATTGGTAATTTACAAGATAAAACAATACAAAAATAAAGAAAGGCACTTCATTTGAAGTGCCTTTTTGTTTTAAGGTCTGCAAGAAGGCAAACAATCCCATATAGGAGAACCTGTTGGTGTTCTGTCCACTATACAAGCAACATATCCTGTATCACACAATGGAGCATTTCCTCCGATAATAGTCTTAAGATTTCTCTTTGTTAGTTTTCTTAAATTTTTCATATTATTTTAATTTGTAAGGTAAATGTAGTAAAAAAAAAAATATGACACTAAAAAGAGTCTTATTTTTTAATGTTAGAAATCTGTTAAAATTCACTACATTCGTAGAAAATGAATTATATGAAGATAAAACTGACTATTTGCCTTCTGGCATTTCTCAATTTTTACGATGCACAGGAAAATATTACATACCAGAAACCTTCTGCTGAAATTTTAAAACTTGCAGATTATGAAAGACCTCCATCTGTTCTGATGAACAGCAAAAAAGACTGGGTGGTTTTTACATATCGTCCAACATATAAAACACTGGAAGATCTGAGCCAGAATGAAATGAAACTTGGCGGACTCAGAATCAACCCGGTTACCAACATCTCAAGCAGCATGACCTACTCAAATAATCTGAAGATCAGAAAGATCAATGATAAGAATGAGATTCAGGTAAAAAATCTGCCTTCCAATCCGAAAATTGCCTACGTTTCATTTTCTCCGGATGAAAAGAAACTGGCTTTTACCAATACAACAAGTAAAGGAGTAGAACTATGGGTTGTAGATATGGAAACAGCTTCTGCAAAAAAAATTACAGCTGACAATCTGAATGCCAATTTAGGAATGCCTTATCTATGGTATAATGACTCTCAAAGCTTTCTGATCAGAACACTGCCGCAAAACAGACCAGTCCTTATAGATGCGGCCAAAGATCTTCCTACAGGCCCGATTGTTTCAACAGCTGACGGTAAAGTTTCCCAGAACAGAACTTACCAGGATCTTCTGAAAAATCCTCAGGACGAAAAAAACTTTGAAACGCTTACTGCTTCTGAACTCTATAATGCAGATCTTACAGGAAACCTTAAGAAATTCAAAGATCAGGATATGTTTGCAGGCTTAAGCTTTTCTCCTGACGGAAATTACCTGATGGCTACAGTAATTAAAAAGCCGTTTTCCTATATTGTTCCGCTTAGCAGATTTCCATCAGCAACGATTGTATATGATATGAAGGGAAATGCTGTAAAAACAGTGAATGAAGTTCCTTTAAATGAAATCATGCCAAAAGGATTTTCGTCAGTAAGAACAGGAAAAAGAGACATGACATGGAGAAATGATGCACCGGCTACTCTTACCTATGCTGAAGCGTTGGACGGGGGCGATCAGTCTAAATCAGCAGATTACAGAGATGAGATATTTACATGGGAAGCACCGTTTACTGCGGCTCCGAAATCTTTCTTTAAAACAAAGCAGAGATATGAGGATGTAGTCTGGACCAATGATCATTATGCCATTGTTTCTGAAGGCTGGTACGATACAAGAAATACAAAATCATACCTTATAGATCTTAATAACGGAGAATCTAAAGTTTTTGATGACAGAAATTATCAGGATGTTTACAGCGATCCCGGGAATTTTAACACAACGAAAAATCAATACGGGAGATATGTAGTGGATATGAAAGGCGGAAAAGCCTACCTGATAGGAGATGGGTTTACCAAAGACGGTCAGCACCCGTTCATAGATGAAATGGATGTTAAATCATTGAAGAAGAAAAGGCTTTATACCTCCAACCTTAAAAATGCCAAAGAGGCCATCGTAGACATCCTTAATCCTTCAAAGGGAGAGATTTTAACGACTCAGCAGTCTCCAAGCCAGTATCCGAATTATTTTAAAAAGAATATTAAATCTAATAAGGCGGAAGCTGTAACCAACTTTGCAAATCCTTTTGAAAGCATCAAAGACGTTTACAAAGAAGTGATCACTTATAAAAGAAATGACGGCGTTACCTTAACAGGAACCCTTTATCTTCCTGCTAATTATGACAGAAAAGCGAAAAAAGAAAAGCTTCCGTTACTGATCTGGGCCTATCCGACAGAATATAAAGATAAAAATACAGCAGGACAGAACACCCAGAACCCTAATGAATTTACATTCCCGTCTTACGGATCTTTTGTATACTGGACCACAAAAGGATATGCTGTTCTTGATGATGCTGCTTTCCCTATTATTGGTGAAGGAAAAACGGAACCGAATGATACGTTTATCCCGCAACTGGTAGCAAATGCAGCGGCAGCCATTGATGCAGTGGATCATCTGGGGTATATTGACAGAAAAAAAGTAGCTGTAGGAGGACATTCATATGGAGCTTTCATGACGGCAAACCTTCTGACACATTCTGATCTTTTTGCGTGCGGAATTGCAAGAAGTGGTGCTTATAACAGAACGCTGACACCTTTCGGATTCCAGAGTGA
This sequence comes from Chryseobacterium amylolyticum, assembly GCF_051011775.1. Classification (NCBI taxonomy): domain Bacteria; kingdom Pseudomonadati; phylum Bacteroidota; class Flavobacteriia; order Flavobacteriales; family Weeksellaceae; genus Chryseobacterium; species Chryseobacterium amylolyticum. The sequence goes on from NZ_JBPCHX010000006.1 coordinate 21,930, forward strand.
GCAGAGAAATTACTGGGATGTTCCGGAGATTTACAACACGATGTCCCCGTTCATGCACGCAGATAAAATGAAGACACCGCTACTTCTGATCCACGGTGATGCAGATAACAATCCGGGAACTTTCACTTTACAGACTGAAAGATACTTCCAGGCGTTGAAAAATCTGGGAGCTCCTGTAAAAATGGTCCTTCTTCCAAAAGAAGCCCACGGATATCAGGCAAAAGAAAATATCTTACACCTTTTATGGGAACAGGATCAGTTCCTTGAAAAGTGTCTGAAAAAATAAATTATAAAAGAGACTGTTTATCATAAACAGTCTCTTTTTGATTAAATAAATCTTAATGGTTTAAGAGTAAAGATATTTCAGAATTTCATCAACACTCTTAAGCTCCATAAAATTCGGATGTTCCAGGTTAACATCATGCTGTTCATGGCTCCATGTGACATGATAAGGAATATGGGCTGCAAAACCTCCGATTTCCAACACCGGCAAAACATCTGATTTAATAGAATTTCCAAGCATTATAAAATTTTCAGGTTTGCAGTCGAGGTGCTTCAAGAGCTTTTTATAATCGTGCTCCTTTTTATCACTCATAATTTCTATGTGGTGGAAATACTCCTGTAATCCTGATTTTTTCAGCTTTCTTTCCTGATCCAGGAGATCTCCTTTTGTGGCAACAACAAGTCTGTATTTTCCTTTTAAACTTTCAAGGGTTTCTGTAACCCCATCCAGAAGTTCAATGGGTTTCTGAAGCTGTTCCTGTCCTAATTGTATGGCTTTATTTACCAATTCCAATGGTGCCGTGTTATTGGACACTCTGCTGATGGTTTCAATCATGCACAGCATAAAACCCTTTACCCCGTAACCGTATAAATGGAGGTTCTGCATTTCTGTTTTAAACAGTTCCTGTGATACAGAATGCTGTGGAAGGTAATTTTCGAGCAGCATGCAAAACTCCTTTTCTGCTTCCTGAAAATACGGCTCATTGATCCAAAGGGTATCATCAGCGTCAAATGCAATGGTTGTGATATGATTATTCATTTTTGTTTTGTAATTTTCTGATCTCAAAATTCAGTATAAAAACCCAACAAGCAAAGGACATTTGTCCCGGATCAATATGTTACGCACCAATCAGACATTTTTAAGCTACTTTGAAGCGCTTTATCATAAACAGGAGAGCGGGAAAGACATTTTGTTGAAATCTTATCCCAAAGGAGAGCAGATTCTGGTACAAGGGCAGTTTCTTCTCAAACCTATGATTATTAAGGAAGGAGTTACCAAATGCTATTTTACGGAAGAAAACGGAAAAGAATATATCGTAGAGTTTTCCGGAAGCGGTGAAATTATCGGGGAAATAGAGATGATCAAAAATACACCGTGCCTATGCAGTATCGAAACACTAACCGAAGTTTCCGTATATGAGATTGCCATTCCGTATTTCAGGTTTTTGCTTAAAAATGATATTGCTTTGAATCATTTATTGCTGGATATTTTTGCGGAACGAATTATCAATACTTCCAGCAGGGCGTCTTATCAACAGCTTTATACAACAGAACATACTTTAACACAATTACTGAAAATGCAGGCCAAAGAAGGAATCCGGATTTCAAAAGAAGATATGGCCGCTTACCTTGGAATTACAGTAAGAAGCCTGAACAGAATCTTAAAAGACTTAAAATAGTTTTTAATGTAAAAAATGAAATTTTTAAGCAAATAATAATTATAAGTTTCAATTCTTAAGTTTGATTGTTTTTTTTTTTTTTTTTACGAAAATTATTTTTTAAGCATGATTTTTTTAGGGGTAGGTTTCTGTAAACGGCTAAATTGAATTATTTATTATGATTTTACCAGGGTGTTTTTAAAATTTAGTATTTTTGTGTAAAATTAAGCCGAATATTCGTCCATGGAAAAATTAAAGTTCAGGAATGCTGAATTGACAGATTTAAACAAAATCGTAGCCATTTATAATTCAACAATTGCCTCAAGGATGGTGACCGCAGACATGGAAGAGGTTTCTGTAGACAACAAATTAAAATGGTTTGAAGAGCACAATCCTCAGACCAGACCACTCTGGGTGGTTGAAGATGAACAGGATCATGTCATTGGATGGGTAAGTTTCAGTTCATTTCATGAAAGAGCTGCATATAATGGCACGGTAGAGGTAAGCATTTATCTTGATGAGTCCTGTAGAGGAAAAGGATTTGGTAAAACAATTCTCCGCTATTGTATTGATAACGCGGAGAAATTTGGAGTACTTAATCTGGTTGCCCTTATTTTCCTTCATAATGAACCTAGTTTAAAACTCTTCAGGCATTTCGGATTTGAAGATTGGGGAAATCTTCCGAATGTTGCTGTTTTGGATGGAATAGAAAGAAGCCTGGTCATATTGGGAAGAAGAATTAATTAAAACTATAAAAGCGGCCTAAGCCGCTTTATTTGTATCTTATTATCAGTTGAATTCAGGCTGTTTATCCTTTTCAATATAGATATAACGGCCTTTGATTCCGTTTTGGAGTATTTCCTTTTTTTTATTGAGTTCTTCTACAGATTCTATCGTTTCATCTTTAAAGTTGGTCTTTTCTCCGCTCTTTATTCTCTCGGAAAACATTCTTGTAGGATTTTGGTAGATATCTTCAATATATTTATTAAATTTCTGATTGGTTATCGGGATAGCCGGCTTGCCATAATGCGTTTCCACAAAATCTCGGGTATCGTAGTCTGTAGTAAGTTTTTCATTCTTAATCAGCTTATAGACAAAGTTTTGATCCGTATCTTCTAAGATAAAAATGAGACCGGGAAGACCTCTGAATTTGTATGGACCTTCCTGTATATTCACTTCGCTGGAAAACCAGGCATTCCAGGTTCTGCCTCCGAAATCTGTTGTCGCTTTCTGGAGCTTGTAACCATTGTATTCTTTGGTTTCCTGAATGATCTGCCATTTCATTTCATCATTTGTTTTTACCACAAAATAATCAAAAAAATCTCTGTACCAGTTGTTTTTAAAAGAATCCGGTTTTCTTTCCACAACCTGGTCTGTTTTTGAGCTGTATCGTGAAATCTGCTGGTTTGCATTTTTATTTTTTTCATCATAATCAGCAAAGCCTTTATCGTAAAATTTAATCGAGGCCGGGCTGATATCCAGATTCATAAAGGTTGTTATATATGGCTGTGATATATTTTTGCGGTACTGAAGTTCGTAAGTAAACCTGTTGGTTTGAGATTGAAATAAAGAGCCTGCATATAAGGCAAGGAAGATCAGTGTTTTTTTCATTTCTATTGATGGTTATCAACACCAAAAATAATAAAAAAGCGCAGGTTTTTTACATCTGCGCTAAGTTTTATTGTGTTTTTGTCTGTAAATTCTGCTTAATTCTTTTTGCCGACATATTTAAAAATCGCTTTACGAGGAAAACTGCAGATACTGTCAGTCCTAATCCCAGTGCGATCCACATTCCGAATGCTCCCATTTCTAAAGTAACACAGAAGAAATATCCCAAAGGAATCGTAATCACCCAGTACGCAATAAAGGTATAAATAGACGGTATTTTCACATCCTGCAATCCTCTCAGCATTCCCAGAGCTGTTACCTGGATTCCGTCAGAAAGCTGGAATAACGCTGCAATAATCATCAGCTTTGCAGCCAGGGCAATAACTTCAACTTCTTCTTTTTTCGTGAAGAAAGTCGGGAGTATATTTCTGCCTAAAATAAAGACCAACCCGCAGATGCACATAAAAATAAAAGCGATCTTCAGGTTGTTGATTCCTACTTTTCTCAGTTCAACAAAGTTCTGTTCTCCCAGTTTTCTTCCAATCATTACCGTAGAGGCCACACTGAACCCAACGCACAGGTTAAAAGTGAAAGAAGCCATGCTTAAAGCAATCTGGTGAGAAGCAATATCATGGGCAGAAATCAACCCGCAGATAAATGCTGCTCCGGCGAAAGCCGTTACTTCAAAGAACATCTGTAAAGCTGTAGGCAGCCCAAGCTTCACCATTCTATCAAACATCTGTTTTGAAAAACCCTGAATTTTTAAAGAAAAATCCTTAATATAACGCCTTGTTCTTTTTTCTTTAAGCAATACAAAATAAAGAAAAACAACCATAAAAATTCTGGAAATCAGGGTTGCCAGAGCGGATCCTTTTACGCCCATCGGCGGAATTCCCCAAAGGCCTTTAATGAAAACATAATTCAAGGCAATGTTGATGATATTGGCAATAATGGTTGCTTTTGTAACCCCAATTGTATAAGATAGTCCTTCAGATACTTCACGAAGCGTCTGAAATGCCATAAACGGAATCATACTGATCACCATGATACTTAAGAAGCTTACCGTATCTGGGATAATCTTGGCAGGCTGCCCTGAATGATAGAGAAGTGGCATTCCCAGCAATAAGATGGCCATCAGAATAATCCCGACAGACATATTGATGATAAAACCGTGGCTGAACACAGAGTTGATCGTAGCATGATCTTCTCTGGAGTGTGCTTCCGAAACCAGCGGCGGGATGGCAAATGAAAATCCAAGGGCCAATACAAATATGGAGAAAAATACTGCATTTCCCAATGAAACGGATGCCAGCGCATCGGCACCCAACAATTTTCCGACAATAATATTATCGAATAAGTTTACTGAAACCTGCCCCACCTGGGTAAGCATCACAGGCAGAGCCAAAGTCAGGCATTCTTTCGTATAGTTTTTGTTTAAAAAGCTCATAATATTTTAAGATTCATATAGTTTATGATTCAAATAAGGGTAAAAAAAATTTGCAGTGATAACACTGCAAATTTTTATAATATGGTAAATAATAGCTTATTATTTCCTTACAAAACTTGCAACGTCACTTTCTGAAACAGTATTTCCACCAAGAATAATCAATCTTTCAACAACATTTCTTAATTCCCTGATATTCCCGGTCCATGAAAGGGCTTTTAAAGCATCAATAGCTTTATCGTCAAACTTCTTTGCAGCAGTACCATGCTCATCAGCAATCATTCCTGCAAAGTGCTCAACCAATAACTTGATGTCTTCCTTTCTTTCATCCAATGGCGGAACATAAATTTCAATCACAGAAAGTCTGTGGTAAAGGTCTTCTCTGAATTTCCCTTCCTCTATTTCTTTCTGCATATTTTTATTCGTTGCCGCAATGACTCTTACGTCAACTTTAATTTCTTTATCACTTCCCACAGGAGAAACTTTGCTTTCCTGCAGCGCTCTCAATACCTTAGCCTGAGCGATAAGGCTCATATCTCCAATTTCATCAAGGAAAATGGTACCGCCGTTAGCCTGTTCAAATTTTCCCTGTTTATCCTTAATAGCACCCGTAAAAGAACCCTTTACGTGTCCGAAAAGCTCTGATTCAATAAGTTCAGATGGGATGGCAGCACAGTTTACTTCTACCATTGGACCTCTTGCACGTTCACTTTGATTATGGATAGCATGGGCGACCAATTCTTTTCCGGCACCGTTGGGTCCTGTGATCAGCACTCTGGCGTCAGAAGCAGCTACCTTTTCGATCATATCCTGGATCTTCTGAAGAGCAGGAGAAGTACCGATCATCTGGTATTTTTTGCTTACTTTTTTCTTTAAGGTTTTATTTTCAGTCTGAAGATTCTTGTTTTCTTTTTTCAGCGTTTCCTTTACCAATGCATTTTTCACACTTGTAATAAGTCTGTTGATATCAATTGGTTTGGAAATAAAATCATATGCTCCTTCTTTCAAACAGGAAACGGCAGAATCAATGTCTGCATGGCCTGAGATCATGATAAAAGTAGTTTCTGGTTTTAATGCAAGACTTTGTTTCAAAAGCTCAGTTCCTGAAAGCTTAGGCATCTTGATGTCAGAAATCACCAGTGCGAAATCTTCTTTTTCTACCTGTTTGTAACCTTCAAGGCCGTCTTCGGCAATAACAAATTCATAATCGGTTAGTTCATCCGAAAGAATACTGTGAAGTACTCCCGAGATTGCTTTTTCGTCTTCTACTATAAGGATTTTTTGCATAGTTGCAAATTTAAATTTTTTGTTTCAATTATTAGCAAAAACTATACCTAAATATTCTATTTTGAATAGTCTCTTCTTCCAAAAATGGCAGATCCAACCCTCACAGAGTTAGCCCCGCATTCAATTGCTATCGGGAAATCATCACTCATTCCCATAGATAAAGTATTTAATGCTTTTAATTGATTTAATTCGTCAAAAAGCGCTTTCAGGATTAAAAACTCATTTCTTACCTGCTGTTCATCATCCGTGAATGTGGCCATCCCCATTAAGCCGGTAATTTCAACATTAGGAAACTGTCCATCCATATATTTCCCGAACAGGTCTCTGGTTTCTGAAATGTCAAGCCCGAATTTGCTTTCTTCCGCCGCAATTTTCACCTGCAAAAGAACTTTAATAATTCTGTTATTTTTCCCTGCTTCTTTGTTGATTTCTGCCAATACTTTTTCAGAATCCACACTTTGTATGGTATCTATAAAAGGAGCAATATATTTTACTTTGTTGGTCTGTAAATGGCCAATCAGATGCCATTGGATATCCTGAGGAAGAAGGGGGGCTTTTTCCATCAGTTCCTGAACCTTATTTTCTCCGAAAACTTTCTGTCCAAGATCATAAACTTCCTGAACGGCGGATGCAGGATGTGTTTTAGAAACAGCAACCAGCTGCACAGTGGATGGCAGCTGGTTCTTTATTGCGTTATAGTTCTCTTTAATACTCATAAATACAAATGTCCGAAAATTCTCTGAATGTTCAAAGTTCAGTGATATCAGGCCTAAAATGTTTATTAATTTAAAACCTCGTTGATTTTAGGATACTGAGAGATTTTTCTGAAGACAAACTTATTGCTCTTCTGTAATTTTTCAATAAACAGATCCAGTTCGTTGATGGAATCCGCGTCTCTCAGATACTGATCGTGGGTAAGAAAAACAAGGTGTCTTGAAGTCTTCTCAAGATCGTTTAAGAAAATACTGTCTACTTTCTTGATCATGGCTTCATGACTTCCTTTTAACGTCATTTTTTGAGAAGGTCTCCATTCCAGATCCCAGCCGATTACTTTATAGCCGGCTTTTTTAAGACCGTCTGCTGCTGCAGTAGAGCTTTTGATATCAGTTACATTAATATTGTTCAGCCTCCAGATATTTCTTCCGGGAGTTCTTGCTATTTTATCAGTAAGCTTCAGGCTGTCTTTGGCGATGTCAAAATCATGGACAACAGCGTTGGCATTTTTATAAAAGTCAGTGTATTTGTTGTGGGCATGGGTAAAGCTGTGGTTGGCCAGTTCTATCAGCGGATTTTGCTTAAGCAGCAGCAGATCATCTTTCTGTTTTTTGCTTCCATATGCATGTTTCCCTACAAGAAAGGCAGTTGCACAGACATTTCTTTTATCCAGGATTTTTAAAAGATTTTCGGTGCCCTGGTTGGGACCGTCATCAAAGGTAAGGTAGATCACTCTTTTATCCGGGTCTACGCTTTCATCGTCCATCTTGGGGACTATTTCTGCGGCAGGATGTTCCTGTGAACTGACGGCGGGGTCAGTATTCACTTCACTCTTGAAATTACAGCTGTTCAATAAAACCGAAGTTGCACTCACCAATGCAAACATCCCGAGAAAAGTCTTATTTTTTGACTTTCCCGCAAAAATTTTTCTCATAAAAACAATGGAATTTTAAATTGTTAAAAATCGTTAAAAATAACAATTGAAAGTTAACAAATTATATGCCATGCTGTGCAGCTGTTTTTCTTTTTAAGCTTATTTTAAGAACTTTATTTTAAAGGATATTTCAATTCTATGGAGTGTTGCTGATTTATGGTTTTCTTTTCTTTATTTTTTAACATTTATAAATACAAAACCAATAGCTTTTCTCTATATTTGTTAAGGTTTCAATATTCTTCATTTAACGGGGAATTATTTTATTTTAACAAATAAGGGATTTACTCTAAAATGTTTTTCAAATACAATGAATTGTTAATCGCAGCTGTTCCCCAGGTGTTATTGAAGAATATATAGGCTGTTTTCCCACTGCTTTTAATTTTTTCCGCAAGTTTATCCATAAAATCCCTGCTGTACTCAGATTTATAAAGAATAGGGTTCCCATGAAGCCTGTAATAAAGAATGTCGGGATGATTGATGATTACATCTTCAGGAAGATCACCGGGAAAGCTTACTCCGGAAAAAATAATATTATGGTTTTTTAAAAGATCAAATACTTCTTTTTGCCACCATGAGTGATGCCGGAATTCAATGACATTCAGAAAAGCAGGATCAACAGCATTGAGAACACGTTCTGTGTTTTCTGCAGTATTTTTAAAGGAAGGAGGAAGCTGATATAGAAATCCGGAAAGCTTGTCCTTCAGATTACTCTGAATATGACTGCAAAAGAGGGCAATTTCTTCTTTTGAATTTTCAAGCCGGTTCTGATGGGTAACGGATTTTGGAATTTTAATAAAAAACCTGAATTCATAAGGCGTTTCATCATACCACTTTGACAGCGTTTTTGAGGTCGGTTTTCTGTAAAAAGTGGAATTGATTTCTACAGTGTTGAATGTTTTTGAATATAAAGAAAGAAAATCTTTACTTTGGGCATTTTCAGGATATAAAGACCCTTTCCAGTCGTTATTATAAAATCCCGAACACCCTATGTAAAGATTTTCTTTTTTCATAATGCTATTTTATATTCAGATTCACGGAGTTTAATCTCAATGAATTCAGAATCACGGAAAGGGAACTGAAGCTCATTGCTGCAGCTGCAATCATCGGTGATAACAGAATTCCAAAGAATGGATACAATAATCCTGCCGCAACGGGAACTCCGAGTACGTTATAAATAAAAGCAAAGAATAAGTTTTCTTTAATGTTTTTGAGAAGCTTTTCGCTGAGAAGCTTTGCTTTTGCTACCCCTAAGATATCGCCTTTTAATAAAGTGATCTCAGCACTTTCAATGGCAACATCCGTTCCTGTTCCCATGGCAATTCCCACATCAGACTGGGCCAGGGCAGGGGAGTCATTGATTCCGTCACCGGTCATGGCTACTATTTTTCCTTGCTGCTGCAGTTTTTTCACTTCATTCAGCTTATCTTCAGGAAGACAATTTGCTTTAAAATGTTTGATTCCTAATTCATCAGCTACAGCTTTGGCAGTGTGTTCGTTGTCTCCGGTCATCATGATCACATCGATGCCTTCGCTCATTAATTGTTTAACAGCTTTCTTGGAGCTTTCCTTGATTTTATCCGTAAAACTAATGAAGCCAAGTACCTGCTGGTCTTGTGCGACATAAGAGATCGTATGCGCTTTGGACTGTACTTCTACTGCTTTTTGTTTTAAAGCCTCAGGAATCAGGATCTGATGCGAGGTCAGCAGGCTTTCATTTCCTAAATATGCTGTTTTTCCATTAATATTTCCTTTCACCCCTTTTCCGGAAATGTTTTCAAAACGATCTATTTTTTCAGCAGTTATATTTTCTTCCTTTGCTCTTTTTATAACGGCGTTGGACAATGGGTGCTCGGAATTTTGATTCAGGGAAAAAGCCAGCTTTAAAATCTGATTCTGATTACCGCCAACTGTTTCTATATGTTCTACCGAAGGTTTCCCTTCTGTTAAAGTTCCTGTTTTGTCAGTGATCAGAACATTCACTTTGTTCATTTGCTCAAGTGCTTCAGCATTTTTGATCAGGATTCCGTTTTTAGCACCTTTCCCGATTCCTACCATTAGTGACATTGGGGTCGCCAGTCCTAATGCGCAGGGACAAGCTACAATCAGAACAGCAACTGCATTGACGAAGGCAAATAAACTTCTTTTTCCTTCCGGACCGAAAAACTGCCATAAAACGAAGGTAAGCACAGCAATAAGGATCACGACAGGAACAAATACTTTTGAGACCTTATCCGTAAGTTTCTGAATGGGGGCCTTGCTTCGGCTGGCTTCATTGACCATTTTAATGATCTGTGAAAGCAGGGTTTCGTCACCTACTTTTTCCGCTTTCATGATGAATACCTGATTTCCGTTAATCGTTCCTGAAGATACTTTGTCACCAGCATTTTTTTCAACCGGAACAGGCTCGCCCGTGATCATGCTTTCATCTACAACAGAACTGCCTTCAGTGATTTTTCCGTCTACCGGAATTTTTTCACCGGGTTTTACTTTTAATAAATCTCCTATTTTTACCTGTGAAAGCAATACTCTCTTTTCTTCACCGTTTACCATAAGATTGGCCTCATCCGGCGAAAGGTTCATCAATTCTTTGATGGCATTACCCGTTTTTTTATGGGCAGCAGCTTCCATCAGCTGACCTAAAATAACAAGCGTTAAAATAACACAGACTGCTTCAAAGTACAGCGGGATTTCATGATTATGTCCACGGATTTCATGCGGAATGATATCCGGGAAAATTAAAGCAGCAATACTGAAAATAAATGCTGCGGCTACACCCAGGGCAATAAGGCTGAACATATTAAGGTTCCATGTTTTGAAGGAAACCCAGCCCCTTTTTAATAAGAACCATCCGGAATAGAACATCACCGGAAGAGTCAGAGCAAGCTCAATAAATCCCTGAACCTGATGGGAAAAAGGGAAATTGATGAACATTCCTCCCATCGAAAGAATAAAAACCGGAATGGTGAATGCTAATGAAATAATGAATTTCCTTTTTAATATATTATAGGTTTCATCCTCTTCATCATCACCGCTGTCAGGCATTCTGACGAGATCCATCCCACAGATCGGACAGTCTCCCGGTTCATCCCGGATAATTTCCGGGTGCATCGGACAGGTGTATTTTGCGGTTTTCTTTTCAGGGTATTTTACAAGGTCCATTCCACATACCGGACATCCGACATTGGAATCGTAAGTCTTATCTCCTTCGCAATACATCGGACAGTAATATCTGCCTGCCATTTCATCTGTTACTTTAGGCGCTTCATGATTGTGGCTGTGATGGTGATCATGATGGTTGTGAGAGTGGGAATGGGAATGATGCTGATGGGGGTCTGCTTTCTGAACAAGTTCTTCCGTGACAGGTTCCAAATGCATATGACAAACCGGACAGTCTCCCTTTTCATCGTACACTTTATCTCCTTCACAAAACATGGGACAATAATATTTCCCAATGCTGTCTTTAAAGTTTTCAGGAAGATTGGCTGCAGAATAAACCGGTTTGTGATGAGGGTCTTTGGCCAGCTTTTCCTCAATTGGCACAAGATACATGTTGCATACAGGGCATCTTTCACCCTGTTTGAAATATACTTTATCTCCCTCGCATTCCATCGGACAATAGTATACTGAAGACGGAGATACACGATCCTGGGGCTTTACAAAGGTTTTTTCGGAATTATCAGGATCCTCAAGTCTGTATTTTCCTATTTCTGCCAGGGCATCATTTAAAACTGAAAGCTTCACTCCATGGTCAGAAGTGATGGTTGCGGTATTGGTTTCCAGGTTTACATCGGCTTTCACTCCGTCAAGGCTGTTCAGCTGATTTGAAATCTTTTTCTGGCAGCCTGAACAGGTCATTCCGAGTATTTTATACTGTTGTTCCATGATTTTTAAATTTATACTACAAATTTCCAAAATGGAAGAGTAAGGTTGTTATAAATTTAAGGATAATAGTTATAAAATTAAGTCGGGGAGTTTGAGAGTGGTAAGGTGAGAGTGTTTGAGGACTTTTTAGGTGAGGGAGTTAAATATCCCTATTTCATTTATAAATTCTCAAACACTCCTGCTTATAAGGTATCGAGCGCTTTGCGGTGATGCTCTTTAAGTTTTTTGAATTCTGTGGGGGTAAATCCGGTTATATTACGGAATTGGGTAGAAAGGTGCTGAACACTTTTGTAGCCTAGTTTTCCAGCAATTTCAGTAAGGTTGAATTCATTATATAATAAGAGTTCTTTTACCTTTTCAATTTTCTGGAGAATGAAAAACTGTTCCAATGTGATATTTTCATTCTGTGAAAACGTTTTTGAAAGGGAGCTGTAATCTTTATGAAGCTTTGAACTTAAAAATTCAGAAAGCAGGAAATTTTCTGCGATATCCAGCTCGCTGATCTTTACAATAACCAGGTTTTTGATTTTTTCAACAAGCTGATGAGCAGAATCCATGATTCTTTCGAAACCTGTATCCAGCAGTTCTTTCTCTATAAACTTCATTTTTTCCGGGGAAATGTCAGTTTCGGTTTCTACCTCTCCCAGCAGGATATCCGTGATCTTTACATCTGCGTTACGGAAAATGTTTTCCACTGCCGCAATGCACCTGTTGCAGACCATATTTTTTATGAAAATTTTCATAGGCTGCTGTTTAACCTGTCTTTTACAAATTCGATTCTGGTTTTGCCATGAGGGGCAGGATTACCGTCTGCATCAAGGTTTACCATTACAATTTTATCTACGGTAATAATGGTCTGGTGAGTCATTTTATTGCGGACATCACATTTTAATGTAATAGAGGTAGATCCGAAATGGGTAGCCTCAATTCCTATTTCTATAATGTCTCCCTGTTTGGCAGAGCTGACAAAGTTGATTTCAGAGATAAATTTGGTCACCACTTTTGTGTTTTCCAACTGGATAATCGCATAGAGTGCTGCTTCTTCATCAATCCATTGAAGGAGTCTTCCCCCGAAAAGTGAATGGTTAGGATTTAAATCTTCGGGTTTTACCCATTTTCTTGTATGGTAGTTCATCTTTTAATAATTTGCAGTACAAATTTACTGTTAAAAGCTGATCTTTTCAAAACAAAGGCATTTATTGATCTGAAAAGAATCATTCATTTTCTCAATCATTTCCTTTTGGAACGCATCGCCTTGGTTTTTGCTATGGATATATCATTCACGAGTGTTTGATATTCTTTACTTTCCATAGGAATCAGGGCAACCTTACCTTCTGCATTATGATGGAATCCAAATCCATATCGCTTTGCTAAAGGAGAACAGCGGAGACAAGGCTGTCCTTTGGAGAAGAACTTTTCTCTTTCATGCTGTTTTTCACTTTCCGGAATGTCATTTTTCATGGCATAGCATTCAAAAGTAATATCATCTGAAGAATATTGATAGGGATTCTTTATGAGCTTTTCATATTGGAGATTGGCGAGTGTTTTTTCTTTCTTTTCAGCAGGAATCTGCGCCTGGGAAACAGGGCAGTCTTCAGCGACTTCAATAAGGGTATTGGTATAATTGGTTGTATGCTGTTTCATATATTCTGCGCGTTAAATGTTAAAAAAAGTTGTGATAAATGCTTAAATGTTAAATAATTTAACCAAATCGGCTGATGGGATTTAAGTTGTTTAATATCAATTGTTTATGTTGTGTGTCTGTTGGTTTTACGAATCCGGATTCAACATAATGTGAGAAATATGTAAAAAAAGCTTTGATTTGAAATTTTTAATTGTATCTTGCATACGTTTATATTTGGAATCAATATTTGTTCATTAATTTATGTTGTTTTTCTTTTATATACCAAATTTTTATTAATTTTTTAATTTATTTAAAATGAACATTTTTGTTTCAAACATCAATTACGCAACTAAAGAGTATGAGTTGCACGATCTATTCGCAGAATTTGGAGATGTATCATCAGCTAAAATCGTTACAGACAGAGAAACTGGTCGTTCCAGAGGTTTCGGTTTCGTAGAGATGGGTGATGATGAAGGAAAGCAAGCTATTGAATCTCTTAACCAAAAAGAATTCAACGGAAAAACTTTAAACGTATCTGAAGCTAAACCAAGAGAAGAAAAACCAAGAAGAAGCTTCGATAATAACAGAAGCGGAGGTTACGGTAATAACAACAACAGAGGCGGAGGCTATGGTAACAACCGTGGCGGAGGCGGAAATCGTTGGTAAAAATAATGAAGCGGCTTAAAAGCCGCTTTTTTTGTGAAATTTAATCTCCGGTCAGGTTCCGTAAAGAGTTAAGATTATATTTTTTATATGGCGGTATTCCACTTTGGAGATCATAAAGTAACATTAGTAAAAAAATAGGATATCCATGATATCCTATTTTTTATTTTAATCTTATAAGTAAATAAGCGTTTTCATAATAAATGGCTGACAGGTTATTATCAGAATACAGTTCCCGTGTAATTTCACTGAAAATAAGTTTGACATGGTATTTGCCTAAATCAGATTCCATTGCTATTTCAGGGACTTTTATGATGCCTTGCCTGTTTTTGTTTTGATCAAACAGCTTAATAATTTGTGGACCGAAATCTATTTCCTCTTTGGAATTTAGGCTTAATTTTAATGAGGATTTTTTGATGAGATTGTCTGTAAGCTCAAACTGGTCATCATTCAGTTTTTGTGGATCTTTACTGTAGCGGTAAAAAGAAAGCAGATACTGATAGTTTCCGATTTCCACAACTTTTTTTTCAGGAACAAGAGACAGTCTGTTTATTTCATATGTTTTGTTTTCTACTGTGACATTCACATTTGAAAATCTGTTCTGGATATCATATCGTATACTGTAAAATGTACCGAAATCAATATGAGCCGCTAATTCAGCCTGATCTTCCTTATTCAGTAAAGTTGATAAAAATCCGCCCTGCTTTCTTTCAGCCAGAAATTCAAATTTATCGGCAATTTCATTACGGATTGTATCGGTAATTTTCTTCTGGAAATTAATTTTACCAGCACTGATCAGCTGGTTTTGGTTTAAAATATTGATAAGTTCCGTTTTCTGGCTTCTTTTCGCAACGCTGAATGCATTAAAGTAAGGAAAAACCAGCGCAAAAGCACCAAAAAGAAATAAGCTCACCGGAATAAATTTTATGGTTGCTCTTTTGTTGAAAATAAAGTAAATAACAACGCTTAACAGCCATATGGCAAGCAGGAGAACAAAGTATCTTGGTTCTGTATAACCGTATTCCAGAATTCGGGTAAAGATCGCTGTAAAAAGCAGTATAATTAAAGGAACAATCGTATAGTAAAATGCTTTTGAGAATATTCTGACCCATGATTTTGCGTTTTCTTCTTTCAGGGGATGTACCAGGAGCAATGCAAGAATACCAACAATACTATATGCTAAGACAAGGTAAGAAACCCAGCCTCTTGGAAGCTGCCAGTTGATGAGTATTTTAGCCGAATAGAAATAAAGAATGACTGCATAAGTAAGCAGTAATGGAATTAAAATAAACTGAGTGAAAAACTTTAAAACAACCGGATAAGTTCCGTCTTTTTCAAGGTTATTTAAACCTTTATCATTAAATAAAAGAAAAATAAAGCTGCTTCCCAAAATAGCCAGGACAAAAAATGTATCTCTATAAATTCTATCATGAAAATTAAAGTCAAAAAGCTTATCAGCCGCTAAGATGGCCAGCTCAACTCCTCCGGTCAGAACTCCTGTAAATACAGCGGTAAGAAAGATACTAACAAAAAGATTTTTATTATACTGCCAGAATCTGAGCTCTCTGTCTTTCCTCAGAAACGGAACGAAAGAAACCAATAAGTGGGAGAGAAGTGCCGTAACAGCAATGATATAAGCGTAGACTTCGGTAAAATTATACTTTTTATCAGGCAGGATGAAGTAAAAACCAACAAGGAAAATAATACCGAGTACCTGCAAGAGTAATTCTTTCCCGATTCTCTGGGACAGCATTTTTAACGCAAACATCAGAGAAATCCCAAGACACGCACAAATGGTAAACTTTATGTAAGAGGTTATTTCAGTGTGTTCCGTTTCAATAATGCATATGGCGCCAATAGAAGCCAGTAAAGCCATTACCAGAATCATAGGATACCGGAAAATGACTTCATAGGCCCGGCTTACTGTTTCCTGGAATTTTGTTTTCATGATTTGGTGTTTTTAAGGGTAAGATTAATCTTTTTTCTTTTTCTTCTTTTTGTCCTTGTCTTTCTCTTTTCCTTTGGCCTTCTTCTCCTTTTTCGGACTTAAGATTTCCTCAGCAAACTCAAACTTTGGTTCTTCGGTTTTAGCAGGCTTTATTTCGATTTTAAGATCAAAATAACCTTTCATATCTTCCTGGGAAATTAATTTTTCACTTAATAAAAGTTCCAGGATTTCCTTTCCTGAATCACTGAAAAAGTTATGAGAAAGCTCTTTCAGCAGGAATTTTTTATACTCTTCCAATGGAACAATCGCAGTATATTTGAAGATTCTTCCTTCTTTTACGGTTGACAGATAACCTTTTTCAACTAATATTTTCAAATAAGTGGAAACCGTATTCTGATGTGGCTTCGGTTCCGGATGCTGTTCCATAACGTCCTTCAGATAGAAAGATCCCATTTTCCAAAACAGCTTCATAAAGTTTTCTTCTGCGGCAGTAAGATGATGTATTTTCATAGAGTATTCTAATGTTGAAATTGAATATTGCAATAAAGATAAATAAAAGATACCATAAAAGCTATTCCAGCTCCCATAAATACTTCTTTTACGGTGTGTCTTTTTAATATAACGCGGGTAATTCCGACCAAAATTGCGATTCCCAGCCACACCAGACCCATTTTCCAGTCAAGAGAGAAAAACAGTGCTGCTACAAATATATTAAATGCTGTATGCATCGAACTTTTGATAAACAGATTGCTGATCTGAAGCGCAAACAGAAGGATCAAAATAAAAAGCATAACCAGATCAATATATCCGTTTCTGATATAATTAAAAATAAGATAGGCAATTACACAAACTGCAATAAATATATACAGCGTTTTTCTCTGAACACGGTTGGAAACATCCATGTTGGTATATCTTCCCGTTTTCACATTCCAAACCAGCCATATGATTACCGGCACAATGATCATTAATAATATAGGGATAAAATACAGCATGGAATCTTTAAGGGAGTATTCCCTGATGCTCATATATACAAAAAACAGGATCAGAGATACCAGAGGATTAAAAAAATCAGAAATGATTTTTGAAGTTTTGTGTAGTAATAAAGATTTCTTTCCTTCCATAATCAGGTTTAATGATCAAATATACCACTATAACCTCAATAAGCAAGTAAGAACAATGATAGGGAACAGCCGGATAGTGCAGAATTTATTTGATTGTCAATAGCTTTTTGGAAGTAAAATATTTCTCAGTTTTTCAAACCCTCTGTTGCATTCACTGATAAAAGTAAGGAAAGAATTTTAAAACTTAAACCTTTATTTATTAAAAAATGAAGCTGGTGAAATAACCAAAAGCTATGTTAACAATAATTAAAAGTAAAACAAATTGATGGATGAATATGAATCATTTCTTATGCTTTATCTTTATTTGCTGTTTTATAAAAGCCGGATAAACAGGCATGTTTTATTGATGTTATGGTAATGAAGAATAATGGATAATGCCGTTTTGCCGGGACCTGCAGGGCTCGAAAATTAAGAATAATCCATTCAGCCCGCAAATAGATTTTACAGAAAAATCGAAAAGTTATCTATGTATAGAATAAAAACAAAGTTTTTTTCATAATTTTGCTCAACTATTTCATCATAAAAAAGCAAGAGCTAACACATGAAAGAATTTTCTAAAGAGGTATACCTGAAGTGGTATGAAGATATGACAATGTGGAGAAGGTTTGAAGACAAATGCCGTTCTCTTTACCTAAAACAAAAGATCAGAGGATTTTTACATTTGTATAACGGTCAGGAAGCTATCCCTGCCGGGTTTACACATGCAATGGATCTGACAAAGGACAGTATGATTACTGCTTACAGATGTCACATTCATCCAATGGCGATGGGAGTGGATCCTAAAAGAATCATGGCGGAACTTTGTGGTAAAGCTACAGGTACATCCGGAGGTATGGGTGGATCTATGCACATTTTCAGTAAAGAACACCGTTTTTACGGAGGACACGGTATCGTTGGAGGACAAATTCCTTTAGGTGCAGGTATTGCTTTTGCTGATAAATATTTCGACAGAAAGGCCGTAAACATCTGTTTCTTCGGGGACGGTGCTGCAAGACAAGGTTCTTTACACGAAACTTTCAATATGGCGATGAACTGGAAACTTCCTGTAGTATTTGTTGTAGAAAACAACCAGTATGCAATGGGAACTTCAGTAAAAAGGACTGCCAACCACGAAGATATCTATAAATTAGGATTAGGATATGAAATGCCTTGCCTTGCTGTAGATGCAATGGATCCTGAAAAAGTGGCAGAAGCTGCTTATGAAGCTATTGAAAGAGCAAGAAGAGGAGACGGGCCTACTTTCATTGAAGCAAGAACTTACCGTTACAGAGGACACTCTATGTCTGATGCTGAGCCATACAGATCTAAAGAAGAAGTAGCTCTTCATAAAAATGATGACCCAATCGAATTGATAAAACACAGAATTTTAGAAAACGGATGGGCTACTGAAGCGGAATTGGAAACTATCGATAACAAATCGAGAGATTTTGTTGAAGAGTGTATTGAGTTCATGGAAAACTCTCCATATCCGGACCCGGAAAAAATCTATGAGTATGTATATGCTCAGGAAGATTATCCGTTCCTAGACAAATTAGAAAACTAAAAAATAAAATTAATTTGAAATTTGAAGTTTGAAATTTCTGAAATCTCAAATCTCAAATCTCGGATCTCAAATCAATATAGATTATGGCAGAAGTAATTACGATGCCCCGCCTGTCCGATACGATGACGGAAGGTAAGGTGGCAAAATGGCATAAAAAAGTAGGGGATAAAGTAAAAGAAGGAGATATTTTAGCTGAAATTGAAACTGATAAAGCAGTTCAGGATTTCGAATCTGAAGTAGAAGGTACCCTTTTATACGTTGGTGTAGAAGAAGGAGGTGCTGCTGCTGTAGACTCTGTTTTGGCAATTATCGGAAATGAAGGAGAAGATATTTCAGGATTAACAGGAGGAGCTGCTGCTCCAGGTGCTGGTTCTGAAGAAAAAAAATCAGAAGAACAGCCTAAAGCTGATGCTCCTGCAACCGAATCTGCTGCAGCAGAAGTTCCGGCTGGAGTAGAAATTATTACAATGCCTAGACTTTCTGATACAATGACAGAGGGTAAGGTAGCCAAATGGCACAAAAATGTAGGTGATACAGTAAAAGAAGGAGATCTTCTTGCTGAAATCGAGACAGATAAGGCAGTACAGGATTTCGAATCTGAATTCAATGGAGTATTATTGAAGCAGGGTGTAGAAGAAGGAGGTGCTGCTCCGGTTGATTCCGTGTTGGCAATCATTGGTCCTGCTGGAACAGATGTTTCCGCTGTAGGTGCTCCGAAGGCTGCTGGTCAGTCAGCGGCAAAACCAGCTGAGCAAAAAGCAGAAGCTAAAACAGAAGAAAAAGCTGCGCCTGCTGCAAACACTTCATCTTCGGACAGAGTTGCAATTTCTCCACTGGCTAAAAAAATGGCTCAGGATAAAGGAGTTGATATCAACAGTATTCAGGGATCTGGTGAAAACGGAAGAATCGTTAAAAAGGATATTGAAAACTATCAACCCGCTGCGAAACCCGCTGCTTCGACTCCTGCAGCAAGCGCTGCTCCGGCTGCAGTAAGTTTTGTACAAGGTGAAGATACAGAGACGCCTAACTCTCAGGTAAGAAATGTTATCGCGAAACGTCTTTCTGAAAGTAAATTCTCTGCACCTCATTACTATCTGATGGTTGAGATCAATATGGATAAAGCCATTGAGGCCAGAAAAGAAATCAATTCTTTGCCGGATACTAAGATCTCTTTCAATGATATGATCATTAAAGCAACTGCAATTGCCTTAAGAAAACACCCTCAGGTAAATTCAAGCTGGGCAGGGGATAAGATCATCCACAGAGGAAATATCAACATTGGGGTAGCGGTAGCTATTCCGGACGGATTGGTAGTTCCGGTATTGAAAAATACAGACCAGATGACTTATACACAGATCTCTGCAGCTGTAAAAGATATGGCTTCAAGAGCTAAAAACAAAGGCCTTAAAGCTAACGAAATGGAAGGATCTACATTCTCTATTTCCAACCTGGGAATGTTCGGTATCGAAACATTTACAAGTATCATCAACCAGCCAAACTCTGCTATCCTTTCAGTAGGAGCAATCATTGAGAAACCAATCGTTAAAGACGGTCAGATTGTAGTTGGAAACACCATGAAGCTTTCATTGGCTTGTGACCACAGAGTAGTAGACGGTGCTACAGGTGCTCAGTTCTTACAGACATTAAGAACCTATTTAGAAAGCCCATTAACATTGTTACTGTAATTTCTGAACTTGAAAATAATAAACCTCCCAAACCGGGAGGTTTTTTTGTGAACTGAATTCAGATACCCAATAAAAAATAAAACCTATAAGTTTATTACTAAAAATCTGAAGGAAATAATTAAAAAAATTAATAGAAAAGACTGATATAAATGGATTAAAGAAATCTGATATCTTTAAAAGCAAAATAAAATATAAACCGGTTCAAAAAGCGGTTTTTTATTTGAAGGCAATTCACTATTTTTGAATCATGATTAAAGCAAGAAATATCCATAAATCTTATGGAAATTTAGAAGTACTGAAAGGAGTTGATATTCACATCAAAACAGGAGAGGTAGTTTCTATTGTAGGAGAATCAGGAGCAGGTAAATCTACACTCCTGCAGATTTTAGGAACGCTGGATCATCCGACCCAGTCCGGTAAGTATGATACTGAAATTGAAATAGCAGGAGAATCATTTATCAATATGAATGATAAACAGTTATCAAAATTCAGAAATCAGAATATCGGCTTTGTATTTCAGTTTCATCAGCTTCTTCCGGAGTTTACCGCTCTGGAAAACGTATTGCTTCCGACAAAAATTGCCGGGGCTAATGAGAGAGAAGCTATTGAAAAGGCTTATGCTTTGTTTGAAGATTTAAAGATAGAACAGAGACTGAATCATAAACCTAATCAGCTTTCCGGGGGAGAAGCACAAAGGGTAGCAGTAGCGAGAGCTTTAATCAATTCACCAAAAATTATTTTTGCAGATGAGCCAACAGGTAACCTGGATTCCAAGAATGCGGATGACCTTCACAGATTATTTTTTGATCTCAGAGACAAATACAATCAAACATTTGTGATCGTTACCCACAACCCGAATCTTGCAGAAATTACGGACCGCAAGCTCGTCATGAAAGATGGAATGATCATAGAATAAAAGTATACAAAACCGGATGATGAAACACTTTATTTTTCTTTTTTTAATTGTAATTTCCTGTTCAAAGGCTGAGTCACAGCAGTTGAATTCGCCAGGCGTGCCTCAGGCAAGAATTTCGGAAATTAAGAATTATATTAAAGGGAAAGAGTATAATCAGGAACTGGCTGTTTTTATCAATTTTAAAATACCTTCCGGGAAATACCGCTATTTCATTTATAACCTGAAAAATAACAGGATTGTACAGCAGGCTGTTGTATCCCATGGCTCAGGTTCTGTTATTCCAAAATCAGACGCTTTAAAATTCAGTAATACTGAAGGATCTTATCAGTCGTCGCTGGGTAAATATGCCATTGGAGAAAGCTATGTAGGAAAGTTTGGCAAAGCCTATCGGCTTGCAGGGCTGGACGCTACCAACAGTAATGCCATGCAGAGGGCTATTGTTCTTCATTCTTACGGATGTGTTCCCGATATGGAATCCCAGGCTCCGGCATGTCTGAGCTTAGGGTGTCCTATGCTTTCGGTAAATGCTTTTAAAGAAACCGCTAAATACATTGATCAGTCTAAGAAGCCGATGATCTTATATGCATTCTATTAATTCATAATATCTTATTTCATAATTTTTCCATGGCTATAAAATTTCTTGCAGAAGATGACAGACCCAGAGAAAAGTTTTTGCAGAAAGGCAAAAGCTCACTTTCTGATTCTGAGCTGTTAGCGATCATCATGGGAAGTGGAAATAGGGAAGAAAATGCCATAGAACTGGCACGAAAGATTTTAAACTCTGTCGATAACAGCTGGCATCAGCTAAGCTTGCTTTCCGTTCAGGACCTGGTGAAATTTAAAGGAATTGGAGAGACAAAAGCTATTTCAATCATTTCAGCCCTGGAAATCGGCAGGAGAAGAGCTGTACAGGAAATTCCTGAAAAAACGGTAATAGGTAACAGTCATGATGCTTATGCAGTTCTTAGAAACCAGCTTTCCGATCTGCGGACAGAAGAGTTCTGGGCAATCTTCCTGAACAACAGTAATAAAGTGATTCACATCTCCCAACTTACGCAGGGTGGAATCAGCCAGTCTATTGTAGATGTAAGGACTCTTTATAAAGGAGCTCTGGATCATTTTTCAACAGGAATTATCATTGCACACAATCATCCCTCCGGAAGCTTAAAACCAAGCAGAGAAGATATCAGTATCACACAGAAAATAAAAGAAGCCGGAAATACCTTAAGTATTCAGCTTTTGGACCATATTATTGTTACGCAGAATTCCTATTTTAGTTTCTCGGACTCAGGATTATTATGATTAGAAGATTAAAATACCATGAAATTGACTTTGTAAAATATGCTCTATGTTTAGAAAATTCCGAACAAAGAAAATATTCTGCTACAAAGCATTTTTTAGATACTACTTCTACAATGCCCTGGGAAATTCTTGTTTATAAAGATTACGAAGCAGTAATGCCTGTTCCTTTTGTAAGAAAATATGGGATGAAAATCGTACATAATCCCAAGCTTTGCCAGCAGCTTGGTGTTTTTTCCGGTAAAGATAATGTTGACCTTAATGAAGCTTTTTTAGAATATCTTGAAAAGAATTACATGATACGGGCTTATCCATTCAATGATGTCAATCAGCTTCGTACGAAGATCAGACTCAAAAAGAATTTTTTATTGTATCCTGATGCTTATGAGAAAGTGTACGCAAAATATTCACCCAAAAGAAAAAGAAAACTTCGGTTAGATGAAGCAGTTTTAAAAGATTCTGAAATCAAAACAATTCCTTATGAGAAAGCAAAAACTTTTATTGAATCCAATACAATAGGATTGAACAAAGACCATGATCTGCTTGAATTCATGAGAATTTTTGCAAGCTTTTATAAGTCAGGATATCTTAAGTTTACCGCTTTTTACTATCAGCATAAGATTGTCAATGTAATTGCTACTTATTCAGACTGTAATATGGTAGCGCTTTTAGGCAATTTCAATGATAAAAACTATGTGAAGTTATCAGGAGCATCAGTATTGATTGATCATCTCATTAAAGAAAACATTGAAACACATATTTTTGATTTTGAAGGAGGAGAGATTCCCAATATCGAAGAATTTTTCAGGGGATTCCGCCCCCAATTGAGACCTTATGGCATTATTGAAAATTCAAAAATAAATCTTTTTAAAAAGCTGGCCTATCTTATCCTGAGAGGGAAGTCTTTTTTATGATGAAAAGCATTGTTTAGATTGGTTCTAATTAAGTAATAATCCGTAACTTTATAAAATCCTTAGTAAAACAGTTATGTTACAACAGATTCGTCAGTACAAATTATCATATATGCTTTATAACCTGTTTAAAAAGAGTAAATTAAAGCATAATATTCCATTGTATAAAAAATACGGAATCAATAAGAGCTATTTCTCAAGCATTTCCAGTAAAGATTTTGCCCACCTTCCGGCCAGTAAAAGAACAGTAGATTATATAAAGCTTAAGGAAACTCCTTTTTTTAACAAGCTTTCTGAAGAAAATAAAGAAAGTGCTCTTCAATACGACGATAACGGGTATATGATCCTGAGGAATTTCCTTACTCCGGAAACGGCAGATCAGATCAATTTTGAAATTGATAAATTGATGAAAGACGGGACTTTGAAGTTTATTTACGGAGGAAAGCTGATGTTTGCCATTCACCATTCAGAAATCATTAAAAATATAGGAAGTGATCCGGAACTGTTAGATTTTTTATCTGTTTTGCTGGACGGAAAATCCAAACTTTTTCAAAGTATCAATTTTATCAACGGAAGCCAGCAGAAAACTCATTCAGACAGCATCCACATGACTACTTATCCGTTGGGAGGGCTGCTTGGAGTCTGGATTGCTCTGGAAGATGTTGATGAAAGCAACGGAGCTTTGCATTATATCCCCAAAAGTCACAAACTTCCTTATTTCCTGAATTCTGATTATGATAATGAAGGCACTGCTTTGAAAATCGGTAAGAAAAGTTACAGAGCTTATGAAACTTTCCTTGAGGAAAAGGTAAAAGAATTAGGATTAAAAAAAGAAATATTTAAAGCAAAAAAAGGAGATTTATTAATCTGGCATGCCAATATTCTTCATGGCGGAGAACCTCACACAGATAAAAACAAAACCAGAAAAAGCCTTGTGTACCATTTCTTTGATGAAAACAGTGTCTGCTATCACGAAGTAACACAAAGGCCAGCTTTGTTTGAACTCTAGTATAAGTGATCCTTTTGTAAGCTTTCATGAGAATACAGAGTAAAAGACAGTTTTTTTTACATTTGTATTCATATAATATCAGTATATGGAAAAAAAGAATGGTATTCTTATTTTTATCTTTTCAATCTACGTATGCTTCATGTCATACTATCTGTATACCCACCACTATTACAATACTGATATGGAAGCCTATATGGGGCTGATTTATAAAACGGAATATCCTGATATGAAAATTGAAGATATTCATAAGAAGGTATACGATGAACTGAAGGAAAAGAATCCTGATTTTGCCGGACTTGGCCCTGTTGATCCAATGGTTGAAGAAATAGCAAAAGGGGAGAGCACATACTATAAAATCATTTCGCAAAATCCCAAAGCCTATGAAGAAGAGCTGCAGCTTTTTGTGGTAAAACCTTTTTATAATTTTATCGGCTGGTCGTTATTTAAGCTTGGTTTCAGTGCTTCTGTCTCCATCTCTTTAATTTCGGTTATTTCTTATGCATTGATACTTATTCTGATTTTCATCTTTTTAATCAGGATTCTGAAAAATTACCCTCTTGCCTTTATCCTCACTATTTTAATTTCGATGTTCAAACCCTTGCCGGAATCTGCCCGGCATGTTTCTGCAGACTCTTTATCATGCCTGCTTCTTCTTCTCAGCTTCTATGTTTTTTTAATGAGAAAGAATATTTTCTGGGCAGGTATATTAGGTATGCTATGTGTGCTTACAAGACCGGAATATTTTATTTTTTATTCATTCCTGTATGGCTTTATTTATTTGTACAGGGATAGGTTTCAGATTAAAACGGCGCCACTATTGATATCATACGGATATTTGTTTCTTTCCTTCTTTTTGATACAAGCTTTTAATCAGGTATCGTGGTCTACGCTTTTTATGAATCAGTTTACGAAAGTTCAGATTTATCCCGTTTCACAGCCTGATCCGTTTTCCTTTACAGATTATTTTCACTTTATTAAAAGGAATATAATGCTGGAATTCAATTCTTCTTATTTTCCAATATTACTGATTTTTATTGTGGTCATTCTGGCCAATCATTTTTCATTCCGCAATAAAAAAAATCAGGCTCAGGTTTTGTTTTTTGTTGTTATTTATGGAACTGTTATGCTAAGATTTCTGATTTTTCCGGCTCTGGTAAACAGGATGATGGTCGGCTTTTATCTTATCATTATTCTCTCTTTGATCTATATACAAATTTCTAAAGTGGATATCTTTAAAAACTCTTTAGAAGACGGAAAATAATTAGTAATTTTGCAGTCTAAAATTATGACGAGTCTTTCAGGATATCTACCATATGCATTTGCATTGATTATTGCAATTCCTTTTCTGGTTTTGCTCAGACAATTTGTACACTCATATATTACGTTTAAGAACCAGGAAATCAAACTGCTTACCGTGAAATCAAATTCAGAGAACAAAGCACATTCCTATGAAAGAATGACATTGTTTCTGGACAGGATTAAGCCTTCAAACCTTATTCAGAGATTTGACAGAGAGCTGGCCGTTCATGAGTTTATTTTCCTTACAGAAAAGGCCATCAATGAAGAGTTTGAATATAACTCATCCCAGCAGTTATACATTACAAAAAATTCATGGAAGAATATCGTAGATTCAAAAAATGCAATCATTGAACTGCTTCATAAAACTTACGATGGATTGAAAGGAGAGGTTCAGCTGGATGAATTCAAAACGGTTTTCATCATGAATTATATGGAAGGCAACGATTATATTGCTGAAACAATAGAAGATTTAAGAAAAGAAATTTTAATAATAACTTAAAAATTAACAGATAAATAATGATTCCAAATTTTAAAGCACATCCATGGCACGGAATTTCTGCAGGAGAAGATGCGCCAAATGTTGTAAACGTATTTGTGGAAATTGTTCCTTCAGATACTATTAAATATGAAGTAGATAAAGAAACAGGATATTTAAAGGTAGACAGGCCGCAGAAATTTTCTAACATTATCCCTGCTTTGTACGGGTTTGTTCCAAGAACATACTGTGATAAAGAAGTGATGAAACTTGCTGTGGAAGCCGGAGCTGATGATGTTACAATGGGAGATCATGACCCGCTTGATATTTGTGTTTTAAGTTCTCACAATATCCATGCCGGAGGTCTGTTGATGGAAGCTATTCCAATCGGAGGTTTCAAAATGATTGACGGAGGCGAAGCTGATGATAAAATTGTTGCAGTAATGATCAATGACCATGCTTTCGGACATTTCAGAGATATTGCTGAATTACCTGAAGCAGAAGTGAAAAGACTGATGCACTATTTCCTTACGTACAAAAACTTACCGGATGAACCGGCAAAATGCAGAATTCAGGAAGTTTACGGAGCTGAACACGCAAGAAAAGTGATTAAAGCTTCTCAAATAGATTATGCAGATAAATTCGGGGGATAGAATTCTTCCATAAGCATACAAAAAGCAGATGAATTTTCATCTGCTTTTTCTTTATGAATATTCTTTGATCCGGTACCCATAAATTTAGTCTCTTTTGTACACAGGATTTCCTTCTTTTATAGTTTCAAGAACCTTGATCTTTCTGAGATTTTCAGGATTTATCATTAATGGATTCTGATCCAGAATAACAAAGTCAGCTAATTTGCCTGCTTTAATAGACCCTTTTTTATTTTCTTCCTGCAATTGATAAGCTCCGTTAATGGTAATCGCTTTCAGGGCTTCAATGGGAGAGATTCTTTCATTGGGTCCTAAAATCATTCCTGAACGCGTTTTTCTATTCACTGCTGCATATACTGCCGTTATCAGATCTGGTGGAGTAACCGGAGCATCATGATGAATGGTAAACGTAATGCCTGCTTTTAATGCTGAGTTGGCCGGACTTATAAAAGCTGCTCTTTCGGGACCAAAAACACTTGAGTAATGCCAATCTCCCCATAAATAGGCATGAGTAGAAAAGTAAGAAGGAATTACTCCTAATTCTTTTATTCTTTGAATATGATCAGGGCGGCTGTTTTGTACATGAATTAATGTTGCACGCAATTCCGGTAGGTAAATATTTTCATCTTTTAACCTTTTGATAACGCGTATAGCCTGGTCAATGGCGGCATCTCCATTTACATGAAGTTGTGCAGTGATATGATTTTGGAAAAGTGTTTTCAGATCGTTATATAAAGTTTCATCCGTAAAAATGGGAAATCCTTTGTAATCTTTAGACTGACCTTCAGGCGGAACCAAATAAGGCTGCGTCAGCCAGGCTGTTTTTCCCTGTGGAGAGCCATCATCAGAAAATTTGAATCCAGCCAGTTTCAAACGATTTTCATACTTCATATACTTCGGCTTGAAATTGCTGAGATCTTTTTTGAAATATTCATAATCAGGAAAGTAAACAATATCAGCTTTAAAAAGGTTTTGAGATGCTGCCTTTTCTAGCAGAGCAACACTTTCTCCCATAGTTCTCCCATCACAAATAGTCGTCTGACCATAGCTGAGCCATTCATCATGGGCTTTCATCAGGTTTTCCATTGCATGGGCCTGAGTATCTTTACCTTTACTCATTTTTTCCGTTAAGGTCAGTAACGCTGTGAAACTGGCATTCTCTTCTAACTTTCCATTCAGTTTTCCTGTTGTTTTATCTCTGCCAATGTGCCCTCCTTCAGGATCTTCTGATGATTCTGTTATTCCCAAGAGTTGTAACATTGCACTGTTTGCTACGCTGGCATGACCTGAGGCATGAATGACAATAATAGGATGGTTTTTGCTGATGACATCCAGTTCTGCTCTCGTAGGATGACGGTGTTCCATCATTATTGCATCATCATAACCATTTCCGATAACCGGCTGTTGATCTGTGATTTTATTGTCTTTGATGTAGTTTTTAATCGTAGTCTGTAGATCTTTAATAGAATTTACAGTGCCATAAGGCTCGGGAGACAGATCTACAGCATCCATAATCCCGGCCCTTGATGTAAGATGTCCGTGAACATCTATAAAACCAGGAAGAAGAGTTTTTCCACTTAAATTAATCAACTTAGTGGCTGGCCCTGAAAAACGTTCTGCATCTGATTTTGTTCCGGCAAAAAGTATTTTTCCGTCTTTAACTGCTACTGCTTCAACCTGGGGAGAAGAATCCTCCATTGTTATAATAGGCCCTCCGAAATAGAGTATTTCAGCTTTTTCCTGTGGCATCTGATGACAGCTGCTTATGCCTGCAGATAACATAAGTGTATATAATATCTTTTTCATAAATAATTAATTCAAATCATAGTGAGAAACGAATTTACAAAATAATAGATTATTATTAATGAATTTTATGGCGTGTTTATAATTTCATTATATTTATAAGACTAATCTCAATTTTTTAATATAAAATAATAAACTATGGATCTATTTGTGTTAGTGCCAATTTTTGGTGTCATAGCTTTGCTTTATACATTTCTTCAGAGCAACTGGGTCAATAAACAGAATGCAGGAAATGAAAAAATGAAAACAATCAGTGGGCACATTGCAGACGGTGCAATGGCTTTTCTAAAGGCTGAATACAAAATCTTAACGTACTTTGTTGTAGTAGTTGCTATTTTACTGGCAGTCATGGGGTCTAGTAATGCCAATTCACACTGGAGTATCGGAATTGCCTTTGTAGTAGGGGCTATATTCTCAGCATGTGCAGGCTTTATCGGAATGAAAATTGCTACCAAAGCCAATGTCAGGACAGCAGAAGCGGCAAGAACTTCATTGTCAAAAGCTCTTAAAGTATCCTTTACAGGAGGCTCAGTAATGGGAATGGGGGTTGCGGGACTTGCTGTTTTAGGTCTGGGAGCTTTATTTCTGATTATTAAACAGATTTTTGCTCCGGATGCCACCGTAGATTCTCACGAAATGGAAAGAACGATTGAAATTCTCACCGGATTTTCTCTTGGTGCAGAATCCATCGCGCTTTTTGCAAGAGTAGGTGGTGGTATTTATACAAAAGCGGCAGACGTAGGTGCTGACCTTGTAGGAAAAGTTGAAGCCGGAATCCCGGAAGATGACCCCAGAAATCCTGCAACCATTGCAGATAACGTAGGAGACAATGTAGGAGACGTAGCAGGGATGGGAGCTGACCTTTTCGGATCTTATGTGGCAACGGTTTTAGCCACCATGGTATTAGGAAGAGAAACAGTTTCTGATGATGCTTTCGGAGGTTTTGCCCCGATTCTTTTGCCGATGCTCATTGCAGGAACAGGAATTATATTTTCAATGATCGGAACTTTATTTGTAAAAGTTAATGACAATGAAGGTTCATCCACTTCCAGTGTACAGAATGCGCTCAACCTTGGAAACTGGGGAAGTATTGTGATTACTGCCATTGCGTCTTACTTTCTGGTAACTTATATCCTTCCGGAAAAAATGGTTCTCAGGGGCCATGAATTTACTAAAATGGGAGTGTTCGGAGCGATAATGGTTGGGCTGGTTGTAGGAACCTTAATGAGTATTATTACAGAATATTATACGGCAATGGGTAAAAGACCGGTTTCCAGCATTGTGAGACAGTCTTCTACCGGTCATGCAACCAATATCATCGGAGGGCTATCCGTTGGTATGGAATCTACCTTGCTTCCGATTATTGTACTCGCTGGAGGGATCTATGGTTCTTATCTCTGTGCGGGACTTTACGGAGTAGCTATTGCAGCAGCCGGAATGATGGCTACTACAGCCATGCAGCTTGCTATCGATGCGTTTGGTCCTATTGCAGATAATGCAGGAGGGATCGCTGAAATGAGTGAGCTTCCTAAAGAAGTACGTGAAAAAACAGATATCCTGGATGCTGTTGGGAACACCACTGCAGCTACCGGAAAAGGATTTGCCATTGCTTCAGCAGCTTTGACTGCTTTAGCCCTATTTGCAGCTTTTGTAGGAATTGCAGGAATTGACGGTATTGACATTTACAGAGCAGACGTTCTGGCAGGACTATTTGTTGGCGGAATGATTCCGTTTATTTTCTCGTCATTGGCGATCACTGCAGTTGGGCAGGCGGCTATGGCGATGGTAGAGGAAGTAAGGAGACAGTTCCGAGAAATTCCTGGAATTCTGGAAGGAAAAGCACAACCCGAATACGAAAAATGTGTTGCTATTTCTACAGATGCATCCATCAGAAAAATGATGCTTCCCGGTGCGATAGCCATCATTTCGCCTTTACTTATTGGGTTTATTTTCGGACCTGAAGTATTGGGAGGATTCCTGGCCGGTGCCACTGTATGTGGAGTGTTGATGGGAATGTTCCAGAATAATGCCGGAGGTGCCTGGGATAATGCTAAAAAGTCATTTGAAAAGGGAGTGGACATCAACGGACAAACCTATTACAAAGGTTCAGAGCCTCATAAAGCTTCCGTAACTGGAGATACGGTAGGAGATCCGTTTAAAGATACATCAGGGCCGTCTATGAATATCCTGATCAAATTAATGTCAATTGTTTCTTTAGTTATTGCGCCTACTTTGGCTGTATTGCATAAAGATAAAATTGAAGCGAACAGGAAAGCAAAAATCGAAAGTCTTACAGGAGTTTCCGGTAGTACAACAGCTGTAAGCGGTGATACCGCAATAATTACTGCTGTTCCGGGAGAAATTAAAGGACATCTTAATGAAAACGGAGACTTTGTGTATGAAACAGGAAATATTCAGAAAATAAAACTGAGCGGAGGAAAAACAATCGCTATAGGTGATGGAAGCCAGCTTTACCAATTTTATAATGTGGTGAAACAAAAAGATAAATCGGCTTTAGATCCTAATAAATGGTACACCATTGAAAACCTGTATTTTGAAACCGGCTCCAGTGATCTAAAAGCAGAATCTGCACTTCAGCTGAATACGCTGGCTGAAATTTTAAATGCTTATCCGGATCTGAAAATAAAATTAGGAGGCTATACAGATAACAGCGGGAATGAAGAAAGTAACCTTAGTCTGTCTAATCTAAGAGCCCAAACAGCAAAGCTTAAATTACTTGAGTTAGGGGTTTCAGGAGACAGAATAGAAGCGGAAGGGTACGGATCTCAGCATCCTGTATGCGAAGCTAATGATACAGATGAGTGTAAAGCAAAAAACAGAAGAATTGATGTAAGGGTTCTGGCTCTTTAAAATCAATATTAAAATAATAGGAAAGCATCGCTGTAGCGGTGCTTTTTTATTATATTTGTTTGTCATTTAGGTCAAGAAAGACAACAGCAAAAAATAAAATATCCATCATCATCTGTACAAATCTGTGTGATTTGCGGGAAAAACAAATATGTGAAATGATTAAAGGTTCTTTCTCAAATATTCCAGTGCCTGAATAATCAGTTCATCCTTTTTAGCAAAACTGAACCTGACATAATCAGAATTCTGTCTTGAATTATAAAAAGCCGAAAGTGGAAGGCAGGATACCTTTTTTTCAATAGTCAGCCACTTGGAAAATTCTATATCCGTCATGCTTTTAGAAATGTTCCTGAAATTTACAACCTGGAAGACACTTCCTTCCGCCAGTTGTTCAACCTGAAAAGGGGTTTCTTTAATCATTTCATTAAAAACATCTCTTTTCTTCTGCATAAGCTTTTTATTGATATCCGGATCAAATACGTCAAGATATTTTGAGATGGCATATTGAGCCGGAGCATTGGCGCCGTAGGAAATATACTGTTGATGGCATCGAAATCTCTTTGTTAAAGTTTCAGAAGTGAGCATATAGCTTACTTTCCACCCTGAAGTATGAAACATTTTGCCGAAAGAAAAAATACAGAAGGTCTTTTCCCTGAGCCCTGGATGAATGAACGAACTGTAATGCTCAGTTTCATCATAGCAGTAAGTGTCATATATTTCTTCAGAAATCAAATAGATATCCCGGTCTTTAATCAGTTCATATAGCTGATGCCAGTCTTCCTTTGTCCATATTTTTCCGGTTGGATTCTGGGGAGAATTGACAATGACTGCTTTTGTTTTTTCAGTAATACAGTTTTTAAACAAATCCCAGTTGATTGTAAAGTTTTCTTCAAGATCATAATACACGGGAGTTCCACCATTCATGACAACAGCAGGCCCGTAGGTGTAATAAGACGGCTGAATAATGATAACTTCATCATTCTGATTAAGAACAGATTTGAGGGATGTATATAAAGCAAAGGTTGCACATGGAACAACGGTAACTTCACTGGTTGTAACAGAAATTTTATGGATTCTTTTTGCGTTGAAACGGATAATACTCTCAATCAGCAGCGGATTTCCTGCAAGAGGTTCGTAATGATGAGTCTGTTCGTCTGCAGCTTCTTTTAAAAATACCCTTAGACGTTCATCAATATCAAAATCGGGAAGCCCAAGAGATAGGTCAAAGCTTCCGTGTCTGGCTGCCAGCTCAGACATTTCCGTAAAAAAGGAGTAATGCGTAAATCCGTAAATTTTATCCACCTATTTTGTCTTTTTAATCAAATATAATAAAATTTTGATATCAGATTGTTTTTTAAGCTAATGTGTTGTTAAATTCATAATGGGTGTTTTATTATTTTACAATATGATTAATTATAGTGCTATTCCATAAAAATTGTTATTTTTAAGAAATTTATTCTTTATGAAAAAAATACTTATTCCGTTATTTGCAATGGCGATGGCGACCAGCTGCGGAACGGCAAAAATATCTGACGGCAATGCCTCCCATCCTGTTTCAACAAAGCATAACAGAGCATTTAACAAAGCATATGAAGTGATTAATGCTGATGACCTGAAGAAAAACCTGTATGTAATTGCAGCAGATGATATGGAGGGGCGTGATACCGGAAGCAAAGGCCAGAAAAAAGCGGGTGAGTATATTGTTAATTACTATAAAAAGCTGGGCATTTCAGCACCTAAAGCATTACCTTCTTACTATCAGAAAGTTCCGTCTGAATTTATGAAAAAAAGAGGGGGAGGAAACCTTCCTGATTCCGAAAATATCCTTGCCTTTATCGAGGGCAGCGAAAAACCTGAGGAAATTGTGGTTGTCTCTGCACACTATGATCACGTAGGGACCAAAAACGGAGTAGTATACAACGGGGCAGACGATGATGGAAGCGGAACTGTAGCTGTAATGGAAATTGCCAAAGCATTCCAACAGGCTAAAAAAGCAGGAAAGGGACCTAAAAGATCTGTTTTGTTCCTGCATGTTACAGGAGAAGAGCATGGCTTGTTTGGTTCAGAATATTATTCTGAAAATCCTGTTTTTCCATTAGCCAACACCGTTGTTGATCTTAATATAGATATGATAGGACGTGATGATCCTGCCAACAGGGGAAAACAGTATGTGTATGTAATTGGTTCTGAAATGCTGAGTTCTCAGCTTAAAGTAATTAATGAAGCAGCAAATAAAAGAACCAACAACCTGGAACTGAATTACAAATACGATGATTTGAATGATCCTGAACAGTTGTATTACCGTTCAGACCACTATAATTTTGCCAAACATAATATTCCTGTAGCATTCTTCTTTGACGGTATTCATGAAGACTATCATAAGCCAACAGATGATCCTGAAAAGATTGATTATCAGTTACTGGAAAAAAGAACCCAGCTTATTTTCACCACAGCATGGGATATTGCCAACAGGGAGGAGAGGCTGGTGGTTGACAGAAAATAATCAGGAAATTAAATTCTTGTTTAAGATTAATAACCTTGGTAAGGATTAAAAATAAGGCTCAAAAAATCAGGCATATGAAACCAATATTGAAATCCATCAGACCTTTTATCGGGGCACAGGACTTTGAGATCAGCAGAAGCTTTTACAGGGATCTTGGGTTTGAAGAAATTGTTCTGGAACCAAAACTGTCTCTGTTTATAAGAGATGAGATAGGTTTTTATCTTCAGGATTATTACGCAAAAGACTGGGTTGATAATACCATGGTTTTTATGGAAGTTGCCAGCACGGATGACTTCTGGAATGAGCTTTTGTCTCTGAGCCTTACCGATAAATATGAAAATGTGAAGCTTACTCCCGTAAGAACAATGGATTGGGGGAAAGAATGTTTTGTACATGATCCGTCGGGGATTTTGTGGCATTTCGGTGAGTTTTTTTAAGAATGGAAATATGATTTACGCATTTGATACTTACTATTATGAGGACTATGCCAATACCGTATGTATTGCATTTGAAGACTGGACATCTGAAAAAGAAGTGGAAACTTTTATAGAACAAACACCCGTGAGTTCGGAATATGAAAGCGGGGCCTTTTACAAAAGAGAATTGCCCTGTATTCTGAGTCTGCTGAAAAAAATAGCATTAAGCCCCGAAGATATTATTATTGTTGACGGATATGTCACTTTGGATAATGATGGAAAAATAGGACTGGGAGGACATCTTTACGAAGCATTGGAAATGAAATATCCTATTGTTGGAGTGGCAAAAAATGAATTCACAACTCCAGACTCCCGGCGTAGAAGTGTATTCCGTGGAGATAGCAAAACCCCGCTTTTTGTTACCGCCAGAGGGATTGATATAGATGAAGCTAAGTGCATGGTAGAGAAAATGTATGGAAATTACAGAATACCCACGCTTCTGAAAAAACTGGATCAGCTTAGCAGAGCATAAAAACCGAAATCTTACCGTAAAACGTAAGATTTTTTTAATTTATCAATATACCGATCGGTATTTTTTATTATCTTTGTTGAGTTCCCTTGCAAAGAAAAAGGGTTTTTTTTAATTTGAAATATACTGATCGGTATATTATAAAAGTGAAATCAATGAAAGAAGTATTTATAGTAGCAGCAAAACGAACCCCCGTTGGTGGTTTTATGGGAAGCCTTTCCGGCTTTACAGCTCCTCAGCTTGGAGCTATTGCCATAAAGAACAGCTTTGAAAGCCTCGGGATTGCTCCGGAGCATATAGACAGTGTGTATATGGGAAATGTACTGAGTGCAGGACTTGGACAATCACCGGCAAGACAGGCTGCAATTTTTGCAGGAATTCCTGTTGATAAAGATGCTACAACGATCAATAAGGTCTGTGCGTCCGGAATGAAATCAGCCATGATGGGTGCCCAGCAGATCCAGCTTGGATTGGAAAATATCGTTATGACAGGAGGAATGGAGAGTATGAGCAATGTTCCGCATTACGTCAAACTACGACAGGGAACCAAGTTAGGAGATACCAGCCTCACGGATGGACTGATAAAAGACGGGTTATGGGATGTCTATAATGATTTTCACATGGGAAGTGCTGCTGAACTGGGAGTAAAAAAATATGGATTAACAAGACAACAGCTTGATGAATATGCATTGTTCTCATACCAGAGAGCTCAGGACGCCGCAAAAACCGGGAAATTTAATAATGAACTGATCACAATATCGGTGGAAGGTAAAAAAGGAACAACAGCTGTTGATAAAGATGAAGATATTGATAAATTGATACCGGAGAAAATTTCTCTCCTGAAACCTGCATTTGAAGCAGACGGAACACTGACGGCTGCCAACTCCAGTAATCTGAATGACGGAGCAGCAGCATTGCTGTTAGTGTCTAAAGAAGCCCTTGAACGTCATCATCTGAATCCGTTGGCCAGGATCATCGCTTATGCAGATGCAGCCCAGGCGCCGGAATGGTTTACTACTTCTCCGTCTGTAGCGATTCAGAAGATCCTGAAACAAACCGGCCTCAGTTTATCCGATATTGATTACTTTGAAATTAATGAGGCTTATTCCTCAGTCATCTTGTCCAACCAGCAGATCCTAGGGTATGATCTGAACAAGGTGAATGTATATGGTGGAGCAGTTGCTTTGGGACATCCTATTGGCGCTTCAGGAGCAAGAATTGTTACCACTCTCGTCAATGTACTTCGTCAGGAAAAAGGAAGATATGGTATAGCTGCCATCTGTAATGGAGGAGGGGGTGCTTCGGCAATTCTTATTGAGAATGTAAGTTAAACAGCTTAATACTTAGATTATTATTATATAGAACAGACCTTTCTTGAATAAATTCAGGATGGGTCTGCTTATTTATAGTATATTGATGATCTGCTGTTAAATTGAATGATTCCTTGGTTACTTCTAACAGACATGGGTATTTTTTATCTGAAATGATAAATATCATTACTTTATTATTTTTATTCATTCTAAATAAATATAAATTTGCCTCAGGAAAATTAAATAGTCCTTTTAAAACCTTCTTCAGTAACGCAGCAAGGAATTCAGAAAAAAATAGTACAGCAGACACATCATATCTAAATCATATCCATATCAATTTTTGTTTTTTATCGACAGGTTTTTACCTGTCGGTTTTATTTTTAAAGAACTGTAAAGACTTCTGTTGTAAGCCTATGAATAAAGAATGCACATTATGAACCGGGCCCAAGTAAATCCATAAGATCCTGCTTAGACAGTCCCTGAAGCTTCTTACCATCGGTAGTGAGCAGATTCTGAGTCAGTTGCTTTTTCTTTTTCTGAAGCGTAAGAATTTTTTCTTCAACGGTATTGGAACAGATCATCCGTACAGCAATTACATTTTTGGTCTGGCCTATACGGTAGCAGCGGTCGATGGCCTGGTTTTCCGCTGCAGGGTTCCACCATGGGTCTACAAGGTAAATATAATCAGCCTGGGTAAGATTGAGACCAACACCGCCAGCCTTTAAGCTGATCAGAAATACACGGATATTTTCATTGTTCTGAAAATGTGCTACCTTTTCTCCTCTGTCTTTCGTCTGCCCTGTTAAATATTCATACCCGATGTTGTGCTGTTCCAATTCTGCCTTTATCAGATCCAGCATTCCGACAAACTGTGAGAAAACAAGGATTTTATGATCTTTTGACTTTCCAAGGATCTGTTCCGTCAGAATTTCAATTTTAACGGCATTTTCACCGGAATATCCCTCTTTCATCAAAACAGGTGAATTACAGATCTGTCTGAGCCTTGTAAGCCCTGTAAGAACGTGCATGCTGTTTTTATTCAGGTCATCGTCATCATTGGCTGCAACAAATTCACGGAGCTCTTTTTCATAGGCGTCGTAGATCTTGCGCTGTTCCGTATTCATTTCACAGTAAATGACTGTTTCCGTCTTCTCCGGAAGTTCTTTGGCAACCTGTTTCTTTGTTCTTCTGAGGATGAATGGCTTTACTTTTTGCTGAAGTTCGATAGCGCGTTTGCTGTATTCAAACTTATCAATGGGAATGGCATAAATATCTTTAAAATACTGCTTGCTACCCAACAATCCGGGACAGGCAAAAGAAAGCTGGCTGTAAAGGTCAAAAGTACTGTTTTCAACAGGGGTACCTGTCAGTACAATCCTGTTTCGCGATTGAAGCAGACGGGCGGCTTTATATCTTTCTGAATTTGGATTTTTAATTACCTGGGATTCGTCCAGAATTACATAATTGAAATTAAAACTTTTCAGAAACTTAATGTCTGAAAGCAGCATTCCGTAGGTGGTGAGAACTACTTCATAGCCGGGCATATGAGCTGTAGTTTTCGGCCTGTCGGCACCATAATGAAGCAGAACTTTTACAGATGGCGCAAATCTGCTGATCTCTTCCTGCCAGTTGAACAGCAGGGAAGTGGGAACCACAATCAGGTTGGTTGTATACCCCCTTTTTTCTCTCTGTGAAAGAATGAAAGCAATGATCTGGATCGTTTTCCCAAGACCCATGTCATCTGCAAGACACCCGCCGAAGTTGAAGTCATCGAGAAAGTTGAGCCAGTTAAGCCCTTCATGCTGGTAATCCCTGAGTTCTGCCTTCAGTTCAGCAGGAATAGCAGCTTCCGGAATATCCTTTACTTTTGAAAACTTTGCGGCATAGGAAGTAAGTTCTTCCTGAATTTCCTTGCTCAGGATTTCTTTTTCGAACAGCGATGTCACTTCCGTAAAATTGATTTTCGGAATTTTCAGGATTTCTTCATCTATTTCTCCTGCCCGGAAATAAGCGGATATCTTTTCCATCCATTCTTCAGGAAGGATTCCCATACTGCCGTCATCTAACTGGACGAATTTACTTTTATTCCGGATCGCACGGTGAAGTTGTTTTAAAGAAGCTTCTTTAGGACCAAATCCTACTTTTAATTTAGCATTAAACCAATCCAGGCCGCTGGTGATCTGAATATTGATTTTAGCCCGGTGGGCGTTTAATTTATTGTTTTTTAATTCGTTAAAGCCAAGTATGGTTATTCCTTCATTTCGCCACGTCTCAAAAGCATCAAGAAACCAGTTGTTATCCAGGAACTTATCTCTGTGAAGGTAAAAATACTGATATCCGTCCATCTGTGCCTCAAAATCAGGATGCTGCTGCATAACCAGGGAGGTAAAACGGGCTTCTGCTGATTCATTCCTTTCTATTTTAAATGGATTGCCATTCTGATCGGTATCAAAAATCTGCTTTCTTGAATACACCGGAACTTCTATGTCACCATATTTCATGACCGGTGTAATTCCTATATAATTTTCCTGCTGACGGAGATAAATAACTTTTTCAACCTGATAATTTTTATCTTCAAGCTGTACTTCTGTTGCATGTTGTATATAGCTGTAATTGATGTGAATATGTTCTTCAATTGTTGAGAGGATATTCTGCATGAATGCCTCGTATTTTGAAGAATGAACCAGCAAAATCTCATTATTAGCCTTAAAAAATCTTATGATTTTGAGCATGTATGGATTATCTACAAAGCTGAAAATGTTACGGTTATATACAAAATATTCATTTCTGAGGATAACATTTTTGAAAGGGACAGAAACATCATTGAATTGCAGTTCTCCTGTTATTTCATAAAACGGATCTTTCTTAAATACAGATAATTGCACCTCGGCATCTAAAGTATTTAATTCAACTTTAAAAAGTGATTTTGCAGAAACCGTTTCTGCGATTTCCCGGTCATGATAATAGACCTCCAGTTCCAGGGGATTCTGTACAATGAGCTTTAAAGCTTCCAGTTCTGCCGGATTGTAATCTTCATTGTAGTTGTTCTGAAAGGAAGTAATGGCTGTATAAAACTTAATGTCTGCAGGTTTTTCTGCTTTCCATATCAGCTGCATGGCATCAACAGGGGAAACCGGATTTTTTATTTTTCCTGACTGTGTTGTTTCTGCTTCCATTAACGAAAAGGTCAGGTGGTTATAATACCTGTGTTTACCAATTATAAGGATTTGTTTTTTAGCTGTTTTCTGAATAGCCAGTTCATCCAGCTTCGAAGAAAACTGAGGCACCAGGTCCCTTTTTAAGATAACATCATCTACAGGAAGCATTTCCTTGATTTTAGGAACTGCCTCAATTCTGCCGTCAGTATATTGCAGTTCAAAATACTGATCCAGATCCGCTTCGTTTTCAAGACCATATCCTCTTGCTTTGGGAAGAAAAATCTTTTTACGGAGCATATCATCGAAAAACAGCCGGTAATTCTTATCTTCTATGATACAGTGGATAATTTCTGCCTGATGAGTGCAAAGCTGCTCCTTTTCATTGTCACAGGTGCAGGAGCAGAGCAATGAACTGCCGATTCTGGTAATGCTTACCATCGGGAAGTCATATAAAGAAGACTGCTTTGTAAATATTGCAGTGTTTTTTTCAATGGCAACGGGGTAAATTTCCCGAAAATCCCTGATCCCGATAAATGTACTGTCTGAGGTATGTTTCAGCAGGTCGTATACGGTAAGTGTACTGATATTGACGTTGTCAAGAATATATTCTGCCATAAAATTGATAGAGCAAACTTACAAAAAACAAATCTATATTTCGTATCCGTTTTGGCTACAGCTTACCCCATTTTGGCAACTTCCGGATTTCTTCCATTGCAGAACTTTGTCATGTAATTTTAAAACAAGAAAAAAATGAAAACAATTTTTATAACAGGTGCTTCTACAGGATTAGGAAAAGCAACTGCCCGATTATTTCAAAACAAAGGATGGAAGGTAATCGCTACCATGAGAAACCCTGAAGCGGCAGCTGATCTTGCTGCTTTGGAAAATGTAACTGTACTTCCGCTGGACGTTACCAAACCGGAACAGATCAAATCAACCGTTAAGCAGGCTCTTGAGCTGGGAGACATTGATGTGGTTTACAACAACGCAGGATATGGGCTTATAGGACCTTTGGAAGCGCTTTCTGATGATCAGATCGTAAAACAGCTGGACACTAATTTATTGGGCGTTATCCGTGTAACACAGGCATTTGTTCCTTATTTCAGAGAGAAAAAGAACGGAATGTTTATTTCTACCACTTCGATTGGGGGACTGGTTGCTTTTCCGTTGGGTTCTACTTATCATGCAACAAAATGGGCACTGGAAGGCTGGAGTGAAAGCCTTGCTTTTGAGCTTAATCCATTTGGTATAGATATTAAAACCGTGTCTCCGGGAGGTATCAAAACAGATTTTGTAAGCCGTTCCCTGGACTCAGCATCCACTCCGGCATATGATGAAATGACGAACTCCCTGTTTTCTAAGATGGGAGAGATGATGGAAGCTGCTTCTACACCGGAGCAGATTGCAGAAGTGGTTTATGAAGCTGCTACAGATGGTAAAAAACAGTTAAGATACGTTGCCGGTGAAGATGCAAAAGCATTATATGCACAGCGTATTGAACTTGGCGATGAAGCTTTCAGGGAAGAATTCCGTAAGCAGTTTATGTAATCTGAAACTTAAAAGACAGTATAAAGTAAATCACATTTATACTGTCTTTTCCTCTAATAATTTATAATTTTATATCATGGAAAAGAAAGACAATACCCCTCTGAAAATTTCATCCATATCGGAACTGCATGATATACTGCAGCTCCCCAAACCTCTTCATCCGATGGTAAGCCTTGTGGACAATACAGAAATGAAGGTCAATAAAGAGATGCTTAAGAGAAGTTTTATTCTGGATTTTTATAAAATTTCGTATAAATATTCTACCAACGGAAAAATGGGTTATGGACAGGGTTATTATGATTTCAATGAAGGAGGAATGATGTTTACAGC
The DNA here is from genome assembly GCF_051011775.1 of Chryseobacterium amylolyticum. Taxonomy (NCBI): domain Bacteria; kingdom Pseudomonadati; phylum Bacteroidota; class Flavobacteriia; order Flavobacteriales; family Weeksellaceae; genus Chryseobacterium; species Chryseobacterium amylolyticum. The sequence goes on from NZ_JBPCHX010000006.1 coordinate 63,068, forward strand.
TCCGGGACAGGTTCTTTCGACCGATGAGAATGCTGAATATTCCGGCTATACTTTACTTGTACATCCGGATTTTATCAGAAGTTATCCTCTTGCCAGGAACATTAAGAACTTCGGTTTCTTTTCTTATGATACCAATGAGGCTCTTCATCTTTCCGATCAGGAAAAAACAACAATAACAGGACTTCTGGATAACATCAGATACGAGCTGAATACAGCGATTGATGAAGTAAGCCAGGATGTTATCATTTCTTATATTGAAGTTCTTCTCAATTACAGCAATCGCTTTTATAAAAGACAGTTTATCACAAGAAAGGCTGTCAATCATGATTTGCTGACGAAGATGGATATTGTGCTGGAAGATTATTTTAATAAGCAGGAAACGCTGAACAAGGGACTTCCTACAGTTGAATTTCTTGCTTCCACGCTGAATTTATCACCTCATTATCTGAGTGATATGCTTCGTAATCTTACCGGACTGAATGCCCAACAACACATCCATGAAAAACTGATTGAAAAGGCGAAAGAATATCTTACCACTACAGCTTTCTCCGTATCAGAGGTAGCCTATGCACTGGGATTTGAGCATCCGCAGTCATTCAATAAGCTGTTTAAAAAGAAGACAGATAAAACACCTCTGAGTTACAGACAATCATTCAATTAAAAAGATATCACCCGGCCGGACACCGGGTGTTTTTTTGTTCACAGAAAATAATGATTTATGCTGATATAAAAAATACCTGATTTCAGGTAGATAAAAATACTTTTTTTTCAGGATTGATAGCTTTTGAAACTAAAAATACATTTGTTATAGCCAAATTTTAAACAAAACAATATGAAAAAGCTAAATTCTGTTTTATTTCTTGTTGCAGGAATTATAGCGTATGCTCAGCCTTCCGTGACGAGATCTGCTGTTGACAGGGTCAATATACCCTATACGTTCAGAGCAGGAGATGTTGCACCTACGGTGACTGCAGGTCCTTCCGGAGCGAATGTCACATGGGATTTTTCTGCCTATGCTGCTCCCAATGCCAATACAAACACTACAAAAGCCTGCCCGGGTGAAGCTGACTGTTTCAGATTTCCGACGGCTAACAGGATAACCAAACCGACCCTTTCTGATGTCTACGATTTTACTTCCATATCTGATACACAGGATGTAATGCTTGGAACTTATGCCAATACGGGAGATATGCTGATGGCTTATTCGGATCCTTTAGTTAATTTTAATTTTCCGGTTACCTATCTGCAGCAGTTTACAGATACTTATCAGATCAATATCACTTCAGGAGGAGTACCTAACGGGACAGAAACAGGGCAGGTAGAATATACTGTGGATGCCTATGGAACCATTACGACTCCTACGGGAACTTACCCGAACGTTCTGAGAATAAAAAGAATGAGGACAGCTACGCAGACACCGGGGCCTTTCAATTATACCAATGAGTCTTATATGTGGGTAAGCCAGAGTGCAGGTATTGTATTTAATTTTGCGATTAATACTTTTACCATCAACGGGAATACAAGCGTTGTGAAAAGTGTTTCTTATCCTGAAACGGTTACTTTGTCTACCGCTGATCCGGAAACCCGACATAAAGATGTATCCGTTTATCCGAATCCGGGGGCCGATTTCATTACATTAAGCTCTAAAGAAAACATCAACAAAATAACGGTGACATCATTAGATGGTAAAACGGTTTTAACAGCAGTGAATTCTAAAGTGATCAATATTTCCAGCCTTCCGAAAGGAGTATATATTCTGCATGGGGAATTGAAGAGCGGCGGTTCCGTTTCAAAAAAGATGATTAAAAAATAGCAGGGATTCAGTTTTAAAGCCTTTATAAAGCGGCAGTATGATGTCTTCCATTGGAGTAGATTCATACTGTCTTTTGTGATATATTGACTTTATTGTTTTTCCTTGATCAGTCTTTCGATTTTAAGCTTTGCAGCATTCCATTCATCATCGATAATACTGTAATAGGCAGCATTTCTTGTGGTTCCGTCACCTGATACTTTGTCTTTTCGTAAAATACCTTCGAATACACCACCAATCTTTTCAATTGCCTTTCTTGACCTGAAATTATTGTCTTTTGTTTTTAACTGTACTCTGTTGGTTTTCAGGATTTCAAAACAGAAGGTTAAAAGCATTAGTTTACATTCAGGATTGATCGTTGTTCCCCAGAATTCTTTTGCAATCCATGTCCATCCGATTTCCAGTTTTTTATCTGCAGGATAAATTTCAAAAAAACGAGTGGAGCCAATCAGTTTCTGAGTTTCTTTATGACGTATTACAAACGGGTATTGATTTCCGGTTTCTCTTTCACTAAGGGCAAACTCATAGGTTTTATAAAATACAGTTCTGTCTGGGCAGTCCGTAGGAATCAGTTCCCAAAGTTCTTTATCTGCAGCCGCAGCATATAATTCTTCAAAATGTTCTTTTTCAAGAGGTACCAGTTCAACTGTTTTTCCGCCTAAAATTGTCGGATAGGGAATCCATTTCTCTTTCATGGTTCATTTTATGAACGAAATTAATGAAAATTGAAGACCTGAGGATCAAAAGTAAAGTGATATTTTACTAAAACGGCAGGCGGTTTATTCTTTATTGGTTAAAATGGAACGTAAAAATGACAAAAACGGATTATATTTTAACAGATGGGTGTATTTAACTTTGCAATGGAATTTTATCACCCTGTATAATGAATGAGAGAGAATCTTTTAATGCAAAAATGCCGACAGCCTGCTTCTTACTTTTCTTTGCCCACGGACTTGTTTTTTCTTCCTGGGCCAGCCGTATTCCTATCATTAAAAATGCCCTTTCCATCAACGAGGCAGAATTGGGAACACTTTTACTTCTGATGCCGATCGGACAGCTTTCCACAATGGTTCTGGCCGGGAAGCTGATCAGTATATACGGAAGCAGCTGGATCATTAAAAGATGTTTTTTGCTATATCCTTTCTTTCTTTTACTGATCGGTTTATCACCTTCCTACTGGACTCTCGCAGTGGTCCTGTTCTTCTTTGGAGTATCCGGGAACATGTGCAATATAGCGATCAATACCCAGGCTATTGAAATAGAATCCATGACCAAAAGAACTCTTCTTTCATCATATCATGGAGCATGGTGTTTTGCCGGGCTTACGGGAGCAGTTCTCGGTTTATTGATGATCAGTCTTCATGTGGGAACTTTTTATCACTTCGTGATTATTTTTATTCTTGTAGGAATACTCTGGTTGTACAGCCGGCAGAATCTGACCAATATTATCCATAAAGCAGAACCTCAGACCCGTTCAATTTTTAAATCTGTAAATCCGACACTGATTGGACTGGGAATTATAGGTTTTCTGAGTATGGCAATTGAAGGCGCTATGTTTGACTGGAGCGGAGTTTATTTTCAGACTATAGTTAAAGCACCTGAAAATCTTGTCATACTGGGCTATACGAGTTTTATTTTAATGATGACTTTAGGTCGTTTTATCGGAAACAGAGTTATTGAAAAATACGGGAAAAAGGTTGTCCTGCAATGTTGCGGGTTACTGATGAGCGGAGGACTTTTTCTTAGTGTTTTCTTTCCGGAACTCTGGATCTGTATCATTGCTTTCATGATCATAGGGCTTGGAAGTTCCCTGAGTGTTCCATCTGTTTACAGTACGGTGGGAAAGGTGAGTACGGTAGCGCCGAGTATTGCACTCTCATTTGTATCCAGCATTTCATTTTTAGGATTTCTGATGGGGCCGCCTCTCATCGGCTATATTGCCGAAAGTTTTGATCTCAGGTATTCATATGGTCTTTTTGCCTGCTTTGGAATTCTGTTGGCTATAATGGCCGGACAGATGAAAGTATTCAGGAATAAGAATTGATTTTACGACATTTCGATATCTGTCAGGAGATTATCATATGAAATTTATAGCCATTTTTCTATGAGATGAAACCAAAGCGCTTTTTCTTCATTGAGCAGAAAAACGGCTGATGATGCTCTTCTGGTAACAGTTTCTCCCGTAATCTGTGTTTCAGTATAGGTGGCAAGTCCATGATAATCAGTATGGTTTACTTCTATGTTTTCTACCTGGATAGTACGTTCCGGAAATTTACCGAATACGGTTGGAAGCCAATCGGTGAGCATAGATAAAGTGACTGTATCGCCATTTCCATTAAGCATTTTGAATTCCGGCGGGAATCCCGACAACAGTTTTCTGTAAAGATTTTCCTGGTTTTCTGTTTTACCCTGGAACCATTTCTCAATATTCTTATGGAATTCTACAATTTCCCAAATGATTTTTTCTGTATGATTCATGTTTAAAAGTATTATATTTTTTTGGTATTCATGCGGCTTTTCGGAAAATAATACTTAATTGTTTTAAAATGGTAATCAAAAAAAATATAAAGTTAACTATATAGTTAACTTTATATTTATATATTTGCTGTAAATATATTTCAAATGGATTTTGACTTTATTAAAGAATTAGGATATAAAGCTTTAGACAGCAGACTGAAGAGAATCAGTGACCGGATGTCTCATGATGTCAGAAAATTTTATAAAGAATTTGGAATTGATGTAGAACCGAACTGGTATCTCGTCTTTATGCTGCTGCAGAAGAAAGGAGAAATTTCAATTACCGATATTGCTGAACCGTTGGGATATTCTCATCCTTCGGTAGTGGTCATCGTTAAAAAAATGACTGAAAAGGGTTATCTGACTATCAAAAAAGACAGTGTGGATAAACGGAAACAGATGATTTCATTATCTCATAAAGCAATAGAAATGCTGCCTGAACTGGAGAAGGTATGGGACAGCTGTGAAAAAGCCATATTGAAGGTATTGTCGGATGACCTTTCGGTTTTCACGTATCTGGACCATATCGATCAGGAGCTGAAAAATGAATCTTTCCATCATCGTTTCAAAAAAGAATATTTAAAATCAAACCCATCATGAAAACATTACTTCTTATCACAGCATTCATTTTTTCCCATATGATGGTTTCTGCAACGGAAACAAAAATCATGATAAGGGCTAAAGCAAGGGATGCCAAATTTATCGGAACCTCATTGGGAGGAGCTCACATTATTATCAGAAATAAACTGAATCAAAGAATTCTGGCAGAAGGAAAAACTTCAGGAAGCACCGGAAACACAGATCTGATAATGAAAGCGCCAAAAATCAGAGGAAATTCCATTGCAGATGAGCAGACGGGAGGTTTTATGGCTGCGGTAGATATTGATGAACCTACATTTGTGAATATAGAAGTGATTTCTCCTTTAAACAGTAAACAGGCACAGGCAGTTGTCAGTACAGAACTGTGGCTGATTCCCGGAAAACATATTCTTGGGGAAGGAATTATCCTTGAAATTCCGGGGTATATTATTGATATTCTGAAGCCCAGAACCCATCAGTATATTGCATTAAACAGCATTAAAGACAAACCATTTCTGTTCCAGGCCAATATTGTTATGATGTGCGGATGTGTCATTGACAAAGGGGGGGTATGGAATTCTGATGAAATTGAAGTAAAAGGGATCCTGAAGAAAGACGGAAAATTCGTGAAAAACATAGATATGTCTTTGGTTTCAACCAACCTTTTTGAAGGAAGCCATATCATCAGTTCTCCCGGTAATTATGAGCTTGTGCTATACGCTTATCACGAGAAAACAGGAAATACAGGTGTTGATAAAGTAAATTATGTTGTTTTCGAGTAAAAGAAAACTAAAATAGAATATACGGATAAAAAAGAGATTGTCTCAAAAGTTAAATTGTTTGACTTTTGGGACAGTTTTTTATTCGGAAAGATTATAAAACATGAAGTTCTCTGAATACTTCAACAATCGCTTCTATAAGTCCTTTATCTATATTTTTTTCTGAAGCGGCATCCGGCAGAAGAGCTCTTAAGTCGCCGTGGTCGTCACGTTCAATAACAACTTCAGTTCCATCAACATCCACATACAGTTTATAACCATAAGAGAAAGTAGCAAGCTTTCCGTTGAAAAGCAGGTCTTGCCCTTTATAAGTTACCGGTACTTCAAATTCTTCCATTGCTGAGAGGTTCTTTCATTTAAATTCCTGTAAAGATCGGAAATTTTAATGGATATGGTCAAATAAATTCGTATGATAAAGCTTAATTAAGACTTATCTTAAGATTTTATGCGATAATCAGTATCTTTATCTTTTGTGAGAACATTCCAGGCAAAGGAATGATAGAAGTAGTTTGAATTTGAAAAATCATGAAAAGCAAAATCACCCTGTTCTGGCTGAGACGTGATCTGAGGCTGGAAGACAATATCGGACTTCACCATGCGCTTCAGTCAGGTGCTCCGGTAATGCCTGTTTTTATATTTGATACCGATATTCTCGGAAAGCTGGAAGATAAAGAGGACCGGCGGGTTGATTATATTCACCAGGTTTTGACGGATATCAATATTTCATTAAAAAAGTACCATTCAAAGCTCAATACGTACTATGGCAGACCTATTGAAATATTCAGGAAACTGTCAGAAGAATATGATATCGAAGGTGTATTCTGTAACCGGGATTATGAGCCTCAGGCGATTGAAAGAGACAAGGAAATCTATTATTTTTTTACTGAAAAGAAGATTCCTTTTAAAGCCTGTAAAGATCAGGTGATTTTTGATAAAAACCAGATTGTTAAAAAAGACGGCACCCCATACACGGTGTACACGCCATATGCAAAGAAGTGGCGGGAATTATTAACGCCTGAACATTATCAATCGGTTACATTAAATTTTAAAAACCTCTTTTCGCAGGAGTATTCTGATATCCTAACGGTAAAGGAAATTGGTTTCAAAAAAACAGATTTTAAATTTTCTAAGCCTGTTCTGGATGCTTCCATTATTGATGATTACGACCAATATCGTGATTATCCGGCACTACAGCATACAACACAGCTCGGAATTGCTTTGCGCTTTGGAACTATCAGCATCAGAAAATGTGTGGCTTTTGCATTGAAGCATAATGCTGTATGGCTTTCGGAACTGATCTGGCGTGAATTCTTTATGCAGATTTTATATCATTTTCCGCAAGTTGTCCATCAGTCTTTTAAAGAAAAGTATGATGATATTCAGTGGCGGAATAACGAAGAAGAGTTCAGACACTGGTGCGAAGGAACAACAGGATATCCCATAGTAGATGCCGGGATGAGAGCGCTTAACCAGACAGGATATATGCATAACCGCGTGAGGATGATTGTGGCAAGCTTTTTATGTAAACATCTGCTGATAGACTGGAGGTGGGGCGAAGCCTATTTTGCTTCAAAACTGAATGACTATGATCTCGCAGCCAATAACGGAAACTGGCAGTGGGCAGCAGGAAGCGGCTGTGATGCAGCGCCTTATTTCAGGGTTTTTAATCCGACAGCCCAGGCTGAAAAGTTTGATAAAGACCTGCAGTATATTAAAAAATGGATCCCCGAATGGAATACCCCTGAATATCCTTCACCCATAGTAGAACATACGTTTGCCCGTGAAAGGGCCTTAACTGAGTATAAGAAAGCACTGGCATAATATGATCCATAAAAATGTTATCAGGCAAACCCATTATCTGATATGAACGCTTAACGCCGGATATGTATATAATGTAAATATAAAACTACGGTATTTCGTATTTATTTTACAAACGAGGTGTTGTGTAAATTGTTGATAATTAATTATTTGAAGTTTTGTGCGTATTTGTTGAATATAAAGTATGGTAATAATAAAAAATAAATTATGAATACTAAAGAATTCAAAACCTTTGATATGCCTTGGGAAAAGGTATACGGATATGTACAATCGGTGAAAAGCGGTGATACGGTGTGGATCTCAGGACAACTGGGACATGATAGGGAAGGAAATCTTGCAGAAGGAATGGAAAATCAGTTCAGGCAGACGTATCAGAATATAGGCAAATTACTAAGTGAATTTGGATTAAATGCGAGCCATATCACAGAAGAAGTTATCTATGTAACGGATATGCAGGAAGGGTTTGCAGGCCGCCAGGTTTTTGGAAAAGAATTCTATGGTGAACCCTGTATTGTTGCCAGCACTATTGTTGGAGTGACTGAACTGGCTCTCCCGGGCCAGAAAGTGGAAATTAAAATTACAGCGAAAGCTTAAAGATAATCTTTATGATTATTTAACCTTAAAAACAGCAGGGTGAAGGTATCAGCAATAGATTGAGCATATGATTGAGATCATATTGCCATGATATAAGTGCTTATTATATTTGGCCCATTGAAAATTTCATATTTCTGACAAATTACAGTATGACCTCCCAGTGATTCGGGAGGTTTTTTGTTGAAGATTCTGTGGTATAGTTTGTTCATTCTTTTAAGTAGCCTGGCTTAAAATCAGGTTGACGTGGTTGTTTCTATACGTGGAATATTGGAGACTCTATATTGTGGTTTTTCTTATCAACAAAAGCAGGTGTCAATTTACTATAAATATATCACCATCTAATGAAAAGCTTTTAATGAGCTGATTTAAGAAAGAGTGGAGGCTGAATATTCTTCTAATAGTTTTACGGAAATCCGTATTTAATATCTGAGGCCTTACTATATTTTTACAGCAATTAAATAATGTACTATGAAAAAAATAATTTTACTAATAGGAATCGTTGTTGTATCGATATCTTGTAGCGGTGGCGGAACTGATTCTGTAGGATGCTCCTACAATGGGCATATTTTGCATGTAGGCGAAAAAGGAGGATGTTATTATGTAAATTCTTCAGGTAATAAAGAGTATGTAGAGAAAAAATATTGTAGTAGTTGTTACTAAAAACAATCCTCACCTAATAGTGGAGATTGTTATGTCTAATCTCCATTTTCATTTTTTAGGCATGATTTATTGGTTTTAAAATTGCCAATATACAAACAATTAATACTCACGCCTTACGGTATCCGGTAGAGTTATGACTACAATCATAACCGTAAAAATACGGAGGTATTATATTTGAAAACGATAATTAAAATTGTTTGAAAAGAGACATTTTTTTTACCTCCTGATAAATTGGGAGGTTTTTTTGTAAAGATTTTTAAATATCAGATTCTGTGGTATATTATTCTTTTGGAGAATAATTTGTAATTTTATTATTCAAACCAGGCCTCATAGTTCAATGGATAGAATAGAAGTTTCCTAAACTTTAGATCCAGGTTCGATTCCTGGTGAGGCTACAATCCGTGCTGGAAGGAGAGTATATAGATAAAAGAATCTGCCCTTTAGGGGCAGATCCAGTAGATAATACATCTCATTTTTTTAATTAGACAACAATAAAAAGCACAGCCGACAATGCTGTGCTTAAATTTTTATTTCAAATTTAATTGCAATTTCAATAGTAGTAAGAAAAGCAAATAAAGTTTCCACTTCGATGTTTATTACATAGTAAATGTAGTAATAATTTTAATACGAAACATGAATTAAATGTTAAAATTCACAAGTTATCCACAAAAAATTGTGGATAACTTGTGATCATCTTGAAAACTACTGTTCAGAAAGGTATTGTAAGATAAAATCATTTATGGTCCGCTTTTCTTCATCACTTCCCTTATTATCCATATGACCATGATTGATCAAAGTAGGCTGCACTGTGATATGATATTTTTTCTGTTCCCCTTCATCAGGCAACACGCCCAGATCCGCAGGGTAATCATTGGAACGTAAAGTATAAATTTTAGGAACGGAAGTCCTCGGCAGAAACATTCTCCGGTTATCCATTGTAATCAGCTTATACACCATATTAGGATGCTGGTTGCTGAACAATGCAGCCATATCACCGCCATTGGAATGTCCTATTAAGGTAAGATGCCGGAAATCGAGGTCAGGATTTGTTTTTTTAAGTTCATTAATCACAAACAGAATATTGTCTGAACCACTTTGCCAGAAGGGCCTTCTTACGATCTGCGGAATTCCTTCCGTAGGTATTAAATTGTCTGTTGCAAGTTCATGCTGAATACTTACCGTGAAATATCCTTTTGAAGCCAGCTTTTCCGTTAAATAAGAGTAAACAAAATAATCTCCGCCTTTATTGAAGCCATATCCATGATTGAAAATAATCACCTGTTGGCCGGGAATCTTTTTATTGGTTTCAGGCTGGTAAATGACAACAGGAATCTTACGGTGCCTGCTTTGGTCAAACAGGGTTAAGGTATCCAGTTGTACTTTGTAATCATTGTGTTCAGTCTTCTTTTTTTGAACAGAACAGCTCATGACCAACAAAGGAATTGTAAGAGTAATGGATATAGGATATTTCATGGTTTGATTTTATGTGACAGAATAAAAGAATGACCTTAATTCGTCTGCAAATATATGGGGTAATTCCAGTGCTGCAAAATGTCCTCCTTCATCCATTTTTTTAAAGCTGGTCACATGTACGAATCGTTCTGCCCATTCTTTTGGAAACTGAGCTTCACGGGGAAATACAAGCACACCTGCAGGGACATTACTTTTTTGATGAACCTGGGTTCCGCTCCATAAAGCTGCTGCGTCTTCCTTATACATTCTGGCAGAGGAACCTATGGTTTGTGTTACCCAGTAGATCATAATATTGGTGAGCATTTCATCTTTTCCGCCAAATGCAGTCTCAATAAGCTCCGGAGGAGCGCCTGCATTCGCAAAACTTATGATCCAGCCTGCAAGCCCAACGGGAGAGTCATTCAGGCCGTACGCTAGCGACTGTGGTTTGGTAGACTGTACCATCGCATAAGCACCTTCACTATACCACCATTGCTGGACAAACTGTGCAAATTTCTTTTCTTCTTCACTCATTGTTGACGGATCCTCCTGACCGGTTGGATATCCTACGTCTGTAAGGTGAACGGCTTCCATTACTTCAGGATACTTTGAAGTCAGCGATTTTACAACTCCCATGCCTATATCTCCTCCGGCAGCACAGAATTTTTTATATCCAAGTACTTCAGTCATCAGTTTTTTCCACAAATCTGCTACCTTTTCACTGCTGACTGCTGTTTTATCAGAAAATCCGAATCCCGGGATGGAAGGAATAACCAGATCAAAACTCTGTTCACCTTCTGTAAGCAATGGAATGATCTTATGGAAACGGTAGTAACTATCCGGCCAGCCATGCGTAAGGATTAAAGCCTTGGGATTGGGACCTTTACCCCTGATGTATTGAAAATGAATCAGAATTCCGTCTATATGTGTTGTATACTGAGGATGTTGATTCAATTGCAGCTCATTCATCCGCCAGTCGTAATCATTGATCCAGTATTGAGTAAGTTCTTTCAGATAGGTTTCGTTGGTTCCGTAATGCCAGCCGGCACCTTCAGGCTCGTCAGGCCATCGGGTATTTTGTAAGCGGGTTTTCAGGTCGGTTATCACCGATTCGGGAATGTTAACAGTAAATGGTTCCATATAATTATATTTTTATTTGGTGTAGTTGGAATGTATTGATAGTAAGATTGTTATCAAAGTTAAATACTTTATGTTTTATAAAGTGTTGTCAAAATCATAAATTTTTTGATTTTTTAATGCTGAAAAAAAAGTAACTTTAATTCATTAAAATCTCGTAATACATATTACTCTTGTTCAGGGATATTCTGATCCATGAAATCTTAGGTTCAAACTTCTGAACCCGATACATTTATTATATATCATTATCAAAGCGAAAAACAATATGTCAATTGCTTTATCAATGGTCATTCGCGGTTAATCTGCTTTTGGCTGTTGATGTTTACCATTAAAAAAATCATTATGAAAACATATACAATTGCCGTTATCGGCGGAACGGGAAAATCCGGACAATATCTGGTAAAACACCTTCTTGAGAAAGGGCATTCTCTTAAGCTATTACTGAGACATCCTGAAAACTTTACTCTTCAGAATCCTTTAATTGAACCGGTAAAAGGAGATGCGAGGGATGAAGCAGCGGTCCATAAACTGATTACGGGAACTGATCTTGTCATGAGTACTTTAGGTCAGCCAAAAGGGGAGAAGTCTATCTTCAGTGATGCTGCGAAAAATATAATTAAAGCAATGAACTCACATGGAATCACCCGGTATATTGTCACTACCGGACTGAGCGTAAATACCTTATCCGATCAAAAAAATGAAAGAGTAAAAATGGCTACAGAATGGATGTATCAAAACTATCCTGAAACTACTGCAGATAAGCAAAAAGAGTATGAACTCCTTCTGGGAAGTAACCTGGACTGGACCTTGGTAAGGTTACCATTAATTAACCTTACAGATGAAAACTTCACAACTGAAGCAAATCTGACAGATTGTAAGGGAGAGAATATCAGTGCTTCAGATCTTGCCGGGTTTTTGGTTTCTCAGATTGAAAATTCAGATTATACACAGAAGAGTCCGTTTTTATATAATAAAGTTGTTTAAACTGTACAAAACCACAAAAGTCACAAAAGGCTTCATTTTAAAACACTTAAGTTCATTTAAGTAAGTTTAAAATGATACCGCAGAAAAGTACACTTAAGGTTTGATTCTTAAAAAATTGAAGTGTTTAAAACTTTTGCGCCTTTTATGGTTAAAATAATGAATATAAAAGTTTAAACAACCTCAATCTGAAAAATTAAAGAATGCTAAAAAATAAGCTGTCATAAAATCGTGACAGCTTATTTAATAGATAAAGATCTTTTATTTCTTACGTCCGTACATCAGGATGCGCTTAAATGCATAAATGGCCGGATATTTTGTAAATCTTTTTGCAATACGGGATTTAAATTCGGTGATGAAACTTTCTTTCTGTTCTCCTTCAAGGCGTTCAAGATAAGGCAGTAATGCGGTTCCTGAGATAAAGGCATATAAAGCTTCGTGATCATCTGCAATGATAGGATAAACCTTCTGGAAGATTTCTATATCCTGAATTCCGTTGTCAAATAATATCTGTGCATAATCATCCATGGAAAGTACCGGGGAATCCCGTTTAAAATGATGTAAATAAGTGACATAAGGTTCTTCATCTGTCATTTGCGCCAGGATCTGGTTCAGTATATTTTCATTCTGAACAGGCATCTGGATAGCTAGCTGACCTCCAGGTGATAGCAGCCCGATGATTTTAGGAAATAAAGTTTCATGATCATCCACCCACTGCAAAGCGGCATTACTAAAGACGAGATCCCACTTCTGGCCAATCTGCGCTGTTTCCTCAATGGTCTGAAGCTTAAAATGCAGATTCTCTCTTTCATATCTCTTTGATTTTTCAAGCATTTCTGCTGATGAATCAATTCCTAAAAATGTAGAACCTGCCAGTTTTTCTGTCAGGATGGAGGTTTGTTCTCCGGTGCCACAGCCTAGGTCAATGGCTTTTAAATTGTTTTCAGGCCTGATTAATGCAGCTAAATCATAAAAAGGTTTATAACGCACATCTTTGTACTGATCGTATAGTTCGGGATTCCAGGGCATAACATAATTTTGTAATGGTTTAATAAAGATAGAGAATCTGAATAAAAAACCGGCTGTTTTTAAAACAGCCGGTTGTATTTATTGTTCAAGTTTTTCTTTGATATATTTTGCAGTGTAAGATTTCTTGTTTTTAGTCAGATCTTCAGGGGTTCCTGCAAAAACAACTTCTCCACCATGCTTTCCTGCCTCCGGACCGATGTCAATAATGTAGTCGGCGCATTTGATGATATCTGGCTGGTGTTCAATAACAATCACCGAGTGTCCGAGATCAATCAGTGCCTGTAATGATTTCAATAACTTTTGAATATCATGGAAGTGAAGTCCTGTAGAAGGCTCATCAAAGATGAATAACGTTTTATCCGTTGTTACTCCCTTTACAAGGAATGATGCCAGTTTCACACGCTGAGCCTCACCTCCGGAAAGGGTAGAAGAGCTTTGCCCCAATTGAAGGTAACCCAAACCTACTTCCTGAAGAGGTTTCAGTTTCGTTACGATTTTTTCTTCATTGTTATCTTTGAAGAATTCCAGCGCCTCATCTACGGTCATGTGAAGGATATCTGAAATATTTTTCTCATCAAACTTCACTTCAAGGATCTCATTTTTGAATCGTGTTCCTTTACAAACCTCACATTCAAGTTCGATGTCTGCCATAAACTGCATGGAAACGTTGATCACGCCTTCTCCCTTACACTCATCACATCTTCCGCCGTCTACGTTGAAAGAGAAATGCTTAGGCTTGTAACCCATCATTTTGGCTACTTTCTGTTTAGCAAAAAGATCTCTGATATCATCGTAAGCTTTCAGATAAGTTACCGGGTTTGAACGGGATGATTTTCCAATCGGGTTCTGGTCTATCAGCTCGATGTTTTTAATCAGCTTTTTCGGGAATTCTACAGAATCATAGTCTCCTTTTTTACCACCCATTCCCAGCTGAATCTGAATATCATTGGTAAGAATCTCTTTCATCAAAGTAGATTTTCCGCTTCCTGAAACCCCAGAGATTACAACAAGATTTTCCAAAGGAACGTCTACATCAATATTTTTAAGGTTATTCTGGCGGGCCCCTTTAATGTGAATCCATTCTTTTGCTTTTCTGCGTTTTTGCGGGACTTCAATTTCCAGTCTTCCTGTAAGGTATTCTGAAGTAAGGGTGTTGGCTTTTTTCAGGTCTTTATAATCTCCGGAAAATACCAGCTCTCCACCAAGATAACCAGCCTCCGGACCGATATCAATAATGTAGTCTGCAGCCCTCATCACATCCTCGTCGTGTTCTACTACAATAACAGTATTTCCAAGGTCACGAAGGTTTTTCAATACTTCGATGAGGTTTTCAGTATCTTTGGAATGCAGCCCGATAGAAGGTTCATCCAGAATATAAATAGAACCTACCAATGAGCTTCCCAGGCTTGTTGCAAGGTTGATTCTCTGGCTTTCTCCTCCCGAAAGCGTATTGGAAGTCCTGTTTAAGGTTAAATACCCTAACCCTACCTTTAATAAAAATTCCAGACGGGTTGTGATTTCATACAATAACCGTTTTGCGACCTCTTTATCGTGTTCTGAAAGCTTTAGCCCATTGATCAGGGGAGTGAGTTCATCCAGAGGAAGCTCAATCATCGACTGGATATTATGTCCGTCTACTTTTACCCAGCTTGTTTCTTCACGAAGTCTCAATCCTTCGCATGTGGGACAAAGGGTTTTTCCTCTGTAGCGGGAAAGCATTACCCTGTACTGGATTTTATACAGGTTTTCTTCAAGCATTTTGAAGAAATTATTGATGCATGGGAAATTACTCCTTCCATCACCTTTCCAAAGGAAGTTTTTCTGTTCTTTTGTTAGCTGGTGATAAGGTTTGTGAATAGGGAAGTCACCGGCTTTTTTGATGAAATCTTTTTTCCATTCACTCATGGTTTCTCCTCTCCAGCATACCACCGCATCTTCGTAGACCGACAGTGTTTTGTTAGGCACGACAAGGTCTTCATCAATTCCGATGACCTTTCCGTATCCTTCACATGCCGGACATGCACCGTAAGGGTTGTTAAAGCTGAAAAAGTGGACATTCGGTTCAAGGAATTCCATTCCGTCCAGCTCGAATTTATTGGAGAATTCTTTTATCTTGCCAGTATCTGTGTTCTTCAATGAACAATATCCGCGTCCTTCATAAAATGCCATCTGAATAGAATCCGCAAGCCTTTGTAAAAAGCTTTCATCCTCTTCATATGAAAAACGGTCAATCACAAGATTGATGGTCATGCCTTTTTCAGGGGTAAAACCAAAACTTTCCAGGTCTTCAATACCTGCTACATTTCCATTAATTTCAAGTCTTGTGAAACCTGCCAGTTTTAAAACATTTAAAGTCTCTTTAAAATTGTCAGTATCATATTCCAGTGGCGCTGTCAATAGAAAAGAACTGTCTTTTTTGGATGTTTTAATGAAATCAACCACATCCGAAACGGAATCTTTTTTTACTTCTTCTCCGGAAACGGGAGAAAAAGTTTTTCCGATCCTTGCAAACAAAAGCTTCATATAATCATAAATCTCCGTGGATGTTCCCACTGTGGATCGGGGATTGGATGAAATTACTTTCTGCTGAATTGCAATAGACGGCGCAAGCCCTTTGATGTCATCTACTTTTGGTTTTTCTAGTTTTCCCAAAAACTGACGGGCGTAGGAGCTTAAACTTTCAACATATCTTCTTTGTCCTTCTGCATAAATAGTATCAAAAGCCAAAGACGATTTACCGCTTCCTGAAACCCCGGTAATAACGATCAGTTTGTTCTTCGGGATCAGGACGTCTATATGTTTCAGATTGTTAAGATGTGCATTCTTAACGAAAATCTGTTTTTTTATGTCTATTTCTGTTGTGTTAGCCATATTTTGTTTATTCATAAAGTACCTGTACAGCAATAAGGCTGTCAGAATAATGGTGTTTGCCTCAGCATAATACCAGGGCTGTCATCAATTGAAACATTGAATATATTCCTGAATTCGTCTGTCGGTGCGCAGCAATATTTTTTAGAATGCTGTTTCAATATACAGTTGAAAAAGAATGTTTTCATCGTAAAATTAAGACCCACAAAATTACGAAATTTTAGTGAAAATCTTATGTATATCTTATTGTTAAAAATTGTTATAGTGAATGTTAAATTCGAGCGGTACAATTGGGAATATTCTTCTCAATTAACAATAAAAAGAACTTGTTTTATGGACTTACTTTTATTTTACTGTTTATTTTAGGGTATTTTACCTAATTTTTTAAAATACGTTGTATTTTTTTATTTAACTATTGTTTTATATTGTAAAATTATTTAAAATTGTACCCGTAAATATGTAATATAGAAATGAGAAAATTATTCAGAGATCTAGTTACACATTTAATGAGAAAAAGATAGAAATTACTCCCTCACACAGATGCAGCATGATGTTGCATCTTTTTTTATGACAACTATCATTTGCCTGTCTTGGTGAACTCCCTTACTTTTGGAGCCTGTTAAAAAAACTACGGAAACGATTATGATCAAAAAGATAGGAAGTGCTTTTTTTCTGGGATCTTTACTTTGGGTAAATGCACAGGAAAAGACAACAGATATTGAAAGCATTGAATTTCAGGGAAAATTTATCTCTACACCTTATAAAAGCGCCAACCAGAACATCAGTGTTATTACCAGAGAAGATATTGTAAATTCTCCTGCCAAAAGTATAGACGAAATTCTTCAGCAGGTGCCGGGAATGGATATCAGAAGGAGAGGAGCCAATGGGGTACAGAGTGATATCGGTTTCCGTGGAAGCTCTTTTGAACAGGTTCTCCTGTTGTTGAATGGAATCAGGATGAATGATTCCCAGACCGGACATAACAATATGAATATCCCGGTAGATCTGGATGATGTAGAAAAAATAGAAGTGATAAAAGGCCCGGCTGCGAGACGTTTCGGGCAGAATGCATATGCCGGCGTTATTAACATCATTACGAAAACTGTTCCCGGTAAAAAAGTGAAGATCAGTGCAGAAGGTGGAGATTACGGCTCGTATGGCCTTGGATTTAATGCACAGATGGGAAATGAGAAGTTTACCAATTCTCTTCAGGCTAATTCTGCTTCTTCAGAAGGTTATATGTTCAATACGGATTATGAAATCAGGAATGTATTTTACCAGGGAAAACTAAATATCAAAAACGGAGATGTAAGAGTACAGGCTGGTTTTTCAGAAAAGAAATTCGGGGCCAATGGTTTTTATGCTTCCAGTACTGCCACAAAACAGTATGAGGAGACGCAGGCTTCTATTGTAAGTGTAGCTCATCAGCAGACTTTCGGAAAGCTTAAACTTAACTCAAATGTGTATTGGAGAAGAGGTCAGGATATGTATCTTTATGACAGATGGAATCCTGACTTTTACAGAAATATGCATATCGGAAATAATGCAGGGGGAGAAGTGAATTCCAGCTACCAGTGGGGATTGGGAACAACCGGAATTGGAGTAGAGCTTAGAAAAGAATTTCTGGCGAGCAGTAACTTAGGAGACAGGAACCGTTTTGTTTCCCAGGTTTTCTTTGAACATCATTTTTCATTACTGGACAAAAAACTGAATATCAGTCCGGGGATTTCGTGGGCCAATTATTCTAAGGAAGGTAATTTCTTTTATCCCGGGCTGGATGTAGGATATAACTTTAATGCCAATAATAAAATCTACGGAAATATTGCAAAAGTACATCGTATACCAACCTTTACCGAACTGTATTATGTCAGCAGAACAGAACAGGGAAATCCTGATTTACAGCCTGAAAATGCGGTTTCATCTGAGGTAGGATATCAATATCAAGACAACAGGATTTTAGCTAAAATCAGTGGGTTTCTAAGAAATTCCAGTAATTCTATCGATTGGGTGAAAAATGATGTCAGTGATAAAGTATGGTTTGCCCAGAACGTAGGAGATATCAAAACGAAAGGAATAGAAGCAGAGTGGAGCCACAGACCGGTCGACTGGCTGAAATATACGGTGGGATATACTTATATCGACAGTAAATATGAAGAGAAAGAAGGTCTGGTTTCAAGGTATATTCTGGATAATCTGAAACATCAGTTTGTCTCGAAGCTGGAGGTCAGATTCCTGAAAAACTTTGTCAATGAGCTTGTTTACCGTTATAATGAGAGAGTAAATCTGGGAACTTATAATCTGGTAGATGAGAAACTGAGCTTTGCTGGGAAAGATTACTCTGTTTATGTGCTGATTAACAATCTTACCAATACAAATTATACGGAAGCCTTTGGTGTGGCAATGCCTCAAAGGTGGTTCCACATTGGGTTTTCTTATACGATTAATATTAAGTAGCTGTTAATTTAATATTAATGAAAGTTAATATTAACAAATTGTTAAAAAATATACATTTGCAAAAATTTTTTATGAAACGTCTTATAGGCTTAGGTTTACTACTTGGAATTTCTTTTTTTAAAGCACAGGAACACATTTCCAGCTTCAATGCAGTAACTCTGACCTATAAGTTTCATCCTAAATTTTTCCTGTATGCAGAAGGACAGCTGCGTGGTAATGAAGATTATACGTACCCTGATTATTATGAAATAAAAGGAGGGTTGGGATATAATCTCACCAAAAACCATAAACCTTTCATAGGACTGGGAAGATACGTCAATTATAAGGATCATAGTTTAAGCAGGGAAGAATTCAGGGTATGGCTTCAGGATGTTATTGATCTTAAAAAAGGCATCGTAAAGTTTGAAAACCGTTTCCGTGCTGAAAAGAGCTGGTTCTATGAGCCTAAAACAGATCAGACTTCTCAGAGAATGCGTTACAGGTACCGTCTGAATGTAAGTGTTCCTTTAAATGCCAAAACCATCAAGAAAGGAACTGTTTTTGCCAATGCATATGACGAGGTTTTCTTTGTCTCTCCGATGAAGCCTGCTTTTGCCAGAAACAGAGTCTATGGCGGTTTCGGCTATCAGATCGATGATTATTTTGGTATCGTGAGCGGCTATCTGTGGCAGCGTGAATTCGAAGCAAAAGGAAATAAAAATTTACATTTTATTTACCTCGCATTAAACATCAATATCGACGGAACAGACCACCACACAAAAACTTACGATTTCCCGGGAGCAGATTAATTTTTATTTAATTCTGCCTGAAAATTCAGCAGTTCCAATTTAGAATTAAGGTAATGATCATTCAGTAGGGTCTGATACTTTTCAACCACTAATGATATGGCGTTTACTTCATGTTCAAGATATTTGTCTTTGTTGAAATAGATGTACTCAGAATTTACAAATTCCTGTAGCAGGTTTTTATCTTCAGCTTTTAAAGCTTCTTTGTAAGCCGAGTTTTCTATCAGCTCTTTAGTCTTTTGTTTAAAAGGTTCTTCCGCTTTCAAAAGCTTGGCTCTGTGCTGACGGATTTCTTCAAACGGTAAAGTAACGGCCATAAACTGCAGGTATACCGTAAAATCATTAAGACTTTTCTGAAATACATCAAACTCTCTGTCTAATACTGCAAAATTCCTGTACTTGCTAAGAAGTTGTTTCTTAATATCTTCATTGGAAACATGGTAAAAATACTGAAAAATTGCTTTGTCATTTTCCAGAAGTTCATCTTTTACTCTCTTTAGTTCATTCTCCAGTTTAGGAATAAGACCAGCAGCATCTTTTGATTTGTATAAAGTACCGTCAAATCTGAAGGTTTTTATTTCTTTCGGATAGGAAACCAGATATTGCAGTGTCTGAATATCATTCTCTATTCCTGATTTTTCGTAGACTAAAGATACTTTTTTGTCACTGAAAAGATCAATATCATGATGAGAGTATGCGTCAGAAATTACAGATTCAATATTTTCTATAACAGGGTTGTGTCTTTCATAATATCCATTGAAATTTGAGCTGAACGTCTGATAAACATTATTATCCAGGTAAAGTCTGATGAAAGTTTCATCCTCTATTATTTCACCTGCGTTTTTTACAGCATGTAAAGTCAGATATTTTGAGGTCATAATTTCGCAGATCTTATCAAATCCGCTGATTATTTCTTTTGCGTACCTATGGTCTGCTGCTTTATTTCTGGTTTTGTTTGTTTTAATCCTTTCGACTCTTTTTAAAATATCGGGATGTGACGTCCATTGATCTTCAATTTCTATTCTGGATTTATTGTAGCGGGTAAGATCTTCAGCATCTATTTTAGGAAGTCCGTTTACGTAAGGGTGATTGTTTCTTTCAGATAAAATTTTCATCAAAGAAAACTGATTCTTATACAGGTCTTTCGGAAGATATTTCTGATTGTTTCCAATGTAAAAATTAAAAGAGTAATTAAAAGCAACATCGCTTAATTCCAGTCTTAATAAAGATGAGGTTTGTTCATCAGGATTGGTTATGTATGTTGAAATAGCATCTGCATGATATTCCATTTCTCTTTGAAGGGAAGCATGGTTTTTAAAAAGGAAACTGGACATGCTTTTAAGAACAGATTGAAAAGCATTAATGAAACTGACGGAAATCAGACCAAAAATTTTAAAAACAGCATTTCCTCCTGAAAACTCCATGATAAAGTTTTCGTAGTCTTTATTGTTGTAAACGGTCTCAAAAATTATTTTTTCAGCTTGATTCACATAACCACCCACTTTCATGCTTTTTTGGGAGAAATGCCCAAATTCATGAGCCAGAATTGTTCTGAGTTCTCCTATGCTTGTAGAGTTGATAAGCCCAACGCCAATCGTTAGATTTTTCTTAACAGGCAGAAACATACTCCAGAAAATAGAATTATAGCTTACACTGGCGTTTACATCCGGAGAAAGGAAAACTTTTTGAGGAGCTTTCACTCCTGTTTCAGCCACAATTTCATCAATGATCGCAAACAGCTGAGGCTGATGAGATCTGTTCACTTCCAGCAAATGACGGTTGCTGTAATGGTTTTTTCTGAAAATGAACTTAACAAGAAATATAAACACAAAAATACCTACACTTAAGAGTCCTGCTGCCCCTAAAACGGTAAAATAATTAACAGCAATGCTCAGCATTTTTATGGCTCCATATCCTAATAAGAATATCATGAGCAAAGAAGCGAGTATAAGCATCAGGTATATCAGGAAAAAAACTGAAATGGATACAATAGCAGATACCAGCTTAGATTGATAAGCCGATGAAATTTTGGGTAGGTTATTAGTCATGTGTTTTTTATTAATATTTCTCTATCAGATAACGATAGGCTTTCAGGTATTTATTGAATCTTTTAATATCCTTAGGAGTAAGCTCCCGGTTTACTCTTCTAAGGTCCATATTGTCACGAAGGTCATTCAGTTTTACGGCAACGGAAAGAAGGGATCTTTCTGTTCTTTTGATAAATTCATCATAATCTTCTTCCGGATCAAGCTTTGTCAGGCAGCTGATGGCGAAGATAATATATTCTGGAAACCCTTCCGATCTCAAATAATCCAGGCTAAACTCCTGTGGGTGGTCTTCTACCACATCATGCAGTACCCCAACGATTTTTTCATCCAGTGTCTTACCATAGTTCATTACACGCATTACATGAGCAATGTATGGAGCATGGTATTTATCGGTTTGTCCTTTATGAGCCTTATCGGCGATTTTGATTGCTTTATTCAGTAATTCTTCTTTTGTCATTTCTAATGAAAAATAGAGTACAAAAATAAAAAATGCCTTAAAAACTAAAGCATTTTTATCCATAATATTTCAGATGATTTTTACATCATTGTTTCATCCTCTATATGAGCATGCGGAGCGTTGTTTTTTACAGATTCTATTCCGTTTTCCATGCCATTATCGGATTCGTACATCTGGCTGGTTCCTATGATCTGTCCGTTTCCTGCTTTCAGATTAAAATAACATCTGCCATCATTGGCTGTGTTTCTTTCAAATTTTGAATCTTCCTGTGAATAGGTCTTTACAGATCCGATCCCGTTTTCGCAGGATGGTTTTGTGCTGTAACCCTGACTGGTTAGAATAACCTGTCCGTTTCCTGCTTTAAGGTTGAATTGAAAATCACCGTTTGATCGTTTAGAGATAATAAATTTTCCCATGGTAATAGTTTTTAGTTTGTGTTGTATTTATTTGGATTATGCTGTTTTTTAGGGTTTATTTCTAGCTTTTCCCGTGTAATGGCATTCAGAATTTTATATTTGAACAAAAGGGGAGTGCCCTTAGGGGTAAAGGTCAGTATTTTATACAGTTCTTTCCGTGGTTGATCTGATTGTAGAGCAAAATATCCTGGCAGCTTATCCTTATGATCATTTTTGTGGTATCTAATTGGGGAACTGGTACTGAATTATCCTTTTTTTGTGCTGTAAGTGTAGCGGAAATAAAGAAAGTGGGAAGTAATAATGTTTTCATCAGTTTGTTAATTTAAAATAAAAATACTGATTTTTTCTGAATTATATTTATGAGATAACGATAAATTCAATGTCAATAATAACAGATAGTGGTAAAAAATAAAAACGCCTCAAAAAAATGAGGCGTTTTAAATCAAATGTATGTTATTAAAGACTAATAAGATCCTTTTTCAATATAATGGGCAGCAATTTTTTCAGTTAAAGCTACTACATTCGGATGGTTGGTATACTTGGTGAATCTTCTTAATCCTGAAAGCATCATTCTCTGCTCGTCTCCCTCAGCAAAAGATACGATTCCTTCTTTAGCAGCAGTGATAATTTTCTCAACCGCTTTATAAAGATTCAATTGAGCCATAGCTGCTTCTACAGAATCAGGAGAGAAGTGTTTCTCTGCTCTTAATACTGCAGATTCTGCCATATAGATCTGGTTCAGGATTTCAGAAGCATTCAATAATAAATGCTGCTGTTTCTCAATATCCATCATATATTTCTGAAGAGCAGCTCCGGAAACCATTAAGAATACTTTCTTAAGATTAGCAATAATTGCTTTTTCCTCACTCATAAATTCTGAATAATCAGGAACTTCAAATGAAGGGATACCCATCAATTCTTTACTGATGGCCATGGCAGGAGACAACAGGTCTAATTCGCCTTTCATGGCTCTCTTGATAAGCATTCCTACTGCTAACAATCTGTTGATTTCGTTCGTACCTTCATAGATTCTTGAAATTCTTGAATCTCTCCATGCAGCTTCCATAGGAGTATCTTCAGAGAATCCCATACCTCCGTATACCTGAATTCCTTCATCTGCAGTGTGCTGGGCAAGATCAGATACAAATACTTTAAGGATTGAACATTCTACAGCGAATTCTTCAACTCCTTTTAATTCTGCTTCCTGGTGGCTTAGTCCGGCAGCTACCAATTCATCAATTTTATCCTGAATGTTTTTAGCAGCTCTGTAAGAGCCAGCCTCACTTACAAACACTCCGGTTGCCATCTCAGCAATTTTCTTTCTGATAGCCCCGAAAGTGGAAATTGATACACCAAACTGCTTTCTTTCGTTAGAGTATTGGATAGAGTGGTTTAAGATTCTTCTCTGTGCATCAAGACACGCTGCCGCTAATTTGATACGGCCTACGTTCAATGCATTTAAAGCGATTTTGAAACCATTGTTTCTTTCTCCTAAAAGATTTTCCACAGGAATCTTCATGTCATTAAAGAACACCTGGCGTGTAGAAGAAGCACGGATACCCAATTTATGCTCTTCTTCACCGAAAGTTAGGCTTTCAGGGTTTTCAAGCTCAGATCTGTTGATTACAAATCCGGTAATGTTTTTATCATCATCAATTTTAGCGAATAATGTAAATGTATCTGCAAATCCTGCATTAGAGATCCACATTTTCTGTCCATTGATGATATAGTGTTTTCCGTCTTCGGAAAGTTTTGCTCTTGTTTTTCCTGAGTTGGCATCAGAACCTGCATCCGGCTCTGTCAGACAGTAAGCTCCGAATTTTGTTCCTGTTGCTAAATCCGGAAGGTATTTTTTCTTTTGCTCTTCAGTTCCGTAAAGGACGATAGGTAGGGTTCCGATTCCGGTATGTGCTCCGTAAGCTGTTGCCAAAGAACCTGTTGTTCCGGAAAGATAATCACAGGCAAGCATTGTGGTCACAAATCCCATTCCAAGACCTCCGTATTCTTCAGGAACTGCAATACCCAACATTCCCATTTCGCCCAGTTTACGCATTGTTTCTTCAGTAAATGCATAATCTTTCTTTTCGAAACGCTCTTTTTGAGGCACCACCTCTCTGTCTATGAATTCTTTTGCAGAATCACGAAGCATTTTTTGCTCTTCATTCAGTTCTTCAATGCTGAAAATTTCGTTTGCAGGAATTTGCTTAATCAGGAATTCACCGCCTTTTAATGTAGCCATATCTGTTTTTTTTATTTTTTGTAAAAAGTATAATGTAAAATGTACATTGTACTTTTTTATGAAATTATTATTATGTAAGATTTAATACTTTATACATTGTACAACGGACATTATACAATTATAAAAGTTCAAAAATAGAAGCCGCTCCCTGTCCGGTTCCTACGCACATAGAAACCATTCCGTATTTGTTGCCGCGTTTTCTCATTTCATCAAGAAGCTGAACCGTAAGTTTGGTTCCTGTACATCCAAGCGGGTGGCCAAGGGCGATGGCTCCTCCATTTACGTTTAAGATGTCAGGATTTAAACCTAATTCTTTCTTGATCGCAACTGATTGAGAGGCAAAAGCTTCGTTGAGCTCAATTAACTCAATATCTTTTAATTCAAGACCGGCTTGTTTCAACGCTTTCGGGATAGCATAGATAGGCCCCATTCCCATGATTCTTGGCTCCAGTCCGGCGGCAGCGTAAGCTACTAATCTTGCTTCAGGCTCTAATCCTAATTCTTTTACCATTTCCTCACTCATTACCATTACGAAAGCTGCGCCGTCACTCATCTGAGAAGAGTTTCCGGCAGTTACGCTTCCTCCGTTGGCAAATACAGGTCTTAATTTTGCAAGGCCAGCTAAAGAAGTATCAGCTCTTGGACCTTCATCTACTGAAAAATCAAACTTTTTGGTCTGCAGTTTCTGATTTTCGTCCAGGAAGTTATATTCTACAGGAATCGGAACGATCTGGCTGGCAAATCTGCCTTCCTGATTCGCTTTTAAAGCCTTCATGTGAGATTCAAAAGCAAACTGATCCTGTTCTTCTCTTGTAATTTTATATTGTTTTGCCACTTCTTCAGCCGTGTAACCCATTCCCCAGTAATAGTCAGGGTTGGTTTTTGCGATATCCGTTTCAGGGACAGGTTTATAACCTCCCATTGGAATATATGACATCGATTCGGTACCACCAGCGATGATACAATCCGCCATGCCAGCCTGGATTTTTGCAGAAGCAATTGCAATCGCCTCACTTCCTGAAGCACAGTATCTGTTTACTGTAACTCCCGGAACTTTATCCGTATTTAATCCCATCAAAGAGATCAGACGTGCAACGTTCAGCCCTTGTTCAGCTTCAGGCATTGCATTTCCTACGATAAGGTCATCAATTCTGTTTTTATCTAATTGCGGAAGCTCAGCCATTAATTTTTCAATAACGGTAGCCGCCATCACATCAGGACGTGTAAAACGCAGAGAGCCTTTTGGCGCTTTTCCTACTGCTGTTCTGAATCCTTTTACTATGTATGCTGTTTTCATTTTTTTTTGTATTAAAGTATTTATGTAAAATGTATTTATGATTAAAATGTTTAAGTATTAAAATTTCTGCTTCAACTTTGCTAACATATTTTGTATATGCTTGATTTCTGAATAAATAATATTAAAATCATCATTTTGAAAGAAACCTAAATCATTTGCAACTAATATCTGGGTTTCAAATTCAAATGAAGATCCTAATGCTATATTTAAAAAATGTGAAAACTGAGCATCTGTATCCCTGCCTGCTCCCTCAGCGATATTAGAAGGAATTGAATATAAACTTCTTCTTGACTGGGAAGTCAATCCGAACATTTCATCTTTTGGAAAACTGTTTGAAGCCAGATAAAATATTTTACAAAGCTTCATTGATTTTGACCAAACTTCTAAATCTCTAAAATTATGCATCGTGAATACATTAATACTTTTTACATTTTACAAAAAAATCTAGTTTCTCAACGGTTTTCCATTTTGTAACATATACTGAATTCTCTCCAGAGTTTTTCTCTCTCCGCAAAGCTGTAAGAAAGTTTCTCTTTCAAGGTTCAGCAGATATTGTTCTGTAACAACTGTAGGTTCAGACAGGTTTCCACCTACCATTACGTTGGCCAGCTTATCTGCAATTTTCTTATCATGCTCAGAAATATAGTTTCCTGTTAACATCTGGTCTGTTCCTACATAGAACATTCCTAAGGCATCTTTACCAAGAACTTTTACTTTCTGCTCAATAGGTTGGGTATATCCTTGTTCTGCCAGTAGTTTGGCTACTTTTTTAGCCTCTGCAATCTGTCTGTTTTTGCTTACAGAGACAATATCTTTTCCTTTTTCAAGGATTCCCATATCATAAGCTTCATAGGCTGAAGTGGCAACTTTACCCATAGCGATGTTCATGAAAGCATCACGAAGCCTGTTATTTTTAACATCATCGTTGTGGAATTCCCTGGAAGTTCTTAGAGTCAGTTCTTTAGTACCACCACCGCCGGGGATTACCCCAACTCCGGTTTCTACAAGTCCGATATACGTTTCAGCGGCTGCAACCACCCGGTCTGCATGCATTGTCATTTCGCAGCCTCCGCCTAAAGTCATTCCGTGAGGAGCAACTACTACAGGAATAGAAGAGTAGCGTACTCTCATCATGGATTTCTGGAAGTAAGCGATAGCCATATTCAGATCATCCCAATCCTGCTCAATAGCCATCATGAGGATCATAGCAAGGTTAGCTCCTACAGAGAAGTTTGCTCCCTGGTTCCCGATTACCAGTCCGTCGTATTCTTTTTCTGCCAAATCAATCGCTCTGTTCAATCCATCAAGAACTTCACCTCCGAGAGAGTTCATTTTTGAGCGGATCTCAAAGTTGATAATTCCATCTCCCAAATCTTCAATAGCAGCCCCTGAATTGCTCCAAAGTGTTTTATTTTTTCTGATATTATCTAAAATGATAAATGCATCCTGACCTGGAATTTTATTGTATTCTCCTGAATTTTTATCCACATAAATACTTTGTCCCTCATCATTAACTTTATAGAATGTTTCTACATTTTTTACCCAATCCGAAACTTCATATCCTGCATCTTTTGCCAGTTCAATACCTTTTGCAACGCCTACAGCGTCCCAGATTTCAAACGGACCGTTTTCCCATCCGAAACCGGCTCTCATAGCATCGTCTATTTTGTAAACTTCGTCAGAAATTTCAGGAACTTTGTGTGACACATAAGCGAACAATGCGCCCAGAGATTTTCTGTACAATTCACCGGCTTTATCTTTACCGCCGATCAGCACTTTGAATCTGTCTATCGGTTTATCAATAGATTTTGTTAATTCCAGGGTAGGGAATGATGATTTTCCCTGAAGCTCATATTCTAAAGTATCAAGGTTTAATCCGTGAATTTCAGATTTTCCTTCTGCATTTTTCACTTTTTTATAGAATCCCTGCTCTGTTTTTGAACCCAGCCACTTGTTATCCATCATCTTCTGGATATAGTCAGGAAGTGCAAAAACGTCGTTGAAATCATTGGCTTCAGCACCACTCTGGCGAACTCCGTTGGCTACCATTACCAATGTATCAAGACCTACCACATCAGCTGTTCTGAATGTTGCAGATTTCGGACGTCCTATAACCGGACCTGTTAATTTATCAACATCAGAAACGGTAAGTCCTAATTTCTGTACATTGTGAAGAAGATCCATCATAGAGAAAACTCCGATTCTGTTGGCAATGAATGCCGGAGTATCTTTTGCCAGAACCGTGGTTTTACCTAAGAATTTCGCTCCATAGTTCATATAGAAATCGATGATCTCAGGATCTGTATCGTTAGTAGGAATAATCTCTAAAAGAGGAAGATATCTTACCGGGTTGAAGAAGTGCGTTCCGGCAAAGTATTTTTTGAAATCCTCGCTTCTGCCTTCTGTCAGCAGGTGAATAGGAATCCCGGATGTATTGGAGGAAATTAATGTTCCCGGTTTTCTGAACTGTTCAATCTTTTCGTAAACCGACTTTTTGATATCAAGCCTTTCTACCACCACTTCAATGATCCAGTCCGTATTTTTGATTTTCGGCAAATCGTCATCGAAATTTCCGATTTTGATTCTGTCTGCAAACTTTGGTGAATAAAGAAGTGCAGGACTTGCTTTTTTAAGTTTTTCAAAGTTTTCGGAAGCAATTCTGTTTCTTACTACCTTATCATCTTTGGTCAAACCTTTTTTCTGTTCAGCTTCAGTAAGTTCAAAAGGAACAATATCCAAGAGTGATACTTCAACACCAATATTGGCGAAGTGAGCTGCGATACCGCTTCCCATAATTCCTGAACCAAGAACCGTTACATGTTTGATTCTTCTTTTCATATGTAAATTTTTATTTTGAGAAGATTAGATGGAACCGAAAGGTTCATCATAATTTATTTTCTGTTATTTAATAATTCGTTTGCTATTTTCATGATTTCGCTCATTACATCTTTGAACGTTTCCATCTTTTCAGGAGAGATCTTTTCCATGACCTTCTTGTTAAAGTTGACAACGACCTCTTTAGACATATTTCTGGAGTTTAACCCTTTATCTGTAAGTTTAATGATAACCTCTCTCTTATCAGTGGTTGTTTTTTCCTTATAGATATATCCGTTATCTTCCAGAAGTTTGATGATTCTCGTTAAAGAAGTCGGCTCAATAGCCATCTTTGGACCGAGATTGGTACTTCGGGTCCCTTCTTTAGGATCTATTTTAAGAAGAGTGAGGGCCTGTACAGCCGTTGAATCATGTTCCTGAGCTAATTCTGTGTACATTTTTGAAACAGCCAGCCAGGTCTGCTTTAAAATTAAATCTACGTTTTCTATTTTTTCCTTATTATTATCCATCATTTTTGCGCCAATGGTTTTACCCAAATTTAATAAATATTATGCATGCATAATATTTATTAACGTTAAATTTTGTTAATAACCTGATAGTAAATAGATTAAATTGTATGATTAGCATAATACTATGCATGCATAGTATATGAATTAATCAAAGAAAACCTAGTATTAATGAATGTTTGAGATTAAATTAACAATTTCTTCAAAAGATTCACATTGGTAATGCGCGGAATCTTTAGTAATTACCCAAAATGGGGCCTGAAATTCAAAATTCAGGTCAGACAGGTCTTTTGGGAAGTTTTTTTGAAGCAGGGAATACAGCATTTCCTTGTGAAACTGGGGAGCGGAAATAAAAGGCGGAATAAAAGTCTCGTTGATTTGAAATAAGGAAGCATTGGTAAGCTCACTATGCTGAAGTAAAATGTCCTCAACAATCCCGGAATACAGATGGCTTTCTTTTACATACCAGATCTTGTCTGCAAACTCTTTGGCCAATCGCCAGTCATGGGAAGAAAACAGGATAAGCTTATTCTGGTCCCTGGCCAGTTTTCTCAGGGTTTTGAGAATGATGATTTTGTTTTTCTCATCCAGATGGGTTGTAGGCTCATCCAGGATAATGATAGGAGAGTTTTGGGTAATGGCACGGCCGATAAATGCTTTCTGCAGATTTCCGTCTGAGAGGTTTTTAAGAAGAGTATATCGGTATTGATTTAAGTCCAGTTCTTCAATAATATGGGTAACTTCTTCGCGGTCTTGTTGGGTTAACTCAAAATAAAAAGGGTAATAAATGTACTTTCCCAGGGAAATGAGGTCCTCAACTGTATAATGCTGCGGTATTACCGACTTTGAAAAAACGATGGCAATGTTTTCTGCAATTTCCTTTACCGAAAGATTCTTTACATTTTTGCCATTAATAAAGATTTCGCCATCCAGTAAAGGAAGCTGATTTAGAACAGACTTGATAAGCGTTGTTTTTCCAACCCCATTATTACCAATCAGCAGGCATACATCCCCAAGCTTTAAATCCGCATTGGCATTGGAGATTAGTGTTGTACTGTAACCGATATTAGCCTGTTTGATCTGTAGGTGCATACTTGATTCTTCTTGATTGATTGCTGTGGGTTTTATGGATTTGTTATTTCTTTGATTCTGTTTTGTTTTTTCATGCTGAAAGCATCTAGACAAAGTAATTTAGATTCCTTCGGAATGACACAGTATGATTGATTTCCTTTTTTACCCATTGAAGTAAGTTATAAAATTATTCTCAAATTCTATGAGTTATTTTCCTGGTCTGTATTATTTTGAAATTGGTTGCTCGGTTTATATACACCATCATCACACTTTATTCTGTTTCAATAGCATCATCAGAATCACAGGTATTCCAAAAACCGAGCTTATCACATTCAAAGGAATCTGTGTTTTTTCTGAAATGACAGAGAAAAGCAGCATGATCAGCATTCCCAGAAACATATTAAGAATCCACTGCTGCCATAGTCTGGATGGGTTATAAACCAATCTGCAGAAGTGAGGAACAATGATTCCGATAAATAAAATAGGTCCCAGAAATGCAGTAATAGAAGCGGATAGAAGGGAGGATGCAATGATGATTAAAAGCTTCAGCTGTTTCAGGTTTACTCCTAAACTTTGTGCATATGAATTGCCGAGAGAATTACCGATAAGTGGTTTTATAGCCTTAAAACAGATGAACATACCGATAAAAACAAGGACAGACAATACATAAATCTGGTTTCTGGTCACCATATTATTCGCTCCGAAAGACCATAAAATATAGTTTTTAAGGCTTTGATTTTCCGCATAAAACTGAAGTAATGACACAATAGCACCGGCAAAAGCAGATATGAGAAACCCGAAAATAATAAGGTATGATTTATCCTGAAATCTGTTGGACATGGACAGCAATATCAGCATCAGCAGTAAACTCCCGCCAATGGCTGATAAACTCAGGAAACTATTTTGTAAAAACTCAGGCAGTAGAATATTATGGGAGAAGAAAATATAAAAGGCAACCGATAAACTGGCGACCGATGTTATTCCCAATATATCAGGTCCTGCCAGCGGATTCTGGAAATATTCCTGCATCAGAAAACCTGAAGTAGGAATTGAAATTCCGGCCAGCATCATTACCAGAACACGGTTGATGCGGATTTCGGCAATTTGGTTATGAGCTGAATCCTGAAAGAAATCCCCGAAACTTAAACTTAAAAATCCTGTGTTCATATTAATGACAGCACTGATAATAATAGCGGTCACAAATAATAAACACAGGATTTTAAATCTTTTTGACATGATTCAGAAAGAGTTCAGTCTATTTTATTTTAAGAAAGAATCGATTTTTGAATTCAGGACATCTTCCGTCATCATTCCCAGATATTCATCAGTTTTATCACCTTTTCTCATGAAAGTAAAAGGAATAGAACCTCCGTCCCACTGTTTGAAGTTGTTATGGAAGAAGTTTTGATCTAATTTTTGTCCGTCCAGTAAGACGATGCTGTTTCCCAGTTTGTTTTCTGCAGCAAAATTCTTAACAGCACCGGCCCATTCAGCTTTGTCATCAAGGTTTACAAAGGTGAATTTTACAGGCTTTCCTTTTAATTCCTCCATTTTACTTTTAAAACTTGGAATTTCTCTCATACACGGGCCACACCAGGTTGCAAAGAAATTGGTAACATATAAAGTGTCATTATTTTTTGCCAGATGCTGGCTTACATTTTCCGGGGAGAGTTCTTTGGGAAGAACTGTACTTCCTTCAGCTTCTGTGGTTTGAGATACAGAAAGGGAATCTGCAGAAGCTGTGTTTTCAGTTTTCTGACCTTCTTTTTTACAGCTGTACAATGCAGTAAGAAGTAACGTGGATAAAATTATCTTCTTCATAAATTATTTTTTATCTATTTTTGAATTGAAGTTATGGAACAACAAATCTATAAAGGGAAACTGATACAGTTTCATCCGTTAAAAATAGCGAAAAAGGAACAGCTGACCAAAAATACTTTTTCTCTGGAGTTTGATATTCCCGGGAATGTAAAGGAAAATTTCAGGTTTGAAGCAGGGCAGTATGTCAGTGTAAGATTTCAGTCACATGGGAAAGAGGTTATTCATGATTACTCAATGACTTCAGCACCTTATGAAGGAAAAATAAGCCTGGGAATAAAGATCAACTCTTCTGAAGGAGCTACATCCCAGCTGTTTCAAAACTATAATACAGGTGACGTTCTATGGGTAAGCGAACCGGCGGGAAGATTTACACTGGTCTCCAAACCAAGCGAATTCAGAACAATTGTTGCTTTTGCAGCCGGAATCGGGATTACTCCTATTGTAAGCCATTTTAAAAATATCCTTCACAACGAGCCCAGAACCCGTTTGTTTTTATTCTTTGGAAATAAAAGCTCGGATGATCTTGTATACCGTGATCAATTGGATAATCTTGCCAGAACATGTGGAGACAGGCTTCAGATTTTTTACTTTTTTTCACAGGAGAAAATTGCCGATCAGTTTTTTTATGGCCGGCTGGATGAGAAGAAACTGAATCTTATTATTAATCAGATCCTCCATTTGGATGATACCGATGAAGAATCTACCATCTGGGATGCGGTAGACGAGGTATTGATCTGCGGAAAAGGAGAAATGATCAAAACCCTGGCGAATGCCTGCTATCACCATGGGATTCCGAAAAAGAACATTCATTTTGAGCTTTTTGAAGAGTTCAATGATGATATTTATCCTGTAGAAAAAGAATTTCCTCTTATTGAAAACATAGAAGTTGAATTTACCATGCTGGGAAAACAATATACAACCCTGCTTCCTGATAATAAGGATAAAATCCTTCAACAGCTTCTTATTCAGAAATTTCCGGTACCTTATTCCTGCAAATCAGGAATATGCGGCAGCTGTGAATGTTCTTTGGAAGAAGGAGAAGTGGAACTGCTGGAGAATGAGTATCTTACCGAAAAAGAGGAAGCGCAGGGACGTATTTTAGCTTGTATGTCTATTGTGAAAAGTAAAAAAATAAAGCTTAACTTTGATCTTAGTTGAGAGTTATTAAGAACATATTTAACCTTGGGTTTATATCACTGGAATTAGGAATTTTGATGATATGCCTGTGTAATGCGTGGGTTTTCGGGCTCACCAACGGGAGAACCTATACCAAAATCTCAAAAATACCACCTAGGGAAATCGCTTTGGTGCTGGGAACATCTCCTAAAATGAGATCAGGAAAATCCAATCCTTATTTTACCAAAAGAATGGACGCTGCAGCACTTCTTTACCATCACGGGAAAATCAAAAAGATTATAGTGAGCGGGGAGAAGAGCAAAGGATACAATGAGCCGGGAGCTATGAGAAACTATCTGGTGAATCAGGAAGGTGTTCCTGAAGATATTATTGTAGAAGATCCGAAGGGATTCAATACCTATAAAAGTATTCTGCGCTGTAAGGATGTTTATAAAAAGAAAAATGTCATCATTGTATCTCAGGGATATCATAACCTCAGAGCATTGTTTTTTGCAAGAAATAATGATATGAATGCTTTGGGATTTGATGCGCAGGATGTCACAAAACCTGAAAGCTTTTACAGAAATCAGGCGAGGGAAATCCTCGCCCGTGTGATTGCTGTAGTGTATTTTATTTTAGGCGTTTCTCCGGATTAGAAAGGATACCCGAACGCGATATTAACTGTTGGCTTGAAAGGCTGGATGTATTTGATTCTCCATCGGTCACCTTCAGGTTTATTCGGATCATAGATCTTGTAGGCAAGGTCAATTCTTGCAGTAACGTAAGCAATATTTAACCTTAATCCGAACCCGCTTCCGATACCTACCTGTTTCCAGAACTTGCTGAATTTAAACTCATCACCATACCCGTCGTTATAGTTACGAAGACTCCATGTATTTCCGATATCCGTAAATAAAGCTCCTTCATAAGTCTTATTGAAAGGAATTCTGTATTCAATATTGGTGGTAAGTTTTACGTTGTCTGTCATATAGGTACGAACTCTTTCATCCACCTGAGAATCTGCAGGACCTAATCCTCCAAATGCTACCCAGGCTCTGATATCGTTGGAACCTCCGTTGAAATAAGATTTGATAATAGGCATATCCTGGGAATTCCCATAAGGTATTCCTACTCCGATGAACTGGCGAAGTACCAATGTCTGGTTTCCGTTAAATCTGAAGTATTTTCTTGTATCAATATCAAATTTTACAAACTGCGCATAAGGCAGTCCGAAAATAGTTCTTTGCGGACCGGTAACAACACCTCCGCTGTTGTCTTTTTTATTGAATATACTTAGGATATTACCCGCAAGCTCAACTTTCCCGTTGAAATAAAATGCGTTTGGATATTCTTTTTTTCCGATTTCACTATAAACAAAGTTATAGATCATGGAAGAAATAAGGACATCCTGTGTCTGCCTGTCTTTATTGACCAATGTTCCTCTGAAGGCTGTCAGCAGGTCGGTTCCCTGCTGGTTAAGACTTGCACGGTAAGCTTCGTTATCGATAATCTGTTTGGAAACTTCATCTACGCTGAGTTTTCCATCTCTATAGTCCTGCCCGGTTTGTGCTGTTTCCGAGTTGAACATAAAATAATTCCCGAAAACCTCATCTTTTACCCTTCCGTCATTCACAAAATAATCGTAGTAGGCATCTTTATTCTTTGTAAGGCTGACCTGGGTATTAAATAACGTAAGCTTATGATATACCTGGTCATTTACACTTGCCTGATAATTAAGCCCTGTATTGAAAATTAATCTTCCCAAACCGATATTGTTCTGAATTGATGCCCCAAGCAAAATAGAAGATGTAGGGGTATATCGTTTCGGAATCAGTTTGTAATAATTAAAAGGCAGCAGCAGTCTCGGGAAATTCAAGGAGGCCTGCGTTGATATTTCATAAGCAGCCACTCTTTTGCTGATATCCTTCGTACTTCTTATGGATCCGAATGTTCCTGAAAGGCTGGTAGAAAGGTTTTCCGCACCTCTGAAAACGTTTCGGGTGGTAAGGTCAACAGAAGGAGAGATCCCCAGGTTCAGGACCTGAGAATAATTGATGTCTGTTCCCACTTTCAGTTCATATTTTGGAAGCGGTTTCAGTACATATAAAATATCAACAATACTGTCGTTAGGTGAGGCCATTCCGCCTTGTCTCAGAGAGTCTCTCGCTTTAACGATACTAAAGTTATTCATCGCTAAAAGGTTTCTTTTAGTAACATCCAGCTTCGACTGGTCAAAGACTTTTTTACTGTCCGGAATAATAGCTCTCCATACGGATGAAATTTTATATTTATCATTCATTGTATGGAATCTTATTCTCCTTAAGCTGTCTTTTTTTGTATTCTTAGGGTAATCACCGGGTTCATCCACGATGGCAACGTCAATATTCCCAAAAGTAGCAATCTTATAGGGGGTATCCAGAGAGTCTTTATGAATTTCCAGGGTTAAAGGAACCTGCTTTCTGCTTTTAAGAGAATCCGCCACAAAATAGACTTCATCATTGGAAGCGTTGAATCTGTAATAACCAAACTCCCTCATCATATCAGTAATTCTTGTTACTTCTCTTTCAAGCACGGTCTGGTCAAGAATCTGTCCGGATCTTACAAGGCTTTTGTTCAGAAAAGAACTGTAGTATCCCTTGATGCCCTGATCCGGAATATTGTAGTAATAATCTTTAATGCGGGTCGGATCATTATGTCTGACAAAATAATTAACAGATGCTTTTTTAGATGCGGAATCCAAATTATGCTTGAATTTTACATTTGCATCCCAATATCCTCTGTAGGTAAGTCTTTTCTTGATAGATTCGGCACTTTTTTCACTCCTGGCCTGATCAAGAATTACCGGCGGTGTTCCCCAATTGTGCAGTAAACGGTCGAAAAGAAGGCTTTTTCCGACGCTGCTTTTCATATTATATTTAAGGAATAAAGAATCTCTCAGTTTCTGATTTCTCATCTCACCGGGATAGGTCATATATTCATTAAGTATAGTGTCATATTTCGGATCCGCCATATTGTACAGAAGGAGACTTAATGGCATAAAAAGGAATTGCTTTTTATTGGGCTTCTGCTGAATGTAGTCCTTGAGTTCCTCATCGAAAAACACTTTCTTATCTTCGAACTCTAAAGTGTTCTTGGTAAGCAGGTATTCGCCATCAGGAACTTTTTTCGTAGTACTACAAGCATAAAGGAGACCAACAAATGTTGCAAATGAGATAATTTTATAATATTTTTGAGGAGAATTCTTATAATGCTTACAGCTCATACAATAAAAGTTTTACAATCTTTAGATAAAAAGAAGTTCAGACAAAAATACAATTTGTTTTTGGTTGAAGGTAATAAAATCATTTGTGAACTTTTTAATTCTAACTTTAAAGTTAAAGAAATATTATCAACCGATCCACAAAAATTGGACCGTACTGATATCCCTGTTACTCATATCTCTGAAAATGAATTAAAAAAAATCAGTTTTCTTAAAACCCCAAAAGATTCGGTTGCAGTATGCTATCTTGCTGAGGAAGAAAAACTGGAGGATAAGAATATACAGCTGGTTTTGGACGGAGTACAGGATCCGGGAAACCTGGGAACTATTATACGTCTGGCAGACTGGTTCGGGATTGAGCAGATCATCTGTAGTGAAGATACTGTAGATGTATACAACCCGAAAGTCATTCAGGCCACCATGGGATCTTTTACCAGGGTGAATGTTGTATATACCGGACTTGTGGAATATCTTTCCAAAACAGAAAATGTGAACATCGGAACAGATATGGAAGGGGAGAATATCTATACTTTTGAGAAACCGGAGAAAATCAACCTGATCTTAGGAAATGAAGGAAACGGAATGAGACCGGAAACGGAGAAGCTTTTACAGAAAAGTATCAGTATTCCGAGATTCGGAAAATCCCAGTCTACAGAAAGCCTGAATGTATCTATGGCTGCAGGGATTATTTTAGGACAGCTGTTTTCAAAATAGAAACTGGAAACTAGAGGTTAGAAATTAGTGTAAATCACTTTCTGAATATTCTCTAACTTCCAGTTTCTGACTTCTAGCTTCTATATTAGCTGCTCCATACTTGAAACACTTTTGTTTTTCTGATAGACCTCAATCTTTTTTCTGACGTATTTCAGAGCTATTGGAGCAAGGTAAATCAGAGCAGCACCAATCAGTTTTTTCTTCCAGTTGGAGCTTTTCATATTTTTTTTGGCATAGTTTCCTACGATAGCAGTAACACCCAGCTTAACAAGGCCGTCTGTGAGATTTCCTCCTTTGAAGGCAGAGCTGGCAATTCCTACAGCTGTATTTTTGCTGATTAAAAGGTCTTTTACTTCCGAAGTAAGCTGTTTGGCAATGACATCCTTCCTGAGAACTACTTTTTCATCACCGTCTTCATCAATCTTTTCCTGAAGATACTGGTCTGTTAAGCCATTGGTAAATGCACTCAGGCTTTCCTTTGTATTTTTGAAGGTAAGAAGATTTTCCAGATCACTTATTTCACTTTGAAGCAGTTTTTTCTTTCTCCTTAATTCTTCTATGCTCTCGTATTTTCTGCCCATAGTTTAATGATTTAAAAATTTAATAACCTGATCTGCAAC
Source organism: Chryseobacterium amylolyticum (assembly GCF_051011775.1). NCBI lineage: Bacteria > Pseudomonadati > Bacteroidota > Flavobacteriia > Flavobacteriales > Weeksellaceae > Chryseobacterium > Chryseobacterium amylolyticum. The sequence continues at coordinate 100,930 of NZ_JBPCHX010000006.1, forward strand.
AGTGTTGACGATTTTACCTTTGAATGCAACAACAAATGCCATTACCACAGCATAAAACCCTGCAACAATTAAGAATCCGTAAGAGTAATTATCCAGTGCTTTCCCGATAAGGAAAGCAATTCCAAAATTGAAAAGGATAATAAAAAAAGCAAAAGCAACAAGCAGTACTACAAAGTATGTAATGAGCCCGGCAGAAAGAGACGACTTCTCAGTCGCTTCAATTTTCAGAAGATCTATTCTCTTGGAGGCGTATTCTTTAATAGTTTCTATCATTGTTTTTTTTTAAAGTTACAAAAAAAGGAACTTTCGCACAAAAGTTCCTTCCCGTAATTTACTTAAAAATATAAATTACTTATTTTTTTAGGTCATTCAGTTCTGCTTCCACATCTTTTGCGAGATCCGCAGTTTTAGAAACAATCTGATCCTTGTATTTATCATATCCGTCTTTCACAGTATGTGCTACGCTGCTAGCAGTTTCTTTGAAAGTAGAAGAAATATTGCTGTACTGGTCCTTTACTTTTTCAGAAACCTCTCCGTATTTATTTTTTGCCTGATCTTTAAGATCATTGGCCTTAGTTTTGATTTTTTTTCTGGTTTCTTTACCTTCTTCCGGTGCGTATAACATTCCTAAGATTACACCTGCCGCAGCACCTGCAAGAAGTCCTGCCAATATACCTGCTGTATTATTTCCTTTTCTAGACATTTTAAGTTTTTTAATAATTAATAATAGATTAGTTTTTACAGTAATAAAACTTACAATTTGTATACCAAAGGAGGCTTAAACCCTATTAAAAATTGTTAAATCTTTCGGATGTGAGATAAAATAAGGGCTATGGTTTCATCCTTGGTCAGTTCAGAATTATCTATAACAATAGCATCTTCAGCCTGCTTCAATGGGGCTATTTCACGCTCACTGTCGATCTTGTCACGTTCTATAAGGTTTTGTTTTACCTGTTCTTTATCAGCTTCTATACCGAGGCCTTTCAGTTCCAGAAATCTTCTGTTGGTTCTTTCATCAATGCTGGCAGTAAGAAAGAATTTATAGTCTGCATTTGGCAGAACTACTGTCCCTATGTCACGTCCGTCCATAATGACTCCTCCTTTTTCTGCCAAAGTGCGCTGTGACTGCAGTAAGAAATCTCTCACTTCCTTTTGTTTGGCAACAAGGCTTACATTATCGGATACGATATTGGTACGGATTTCTTTGGAAATATCGGAATCATTAAGAAAAAGAACCAGTGTGCCGCCGTTGTTTTTAAATTCAAGTTTAATCCGGTCAAAAGAAGAGAACAGTGTATTCAGATCAATTTCACCGTTTTCGTTCACACAATGCTGCAAAGCATACCAGGTAACTCCTCTGTAAAGCGCTCCTGTATCCATATGAATAAGTCCCAGTTGATCAGCAATGATTTTAGAGATAGAACTTTTTCCGGTAGACGAGTACCCATCGATAGCAATTACAGGTTTTTTCATACTGCAAATTTCAAGATTTTTTCTTAAAAATCAAGAAGAAGTAGGAAATTTTCGGAATAATTAAGAAATTTCATGCCTGAAGAGTTATTCTCCTCTGTGGCTGGAAAGGTCCATGGAAATTCCTATCTGATTGACATTCGAAGAGTTGTGGTATCTTACATGCGCATAATCTATACGGAATCTGGAAACTTTAACTCCAAACCCAGCAGAAAGTCCTGAGAAGTTTCTCTGATCTGCCACCGCCAGCTCATTTCCTCTTTTTACATTGTATCCCAGTCTGATATTGAAGTTCTTTTCCGGAAACAATTCTGCTCCCAATGAAAAGTGATCGGCAATCTTTCTGCCGGTACCCACTTTCTGCCCGTCCAGATTCTCTTCTGAAGAAATATCAAACTTCTGAAGGTCATGTGCGGTAATAGTGATGGCAAGAGGGAAGTTCTTGATGGTTTTGGTATAGCCCAGATCCACTCTGAAAGGAAGGTTTTCTCTTGTGCCATTGAAAGATTTCAGCTGAAAGCCAAAGTTTCTCATCACCAATGAAACAACTTCTTTGTTCTTTTTATTATGATAGGTAATCCCCGCTGTTCCTGAAATGGCGGAAGAAGTATAATTGTCAATTTTTGAGGTAATAAAATTAAGCCCTCCACCAATAGTCCAGTCTTCTTCAAACTGGTAGGCATAGCCTGCGCCAATGGCTACATCTGAAGCTTTGAATTCTCCGTTTTCGAATCCGCTTTCATCCGTTCTCGGAATACTTCCATAGCTCATATACCTTGCATTGATGGTCGCCATATGGCCGTTTTCAAAGTCTTTGGCATAAGCAATCGTTCCGTATTTCGAATCGGCAAGGTATGCCGTTGCATTTACAGAAAGCTGTTTATCAGAATCTTTATTTAACAGGGCAGGGTTTGCAATAGCAAAGGAAACATCATAATCTCTTACCGAAATTGCATCACCGCCCAAAGCAGCTTGTCTTGCAGATACAGGTACATTTAAGAACGGATAAACATTTGTTCCTGTTTGCGCATAAGAAACAATTCCTGATAGAAATAATGAAAAAATGATAATTTTCTTCAATTCAATTTATAATTAATGCAAAAATAATCCTTTTTCGTACTTTTCAAAATATTTCTTACATTATTTCTATTTAAATATTTTTCTTTTAACAACATTTTTAATGATTATATTTGCAAAATCAAATTCCTGGGAAACCAGTACTAATAAAAAGTTATTAAAAATAAAAGATGAAATATAAAAGAATCCTTCTGAAACTGAGCGGTGAGGCCTTAATGGGAAACAGACAATACGGTATTGACAATGAAAGACTGCAGGAATATGCTGCTGAGATCAAAAAAGTAGTTGACAAAGGGTGTGAAGTGGCGATCGTAATCGGAGGAGGAAATATTTTCCGCGGTGTTGCAGGAGCAGCAAAAGGAATGGACAGGGTGCAGGGAGATTATATGGGAATGCTGGCCACTGTAATCAACGGAATGGCTTTACAGGGAGCACTGGAAGATGCAGGAATCAAAACAAGACTTCAGTCTGCGATCGAAATGGATAAAGTAGCGGAACCTTTCATCAAAAGAAGAGCAGTAAGACACCTTGAAAAAGGAAGAGTAGTGATCTTCGGCGCAGGAACAGGAAATCCTTATTTTACGACTGATACGGCAGCTACATTAAGAGCTATCGAAATCGGTGCTGATGTGATCCTGAAAGGAACAAGAGTAGACGGAATCTATGACAGTGATCCTGAAAAGAATGCAGATGCTGTAAAATACAATTCATTATCTTTTGATGAAGTATTTGAGAAAAACCTTAAAGTAATGGATATGACAGCATTTACTTTGAGTCACGAAAACAAATTGCCAATCATTGTATTCGATATGAACAAAGATGGAAATTTAGAAAAAATTGTAGATGGTGAAAATGTTGGTACTCTTGTTGATTTATAATCAGGCTGTATCAATACAATAATATCAAAACACCTGTCATGGCGACTTAGCTTTGACAGGTGTTTTGGTTTATACTATAATTTTAATTATTCATTCACTTCAACATTCTGCTGGGTGATTTCCTGCTGAGCGGCCGCATAACGAACAGAAATCCAGCCAATAATCTGATTGATTATTTTCATAATCATCTCAAATTTTGTAACAGCAGTTACTCCCGGTACAAGATTCACCTGTTGAGGCTGAGGTAATGGCTGCTGAAGGATAAGGCCGTTTACCTGAGGATAATCCGGACCAAAGGAAGGGATACCCGAGTACATATCTACGTGCTGTAAAAATAACTGGTACATATAATCATACAAAGACTGGGGGGGTGTGTTGATGCTGACACCAGGTCCATCCGAGTTCTGAAGTTTACCCGGAAGTGACTGGTTCTGTATCCTTGTATACGTCACACCTGACAGGGAAGCATCAGCAAGAGCAATATTCTGCAAGGTATCTAATGTAAAGGCAGTAAGCCTGTCAGGAGATTGGCCATATATCGTTGCAATCTCTTCCAGATCTGCTACCGGCCAGGCGTGAGGCACCACATCCAGATCGTTCCAGTGCATGGTGTTCCAGCTCTGATAATCTCCTGCCTGAGCCTGCCATCCGGCAGGTAACGGTGGAAATGAAGCATTGAACAGGCTGGCAAACGCCGCTTCACCCGGAGTAGGTCCGGCAGTAGGATATACCAGTGTTATCCCGAAAGCATCAAGATCTTTATTCTCTTTCAGATACAGGGCAAGGGTAGGTGATAGTGCTCCTGCAAGACTGTGTCCGCAAAAGATAATGGCTGTATCCGGATCCGGATTTAAACCGGCAAGGAACTGCTGGAGTGTGGTATTCGGTGATGCGGCTGTATCCGGGCTTATAAGTCCGAGAAGTATACCTACACCGGTAGCGGTTCCTTTTGAAATATAGGGATCAGTTCCATTGTATGGTGATGGTGTAAAACTGGAAGGATCATACGTCGTCCAGTTCACCACTTCGGATACTGAAAAATCTTCTGTTTCCCAGTCGTAGAGTGATGATGGATTGGTCGCTGCAATTGCCACAACGTAGGCAGGAACTGAAGGGCCTCCCGGAAATGCTACTGTGTCACATTGAGCTACATACAAAGCATTATCTGCAACCCCGGTAGGTTTACCATTTTCGTCGGTTTCTTCAATCAGAGCAGGACCCCAGACAAGATTCCAGCTTCCCAATACCGGAGTAACTGAAGGATCAGCTGTTGAGGGGCTGGTCTGATTCATTATTTTAACAGGAGGAACATTGTTGAAATAAAAAGATAAGTCATACTGAAGCTGTTGCTGTAACTCGGTGCCGGTACCATTGTAGCCTCCGGCACGGTTGGCAAGACCTGACATTGCAAAAACCTGTTGGTATGCGTCTAAAGATGGATTTGTCATGATGTGATAGGTTTAAATTAGTTTATAATCATTAAATATTGTCTTATCCAAGACTCTCTCCGGAATCATCTTTAAAAAGACATAGTAAAGGAAGCTATAAAAAACGATAGCACACAGAGTAGAAATAACCGAAATATCCTATAGGTATTTGTACCTGGAATTTTATATTTAAAAAGAATGAAAGCAAACTCCTTTTTTTAAAGAAAAGACAAGCGTACAAAATCTATGTGGAGATCAAGGAAAGATGCCAGTTCATGCAAAAGAAATTGTAAAAAAATCTTTATAACTGTTTGTGATTCAATGATAATTCATCATTTAATGAGAGCGCTCAATGAATTTTCGGAATCAATGAATTTGTTAGGTGAGAAGTATAATGGTAACATGCCTAACATCTGCAAAGATTTACGGATGAAATCATTTCCGCAATGTAATTTCAAAAGTGGTGAAATGACGATTTACTCACATTTGAATTACGTCATAATTATTGATTAAAGTTCAAGCCTTCTCTTTGAGAGGGCTTTTTGTTATAAAGTAATTGCTGTAATAAAATAATTTTGCACAGTGTCCTATTTAAAAATATCAACGTTTTACAAAATACAGAATACAGTCTTACCAAAATATCGAAAACAATCATTATTTTTGCAGCACTGAATAGTAAAAATTCATGTAAAGTAATAAGAAACACTGATGTTTACGGCGTTTTTGGGCTTTAATGAGTATTCAGACTGATTAATAGATGTGTAATTTATCAAACTATACTATAATAATGGAAGAATTAGATCTTATATTAGAATCTGTAAAACAAGACATGGATGCAGCTGTAAAGCACCTGGATCACGCATTTCAAAGAATCAGAGCGGGACGTGCTTCTACAACAATGGTTCAGGATGTAATGGTAGAATATTACGGGGCTATGACTCCTATCAACCAGGTTGCGAATGTTTCTATTCCGGATGCCATGACCATCTCTATTCAGCCTTGGGACAGAACTGCAATCAATGCGATTGAAAAAGCGATCATCAATTCCAACTTGGGTTTTGCACCTTCCAACAACGGAGAAAATATCATCCTTAACGTTCCGCCTTTGACAGAGGAAAGAAGAAAAGAGCTTGCAAAGCAGGCAAAAGCTGAAGCTGAACAAACCAAAGTTACAGTAAGAAACGCAAGACAGGACGGTTTGAAAGAACTTAAAAAACTGGATGGAGTTTCTGAAGATGTTATTAAAGGTGTGGAAGAAGAAATCCAGACGTATACAGATAAATATGTAAAGCTTTGCGATGAGCATCTTAAGACAAAAGAAGCTGAAATTATGAAAGTGTAATTTTCAGTTTTGAAAATAAAATAATAAGAGAGGTTTCCGGAGGGAAGCCTCTTTTTTCTTGCTGTATTTGTTACCTGCTGTTCTTTTTTTAGTTTTTATAATGCAATACATTCTTGTTTCATACGATATTGATGAATATTTACGTTCATTCATTATATTTAATAAATAATCCTGAGCTCTGAACAGGTAACAAACTTATTATAATGATGACAAAAATTATCGGGGTAGGAAACTATATCCCATCGGAAACCATAACCAATTTATTTTTTGATAAACATGTTTTTCTTAATGAAGAAGGAGTCGTATTAAAAGAGAATAATGCTTCCATTACGGATAAGCTGAAAAAGATTACGGGTATTGAAGAAAGAAGGTATGCCGACAATACACAGGTTACTTCTGATCTTGGATATATTGCTGCAAAGAAGGCTATAGAAAATTCAGAAATTGATCCGGAAACTTTAGACTATATTATATTTGCCCACAACTTTGGGGATGTCCGTTTCGGAACGGTTCAGTCTGATATGGTGCCGAGCCTTGCTGCAAGGGTAAAACATCTGTTGGGAATCAGAAATAATTTCTGCGTGGCTTATGACGTTCTTTTCGGATGTCCGGGATGGATTGAAGGCGTAATACAGGCGCACGCGTTTATTAAATCCGGTATGGCAAAGCGATGTCTGGTGATTGGGGCAGAAACCCTTTCCCGGGTGGTGGATATCCACGACAGAGACAGTATGATCTATGCCGACGGGGCAGGAGCAGCCGTTCTGGAAGTCAATAATGATGATGACTCCGGTATTAAAGCTCACTTATCCGCTTCCTATACATTTGAAGAAAAAGATTATCTGTATTTTGGAAAATCTTACAACAACGAAAGATGTCCTGATACCCGGTACATCAAAATGGATGGCAGAAAAATCTACGAATTTGCCCTGGTAAATGTTCCGGATGCCATGAAAAAATGTCTGGATAACAGTGGATATTCCATTGACCAGCTCGATAAGATCATTATTCATCAGGCGAATGAAAAAATGGATGAAGCCATTGTTAACAGGTTTTATCAGTTATATGGAAAACCGGTTCCGGAAAACATCATGCCTATGGTTATCCATAAACTTGGAAACAGCAGTGTGGCTACAATTCCTTCTTTGCTGACGATGATCTTACAGGACGAACTGGAACATCATAAAATTAACAAAAATGATATAGTACTCTTTGCTTCCGTAGGAGCCGGGATGAATATTAATGCTTTTGTGTATCAGTTTTAAAATATATAAAAGAGATTGGCTCAAAGGCCGGTCTCTTTTGTTTTTATAAACATTGTATGGAGCTTTTCTGGTCTTTATGTTTTAATAAAGATTGGTAGCTCTTAAGGATTTCTTCCACATTACACTGGACTTCTTTTCCTGGAATTGTATCCGGAGCTGTTTTTTCCTTCTGATCCGATTTGATGCTGTATTTTTTTTCAAGACATTTCAACGGCTGGTTATTCTGAAGATAAATACGGGTTTCTGTAATATCATCTTTGGTAACCGGTTTTTCAGGAGTACCACCGTCAAAATTCCATACGGTTTCCTGCCTGAAAACAAAGAATAGTTTTCCGTCTTTGATAAAATACTTTTCAGATGCCGAAAAATGACTGTGTTCTGCATAAAAATGTTCTATTACTTTAATTTCATCCTTGTCAGAATAAAAAATAACTTCCCCCGAAGTTTCATCATGGCAGTCATAACTGAATTTTGAAGAATTCAGCTTTTTAGCTTCCAGTTGAGCCTGGAGCACAGCATATTCTTTTTTGATCTGATCAATAGGGTTTTGTGCTGTATTTGTTTTTACTGAATCCTTTTTTACAACAGAACTATCTCTGGAAATGGATTCTCTCGGGACGATTTTATCTTTTTCATTTTTACAGGAAACAAAAAGAAGCAGGCTTGCTGTCAGAACTAGAATTTTCATAGAATGAGTGGTTTGGCGGTGATTAAAAATACAAAAATTTTAATGGCATAAAAAAGGCTTTCAACAGAAAGCCTTATATTGTTTTATTTACAGTTTTCGTTATAATCATAAACAACTTCATTGATTATTGAAAGTTTATCTACTGTGGCATTGCTGATTTCATCCCGGATAAATTTCCCAAAACCGGATCTTTTCTTTTCTTCATTTTTCAGGGAACCATATTCTCCTTTTGCTATTTTTGCTTTTACATAAGGACAGTCTGCCAGTATAATTTTGGCCTTTGCCGGAGTCAGTTCTTCTACTTTTCCCCCCTTTTTTGAAAATATATAGTTAGGATTTTCTCTTAACCGGTCTGTTTCTGCCTGTGAGATAGCCTGTGTACTGTTTGCAGAAAGAGCTGTAGGGTAGCCGTAAAGTTTATACACTGTGATTTTCCCTTCCGTTACCACTTCTGCAAACTGTTCCGTTCTCGAAAGATTATTGATCGCCTTGAAGCCTGCAGCAAGCCCTGTTGAGCTTTCGGAACTGTTTAAAGCCTCTCTCATGTTGGAATATTTTACAGATTTAAAAACCCTGGGAGTATCACCTTCATACAGCATATATTCCTTGATATCGTCAGTATCATACGTTTTAAACTTAATCCTGTTTTTTACTTTGTCGATATCAGCAACGGAAGCAAATTTTACTTTTAACTGGTTTTGCCACGGGCTGGAATAGCCGCCATGCAGATGCACAACCCCTTCAATTTTTTTTCCGGCTTTATTAATGATGTATCCGTATTTTTCACCGTTGTAGGTGCCGTTCTCTTCATCCTGGGCATAAGCATTCAGAGAGACAAGGCTGAATAAGCCAATAAGTAGTAATTTCTTCATGGTTCTGTTTTAAGTTTCCACAAATATAATTTTTTATATTCAAAACAGCAGGAAATGAAGTATTTTAAAAGCAATCAGCAAAAAAGCTCCGGAAATTCTCCGAAGCTTTTTATTGATATTGATATCAGGATTATTGATACCTCTGATGTTCTTTACTTTTTGTAAACCTTTTGGTGATCGGTTTGAATAATGCTTTGTACTTTTCTGCATCAAACAGTTGTGAGTCTGTAAGCGCCTTATACGTCATCCACACTCCGAAGGGAAGAAGGATAAGGTTAGGGAGCCAGGCGGCAAGATAAGGATTCATTTTTCCGCTCCATGACATGTTTTCCACCCCAACATTCATTACATAAAAGATAATGAAAATAACAATAGCGATGATTACCGGAAGTCCCATTCCTCCTTTTCTGATGATGGATCCTAAGCTCGACCCGATCAGGAAGAAGATAATACAGGTTACCGAGTACGCAACGATTCTTTGCTGATAAATCACAACTTTACTGAAGTATTTTACATTGGAACTGTATTCATTCTTTTTAGATTCCAGTGTAGACTTAAGGTTATCCAGCCTGTTGTAGGAATTATAAATGATTTCAAGTTTTTTTTCACCTTTTACTGTATCCAGCTTGATCTGGGTTTTAGGAGCTACCTTATGTTTATTACCTTTATCCATGTAAGTAATAACAGAATTGGTCTGATTAAGGACTTCAGAACCTATATTATCAAAGAACTGCTTATTGTCTTTCTTGGTTTTGGTAATCGTTCCGTCGAGCTGGTTATACGTCTGGAAACGATAGTCGTCCGTAATCTGTTCCTTTTCGATCGCCTTATTGATGATTTCACTGATGTCAAAGTGGGAAACCAGTGTGTCAAACTTAATGGCCTGGTCGGGTTGTTTCTGTCTTACATTATCTCCTTTTCCGGCAAAAGCGTCTTCAAATACGTATCCGTTATACAGTACAAGCTTTAGATAATTCTTGTTAGCGGCAGGAACAAATTTTCCTTTTTCTGCTACAACAGATTGCTGGTTTTCGTAAGCATTGGCTTTTTTATGAACAAAAACGCCTTCAATATTTTCTCCGTTTTCCCCGTAGATTTTGTCAAACTTCACCATATAGCCGGGAATCTGATCGATAAACTGTCCCGGAGTAAAGTTGATAGCCGGTTTTGTCTGGGCAATATTGAAAAGCATGTTTTTAGCTTTCTTCTGAAAATCCGGGATGATATTATTGGAGAAAAAAAACAGCATAATAGCAAGTGCTGTTGAAATTCCCAGGAGGGGAGTCATTACTCTGGTCAAAGGAATTCCTGCTGCTTTCATTGCCGCAAGCTCATAACGTTCTCCAAATTCACCGAAAGACATAATGCTTGCCAGGAGGATGGTAAGCGGAAGAACCATACTGATAACGTTCACCCCAAGATAAAAAAGAAGTTTGAGGATCTGCCAGTAGCTTAATCCTTTTCCCATAAACTGCCCCAACTGAACCCAGATAATGTTTACAATAAAAATGAAAAACAATACGCTGAATATAAAGAAAAACGGTCCAAAGAAGGTTTTTATGATATATCGGTCTAGTATTTTTAACATGCGCCAAAATTAATCAAAAAGCCACAAAGTTTACTTGTGGCTTTTTATATTTTGTTATTTTTTTTAAACTAAATTGTAAAAATGCAAATTTGCAGATGAGCAGCTTTGCTTTTTACCATTCTAAAGTTCTGTAATAATGTAGTTTTTGAATTTATTCTTGTCAAAAACAAACATATTGGGATCCAGCTCCTGGTTTTCTTTGTATTCCTTAATAGCGATTACTGCAACATCTTTGTTGGTTCCGTGCTGTTCAAGTTTTACCATTTGCTTTTTCGCTGAATCTACAAAAAGGTAAACATACTTTATACCGTTTGATTTTACCGGGGTCAGTTTGATAAAGTCAGCGTTAACGCCGTTTACCATTTTCTTACCGTTGTAGGTTACATTATAATCGTTTCTGTAGGTTGTAAGATAATTGATAGGGGAGAACATGGTACTGCTTCCGTTAGGTTTGGCAATGGTTACTTCCATATCATCAGCGTTGATATTGTAAATTTTGCTTCCGTCGAAGATCTGTTCTGTATCCATGATCTTCAGTTTGTATTTTTCTCCGGCCACATAATAAATACCAGGTTCTGTTTTTGTCACCTGTCCGTTAAGACCGCTTCCAAAAGAAAATTTGAAGTAAGAATTCTTTTTAGAATTGTAGTTGGCTGTAATATCATCCAATATCTTTTTAGCTTTAGCATCAATCTTCTGAGCATTGGCCATTCCTACTGCACCTACAACAAAACTTCCTAATATAACTTTTGAAATAATATTTTTCATTTTCTTAATTTAATAATCTTTAGACATTCTTAATTTTAAAAGGTTAAATCACCGATTTTCCTTTAGCTACGCAGATCTTCCAAAAACTGTTCCAAAGAATGCAGATCACTGATCAGTACCTCTCTAGCTTTAGCTCCGTTAAAGCCTCCCACAATACCGCTTGCTTCAAGCTGGTCCATAATTCTTCCGGCTCTGTTGTAACCCAGTTTCAACTGTCTCTGAAGCATTGATGTAGACCCCTGCTGCGTAGAGACAATAATTCTTGCGGCTTCCTCAAACAGGGCGTCTTTTTCATTCGGATCAAAAGCTCCTACTGAACTTGTTGAGTCTTCAGAAACATATTCAGGGAGCAATAAAGCTGAAGCATATCCTTTCTGTTCTCCGATAAATTCTGCCAGTCTTTCCACTTCCGGAGTATCTACGAAAGCACACTGAAGCCTTAAGATCTCGTTTCCGTTGAAATAAAGCATATCTCCTTTACCAATCAGCTGATCCGCTCCCGGAGAGTCAAGAATCGTTCTGGAGTCTACGCTGGAGATTACCCTGAAGGCAGCTCTTGCCGGGAAGTTGGCTTTGATCATACCTGTAATAACGTTCACAGAAGGTCTTTGTGTTGCCACGATAAGGTGAATACCTACGGCTCTGGCAAGCTGTGCAAGTCTGGCAATCGGTAATTCAACTTCTTTTCCTGCGGTCATGATCAGATCGGCAAACTCATCCACTACCAGTACAATATAAGGTAAGTAACGGTGTCCGTTTTCAGGATTTAATTTTCTTTCTGCAAATTTCTTATTGTATTCTTTAAGGTTTTTACAGAAAGCATTTTTAAGAAGGTCATATCGGGTATCCATTTCAATACACAGAGAGTTCAGTGTATTGATTACTTTATTGGTATCTGTGATGATTGCTTCTTCTGCATCAGGAAGTTTGGCAAGGTAATGTCTTTCAATTTTTGAATATAATGAAAGTTCCACTTTTTTAGGATCCACCATTACGAACTTCAGTTCACTTGGGTGCTTTTTATAAAGAAGGGAAGTGAGGATGGCATTAATCCCTACAGATTTACCCTGACCCGTTGCTCCTGCCATCAGCAAGTGTGGCATTTTTGAAAGGTCAGCCATGAAAATTTCATTGGAAATGGTCTTCCCGAAAACCACCGGAAGATCCATATCTGTATTCTGGAACTTCTGGGAAGCAATTACAGAACGCATAGAAACCATCGTAGGATTTTTTCTTGGTACCTCAATACCGATTGTCCCTTTTCCCGGCATTGGAGCAATAATTCTGATTCCCAATGCAGAAAGGTTCAACGCGATATCATCCTGCAGCTTTTTAATGGCTGCTACCCTGATCCCTGCTTCCGGAACAATTTCGTATAAGGTAACAGTAGGACCGATTGTTGCTTTGATCTCTGCAATTCCAACGTTGAAATTTTTCAGAAGCCCTACGATTTTATTTTTATTTTCTTCTAATTCTTCTTTATTGATGGAGATTTCTTCATTACCGTAATCTTTCAGCAAATCTACAGGCGGCATCTGGAAGTTAGCCAGATCCAGCTTGTGGTCATATAAACCATGCTTTTCTACCAGATCCTGGGATTTTTTTTCAGAATCATCCAGAATATCAATAACGGGAGCTACTTCTACATTAAACTTAATATCTTCCTGCACCTGGGAACCTGTAATAACAGAAGACGGAGCAGAAGGTCTGATATCAAATGCTTCCTCCGGAGTTGATACCGGAACAGCTGGTTTTGCAGACAGGTTTAAACTTACCGGTTCAGAAGTATTGCCCGGATTCGTATCAAAAGTATCAAAAGAAGTGTGGTTTGGAGTGGTAATGGTTTCTATATCTGAAGAAACGGCAACTTCAGGAAATCCTTTCGGAACACTTACCGGCTCCGGCTCTTTTCTTACATTCATTGAATTATTGGAAGTGTTATTGGTAACATCACTTACCGTAACACGGGGAGCTTCTTCTTTTTCTTCTTCTGTTTCCTCTGCTTCTTCTTTCAGTTCCTCATCCGCTTCGAAGTCTTCATTAGAGTCCGGCATCATAGATTTTACTTTTCCAATCGTATTTTCATTGATTTTATCCAGTTTTGCTTTGATTGAACTTGGGCGAAGATTAAATTCAAGGATAAAATATAACAGGATACTTGCTGCCAGTACGGTCCAAAGACCTACGGCTCCGATGATGGAATTAAGATAATCCATAATCTGATATCCATAGACCCCTCCTAAAACACCCTGTCCTTTAGTAAGTGCTCCCATGAAAATAGGAAGCCAGCAGATAAAAAACAACGAATGCCCAATGGTTTTCCATGGTTTGAATATTTTCTTCTTAAGAATCAGTGTACCTACTACAAGCAGCAAAAATGCGATGATAAATGAGGCAATGCCAATACTTTCAAAAATGAAAATATTCCCAAGCCAGTCACCCACCTTACCAAAGATATTGGAAGATTTTATACTCTTGTCCAGCATTGTGCCTGCCTGGCTTTGGTCTGCTTTCCAGTTCATCAGGTAAGAGATGAATGAGAATGCAAGAACAGCCGATAAAAGTATAAAGGTAAGCCCGAAAAAAATACGTGGCTTAGATAAAATTCTGCCTTTTTCAGGCATTTCAGTCGGTTTTTTTTGTGTCTTTTTATCCATAATATCAATGTCGCAAATTTAATGTTTTATTCAACATTAAATGAATCTTTTTTATCCAAAAAACATTTGGATAATCCAGCTTTTATAAAGGGGATCTAAAATTTTTACTCAAAAATTATTTTATGTTATGATACGATAAAATAAGGTTATTTTTTTTGCTTATCCAAATCTGGTACCGTTAAATACTATTAATTGATTATAATTTGTTTTTCTTTAAAAAAGATAATAAAATTTTCGATTTGAATACATATAGCTGAAAAAAAATAGCAATATTGAAAATCTGGTTGATATTATAATATGCCAACCGTGTTTTTTGAACTAGTTCAAAGGCCGGCAGCTGAAGCCTGAGTAATTTTGTCTCATAAGATGTATACATGAAAAACAGATTCAAAACGATTCTGACCTCAGGTCTGATATTGATTTCAATGATTACAATGAACGCACAAAAACAAAAAATGGAAAACACGGCACTATTAATTATCGATGTACAGAATGATTATTTTCCGGGTGGAAAAATGGCCCTGGATAAGTCTGAACAGGCTGCAGAAAATATCCGGAAAATATTAGACTATTTCAGGGAAAATAACCTTCCTGTTATTCACATCCGGCATATTTCCACTAACGAAGGGGCTGCTTTTTTTCTCCCGGATACAGATGGGGCTAAAATCAATAATTGGGTTTTACCGCAGGAGAATGAAAAAATAATTACCAAACATTTTCCCAACAGTTTCAGGGAAACTGAACTTATGAACTACCTTCAGTCAAAGAAAATTAAAAATCTTGTAATTACAGGAATGATGACGGACGTATGTGTGGATGCCACCACCAGAGCTGCCTTTGATTTAGGATTTGGCAATACGGTTATCGGTGATGCTACAGCAACCCGAAACCGTGAACTGAATGGTGAAGTGATAAACGCAGCAGAGGTTCAAAAATCTTTTTTAGCCGGAATTTCAGCTCTTGGAAATCTCTATGCCCATATAATCAATACCAATGATTTCTTAAAAGGAAAATAACTTAACTTAACGTAGATTTATAAAGGTGTCAATAATTTTGATACCTTTATTTTGTTTAATAATTCTATGTCCGATTTACTTTTTAGAAATATCAGTCAATACATCAATCTTTCAGAAGAGGATTTCCAGCAGTTTGTAAAACCTTTTGAACTTAAAACGTTTAAAAAGAAAGAAGTTGTTCTCCAAGAAGGTGATTACTGTCTTTTTGAAGGTTTTGTACTGAGTGGCTGCTTTAAAATCTATTATCTTAACGAAAAAGGTTTTGAGCAAACCTTATATTTTGCTGTTGAAGGCTGGTGGATTACAGATATAGACAGTCTTATCAATAATGTTCCCAGTATTCTGAATATTGAAACTCTTGAAGACAGTGAAGTGCTTATGATTTCTAAAAAAGAGAAAGAAAATCTGTACGAAACAATGCCAGAGATAGAAAAGCTTTTCAGGATTATGAATCAGAAATCTTCGGTAGCGCTGCAGAGGAGAATTCTTTCCTTAACAGGTAAAACGGCTGATAAAAGATATCTCGAATTTCTTGAAAAGTATCCGGGACTGGAACAGAGAATTACCCAGCAGCAGGTTGCTTCCTATCTGGGAATTACCCATGAATTTTTAAGCAAAATAAGAAAGAAAATTTCAAGCCAATGAATTGAATATGAATATTTTTTATTTTTGAAATAACACCTTTCCTCGCTTTTTATACTTTGCTCCCAATCCTGTATTGAATATCGGGATATTCACTTGGGAATATCACTGAAAACATCCGTTATATACCATGAATGCACAAATCAATAAAGAATTGTTAACGCATTTTTTTTCAGAGGTTTTAAAAATAAGAGATAAATTTTAAATAGAATGCTTCGATTACCCGGATAGGTAATATGAATCTGAATTATGAGGTTTTTAAAAATTGAATTTTCCTTAATGTTTTCAGGCTTATTAAGAATGTTTCAAAATAAGCAAAACAGGGATCAAAGTGACAAAAAACAGCTTTTTTTAAGCTCTTTGTGGTTTATCATGCTTATTTTTGCATGTCAAGTACAATAAATCATGAAGAAGCTCCAAGATATTCTTATCTCAACCAGGACAATGGCTGTATTGTTGCTGGTGTACGCATTTGCGATGGCTTATGCAACGTTCTTAGAAAACGACTACGGAACTCCTACAGCAAAAGCATTAATTTATGAGGCCAAATGGTTCGAACTGATCATGGTCCTGCTTATTCTTAACTTCATAGGAAATATCGGAAGATACAGACTTTGGAAAAAGGATAAATGGCCGGTTCTTGTTTTCCACCTTGCCTTTGTTTTCATTTTTATCGGAGGTGCTATCACAAGATACATCAGTTTTGAAGGGACTATGCACATCAGAGAAGGTGAAACGTCCAACGAAATTGTAACGGATAAAAATTTCTTTAAAATCCAGATTGAGGAAAAAGGAGATGTTCTTAACTATCAGGACGTTCCTTATCTGATGTCGCCGTTACACAAAGATTTCCAGGCAACTTATGACTTCCACGGAAAAGAAGTGAAAGTATTTGCAAAGGAATACATTCAGAGAAAAAAAGACAGCCTTGTTGCGGAACCAAACGGTACAGAGTATCTTCATCTTGTTTCTACCGGAAATACAGGAAGACAGAATATTTACATCAAACCCGGTGAAACAAAATCGATCAACGGAACTTTGGTGACTTTCAACAGAGCGATTGACGGCGCTGTTGAATTCAAAAATGAAGGCGGAAAATTATTCATCAAAACTCCTGTAGATGCGAGCTATATGACTATGGCTACCCAGGCAACGGGAACTACTGTAAAAGATGAATTCCAGCCGCTGGCATTAAGAAGTTTATATACCATCAACGAACTGAAGCTAGTAGTTCCTGAAGGTCTTAAAAAAGGAAGGCTGATGGCCATTGAAGGTGACAGAAAAAAAGATGCAAACGTACCGGATATGCTTCAGGTTGAGCTTCAGGGACCAAAAACAAAGCAGCTGGTAGATCTTTCTGTTGAAAAAGGAAACCCGAATGCTTACAAGCAGGTTACGATGGATGGATTAAACATTATGGTAGGTTTCGGACCTAAAATATACAACACCCCTTTCGCCTTGAAACTGGATGACTTCGTAATGGAAACTTACCCGGGAAGTTCGTCTCCAAGTGCTTACGAAAGTCATGTGAAAATCATTGATGAAGGTAAAGAAACTCCTTATAAAATCTATATGAACCACGTTCTTAACCATAAAGGATACCGTTTCTTCCAGTCAAGCTTTGACCCGGACAGAATGGGGACAGTTCTTTCTGTAAACCACGATTACTGGGGAACTTTGATTTCTTATATCGGATACGGACTTTTATTCTTAGGGATGTTTGTCATCTTCTTCTGGAAAGGAACCCACTTCTGGAAATTAAATAAAATGCTTGCTGATGTTAATAAAAAGAAAGCAGCCGGTATGCTTTTATTGTTCTTAAGTTTAGGCTTACATGCACAGAAAATTGAAACTCACGGAACAACTGATGGAAGCAGAGAGCACATCCATGTAGAAGGTGATAACCACACTCATGCTCCGGCTCCGTCTGCCCAGCCGCTTGATGGTGCTGCTCCAAAACAGAATTCACTGGCAACTCCAATGGGGAAAATGAGAATGATTTCTCCGGATGAGATCATTGCAAGGAATAAAATCAGTAAAGAACATGCTGATAAATTCGGATATCTTTTGGTACAGAATTATGAAGGAAGAATTGTTCCGATCAATACTGAAGCACTGGATATTTTAAGAAAATTATACAAAAAAGATGAATTCAAAGGAACAGATGGTAAGTATCTTACTGCCAATCAGTGGTTCCTTTCTATCAATACAGACACCCCAAGCTGGACAATGGTTCCGATTATTAAAGTAGGAACTAAAGGAGGAGATGAGCTGAAGAATAAAACAAAAGCTGATGAAGACGGATATACATCACTGATGAACCTTTTCCCAGCGGATGCCAACGGTAACCTTACCTATATTCTGGAGCACGACTACAATACGGCATTCCGTAAGAAACCGGCTGAACAAACGAATTATGATAAAGAAGTTATTGCTGTAAACGAAAGGGTACAGATTTTCAATGAGTTCTTCAGTGGTCAGTTTATGAGAATTGTTCCTGTGAAAAATGATGCGAATCATACATGGCACTCATGGCTGGATCAGAAATTCGAACCGGATATGGAATCTCAGCAGCTAATGGGGCCTTACTTCGCAGAAGCCCTTACTGCTCAAAAAACCGGAGACTGGAGCAAAGCAGATGCTGAATTGGCAAAGCTTTCAGAATATCAGCAGAAATGGGGTAAAGCAGTAGTTCCTGCAAAATCCAAGGTCGATCTTGAAGTATTCATGAATAAAGTAGATATTAACTTTAAATTGTTGATTTTCTACACGCTTATCGGAGGACTTCTTCTGATCTTAGGTTTTGTTGAATTATTCAAACCAAATAAAGTATTAAACAAGGTCATTAAAGTAATCATTGCAATTGGTTTAATCGGGTATCTGTGCCATTTCTTAGGACTTGTTGCAAGATGGTATATCTCAGGACATGCTCCATGGAGTAACGGGTATGAAGCAATTATCTTTATCTCATGGGTTGGGATTACGGCAGGTCTGATCCTGTACAGAAATGCCAATGCTTTGATCCCGGCAGCCGGGTTCATGGTAGCGGTTATCATGATGGGATTTGCACACGGAGGTTCAGCGCTTGATCCGCAGATTACACCACTGGTTCCTGTTTTAAAATCTTACTGGCTGATTGTGCACGTAGCGATTATTACCTCCAGTTACGGATTCTTTGCACTGTCGATGATTATTGCTGTCATCTCTTTGGTATTTTATATTATCTCTAATAAAGAAACGTATAAGATCCACCATGATACAACACTGAAAGAATTGGTCATTGTTTCTGAAATGTCATTAACCATCGGATTGTTTGCATTAACGGTAGGTAACTTTTTGGGAGGAATCTGGGCAAACGAATCATGGGGAAGATACTGGAGCTGGGACCCGAAAGAAACCTGGGCTTTTATTTCCATCATGGTATACGCATTTGTACTGCACATGAGATTGGTACCGGGATTAAGAAGCAGATGGGCATTCCACGTAGCAACGATGTTTGCATTCTGCTCAATGGTAATGACATATTTCGGAGTAAATTATTACCTGAGCGGACTTCACTCATACGCAGCAGGGGATCCGGTACCGGTGCCGGCATGGGTATATATCGGAATCTCAACAATGATCATTTTATCAGCTGTTTCTTATTGGAAGTTTAAAACTTTAACGAAGAAATAAAAATCTGAATATAAAATTAAAATCCCGGAATTCATGTTCCGGGATTTTTTTTTCCTGTTCATTCAGCAAAATAAGGTAAGATCCTTAGCTAAATGAAGTGCCTTTGCCAACTAAAAATAAAACACATTATAAAAACAAATTAACTTCGCAAACTTTGCGTTAGCTAAAATACCCAAAACCTAAAACCCCAAACCCGCACCCACACCCTCATTAAAAAAACAAAATTTTTCATTCATAATTCAAATTTGATTACTATCTTTATGATATCAAAATAATATCAAAATAAAATTATATCATGGAAAAAACATTAAAACCCATGTCGGGCTATCTTACATTGGTTATCTGCCTGGCCTTGTTTGTTGCAGCAGTCTATTTCTTTGTTACCGGAGTAGATCAAAGTATAGCCTATGTTGTTATCTCGATGCTTTGCTTTCTTCTGTCATGCTTTTTCTTAAAAGGCTTAATGATTATTCAGCCTAACCATTCGAGAGTATTGAACTTCTTTGGAAAATATGTCGGAAGTGTAAAAGAGAACGGATTATTCTTTATCAATCCATTGTATTCATCGCAGAAAATTTCTTTACGTTCCGAAAATTTACAGGGGCAGACATTGAAAGTAAATGATAAAATGGGGAACCCTATTGAAATTGCTGTGGTTATCGTATGGAAAGTTGGGGATACTTACAAAGCTGCTTTTGATGTAGAACGCTATTCTGATTTCGTAAGAATGCAGAGTGAAGCAGCAGTAAGACATTTGGCGATGAGCTTTCCTTATGACAATTTAGAAGATGATCATGCTCCGATTACCTTAAGGGAAGGAGGGGATAAAATCAATTCTATTTTGGAGCAGGAACTTACGGACCGTCTTTCAAAGGCTGGTATTGTGATTCAGGAAGCGAGGATTTCACATCTGGCCTATGCTTCAGAGATTGCCGGAGCAATGCTTCAGAGACAGCAGGCTACGGCGATAGTTGCGGCAAGAACCAAAATTGTAGAAGGTGCAGTAGGAATGGTAGACCTTGCATTGAAAAAACTTTCCGAAGAAAATATCGTTGATCTTGATGATGAAAGAAAAGCGGCAATGGTAAGCAATTTAATGGTTGTTCTTTGTGGTGAAAAAGCAGCAACTCCTATATTAAATGCTGGAACACTTTATAATTAAGAAGTGAAATTTAACAGTTAAATTTTAGTGCAGAAGTTTTCTCCACTGAAATAGTCAGAAATAATGCTAGAGAAATAGAAAAAATGAAATCAGAAAAAGCTCAGAACTCTTCGGAAAGCAAAGGCAAAAAATCCTTTGTAATAAGGATAGATGAGTCTACTTATAAACTCCTTGAAAAGTGGGCCAATGATGAATTCAGAAGTGTAAACGGACAGATAGAATACCTGCTGCATCAGAGCCTGGTCAATGCAGGAAGGAAGAAGAAAGAGTAAATGAAAAAGAAAAGAATTGAAGAGGAAGAATAATCTTTTTGGGGAATATTTTGATAAAATCTATGACATCTTCTTTTTTTTAAATTACAGAAAACATAAAAAAGACCTCTTTTTTTAGCTTTTCAATAAAGAAATAACAATTCAATTAGCCTTATACCAAAAAAGAAAGCAGAGAAATTTTCTCTGCTTTTTTATTGTATACAACTCTGGAGACTATCTGCTCCTACGTAGAATATGACCAGCCAAATCAAGCCTTTAATGGTAAAGAAAGCTAATCCAGCCCATCCCACACGCTTGAACCACTTTTTAAGCTTTGAGTTATTTTCTTGTGAATTTTCCATTGGTGATTATCAAAATGATTACCCTGCAAAGATAAGCATGATTATAATTAGTCCAAATAAAAAGCCTGTTAAAAATTAAAGTTTTGAGGTTCACATAATATTTTTATCTTTAGAGAGAACGAAAAGTAAGATTTTATGTCAAAAAAAGTAAAGGATTTCGGAATTGAAAAAACACTTAGAAATCTTGGAATTAAAGAAGAGAACAAAGGGACTTCAGTGGGCGGGAAGTATTTCGCTTCAGGAAAGGTGATAGAAAGCATTTCTCCTGTAGACGGAAAACTGATTGCTAAAGTAAAAACTTCCGGAGAAAGTGATTATGACAAAGTAATTGAAACTGCTCAAAAGGCATTTCAGGAATTCAGGCTGATCCCGGCTCCCAAAAGAGGTGAGATCGTAAGGCAGCTGGGCTTAAAATTAAGAGAATATAAAGATGACCTTGGTAAACTTGTTTCTTATGAAATGGGTAAATCACTGCAGGAAGGTCTTGGTGAAGTTCAGGAAATGATTGATATCTGTGATTTTGCCGTAGGACTTTCAAGACAGCTTCAGGGATATACGATGCACTCTGAAAGACCAGGACACAGAATGTATGAGCAATACCACCCGCTGGGAGTAGTAGGAATTATTACAGCATTCAACTTTCCGGTAGCTGTATGGTCATGGAATACAGCGCTGGCATGGATCTGTGGTAATGTTACCATCTGGAAGCCATCTGAAAAAACACCGCTTTGTGCTATTGCATGTCAGAATATTATGACTGAAGTTTTGAAGGAAAATAACCTTCCTGAAGGAATTTCAAGTGTATTGGTATCAGATCACGAAATCGGACAGAAATTAGTAGACGATAAAAGAGTAGCACTCGTATCTTTCACAGGATCTACAAGAGTTGGAAGAATGGTTTCTTCTAAAGTAGCAGAAAGATTCGGGAAGTCTATCCTTGAATTGGGTGGAAACAATGCTATCATTATTACAAAAGAAGCAGATATCGATATGTCGATCATCGGAGCGGTTTTCGGAGCGGTAGGAACTGCAGGACAGAGATGTACTTCAACAAGAAGGCTGATAATCCACGAAAGTGTATATGATGAAGTGAAAACAAGACTGGCGAAAGCTTACGGTCAGTTGAAAATCGGAAATCCTTTGGATGAAACCAACCATGTAGGTCCGCTGATCGATACTGATGCAGTGAATCAATATGAAGCAGCCATCAAGAAATGTAAAAAAGAAGGTGGAAAATTCGTTGTAGAAGGTGGAGTATTGTCTGGAAAAGATTACGAATCCGGCTGCTATGTGAAGCCGTGTGTTGCGGAAGTGAAAAATTCTTATGAGATTGTTCAGCACGAAACTTTTGCACCAATCCTGTATCTTATCAAGTATAAAACACTGGAAGAAGCGATCGCTATTCAAAATGATGTTCCTCAGGGATTATCTTCTGCGATCATGACCCAGAATCTGAGAGAGGCGGAATTATTCCTTTCCCACGCAGGTTCAGACTGTGGTATTGCCAATGTTAATATCGGAACATCAGGTGCTGAAATCGGTGGTGCTTTTGGTGGAGAAAAAGAAACAGGTGGAGGAAGAGAATCTGGATCTGATGCCTGGAAATACTACATGAGAAGACAAACTAATACTATAAATTACACTACGCAACTTCCTTTGGCACAAGGAATTAAATTTGATTTATAAAAGCATTGCTTTAAAGTAATTAAAAACAAAAAAATTAATAACCTGAATGATTAAATGCTTCATTCCCTGGATCATTTAATCATTCACTTATTAAATCACACTACAATTTATTATGGAACAAACATTAGATATAAAAGTAAATAAAGTAAAAGAAACAGTAGGAAGACATGTACTGGCTGACGGTTTCGATTTTGTGATGGATATTGAAAAATCACACGGTTCATGGCTTTACGATAAGCTTACAGACAGAGAATACCTGGATATGTTTTCTATGTTTGCATCAGCATCTATCGGATATAACCATCCTTATCTTGTGGAAAGATCAGAATGGCTGGGAAGAATGGCGGTGAACAAACCTACTTTGGCTGACGTTTATTCAGAAGAATATGCCCATTTCCTTGAAGTATTTGAGAGAGTGGTAATTCCTGAAGAATTACAGTATGCTTTCTTTATCGAAGGCGGAACGTTAGGCGTTGAAAATGCTATGAAGGCATGCTTCGACTGGAAAACCCGCAAAAACTTCGAAAAAGGACTTGATACTGAAGCAGGAATCTGTATCCACTTCAAACAGGCTTTCCATGGAAGAAGCGGCTATACTTTAAGCTTAACAAACACTGCTGACCCAAGAAAATATCAGTATTTCCCGATGTTCAACTGGCCGAGAATTTTAAATCCGAAATTAAAGTTCCCGATTACAGAAGAGAACCTTGAAGAAACCATCAAAAACGAAAACCTTGCTTTGCTTCAGATTGAAGAGGCTATCCTGATGCACCCTGATAAAGTGGCTTGTATCATCATAGAGCCTATTCAGGCAGAAGGAGGTGACAATCATTTCAGAGATGAATTCTTATTGGGGTTAAGAAGAATCTGTGATGATAACGAAATCTTACTTATTTTTGATGAAGTTCAGACGGGGATCGCTATTACAGGAAAAATGTGGGCATTCCAGCATTTTACGGCAAAACCGGATATTATTTCTTTCGGGAAAAAAGCTCAGGTTTGTGGTGTGCTGGCCAACAAAGAAAAGTTTGACCAGGTTCCGAACAATGTTTTCAGAGAAAGTTCCAGAATCAACTCTACATTCGGAGGAAATTTTATTGATATGCTTCGTTTCCAGCTTGTTATGGAAGTTATCGAAAAAGAAAACCTTGTGGAGAATGCAAGAATAGTTGGAGACTTTTTATTGGAAAGTTTAAAAGCTCTTGCTGAAAAGTATCCTGAGAAAATTTCAAATGCAAGAGGAAGAGGACTGATGTGTGCGATCGATCTTCCAACTGCAGAACAGAGAAACCACCTGATGAACGAGCTTTTCAAAGATGGGTTGATCATTCTTCCTTGTGGAGATCAGTCTCTTCGTTTCAGACCTCACCTGAATGTTACGAAAGAAGAAATACAGCTTGCTTTAGATAAAATTGAGAGCAATATTAATAAAATTTAAAACCTGGAATTTGTAATTTTAAAAAAAACGTTGTACATTTAGATACTCAAACATTTAGAAATATGGAAAGAAGTACGAGAGTATCAGTTTATGAAAGTGATAACCCTTCAGAAATTCAGTTGGTTAAATCTAAATTGGATGACGCACAGATTACAAACACGGTTGAAAATAACTATCTTACATTTACTACAACGCCTACAGCTACTTCGCTGAAAGTAATGGTAGATCTGGAAGATGAATCCAAAGCATTTGAAATTATTGATGCTTACCTTCAACAAAGTGAAAATCAATAAACAATTTCATAATTTTAAATTTTACTACTTCGAACCGAAAATTAATTTTAATTAGTTTTCGGTTTTTTGATTAATTATAAACCATTAAAAAATGAATTTCAAAGATTGAGCGAAAATCAGCAATTCTGATTTTAAATTCTTAAATCATTCAATTTTTTTAATCAACTTTTACAACATGAATCCAGAAATTAAACTAAGACAGGCGGAAATTGAAGACAGAAACATTATTTGGGAAATCATCCAGCAATCTATTGAAAGAAGAAGACAGGACGGAAGCACCCAATGGCAGAACGGATACCCTAATCTTGGAACGGTAGAAAGTGATATTGCCAAAGGATTCGGACATGTTTTGACAGTAAATGGAGAGATTGCAGTGTATGCAGCTCTGATTCTGAATGACGAACCGGCATACAGTACCATTGAAGGAGCATGGCTGAGTGATGGTGAATTTGTAGTTGTTCACAGGGTGGCAGTCGATGAAAAATTTGCAGGTAAGGGTATGGTGAAAAAGCTTTTTGACCATATCGAAGAATTTACAAAATCCCATGGAATTCAGAGTATTAAGGTTGATACGAACCATGATAATATCGCCATGCTGAAAATCCTTGAAGGCAGAGGATATTCTTATTGTGGAGAAGTTCTGTTAAGAGACGGCATGAGGAAAGCTTTTGAGAAGATTATAATTTAGGTAAAAAGTTAAATCAACTTTCATTGAATTTTTAAAACGCCGTGTATTTATAAACTCTATCAGGTTTGTTCGTTTGGTTCTGAACTAATTTCTACTTTTGTTCAAATTTTTATATTATGCACCAAAGTATAGAAATTGATGAAAAAATTTTTCAGGATGCCGTAAAATTCTACGGCACCGTGTTCAGCTTACCCCCTTTAGCATCAAAAATCTATTCCTACCTTCTTTTCGATTATGAGAAAGTAGGAATTACTTTTGACGAATTTGTTGAAGTGCTCTCCGCAAGCAAAAGCTCTGTTTCTACCAGTATTTCATTACTGCTCAATGCTCAGCTTATCGTAGACCACAACAAAATGGATGAGCGGAAACGGTATTTTTTCATCAATGATGAATACAAGAAAATACGATTCGAGAAAATTGTCCAGAAAATGCAGGACGAATTAAGGCTATTAGATGATTTAAACAATTTTAAAAAAAGTAAAGACGATGGATACAACGAAAGAATAGAAGTTTACAAAGCACTCTTAAATAAAAACATAGAAAATATTCAGGAATCTCTTAATAAACTATAAAATGAATAATAAGCTAGTTATACTTTCCATTGCAGCGCTTTCACTGACAGCCTGCAAAAAAGAAGCTCCGAAGCAGGATGGTGCCAAGCCGTATCCTGTTATCTCAGTGGAGTCAAAAAATATAGTAGGTTATCAGACGTTTCCGGCTACCATCCAGGGTAGGGTAAACAATGATGTACGTGCAAAAATACAGGGGTATATCACCCAGGTATTGGTAGATGAAGGGCAATATGTAACAAAAGGACAGCCATTGTTTCGCCTGGAAACCAATATCCTGAACGAAAATGCAGCGGCCTCCAAGGCAGGGATCGGTGCGGCAGCATCCAGTGTGGCAGCCGCTCAGGCAGCCGTAAATGCGGCTCAGGTTGAAGTAAACAAACTAAAACCACTGGTTCAGAAAAATATTATCAGCAATGTACAGTTACAAACTGCCCAGGCTCAACTGGCTCAGGCGCAGGCCCAGCTTCAGCAGGCCAATGCAGCCAAAAGACAGGCTGAAGCCAATTATAAAGGAGTGGAAGCCAATATCGAATATTCTATCATCCGTGCGCCTATTTCAGGGGTAATCGGCAAGCTTCCGCTGAAAGTGGGAAGTTTGGTAGGACCGTCTGATCAGACTCCTCTTACAACGATTTCTGATACGTCTGAGATCTATGCTTACTTTGCAATGAATGAAAAAGAATATTTTGATTTCCTTGAAAAGTCTCCGGGAGCATCCATGCCTGAGAAAATCAAAAACTTACCAATGGTTGAGCTTCAGCTGGCTAATGGAAGCCTTTATCCTGAAAAAGGGAGAATTGAAGCCATTACCGGTCAGATTGATCCTACAACCGGGACTATTCAGTTCAGAGTTGCTTTCTCGAATGCCCAGAAATTATTAAGTAATGGTAACAGTGGAACCATCAGATTCCCTCAGCATTATGATAATGTTCTTGTAGTTCCTGAAAGTGCTACTTATGAACAGCAGGGTATTGTATATGTATACAAAATAGATAAAGGAGATACTGCCAGAAACGTTGTTGTCAATGTTATTGACAGAATCGACAATATGGCTCTGATCAAATCAGGAGTTAATAAAGGTGAAAAAGTTATTGCAGCCGGTATCGGAGGTTTGAAACCGGGAACAGCTGTGAAGCCGCAACCCATCAAAATGGATAGTCTTGTTCAATCAATAAAACCGAAATTCTAATGATAAAAAACTTTATTAACAGACCGGTTTTATCTACCGTAATCTCAATTTTGATTGTGATTCTCGGTGTGTTGGGACTGATCTCGTTACCGGTTACACAGTACCCGGATATTGCACCGCCCACGGTAAGTGTTTCCGCAAACTATACGGGAGCCAATGCTGAAACGGTAATGAAAAGTGTAGTAGTACCTTTGGAAGAACAGATCAACGGGGTGGAAGGTATGGATTATATTACTTCCAGTGCCGGAAATGACGGTTCTGCGCAGATCCAGGTTTTCTTCAAACAGGGAATAGATCCGGATATTGCAGCGGTAAACGTACAGAACCGTGTGACCAGAGCAACCCCTTTGTTACCTG
Organism: Chryseobacterium amylolyticum; assembly: GCF_051011775.1. NCBI lineage: Bacteria > Pseudomonadati > Bacteroidota > Flavobacteriia > Flavobacteriales > Weeksellaceae > Chryseobacterium > Chryseobacterium amylolyticum. Next base: position 128,293 of record NZ_JBPCHX010000006.1, read on the forward strand.
CCGAAGTAACTCGTTCTGGAGTGGTAACCCAGAAACAGCAGACCAGTGCCCTGATGTATATGTCTTTCTATTCTGAAAATAAAGATCTGGATGATGTATACCTTCAGAACTTTTTGAATATCAATATTATTCCTAACCTGAAAAGGGTAAATGGTGTTGGGGATGCGAACGTTTTCGGGGGTAAAAACTACTCGATGAGAATCTGGCTGGATCCTGCAAAAATGGCTGCTTACAGTGTAACACCTACTGATGTTACCAATGCCATCAACGAGCAGAGTAGAGAAGCAGCGGCAGGTTCTATCGGACAGAACAGTGGAAGCTCTTTTGAATATATCATCAAATACGTAGGTAAATTCAACGATAAGGAACAGTACGATAATATCATCATCAAATCTCTTGCAAACGGACAAAATCTGATGCTGAAAGACGTTGCTAAAGTAGAGCTGGCAGGACAGTCTTATACAGGAATCGGGGAGAACGGAAACAACCCTTCTATCAGTATGGGGATCTTCCAGACTCCGGGATCCAATGCGCAGGAAATTATTAAAAATATCAAAGCCTATCTAAAATCAGCCGAAGGAACTTTCCCGGAGGGAATCAAATATACTTTCAACTTTGATACCAATGAGTTCCTGGAAGCTTCTATTGACAAGGTGGTACACACACTTATTGAAGCCTTCATACTGGTATTTATTGTAGTATATATTTTCCTTCAGGACTTCAGATCAACATTGATCCCGGCCATTGCAGTTCCGGTATCTATTGTGGGAGCATTTTTCTTCCTGAATTTATTCGGATATTCATTAAACCTCTTAACCTTGTTTGCCTTGGTACTTGCCATTGGTATTGTGGTGGATGATGCCATCGTCGTCGTCGAGGCGGTTCATGCGAAGATGGAGCACGGTATTTCTGATGCTAAGAAAGCTACAGTAGAGGCGATGGATGAAATTACAGGGGCTATTATTTCGATTACTTTGGTAATGGCAGCCGTATTTATTCCGGTAACATTCATTACTGGACCTACAGGGGTATTTTACCAGCAGTTTGGTATTACACTGATTATAGCCATCATCATTTCTGCGATTAACGCATTAACTTTGAGTCCGGTTTTATGTTCATTATTCCTGAAACCTCACGAAGCACATCATGCAGAATATAAAAATCTAAACCTGCTACAGAAGTTTTTCTATAAGTTTAATATTGCTTTTAAAACAACTACTGAACGTTACGGAAGAGGATTTGTATTCCTGTTAAGACATAAATGGGTAACCCTGATTATTTTTGCTGTTACCGGAGGAATTCTATTCTGGGCGAGCAGTAGCATGAAGAAAGGGTTTGTACCTACGGAAGACAGAGGGATTATCTTTACAGATGTTCAGCTTCCTCCGGGGGCTTCTATGGAAAGAACCTACAATGCATTGAAAACGCTTCAGGCTAAGGCATTGAAAGTTCCGGGCGTACAGAACGTAACGATTTCAACAGGTAGAGGATTCTTGTCCGGAAACGGAAGTAACAACGGTCTTGCCTTTGTGAAACTGAAACCATTCGAAGAAAGAAAAAAAGACGGACAGACTTCTGAAGATATCACCAAGAAATTATTCGGAATTATAGGATCTGTTCCTGATGCCAAAGTGGTATTCTTCCAGCCGCCAAGTGTACCTGGATTCGGTAACAGTGCAGGATTTGAAATGGTATTGCTTGATAAATCAGGGGGAGAATATGCTGATCTGGATGCTAAAACCAATGAATTCATCGGTAAGCTGATGCAGAGACCGGAAATTCAGTTTGCACAGACCTCATTCAATACGAAATATCCTCAGTATCAGATGGAAATTAATGTTCCGCTGAGCAAGCAGCTTGGGGTTTCTGTCAATGATATTCTGGCTACGATGCAGGGATATATCGGGGGGATTTATACGGCCGACTTTACCAAGTATGGAAAGCAGTTCAGGGTAATGGTTCAGGCTCTTCCTGAAAACAGAAAGAATATTGATAATCTGAATCAGCTCTATGTAAGAACAGGATCAGGGATCATGACTCCGATTTCACAATTTGTGACATTGACAAAAGCATACGGGCCACAATCTGTAAGCCGTTATAACTTGTTTACTTCAGTGAAGGTAACGGGAGCGAACTCTGACGGATACAGTTCCGGGGATGCAATTGCCGCTGTACAGCAGGTAGCGGATGAAACCCTGAATCAAAACTATGCGGTAGAATTTACCGGGTTAACGAGAGAAGAATTAAATTCAGGATCTCAAACGCTTTTGATTTTCGGATTAAGCTTAATCTTCGTTTACTTTATCCTTTCTGCGCAGTATGAAAGTTATATCCTTCCGCTGATCGTTATTATTTCCCTTCCTCTTGGGGTAATGGGAGCTTACTTCGGCCAGAAGATTATGGGACTGGAAAATAACATCTACTTCCAGATTGCCCTGATCATGCTTGTGGGACTGCTGGCGAAGAACGCAATCCTTATTGTTGAATTCGCTGTCCAGAGAAGGCATCATGGAGAGACTATTGTGATGTCAGCCATCAATGCAGCGAAAGCCAGGGTGAGACCTATTCTAATGACATCATTTGCCTTTATTTTCGGTTTATTGCCGTTGGTTCTGGCAAGTGGAATCGGAGCAGTAGGTAACAGATCTATCGCCACGGGTGCGGCAATCGGACTATTGATAGGAACCGTTTTGGGATTATTCGTAATTCCGGTTCTGTATGTGATTTTTGAAACACTGCAGGAAAAAATTAAACCTATCAAAAAAGAAGATATCAGTTTAGCAGAATAAAATTAAGGTTTAAGAAATTAGAAGTCAGAAATTAGATATAAGTCTAAAAACTAACTTCTAACTTCTAAACTCTAACTTCTAATTAAAAACAATGAAGAGTTTATTAAACATCATAAAAGGGATCACTTTTTCAGTTTTCATACTCGGAGCCATTTCATCCTGTATGGCAAGAAAAGAATATGAAAGACCGAAGAACGTTGTGGATGAAAAGCTTTTTCGTACAGACATGCTTCCTTCGGACAGTACCAGTATTGCAGATATTTCATGGAAAGAAATATTCACTGATCCGATTTTACAGGGACACATTTCTAAGGCATTGGAAAACAATCTCGATATCAGAATTGCTTTGGAAAGTATTAATTCTGCGGAAGCGTATCTTAAACAGAGTAAAGCAGCATATCAACCGACACTTTCTATCGGGCCCAACTATACATTTCAGACCCAGTCTATCAATACCCAGTTCGGACAGATCATTGGAGAAAGACGGTATGTAAACCAGTTTGACATTACGGCAAGTATCGGTTGGGAAGCCGATATCTGGGGCAAATTAAAGGCACAGGAAAAAGCACAGCTTGCCACTTATTTAGGAACTGTTGCAGCTCATAAAGCCGTTAAAAGCAGTTTGGTGTCTTCCATTGCTTCTGCGTATTACCAGTTGCTGACTTTTGATGCCCAGAAAAGAATTATTACGGAAACCATTGCGGTAAGAGAAAAAAATCTTGAAGCTACAAAGGCTTTAAAAACTTCCGGAACAGTTACTGAAGTTGCCGTACAGCAGAGTGAAGCGCTAGTTTTCAATGCCAAATCATTACTGATTGATATTGATACACAGATCCAGCTGCTGGAAAATACCATGAGTCTTTTGATGGGAGAACCTTCCCATTCTATTGAAAGATCTACATTGGAAGGACAGAAACTTCCGATCGATCTGAAACTGGGATATCCTACTCAGCTTCTGGCCAACCGTCCGGATGTGATGAGAGCAGAGTTTAACTTAATGAATGCTTTCCAACTGACGAATGCTGCCAAAGCCCAGTTTTATCCTACTTTAAAATTGACAGGAAGTGGTGGGTTGCAGTCTGTGGATATTGACCATTTATTCAGTGTAAATTCATTGTTTGCGAATGTTGTGGCGGGACTGGCACAGCCGATTTTAAATAAAAGACAGATCCAGACCAACTATGACGTAAGTCTTGCCAATCAGGAAACAGCTTATCTGAACTTCAGAAAAACCGTTCTGACAGCTGGAAAAGAAGTTTCTGATGCCATCAGGGTTTTTTCTGTACAGGATTCATTTATTGAATTGAAGCAAAAAGAACTGGATGCCTACAAAAAATCTGTTGACTATTCCCAGGAATTGGTTAATTATGGTATGGCCAACTATCTTGAAGTGTTGAATGCAAGTGTGAATTCATTGAATGCTGAGCTTAACATTTCCAATGCAAGATACAGTAAAATGAAAGCAGCTGTAGAGCTTTATCAGGCTTTGGGCGGCGGCTGGAAATAACCGTATTCAATATAACATTATAAAAACGTATGTCATTAATGGCATACGTTTTTTTATTATGGACTGAAGAGGTTTGTGGAGCATCTATAAAGTAGCTAATGTTTCCATAGCCTTTTTTTCTTTTCCTGATATTTCTTTTAAAATATCCGAAGCCTCCTGAATATATTCCATTTCCTTTGTCTGGCTTATCTTTTCAAACAGTTGAGATACAGCTGTCCAGAGTTCAGCAATTTCTGTGAATGCCTCATATCCTGTTTTTATCCCATCCAGTTGAAGCAGTTCACAACTTTCTTTCAAAAAATCACGGTACAAATTTCTGAACAAAGCTCCACCTGTTCCTGCTTTTTCCATAAGTAGGGCTGCCTGTTTAAATTCTCCTTCAATATCCTGACTTGTATTGAACCATTTAACAATTTCATTACTTGTCTTCAAAATGCCTTTGTATGATATATTCGTAATGGGTGGGTTCAGATATTCTGCCGCATTATTTTTAATTGCCGTTACTATTGCTTTTGCCAGATCAAATTTTTTACTTGTTTTCTGAATTGTGTAATACAGGTTTTTGGAAGACATAGGTCCCTTCTCCGCACGGGCCATTGCCAGACTTTTTAATGAAGTTTTCACCTGGCCGCCCTGTTGTCTGGTATCAATCAGGAACGCATTTTCATGATCATAACCGTAAATCGCAGCGTAATGCCCAGCAAAATGGAAAGGATTTGAAAAATATTCCAGATGGTAACAGTCCATTTTCAATCCCACTGTCTGTCCGTTATCAAGAAGCGCTTTTACCTGATCCCATGCCTTTGGTTGTGAAGAGGTTTCTTTAACCGTTAATTCGAGGTTTAGGTTCTTTGCTAAATTCTGAGTGAGCAGATCAGGTTTTATTCGTCCTCCGATGAAAGGGAAATCCATTGTTTTCATATTCCAATAGATAAAACCAAGACCTTCACCCAACCCGAAAAGCATTGGTTCAGAAAGTTCAATTCCGATTTGCTGCAGTAGGGTTCCTGTTGCAGTAGTTTCGCAGTGTTGTCCGTCAAAGGGCTTTAGATTTTCTATTTTCATTTTAAAGTGATGTTTTTGTAGGTATTAATTCGATCAGAAAATTACATAAATATCAACAGATAGAAATTAAGGGTTGCTGTTTTGTGTTAAATTTCTTTAAACCAGAAAAATAATTTGTAAATATGTATTTAACTACGTAGTTTTATACTTTAAAATACAAACACTATGAAATTAGAAATACAGCCCATAGGAAACTCTTATTCAGAACAGGCTATTGACCTGATTCTGACTATCCAGCAGAAAGAGTTTAATATTCCGATAACAATACAGGATCAGCCCGATTTACTACAGATTGAAAGTTTTTATACGGAAGCCGGAGGTAACTTCTGGGGCGCTTTTGTGAACGGAGAACTGGTAGGTTCCATTGCATTGGTTAAGTTTGACGAAAGGGCAGGAGCGATCAGGAAAATGTTTGTGAAAAAAGAATTCAGAGGTAAAGAGCTCAATATTGCCCAGGAATTACTGGAAATTTTAATTGCTTTCTGCCGTAGAAACGGAATTGATGATCTGTATTTGGGGACCATAACGGTACTGAAAGCAGCACAGCGTTTCTATGAAAGGAATCATTTTGTGAAGATTGAAAAAGGAAATTTACCTGTTAAATTTCCCCTGATGAGTGCTGATGATATTTTTTACCATTTACATATTGACTGAACATGAATGTAATTAACGAAGCAGGAATTCTTGCCATTTCCACAAGACTGCACCGCCTGAGTGAACAATTAAGAAAGGACGGTGCATTGATCTATAAAGCATTCGGAATCGATTTTGAATTGAAATGGTTTCCCGTTATTTTTACCATTTACAAAAAGGAAATAGCAGGTGTGGTAGAAATAGCCAATGAAATCGGATATACACACCCATCAACCATAACCCTGCTCAAAGAACTTGAAAAGCTGGAGTTGATACAATGGGAAAAAGATAAACAGGACGAAAGAAAAAGACTGTTTAAGCTCACTTCAAAAGGGAATGAGCTTATTGAAAAAATGAAACCGGTCTGGGAAATGATGTCCCTGGTTTTGGGAGATATCGCAGACAATAAAAATAATCTGCTGACTGCCATTGATGAAGCAGAAGAGAAAATTGCCAGCCAGTCTTTTTATCAGAGAGCGATGCAGGTGAAGAATGAGAAATAAGTAGATTTTTATTCTATTATAATATCAAGCGGATTTCTGACAGGTGTTATACTTTTTAAATATTCTTTATCATCTTCAGTTAATTCAGTTATACCAAGTGCAATATCTTCCCATATATTTCCGTCTTGATGCTTAAGTACAAATTCAATGGATTGAATTTTAGGCTTTTTATTAAGTCCCAATATTCTTAAATCTATTCTTTGTCCTTCCCTTAGTTCACCTTCCGCAATTTGGCCTATAAGGAAAAATTTTCTTCCTGTAACTTGAAAAGTATTGTTGAGCTGAAATTGAGCAGCCGTTAAATGATGCCAGCTATAGTCACAATATCTGCATTGCTTTGCATTTGGAGTACGGGCAAGTTTATGGCATTTAGGGCAGGTGTTGAGAAAAATTCTTTCAGGAGTTTCTGCCATTATCCGAGTTACAACATTTTGTTGAAAAGCTCCATATCCGTTCTCCAGTAGCTTAATGATTTCAGGATCAGTATTAATCCACCCTCGTTCAATCATTATATTCCTCAATTGAATACTATCAGAACTTTTGTAAGTATACATATGATGATCCAAAGCTAATTTTTCATTCTCTGTCATTAATATCCTGAAATACCTGATGACATAATCTATAGTTTCTTTATCCATATGTGATTAAAAAGCTGAAATGTTTTTACCTGTTTGCTTTGGCTAATTTATCATTTATTCTTTACAATAGGCTTACATTATGGGATGTCATAGTTAAAAACAGAAATTTTAATACTGACAAACTATTGTCACTAAAGTATTTTACCTTTACATCATAGTAAAACAAAACTACGGGGAAAATGGATGAGAAAAAAACGTTTCATGTCAATACAAGGGATAACTGGCGGCAATGGCTGGAAGAGAACCATCATATAGAAAAGTCTGTATGGCTCATCTGTAATACCAGAAAATCAGATTTATCCACTGTTTCCTGGAGTGAACTGGTAGATGAAGCGCTTTGTTTTGGCTGGATTGACAGTACAAGAAAAGCCATTGATGAAGGATCCTTTATGCAGTTATTCAGCAGGCGTAAGCCCGGCAGTACATGGTCTAAGATCAATAAAGAGAAGGTTCAGAAGCTGATAGAAAATAATCTGATGACAAAAGCAGGATTTGATACCATTAATACTGCAAAAGAAAATGGCTCCTGGAATATTTTGGACAGTGTGGAAGACCTGGTAATCCCGGAAGATCTGGAAGAAACTTTTAAAATGTATAAAGGTTCCAAAGCATATTTTCTGGGTCTGAGCAAATCTGCAAGAAAAATGCTGCTGCAATGGATTGTGCTTGCCAAAAGGCCTGAAACAAGGAGAAACCGTATTGATGAAATTGCCAGACAGGCCGCTCAGAATAAGAAACCTAATAACTTTTAAGTTTGTGATTAATATAAAAGCAGGCTGTTCCAAAAAGAACAGCCTGCTTAATTAATTCATTGAAATGGTATTGTATTAGAATCTCAAAGTGGCGGCAACAGACCAGGTTCTTCCGAAACCAAGGAATCCTGTATTACCGTCTGCAACACCCTGATACACTCTGCCAGCTTCCTGATACGTTTTTCCGGCATCCGGGCCATTGGCAATTTTATCTCCTGCAAAGATATTGGAGCTTAATTCAGAAATATAATATTTGTTGAATAAGTTGTATACGTTCGCTCTCAATGTTAAAGACTTTTTCGCATCAAGTGTGAATTTGTAAGAAGCACCTACATCAAATAAGTGATAGCTTGGTAATTTTACAATTCCTTTTTCTCTTGCGGCTTCCGTAAGGAAATTGATCGGGTTGAACTGTGCATAAAGCTTGTCATAATATTCCCAGTTGGCATCAATACTGAAAGCTTTGGTAATATTATAATCAGCTCCAATGCTGGCTGTTGTTTGAGCTGCGTCTCCAACCTTCAGGTCTTTAATATTGATCGTTCCTGTTGCTCCTGCTATTTCCTGGTTGTTCTGAACATCAAGAATATTAAAGTTGGCGTTTCCTTTGTACTTCCAGTTTCCTAATGATACCATTCCTCTCAGTCTGAGATTAGTGAAAGGTCTTGCTTTTGCTTCCAATTCGATTCCCTGGTGTAATTGCCCAACGTTCAATGCATTATAGAAATAAGCATTTCCAAGGGTTAGTTGAGAGAATTTGGCAACATCAGCAGCCGTTGCATTGAATGTTCTTGAAATAAATCTGTCATCCCACTGCGTTCTGTAAGCGTTGATGTTCACATCCACATAACGGGATTTGAAACCGTAACCTAACTCTACAGAGAAGATTCTTTCATTCTTCGCATCATTATAGATGTTCTGGTTTGATGGGAATAAAGCATTGAATAACGGCTGTCTTGAGATAACCCCTGTATTGAAAAATACATTGTGGTGATCGTCAATATTATAGTTGGCACCTCCTTTTACGATATAACCCGTTTTGTGATACCATTTTGTTTCCTGGTTCCCAGGAGTGTACAGCATATAATCTCTTCTCTTATAATATTGCTCAGAAACAGATCCCTGAACGGATGCACTCAGCTTTTCAGAGCTGTACTCAACCATTCCGTAAATACCTGCCCATTTTACCAGACCTTCATTGTGGATAGATACTTTCTGAGCATCTTTAAGTTTGGTGAGCGGTTCCGGCTTTACAGTTTGATTAATGTAGTATCCTTTTGGAGCATTGGCTGTAGTAGGAACAAATAAAGCATCTGATCCTAACATATCTGTTACAATGTCGTACAGTGCGCCTTTGTAGGTCTTAAGATCAATACCTCCGTTGAAAGTCCAGTTATTTTTTTTGTAATTAAGGTCAGCAATCACTCCATACCAGTCATGAGCATTGATACTCTGCTTTCTTACAATACCGCTGGTTCCGTTCAGAGTAGAAACATATTGTCCGTTGTAATCGCCGGGAGAACCTGCAGGTGCTGTAAAGGTAGATTTCTGAAAGGTATTTCCATTATAATCAGTTACCATACCACCTCTGTTGTAACGGTAAATCATATCCCAGTTGATCGTACCGTCTCCTCCTGCGCCATAATTCATGAAATTCATGGTTTGTCCTGCAGCGTTTTTGATAGAACCGTTAAGTCCGGTACCTCCGCCGCCGCGTCCCCATGAGCCGTAAACCACAGTAGATAATTTCAGGTTGTCATTCATTGTCCAGTCCCAGTTCAAAGAGGCGATAGGCTTATGGTAGAAGTTAGGAGCCAAATTGAATTGAGAACCGTTTAACATCCCTGTCTGAGGGTTGTATCTTCTTCCATAGGTTTCAAACTGCTGCAGTGTTGCTACGTTTGCTCCGGTGGCAGAAGATCTTCTTGTGTCGTGTACCTGTGGTGCTCCGGTTGCGATTAAATTGAAAGCATGTTTTTCATTAGGCTTAAACCCTGTTGAGAAAAACCATGAGTAACCTTCTCCTTTCGTTCCGTTGATGTATCCGTCACCTTGCCAGCGGGAAAGCAATACGGTTGTTCCCCATTTGTTTTTTAATCCTGAAGAGTACATTGCTGAAATTCTGGAGTAGTTATCATTACCAACCTCTCCTTTGATCATTGCTTTTTGCTCGGCATCGGTAGCTTTGGTTACAATATTGATCGTTCCTCCCACAGAAGGAACTACAAATTTAGACGCTCCCAAACCTCTCTGGATCTGAATATTGCTGGCAATATCTGCCAATCCTGTCCAGTTAGACCAATACACAGTACCTCCCTGCATGTCATTCACCGGCTGCCCGTTGATAATCACCGCAATGTTGGCACCATCAAAACCTCTCATGTTGATTCTGCTGTCTCCAAATCCTCCACCTACTTTAGTTACGTAAACGGATGGGGTAGACTTCATAATCTCAGGGAACTCTCTGTTTCCGAGTTTCTCCTGAATTTCTGCTGCCTTGATGTTGGAAACTGCAACAGGAGTTTTTCTCTCTTTGGCTGTTTGGGAAAGGTTTCTACCCACCAACATCACCTCATCAATAGATTTGGATTTTTCTAATGAATCCTTCGTACTCTGCCCGTAATACAAGGCCGCCGTAGGTAATACAAGCGCTATAATTAGACGCTTTTTAAAAATAATGCTCATGAAATAAACTAGCGTGTTTGATTTTAAGGCTGCAAAGATGGATAATTATTTTTTAATTAAGTATTAAATCTTAACGAAGTGATTTTATTCAGTTTTTGAAACCTGCTTTGTTGCTCACTTTTTTGAATGTGTTAATTATTTTACCTCTTTCGTTTACAATTGGTTATAAAATAAAATGATGAGAAAAGTGGCCTGCTTTTAACGGATAAAAATAATTATGCGGTTCTCCACATTTTAAATAAAACCAAATATTGTTAAAGAATATACTATAATAATAGCTAAGCAATAAAAGTCATAGATGACTTGGATCATAATCTTTATACTGTTGTTTCGATAACTTGTATCATCATTTTATTCAAATCGTATTATTTATGAAAAAAAATTTTTTTGAAAGGTTTTCAGATCGTGTTGTTTGTATAACCGGAAGCCCCGGTGCTTTTATTACGGCAAGTTTACTGGTTATTGTCTGGGCTGTATGCGGGCCTCTTTTCAATTATTCTGAAACCTGGCAGCTTGTTATCAATACAAGTACCACCATTGTAACTTTTCTAATGGTATTTCTGATTCAAAAAACCCAGAACAAAGATTCCAAGGCTATTCAGATAAAGCTTAATGAACTGATTGCATCTTATGAAAAAGCCAGCAACCGGCTGGTTGATATTGAAGATCTGACGGAAGAAGAACTGGACAAGCTCCATAAATATTACGAGAAGCTTGGCCAGCTGTCCAAAGAGCAACAAGAGGCGAAGGATTCTGAAAAAGAAAAACAATCGGGGAAGTCCTGATATTACAAAATACAATCAATGATTTTAAAATCTTCACAAATTGCTCACGCTGATTCACTATCAGTGAAATCATTAGTGCATTTCGTCATAGAACTGGAAAAACTGTTTAAGCGTATCGGAGAATATCTGCTTTCGGGAAATGAAACTGTTTCAACAGCCGAAAGTGTTACTGCTGGCTTTCTGCAGTTTTCCTTTTCTCAGATGAAAGATGCTTCCCAATTCTTTAAAGGGGGAATGACTGCGTATACTTTAGAAGAAAAAGTAAATCTTCTTGGTGTAGATGCTGCTGAAGCCAGGCAATATAACAGTGTATCTCCCCATATTGCTGAAACCATGGCGTTACAGGCAGGTAAAATATACAAAACAGACTGGTCTATCGGAGTAACGGGATATGCTACTCCGGTGGAAGAATCACAGGGAAAGCTTTTCGCCTACTTCGCCATTGCTTATAAAGGAAAAGTTGTGCTTTCAGAAAAATTAGATCTGCATTCCAGAACAAAGTCTGTTAACGCTCAGCTTTATTACAGTGAATTCATTCTGGGATGCTTTAAGCTGGAACTGGATAAGCACCGGAAAAACAAAGAATAAACCTATTTCAATAATAAACTATAATCACACCTATGAAAGATTTACAACTGAAAAATAAATCTGTCCTTATTACAGGAGCAGACAGCGGAATTGGTAAGGCCATAGCGCTTTTGTTTGCCAAAGAAGGAGCTGATATTGCATTTATACATTATCATGATGCCAAAGATGCTCAAAAAACAAGTCAGGAAATTGAAAAACTGGGACACAAAGTTCTCTCATTTGAAGGAGATATTAATGACAGTACATTCTGTAAAACTGTTGTTGATGAGGTCGTTTCCAAATTCGGTGGAATAGATATCCTGGTTAATAATGCCGGAACACAGGTTCCGTGCAAAGCAATACAGGACCTTAAAGAAGAAGATATCCGCAAGACTTTTGATTCAAACATTATTGGAATGATCCTGCTGACAAAATTTGTATTTCCCCATTTAAAAAAGGGTGGTGTTATTATTAATACAACCTCTGCCACCGCTTATATGGGGCATGAAGAACTACTGGATTACTCCGCAACCAAAGGAGCCATTGTTTCCTTCACACGCTCACTGGCGCTTCAGGCTAAGCCCAAGGGAATACGGGTAAATGCCGTAGCGCCCGGGCCTGTAGCCACACCGCTTACGGAAAAAACATTCGGGGAAGAGGATGAGGATCAGGATAAACCGCCGTTAGAACGTAATGCCTCTACTGAAGAAGTGGCTGCAAGCTTTTTATTTCTTGCTACAGAGGCTTCCGCACAGTTCACCGGGCAGGTTCTTCATCCGAATGGCGGTTTAATTATTAACGGTTAATACTTTTAAATATGAACGGTGTTATTATTCAGTTTTTCCATTGGTACCATCCGGGAAACCTTTGGAATGAATTTGCTGAAAAAGCAGAATATTTAAGAGATCTGGGGTTTACTGCCGTCTGGTTTCCTCCAGCCAATAAATGCAGTCTCAATATGGAAGGGCGTGGCTATGATGTATATGATCTTTATGATCTGGGAGAATTTGATCAGAAAGGAAGCATACCAACCCGGTACGGGACGAAAGCTGAATATTTAATGGCCATAGAGAAAGCGCATGAAGTGGGAATGTCTGTGTATGCAGATATTGTTTTAAACCATAGGATGGGAGGAGATGAAGAAGAAAAGATTGTGGTGCATCAGCTGAATGAAGAAAACCGCAATGAAAGAATCTCTGAAAATATGGAGGTTTCAGCTTATACGAAATTTACTTTTCCGGGAAGGAAAGGAGTGTATTCGGATTTCATATGGGATTATCACTGTTTCAGCGGTATTGATTATGTGATTAAAGAAGGAGAGGAGCTGAAAGGTGTTTTTAAAATTCATAATGAATATGGTGAGGAGTGGACAGATGCCGTAAGCCACCAGTTTGGTAATTATGATTATCTGATGGGAGCTGATATAGAATACCGTAATCCCTGTGTTGTGCAGGAAATGAAAAACTGGATCAGATGGTATATGGAAACAACGAAAGCAGACGGTATCAGATTGGATGCCTTAAAACATATCTCCTCCGACTTTTTGAAAGACTGGATCTCCTATATTAAAACAGAAGTGAATCCTGAATGTTTTGTTTTGGGTGAATTCTGGAAAGACGAAGCAGAAAAAATTGAGTTTTTTTCCGATAAAATGTCTGATCTTATCTCTTGTTTTGATGCTCCGCTGCATTATAATTTCTTTAAAGCATCACAGGATGGTAAAGATTATGATATGAGCCGGATTTTAAAAGGAAGCTTTTTGGAAAAGAAGCCCGTTTTCTCCGTTTCATTTGTGGAAAATCATGATACGCAGCAGCTTCAGGCTCTTGAGTCTGCGGTTAAAGATTGGTTCAAGCCTTTGGCATATGCCATTATTCTTCTTACTGATGAGGCTTATCCCTGTATATTTTATCCTGACCTTTTTGGCGCGGAGTATATTGATATAAAAGAAGACCAGGAAGTACATATCATCATGCCGAAAGTAGAAGAACTTCCCGGCCTCCTTGAAGCAAGAAAGCTTTTTGCATACGGTAAACAGATCGATTATTTTGATCATCCCAACTGTGTGGCTTTTGTACGGACAGGAGATGAAACACATCCGGGCTGCGTTGTGATCATATCTAACAGTGAAGAAAGTCATAAAGAAATAGAACTGGGGAAAGAACATGCGGACTCATTCTATATTGATTTCTTAAAGAACCGCCATGAAGAAATTTCTACGGATCAAAACGGAAAAGCGGTGTTTACTGTAAATCCGGGTTCGGTAAGTGTATGGGTGAAAAAGACAGACTGAGACCACTTTATTGCTGAACTATTTTTTTTCGCTGAGAAAGTTATCAATATGGAATAAAAGACTTTCTCTAACCGGAATAAAATGGTATTTCAGCAGGGCAGCAACTTTATTATTGGATATATTTTGGGATGAGGTTAGAAACTCAATGTTTGGGGTGGTCAGCATTCTTAGCTTTGGCACTAACCCTCCCGAAAGTATATTCAGGAATTTCCCCATGTTTAAGAAAATTTTTGGCAATACAAATGGTTTTATTGTATGCAGCTTCCCGGCAATGATATCAGACAGCTCTTTGTAATTTATATTTTCAGAAGCAATCAGAAACCTTTCCCCGAAAACATTTTTATCCATTAATGCTATAGCTATGGAAGCCACGTCTCGTACATCTACACATCCGGTTTGCCCTGAAAAAGTATAAAAACTCCTTATAAAAGTCTGCAGGAACTTTCCACTGCTTTTATTCCAGTTTCCGCTTCCTATGATCATCCCCGGATTGATAATAATGGTATTCAATCCTTCATAAAAGGCTTTACAAACAGCTGCATCAGCTTTATATTTGGAAACTGCGTAAATGGTATTGTTGGTACCATTAATAAGCGGAGAGTGCTCATCAACAGGTTTATCTATTCTTTCCTTTTTAAAAATAACCGCAGAGCTTACATACAGAAACTTGCTGATTCCTGAATTTTTACAGCATTCTAAGAGGTTTTGTGTTCCTTCAACATTCACGCAGTTTACCATTTCCCGGTCATGAGGATCATAGCTCACTTTTGCGGCGCAGTGATAAACTTCTTCTACACCTTGAAGCGCCAGTTGTAAGCTTTTTTGGTCATGAAGGCAGATATCAACCCATTCAACTTTATCAAAAAGAATTTCTGCATTACCTGTGTAGTAATTCAGTGATCTTTTGACCTCTTCGAGATCACTTGACTTTCTTTTGCATGCCCGTACCTTTCTACCGTTTTTAAGAAGTTCCAGTAGGATGACTCTGCCAAGAATTCCGGTAGCTCCGGTTACTAATACCATGATATCCGGTTTAACATTATTATGGTTTACTGATCCAGGCCGACATATATTCTCTGTTCATTCTTGCAATATTATCGAGAGAGATGTTTTTCGGGCACTCTACTTCGCAGGCTCCGATTACCGAACAGTTTCCGAAGCCTTCATCATCCATGGCCTGAACCATATTCAGAACTCTTCTTTTTGCTTCTGTTTTTCCCTGTGGAAGTAATGCCAAATGGGAAACCTTTGCTCCCACAAAAAGCATTGCCGCACCATTGGGGCAGCATGCAACGCAAGCTCCACAGCTGATACATGCAGCAGCATCCATGGCTTTATCAGCATCTTCCTTCGGAACTAAAATAGCGTTGGCGTCTAATGTATTGCCTGAAGTGTTTACAGAAATAAATCCGCCTGCCGCCATTATTCTGTCAAAAGCACTCCGGTCTGTAATAAGATCTTTGATGACAGGAAAAGCAATACTTCTCCAGGGTTCAATAACTATTGTTTCGCCGTCTTTGAACATTCTCATATGAAGCTGGCAGGTTGTTATTCCGGTATCAGGGCCGTGTGCTCTTCCGTTGATATAGAGGGAACACATTCCGCATATTCCTTCCCGGCAGTCATGATCGAAAGCTACAGGCTCTTTATTTTCGTCAATCAGCTGTTCATTGAGAATATCCAGCATTTCAAGAAAAGATGAATCTGTAGAAATACCTGATATTTTATATATTTCAAATTTTCCTTTTGCTTTTCTGTTTTTCTGCCGCCAGATTTTCAGCGTAAGATGTAAAGTATTTCGTATAGCCATACTGATTATTGATTTGGTTACATAAAAGTAACTGTAAAAACACTTTCAGGTTTATGAGTCTTCTCATATTATATCTTAAAATATGTATTCCGATGGCAATTTTAGATACCACATCTTTGTATTTCAGGTGAAAATGGTCTTATAGTTGCAGATTTATCACCAATCAAACACTAAAATATTATATTATGGAAACTAAAACGGCAACCAAAAAAGCACCAGCCAAAAAAACAACAACCGCAAAAACAACCGCCAAAACGCCGGCTAAAAAAAATGCAGCCAAGAGTCTGGAAGACCTTTTTGAAGATGCACTGAAAGACATTTACTGGGCTGAAAAAGCACTGCTGAAAGCGCTACCGGTAATGATGAAGAATGCTACCGATGAAAAACTTAAAAAAGGCATTGACAAGCATATTACTGAAACAGAAGGTCATGTGGAAAGACTGGAGGAATGTTTTAAAGCACTGGGTAAAAAAGCCCAGGCAAAGAAGTGTGATGCCATGCAGGGATTGCTGGATGAAGGGAAAAGCATTATGGAAGAGACAGAACCAGGTGCAGTAAGGGATGCAGGAATCATTGCAGCTGCACAAAAAGTTGAACATTATGAAATTGCTACGTATGGTACACTGGCAGCATTCGCAAAAGTATTGAAGGAAGAAGAATGCCTTAAAAACTTTTTAAGCACATTGGAAGAAGAAAAAAAGTGTGATGAACTGCTGACAAAAGTTGCTGATACCCATCTTAACAGCAAAGCAATGTAAACATACAATCTTTATAAAAAAGGAGACCTGGTTTTTTATTCGGGTCTCCTTTTTCGTTTTATTGGTCTCCTGTGCCTGCTCCTTCAAATATATTATTCATAAGATCAATTTTACAGTTGTCTGTTAGAATATGAACCTTTAGATTTTCTACATAAACGGGAAATCCTTTTTTAGCAGTTTCAGTATTTGTCTGTCTGATTTCCTTAGCATTGATGATCCATACAGAACCCGATCCTTTGCAGGTTGCTTTATGTCCTTCCTCAATAAGAAGTGCAGTATCTTCTCCAAGGCCGATTCCCCAGCATTCCTGATGTAGAATCACAGCATGTGAAAGCCTGCCGAACCTTGCACGGTGTGCAAAATGGGTATCTATAATACAATTTTCAATGAATCCCAATCCGGAATCCAGATCAATGTCATGTTCGAGGATTGCTTCTCCGTTTACTGCTTCGAGGATAACTATTTTAGGCATACACATTGCCCCTGCACTGGTACCCGCAATCATAAAGCCTTCTTCTTCATTATATTTTTTCTTCAAAACCTCCGTAAGAACGGAGGGCTGCAAAAATCTGCAGATTTTATCCTGGTCACCGCCTGTAAAGAATATCGTTTTTGCTTCTTCAATTCTTTTCAGGTAAAAATCTGTATGTACCTGATCATCACAAATATCCAGAAAACCAAAGTTGGTATATCCGATTTCTTCAAATGTCCTGGTATAAGTTTCCTGCATTTCTTCAGGCTCGGAAGTTGCCGTTGTAATTACTTCAATACGGTCATCATTAGAGGTTACCAGCAGTTTAAGAATCTCGTTGGGCGAAAAATTATTGTTTTTTTCTTCCATATCAGGTTCATCGCCGTCTCTGTCTTCCTTACCGCCGATAATAAGTAATTTTCCTTTGGGTATCATATGTAAATTTATTTAAAGTTAAAATCATTGAATTGTATTTCTATGGGTAAAATTTAAACTGTTATGAAACTGATTATCTTTAATAAGATTTCCGGTACATAAATTAATACCTGATCCTTCGGTAAGAATATGTCCCCTGAGATTTTTCATAAAAACAGTAGTTCCTTTCCCTGCCTTGCTTTTGTTAATATACCTGGCGTCGACTGCCATTACTGTACTGCTGCCGTAGCAGGACGCTTTACAGCCTTTCTCAATAACCATCAACATTCCGCTATTAAGACCGATACCAAGACATTCAGGATGAAGCATAATGGCCCTGATCAGCTTTTTAAATCTTGTTTTGTACTCAAATTTTGTATCAATGATACAGTTATTGATAAATCCAAAACCCTGATGAATTCCCTTTTCGTTCACCAAAATTTTAGAAATATACATTGAAGCGGCATTCATTCCGATAATTGTAAAATCTTCTTCATGAATGTACTTTTTATGTAAAAGTTTTAATATTTCGGATTTTTTCAGCATTTCACAAATTTCCGGATCCTCATTCGCGATAAAAACTATTCCTGCCTGCGAGATTCTGGCATCATAATCATTAAAATTATTTTCCTGATGAGCATGAATAATCCCTGAGTTTATATATCCATGCCTCTCTAATGCAGCAGAATACTTTTCTTTATACCCTGGCTTGTAATCTGAAATGATCATTTCAATACGGATGTTTTTTTGTTCTGGTAATAATTTGAACAGCTGAGAAGGAATTTTATTGATATCCGGTTCCTGTTCTCCTTCCAGACAAGTATCAGGAGTGCTGCCACCAATAATGATGAGCCTGCCTTTAGGATAATGATCCTTATTCATTACCGGTTTTTACGTTGATACTGTCGTTTTCCTGATGCAAGGTGTCTGAAACTTCAGTAAGGGTCTGGATTGTATCTGAAGCCTTGTTATTTACCGTTTCTTCTCTGTTATTTTGATCGGTATATTGGGTCTCGGATTTTGTACATGCTGACAGCATGAGCAATAATAACATATATAATGCTGCTTTTTTCATAATAATCAATTTGGTTATATCAAACTTAATGATCAAAAAGAGAAATATTTATGATGTGAATCACAATTTCCGGATAGCAACAATTGCTGAAAACAAATTGTTCAGATTCTTGTGAAAAGAATATTGTTCATTTATGTATCATATTTAATATATTTGCAGATATATTTTGTATCAGCATGTTGAAAGGACCATATGTTTGGGCTGAAAAATAGTAACAACAATGGAGCAGCTTAGTTTATTTAATACAGAAGATCTGTACGAATTTCCGAAAGATCTTCTGGAGTACAGGGAGCATTTCCTGGGCAGGGAAGAAGCGGACCAGCTTAAGGCTCATCTGCTGGAAACGGTTTCCTGGAAACAAAGGACTCAGAAAATGTACGATAAGACAGTTTTAACACCACGGTTAACCGCATGGTATGGAGATCAGGAAAATGATTACCCTTTAGGAAATGGTGAACTGAAAACCCATCATTGGACACCCGAACTGTTATCCCTGAAGCAGAGAATAGAAGAAACATTCGGGTATCAGTTCAATTCCGTATTGCTCAATCTGTACAGGGATCATAATGATTCCGTTGCCTGGCACAGGGATAAAGAAAGCAGATATGGCAAACGTCCTGTGATTGCATCGGTGAGCTTAGGACAGGCCAGAAATTTTGATTTCAGAAAAAAAGACCACCATCAGAGTAAATACAGCCTCCCGCTCCCACATGGTTCATTGTTGATTATGAAGGGAGATTTGCAGGAACATTGGGAACATCGGATTGCTAAATCTGTAACTGCTATGAAAGAGCGTATTAATCTGACTTTCCGGTTGGTTCATCAGTCTTAAAATATTCATTCATACTATCTGATGATGAGGTTTGATCTGTTTTTGGCAGATAAATTGTTGCTTTTATAAACAAGTCATTACAGACTTCATTTATATCACCATTTAAAATTTATTATTATGAAAAATTTTGTAGTAACAATTTTTGCAGCAGCTGCTTTAGTGGCCTGCAAAAAAAATGAACCGACGTCAACTGCCCAATCTCAGGAAAGTACATCAATGTCTGCTCCTGCAGAATCGGGTACGACAGTAAGTGATTCAGCCAAAATGTCTGAAACGAATAACCAGACAGGCACGCTCAGCGACCAGGACAAAAAGTTTGCAGATGCAGCAGCCATAGGAGGGCTGATGGAAGTAATGATGGGAAAGCTGGCAGCAACCAATGCAGAGAATTCAGTTGTGAAATCTTTGGGAGCAATGATGGTTACAGATCATAGCAAAGCAAATGACGAACTTAAGAAATGGGCTTCAGGAGCCGGCTATACCTTGCCTGCAGCCTTGGATGCCGAAAAGCAGAAAATGTATGATGATCTGAAAGCCAAAAAGGGAAAAGACTTTGACAAAAAGTATACAGATCTTATGGTGAGTGATCACAAAGAAGATATTGAAGCATTCCGAAAAGAAGCCTCAGAAGGAAAAGAATCTTCTCTGAAAGCGTTTGCCGCTAAAACTCTTCCTACATTGGAACATCACTTGCAGGAATCTGAAAAAGCCAAAAACGCAGTGAAATAATATCAGGAAACTCCCTGATCTTATGACCTGCATCATAAAAACGACAGGATATATTTGATATTTTTGAAAGGATTAAATATTATTTTGTTCTTGATTAATAAGCTCCTCTTTTTAAGAGGGGTTTTTTTATGGGTTTACTCTTTCTTTTTGTATTCTTCAATTTTCCTGAACTGATTATAGGAACTTTTCAGGCTGCGAAGCTGCTCGGATACTATTTTGTTACTCTTATCACTAAGTTTACCGCTGCTCAGGGCGTTCTGATAAGTTTCTATAGCTGCTTTTTCTCCAAAAACCACGTTTTCCAGGGTAGACTCTACCAGATTTCCCATGGTAAATGAATTTTTAATATCAATCCATGTTCTGTGAAGGGCTCCGGCCATGGATGTAGAGTCATCAGGAACACCCTGTTTTTCTGTGATGAGGTTGATCAGTTCATTTTTCATAATTTTCGACTGTGAAATCATATGATCATACTCATCCTTTACATCGGGATACATTTCCCATACTTTTCCTTCAACTTTTTCAAAGCCTTCCATTCTGTCATTGGTAATGTGAAGTAAGTCATTCAATACCGATATTTCTTGCTGATTATCCATAATATATTGTTTTAAACTAAGCATAAAATTATAATTTGCCTGACGGATTCTTTATAATTCTGGTCATATAATCCGAAAATAAAGTCTGATGTAATTTTCTTTTTCCGGAAAAAAGCAGCAACTTTGCCTCAACAATGGGGTGCTACCAAATAAGGTTGGCTGAGATGATACCCAGGATATATCCACACCTGATCCGGATAATGCCGGCGTAGGGATTGCTACTTATCATCTCATCATTTGATTTCTAAAATTAATATGATGCAGGACATTTTAAAACAAATTACCTGGCCTGAATGGTTCGGGGTCTTATTTTCGGTAATTCAGGTCTTACTGGCCCGTAAAAACAATGCAAACAATTATCTTTTCGGCATAGCAGGTATTCTGCTGACTTTATATGTAATGCTGACTTCGAAGCTTTATGCTGAATTCACATTAAATCTTTACTATCTGATCATGAGCATCTACGGATGGCTTTACTGGAAATTCGGAAAGCAGAAATCTGAAATGGAAATCTCTGTTACTTCCACAACAGAAAAATGGATTGCGGGAGGAATTATTCTGGGGACATTTATTTTGTTCTGGTCTTTTCTCACGCATTTTACCGACTCGGATGTTCCGGTCTGGGATTCTCTGGTAAGCGCTTTTGCATGGGCTGGCATGTGGCTTATGGCACGAAGAAAAATTGAGAACTGGGTAGTCCTCAATATCAGTAATATAATTTCCATACCGCTGTTACTGCATAAAGAATTATATCTCTATGCTGTTTTAACATCATTTTTATTCCTGGTGGCCATTTCGGGTTATATGGAATGGCAGAAACTTATTAAATCCAAAGCCGGTACTCAGTACTAAAAGACTGCTGATGAATATCCTGATAATGATTCAGTATGAAGAATAGTAAAAATAGCCTGGTTTTTGGAATAAAGTTAATATAGATTTAATATGATTGACATTGCTTTTAAATATTTTTGTAATACTATTCCATTGAAATACAAGCGAGAATGATGAATAAAACTCTGAACTGCAGAAAGTTTCAGTATGGAATCACCTCAAAAATTGTATGCTCCAAAGGAATCGGAAAGAGAGGTTATTTTTTCATCAAAAGTATAAACCTGGAATTTCAATCTTTTACAATTTACAGGAATTTTTCCAAAATTATTGTTAAAGTTGTTAATATCAAACAACTGTATAGTATAATTTTAATTATTTCACTATATTTGGAATAACAAACTAACGCATGGAATAAGCCACCATAAAAGCTTGTAAAACAAATTATCAGAGATTATGCAAGACTTATTTTCGTTAAACGGTAAGAATAGGGATTATGTTATTATGTATTTTAAAAGAGAGATGTACCCATGGAAAGAAAAGGATGGCTGGATTACTGTTACCATTAAGGAGTGGTACAGAACAATGGTTATATCATGTCTGATATGCAATAATCTTGTTACTTTAATGATTGTAAAGACAAAGGTCACTCCATTTTACGAAAAATATACAGTACTATAGTATTTTGCCTGTTACAGTAAATGATTTTATCTGAAGAGTTTCTTGTAAAAAATACCACAAAAATATATTATTCAATATCAGGTGAGTAATTTGGCATGCTCGTTGATGTGTTGAGAAAAGTTTTATTGGACACCACTTCACATAACTTATAATTCATTTTACACTTTTTCACCTCCTGATCATTCAGGAGGTTTTTTATTTTTTAATACCCATTATTTCAAAATGGATCTTGAAATTGAAGTTGGCTGTTTATTTTGCAGGCCACTTTGCACGTAAAATGGCATAAATAACATCATCTGCCCAGTTATTTTTCCAAAATAGACTTTTCACAAAATGTCTTTCTTTTCTAAGATCAATTCTTTCCATTAATTGAATAGAAGCCGTATTACCTGGATCTGCAGAAGCTGTAATTCTGTGCGTATGCAAATCATAAAAAGGAAATCAATAATACCTTTTAAAGCTTCAGAAGCATAGCCTTACCTTGGAAAACCGTATTTAAAGTAATTGAAATCTGTAAACTTTATGATGATAATACACGCAATGATGAAAAAAGGCTTGGTAATGTCAGATAATGTTACTAGCTTTATACTGAGTTCCTGAATGACAATATTTTATTACACCTCTTTAAATTTATTAATCATGAAAAACCAAATCTTTATCGCTGCGCTGTCTCTGGGAACAATCGCCTTAGGAACCAAATGGGTTAAGGCGCAAAATTCAGAGCAGGTGAGTACATCAGTCAATATTATTTTATCGGACGTTATTGCAATGGACATTGGCTCTGTTGCTTCAGAAGGCGCTGTAGATTTTAACTATGGGAGCACAAAAGACTATAATTCATCTAAAAATGTAACCGTTCCCAACAGTTTAGTCATTATTTCCTCCAAAAATTTTGATGTAAAAGTAAAATCTGAAGGTGCACACTTTATAAGCGGTGCAAATGTAATTCCTGTAGATATATTACAGATAAAAGCCATACCGGGCGGAAGTCTGGCGGGAATCCTGAATGAGGTCACTTTATCTACAATTGATCAGGTGCTGGTGAGTAACGCAAGCTTAGGTTCCAAACAGTCTTTAAATATTGCTTATTCTATTTCAGCGGAAAAAGCATCCAAGGTGCTTCTTGGAAAACCGCAGGGAACTTACACTCAAAAAATAACGTATACCGCGACTGCTTTATAATAAACGAAAAGCAATTTTATATAAGCCCTCAGTACTTCGAAAGTATTGAGGGCTTTCTTTTTAAATCAAATGAATAGACCGTGTAGTTAATTTACTACATGAACTTCCTTTTTCCACTACAAAGAAACTTTTATCACCGCTGTAGATTTGCAGTATACAAAAGAGAACAATTAAGTAAAAAATAACAATAAAATATTACCATCATGAAAAAACTAATCTTAATCCCAGCCTTAACTATTGGAGCGATCATATTAGGAACGAATAATGTTCAAGCTCAAAATACCACTGCAACCACAACGGTAAACATTACCCTGAACGATGTCATCTCTATTGACGCAGGAAGTACAGCAATTGGTAATACCGTTGACTTTAACTACGTTACTGCAGCAGACTATAATTCTGATCAAACGGTTACTAAAGCCAACTCTTTAAAAGTTACTTCCACAAAGAGCTTTAATGTAAAGGTAAAAGCAGGAGGTGCTAATTTCATGAACGGAACGAACCTGATTCCTGTGAATGTTTTGACAATCAAACCTTCTACCGCTGCCGGAAGTATGGGAGGAACAAAAACCGCTGTAGTGTTGTCTGCAACAGACCAGACTTTGGTAGCTAATGCTCCGCTTGGAAGTGCATTAACACTGAATTTAGACTACACTATTCCAGCAGCGAAATCATCATCTTCTGATATTTTGGGTAAACCTGCCGGAACTTATACGCAGACAGTAACGTATACCGCGACTGCTCTATAATAACGAAAAGTAATTCAGATAAGCCCTTAGAAAGTATTGAGGGCTTTTCTAGCCTAATGAATAATCTGTAGCTATTTTCCGCTACTTTATTACTCCTGTGGATTTGTAGTGCTCAAAAGAGAACAAATAAACAAGAATAACAATTAAATATTACTGCCATGACAAAACAAATCGCAATCTCAACCTTAGCTATTGGAGCAATCATATTAGGAACCAATAATGTTCAAGCTCAAAATACAACCGCAACCACAAACGTAAATATTACCCTGAACGATGTCATCTCTATCGACGCAGGAAGTACTGCAAATGGTGGTACAGTTGCCTTTAACTATGTTACTGCAGCGGACTATAATTCTGATCAAACGGTTACTAAAGCCAACGCTTTAAAAGTTACTTCCACAAAGAACTTTAATGTGAAAGTAAAAGCAGGGGGTCCGAATTTCGTCAATGGGTCAAACTCAATCCCTGTAGATGTTTTGACAATCAAAGCTGCGGAAGCCCCTGGAAATATGGGCGGAACAAAAAACGAAGTGGTTTTATCTCCAGGAGAAAAAAACTTAGTAGCCAATGCTCCGCTTGGAAGCGCATTAACACTGAATCTGGATTACACTATTCCAGCAGCAAAATCATCATCTTCTGATATTTTGGGAAAACCGGCCGGAACTTATACGCAGACAGTAACGTATACCGCGACTGCTTTATAATAAAAAACACATCAATATATATGCCCTCAGTACTTTCCAGGTGTTGAGGGTTTTTTTATGTAAGCCCAATGAGTAATCCTGTAGTGATTTTACTACATGAACTTCCGTTTTCCACTACAAAGAAACTTTTATCGCTGCTGTAGATTTGCAGTATACAAAAGAGAACAATTAAGTAAAAAATAACAATAAAATATTACCCATCATGAAAAAACTAATCTTAATCCCAGCCTTAACTATTGGAGCGATCATATTAGGAACCAATAATGTTCAAGCTCAAAATACCACTGCAACCACAACGGTAAACATTACCCTGAACGATGTCATCTCTATTGATGCAGGAAGTACTGCAATAGGCAATACCGTTGACTTTAACTACGTTACTGCAGCAGACTATAATTCTGATCAAACAGTTACTAAAGCCAACTCTTTAAAAGTTACTTCCACAAAGAGCTTTAATGTAAAGGTAAAAGCAGGAGGTGCTAATTTTATGAACGGAACCAACCTGATTCCTGTGAATGTTTTAACAATCAAACCTTCTACCGCTGCCGGAAGTATGGGAGGAACAAAAACCGCAGTAGTGTTGTCTGCAACAGATCAGACTTTGGTAGCTAATGCTCCGCTTGGAAGCGCATTAACACTGAATTTAGACTACACTATTCCAGCAGCGAAATCATCATCTTCTGATATTTTGGGTAAACCTGCCGGAACTTATACGCAGACAGTAACGTATACCGCGACTGCTCTATAAAAAAACACATTAATATACATGCCCTCAATACTTGAAAAGTGTTGAGGGTTTTTTTATGTAAGCCCAATGAGTAATCCTGTAGTGATTTTACTACATGGACTTCCGTTTTCCACTACAAAGAAACTTTTATCGCTGCTGTAGATTTGCAGTATACAAAAGAGAACAATTAAGTAAAAAAACAATAAAATATTACCATCATGAAAAAACTAATCTTAATCCCAGCCTTAACTATTGGAGCGATCATATTAGGAACGAATAATGTTCAAGCTCAAAATACCACTGCAACCACAACGGTAAACATTACCCTGAACGATGTCATCTCTATTGATGCAGGAAGTACAGCAATTGGTAATACCGTTGACTTTAACTATGCTACTGCAACAGACTATAATTCTGATCAAACAGTTACTAAAGCCAACTCTTTAAAAGTTACTTCCACAAAGAGCTTTAATGTAAAGGTAAAAGCAGGAGGTGCTAATTTCATGAACGGAACCAACCTGATTCCTGTGAATGTTTTAACAATCAAACCTTCTACCGCTGCCGGAAGTATGGGAGGAACAAAAACCGCAGTAGTGTTGTCTGCAACAGATCAGACTTTGGTAGCTAATGCTCCGCTTGGAAGTGCATTAACACTGAATTTAGACTACACTATTCCAGCAGCAAAATCATCATCTTCTGATATTTTGGGTAAACCGGCCGGAACTTATACGCAGACAGTAACGTATACCGCGACTGCTTTATAATAAAATTTTCAGTTTGTAAAGGTTCCTTTTTGCTATGTTTTCAGTAGTTTTGGGAATCTTTATTATTAAACTATTTACACCATGCACAAGTTTATTCACCTTTTCATTTTCTTTATTCTCACAGGATCTTCTTCACTTCTGGCACAAAGCATCTCAATGTCGCCTACACGCTTGTTTTTTACAGGGAATCCGGGAGAAAAAGTAACAAAGACAGTCACGCTTCAAAACAGTTCGGATAAGGATTATGTTTTTAATCTCAACTATAAAGACTGGTTCAGAGAAGAAGACGGAAATAAGGTTTATCTTGAAGCAGGCAGTTCAAAAACTTCCAATGCTTCCTGGGTATCCACCTTAGAAAATACTGTAACTGTTCCTGCGAAAAGTACAAAGGAGATTGCAGTAACCATGCAGATTCCTGCAAACGCATCACAATCTGCCGTTACGAACAGCATGTTGTTTTTCACCCAGCTTCCTCAGCAGGCAGATAAGGCACGTGTTCAGAATGGAATTGGTATTATTACCTTATTTGAGGTGGGGCTTCACATCTTTTATACTCCACCGGGGAACCATGTGAAAAGTCTGGATATTACCAATATTGCAGAGGTGAGCAATCAGAATGCAGCGAACAGAAAAGTTGCAGTAAGCATCCATAATGATGGAAACACGATCAATGATGCCACCGTCGAGTTTGAACTCACCAACACAGACAGTGGTAAGGAAATAAAATTACCCGCAATTTCAATCTCCATGCTTCCGGATACCAATCAGGTAGTTCAATTTTCTTTACCGGAGAATATTTCAGGAAACTTTCTTGGTGTGGCTATTGTTAAAATGGCAGAATCCAATGATTTACGTGTAGGAGAAAAAAACTTTAAATTTTAAAATTAAGCCTTGAAACCACAAAATGGAATATCAATATCAGTGCTAAGAAGAACAATCTTATTTTTTGTATTTGTTCTTCTGCACTTTTCGTTGGCCTTTGCGCAGGAAAATAAGAATATCAACATCCATTTTGAAAATGACAGCGTAGCTGTTGAAAAAGGTTCTACATTTACTAATTTCCTGGTCATTGAGAATAAAAGTTCTGAAGAGATTACTATTCAGAATATCATACCTCAGGAAAACTATCCGGGATTGCTTTTCTATCCCAAAAATGAATTTAGCTTAGGTGCGGGTCAGTCTAAAACGCTTCCTGTAAAACTGATCGCCAACGTAGATTTTATGAAGCTGAGATCCAATGAGATCAGGTTCCAGGTTTCATACGCCACCCCAACGGTCTCCAGAACCGAAATCGCCTCGTTCTTCGTTGCTAAAGGAGAGAACAAAAACATCGCAATTTATACGGCTACATACGAAAATTTCATTAATCCTGCTTTGCCCCAATCCTCCATTCTGCTTACTGTAGAAAACCAAGGTTACAGTAAACGAACCGTTAAGATTGATTTGCAATCCATTCCTGATGGCTTGGAAGTGATGCCAAAACAGCAAACCATATCTCTGGAAGGTTTGGAAAAACAAACGTTGGAAATTAAAATTGAGGTCCGAAAACAGAATACACTTTATCCGGAATTTAATATTAATGGCATCGTCACAGACGTGCTAGATAATAAAATCGTGGGTAGCAATACGCTTTACCTGGTCGTTTTATCACATAACAGACAGATTACCCGTGGAAATGAAGCGGTAAGCGGAAGTAATTTTGCGGAAATCAGCTATAATGAAAACAGTTCAGGTTTCAATTATCTTCAACTGAGGGGAAATACAGCGTTCCGGGTGACTGATAACCTGAAATCGCGCTTCAATATTGGTGCAGATTACTACCATGAGGATGGCCGCTATAATCTATATGATACCTGGCTGGAACTGGAGAGAAAAAATACGGTATTACGGGTGGGAAATGTTAATAGCAGCGATTACGATTACCCTGTTTTCGGAAGAGGTGGGAAAATTTCTACCAAATTCGGGAATAATAATCAGATTGAAATTCTTGCGCTTGAAAATAATTATAATCTGTACGGTACTTATTTCCAGCAAACAGACGGATCTACCATGGTGGGTACAAAATATAGTTTTGGTAATGCTAAATCTTTCAATGGGAAAGTGTCCTATATATTTGAACATGATCCGCGCTTTAATGTAGATACGCAGATAGCGAACGCGGTTACATCATTGTTAATTAATGATAAAAACATGATCCGCACAGAGTTAGGAGTGAGCCACGAAAAGGGTCTTTCGAATAATGATGAAAATGCAGGAGCTTCAATGGGGGCCCATTACGAGGGAAAAATAGGGAAATGGGATATACAATCTGTCAATTCCTTTGCGACCAAAAGTTATGCAGGGATCAAACGGGGATCGTTTTTCTCAAATCAGCGGATCGGCCGTCAATTTTCGGCTTCTCAGCGCGCTTTTATACAATACCAGAATTCGCAGGTAGACCCTGAGTTCCTGAGTTACCAGGGTGCACCTATCCAACCTGGGAATACCGCTGATTTACGTTATTATTTCAACAGTACAGAAACTTTGGGACTAGGCTATCAGTTTTCTTTAAAGAAATGGAATTTTCTATTGTCTCCAAAGGTTGAAAAGCAGAAAACAGCCAATTATTACTCATCGCAGGAACTTTTTTCTTACCGGCTGGAAGCCAATATCAGCACTACATTAGGTGCCCACGGATTGAACCTGACGGCGGAATATTCTTATTCAAAAGAGAACAATAATCCGGAGTGGTTCAACAGTCTGAAAACCACTTTATCTTACAGATATAAGTCATTCTCCCTCAACGGGACAGCCCAATGGAATGCAATCAGTGTCTTTGATTTAAATTCTTATTATGATGTAAGCCGTAATTTCGCCAACTACAATGTATACGCTTCTTATAATTTCCAGATGTTCAATCATAATCTGACCGGGGCTTTTTCAGCGGGAACCTTCTATTCGGAGCTTTATAAAAATTTAAATAGTAATATCACTGGTAATCTGGAATATAAGATTTCACCTTCCTGGTCCACCACAGGTTATTTTAATCTTTCCGGTTATAAATCTACGGCTGAATATTCAACCAGCGGCAGTTATTACCAGTTCAGAGTGGGGATTAAAAAATATTTTACCCCCGCTACAGCTTTCGGGAATCATAAAGTGGTGTTCCAGTTCTTTGAAGATAAAAATTCCAATGGACTTCTGGAATCTGGTGAACCGATACTTGCCAATGAAATTATAAAACTGGACAATTATGTAGCGTTGACGGATAAGAACGGAAAAGTAGTTTTTCAGAATGTGCCTGAAGGTACATACACACTGAAAGTGAATGAAAGTGCGGGCGCCCGGTTGATGATGGATCCTGTCATTATGGTACACAACAATATTAACCGAAAAGTAGGCTTGGTAAAAAACATAAGGGTAAGCGGGAAATTAGCAGAGATCAAACAGGCTTACGATGTTTTGGAAACGGATGTGACAGGAATAGTAGTGTATGCAAAAAGTGAAGATGGCACGATCTATACTGCCGTGGTTAATCAGAAAAATGAGTTTGAGTTTTTCCTGAAAGATGGAAAGTATAACCTCTATATTGAAAATGACAAATACAGCTATACACAACCCAGCCAAACTATTCAGGTGACAAAAGATGGTTATTCAAAAACTGTGGTTTTTGAATATAAGAAGAAAGACACCACCATTAAGGTGAAAAAGTTTTAAATTTAAAAGTATGAAAAAGATGAGGGTTTTTCTAATAGGAATTTTTACCATGTTCTGCGGATTTGCATTCACGAAAGCTCAGGATGTGTACCTGTCTATTCCTGAAAATAATATTTTTAACAGGAGCGAATTTACCTCAGTACCCACAAGGGTAATGACGAATGCCAACAGAACCAACTGGGATTATGCCTTTTTGGGATTACTCCCCACAGCACCTACATTTACCTCTGTTTCCGGATCAACTTTTACGCACTCATCTTCCTCATCTACTTTACCCAGTTCCACTCTCCTGTGGCAGTTGGAAAGTATGGGCGGCCAGCTGCCTTATACCGGACTTTCTGGGTATTTACCAGGTTTCCAGTCGTTCAGTACAAGCGCTATAAAATGGTTTGAACCGCCATCACTCAGTATCGGGGGAGGATTCAACCGGGGAAATATCAATTTTACATTTAAAATTCCTGCTTCACAGTTTACTGCGAATGCCTTCCGGGCCGGGAATTACTCTATGGATATCACTCAGAATTATAATGATTTCACACCACATAATTTTAAAACAATTTTAGTTATTCCTTCAGCTATACGATGGGTCGCAAACTCTTTAACAAAATACATAGAAATTTCTTCTTTGAATGACTACCGCAATACAAGCATGAAGGTGTGGGATTTGGGCAATACGGAAATCGCAAATACAGTTGATTTTAATTTTTGGGCGAAAGCTGCTGGTACAACTGTTCAGTTCACCTCCTCTAAAGGTGTTCCGGGAACAAGAAATATAGCAAACATTAAATTGGGCAGCAACGGATCGGCACTCACCACCAAAGCCTTATCTTCCGACTTCCAGAATTTTTCCGCTGCCAATTTCAGTGTTGTAGCAGGAAACAGAAACAGCTTCATTCCGCAGCTTTATGTGTCTGCGGAAGATTTTAAAAACTTTTTTTTTGAAGCCGGAACTTATACGTTTGAATTGAACTTCAATGCCGGAAGTACAGATAACACAATTAACAGTTTGCAGAATACGGCTGTTCAGTTGAAGGTGCTTCCTCTGTCTGAGATTACGATTCCAAGTTCCGGGCGCAATGTTAACTTCAATTTTAATACCGCAGCCCAATACACCGATGGACAGTCACAAATGATTCCCAACCAAATTATGTTGTCCAACAATGAAAATTTTGAGCTCTATGTAAAATCGGACGAAAATTATTTCAAGAAAGGCGGCCTGCAGACCGACATCAATTCAAACATTTTACAAATTGGCGTGGATGGTGGTTCTGTAAATGTACCCTTATCCAAAACTCCTCAAAAAATACTCTTTAACGGAACACCGGTTTTGGACCGGGGACTGAACATAAGGTATACCATACCACCTGCGGGTGCCCAAAGTTTGGTAGGAAAGGAGAACACCACTTACTCTGTCAATGTTTATTATAGCTTTACGGCAATTTAACGATATTTTGTGATAGCTTTTACTTTCTTTTTATGGCTGTGACTCCGTCATAGCAATTGGCTGAAGCTAAAGAACTTTCCAAAGGATTCCTGACGTATTTCTATATACAAACGTTTCTTCCTTGGATGATTTTTGTTCTATCAACCTCAATATTGGCAGTACCTGTAGAGGTGTTTTGGGTTGTTTGTCTATCTATCAGGTATTGCTTTAGCTTGTATTTTTCATTATCATTCGGCTTTTTGCGATCAATACTCTGTTGATATTGTCTCGTGTACCATCTTTTTACTCATTTCCGTAATGCAAGTAACCGTTTTCCAGGGTGAAAGCCTGTCGGAATATTATGTCGCACAAAGTTGTTTTTAGTTGAAAAAAGTAGCGTATTTGCTATTTCAGGTAAATTCTATTTGATTTTTCTTTTTACTAATATGATATTTTTTATAACTTGGCAGTTCCCGGAAGAAAGGTCTGAACAATATGTTTTTATTTACATTTAAACAATATAACCCTTTCTGCCTTTTTTCAGAAAAAATAATTTCAAACAGCTTCTAAAACCTTTGAAACGGATTTTATGAATGATTTTATCAACGAACTACAATTAAAAATTGAAAGACTGGAAAATGAGATCAATTTCAAGAACGGACTGATTTCGATATTGTCTCATGACTCAAAAGAACTGTTTGGAACCTTTCTGTGGCTTATAGAAGAGCTGGAGCAGAATACCATAAGTCAGGAAGATTTTTTTAAGTTATTGCCACAGGTAAAAAAAGATGCCCGGAAGAATCTGCAAACCGTTCAGGACAGCATTGCATGGCTAAAAACGCAATACGGAGAATTTAAGATTAAACCCGTTACAATTATGGTAATGGATCTTTTTCATTATTTAGAAGAAAAATACGCTGCTAAATTAAAAGAAAAAAACATTCAATTTTATTTTAAAGGAGATCGCAATGCGTTCCTTACAAGTGACCGCCTGTTGCTTGAATATGTTTTAGACAAAATTTTTAACAATGCGTTAAAATATTCCTTTCCGGGGCAGGAGGTTTGTTTACAGTCTGTTACAGAAGGTGATCAGGTTGTGCTTTCTGTAATTGATTCCGGAACTGGAATAAATGAAAAGTATTTACCTATGATCTACACCTATGGTAATCCTGTATTTCTGGGAACTGCTGGTGAGAAAGGCGTTGGGTTAAGTTTGAAAATTGTAAAAAATTTTATATCCTTGCTGCATGGAAACATCCAAATCATTTCCGCTGAAGATAAAGGTACTACAGTTTCCCTTTTTTTACATAAATTTATAGAATAATGGGTTTAAAAGCAAACATTCGTATAGTAGTAGCAGATGATCATGGTATCGTCCGGATGGGTTTAATACAAACAATCAAACGATTAATGCCCGATGCCATCATTTCAGAAGTAGAGGACTACAAATCGTTGTACAAATTAATTCTTAATGAAAAGCCGGATCTGGCCATTATGGATGTTAATATGCCTAATGGTACTGTTCAGGAAGCAATAGATTACATAAAGATCCACCAACCTGAATTAAAAATTTTAATATTTTCTTCACAGGATGAAGAGTTATATGGGATGCGTTATCTGAAAATGGGCGCTGGTGGTTATTTGAGCAAGCTAAGCTCCACTGAAGTAATTGAGACTGCTTTAACATCGATGCTCAGTAAAGGCCGGTATGTCAGTGATAATATAAAAGATGCGATTTTTTTAGAATCATTAACTGGTGCGGCAAAAAATTCTCCCCTTGAAGCACTATCAGACCGCGAATTGCAGATTGCCAATAAACTTGCAGAAGGTCTTCCGCTCAAAGAAATTTCTAATCTGCTGAATCTCCATTCATCAACAATTAGCACTTACAAAAACAGGTTGTTTGAAAAGCTTAAAATACGATCCATACCCGAATTAGTAGAGATTCTCAGACTGTATAATCATTAAATATTCTATCATAAAAATTGATTGTGATTCAATGAAATTATGCCATACGCCGCTTTTCTGTCTCTTTATTGCTGCAGAGCTGAAGTAAATCGGCCTGATCAGGCATCAATTGGAATCCGAGAACCGGAATTTCCGGAGCTATTAATGAGCGTTTTGATCTATAGTTCCTTCAGAATGCGGCTCACTTTTGCCCTGAGTGAAAGTTTGTAGTTATTGGCAGGTTGTGAAGGATGATCCAAATGATTTGCTAAAGCTCAAAATATTCATTCTTTATGTTTAAAATCAATACCTTGCGAAATATTTTCAGAATCCTAAACAAACGTAAATACCGACACTTTCTGTTGGGTCTGGTAGTTATTTCCGGCGGCTTGGTTTTTGTAACATGATCAAATATGAGAACAATGGTGATAATGATCAAAAAGTGAAGACAGATCAGGTTTAAGTTAGATAATGCTGGATTTTTGTTGTGAAACTAAAACAACAAATGGAAGAATTTTTAAGAGCAATTCATAAAAAAATCAATTGCTTATAATAGTGAACCGGTCTTAGAAATAACCTTCTTTCATATTTATACAAGTAATTTATGAACAATAATCAGAAGTCTATTTACAGTGCTCTGGCCGCAAATCTTCTAATTGCGCTGACAAAATTTATTGCCGGAAGTTTTACAAACAGCTCCTCCATGATCTCTGAGGGAATTCATTCAACGGTTGATACCGCTAACCAGCTGCTTATACTTTATGGGATAAAAAGGAGTAAAAAAGCACCGGATCAATCACATCCGTTCGGATATGGCAAAGAACTTTATTTCTGGTCTTTCATAGTTTCTATTTTAATATTTGGTCTGGGTGGGGCACTGTCAATCTATCAGGGAATTGCGCACATGATGGAACCCGAGATAATGAAAGATCCTTTCTGGAATTATATCGTGCTGGTTCTTTCACTTATTTTTGAGGGAACTTCTTTTATTATCGCTGTAAGAGCATTTAACCAAACCCGCAACGGGGTGAGATGGTGGGATGCGATTGTCAAAAGTAAAGATCCATCCAGCTTTCTGGTTGTTTTTGAGGATGGGGCTGCAGTGGCAGGGCTTATTATTGTAATGATTCTGATGTGGTTCAGCCATTCACTGCAAATTCCTGAACTGGATGGCTTAGCGTCTGTAATTGTAGGATTATTACTGGTTTTTGTTTCCTTTATTTTGGCACGGGAGAGCAGAAGCCTACTTATGGGGGAAGGAATCGCTTCCGAAACGAGAGACAAAATTACCAGACTTGCAGAAAAGGACGCCGCTGTTGTAAAAGTAAAAAATATACTGTCCACTTACCAGTCACCGGAAGAGGTAATACTGATGCTGATCATCGATTTGGAAGAACATCTTGATACTGAAGAGATCACCGAAGCCATACAGCGTATACGGACAGATATTAAAAATGAATTTAAATTCGTTCGGTTTGTTATTATCCAGCCGGAATAAACAGGTTACCAAATTTCTATCCCTTTGCTCTTCAAATTGGCCGGTCCTTTTTTATCACAATTCCAAGCTTGTTTAAATTCCTTCAATTGTGCCAGGGGCCCGTTTATCCTAAACCTGAAAGGGACATGAGGATTGGTCAGCAGTTCATTACGTAAAGCTTCAGGACTGATGTTGCCATGCCACATTTGTGCCCATCCTAAAAAGAAACGTTGCTGCCAGGTGAAGCCGTTAATGGGTTTAGGCTGCTTCTTTTTATCATAACTTTTTTCAAGTGCATGATAGGCCAGAGTAAGTCCACCGAGATCTGCTATATTTTCACTTATCGTGAGCTGTCCGTTAATATGTAAGCCCGGCTGGCCCTCCATTTGGTTAAAATAATCAATGTATTGTTTTGTAAGGTTTTCAAAATTATGTCTGTCTATTGACGTCCACCAGTTATTTAAATTACCCGACGCATCGAATTTCGAACCTCTGTCATCAAAAGCATGGGTTATTTCATGCCCTATCGCTGCGATTATGGCGCCATAATTTATAGCATCATCTGCTTTATGGTTATAAAAAGGAGGCTGCAGGATACCAGCTGGGAAACATGCACTGTTAGTATATTGATCGTAAAAGGCATCAACGGTTTGTGGTGTTGCATGCCATTCACCTTTATCTACTGGCTTATCAATTTTCCTGATGTTTTCATTATGATGGAAAACCGCTACAGAAATAACATTATCTATCAGACGTGATGGTTGTATGGAGATACCGAAATAGTCGGGCCATTTGTCCGGGTATCCGATCTTGAAAGTCATAGCGCTAAGTTTTTTGTGTGCCGAAGCTTTAGTACTGTTACTCATCCAGCGTAAGCTGTCTATACGCTGATGATAAACCCAGCGCACATTTTCAATCATTTCACCTATCTTTTGTTTATCCTGCTCAAGGAAATATCTTTGAACAAAAAGCTTACCTAAAGGCATACCCAATGCTTGTTCTAACTCTTTAATTGCCATATCTATTCGACTTTTTTGTTCTTTTTTTCCAGCCATTACGGTTCCGAAAAAAGCAAAGTGAGGATTGCTGTATTTCTGGGGAAGGTAAGGTGCAAAACGAGATAAAAGCTGCCATCGGGTATATAACTTCAATACAGTTAATGGTGTTTTGTACAGAAGGGCTGTTAAGTTGCTCATATAAGCCCGGTCTTCAATAATAACAGTCTGTGTATTAATTCCCTGTGCTTTTAAAAACCCGTTCCAATTAAATTGTGGTGCAATGCGGCTGAGTTCCGGGACAGACATTTTATTATAGGTTTTTATCTGATCCCGCAACATCAGACTGGATAGCTGCAGACCGGCCACGTTTTGCTCCAATTCGTAAATTTTGGAACCAGGGGAGGCCTCTTTAAGGCCTGCAATTTTATACATATTGTCGATGTGCCGGATCATTCCGTCTTTTAAGTTGACATTTTTAGACTCTTTTAGAGTATAATAGCTTTTATCACCCAAAGTTAGTCCGCCTTGCCCTAACGAAAGAATATTCATCTGATTGTTATGAGCGTCGGCTTCTACCTTATAACTGATAAAAGTGGGTACACCAAGCTTTTGAAGTTCCCCGGAGAAGTTTACCCAATCGGTATAATCTTTAAGATGATCAATTCGCTCAAAATAGCTGCCAAGCGGTGAAAGTCCTGATTTTTCTATGGCAGCAGTATCCATGTAAGATCTGTAAAAATCAGCTATCTGCTGAGATTCCGAACCTGGTTTGAGATCAGGTAATTTACTTATGCTGTCTACAATATTTTTCAGTTTCACTTTGTTGTCCCGATCAAGAATTTCGAAGGCACCCCATCTGCTTTCAGTAGCAGGAAGCGGATTTTTTTTCTTCCAGTGACCATTGGCAAAGCCATCAAAATCAATACATGGATTCTTAGTAGAATCAATATTGCTGTTATCAAAACCTGAATTATTAGAAACCGAATGAATGTCCGGTTTCTTTTCAGTTTTGCAAGAAAATAGTATTGTGATAATAATTAAAAGTGCGGTTAACTTATAATTTTTCATACTAATAAATATATAATCTTCAGATATTTAGTTAAACGGTTTAGGTCGCGAGAAATTTTGTTATAATACATTTTTTTTATCGTTTAATGATATGCTGTTCATTGTTTAATCTCAAAAAGCGTAATTAAGAAGACCGCCACAGTTTTTCGTTACGTATTAAGCAGGAAATAATACTTGATTCTTGTAATTCAATTCTTTTTAAAGATGAAAAAATCTCATAATATTTCAAAATCCAAACAAACTACCATATGGGTACAAACTCAAAATCCGTTTCATTTAAAGCGTAAGGTATAAAGTAGTAGACATAAAGGATTATTATAGTATTACCTGATCTTGAGCTGCCATGTCTGCTGAACATTTCCTTTACTTCTCAAAGCCTCCAGCTGTTGGGGAGACGCAGAATTCAATAAACTGGGAAGGCTGCTGAATTTTTCAAACTCCGGCTCATATTTATTTACAATAATAAATCCATTGTCATAAAAGAATTGCGCTGCCTGGTCAAAGGAAACAAAATAATTTTCCATGACATTATTTGATTTAAAGAAGCGTTCCCATTTTTTATCCTTATCGCTACCAACGGAACCTGTTTCATGTTTGAGATAAATATCAGCTGTTACCCAGGTTCCTCCGTTTTCTTGCAAAACCGAATGTATATTTTTAAGGATTTGAGACTGCTTTTCTCTATCAAAATACATGAGCAGGCCTTCATTAATAATAAGAAGATCCTGATCTTTAGTCAGGATACTGCCGGGGTTCAAAACGTCAGATTCCTGAAACTTAAGGTTGCCGGGAACAGGAATATTCAGACGTTTTAACATCTCCATTTTTTCATTCATTACTGTCCTGAGATCAGTATCAAAATAGATCCTGTCAGGATTTTTACTGGTGTATTCCAACCCACGCAGTGAATATCCTGCTGACAATTCAAGTACTGCCGAGGAAACACTCTTTTCAAGGAAAAAGTCGAGGGAAAGGTAGCGCATTTCAAAATGGAGCACACTTGCCCAGAACCCAAAATCTGAATTCAGTGGATTGTCAATACTGAAATACTTCGCAATTTCTTTTGCATACGGTATAGTCGTAGTTGCAGCTTTAAAGGTAATAAGCTCTTTTGCTGTGTCAGTTACTTTGTTTAACATATTGTTCTGTTTTTTCTGCAAAGTAACAGTACAGATGTAGTTGGTAATAGGAAAAAACAGACCTGCTTATTTTTTAATAAACTCGTTTCCCAGTTTATTGTTTTTTTTCAGAAATACATTCGGTTGTAATGTTAGGACTTTACGGAAGCTCTGCAAAAAATGGGATTCATCATAAAAAAGATCGTACAGTTCATTTTTATTCTCTGGTTTTTTATTTCTTATGTAACGGTTAAATATCTCCTGAAAACGTACTATTGAGGCATATTCCTTTGGGGTAATTCCGGTCTGCAATTTAAAGAGTTTGTTAAGGTGGCGTTGCGAAGTATTAATACCTGCAAAAAGATCTTTAATTAAGATATTGCCCTTGTGAGCGTTTATTTGTTCCGCAATATGAACAACACGGCTATCTGGTTCAAACCTTATCCTTTCTGTAAGAAGTTCAGTAAGCTGAGTTACTGATTCCTGAAGGTTTCCTGAAAAATCTGTCAAAACTTCAGAGCCGTCAAGCTTTCTTTTTGAGATGGAAACCACTTTGCTGAGATAATTGGAAAGATCGCTCCCTGCTATTGAATAATAACCGTATGGCTTGAAGCTGATACCGATGGAATGTACGGGAACATTGCCTTTGAGCACAATTTTAGTATGGTGTTGTCCTACCAAATGAAGATCAAATGTCGAATGATGAAAAGATTGATTTTGAATAACATGTTCATATTCCCCACTATAATTCCATATGACGATCCAACGACCTGACGGAATTATAGCTGCTTGTTCATCAGCTTCCATCTGCTCCGGGCTTTCAAATGACCAGATTGATTCCACATAATTCATTAAAGCTTCTGGTATTGGATAATATTTCATTTTAGTTGGCTTAATTTAATTACTGAAGATGTTTATCATCAATGCAACATCAGCTAAATGGATGTAATTTTATAACTTCAAAAAAGAATTAAATAATATTATAAATCGCTTTAAAACACAAATATTTTCATTGTTACATGCCTTTTTCTATTTTAAATTTATTATTGTAAGTAATTTTTATTTATATTTTTAACTTTTAAGCAGTGTTTGTTAAGGG
The DNA here is from genome assembly GCF_051011775.1 of Chryseobacterium amylolyticum. Lineage (NCBI taxonomy): Bacteria > Pseudomonadati > Bacteroidota > Flavobacteriia > Flavobacteriales > Weeksellaceae > Chryseobacterium > Chryseobacterium amylolyticum. The sequence goes on from NZ_JBPCHX010000006.1 coordinate 167,657, forward strand.
TATTGCTTGGATTTTGATAGCTATTTTCACCAATTTACTAAGATTTTTTGTTGAAAAATAACATTAAATGTTAAGAATATGATCATCGAGTGATAAAACGTCTTTACAGGTATCACAGAGAAAGAAAGACGAATTCCTACGGATTATTAAAAGGATGAAATAACATAATCAATCAAGAAGTCGCACACCTAATGGAACCTGAAATAATGAAAGACCCTTTCTGATTGTGACCGTTTCTATAAGTGCCGGTTTTTAACAGGAAAGGATGAATAATAATTTACTTACAAAGCTGGAAAACTTACTGGGTGTTATTTAACAGCAGATGAATTGAATCTGAGTGCCAATTACCTCAGTGATATGTACAGGGCTCAAACTAGGATGACCCAACGGCATCTTCATAGCCGGTCGACCGAGATAGCCTAAGAATTACTTTGTAATTCATTCTTCTCCCATTTATCGTTGTTGGTACAGTAAATCCTGTGGTGATAAAATATATTTTCGCAAAACGGCTTGGTTTTTGTAATTTTTTTAACCTACAAAATATTAATTCTCAAAACATCAGATCATGGCAGACAATAAATCCAAAAGAGGTTCATCTGACCGAAATAAAGTCAGCGGATCGGAAAATTACGAAATCCAATATTTTAAGGAAAAAATGGGAGTGACATCTCAGGCTGTAACAGGAGCGATAAGGGCAACCGGATCGAATGATCGTAAAGTACTTGAAAAATATCTCAAGGAAAAACATAGAAAGTAAAGATTCTTTACTCACTGCAATAAATCTTAAAAACTATTTTTTATGGGCTTATCTGAATACCGCAAAAAGCGTTCTGAAGAAAAGACCCCTGAGCCTTTTGGAGGAAAACCAAATGGAAAAGAGCTGCATTTTGTGATTCAGAAACATGATGCCTCACATCTTCATTATGATTTTCGTCTTGAAATGGATGGGGTATTAAAAAGCTGGGCAGTGCCAAAAGGGCCTTCAATGAATCCTGACATAAAAAGACTGGCTATGATGGTTGAAGATCATCCTTATGACTACCGGAATTTTGAAGGTATTATCCCCAAGGGGCAATATGGTGGTGGAACTGTGATCGTGTGGGACCAGGGGACCTATATGCCGGCAGATTTGCAAGATGAGGATCATGGGAAACAAGAGAAGAATCTTCTTCATCAACTATATTCCGGGAAACTTAAGTTTATACTCAATGGTGAAAAGCTTAAAGGAGAGTTTGCTCTCGTAAAAGCGCATGGAAGGGGGGATAACGGCTGGCTGCTGATGAAGCTTGAAGATCAGTATGCCAGTGAAAAAGAGATTACAGAAAAAGATAAGTCTGTGATTTCCGGTAAAACGATTGAACAGATGGAAAAAGCACCGGATAATATCTATGGAAAAAAAGAGATTAATGAAGATGAGGCTGTAAAGAATAAGAAAAATACGAAAAGGAAAGCTGGAACCGATAAAGAACCTGAAAGTAAGAGTAATATCAAATCTCTTCTTAATAAATTGCCTGAACAAAAATTTTATACCCGAATTGAGCCGATGCTGGCAACATTGGTTGATAAGCCGTTTGATAATGATGAATGGATCTATGAAGTGAAATGGGACGGATACAGAGCGGTAGCTTTTATGAATGATGGTGAGGTTGAATTAAAGTCCCGTAACGATAAAAGTTTTGGCGAAAAATTTTATCCGATCTATGATGAACTTAAAAAATTGAATCTGAATGCAGTGATAGACGGAGAAATTGTTGTCCTGACTCAAAAGGGAACCGCTGATTTTGGACAGCTTCAGAATTGGCGGAGCGAAGCAGATGGCGATCTGGTTTATTATGTGTTTGATATTCTATGGTATGAAGGCAAAGACTTAAAGGATCTTTCCCTTTTGGAAAGAAAAGCGGTCTTAAAGAAAGTGCTTCCTGAAAGTAACAGTATCATTGTCAGTGAACATTTTGAAACGTCAGGTACTGATTTTTTAGAAGAAGCGAAAAAGCTTGGTCTTGAAGGTATAATGGCAAAACGTAAGGACAGTGTTTATCATGTACATAACCGGTCCCGTGACTGGCTCAAAATCAAAGCTAATAAAAGGCAGGAAGTTGTGATCGGCGGATATACCCTGAACGATGATTCCAATAAGCTGTTCAGCAGTATTCTTGTTGGGGTATATAAAGGCGGTAAATTCATATATACAGGAAAAGTAGGAACAGGATTCAATAGAAAGCTGCAGACCGAAATGATGGAACTTTTTAAACCGCTGATCATTAAAAAAGCACCTTTTGCAGAAGAGCCTGATGTAAATAAACCCTCACGGTTCAGACCCAACCCTCCACATGCAACGGTAACATGGCTTCGTCCTGAATTAGTGTGTGAAGTAAGCTTTGCAGAGATGACGAGTGATGGTGTTATGAGGCATCCTTCTTTTGAGGGAATGAGAGAGGATAAAAATGCGAAAAAAGTTGTTCTGGAAACAGAAGCACCTGTAGAAAAGCTAGTAGAAGATCACCCTGGTAAAATGATAAAAGCAAGAACCGGGACCAGCCGTAAAACTCTTCTTAATCCGAAAGATAAAAGCCAGGTGCGGAAAATAAACAGACATGAACTCAAATTTACCAATCTTGATAAATTATTCTGGCCTAAAGAAGGGATCACAAAAAGAGATCTTATTAATTACTATTACCAGGCAGCCCCTTTTATTCTGCCTTATCTTAAAGACCGTCCGCAAAGCATGAACCGTTTTCCCAACGGTATCGAGGATGAAGGATTTTATTTCAAGGATGTTACAAAAACAGCTCCCGATTGGGCAGAAACTTATTTATATCATAGCGATACCGATCATAAAGACCGGCATTATCTTGTAGGAAAAGATGAGGCTACATTGCTGTATATGGCTAATCTGGGATGTATTGAAATGAATCCATGGAACAGTACCATTAAAAAACCTGAGCATCCTACTTTTTGTATTATTGATCTTGATCCGGATAAAAATTCATTTGAGCAGGTTATCGAAGCAGCGCAGGTAACAAAAGGTATTCTGGATGATATGGGGGTTCCAAGCTATTGTAAAACAAGCGGATCTACCGGGCTGCATATTTATATTCCTCTCGGAAATAAATACACCTACGAACAGTCAAAAGAATTTGCAAGGGTAATTGTTACTCTTGTACATAAGGAATTACCTGAATTTACAAGTATCGAACGGACCATAAAGGATAGAAAAGGGAAGATGTATCTGGATTTTTTACAGAACAGGCCGCATGCTACCATCGCAGCAGCTTATTCTGTCCGTCCGAAACCCGGTGCTACAGTTTCCATGCCGCTTTACTGGGACGAAGTTAAAAAGGGCTTGAAGATTGCTGATTTTCATATTTTCAATGCTATAGAAAGAATGCAGAGCGAAGGAGATATTTTTAAACCGGTATTAGGCAAAGGAATTGATCTGAAAAAGATTGTAGATCAGTTTTCGGATGAAATTATGTGAAGAAATAATTTTCAGGATTGTTAGAATGAAAATTGAAACTCAATTATTCTTTCCGGGGTAACAGTAACTCCCATTGTTAGTAATTCTGTTCTGTAATTAAGAATTGAAGTTTTTAAGGTATCCATAAAGTAGTTAAGCGATTTTGTATCATTCTTTGTTCCAATTGCTCTTTCTGTGTTTTGATTCCAACGTAATATATCCCACTTTTCGTTGAAATCTCTTTTTTTGTACCGTCTACGGTTACTCTCAAGTAAGTGCCATGATTTTTGCCAACTTAATTTAGAGCAATTGTAAAAAATTACGATAATTGCAAAAAAAATGCAAAATAGCTGTAATTGATTAAATTACAGCTATTTGATTTATCTTTCACACTCAGTGGAGAATACGGGATTCGAACCTATATTTTTAACCAGTATACTATCCATATTTCCATCTTTTCAATAACAACTGCCACGCTTGCGCCACAGTTTTCCGTTATTAAGCAGGAAATAATACTTGATTCTTGTAATTCAATTCTTCTTTTCCCAAATCTCTTAAAAAAAGTAATGATAAAGAAATTCTTTACATATCGGTCTACAAATTCAGGATAGTTTCATAAGTTAAAAATTGATAGAAAAGTATTCGCGATAATTTTGTTAATAACAAAAGTAAAAAACTCAATTATAAAGAACTCTGATATGGTATTTTATACTCCAATATTATGTTTCTGGAGGATACTTAGTACAATAATTTAGTATATGAATGTTAATGTTAACTTAAAGAATAAATAACACTTTGTTTCCTTACTTGGTTTGATATTGTAATACTTTCGGTCATAAAAAAACTAATGCGGAAACTCTTCATGAATGTATGTGTATTGTACACAGGTCTTTGTATATCTGCCCAGGAAGTGGTATGGCAGAAAGACCTCAAATCTTCTACTCAGGATTTCCTGAGTCAGATTACCACAACCATTGATCAGCAGTATCTGATCACTGGAAGCTCGATTCAGTTTAAAAGCCGGTCGCAGACTGCTGATAGACAAAAACAGAACAACGGTTATGATTTTCACCTGATCAAACTCAATCAACAGGGAGAAGAAGTCTGGGAAAAGTATTTCTCAGGAACAAACCATGATTATCTGTCTTCAACGGTTACCACACAGGACGGAGGATTTCTTCTGGCTGGTACCAGCTATTCTTCCAAAGGATCTGATAAAAAAGAGGATTCCAAAGGGGGATCAGATATCTGGCTGATCAGAATCAATGAATTTGGTGATGAATTATGGCAGAAAACACTAGGAAGTACTTCTGATGAAGAAGCCAGGGCAGTTATTCAGACTACAGATTTAGGATTCTTTGTTGCCGGAAATGTACAGAATTCTTCAAGAGGTTACGGTTCCAAAGATGTCTGGATTACCAGAATCGATAAAAATGGAAAAGAACTCTCACAGGTAATTTTAGGAGGAAAAGGCTTGGATGAAGTAGAGAAAATGATTCCAACAAAAGATGGAGGAGCATTACTGGGTATTTATTCGAGAAGTTCTGAAGTAAAGGCGGGAAGCGGGAGGCTGGAAGCTGGAAGTGGCGTGAAGATCGACTCTTATTCCAAAGCCAGCAGCAACTTCGGCGAAGGCGATTACTGGATCGTAAAGCTTGACAAAAACGGAAAAGTAGAATGGGAAAAGAATTTCGGAGGAAAAGGTGATGATCATATCAGAACATTGGCTTTAACTTCAAATGGTTTCATCATTGGCGGGGAATCCAGATCGGAAAGGTCAGGAAATAAAACAGCAGGGATTGAAGAAGGAACAGACCTTTGGCTGATTTCCTTGAATGAAAGAGGTGATGAACAGTGGCAGAAATCTTACAATTTGGGTAACCGGGATATCCTGATGGGTATGAATGTAATAAACGGGAAGCAGGAAGACGGAAACGGGAGTTCTAAAGGCATTCTGCTGGGAGGTTATACCCAGGCGGAAGGAAGAATAGAAACGGATGATGAAACCTTCTGGATGCTGTATTTAGATCAGAATGGCAATGAGCAGTGGAGGAAACACGTCAAAGGAGAATCCAGAAAGAAGGAAGAGAGACTTTTCGATTTGAAACTAAACAGAGACGGATCCATTATTCTTGCCGGAACCAGTGCAGAAGAGCTGGGAAAAGAAAACTGGAAAATTGTTAAGCTTGGAGATAAGCAGGTTGATCAGTTATTAGAAAAATACGACATTAAGATCTATCCAAATCCTGTATCTGATTACGCATATGTAGAAATCGGCTTTGATTTTAAAGAGGCTGATATTCTGTTGTATGATATGAGCGGAAGACAGCTTCAGAGCGTAAAAACCAAAAACAGAGTAACTAAAATGAATACTCAGCCTTTGGTCCAGGGAGCCTATCTGGTGACGATAAAAACGGATAACAACAAAACGGCGAATGCAAAATTGATCAAGAAATAACCATGAAAAAATACTTTTTTATATTTTTAATTCTATCTTTCTGTTTTACTTACGGGCAAAAAGAGAAGACAAAGAAAGAATCAGATACCATTAAGGTTCTTGCAAAAACAACGACTACAGTAAATAATTCTACCAATAAAGATGATTATTTGGCGAAAGCTTTTACTGTTACGACTCCCGAAGTTTCACAATTAATTAAATCTGAACTCATTCCGATTAATTATGCTACCGGCAGAGCAGAATATTCGATTCCTATTTTTGAGGTTAAAGAAGGAAATATTAGTGTTCCGGTAATGTTAAAATACTCATCAAATGGAGTAAAAGTAAATCAGGAAAGCACAAATGTCGGATTAGATTGGGTTTTAATAGCAGGCGGTAATGTGACAAAGTTTGTTAATGATATTGATGATAATAAATATAGAGTTAACCAGAATTCAAGTAATTATCCCCGTGCAGAATGGGATGAATCTTCACTAACATGGCTAACAGTGTATGATGCATCCTCAGATTGGGGGCAATATGTAAGTAAAAAAGGACGACTGGTTAATGATAGTGATGTTGAATTTATGCCGGACTCTAAAATTACTGCTGCATCTTCAAATTATGAGCAATATGTTGATATGGCGGCAGACACTTTTTTTGCGGTTGCACCCGGTTTAAATTCTAAATTTTACTTGAATAAAAAAACAAATCAGGATGGTAATTGGGATATAAGATTTAGTACGTATGGTTACAGAGGCCATGAATTAGATGGATTTGGTAACAAAATTTATGTCAATAAGTATGATAAATTTGACATTAGTAATGTTCCCAATAAAGGATGGATGGGATGGAATACTGTTTTTCCTACGGAATGTAGTATGAAATTAGGCAATCTTGATAATTATGCGACACAGAATAATTATTCATTGTTAAGAAATAATGCTAAAGATTATGATCAGTTTCAGATCATCAATGCGTACGGAAATGTATATTCATTTAAAACAAACGATGTCAACATAAGTTCCACAACAGAGTTTCCTTTCACAGGTTTTACAGATTCATCACCTGAAAGCCCCAAAAGTGCCATGTCAATATGCAAGCTTATCTTAAAAAATAACTATAATATCGATATTAATACGTGGAATCTTGATTCTATACTTGATGTTACTTCCAATAAAAAAGTCACTTTTACCTATAAAGAGTTCCAGCAATCCCAGACTAAGCTTAATGATCTTGATAAAGGTAAAGTAATTTTAAGTTCATATATTATTAATTACGGAAATGGGAGCAGTATTATCAATTATCCCGGAGGTGGTATTTCACCAGTAGATTATACTAACAATAAATATGCTCAAAATACCATATATCATTATGTGGAAGAAATTAACTGGAGTGAGGGTAAGGTAAAGTTTTTCTATGATTTTACCAGATCTGATGCTTTTGATGATAATAATAATGTAACTCCTAAACGGGCACTTTCTCAAATCATTGTTTATGATGTTAACGGACAGATTGTTAAAAAGGTAAAATTAAACTATGGTTATTTCAAAAATACACAGGTTTCAAGTGATCTGGATTTAAGATTGAGATTAGATGATGTTGCATTTTATGATAAAGATGATACCTTTCTCTACAATTATAAGCTTGAATATAATCCTGTTCCTATGCCTTCCAAAGGAACTTCGGAAGCTACCAAAAATTACAGAGATCTTTTTGGTAATTTTAAACAGCAGTCGGCCGGAAGTTTTCCCAAAACATATTACCAAATTATAAATCAGAAGTTCAAATTTGATAATCTTCCATTTAATGGAACCACTTTTTTATATGGTGATATAGACATGACTCCGGACAATCAAGCTTCTATAGGAATGCTGAACCGGATCACAACTCCTACAGGTGGATATTTCCAGTTTGCATATGAGCTAAATAGGTTTCTTTTGAATGGGCAGGAACAGCTGGGTGGCGGAGTCAGAGTCAAAGAGCAAAAGATACTTGATGGTAATACAGCCAGAACAATTAAGTATAAATATCTGAATGATAACGGGACTTCATCAGGTACAATAGGAAGTATACCTTCTATGGTTACTAATAGAATTGGAGGATGGTACAATAGTGTCAGCGATTCTGGCGTTGCTTCTTATCCGGCGGTATATTTATCACAGCAGAACATGCCTGAAACCGATGATAGAAGTTTTGTCATTTACGAAAAAGTGACCGAAGAAGAAACCGGGAAAGGAAAGCAGGTGTTTTCTTTTACAGGTTTTAATAATTATCCTAATATTTATCCCCACACTGAAGATCATACGGGTGGTGTTAGCGGAAGTAATCTTGTGGCAAATGAAAATTATTTCAAAAACCGCAGCCATTTAAGAGCGAAGTTGATTAACAAAGAAGTTTACGCAGAAGGGGCAACTTTTCCGATGCAAACAGAAACCTATATTTACAAAATCGGGAAAGACGTTAGTACTGATTTTAATGTATACTTTTCTAACTCATATATTTTTAAACCTGCCTGGAGTCTGATTATTGATAATACCCCAGAAAATCTTATTTTGTATAAAAAAATCAGCAGAAATAATTATTTGAGTATCAGTAACTTTAATGAGGAACAGGTCACAAAGGAATATTTCGGAGCTAATCCGGTTTTAAATAATGGTGTGCCAATATCGTACAATTATCAGGAACCTTTTTTTCTTCCAACAAAAGAGAAGATAACTCATTTTGATGGAAGCATTACAGAAAACTCTTTTGCTTATCCTTTGACACAGGGAATGCAATACCTAATTAATTTAAATATTGTTGCCAGTCCCCAACTTCAAAGTTCAATCAAGAAAAAGAATGATACGGACCAAGGAAAAATTATATCAACAGTATATAAGAATTTTCCATCAAGCCAGGCTGATGCCGATTTGAAAACAGCAGGTCTTCCTTTACCTTATGCCGATCTTTCTACCAATATCCTGATAAATTCGCCAGTTGTTCAGATGACGTATGATAAGTTTGACAGCAAAGGGAATTTACAGCAATTTACAAACAGGGAAGGTATACCAACCACTGTTATCTGGGGATATAATCAGACAAAACCCATCGCTAAAATAGATGGAGCCAAATTATCAGATATTGACCCCTCTCTTATTAATGGCATTGTGAGTGCTTCCAATAATGATGCACTGGCTTTGCCAAATAATGATGAGACGACATTATTAAGTGCTTTAGATAATTTCAGGGCTAATCCTGCTTTTACAGCATATCAGGTAACAACCTATACTCATGATCCTCTGGTAGGGCTTAGAAGTATTACAATGCCGGCTGGCACGAGAGAAAGTTATATTTATGATAATGCATTGAGGCTCCAGAAAATAAAAGACAGATCAGGTAAAACTATAAAAGAATATAAATACGGGTATGTACCTACGGTTTACTATTACAATACTTCCAAAAGTCAATCATTTTCGAAAAATAATTGTACCCAGCCAGGCGCCACTCCAGCACCTATCGTTTATACAGTACCTGCAGGAAAATACTCCTCCACGATAAGTCAGGCAGTGGTAGATCAAACAGCCCTTGATGATATTGCGGCTAATGGTCAATACTATGCCAATGCCAATGGTTTATGTAACTCTACAACATACTGCAGTCTTTCATTCAACAGCTCTATAGGAATTTCAGGGGGAGGAAGCGCTTCTGTTACTACTAACGCAATGTATAAGGTAAGTTTTGGGTTTTCCTCGGGATCAAACTCAGTCAATTTACCCTGGACGACAACAGGGGTAAAAGTGGCTGACATTGTAGGCAACTGCAGGCCAACATCAGATTATTCATCTTACAACGGGCAGGTGTACTATACAATTAAAACCAATGGGGAGATTATCATACGAAGACATTTGGGAGTTTCCACACCCAACAATACTTCCTATAATTATGAGCTATTCTTTCCAGTAAACTAACTCACCATGAAAAAAACTCTGATTTTATTATGTCTGCTGCTTTTAGCAGGTACATTATATGCGCAAACACAAACTGTACCCAGCAGCAATGAAAATTATATTTATACTAAGAATTACCTTGACTATCCTGCTTCTGGCGATCCTAAGGTAGCTGAAACAGTTCAGTACTTTGATAAATTAGGAAGGCCCATACAGCTGATTAATGTAAAAGCAACTCCGCAGGGTAAAGATTTGGTGACACCGATTAATTATGATGAATTTGGAAGACAAGTAGATTCATGGCTTCCCTCACCAATGAATACCCTACATGGAGCCATTCAGTCAGGCGTTAATTCGAATGCTACAAATTATTATGGAGATAATTTTCCCTTTACTCACAAAAATGTTGAAGCTTCTCCGATAGAAAGGGCTTTATCAAATGTACAACCTGGACTGGCCTGGCAAAACCATCCAGTGAATTTTAAATATCAGGCCAATATTCTGGATGATCATGTAGCCAGGTTTGTTACAACGACAACCGTAACAGACAATACGACCTATTCGAAGGTTGTCTGGGAAAATGAGTATGCGGTAAATCAATTATATAAAAGCATAGTAATTGATGAGGACGGAAATAAAGCGGTGCAATTTACAAATGGATCCGGGGACATAATACTGCTTCGTAAGATATCCCAGGATGATGAAAATGCAGATACTTACTACGTTTATAATGAATTTAATCAGCTGGCTTATATTATTCCACCCAAAGCAGTTATGGATTTTTTTAATGCATATGGAACGGGAAGTAACGTCGAAGTTCCGGATTTCATCCTAAATGATCTTTGCTATCAATACCGTTACGATGGAGTAAACAGGCTTGTAGAAAAAAAGCTTCCCGGAAAAGGGTGGCAGTATATGGTGTATGATAAACAAAACAGATTAGTACTGGCTCAGGATGCAAACCTTGGAGTTGCTAAACAATGGATGTTTACAAAATATGACCAATTCAGCAGAATAGTTTATAAAGGAATTTATACAAGTGCACAGGTCTATGGAAGCCAGGGTAGGGTTTTTGAACAAAATACACTCAATACCTTCACAAACAACAATACATTAAGGCAGGCTTCTATAGGGTTTAATAATGCAGGAATGGAGGTCTATTATCCGGCTAATACCAGCTATCCAAATGTTAATTTTAAGTTACTCAGCGTAAATTATTATGATTTCTATCCACCGTATAGTTTTAATCCGGCACCTCCACCGAATGCGGTTGCCGATAATATTGCAGATGTTAATAATACCAAAGGACTTGGTTTATTAACACTGATAAAAAATATTGAGAATGATGACTGGACAAAGAATTATTCTTATTATGATATGAAAGGCAGGGAAATTGGGACCTATTCTATCAACCATTTAGGAGGTTATACTTCAACAGAATCTGTACTTGATTTTTCGGGAGCAGTAAAACAGACCATTGTAAAGCACAAAAGACTGAATACTGATACAGAAAGGATTATCAAAGAAACGTTTGAATACGATTCGCAAAATAGATTACTTGTACATAAGCATAAGGTTGATAATAATACAGAAGAGGTACTGACTCAAAATACATATAACGAGATTTCCCAACTGTCAAGTAAAAAAGTCGGAGGGGTAGATATTTCTAATCCCCTTCAGACAATAGATTATCAGTATAACATCCGGGGCTGGATGACAAAAATAAATGACCCCGATAATCTTGTAAATGGAAAATTGTTTGGTTATTCCATTAAATATCAGAATCCCTCAAATACTGAAACATATGCAATTTTTAATGGGAATATTTCCGAAATCGACTGGAAAACACAAAGTGATAATATTTTAAGGAGGTATGACTTTTCTTATGATACTTTAAACAGATTTGCATTTGGCCGTTTCACCACTCCAGGTGCTACGGTCATAGAAAATAATTTTTATAATGAGTGGGCAGACTATGATATAGGAGGTAATATCAGAAGTTTAGGCAGATACCAGAAATCATACAATAATCAGCCGCTTCTGATAGATAATTTAACGTACACTTATACAGGTAACAGGCTGACTTCTGTCAAAGATAACTCAGGTAATTACAGCGGATATCCTGATAGTTCCGGAAATACTATTGGATATGATCTCAATGGAAATATGACAGATCAGAAAGATAGAGGAATTCTGGATATCGATTACAACCATCTCGATCTGGCAGATAAATTTACTTTCGATCAGTCCTATATTGTAAAGGATTTGTTTTTAGGAGATCTTATAAAAAATGTGACAACTCAGTACCTTTACAGATCGGATGGTGTAAAGCTGAACAAAAAGTATACTTACGGAGTCGGTAAAAATAGTACGGAGGCCTCCACAGTGACGGATTACCTGGATGGTTTTCAGTATGAAGTGCAGGGAAATACAACACAAATGTTTCCTCCGGTTTTAAAATTCATTCCTACCGCTGAAGGATACTATAATTTTGAAAATAATAAATATGTTTACAGTTACTCGGATCACTTAGGAAACATAAGGCTTAGCTATACAAGTAATGGGACAGGCGGAATACAGGTTATTGAAGAAAACAACTACTATCCTTTTGGTTTAAAGCACCGTGGTTACAATGATGGTATTGGAAATTCTTCATATCAGTACAAATATAACGGAAAGGAGCTTCAGGAAGAATCCGGAATGTATGACTATGGAGCAAGAATGTATATGCCTGAAATTGGAAGATGGGGCGTCTTGGATCCATTGGCTGAAAAAATGACAAGACTAAATCCTTACAATTATGCCTTTGATAATCCGGTAAATTTTATTGATCCGGATGGAAGAGAAGGAGCGGGCTGGGGTTATAGAAATGGGGCATGGGTATTTTTGCCGGGAATGCAGCAGGGCGATGAAGAATATATGAAACGGGGTTTCACAGATTTCCGTCCTGACGGAAGTGTTGTAGATAATGTTGTCATTACCAACAGTTCTGAGCAGAATACAGGGCATACTTATTTAGGATTTAATGGAGAGGCAAAATATGTTACTCAGGGCTCATCTTTAGGAACAACAATTCCGCTTACTGTAGGTTGGGGAAACACGGGAGTTGGCACAGGCACTGGTACGATAGCCGGAACAGGAGCTGGGCTTTCATTATTAACGATACTTGCTTCAGCTGTAGCAATCTGGACACTGCATGGAGATGCAGCAGTGGATACTCCTGCAGATGAACCTGAAGATTTAAATAATCTATATTTGTATAGGAATATGAGAAGCGTTGGAGGTCTTCCCGAATTAGGTAACTCTCTTAACACTCTAGGAATAAGAAATAAAGATATGTCTAATAATATTTTTGGTGAAATAAAAGCCGACACAGATTATGTTTATGGAAGTTCAGGAATGGGAATGTCCGTGACACCAGGATATGGCAATGTTGTACCGGTAGTAGACTTTGCTACGCCTAAGACGACTCTGTTTAGAATAAAAGCAACCGACGTATACAAATCCGGATTAGGTATTAATGTAGATAAAATTAACCATGCAAATATAACACCAGTCGGAAGAATCATGTTACATCAGTTTAGAACCCAAATACAAGCTACAGCACCACTATGGAAACCAGTAAGATAAAAGAAGTAAATCATATTATAGATATTTATTTGAATTTTGAAACCCTTTCAACTATTGATGAGGAGCAATATAAAAAGGTTGTAATTAAATTTTTTAAACAGCTGGATCAACTAAAGAAGAAGGGAATGCATAATGATAATGAGCTTACGCGTTTTATAAGTGAGAAGTATTCAGAGATATCAGAAAAATTTGAAGAAAGTCCTATCTATGAAGAAAGGATTCAGACGATCTTTCCGGAAATAAGTGAGTATTGCTCACCACCTTACTTTTGGGATACACCATTGAATGATTATATGAAAAATAAATGGGGGTTAACTCTCAATGATACTGATATACAATTATAATTTCAAGAGGAATTAAAATTATATCTTGATAAAATGTCCAATACCTTCGCATTTTTGCGAGGGTATTTTACATATGCAAGAAGTGAAATCGAACTCAATAGTATTGTTATTGTGGTATTACCCCATTCGCGGTACAGCTAAATTTTCAGCTATTTCTGTAATCTTCTTAAAGAGCAGTGGACACTATAGTTATAATTCTGTAGATATCAGTTTCATTACCAGTTCCGCTATTTTCTAATCTTTGCCGCTTGGAAGAGGAACAAAACGTTCTGTGCTTTTTCCTGTCATCATTACTATTATTACCGTTATAAAAATAATTTCAAAATACTAAGGAAGTTTAATATTTTACAAACGACATGTTTTGTCGTTTAAGCAATATATTTTTGTTAAATAAATATAAATTATATGGTGTGAAAATAATTGTAGTCATTTAATTATAATAAAGGTAAATATTTGTCGTTTCTTAAAAAATGTTAAATTCGAAACGTTTTAATAAAACTAATCACTAACTCAAAAAATAACAATACGGGAATGAGAAAAATCTATCTCGGAGCGCTTACCTTATGCGCTTTTTTGGGCACATCCGCCCAGGAAGTGGTATGGCAGAAAGATATCCAATCCTCAACACAGGATTTTCTAAACCAGGTTACCACTACCATTGATCAGCAATATCTGATCACAGGAAGTTCCATACAGTCAGGAAGCGGAAAGCCGGAGGCTGGAAGTAAGCAGAACAACGGTTACGATTTTCACCTTATCAAACTGAACCAGCAGGGTGAAGAGGTCTGGGAAAAATATTTCTCAGGACAAAACCATGATTATCTGTCAGCAACGGTTACCACGCAGGATGGCGGATTTCTTCTGGCTGGTACCAGCTATTCAGGAAAAGGGTTGGATAAAAAAGAGGATTCCAAAGGAGGCTCAGATATCTGGCTGGTCAGAATCAATGAATTTGGAGATGAATTATGGCAGAAAACATTGGGAAGTTCTTCCGATGAAGAAGCCAGGGCAGTTATCCAGACTACCGATTTAGGATTCTTTGTTGCCGGAAACGTACAGGGCTCTTCAAAAGGGTACGGTTCCAAAGATGTTCTGATCACAAAACTGGACAAAGACGGAAAAGAACTCTCACAGGTAATTTTAGGAGGAAAAGGTTTGGATGAAGTCGAGAAAATGATTCCAACCAAAGACGGAGGAGCGTTACTCGGAATGTATTCAAGAAGTTCAGCTGTACAAAGTAAAATGTATAATGTACAAAGTCCTCAAAATACATCCGACACCCGACATCTGACAACGGTACAAAAACAAAGCGACAATTTCGGTGAAGGCGATTACTGGATTGTAAAGCTTGACAAAAACGGAAAAGTAGAATGGGAAAAGAATTCCGGAGGAAAAGGTGATGATCATTTGAGAACCCTTGCTTTAACTTCAACCGGCTTTATCATTGGCGGGGAATCCAGATCAGAAAGGTCAGGAAATAAAACAGCAGGCCTTGAAGAAGGAACAGACCTTTGGCTGATTTCGTTAAATGAAAGAGGTGATGAACAGTGGCAGAAATCTTACAATTTGGGTAACCGTGATATCCTGATGGGAATGAGTGTAATAAGCGGGAAGCAGGAAGATGGAAGCGGGAAGTCTAAAGGCATTCTGCTGGGAGGTTATACCCAGGCGGAAGGAAGAATAGAAACCGATGATGAAACTTTCTGGATGTTATACCTTGATCATAATGGCAATGAGCAGTGGAGAAAACATGTTAAAGGAGAATCAAGGAAGAAAGCAGAGAGGCTATCTGATTTAAAACTCAACAGGGACGGCTCTATTGTTCTGGCCGGAACCAGTGCAGAAGAACTGGGGAAAGAAAACTGGAAGATTGTAAAACTGGGAGACAAACAGGTTGATCAGTTAATTGAAAAATATGATATTAAGATCTACCCGAATCCGGTGTCAGATTATGCTTACATAGAAATTGGCTTTGATTTTAAAGAGGCTGATATTCTGTTGTATGATATGAGTGGAAGACAGCTTCAGAGTATTAAAACGAAGAATAAAGTGACTAAAATTAATACCCAGGCTTTGGTTCAGGGAGCATATCTGGTGACCATAAAAACGGATAATAATAAAACAGCAAATGCCAAACTGATAAAAAAATAAAAACTAATTCCATGAAGAAAACTACAATAGCTATAATTTTATTATTAGCTACATTAAATAATGCTTCAGGGCAAACCACAGTCAACCAATATGATCCAAGTGTGAAAAATGTTCCTACATCTCCTGAAGTTGCATTATTGGGCCGGTTTGGAGATATTCCCGTAGGGCATTATACCGGAACAGCAGAAGTTTCAATACCTCTTTATACTCTTAGAATAGACAATATTGAAATTCCTTTAGCTTTTAGCTATCATACCTCAGGTATTAAAGTTGCTGACGAAGCGACATGGGCAGGTCTTGGGTGGAATTTTTTGCCTGAAGGAACCATTACACAGGAAATTAGAGGCAGCGAAGACTTTGTAACAGGAGGAGATGGTTTTGCCGGCACATTGGGTTATAGTATTTTTAAAAATAACTTTCCCACTGTTCAGTCAGAAAGTCCAATGTATAGACTTCAATATGGCGCCAATGATTATAATGCAGGTCTTCTCCCTGGAGGCTCCCAGCCAGCTACAGATGATTCTTATGATATCATAAGCAGTTTAAAAAATAAAAAAGGACAGCCCGATATTTTTTCTTATAATTTTTATGGATACTCAGGTAGATTTTTTTACAATCCGGAGAACAACAGTGAAATACTTTTTTTAGAAAGTAATGATGATGTGAAATTCTCCAGAAATACGGATGGCTGGATAGCAACTACCAACAAAGGTGATAAATTTTATTTTTACGCTATTGAAAAATCAACAACTGATCAGGCCAGCACCGCTGACTTATCGTATACTTTTAAAATTAGCAGAATTGAACTTGTAAGTGGTAAAGTTGTTACATTCGCATATCAGGACGAAAGTACCTATCAGCAATATCCTACACAAGTTGTACATCTCACTAATTTTACAATGAATCCTGCTTTAAGCAGTAGTTCTAATGCTGTTATTAATGATAAAAAAACATTAATTAGGATAGAAACAGAAGATACGAAGATACAATTCAATTTGGATAATAGGGAAGACATTCGCCCCCATTATACTGCTACACCCATCAAAAAATTGAGTTCAGTTGATATTCTGTCAAAACACAGTAATAAGAAGATTAAAAGTTTTGTATTAAATCAGGATTATTTTCCAATTAATTCTATTAATAATACACCTGAAGAAGGTTATAAAAATAAGAGGTTAAGATTAAATTCTATTCAGGAGGTTAACTATGATCAAATGGGTAATCCTGTCCCGACATCTATCCCCCCTTATACATTTGAATATGACACATCCAAGATAATGCCTGATAAGATGAAAAGTTCAGATTTTTATGGGTATAGTAATGGTGAAGGGAGTGAAAATCTTCTTCCTGATTTAACCTATTTTGATTACTTTAAAACTGCTCCCTATAAAAATTATGGTCTAACACCAAGCTCATATTTGGGGACTATGAGATATACAAATGTCAGTTGTGTTACAACAAATATACTGAAGAAAATATCTTACCCTACTGGAGGCCGTACTGAATTTGAGTACGAATCCAATACATTTACCAACCAGTTTATACCCACTATTACTCAGTTACAAAATGGTAATAAAGCTCAAAGTATAACGCATAGAGGAGCAAGTACAGAGCCAGGAGGATCTATTACAAAACAAAGTACTTTATTTAAATTACCAAATAATATTATAAAATTTAATAATACCATATATGACGGCTATATGGGGCCTCTATACCCTGAGGTTCACTATGGTGACTGGACGGAGATCGCTAAATGTAAAATACAGTTTCGCAAAAGAAAGATCATCAATGGGCAGCCGGTTGATACTGTAATTAAAGAATGGAAAGTAGATGTTCCTGGAAGTGTATTTGAACAAACACATCAAATGACCTGGAGTGAAGAAATAACAGTGCCAGTAGATGCTGATCCTACTATCGAATATTATGTGTATGTTGAGAATGGTATTAATTACCGAAGTACTGATGGAAGTCACAGAGCTGTAGTATCGAGTGATATTTCATATTTTGATAATACGAATATTGATACTTCTATATCTTATGGAAGCGGTTTAAGGATAAAGTCATTAAAGAATTATGAAAACAATACATTATTGTCACATAAAGAATATACTTATAATGGTGGGAAATTAATTTATGCTTTTAATCCTATAAATCTTATCAGTGGTGCCACATCTAAATCTCAGCCTTCATCAACTACCGGGGGATGCCCTAGTGAATCTATTTCAATATTTAACGATATTTCGATCAATTCCAGCGATTTCGGAATAGGAGGAAATAAATCTTTTGGTTATAGTGAGGTTATAGAGAAAGACATTAGTGTCATTGACGGAACAGCTAAAGGTTACACGAAATATTATTTTACCAATATACAGGGAACTTACCTGAAGGGTATGCCGAAAGTAGATGTTCCTTCCAATGGAGAGAATACATTGATTGAAGTTTATGACCAGAATCAAAATAAACTGTCATCAAAAATAAATAACTATGATAATTTACCCAATACCTATGGGGTATACCCTTCATTTGGTATCGTTAAAACATCAACCGGTCTCTATGACCCAAGTAATAATTTTTACCCCTATCAGTTTAATTCAGGTTGTCCTGTAATTGGGCTATCCTATACTGGGCACAACTATCAAAATCCGTTGCCCGTCACTAAATATAAGTTTTTGGTGAGTCCTCTTATTACTGGTAAAAGAAGACTTAAATCCACCATTGAAACTACATTTTTAGGAACCTCGGCTTTGGTGAAAAAAACAGAATTGACTTATAATGTTTCTGGAAATCTTGATACAAGTAAGTTAACAACCTCTGACAGCCAAATTATCTATACAGATTATGATTATGCCAATGATTGGGGAAACACCCGTTTGGTTAATAAAAACATGACTGGTATTCCGTTATCTACAAAGGTTACTTCGGATAATAAAACCCTAAGCTTTACACAAACCAAATATGATAGTCAGGACAACTACCTTCCGACTTCTGTCCAGTCGTATGATATCAAAGCTGGCAGCTGGGATACTGAAGTTAAATATGATAGGTATGATGACAAAGGAAATCTCCTGCAGTATACTACAAAGATCGGGGTTCCGGTTTCTTTAGTTTGGGGATATAATAAGACGTATCCTATTGCTAAAGTTGAAGGGCTTACCTATGAGCAGATTGGAGAAGCAGCTTCGGCCCAGCTTGCAGATATTCTTTTGGCTTCTGAAAAAGACGCTAATCCTGCATTTTATAACATGCAGCCAGAAGATGCAGAAAACCAGCTTGTTAATAAATTGGATGTTTTCCGTACTTATTTCAGGCTGTTAAACTATAATATTACTACGTACAGCTATGATCCTTTAGTAGGGGTAAGGAGTATTACCCCGCCATCAGGAATCAGAGAACGCTATATTTATGATGCTGCTGGCAGGCTTGAAAAAGTTGTTGACATGGATGGCAAAGTGTTGAAAGAAATGAAATATAACTATAAAAACTAATACCGTTGAAGAAACTCATAATTCCAATCGGTGCTTTGATGATATCAGGTTTTGTACAAGCCCAGTTGAGCACTACAGAAAACTATACTTACAGTAAGACATATCTTGATTATGATACCAATAATCAACCCACTAAAACATCTGAAACCGTTCAGTATTTTGATGGATTGGGCAGACCCAAGCAAGTTGTCAATATCAAAGCATCTCCTACGGGAAAAGATCTCGTAACGACAATTCCTTATGATGGATTTGGAAGGCAGGTTGATACGTGGCTTCCAGCACCTATGAATACGTTAAACGGTGGAATTCAACCAGGAGTACTGATGGTAGCCCAGACTTATTATGGTGATAATACACCTTTTGTTCACAAAAATTTAGAAAATTCCCCTCTGGACAGGATTTTTGAACAAAAGCAAGTGGGTACGGCATGGAGTACAAAACCCGTGAAATTTGAATACAATGCCAATGCTGATGGCGAAGTAAAGAAATATAATGCGGTTTTTAATTATAGTACTTTCGAAACATTGATTACGGTTTCTGCTCCTTATGCAGCCAATCAGTTATATAAAAGTACAGTAACGGATGAAGATGGAAATAAAACCATAGAATTTAAAAATGGTAAGGATCAGGTTGTGATGATAAGAAAAATGATCAGTGCAACCGAAAGTACCGACACGTACTACGTTTATAATGATTATAATCAATTGGCTTATGTTTTATCTCCTAAGGCAGTAGATCTTATTAAAAACTTAAGTCCTGGAACACAGATTCCGGATACTGTTCTGAATACACTTTGTTATCAGTATAAATACGACGGAAAGAATCGGTTGGTTGAAAAAAAGCTTCCGGGAAAAGAAGTGGAATACATGGTATATGATAAGGCAGACAGGTTGATACTGACCCAGGATGCTAATCAAAGAGCTGCTTTTAGCTGGCTTATCTACAAATATGACGTACGAGGTAGGCTTATCTATACTGGAATTCTAAAATCAAACAACACTCGGACCGGAATGCAGAACCAGATTAATGATGTTGTTGTAGTTGAATCCCGAAATACAGTAGGTTTGACAGCAAACGGTATAGCATATTATTATACCAATACATACTTAGGTTTGGATACACTTCTTTCGGTTAATTATTATGATTCTTATCCATCTCAATACTTGTTTAATCCAACTGTTTCAAATATTCTGGGAGAACCTGTACTTACAGAAACTCTTAGTGCAGATGGAAGAAGTACGAAAGGACTTCCTGTGTTAAGTCTGATAAAGAATATTGAAGATGATGGCTGGACTAAGAATTATACGTATTATGATGCCAAAGGGCGAGTAATTGGAAAGCATTCTATCAATCACCTGGGAGGATACACCAGAACAGAATCTAAACTGGATTTTGCAGGGCTTCCCAAACAGACTATTACCAGACATAAGAGATTAGGAACAGATACTGAAAGAATTATTACAGAAAACTTTGAGTATGACAATCAGAATAGACTTCTGGTACACAAACATCAGGTAGACAGTAATCCTGTAGAATATCTGGCTCAAAATACATATAATGAAATTTCCCAGCTGGCATCCAAGAAAGTGGGAGGAATAGCGGCTGGATCTTCACTTCAGCAGATGGATTATCAGTACAACATAAGGGGCTGGCTGACGAAGATCAATGACCCTGCGAATCTGAATGGAAAGCTGTTCGGGTATGAAATAAAGTATCAAAACCCTGTGAATCCTCAGAGTGTAGGAAAATACAATGGTAATATTGCTGAAATTGACTGGAATAATGGCTCGGAAAATCTCCTGAAACGTTATAATTATGAATATGATGCATTAAACAGGTTAAAAAATTCTTTTTATAAAGAACCTTCTACAGGAAATACCGGCTATTTTGATGAGTATTTAAGTTATGATGCAAATGGGAATATCATGACATTAAAAAGGAATGCTGCTCCCGTCTCCCAGGGAACTACGTTTGTACAGGTAGATGACCTTAGCTATCAATACACCGGAAACCGTTTGGATAAAGTGGTAGAAACAGCGATGAATGATTCAGGATATGAAGGCGGAAATAATATAATTGACTATGATTTGAATGGCAGTATGACCACGATGAAGGATAAAGGAATCTGGAGTATTGCGTATAATTATTTGAGTTTACCTGATTCTTACTCCATTACGCAGAATAACCCATTTGGACTTCCGATGAATGTTGGATTGGATTATTTATATCGTTCAGATGGGGTTAAAGTACGTAAAACATATTCAAGCACACCACCTCGTGGCCTGACCAGCGTTACGATCACGGATTATCTGGATGGTTTTCAGTACAACTATTTTGAGGGAGGAGGAATCTGTATCACCTGCCGCACGGGGAATGCTTATGAGCAGGAGGCATATAAAGGTATTATTGACCCCGGTACAATTACTCCGGAATGGCGGCTTGACTTTGTGCATACAGAAGAAGGTTTTTATAGTTTTACAGAAAACCGCTATATTTATCAATACAAAGACCACCTTGGAAATACAAGGGTAAGTTTTGGCAAAGACAGCACAGGCAATCTTGAAATTATAGATACTAATAATTATTATGCATTTGGGTTAAATCATATTTCAGGACCATTAAGTACCTCCCAGTTCGGAAGTTATAAATCTTATAAGTATAATGGTAAGGAATTACAGGAAACAGGCTTTTTTGATTATGGAGCGAGGTTCTATATGCCGGATCTTGGAAGATGGGGAACAATTGATCCGTTAAGTGAAAAGTATAGAAGATGGTCACCTTACAGTTATGGAATGAACAATCCAATACGATTTATTGATCCAGATGGAATGCAAATTATGGATCCGGGCGATAAATTTAAAAATCTAAGATCAGCGGCTATTGATTTTGGTAAACAATATAATGGACTATCAATTAATTATAATGCTGAAGTAAGTACCCTTTTTTATAAGGGGGTAGATAAGAATGGTGAAGTTTTTTATAGTTACACTATTCCCGAAATGGGTTCTCAAGGTATGACAAGCGGAATAACTCAAGACCAGGTTGCAGAAGTCTCAAAATTAGGAGAGATAGTTGCTGACGGTCATACACATGCCGGAGATACAGACCTTATAAAGATGGATGGGAGAGATTATAGTTCGGCAAATAAATTTTCGGATAGAGATATCAATAGTTATAAAAATACTTTAATTGACAGTAATGGTAAGAAGGAAGATAACGGACTAGAAAAACCTGTTACTGGTTATGTTGCTGGCCCAGATGGAGGGTTGAGGGAATTTATTCCTGGAGTGAGTAATAATTCAAATTCTACGAAAAAGGATGCAGCTGGACTACCTATAAAAAATTACGATATTCCGGTAGATAGTAGTTTACCATCAGATCCCAGCTCCAGGTCTTTAAGGCTCAATAATATTGCGCCGACAAATATGCCTAATATATTGCCTAAAGGATTTGATCCTGAACAACCTAAAAGATATTAATTATGGTAAGGAAAACTTTAACAATTTTGTGTTTCCTCCCTGTATTTGCGTTAGCGCAACAAAACAAGGATGGAAAGTGTAAAGACAAAAACAGAGGAATAGATCAACTTCCCTGTAAAATTGTAAGCCGATATGGTATAGATCTTATACCTGATGAATCAGCCGTAATCAAATATGTGGATATTCTGATAACAAAAGATTTACTTGACCCTGAAAAGACTAAACCATACAAAGTTAATTTGACTGAAGATGGTAAGATATGGCATATTATTGTAAAAAGCTATAATTGTAGAAATTGTAAGATTAATATTAACATTAATAAAAACACAGGAGAAGTATTAAATTATTACAAATCAGAAAATTAAGTGAATAACATCTACCTTTGTATGACCCACAAACTCTTTGTTTTCAACGTGCTATATAGGATAATAATTCATGTATCAATACTTTTATTTCCATTTGTTTTGATCAATTGTTCAACGAGCAAGATTTTCGAAAAATACGGCATAGAGAAGGGTTAATTTTTAAGAACCCAACTGGATTAAATATAGAAAAGCAATTTTTTACTCAAATCGCAAAATAATTTTACAAGATACATTGATGGTACATTTACGCCCTATTGGTTCTTTTTTGATAATAGTTTTTGTATTAATGCTATTAAACTGTGGTCCAAAAATAAAGATTTCACAAGAAATGCATGACTCAGGAAAGTATACTGTTTATAAAATCGATTCTATAAACAGCTATTATCTGGTGTATCTCACTTACCGGAAAAATAGTTTTAAAGTTATTTCGAAAAAAGAATCATCATCCTCATGCAGGCTAATTAAAGTTGGAGACCAATTTAATTTATTCTTTTTGGATAGGTTGATTAAAGAAGAAAACTATATTCCTAAAGACTTTAAAACTATTAGCACGTTATCTTTCGTACCGGATTGTATTAAACTGGATGACAGTACTGAAATCTGCCGTGATCGAGGTATGGACAACATCTATCTGAGCAAAAGCCTGCGTGGCCTTTGCTATGTTGATTTAGCTCCCAAATTGTAGGTCAAATACATTTTGAAAACTAAAAAGTTTTATAAGGGCTTACATATTAATTTTACTAAATACTCTTAAATAACAATGATAACACATTTACCAACCTGTAAATATTTTTTTGTCAAGACCTAAAGAAAATTATACCCCAAACAGTAATTTATATTATGACAGTTTTATACTAGAAATAACAGCAATTTACATAAGCCCTCAGTACTTCTAAAGTATTGAGGGTTTTCTTTTTAAATCAAATGAATAGACCGTGTAGTTAATTTACTACATGAACTTCCTTTTTCCATTACAAAGAAACTTTTATCGCCGCTGTAGATTTGCAGTATACAAAAGAGAACAATTAAGTAAAAAATAACAATAAAATATTACCATCATGAAAAAACTAATCTTAATCCCAGCCTTAACTATTGGAGCGATCATATTAGGAACCAATAATGTTCAAGCTCAAAATACCACTGCAACCACAACGGTAAACATTACCCTGAACGATGTCATCTCTATTGACGCAGGAAGTACAGCAATAGGCAATACCGTTGACTTTAACTACGTTACTGCAGCAGACTATAATTCTGATCAAACGGTTACTAAAGCCAACTCTTTAAAAGTTACTTCCACAAAGAGCTTTAATGTAAAGGTAAAAGCAGGAGGTGCTAATTTCATGAACGGAACCAACCTGATTCCTGTGAATGTTTTGACAATCAAACCTTCTACCGCTGCCGGAAGTATGGGAGGAACAAAAACCGCAGTAGTGTTGTCTGCAACAGATCAGACTTTGGTAGCTAATGCTCCGCTTGGAAGCGCATTAACACTGAATTTAGACTACACTATTCCAGCAGCGAAATCATCATCTTCTGATATTTTGGGTAAACCGGCCGGAACTTATACGCAGACAGTAACGTATACCGCAACAGCTTTATAAATAAATTTTTCATATTAATATTTTGTGATTTGGTGTTTCGAAGGCTTCCTACGGGAGGCCTTTGATTTTGTATGTATTGGTATCGATATAGAGAAATTCAAAATCCGGAAATAAATATCTATCAGCTCTTACTTTTATAAAAATAATCAATTATGGAAACGAGAGATTATTCAAGCCTTTTTAAAGGCAATGTCTTGCGTATCCCAACACTGTACCTTGTACTCATTTTTCAATATCTTCTGACAAATTTCTAAATTAATTTGCTGATATTATAAAATGACCTATTTTTAGTATTTTATTACAAAAATACTATTCAATGCCGAAAAAAATTATAAGAAACCTTCAAATTGGTGTAGTGATTTCTTTGATACTTTTGATTGCTAGTTCTATAGCATCTTATATAAGCATACATAAGCAGATGGAGAATAGGGAAAACCTCTTAAAAAGTAAGGAATCTATAAGCTTAGCAAAAGATATCTTAAATACTCTTTTAAATGCTGAAACAGGAAATAGGGGATACCAGCTT
Organism: Chryseobacterium amylolyticum; assembly: GCF_051011775.1. Taxonomy (NCBI): domain Bacteria; kingdom Pseudomonadati; phylum Bacteroidota; class Flavobacteriia; order Flavobacteriales; family Weeksellaceae; genus Chryseobacterium; species Chryseobacterium amylolyticum. Next base: position 193,064 of record NZ_JBPCHX010000006.1, read on the forward strand.
ACCGGCCGGGAAAATTTTCTTGAACCTTTTAATAATAGTAAAAATGAATATCCGGTGCTTGTTTCGAATAAAGATAGACTTAATCTTAGAAATAAAGATCAGATTAATGTCTTAAATGAACTGCTGCATGCTTCAGAAATGATGATGAAGGAATATGCCTTACTTATTGAGAATCGTAAAAAGGGCATATTAATGAGTCCGGAAGAACTTGTACAAAACAAGGAAGCTATGGACAGATGCCGTAGGCTCGTTCAGAAATTTGTAAAACATGAGGAAGTTCAGCTTGCCATAAAAAATGAAGATCTGAATAAATCTTCCAACTGGACGGTTTTGTTTATCATCTTTTCTGCCATTGCAGCCATTGGTGTAACCGTTTTTGTTTATATACAACTAAAATCTGACCTTATTCGTCGTGGTAAGTTAGAAAAAGATCTGTTTTATACTAAGGAAATGCTTGAGGAAACAGGTTCAGTAGCCCAGGTGGGAGGTTGGGAGGTCAATATGAAGACCGGAAAGATCTTTTGGTCTCAAAGTACAAGAGAAATTCATAAATTAAAAGATGGTCTCCAGCCTACTTTTGAAAATGCCTTAGGATTTTACAAAGGAGAAAGTGGGGAAAGAATAAAATACCTGTTTAACAGGGCAATACAACAAGGGATTCCTTTTGATGAGGAGCTTCAGCTTTTACGTAATGATGGAGTTACGACCTGGGTAAGGGTAAAAGGTATTCCTGAATTTGAAGATGATATCTGCAAAAGGGTTTTCGGCATCATTCAGGACATTGATGCATTCAAAAAAATGTTTCTCGAGGTTTCCCGGAAGGAGGCAATAATGCAGTCTTTTGTCACTGATGTTCCTGTTCCTTTGGCCATGTTTGATAAAGACCTTAATTATATTGCTGTAAGCAGCAGATGGAGAGAGGAATTTAGTATGAATAATGTAGATCTTATCGGTAATAACCTATTCACAATATCACCTGATATTCCCGAAGAAGGAAAAGAGATCTATGAGAATGCGCTGTTGGGAAAAACATACATCAACGGTGATTTTACGCTAAAAGTGAAAGGAAAAGAAGAAATTCAGCATTACGACCTTAAAGTTGGACCTTGGTATCTTACAAAAGATGAAATAGGGGGTGTAATTATTTCCATACAGAATATTACAAATGCTGTAAAGATCAATGAAGAATTGAAAAATGCCAAAGAAACAGCAGATATAGCCAGCAAAGCAAAATCCGAATTTCTGGCCAATATGAGCCATGAGATCAGGACTCCTTTAAACGGAGTTATTGGCTTTTCAGACCTCCTCCTCACGACACCGCTGAATGAAACACAGATGCAATATCTGAATTACATCAATGAGTCAGGGGAAAACCTGCTTAGCATCATCAATGATATATTGGATTTTTCTAAAATAGAATCCGGAAAAATGGAGCTTTTGATTGAAAAATGTGATGTTTATGATATGCTAAGCCAGGTAATCAATGTGATCATTTATCAATCCCAGAAAAAAGATATCGAACTTCTTCTCAATATTGAGCCGGGCCTTCCAAAAATACTTTTTATGGATGAAGCAAGGTTAAAGCAGATCTTGATCAATCTTCTGGGGAATGCTGTGAAGTTCACAGAAAAGGGCGAGATCGAGCTAAAAGTAGAGAAGTTGCACATGAATGATCGTACCATCGCTTTGCGCTTTTCGGTAAGAGATACGGGGATCGGCATCCCTGTTGAGAAACAGAAATACATTTTTAATGCCTTTACTCAGGAAAACAGTTCCATCAGTAAAAGATATGGAGGCACGGGGCTTGGGCTTACTATCTCCAACAATATCCTGGGATATATGGGAAGCCATTTGTCGCTGAGCAGCGCAAAGGAAAAAGGGTCTGTATTTTCCTTTGATATTGAGATACCTTATGAGATCCCTCAACTGAGAGAAGAGGAGGAAATAACTATTAAAACGGCCTTAGTGGTCGATGATAATGAAACCAACAGGATTATTCTTGAGCACATGCTTACCTATAAAAATATCAAGTCTACTTTGGCTTCTAATGGGATGGAAGCCTTAGAGATCCTGTTGAAAGGTGAAAGGTTCGATGTGATCCTGATGGATTATCATATGCCTGTTATGTCCGGATTGGAAACAATAAATAAAATAACAGAGCTGTTCAATCAGCGACAAGAGACTTCACCATTTATAGTACTTTCTTCTTCTTCTGAAGAACTGGGAATACTTAGTTCAGTGAGAAAAATAGAAAATGCACATTTACTTTTGAAACCCATCAAATCACATGATCTATACAAAACTTTAAAAAAGGTAGACCAAAGTTATACCGTAGAAATTAGTAAGGATCATTCTGAGAAAGTTTCGCATGTATTTGCCTCGGAATTGGAAGTGCTTTTGGTTGATGATAATGTAGTGAATATGGTTCTGAATAATAGAATAATGAAATCTCTTGCTCCGAGTATACATCTGACGGAAGCGGTCAATGGGCTGCAGTCTGTGGAAGAATGCAGGAAAAAACAGTTTTCCATTATCATGATGGATGTACAGATGCCAATAATGAGCGGTATTGAAGCAACACAACATATCAGAATGCTGCCGGGATATGAACATATACCTATTATAGGCATTACGGCCGGAAATGTTCTGGGTGAAAAAGAAAAGTGCCTTGAGGCCGGAATGAATGATTTCCTTCCCAAACCTGTAAAACAGGCAGATCTTCTTGATGTACTCAAAAAGTATATTAGGGTTTAGAATCTATGAAAAAAGGGATCAGTTTTTGCGAGGGTTATATATTCTTATAACTTCTCAGTAAGTTTTATTTAAAAGCATTATATCCGTTAGTAATTTGGAACAGTGGAAGGAACGATAGCTCTTTTTTCTCTTACATACAAATCGCCTTTCTTTAGTAATATAGTATATTCGTGTTTTTCTAGGTTTACATCTTTCGCTTTTAATCCTATCATTTCCGGAACACGACAGCCTGACATGCTGATAAAAATTGTAAAATACGATTTGCTTCCGCTCTTTTTCATCCTTGAATCGGTTTAGCCTTCGCCGATACGTAAATGGTTTCTCCCGATCTGGTTCGTAAAAGCGACATTGAATAAACCAATCATCTTTTGAGTTGGTCACTAGGAAATCGGATCTCTTGCATCCGAAATTAAGGTTTTTCATACGTATTAATTTTGTTACTGTTTTTGTTACTGATTAATACGCTTCCAAAAAGTATGAATTCAAAAAAAGCCCTTGTGGGAAGGGCTTAGCTGTAGTGGAGAATACGGGATTCGAACCCGTGACCTTTTGACTGCCAGTCAAACGCGCTAGCCAACTGCGCCAATCCCCCGAATTATTTAAAGCGGTACAAAAGTAAGTATTTAAATGAAATCTGCAAATATTTATAACTTTTTTATTGAATAAAATATGAGATAAATGATAATAAAGATTCTATTTCTCGCCGGATGGCCTTTTGATTAATCAGAATTATTGAAATGATAAAGAAATAAAACATCACCCGCGTATGCAGGTTTTGCCTCACCTTCGATAATTAATTTTGCCTCAACAATCACTTTTACAGTTCCCCTCAGGTTACAGATAGATTTTGCATAGGCTTGCAGCTGTACACGGTTGTTTACAAGAACAGGTTGCCCGAATCTGAAATTTTCGATGCCATAATTAATTTCCATCTTTACATTTCTGACATCCGCTATCTGCTTCCATAAATAGGGTATAAGTGAAAGGGTCAGATAGCCGTGGGCAATTGTCGATTTAAAAGGACATTCTTTTTGCGCTTTTTCCGGGTCAATATGAATCCATTGATGGTCCAAAGTAGCATCAGCAAATTTATTAATCTGTTCCTGATCAATTGTATGCCAGTCCGATACACCGATTAGCTTTCCTTCAAATGCTTTATATTCTTCAAAACTATTGATAATGACCATAGAATGTTTGTTTATAGTACTGAAATTTTGAATACTATTAATAACATTTCAAACATCTGGCCAAAATCTGTCGCAGTGTGGTACCTGCTTAAATTTTCACTGATAGAAAATAATGTAAGAGGATCTGGCTTATATGTTGTAAAGCTTATTATTGTATTGCAAAAAGTATATTTTTCACTAAACGGCTTGGTTTTTGCAATTTTTTACATGTAATGTATTGGTTTAATATATTCATAGAAACAAAAACTATAAAGGAGTCAATTTAAAAAGACATTAGATCAGTTTTCTGATGTAATTATATATAAAAACAAATTTTAAACTAGATTTTTAACAATAAAAAATTAAGGCTATGAACGTTAAACGAACATTTGGAACCATACTGACTATCTTGGGAATTGCAGGTTTAATTTATACCGGATATGAACTCATCAATAAAAGTTCTGCCTATACAACATTAGGCGTTATAGGCGTTCTCGGACTTATATTCTTCTTTTCCGGGATAGGGCTTGTCAAAAATACCAAAGACGAGGCATAAGCTAATTTAAAAAAACAAAATAGGATTGTAAGCCAGAAAAACTTTTGGTGATGGTTTTATATTGTGTGATAATATTCGCATAATTTTCTCCGTTACCAGCTGTTCACTCCATTTTCAAGTGCCTTTTCATAATTTTCCTGATTAAAGGAATAGACATCCTGTGCTTTATGTGCACCTCCTTTTCGTTGTTCATCCAGCTTGGTTAGAATCCCCAGGTTCTTTATTTTCCTGTAGAAATTACCCCTGTTCAGACTTCTCCCTAATATCGTTTCATACAATCGCTGCAATTCTGTCATCGTAAACTTTTCCGGCAGTAAATTGTAGCCGATTGGTTTGTAGGTTATTCGTTCCCTGAGTGTCAGCAGAGCTTTTAAAATAATCTGTTTATGGTCCATAGTGATCTGGTAATGATCAAGGTTATTAACGTCGAGCCATTCAAATTCTTCACTCAGTTCGTCTGCTTTTGGAGAAACGTCATGATAGTTTACCAATGCATAATAGCCGATAGAAATAAATCTTTGTTTATGCCACAAGCTGGCATCATAATCACTGAAAACTTCCTCACTTCGGCCATTCTTCCCAAAAACGGAAAATTCTTCCAAAAATAGATCCTTTACACCAGCCCGCTCGCTTAGAATTCTTACTGCAGCATCATCAATATTTTCTTCTTTTTTCAGGTAGCCGCCCGGTAGAAACCATTGTTTGTTAAATTTCATCTTTATAGCCAAGACCTTAAGCTCGTTTTCACTGAATCCGAAGATGACAGTATCGATAGAAATATGGGGAACATATAACTGATAGGCTTCTGCTGATTTTTCTAAGATCTGTTTATGAGGGTTCATATTATTTTAATTGTTCGTGCAGAACAAAGTTAAGGTGATATTAAGGAAGGTGCAAACATTCAGGCTTTTTAACATTACTTTTTGGTAACATATAATCTTTAATTCCGGGTAAATAAATGATCTTTTTATCATTTTATTTTAAATTTATTAGGTATAATTTATTGAAAATCAATTATTTGTTATTGTGTTAATATTTTATTAACATTCATTTGGCAGTATCAAAAAAAGAATGTAATATTGAGTCGCTTCATTATGAAGCAACTAAAAAATATTAAGAGATGTCAAAAATTACATGGATAAAATCCAGTTAGCTATTTGTTTAATTTTAAATCAGTTACCCATCTGAAATTCATCATTTCACTACACAATCCAAACAAAAAACAGATTAATTGATCATTATGAAAAACTCAAGACTCCGAATTTCCACTTTGCTGCTCATGTTTTCTTGTGGAGCAGTATTTGGACAACAAACTGACAGCTTAGCTTTGAAGAAAAAAGCGATAACTTCCTCCAAAGAGGACAACAACAGGAATGTGATGCTCAATGCTGCCAATAATACCAGCCCCCGTGACGTTAATATCGGTCTTCCTTCTACAGTTGGAGGAATCACGATTCTCGAAAATGACCTGCCTGTTGTTTATTTCTTCTGGCCCGAACTGCCCAATAAAACATGGAGGCAAAGTGTCGGACTGGAAAAAACGGGCCTTTTAAAAATGGACCAGTTGGCCAATACAACGGGAGATCTTGGTTTTGCAGTCAATTCATATTCGCAGACAGGAACTAAGGACCTTAAGATCAAAGGTAAATTTACAACGAGTAATTTTGGCTGGTTACAGGCCGATGCCAATGTTTCGGGGCCTATTTCCAAAAATGGCTGGACGTATACGGCAGGAGCTTTTGCCAACTATGATCCGAGCACCTATAAATTAGGATTTGCAAGAAATGCTGATGAAACAAAAATTTTCAGAGCAGGGGTAACTAAGTATTTTAACAACAATAAAGGACAGATAACCGCACTTTACAAATATGCGGATTCGTATAGCATAACCAATTATGCTGTTTTCCAATATGGGGAAAACGGAAAAGTAACAGAGCTTGATAATTTCAAAATTGGCAGAGATTCCTACGTAGTAAGAGACGGACAGATGAAAGTCAAAGATATTCTTACAGGAAATTATTATTGGGCTTCCATGAGTGGAGATGATAACAGATCGAAATCTCATAACATTGATATTTTTGGTAATTATCTTTTGAACAATGGATGGAATTTTAAATTCTCAACAAGAGCACATTTTTCAAAAGTGAAAATGTCCAATATGATTCCTTTGAGTATTTTCAATGCAGATTCTTCAGCAGGATATACTTTGGCTTCCGGCGGCCAGGCTTATTCAGGGCAGGTAGGAACTATTCTGGGAATGTATACACCGGAAACCCCGATTACCAGTATTGCAGGTCGTTTTTCTTTGAACAAGCAGATAGGAAATCATAATTTGACATTTGGAGCGTTGGAACAATATTATCACGTCAACCAATACACATCCAACCGAACTTTTTTCTTCCAGACTGTTGAGCCGCAACCTCAACGCTTGATTGGTCCGAATACGGATTCTGATGGCTTCTACAATTATAATGCAGGCGGAGAATACCATAGTGGAACAGAGAACAAATTTTCATTGTATGGTATTGATGAATGGAAAGTTACCGACAACTTTAATCTGAGCTATGGTTTACATTTGAGAAATCACATTATTGACGGGGAGTATTCTTTGGCTCCAAGGACTATTGGCTTTAGCTTTACAGATCCGGGCCAGTTTAATCATATCAGTCAAAGTTTTTTTCAGATTGCAGGAAGTTTGAACGCAACTTATAACATTACCAAGAACTTCGGTATTTTAGCCAACTTCCTGTACACAGAAGAAAACAGAAGATTGGAAAGTTATTCCCAGGCTTTTGAACCCAATACCAATAAAATTAAAAGCCCATTGGGAGCATTTGGAGTTTTCTGGAATACCAATTGGATTCAGTTGATTTCTCAGGCTACCTATCTGAAGAAAAATAACAACCTTAACAGATATAATCTGGTAAATCCTGCAAACAGTTCTCAGGCGCAAACCACAACCGTTTATTATGATATTCAGACGCTGGGCTGGACCACGGATTTTGTTTTAAAACCATTCAAAGGATTCAATTTACATTACCTGGTTACTTTCCAGAATCCTGTATATAAGAAATTTAATTTCAATGCATTCGGGAAAGAGTATGATTATAATGACAACAATGTATTAGGGGTAGCTAAAGTTTTAATGGAAATCGATCCAAGTTATTCTATTGACAAGTGGAGGTTCTGGGCGAGCTTCAGGTATTTCTCAAAACAATACGCGAATCTTACCAACGCCTTATACTTTGCGCCAAGATGGGAAACTTTCGGGGGAGTAAGCTATACTGTAAACAAAAACATCAACATAGGTGCAACAGTGATCAACTTCCTGAACCAAAGGGGAGCCAGTGGAACCATCAATGGTGCTGAATTAATTACAGATGCAAGTCCATATTACGGAAAACTGTTGACAGGAACGTACATTATGCCATTGACAGGTCAATTATCAGTAAACTTCAATTTTTAAAATATAAACAATGAGAAGGACGGTTTTAAATATTGCTGCATTATTTTTTGGAATAACAGCATTTTCACAGAATATTCAGATGGTCACGAATCCTAAGGGTCCTGTTTTAGGCTATTCTGCAGATTCAGGGGTGAAAATTCTGACAGTTGGCGGAAATAAATTCAAAGATTTAAACAGAAACGGAAAGCTTGATCCATACGAAGACTGGAGACTTCCCGTCGATGAGAGAGCGAAAGATTTAGCTTCAAAGATGAGTGTTGAACAGATTGCAGGACTAATGCTTTACAGCGGCCATCAGTCTGTTCCTGCGCCTGCAGATGGTTTCCGGGCAGGTAAATATAATGGAATGCTGTATAAAGAAAGCGGGGCAAAAGCCTCGGATTTGACAGACCAGCAAAAGAAATTCTTAAAAGAAGATAACCTGCGTCACGTTTTGGTAACAACTGTTGAGTCTCCCGAAATTGCAGCACAATGGAGCAACAACATCCAGGCTTATATCGAAGGCCTTGGATTGGGAATTCCAGCCAATAACAGTACAGACCCGAGACATTCTGCAACCGTAACGGCTGAGTTTAATGAAGGAGCAGGCGGGCAGATTTCACTTTGGCCGGATGGCTTGGCAATGGGCGCGACTTTCGACCCGGAGCTGGTCAGAAAATTCGGAAATATTGCGGCTCAGGAATACAGAGCATTGGGTATTTCAACAGCTTTATCGCCTCAGATCGACCTGGGGACAGAGCCTCGCTGGTACAGAATCGCTTACGTTTTTTCTGAAAGTCCGGAACTGACAGCAGATTTAGGAAGAGGTTATATTGACGGTTTCCAGACAACCATCGGAAGTAAAAACGGCTGGGGTAATAAAAGTGTAAATGCCATGGTAAAGCACTGGCCGGGAGGCGGCCCTGAAGAAGGCGGCCGTGACGGTCATTGGGCAATGGGAAAATTCGCGGTTTATCCGGGGAATAACTTTCAGAACCACGTAAAGCCTTTTACCGAAGGTGCTTTCAAATTAAACGGAGGAACTAAAGAAGCTGCAGCAGTGATGCCTTATTACACAATCAGCTTTAATCAGGATACGAAAAACAGGGAAAATGTCGGGAACGGCTACAGTAAATATCTGATCACAGACTTACTTCGTGGAAAATACAAATACGATGGTGTGGTGTGTACCGACTGGCTGATTACGGCTGATGAACCCAAAACGCCGGGAGGATTTGCCGGAAAACCCTGGGGCGCTGAGAAATTATCTATTGCCGAACGTCATTACAAAGTGCTGGAAGCCGGGGTTGACCAATTCGGAGGAAATAATGATAAAGGACCTGTTTTGGAAGCGTATCAGATGGGAGTGAAAGAACACGGCGAAAAAGCATATCGTGCAAAATTTGAACAATCTGCCGTTCGTTTGCTTAGAAATTTCTTCAGAACAGGATTGTTTGAAAATCCCTACGTGAACATTGATGAAACCAAAAAAATAGTTGGTAATCCTGAGTTTATGAAAGCAGGGTATGAGGCCCAGGTAAAATCTATCGTGATGTTGAAAAATAAATCCAATATTCTTCCCATCAAGGAAAGAAAAACGGTTTACATCCCGAAGAGGTATTCTCCGGCAACATTTAACTGGTGGGGAATTTACACGGCTCCTTCTCTGGATTACCCTGTTGATATCGAAAAAATAAAAAAACATTATAACGTAACCGAAGATCCCGCTAAAGCTGATTTCGCATTGGTTTTTGTGAAAAGTCCACACAGTGAAGAAGGCGGTTACAGCGATATTGATGCTGCAGAAGGCGGAAACGGCTATCTTCCGATTTCTCTTCAATACAAAACCTATACAGCAACTGAAGCCCGTGAGAAAAGCATTGCAGCGGGTGATCCGGTTGTAGCCCCGAATGTACACGACAGGACATTCAGAAATAAAACTTCAACCGCTACCAACTTTACAGATCTGCTGACCATTGAAAACACGTACAAGGCAATGAACGGAAAACCCGTAATAGTTTCTGTAACAGCTTCAAAACCGATGGTTTTCAACGAATTTGAAAAGCATGCTGATGCCATTCTGATGAACTTTAATGTTTCCAATCAGGCGGTTGTGGATATCGTAACCGGAAAATACGAACCATCAGGATTACTTCCGCTTCAGATGCCTGCAAATATGGCGACTGTTGAAAGGCAGAAAGAAGATGTTCCTTACGATATGGAAACCCATAAAGATTCCGAAGGTCATAACTATGATTTCGGATACGGAATGAACTGGTCAGGTGTGATTAAAGATGCGAGAACAGAGAAATATAAAAAGTAATTGATGATTCCGGGTCTGTGTTTCACAGGCTCAGAATTTTATTTTTAAAAACTGTTTAACTTTTTAACCACAAAAGTCACAAAATCTTCAAGTCTGAAATAATAATTCTAAAAGCTTACAAAATTGAAAATCAAAGATTTTCAAAACTTAAGTGATCTTTAAAAAAAATAGCATTGAACTTAAAATAATTAAAGTGTTAAAAACTTTTGTGCCTTTTGTGATAAAAAACAATTTAATATGAAAATCAGATTCACAATCTATTCATTAATGCTGGGTTCATTAATGTTTGCCCAGGAAAACCTTGATTTCAGCGGAAAGAAAGAAATAATTTCACCGGAGATCAAAGGTAAAAGCGTAACATTCCGCCTGCGTGCACCGGAGGCGAAAACAGTAAAACTACAGGGAAACTGGATGCCGGGAAAGGGTTGGGAACCGGGAACCGTAGAATTAAAAAAAGATGCAGATGGAATCTGGACCTTCTCTGAAAATGATCTGGCTCCTGATATCTATACCTATTCATTTATTGTGGATGGTGTAAAGGCCAATGATCCGAACAATTCTTATCAGGTTCGTGATGTTTCATCGGTAATGAGTATGGTTTTGATAGATGGAAAACAATCTGAAAATTACAAAGTTCAGAACGTTCCGCACGGAACAGTTTCCAAAAGATGGTATCAATCAAACGGATTAAAAGAAGACAGAAGATTAACGGTTTACACCCCTCCGGGATATGAAAATTCAAAAGAAAAATTCCCTGTTTTATACCTGCTACACGGAATGGGTGGTGACGAAGAAGCATGGATGACCTTGGGAAGGGCCTCACAGATCCTGGATAATCTGATTGCTCAGGGAAAAGCAAAACCTATGATTGTTGTAATGCCAAACGGTCATACAAGCAATTCCGCAGCGCCGGGTGAATCTTCCAAAGGTTTTTATAAAATCGATATGAGGACACCGGATATTTTCAGTGGTGATATGGAAACCTATTTTAAGGAAATCATGGAATTTACAGAACATAATTACCGGGTAAAATCAGACGCAGGAAACAGAGCTATCGCCGGACTTTCCATGGGGGGATTCCATTCCTTGTATATTTCTGCCAATCTGCCGGAAACGTTTGATTATGTAGGGCTGTTTTCTCCGGCAATTCTACCGCCTGATGAAAAGAAAAGTCCTGTTTATCAGAATTTAGATCAAAAACTGAAAGTCCAGCAAACCAATTCATACAAGTTGTATTGGATTGCCATAGGAAAAACAGATTTTCTCTACAAAAACGTGACGGAATACCGTGAAAAACTCAACAGGATGAACTTCAAATACCAATACGCAGAATCCGAAGGCGGTCATACGTGGAGCAATTGGAGAACCTACCTGAATGATTTTCTTCCTCAGTTATTTAAATAAACAAATTGAACATGAAAAGAATATTCATAACCGCACTGTTTATCTCAGGAATATACAATGCATATGCACAAAAATCTATTCCTTTATATCAGGGAAAGGCACCGGGAACAGAAAACTGGAAGCAGAAAGAAGCACAGCAATTCAGCGAGCTGTTCAAAACGGAAGTGGTTTTCAACGTGTCCCAACCTTCGATCTTGGTTTTCGAAGCAGATAAAACCAAGATCAACGGGACAGTTGTTGTTATAGCTCCCGGTGGTGGTTTTCAAAGCTTATCGATCAACCGCGAAGGAGTTGATCTGGCAAAAAAACTCGCAGAAAACGGAATTACAGCAGTCGTTTTAAAATACAGATTGCTGGAAACGAAATCCAATGATCCTGCCAAAGAAATGATGGAGAATATCAAAGACAGAAATGCTTTTGATGCCAAAACAGCTCCTGTTAAAGTAATGGCTGGAGAAGATATCAGAACAGCAATTTCATATATCAGAACACATGCGGAAGAACTGAAGATCAATCCTGAAAAATTGGGTGTAGTAGGGTTTTCAGCAGGGGCAAGCGTAATTTTAGAAAGTGTTCTCCATAGTAAAGATGCTTCAACGTTACCAAATTTTGCCGCATCCATTTATGGCGGGCCAAGTCAGGAAATTCTCAGTACCGGGGTTCCTAAAGCTGCTCTTCCAATGTTTATCTGTGCCGCAAGTGATGATCAGCTGAAACTGGCACCTAAATCAGTTTTATTGTATAACAAATGGCTGGAAGCAGGGCAGCCCGCTGAGCTTCATATCTATGAAAAAGGAGGTCATGGCTTTGGTATGGGAAAACAAAATCTTCCCGTTGACAAATGGTCTGATGTGTATCTCGACTGGTTGAGATACCATAACTTTTTGTAGTGATCTAATCAATATTTTATATAGTTTCTTTCATGGCACTTTCAGTTTCAGGACAGAATAGTGCTGTGATTTTGAAAGAGTGTATTGATCAAATTTAAATACCTGTAATAAAAATCAAATCTGAATTATGAATAAGAATATCTCAACACTGGCCGGACTTTTTTCCGGTACCAGATATCCGTTATTGCTTCTGGCTTTAGTGGGGATGTCATCTCTTACAAAGGCTCAAAATAATCCAACAATTACCGTTGGCGGAAAAACATTCAAAGACCTCAATAAAAATGGTAAACTGGACGTCTGGGAAGATACAAGACTTTCGGTTGATCAAAGAATTGATGCCATCATCAGCCAAATGACCAATAAAGAGAAGGTTGATCTGCTGATTGGAACAGGAATGCCCGGAATTGAAGTCTTAACCGGACCTGTAGGTGATTCAAAGCAAGGACTTGTTCCCGGAGCTGCAGGCGGAACAGCTAATCTGGACAGATTCGGAATTCCGGCTACTGTTGTTGCGGATGGGCCTGCAGGTTTAAGAATTGCACCAACCAGGGAAAATGATTCCAAAACGTACTATGCAACGGCATTTCCTGTAGGAACGGCTTTAGCTTCAACCTGGAACAAAACGTTATTGGAAGAAGTAGGAAAAGCAATGGGGAATGAAGTGAAAGAATACGGCGTTGATGTTTTGCTGGCGCCTGCCTTGAATATTCAGAGAAATCCATTAAATGGAAGGAATTTTGAGTATTATTCAGAAGATCCCTTAATTTCAGGGAAAACTGCCGCAGCAATTGTCAATGGAGTCCAGTCCCAGGGAGTAGGAACTTCTGTTAAACATTTTGCTGCCAATAATGAGGAAACCAATCGTTTAACAATCAATGCACATGTATCTGAAAGAGCATTGAGAGAATTATATCTGAGAAATTTTGAAATCACCGTGAAAGAATCTCAGCCCTGGACTGTAATGTCATCTTATAACAAAGTGAACGGGGTGTATACTTCAGATTCCAGAGATTTACTGACCCAGGTTTTAAGAAACGAATGGGGATTCAAGGGCATTGTAATGACCGATTGGTTCGGAGGCTTTCCGGGATTTGAATCCATCAGAACTGGAGGGATTTCTGATGTTGTCAAGCAGATGAATGCAGGGAATGACCTTTTGATGCCCGGAATTCCGGCACAGAAAAAAGTCCTGCTGGAAGCTTTGGATTCAGGCCGATTACCAGAAGAAGTGGCGGATCTTAACGTGAAAAGAATTTTGAAATATATTTTCAGTACACCAACATTTGCGCACTATAAATATAGTGACAGACCGGATCTGAACGCACATGCTGCAGTAACCAGAAGCGCGGCAGCAGAAGGAATGGTTTTGCTTAAAAATGAAAACAATGCTTTGCCTTTTGCAGACAGGCAGAAAGAAGTCTCATTGTTCGGAGTGACTTCGTATGCGTGGATTACAGGAGGTACGGGAAGCGGGAGTGTCAACAACAAACATACGGTTTCTCTTTTGGAAGGGCTGAATGCTGCAGGGTATAAATTAGACAGGGAGCTGGTAGAATTGTATAAACCGCATGCTGAAAAAGAGGCTGCAGCAGAAAAGGAAAGGAGAAAAGTCCGGGGGATTTTAGCTTTGCCGGAGAGGCTCCCCGAAATGAAAATGGATGATGCCCTCATTACTAAAAAAGCGGAAACTTCTGAAATTGCTTTTGTAACATTGGGAAGAAATTCCGGTGAAGGAGGAGATAGAGTAGTGAACAATGACTTTAATCTGGCCCCGGAAGAAATAGAAATGCTTGATAAAATTTCCAAAGCTTTCCACGCAAAAGGAAAAAAAGTGGTGGCTATACTGAACATCGGAGGGGTTATTGAGACTGCTTCATGGAAAGACAAGGTAGATGCCGTTTTATTGGCCTGGCAGCCAGGCCAGGAAGGAGGGCATTCTGTGGCGGATGTGATTTCCGGGAAAGTAAATCCTTCCGGAAAACTGACGATGACTTTCCCTGTAAATTATGTGGATCATGCATCAGCAAAGAATTTTCCGGGTGAGCCATCAGATAATCCTGCAGATGTGACTTATAAGGAAGGTATTTATGTGGGATACCGCTATTTCAATACTTTTGGTATAAAGCCTTCGTTTGAATTCGGATATGGAAAATCATATACTGATTTTGAGTATTCAGATATTAAAACCAGCTCAAAGGTATTTAATAATTCAGTAGAGGTAAGTGTCAATATTAAAAATACAGGAAAGGTACCAGGAAAAGAAGTCGTTGAATTATATCTCTCCGCACCTGGAAAGACCATTGACAAGCCAAAGTCTGAATTAAAAGCTTATGCAAAAACAAAAGAATTAAATCCCGGTGAATCACAGACTGTTATTTTGACTTTAAACAAGAAAGATTTAGCTTCGTTTGAAACCGGAAAATCAGCCTGGATTGCTGAAGCCGGAACCTATAAAATTCTGGTAGGAGCTTCCTCTCTGGATATCAGACAGAAGGTTGAAATTAATGTAGCGAAAGAATTATTAGTTGAAAAGGTACAGCACATTCTTCCTGCAGACAAACCATTTGAAGATCTAAAACCACAGCAATAATAAATAAAAGGTAAATCTAATGCTTAAGTCCTTTATTAACAATTTGATAGGATGGGATGTCTGACATCATAAAGAAATTATTAGGAATTAATCTTTTATTTGTAAAAATTTGTATATTTGCCCAGCAAAAAAAGAAATAATGATATTATCTAACTTAAAAAAGGGAAAGAAACAGTACTTACGTCGAACGTCGTGAGTCATTTTCCTTTGGTTAGAAACTAAAATAAATCAGGAGCTTGTCATCACGACAGGCTCTTTTTTTTGGAAAATATTTAACAATTAATATATTATGAAAGTACTAAAATTTGGAGGGACTTCAGTAGGAAGCCCGGAAAGGATTGAACAGTTATTACCCATTATCAGATCTCAGGCAGCGGATAAACATCTGGTTGTTTTATCAGCAGTGTCCGGTACAACAAATGATCTGGTAAAGCTGTCAGAACTGTATGAGAAGAAGGATATTGAGGGAGCCTACAAACATATTGATGTACTATATGAAAAATATAAAAACTTTGTAAATAAATTATTTAAAACAGAAGAAGGTATTCAGGAAGCTTCCGCTTTTATTGACAAAATTTTTGATCTGTTTTATCAATTCAAAAATAAAAACTTCACTTCCAGTGCAGAACGTGTTATACTGGCGCAGGGTGAGATTATTTCAACAACTTTGTTTCATTTACATTTAAAGGAAAAAGAAATCGCTTCTGTTCTGTTATCGGCATTAGATTTTATGCTGATTGATGAAGATAAGGAACCCGATATTGATTACATCAGAAAACATGCTGGCCTTGAAATAGCAAAATATCAGGAAGAAACATTATTTATAACCCAGGGATATATTTGCAGAAATGCTCAGGGAGAAATTGATAATCTGCAAAGGGGAGGATCAGATTATACAGCTTCATTACTGGGAGCAGCATTGCAGGTAGAGGAAATTCAGATCTGGACAGATATTGACGGCTTCCATAATAATGATCCGAGATATGTTCAGAATACAAAGTCTATTGCCAGACTTAGCTTTGATGAAGCTGCCGAGTTATCTTACTTTGGAGCCAAAATTCTACATCCTCAAAGCGTTTTCCCTGCAAGAAAATATAATGTTCCTGTAAGATTGCTGGATACGATGAATCCAAGTGCGGCCGGAACATTAATTTCAGGAGAAATTTCCAATCAGAATCAGATTGTAGCAATTGCAGCCAAAGATGGGATCACCGCCATCCGCATTCAGTCTTCCCGTATGCTGATGGCGTATGGCTTTTTGAGAAAAGTTTTTGAGGTTTTTGAACGTTATAAAACTCCGATTGATATGATTACCACTTCTGAAGTAGCTGTTTCTCTTACCATAGACCAGACAGAGCAGCTGTCTGAAATCGTAAAAGAACTTGAGTTTTTCTCAGCTGTTGAAATTGACAATGAGCAGTCTATCATCTGTATTGTTGGAGATTTCAGAAAAGAAAATCACGGATACGCAACCATTGTCTCTGAAGCGGTAAAGCATATTCCGATCCGTATGATTTCTTATGGAGGAAGTGAAAATAATATTTCATTACTGGTTCCGTCTGTTTATAAAATAGAAGCTTTAAGATCTCTGCATAACAGATTGTTTTAGAAAAAAGATAAAAATATCAGAATAAAAACCGCTTTTAAAGCGGTTTTTATTGTTTACAAATATGTAGATGAAAAAAGGTGGACAGAATTGTCCACCTTTTTTATACTATATTTTAAGACTGAATAAACTCCAAAAGATCTTTATTGATCGTTTCATGCTCTGTAGTCGGCATACCGTGAGGGAAGCCAGGATAGACAATCAGTTTGCCGTTCTTCAGCAATTTGGCTGATTTTATCGCAGAATTTTCGATAGGGACAATCTGGTCATCGTCTCCGTGCATTACCAGAACAGGAATATCAACTGCTTTCAGATCTTCTGTGAAATCCGTTTCAGAGAATGCTTTGATGCCGTCATAATGGGCAACGATTCCTCCCATCACACCTTGTCTCCACCAGTTTCTCTGAACTCCGTCTTTTACATTGGCACCTTCTCTGTTATATCCATAGAAAGGGAATGTCAGATCATAATAAAACTGGTTTCTGTTGTTCATGGTCTGCTCCCTGATATTATCAAAAACTTCCATAGGAACTCCATCAGGATTCGATTCACTTTTTACCATAACTGGCGGAACGGCACTGATCAATACTGCTTTTTTTGCTCTTCCATTAGCATATTTATGTACATAACGGATCACTTCACCACCTCCGGTAGAATGCCCTATATGAACAACATCTTTCAGATCAAGAAACTCAACAAGTTCTGCAGCATCAGAAGCATATTGTTCAATAGTATGATTATAAATGTTCTGGCTTGAGCGGCCGTGGCCTCTTCTGTCATGGGTAATAACCCTGTAACCTCTCTGTAGGAAAAAGATCACCTGTGCATCCCAGTCATCGGATGATAATGGCCACCCGTGGTGAAACATCAGTACAGGCCCTTCTCCCTGGTCTTTATAAAAAATTTCAGTTCCGTCTTTTAATGTTAATGTACTCATAGCTTTAAATTTTTAATGTTGATGATTAACTTATTTTGTAATTATGTGTTGTCTTAATTCTTTAGCAAATGTAATAAGGCAAAGTTAGATGGAAATTAAACTAGATTAATTTCGTTCACTTGAAAGTAAAAAGTTATAGAAATTAATTTATTTATTGCCTGATGTTAAGTAAATATAATAAAAAAAACAGGCATTCACGAAAAGGGCTGATACAGTTTGTTTTTACATCAAACGAGAGTATCTTTATAAAATAAGTGTGATTAAAGTTCTTTTCAGGATGCTTTTCGTTTCATCACATTTGTATAAATTTGTCAGATCTACCGAAACAGTTGTAAAACTATTAAAAAATAAAGCATGGAATTCTCTCCTTTTAATAATGTGGTTAAACGATGTCTGCAAGGCATGGCCATGGAAGAAAACGGAATGTCAGAAGAGGCAGGAAGGCTGTTTTTGCAAGCCTGGAATGAATCAACGGATGATCACGAAAAATTTCTTGCCGCTTATTATGTTGCCCGCCATCAGAAGACACCTTCAGATGAGTTAAAATGGCTGGAAACATCATTGGAGTTTGCTTTAAAAATAAATGATGATACTGTTAAAAGTGCGCTGCCTGCTCTTTATCAGAAAATTGCTCAATGTTACGGAAAATTAGGAGATACGGAAATGTCAGAAAAGAATGCTGAACTGGCATTGCAGTTAAAAAACCATCCATCTGATAAGGGTCCTTTCTACCACGGGACAAAAGCAGATTTAAAAATTGGAGATTTACTGACAGCAGGAGGAAATTCCAATTACCAGTCTGATCTTAAAATGAATCATATCTACTTTACGGCTTTGGTTAATGGGGCAGGACTTGCTGCTGCATTAGCAAAAGGAGAAGCTAAAGAACGTGTCTATATTGTAGAGCCAACAGGAAATTTTGAAAACGATCCGAATGTCACCGATAAAAAATTCCCAGGGAATCCCACTCGTTCTTACCGCTCCGAAATGCCTTTGAAAATTATCGGGGAAGTCACAGAATGGACCAGGCCGGCGCCTGAAGATCTTCAACGTTTCCGCGAAAAATTAGAAAACAGCAATGGGGAGATTATCAATTAGTCTCCTTATTTGTTTTCACTGTTTTTAATATATATTCCAATGGCTTATCAATACCATTAATTTTATCCTGTAATGTTGGGATTATGAGGATATCAGGAATTACAGGAGCATAGCTGCCTGTATTGCAGTCAGTACCAAAGCTCATGGATGAAGTACTGCGCATTTGAATCTTACTATTGGGAAGCGTAAACATAAAGGCTTCACCAAAATCATTGGTATATTCACCCGTTGGCTCGCCTACAAGCTCTGCCAGCTTATATTGCTTCATCCCGTCTGCCACAAGATTGGCACTTGAAAAGGTAAAAGGACCGGTTAGGACATATACTTTTCCTTTAAAAACAGGATCATTTTTAAATTTATTAAAATCCGGCTTACAGTGGCCTGTTTCCCACACGGTTCCGTTCTCCATTTTCAGATATTCACTTTCGGTATTACGGTCTGCAATGAGTTTATCTTTATAAATCTGGCTTATTTTCCAGCGTTTGCTGCCTTGTAGGGAATATTTCTGATCTGTAATATAGCTCAGCAAAAGGTCTCCGAAAATAGAATTTCCGCCACTGTTATTTCGGAGATCAACGGCTAGATTTTTAATATCCTCTTTTCTTATTGTTACAAATGCCTCACTGAGGAACTTATCAAAATCATCCATATTTCCGGACATACTCCTGAAATCCAGATAAGCCAGTTTATGATTGATGATTTTGAAATCATAAGGCTTTGCAATTCCCGGCATTGATAAAGCCAGGAAATCTCTGAACTTCATTCCTTCATTAATGGTAATTTCTTTGATGTCTCCTTCAGGCAGCTTATACCTTACGGAGAAAGGGGCCGTTATATTTTCCAGGTACAGAAAATAGCTGAACAATTTCAGGGATATAACATCTCTGAACTGGCTGGTTCCGCCGATATTCTTTTTTTTCTGGTGTGATAATTTTACCATACAAGATTATCAGAATTAAAGATAGAAAAAATTCAACAGAGAATAGTTGGCAGTAGAAAAACATACATGTCCTTTGAATATAATATAGAAAATAATGAATAAAAAAGTAATTATAATAGGGGCAGGTGTTTCCGGCCCGATACTGGCTTTGCAATTGAAAAAAATAGGTTTTCAGCCTGAAATATTTGAATCCAGATCCGCAAATAATACCAATGAGGGAGTCTTTTTAGGCATTACCCCTAACGGATTAAATGTATTGAAAGAATTTATAGACCTTGAAAAACTTAAAGAGGATTACACGCCGGGTTCAATAAAATTTTTCAATGCCAGGGGAAAACAGATAGCCGGGCTGGATACTGCTTATCAAAAACAACAGTATGGAGCAGAGGCACTGCAGATAAAAAGAGCAAATCTCAATACCTATGCCCGGGCGGCAGCAGCTGAAGCCGGTATAAAGATTGAGTATAATAAGAAGTTTGTCCGGTATCATCAATCAGATGATCAGGTAACAGCTTACTTTGCAGATGGCACCTCCGTTACCGGTGATATGTTAATGGGCTGCGATGGAATGTTTTCTGAGGTAAGAAATCAGCTGTTTCCGGAAAAATCTGTCATCAGATATACAAAGCTCATTTCTACCGGCGGATATGCCAGAATTGCTGAGCTCTCAGAACCTCTTGATTCGATAAGGATGACATTTGGAGAAAGAGGCTTTTTTGCTTACTCGGTTTCAGATAAAGGTGAAGTATGGTGGTTTAATAATTACTTCCGGGATCAGGAGCCAAAGCCGCAGGAAATAGAAAAGATACTGAAAGCTGAAATCAAAGACCACCTGGCAGATATTCATAAGAATGATGATCCTTTATTTTCCGGCATCATCAGGAACAGCTACGAAATTATTGCTTACCCGGTGTATGACCTCCCCAGGCTTTCGAAGTGGTATAAAGGAAAAGTATGTCTGATGGGAGATGCGGCGCATGGTATTTCTCCACATATAGGTCAGGGAGCATCCTTAGCACTGGAAGATACTGTTGTTATCGCTGAACAGTTAAAATTAAATAAAGAGTGTGAGGCCGCCTTTCAGGCCTTTCAATCCGAACGGCAGTCCAGAGTAGAAAGAATAATAAAAAATGCAAGAAAAGTTGGTCATACTAAAACAAAAACAAATCCAATAGCTGCCTGGTTCCGGGATCTTTTTATCGGATATTTTATCAGCAGGCAAATTCAGCAGCTTGACTGGATATACGGCTGGACCTACGCGTCAGAAGATAAGGGTAATTAGCTGATGTAACTATTTTCTTAAGCAGAAAGCATTGTATACTTATTAGATCTTATGACTGTATTCATAAAGAGCGGGGAATGTTTTTCTTAGATTTGAATATAAGTTTTTCATTCATCCAATAGTTTTTAGCCTCTTTGGGAGGCTTTTTATGTAATGGTTATTTTTTTTGAAGAAGAGTTCGTATCAAAAAACAGCCACAGTACAAAACTGTGGCTGTCTTTTTGAAATCAAATATCGGCTATTATAAAGATCTGGAGCGGGCAATATTGATAAGGTACACAAGGTGTGCGTACATGCTCCGCTTTACAGACTCTACTTTTATATCTCCGGTGGCCTGGTTAATGGTTGTTACCAGATCGGTGTTGCATTGGCCGCCAAAACTTCCGCTGCCTAAATAGTTTACAGTATTGGCTGCCGGGTAAGATATTCTTGGATAATCCGGCGCCGTCTGGTTGGCAACAGCTGTTGTACCGCTATACCCCTTATTGTCAATATATCGGGCAGCCCAGGTTCCCAGGAACTGTCCATTACCGGTATTAATTGTTTGTCCTACTACAATTTGCGTATCTACAGGACTGGTAAACCCTGAGCAGGATGTATAATGGTTTATTGAAACCGTGCAGGATGAAGCATTGTCTATAGGCTGGAAGCACTTTCCTTCATAAATGGTCAGCCTTTGCTCAGCAGAAGACATAGAGGTGTTTAACAGGGCTTTCGGAGCAAAAATTTCTTCAGGAGAAATAAGAAACAAAACTCCTTCCGAATCCGCTGCAACAATTTTTTTTTCTGCATTTGAAAGTCCTCTTACTCTTACCAGGCCATTAACGTCCAACGTTTGAGTTGGAATGGGTGTATTAATCCAAACCTGTGCTAATGAACTGCCATAAAGGGCAAGAGCCACCAAAAAGAAAGTTTTTGTTTTCATGTTTTTTGAAAAGGTTAAATTTTTCACTAATGTAAGAAATATCCTTAAAACTGAAATACAATTCGCCGAAAGTAATTGTAAACAGATATTGAATGTATTATGATCAAACCCTGATGTCCTATTTTAAAATAACTCAAAATATTTACATCCTCTATTTGTTTGAAAAATATTTGTATTTTAGCCGAAATATATTGTTTTTTAATAAACATATTGGATGCTAATTAAAATTCAGATAATTTGAAGGAAAAAAATTAGTAGATTTGCACGGAACAAAAAATAATAAATATTAAGCAAGATTCTGTGGCTGAATTTTTAGAAGGAAAGTCATAAGAATAACAGGATTTAGGTTATAAAACTACTGAAACTATGAAGAAACTTTTTTTACTTTTATTAACGGCGTTTTTATGTATCGGTTGCAGCTCTGATGATGATTCTATTTTTGATTATGTAGGAACATGGTCTGGTTCTTATGAAGGGAGCGATAAAGGAGTCTGGAACTTTGTGGTAGATGAGAGTGGTAAAGTGGTAGGGACAATGCATTCCGATGTTAATAATGAAAACTATAATATTTCCGGGAATTTAAGTGAAACGGGAGATCTGAATGCCACGGTAGGACTTCCTTCAAAAGGAGAATTCAAAGGAACATTATCTACCGATAAAAAAGGAAACGGAAACTGGTCAAACTCACTTCCAACACCTCCAAAATCAGGAACCTGGAAAGGAGAAAAGAAATAAAAAAGAAAGTCTGCAGTAGATTCTGCAGACTTTTTTATTTAAACAAATCCCATATGGGTAATTTCATTATTTTTATTCTTCAGGACGACAAAATAGAGTAGACCCTCCTCCCCGGTAAAATACTTTTTAAAAGTTTTTTCCTGCTGCCTGTTCCAGCTGATCATTTCTTCATTACTTTCCGTACTGTAATTTTCAGAATCTATTTTTAAAGTCACTATGGTTCCTTCATCTGCAGTACAATCTACGTTCTTGTATATAACCTGGCCCCGAATTCTGATACAATCGGAAACACTGGGGATCATACCAAATTGAAATTCTTTCAAAAGTATTTTTCCTTCTTCAGTTTTTAACCCATTGGTAACTGTTCTTTTTCCTCTTTCAGAAACCTTGTCAAAATCTTTAATCGCTGTCATTACTTTTGCAAACTTCTGGTAGAGGAGGGGATCACCTGCTTCTTTGATATATTTTTCCAAACTGCTCCGGATGATCTTTCCGATTTTGGAACAATGTCCGAATTCCGAACTGTTTTGTCTCACCTTTTCATAGGTAGGGCTCTTTTTAAAAGCATTTTTATTAAAACCGCTTTTCTTCCGAACTACATTTTTGCCGTTCAGATTATAAAATACCAGGTCACCAACAGCTCCTGTGATCTTGATCAGACTTTCATATGTTGCCATATCTTTAAAATAGATTCAAATATACCAATAAATAAATGAAAACAAAATTTTAACATATATTTATAATATAGTTGTAGTATAGTTATAGCATAATTTGAATATAAAATGTATATTTGTATAAAATTTGTTAAACAAGTATAAATCAGAAGGATATGGGATTGGTATTATTTGAAACAAAAATGAAAATGAAACAGTGGCCTGTTTTACTGATGGCGTCTGTTTTTGCAGTTTCCTGCGGATCCTCTAAAAGTATTTCTGCAAGCAAAAAATCAAATACAAAAACAGTTGTAAAATCTGAAAATCTCAGAAAACTTGATTCAAAATTTAATGGCAGTGTTTCCCGATCAATCAATGATATTCTGAAAGATGCTGAAAAATACATAGGAACGCCTTATAAATTCGGAGGAAATTCATCGTCCGGATTTGACTGTTCCGGGTTTACGGTAAAAGTATTTGAAGAAAACAATTTCAATCTTCCGAGAAGATCTTCTGATCAGGCTGAAGCCGGAAAGAATATTGATATTAAAGATGTAAAACCCGGCGATCTGTTGTTTTTTGCCACAGCAGGAGGCAGCAGGGTTTCTCATGTTGGGATTGTTCACGATATCGGTCCTGACGGAGAGGTGAAATTCATCCATGCCTCCACTTCAAAAGGGGTTATCATTTCATCCCTTAACGAAAAATACTGGAATAAGGCCTATCTTCATGCCCAGAGAGTTTTGTAAATCTTTAAAATGCATTATCAGGAATTAATATTTTTGTCATGCAGGGAAGGGTTGATATCAATAGAAACGGGCTTTAGCCCGTTTAATAAAAAATCAAACAATCAACTGGCTTTAGCCAAAACTTATAACGATATTCTTAACCACCCCGTCAAAAATTCTCTGAATTTTTGTACCCCCCTCCGGAGGAGAGGAATTCTGTTGCTTAAAATAAACTTCTTGTCATTGCAATAGCATTGCATCCCAAAACTCATGAAATTTGTCCGAAACTATTATCATTATGACAGATTTTATCAGATTTTTTATTCCTTTTTACTTCATTTTTTTCTTTACTATTTCCTTTGTAGGGATAAGTTATAAAGTGGCAAAACGGATCAGTAAAAATCCCAATGTTCTTCCTAAAGACGATTCTGCATATGGCCTTGTGGGATTCTACTTTAAGCTGATTTTATCGGCTCTGTTTATCTATACAATACTCTTGTTGATTTTTCCGGAAAACATTTTCTCAGCTTTTAAAATCAATATTCCGGAACCTCATACAGTCAGGTATTTAGGACTTTTTATTATGATTGCTGCTTTAATTTGGGTGGTTACAGCCCAGATGCAAATGAAAGATTCATGGCGGATAGGAATCGACAGTACAATGAAAACAGAACTGATTACCCAGGGTTTATTCAGGTTTTCAAGAAATCCCATTTTTTTTGGAATGACGATGAGTCTGTTTGGATTCTTTCTTGTTTTTCCTACTGTCATTACTTTTTCTTTTCTTCTGATAGGACATATTCTGATGCAGATCCAGATACGTCTTGAAGAAGAGTATCTGCTAAAGGAACACGGACCCATTTATCTGTTGTATAAAAAGAGAGTGAAGCGTATGCTGGGTTTTTATTAAAGCATCATGTTTAAAACAGTTTTGCTGAACTTTTTTGTATCTTTGGCCGGTATAATTTTAAATAAGAAACATGTCGTTACAACAAACTATTGAAAATATCTGGGACAACAGAGATTTATTGCAGAATGAAGACAGCCAGAAGGCAATTAGAGAGGTTATTTCTTTGGTTGATAAAGGTGAACTTCGTACAGCAGAGCCTACAGAAAACGGATGGCAGGTAAATGAATGGGTGAAAAAAGCCGTGGTAATGTATTTTCCGATCCAGAAGATGGAAACTATTGAAGTAGGTCCGTTTGAATTTCATGACAAGATGCCTTTAAAGAGAAATTATGCTGAAAAAGGAGTGAGAGTTGTACCGCATGCAGTTGCCAGAGAAGGAGCTTATATTGCTCCCGGAGTGATTATGATGCCTTCTTATGTAAACATTGGTGCTTATGTAGATTCAGGAACAATGGTAGATACATGGGCAACTGTAGGAAGCTGTGCACAGATCGGTAAAAACGTTCACCTTAGCGGTGGTGTTGGAATCGGTGGAGTATTGGAGCCGTTACAGGCGGCACCTGTAATCATTGAAGATGACTGTTTTATCGGTTCAAGATGTATCGTGGTGGAAGGAGTTCACGTAGAAAAAGAGGCAGTATTGGGCGCAAACGTAGTATTAACCGCTTCTACAAAAATTATCGACGTTACAGGAGATACGCCTGTTGAAATCAAAGGAAGAGTACCTGCACGTTCGGTAGTAATTCCAGGAAGCTATACAAAACAGTATCCGGCTGGAGAATATCAGGTTCCATGTGCTCTGATCATCGGTCAGAGAAAAGAATCTACAGACAAGAAAACATCTCTGAATGATGCATTGAGAGATAATAATGTAGCTGTTTAAGATTAATTTTTAAGCTAATACCACAATCTTGAAAGAAAAATTTCTTAAAATACTATTAAACCCTAAATATATATTTGGGGTTTATCTTATTATATCGGTTGTTACCGCAATTTCCAAATATCTGAGAGGAGATTATGCGATCAATAATTATCTGATTTTTAAAAATGTATTCTTTAATACCATTCATCAGAAAAACTTGTTTATCCATTATCCTGATCTTTATTTTGATCTGAACCATTATGGCGTATTTTTCAGCGCACTGATTGCGCCGTTCGCGATGATGCCGGATTGGCTGGGGATCTCACTCTGGAATATTGCCAATACTTTTATCTTTATCTACGGTATTTATAAACTGCCGTTTTCAGACAGTAAAAAAGCGATTTTCGGGTTGCTTTGCCTTCAGGAATATATTACTGCTGCTTTAAGTCTGCAGTTTAATGTAGCGCTGACAGGTCTTTTGCTGTTGTCTGCAGTATCCATTTATGAAAGAAAAGAAGTAAAATCTGTAACCGCTATTTTAATCGGAATATTTGTGAAAATCTATGGAATTGTCGGATTGACACAGTTTTTCTTTATTAAAAACAAAACCAAATTTATTCTTTCAGGAGTAGCCATTGCAGTATTGTTTTTTGTGCTTCCAATGGCATATTCAAGTCCGCAGTTTGTGATCCAGTGCTACTCAGACTGGTTTCAGTCTATTGTAGAAAAAAATAATGAGAATCAGGTGTTGGGAAATATGCAGGATATTTCTTTAATGGGATTTGTAAGAAGAATCTTAGGAGATGCCTCCATTTCCAATCTTGTGTTTTTAGCAGGTGGATTACCGCTTTTTGCTTTGCCTTATATCAGAATTAAGCAATATAAGCACTATGCTTTCCAATTGATGATCCTAGCTTCAACATTACTGTTTTTAGTACTGTTCAGCTCCAGTTCAGAATCTCCGACATACATTATTGCTGTAGTGGGAGTTTTAATCTGGTTTTTCCTTCAGAAAGAGAGAACACCGCTTATTATAGGATTGCTTGTTTTTGTCATTATTTTTACATGTTTTTCAACCTCGGATCTTTTCCCGAAATTTGTAAAAGAGAATTATATCATTAAATATTCATTAAAAGCCGTACCTTGTATTGTAATCTGGTTGAGAGTGACTTATGAACTTCTGACTAAAGATTTTGAGAAAAATTACAGCCTGAATTAATACATATGAAGAAAATTTCAATTGTAATTCCTGCCTATAACGAAGAAGGAAATGTAGCGATGATCCACCAGAAAATCAAAGAAGTTTTTGATGGTTTAAACAATTATGACTTTGAAATCATATTTGTGAATGATGGCAGCAGAGACAATACGCAACAGAAATTAGAAGAACTTTCCAACCGGTATGATGAAGTAAAATTCATTGAATTTTCCCGTAACTTCGGCCACCAGCCGGCTGTAAAAGCAGGAATGGACAATGCCCACGGGAATGCGGTCATTTCAATGGACGGAGATCTTCAGCACCCGCCGGAGCTTATTCCGGAAATGATTAAAAAATGGGAGGAAGGCTATGATGTAGTTTTTACTTTCAGGACTTATCCTAAAGAAATATCCTTCTTTAAAAGAAAAACATCAGACTTGTTTTACAAGCTTTTATCAAGCCTTTCAGATGTTAACTTAACGAAAGGTGGCGGCTCAGATTTCAGACTGCTGGATGCAGGTGCTGTTGAAGTCATGAGAAACTTTAATGAAGACGACCTGTTCCTGAGAGGATTAACGAGCTGGATGGGTTTCAAACAAACTGGAATCGACTTTACTGCTGCAGAAAGACTCTCCGGAAAAAGCAGTTACAACCTTAAAAAGATGTTTACTTTTGCCTTCACGGGAATTACTGCCTTCAGTGTGAAGCCTCTTTATCTGGCAGCTTATCTGGGGTTTTTATTCTCAGCACTTTCAGTAATCGGATATGGAGCCTACGTAATTCATTCATTTATTGCCAAAACGGAAATTTCCGGTTGGGCGTCATTGATTATGACCATTGTTTTCTTTGGAGGGCTTCAGCTCATTATCTTAGGAATTATGGGGATTTATTTAGGTAAAATATTCAAGCAAGTGAAAGACAGACCTAATTATATTATTAAAAACAAAAATTTTTAGAATGGTTTTATTGAGTTTTGACATCGAAGAATTTGATATGCCATTAGAATATAAGGGTGAAATTCCCTTTGAAAAGCAGATTTCAATTTCACAGACAGGATTAGAGAGAATACTCGATATCCTTAAAAAACATAATGCCAAAGCTACCTTCTTTTCTACCGTAGTTTTTGCAGAGAACAGCAGGCACCTTATTGAAAGGTTATTAAATGAAGGTCATGAACTGGCTTCCCACACATGGTTTCATTCAGAATTTGAAGATAAACATCTGAAAGAATCAAGAGAAAGGCTGGAAGAATTATTTTCTACAAAGGTAACCGGATTAAGAATGCCGAGAATGATGCCCGTAGACGAAAAAGAAGTGGAAAAAGCAGGATATATATACAATTCATCCATTAATCCTACGTTTTTGCCGGGAAGATATAATAATTTGAAAGTATCCAGAACTTATTTTAAGGAAGGAAATGTAACGCAGATTCCCGCTTCGGTTTCTCCTAATTTCAGAATTCCTCTGTTTTGGTTAAGTTTTCACAATTTTCCTCTGTCTTTCTATAAAAAACTGTCTTCAGATACCTTGAAAAAAGACGATTATCTTAATATTTATTTCCATCCGTGGGAATTTGCAGAAATCAAAGATGAAGCTTTTAAACTTCCGGGATTTACCGTAAAAAACTCTGGGAAAGATATGGTGGAAAGATTTGATTCGTTTGTAGGCTGGCTGAAACAGAAAGGGCATACATTCGGTACATTTCAGGAATTTCAAAAACAGATCCAACGATGAAGATTGCTTTTGATGCCAAACGGTTTTTCCACAATACATCAGGTCTGGGAAACTACTCGAGAGATCTTGTAAGGATCCTTTCTGAGTATGAACCGGATAATGAATATCTGTTGCTCAACAAAAACAAATCGGATAGAGGAAAGGAAATTCTGGAACGCTCTAATGTTCACTTTATTGAAACCTCAAAAGGAAACTTTTCACGCCAGCTGAAAATGGGTAAAGATGCCCAGAAGCAGGGCGCTGATATATTCCATGGATTATCCGGCGAACTTCCCTTAAAATGGGATCAAAAGCCTATTAAGAAGGTGGTTACGATCCATGATCTGATTTTTGTAAGATATCCGCAGTATTATTCTTTTTTTGACAGGAAAATTCATTTCTGGAAATTTAAAAAAGCAGCTGATACAGCTGATAAAATCATTGCTATTTCAGAGCAGACCAAAAGAGATATTATTCAGTTTCTGAAAGTTCCTGAAACTAAGATTGAAGTCATTTATCAGGGCTGTCATCATGCTTTTAAAGAACAGCAGTCTCCGGAACTGATGCAGGCTGTAAAAGAAAAGTTTAAGCTTCCCGAAAGATTTGTACTCAATGTTGGAACTATCGAAGACCGTAAAAACCTCTTGAATGTTGTAAAAGCGATCAACGGAGCTGAAATTCCTTTGGTGGTAGTGGGAAGAAAGACCAAATACTATCAGAAAATAGAAAGTTTCCTGAAAAAGAACAAA
Source organism: Chryseobacterium amylolyticum (assembly GCF_051011775.1). Classification (NCBI taxonomy): domain Bacteria; kingdom Pseudomonadati; phylum Bacteroidota; class Flavobacteriia; order Flavobacteriales; family Weeksellaceae; genus Chryseobacterium; species Chryseobacterium amylolyticum. The sequence continues at coordinate 222,528 of NZ_JBPCHX010000006.1, forward strand.
ATGGAAAAGCAGGTGCTGTTTCTGGAAGGTGTTTCCATGGATGAGCTGGCAGCAATCTATAAGCTTGCCGATATTTTTGTTTATCCAAGTTTCTTTGAAGGCTTCGGAATTCCTGTCATTGAGGCGCTTTTCTCCAAAACGGTTGTCGTTACCAGCAATACCAGCTGCCTTCCGGAAGCGGGAGGAAAAGACTCTGTGTACATTAATCCGGATAATGATCTTGATATTCGGGCCAAACTCAAATTTCTCTGGGAAAATGAATCCGAGAGAAAACGCCGTGAAGAAAAAGGTTTCGAGTTTGTTCAGAAGTTTAATGATAAACCCATTGCAAAGGAACTGATGAATTTTTATCAAAAAATTATCTGAAAAAACTTTGCATATTAAAAAATAATCCTACATTTGCATCATAATTCAATACAATGAAACCAACATTTTTAGCTTTACATCATTATCATCATCATCTCTGCTAGACGGAATTGATTGATATAAGTATGTGCTAAAATCAAAAATAATTAAAACCGTCTGAGTAAATAGACGGTTTTTTTGTTTCCTGAATTCTCCTCAGAAATTTCAACAGATCAGTTTTTATTTGCTCGGACCCAAAAAAGGCAAAATGAGTAAATTAAAAATTGCAATCCAAAAAAGCGGCCGGCTTTACGAAGAATCTTTACAGCTTCTCAAAGACTGCGGAATCTTTGTCAATAATGGTAAAGACCAGCTTAAAGTTTCAGTAGATAACTTTCCGATGGAAATCATGTACCTCCGGAATTCAGACATCCCGCAATACCTGGAAGATGGAGTGGTAGATGTCGCTATTGTGGGCGAAAATCTTCTGATTGAGAAAGGTAAGAATATCAGAACAATCCAGAAGCTTGGGTTTTCAAAATGCCGTGTTTCGCTGGCTGTTCCCAAAGAAGTGGAAACTGATGAACTCTCTTATTTCCAGGGTAAAAAAATTGCCACTTCATACCCCGATACACTCAAAAACTTTTTAGAAAAAGAGGGAATCTCTTCAGATATTCACGTTATTTCGGGTTCCGTGGAAATAGCTCCCAATATAGGTCTTGCAGATGGAATATGTGACATTGTCAGCTCCGGAAGTACTTTATTCAAAAACGGATTAAGGGAAACGGTTACTTTACTGAAATCGGAAGCTGTTTTGGCTCAAACGCCCCAATTATCAGCAGAAAAAGAAACGATTCTTGAAAAATTTGTCTTCAGAATCAAAGCTGTTTTAAAAGCAAAAAATTCAAAATACATTCTGATGAATGTTCCCAATGAAAAAATTCAGAAGGTTGCCGGAGTGCTTCCTGTATTAAAGAGCCCTACAGTCATCCCGTTGGCAGAAGAAGGCTGGAGCAGTATTCATTCTGTAATTGATGAAGAACGTTTCTGGGAAGTTATTGACGAACTGAAAGACAACGGAGCGCAGGATATTTTAATCATCCCGATTGATAAAATGGTTATCTAAAAATATAACCCATTAAGACAATAAAGATATTAAGAATCGTTGAGCTTCATCGAAGATGAAAGAATAAGCCGCTTAATAAATAGCTTCAGCTATGATCTTAATGAACTTAACAGCTTAAAAAATCTTAATGGCTCAAAAATCCTTTCAAAATAATACAATGAAAATATACCAATATCCTACAAAAGACAGCTGGAAAGACCTGGTAAAACGCCCTGTTCTTGAGCAGAAAGAAATTTCAGGACTTATTACAGACATTTTTGCAGAAGTTGAAAAAAACGGGGATAAAGCTTTAGCAGAGTTCAATAAAAAATTTGATAAAGCAGATACTCAAAGCATTTCAGTGACTGAAGGAGAAATTGAAAACGCAGAAAAACAGATTAGTAATGAACTGAAACAGGCTATTCAGCAGGCTAAAGAAAATATTTCAAAATTTCACGCTTCTCAAAAACAGGAAATTCAGAAAGTGGAAACAGTGAAAGGGGTTGTTTGCTGGCGTGAAAACCGTGCGGTAGAAAGAGTTGGAATTTATATTCCGGGAGGAACCGCTCCTTTGTTTTCTACGGTATTAATGCTCGCGGTTCCTGCAAATCTTGCAGGTTGTAAAGAGATTGTTCTTTGCACACCACCGGATAAGAACGGAAATATCAATCCGGCAATTCTTTATGCAGCAAATCTTTGCGGGGTTTCAGAAATCTTTAAGACAGGTGGGGCACAGGCTGTAGCAGCAATGGCTGTGGGAACAGAAAGCATTCCGGCTGTCAATAAAATTTTCGGTCCCGGAAATCAGTTTGTCGTAGCGGCCAAAGAATATGCCCAGCGGTATGGAGTTGCCATCGATATGCCTGCCGGCCCGAGTGAAGTTCTTGTGATCGCAGATGAGCAGGCTGTTCCCGGATTTTGTGCTGCAGATCTTCTTTCACAGGCAGAACACGGAAGCGACAGTCAGGTGGTTTTCATTACGACAGATCTTAAAGTGCTGGAAGAAACGGTAGAAGCTGTTGATCAGCAAATCAAAGACTTGCCAAGAAATGAATTTGCAGCTCAGGCTTTGGAAAACAGCTCTTTTATTTTAGTGGATTCTCTTGAAGAAGCTTTGGAATTCAGCAATCTTTACGCTCCCGAACACCTTATTCTGGCTATCGCTGATTTTGAAAAATATATTCCGTTGATTGAGAATGCAGGGTCGGTTTTCCTTGGAAATTACTCCTGCGAGAGTGCCGGAGACTATGCCAGTGGAACGAACCACACGCTTCCAACCAATGCATATGCAAAGAATTACAGCGGAGTATCCCTGGATAGTTTTGTGAAGAAAATAACATTCCAGCATCTATCAAAAGAAGGTCTCCGGAATTTAGGAGAAACCATAGAAATTATGGCAGAAGCAGAGGGGCTGTTTGCCCACAAAAATGCAGTATCCATAAGGCTAAAATAAACCTTTCCATCCAAAAAGAAAGAGTTTGACCCATTAAATGAAGGTTTTTAATGGTTTGAAGTAATTTAAAATGAAAAGTAATACAATGAAAAATAACAGTATCAAGGCTCTGGTTAGAGAAAATATATTGCAATTACAGCCCTACGTCAGTTTCAGGGACCAAAATGAATTCAGTTCCCCGGTAATGCTGGATGCAAATGAAAGTCCTTTTGGAGAATGCAACCGTTACCCGGATTCTACTCAGAAAAAGCTTAAAAACAGGCTTGCTGAGTTTAAAAGCCTTTTGCCTTCACAGATCGCCATAGGAAACGGAAGCGACGAACTGATAGACCTTATCATTAAAATTTTCTGTGAGCCTAAAAAAGATGCCATTCTGATGATGAATCCGTCTTTTGCCATGTATGGTTTTTATGCAGCAATCAATGAAAATAAAGTACTGAAGCTGGATCTGGATGAAAACTTTGAAATCCTAAAAAACAATTTCTTAAAGGTAGCGGAAGATGCTTCACTGAAAATTTTCTTTTTATGCTCTCCTAATAATCCTACCGGAAACAGTGTGGATGATATTGAATTTTACCTTCAGAATTTCAACGGAATTGTTGTGGTGGACGAAGCCTACATCGAATTTTCAGGAAAAAAATCAAGTCTGGAGTTGTTGGAGAAATATTCTAACCTGATTGTGCTGCAAACGTTTTCCAAAGCATGGGGAAGCGCCGGAGCAAGGGTAGGAATGGCTTACGCGTCAGAAGAAATCATCGGGCTTATCAATACCGTAAAAGCACCTTATAATGTAAATGTTCTGAGTCAGGAACATATTCTGAGAACACTGGAGGAAGAAAACAGACTTCAGGGAAACGTGAGCCGTATTTTGGAAGAGAGAACGTGGCTGAAGCAGCAGTTTGAAGGAATTGCATGCATTTCAAAGGTCTTTCCAACGGATGCCAATTTCTTTCTGATTAAAATGGAAAATGTTGATTCAGTATATACAAGAATGCTTGAAGAAGAAATTTTAACCAGCAGAAGAGATCCTTCAATTCCCGGATGTATCAGGATCAATGTGGGAAGCCGTGAAGAAAATGAAAAATTAATTAATCTTTTAAAAGGAATATAATACAGCTTGCTTAAATATAAACCATTAAGAAAATTAAGATTCAGATGAATAAAAATGTAAAGCTAAATTAATAGCTTCAGCTATGTTATTACTTCTTAACCACTTAAAAAAGCCTAATGGTTAAAAATAATTTATAAAAACATATGAAAAAAGTACTCTTTATAGACCGCGACGGAACATTAATTATTGAACCTCCTACGGATTTTCAGGTAGATTCTCTGGAAAAGCTTGAGTTTTATCCGGGAGTTTTTCAAAACCTTGCCAAAATTGCCAGTGAACTGGATTACGAATTAGTGATGGTTACCAATCAGGATGGATTGGGAACAGAAAGTTTCCCTGAAGAAGATTTTATAAAACCGCAGGAAAAAATGCTCCAGGCATTTGAAAACGAAGGAATCGTTTTTAGTGATATTTTAATTGATAAAAGCTTTGAATCCGAAAATCTTCCTACCAGAAAACCAGGTATAGGAATGCTGGGAAAATATATTTATGGCAATTACGACCTTGAAAATTCCTATGTAATCGGTGATCGAGGTACTGATGTACAACTTGCTAAAAATCTAGGAACTAAAGCTGTTTATCTTAATCAAAACTTAAATAGCGAAGCTGAGCTGTCTACTTCAAAATGGTCAGAGATCTATCAGTTCTTAAAATCAGGAATGAGGAAGGCTAAAGTATCCAGAAAAACCAATGAAACCGATATAGAAATTGAGGTCAATCTTGATGGAAACGGAAAGTCAGATATTTCAACCGGACTTCACTTTTTTGATCACATGCTGGATCAGATTGCCAGGCACGGAAATATGGATCTTGTCATCAAAGTAAAAGGAGACCTTGCTGTAGATGAGCACCACACGATAGAAGATACCGGAATTGTTCTCGGGGAAGCCATTTTAAAGGCATTAGGAAAGAAAAAAGGAATTGAGCGGTATGGTTTTCTGCTTCCGATGGACGACTGCCTTTCTCAGGCGGCTATTGATTTCGGAGGAAGATCATGGCTGGTTTGGGATGCAGAATTTAAAAGAGAAAAAATAGGAGATGTACCTACGGAAATGTTTTTTCACTTCTTCAAATCATTTACAGATTCCTCAAAATCGAATTTGAATATCAAAGCAGAAGGGGATAACGAACACCATAAGATTGAATCCATTTTTAAAGCCTTTGCAAAAGCTGTTAAAATGGCAGTGAATCAGTCAGATGCTAATTACAGTCTGCCTTCTACAAAAGGAAGTTTATAAATATGATTGCCATAATAAAATACAACGGAGGAAATGTAAATTCCGTTCAGAATGCCCTCAACAGACTGAATGTTGACTCTATAATAACAGATGATCCTGAAAAGATCCTGAAAGCTGATAAAGTTATCTTTCCCGGCGTAGGAGAAGCTTCATCAACCATGAAACTGCTTAAAGAAAAAGAGCTTGATCTTTTGATTCCAAGCCTTAAGCAGCCGGTTTTGGGAGTATGCCTGGGGATGCAGCTGATGTGCGGGGAAAATGAAGAAGGAGATACGGAGGGAATGGGAATTTTTGATATCAATGTCAGAAAATTTCCATCAAAGGATATTGTTCCGCATATGGGCTGGAATACCGTTTCCGGGCAAACCTCGCCATTGTTTTCAGGCATTGGAGAAAGTAGTGATGTTTATTTCGTTCACAGCTATTATTGTGAGCTTTCTGACTTTACCACTTCTGTCTGTGATTACATCCTGCCATTCAGCGCTTCTTTGCAGAAAGACAATTTCTATGCAGTACAGTTTCACCCTGAAAAATCGGGGACGGTAGGAAATCAGATCGTTAAAAACTTTATAAATTTATAATGATGAAAATAATTCCGGCTATTGATATTATCGACGGGAAATGTGTCCGTTTATCAAAAGGAGATTACAATACAAAGAAAATATACAATGAAGATCCTGTAGAAGTGGCCAAAGAGTTTGAAAGCTTTGGGGTTCAATATCTTCATTTAGTGGATCTTGATGGGGCGAAATCGAAACATGTTGTCAACCAGAAGGTTCTGGAAAATATTGCCAGGTCTACCTCGTTGCATATCGACTTTGGAGGCGGTTTAAAAACTCAGGAAGATATTGAAACAGCTTTTAATTCAGGGGCAAAACAGATTACTTTAGGAAGTATTGCAGTTCAGAATCCTGAATTCTGTTTCGGAATGATTGAAAAGTATGGTGCTGAGAAGATTATTCTGGGTGCAGACTGCGAAAACAGAAAAATTAAAACTTCCGGCTGGCTGGAAGAAAGTGATAATGACATCATTGATTTTATCCTCCAGTATCAGGAGAAAGGAATACAAACCGCTATTTGTACTGATATTGCAAAGGATGGTATGCTGGAAGGCCCTTCAACAGCCTTATATATTGAGATTCTATATAAAACATCAGTTCAGCTGGTAGCAAGCGGTGGGATTTCAGGTATCACCGATGTCTATAAAATGAAGGATATCGGGTGTACCGGAACAATCATCGGGAAAGCAATTTATGAGGGAAAAATAAGCTTGCCACAACTTCAAAATTTTATTGAAAATGCTTAAAAAAAGAATTATTCCATGTCTGGATATAAAAGACGGATCTACCGTGAAGGGAGTCAATTTTGAGGACCTTAAAAATGCAGGAGATCCTGTAGAACTTGCTAAAAAATACGAACAGGAAGGTGCTGATGAACTCGTTTTTCTGGATATTACAGCGACCATTGAGGATAGAAAAACATTTGTACAGCTGGTAAAAGAAATTGCTAAAGAACTGAGTATTCCTTTTACGGTAGGTGGCGGAATTTCGTCTGTGGAAGATGTCAGAAAGCTTTTGGAAGCAGGTGCAGACAAAATAAGTATCAATTCTTCAGCGGTAAAAAATCCGGGGCTCATTTCTGATCTTGCCAAAGAATTCGGAAGCCAGTGCGTTGTGGTAGCTATTGATACAAGACTGGTGGGAGATAAGGATCTGGTCCATATCAGAGGAGGAAGAGAAGCAACAGAACTTAATACTGTAGAATGGGCGCAGGAAGCGGAACGTTTAGGAGCAGGAGAAATTTTGCTGACTTCTATGGATGGCGACGGGACTAAAAACGGCTTTGATCTTCGAATCACAAAGCTGGTTTCAGCTAGTATCACTATTCCTGTTATTGCATCAGGAGGAGCAGGTACAACAGATGATTTTGTTAAAGTGTTTAATGAAACAAAAGCTACAGGTGCATTGGCAGCCAGTATATTCCATTTTAATGAAATAGGGATTCAGGAATTGAAACAACAGTTAAAAACGCAAAAAATTGAAGTACGATGAAAATAGATTTTAACAAAGATAACGGCCTTGTGCCGGTGATTATCCAGGACAGCAGAACATTACAGGTACTGATGCTCGGCTACATGAATGAAGAAGCTTTTGAGAAAACAAAAAAAGAAGGAATTGTTACCTTTTTCAGCCGTTCCAAAAACAGACTTTGGACAAAAGGTGAGGAATCCGGTAATTTTTTAACAGTAAAAAGTATGGATATAGATTGTGATCAGGATACCCTTTTGATTAAAGCTGTTCCAAAGAATGTAGTTTGTCACACCGGAAGTTTCAGCTGTTTCGGAGAAAAGAATGCCAAAGGATTTCTGTATGAACTGGAAGAAAAAATAGCTCAGAGAATAGATACCAAAGCCGATGGTTCTTACACCTATTCATTATACCGGAGGGGAATCAATAAAATGGCTCAGAAAGTAGGAGAGGAAGCTGTAGAACTGGTGATTGAAGCAAAAGATAATAATGATGATCTCTTTAAAAATGAAGCTGCAGATCTGCTGTATCATTTTTTAATTTTATTGAAAGCGAAAGGCTTTTCGATGGAGGAAATTGAAGAGATTCTTCAGAACAGAGACAAATAGAGCCGTAAGAAAGCATAAAGTATATGGTTTCTCTCAACTAAAATAATATATTTGGCAATTGATATGAACAATACAGCCTTAACTGAATTTTCCGGATACGAAAAAATGCCTGATTCATTGAAGAAACTCGGGCTCAATGAAAGTGAATTGTCAAAAATGGATAAACTGAAATGGGTGGTTACCGAGAAAATCCATGGTGCCAATTTCAGTTTTGCCTATGAAAAGGGTATGCTCAGATATGCTAAAAGAAGAGAATACCTTGACTGGAAAGATGATTTCTTTGGATTCCAGCTTGTTGTTAATGCCCTTGAGGACGGTATGCTGGCTTTATTTGAGCATCTGAATACAACGTTGCCTGGCGTCAGGTATATTGTATACGGAGAATTATTCGGAGGACATTATCCGCATCCGGAGGTATCTGCTGTTGAAAATATACAGGCTGTACAGACAGGGGTTTATTATACGCCTGACATTCTTTTCTATGCTTTTGATATTGCTGTTGTTGATGAATCAGGATTGAAAAACTATATGGATTATGAAACTGCAGCTTCCTATTTTGAACAATTCGGGATATCCTATGTAAAACCATTATTCATAGGAAAATTCAATGAAGCTTTGAATTTCAATACCAGAATAAATTCTCAGGTCCCAAAAGAGCTTGGACTTCCTGATCTGGAACATAACCTGATTGAAGGTGTTGTTATTAAACCCTATAATTTAAAAGATAAGGAATTGTTTTCTAATCGCCCGGTTATCAAATTGAAAAACTCTGAATTTGACGAAGAAGAAAAGTTTCACAAAGCAGAAAAATGGTCATTTGTTCCGGCTATCTCTTCAAAAGCAGAAAGTCTTTCTTTTATTACAGAAGAATTAAGAACTTATGTGACTCAAAACCGGTTTGAAAGTGTAACTTCTAAAGTCGGGGCGCTTGATAAAAGCAATCCGGATCGTTTTAATGAAATTCAGCATGAGTTTTTACAGGATGTTTTTACAGATTTTAATGAAAATAATGGGAATCTGCTCGAAGATCTGGCTCCTGAAGACCATGACTGGATCACAGAACGGATAAAATCTGAAATACAAAAAATAATAGCTTTACAATAACACAAACAGCAGGAATATCCCGCTGTTTTGTTATTATGGTACAATCAATCTTCTATCTTTCGATCATGATATTCTTAACAAGAGTTTCTTCGCCAACTTTTAAAACTCCGATATACACTCCATTCTGAAGACTGGAAACATCAACCTTTCTTTCATTATTTACTTTCAGCATAGATCTTCCCATAGAATTACTGATTTCAAAACTGAAGTTCGTTGTTTTAGCATCCGGTAATTCAATATTAAGTACGTTATGAGCCGGATTAGGATAGATTTTCGCAGTTTCCAGGGTATTTTTAGAAACCGGTTTACTCATCGTTGTTGAAGCGCTTGCAAAATGCTGCAATGCTCCCACGGTAGCCTTTCCGATATTATACACATAAACAGGATCCATATTGGTAAAAATATCCTTTGAGCTGTGAGGATAGCTGCTTCTTATTCTCTCAAAAAAACCGGTGATTACTTCGCCTTTCTGTTCAAAAGGAATATAGTCGGTATCTTCAGCCGGGTCTACAGCAGTCTGAAGAGGAGAGTAGAGTGCCGTACAGTTTCTCAGCTGCTGGGTAACAGCTGCGGAAGCCGCATTGTTACTGGAAAGACCTCCCTGATCTTCATCGCAGTATACCGTATTATTGTTATTTCCTTTTACGCCGCCAACCTGATCCAGATTGAAGACCAGTTTAATGTCTAACTTACGCACGCCTCCCTGGTATACGACATTGTTCACGTAATGGGTACTTCCCCTCAAACCCTGTTCCTCACCGGAAAAGTGAATGAATTTAATGGAATATTCTGTGGGAACATTTTGAAGGATTCTTGCGGCTTCAAGGATGATAGATGTTCCGCTGCCATTATCATTAACTCCCGGACCATAAATAGTATCGAAATGTCCGCAGATAATGACATATTTATTAGGATAAAGCGTCCCTGTTTTGGTGATGATCAGGTTTTTTGAACTTGTACTTCCGAACGTAAAAGGGCTTTCTACAATCTGGCTGGCAGTATAGCCATAAGAAAGATACTTGTTTTTGATCCAGTTTAGGGTATTCGCATTAGCAACTGACCCTGTAGTTTTTACGCCTAAATTACCGAATTCCTGAAGATTTGCAGTGATGTTAGCCTGGGTTACCATATCCGCTCTGTCTTTATAAGCCTGGATAAAACTCTGTGCCGCGATACTCTGCATCATCAGTGCAGTGCATAAAAGGGTTGTTAATTTTTTCATATTATGATATTATTTTTGGTATCACGAATGTAGTAAATAAATCACAATAAAGTGTTTAATATTTCAAAATGACATGAATTTTATTATGAATATCATACTAATGTTGATGGTGTGTTGTAAATGCATCAACTGTAGTGTCAGTAAAAAATAAAACCTCTGAATGACTTCAGAGGTTTCTGTTAATAGTTTTATAGCCATGCTGCTATTTTTCAATCATTACTTTTCTTACGGCCTTTTGATCACCTGTTTTTAAAATACCGAGGTAAGCACCATTTTCCAAACCTGAAACATTAATTTTTGTCTCATCCGTTCTCCTGAAAACAGAGCGTCCCTGGAAATCCGTTATCTCAAAAGTGAAATTTTTAATTCCGGAATCGGGAAGTTCAATATTGATGATGTCCTTTGCAGGATTGGGATAAATTTTTACAGTTTCCAATGTGTTTTTTACAGTGGCTTCATGTGTTCCTAACGTACCGGTAGCAACGGCAAAATGCTGTAAAGCTCCAACAGATGCCTTTCCTATATTGTAAATGTATACAGGATCCGTATTGGCAAAAGTATCATTCACAGTATGTGGATAGGTACTTCTGATTCTTTCGAAGAAACCCGTGATCACTTCACCTTTTTGTTCAAAAGGGATATAATCCGTATCCGCGGCCGGATCCACGGCTGTCAGAAGAGGAGAGTAGAGTGCCGTACAGTTTCTGAGCTCCTGGGTTACAGCTGCTGAAGCTGCATTATTGGAAGTAAGTCCTCCAAGATCCTGATCACAATAAACGGTATTGTTATTGTTGCCAATCACTCCGCCTACCTGATCCAGATTGAAAACCAGTTTAATGTCCAGAACACGGGTTCCGTTCTGATAGGCAACCGTATTGGCATAGTGCTGGCTTCCCAGAAGTCCTTGCTCCTCACCGGAAAAATGAATGAATTTAATTGAATATTCTGTAGGTACATCTTTCAGAATTCTTGCTGCTTCAAGAATAATGGAAGTCCCGCTTCCGTTATCATTGATTCCCAGGCCGGTAATACTGTCGAAATGTCCGCATATGATCACATATTTATTGGGATATACAGTTCCTGTTTTGGTAATCACCAGGTTTTTAGAATTATAACTTCCTGCAGTAAAAGGATCTTCTGCAATCTGGCTGGCTGAATATCCGTAGGAAAGGTATTTGTTTTTGAGCCATGTCAGGGCGTTGGCGTTGGCCGTTGAACCTGTGGTTTTTACTCCCAGGTTGGCAAACTCCTGAAGATTTGTTGTAATATTGGTCTGGGTCACCATATTCGCTCTGTCCTGATAAGCCTGAATGAAGCTTTGGGCTTCAACAGTCTGCAAAGCGACAGCAGCAAATAAAAAAGTAGTGATTTTCTTCATTGTATAATCGTAATATGGATACCTTTTGAATGCAGTTCCGATCAAAATATCCGTCCTGATATTATTTAGTAATGATTATTTTTTTGGTAGTATTTCCTTTTTCAGTCTTAATGGTAAAGGTATATACTCCGTTTTTTAATCCCGAGGTATTAATTTTTTCCTGATTTTCAAGGTTTAAAACCAGGTTTCCTGCCATATCATTCACTTCAACTTTGAATTGCTTTACTTTTTGCGCAAATTCAACCGTTACCAGATCTTTAGCAGGATTAGGATAAAGCCTGATAATCTCACCTGATTTTTGTAAAGAGGTGTCATTTGTGCTGAGCAGGTTATTGCTCGTAGAAGCAACGGCAAAATGTTGTAAAGCCCCCACGGCTGCTTTCCCTACATTGAGAACATACACCGGATCCAGATTGGCAAAAGTATCGTTCACGGTATGCTGATTATTACTTTCGATAGTTTCATAAAACCCTGTAATAGTATACCCCTTAGCCTCAAAAGGCATATAATCTGAGCTGTAAGCATAAGAAAGATTGGTCTGAAGAGGGGAATAAAGAGTTGTACACGTCATAAGCTCCTGTGTTGCAACATCCGATGCCGCATTGTTGGCGGACATTCCTCCTGTGTCCCTTTCACAGTTGATTGTATTGTTGTTATTTCCAAGCAATCCACCTACCTGATCAATATTTAAAACAAGCTTGATATCCAGAACTTTTGTGCCTGACTGATAAGCAACATTATTGACGTAATGACTGCTTCCCACAAGTCCCTGTTCTTCACCGGAAAAATGGACGAATTTGATAGAATATTCAGTAGGAACATTTTTCAGAATCCTTGCAGCTTCAAGAATAATGGAAGTCCCGCTTCCGTTATCACTTACTCCCGGCCCTGTAATTGTATCATAATGTCCACAGATGATGATGTATTGGTTGGGATATAAAGTTCCGGTTTTAGTAATGATCAGGTTTTTTGAAGTATTACTGCCATAAGTGAAAGTGTCCTCAGAAATATCATTCGCGGTATATCCATAGGAGGCATATTTGTTTTTAAGCCAGTTCAGAGCATTGGTATTGGCTGCTGTACCTGTTTTTTTAACTCCAAATCCTGCAAATTCCTGAAGGTTGGTGTTAATATTGGTTTGAGTCACCATATCCGCCCTGTCTTTATAAGCCTGGATAAAACTCTGAGCACCCGTATTTTGCAGTGCAATGGCAGTGAGTAAAAAAGCTGCAACTTTTTTCATTTTTATACTTTCTTTAGGATTGCTAATATAGTAATAAATGATAATTTATGGTTAGTAATCATACGGGTTAATGTGTATTTTCTTGTTTTTTTGATAATGATCTATCTTTTTATACAATTTATCATTATGCCAGGCTGAATTTAACTTAATGAGTCGTTTATATGTAAGTTTTTCTTATGGTTTATTGTTTTGAACGCCATATTTTGCAATTTTATGTTTGATCCAATAAATGTGAGTAGTGCTATATCAAATTATTCTTAAAATTTTGCACTGTTGAAACCAGCTAAACTTTGAACTGAAGCAAAAGTATACCACAAAAAAATCCCGGGAAATCCCGGGACTATATTGATAACAAAATCTATTCTACATTATTTTACTTGATCTACAACAGCTTTGAAAGCTTCAGGATGATTCATTGCTAAATCTGCTAAAACTTTTCTGTTAAGTTCGATGTTGTTCTTTTTAAGAGCTCCCATAAATTGAGAGTAAGACATTCCGTGCTCTCTTGTTCCCGCATTGATACGAGTGATCCAAAGTGCTCTGAAATTTCTCTTTTTCTCTTTTCTACCACGGTAAGCATATTGCATTGCTTTTTCTACCGCGTTTTTAGCTACAGTCCAAACGTTCTTTCTTCTTCCGAAATAACCTTTAGCGTGCTTAAAAATTTTCTTTCTGCGAGCTCTTGAAGCTACGGCATTTACTGATCTTGGCATAATTTAAATTGTTTTTTTGAAAAGGGCGGTAACAGATGTTACTCTTTATTGGCACCGTTTCAGGGTTAAAATTGTGAATTTGTTTGAATTCTTATAAACCGAATATAGATTTATAAAAACTACTTAATTGCTAATTGACGTTGAACGCTTTTCTCATCCACTTTAGCTACATAAGAAGTAGAAGTAAGATTTCTCTTCTGCTTAGTTTCTTTCTTAGTTAAGATGTGGCTTTTGTAAGCGTTTTTTCTTTTGATCTTACCTGTTCCGGTAAGAGCAAAACGTTTCTTAGCACCTGATTTCGTTTTTAATTTTGGCATTGTTCTGCTTTTTTATTGTTTTTGTTATCAATATCTGTTTTGGCTACTCCTAAAGACATTAGGAATAATAGTGTGCAAAGATACAAAAAAAATCAATTCAAACTTTTATAATGTTTGATTTTATCGCATCCAATAAAAAAACCGTCTCAAAGAAACGGCTATAAGTTAAAAATATTGTTTTTACAGGAAGTCTTCAACAATGATTGAATTTCTTTCTTCATTATTTCCACCAAGAACAACCTTAATTCTAAAACCTGTCTGAATAGCAGCTCCTGCTCTTGAATACAGCTGAAGTTTTACGTGTGGATTTGCCACATAATAGTTTACTGCAGTGTTAGAACTCCAAAGCGGACTTCCATCTCTATAAATAACCATGTTTCCATCATTTTGTACGATAAGTCTTGGTGTTCCTGTACTTCTGTACGTGTTGGAATGCCATAAAACATTTGTGATTCCCGGTCTTTCTCTGTATAGGACCAGGTTGTTATCTGCCTGCATAACAAATTTATAAGTACTTCCGTTATATTCCATACTGATTGATTGCCCGGCTTCTAATACTTGAGGGTGGTTAGTACTTTCCTTTAAAAGCGTGTAACGTGTAAGGTCGAAAATCCCTCTATTTGTAGAATTCTTTCCTTCTGTAGTAAGGTTTCTCTCATTCTGTGCATTCACATTCACATTGTCAAGAGTATCATCCTGAGCACAAGATGCAAGCAGCATCGGAAGACTTAATAAAGTCAATAATTTAATTTTCATATGTTACGGTTTAACGCGGCAAAAGTAAGTTATAATATATTAAATCACAAATTTGAGATTAAATAATTGTTGTTGAACGCTTTATTTAATGGTGTTTTTGATTTAATATAATACACTAATTAGTGTATTAATATGTGTATTACTGATTTGAATTGCAGTTAGTGTTGTAATATTGTACTATAAACAAATTATGATTGAAAGGATAATATCTGGGAAGTGTTTCGGCTTAAGAGTGGCAACTCGTATAAAAAATGGAGATTAGAAATAAAATTTCAGTTTTTTGAGGAAGTGTGAATACTTTTTTTCATTGGCCAAATGATCACTCTTTGAAATCTCTCCTGAAAAATCTTAAATGGCGTTAAATAAAACGGTTTCTCCGATATGTTGCACATACTATTTTAATATACCTGATAATCGGGATTGTCATATCCGGTAATTCTCTCTAATATTGAAATTTAATACGATAAATAAGTTTTGGAGCTTTTATTCTAACCTATAAATTTAATTACTTATGCTTTCATCCGCAGATTTACACCTTGAAAGAGCATTGTTCCTTGCTGTGTTAATCATATTCTTCGGAGCAGGATTAATGTGTACACTCATTAGTTTGATTATTAATTCTTTACAGAAGAACAATAAAAAGGCTTCATACTATCTTCTTTTATTTATTATTTCCGGACTTATCGGAGTTGTTCTGGCTGTTTCTTTTTGCTATATGATGTTATTTGAACAAGGTGGAACCTATATGCCATAAAGAATTTCATAAAGCCTAACCGAAACGGAACAGACTAAAAACCACTGTTATCAGGGATATTTTCATACAGCCTCTATTGCTATCTTTGATCCAAAAATTTGTCAGGGATAAAATGCTTAAAATTCATGATTTACAATGATTACTGATAGCTGTTTTCTCAGATAAATATGAATGTATAACTTTTATAGCTTTCTTTTTCATACCCGATTGAATGATAAATTCTTATTTCGAACGGACACAACAAAAAAATATGGGTAAAAACAACAGCCAGGTAAAATCGGGAGGAAAAGAAGCTGTAAAAGTAATTGTTTGCTGTTACTTTTCGGTTCAGGAAACAGACTAAGATCGATTAGCAGGTATTTACTTATATTTACAGTCTTTATTATATTACAACTTATAAAGAAAAAGATTTGATACGCAGGCTATTATTTATATTTACTTTACTTGTCAGTCCGTTTTTTGTTCATGCACAGGACGTTTTAAGCAAATTAGAAAAGGAATACAGCCATGCGTCAAATATACCGGAGCAGCTTAATCTTGCTCCCAAATACGCAAGTGCCTTATTTTTTCATGATCTCAAATCCAAATCTTATCAGGTTTTAGAGACCAATATTTCCATCGCCAGAAAGCAGCCTGATGGAAAATATGCCACAATTTTATATGCTGTGCAGGCCATGAATTACCGGCTGGATAATAAAACAGCGGAATCCCTGAAAAGCCTCGATATGGCAAGGGTATATAGTTTAAAAACGGGTAGTACCGAGACTAAAGGCTATTACTATTATGCAAAAGGCTGGATTCTGGAACGTAATAATAAAACAACAGATGCTGTTGCTGCCTATTTAAAAGCTATTGATTATTTCGAAAACTCACCAACGACCTCTACATTGTATGCAAGATTTGGCAATGCAGCTAAAGAGCTGTCTGCTATTTATGCCAACCTCAATGAATACCAGCTGGAGGAGAAATACAGCAAGCAGTTTTTGCTCTTGGCATCCAAACAAAACGATCCCAATCTTATTTTCGATGCCTATATGCGGATGGGCTATGTATATGAACAAAAATATACCCAATATCCGTCCAATACGGAGTTTAGAAATAAAACAGAACAGTATTATCTGCAGGCCATTACTACATTCAACAAGAATAAAAATATGATGCTCAGCAGGAGCAGTCTTTCATATGCCGCAATCAATTTAGCCAATTTATATACCGGTTTTGACAGCAAGAAAGCAATGCAGTATGCCCAGCTGGCGAATAGTGTGAGCCTGGAAACAGGAGATGCCATTCACATTGCTTCTTCATTCGGAATATTGGCTGAACTGGCCATACAGGATAAAAATTATGATTTGGCGAAGTCCTACTTTCTGAAAGCTTCTATGGAAATTGGAAAAAGTCCGGTCAGAGATCAGAGGATTGAACTGGCTGTTCTTGAATCTTTATCCAGAATTAGTGAAGAACAGGGGAATTACAAGGAAGCTCTGACTTATTATAAAAGCTATGTTGATCAATACAAAAGCGTTTACGATCAGGAAAAGCTGGATATTACCAAAAGACTGGAATCTCAGTTTGATAAAGAAAGGCAGGAACAGAAGTATATCAAGCTGCAGCTTGAAAGTGATAAGAAAGCGCAGGAAATCAAGTTGATTAACATAGTCCGGGCACAGCGCGAACAGGTGTACAACAACTTAAAACTGGTAGAAGAAAACCAGCGTGAACGACTGAAGTTTTCAGAACTTGAATCAGAGAAAAAAGAACAGCAGCTTCGTTTGGCAAAGTTAGAGACCCGGCAAAAAAATAATGACATCAACAGTTACAAAAAGCTGCTCGCTTTTAAAGAAAAGATCAATACCTATTATGTCTTCTTTATCATCTTTTTTATCGTTCTGATATTCTTGCTGCTTTATGCCTATAAACAGCGTGCCAGGGCCATTAAAAGGAGAGAGGAACTGCATGCTTTGGCTATGGAGCAGGAGAAACAGAACTCAAAGATTTCTACACTTACGGCTTTGCTTGAAGGACAGGAACAGGAGCGTGGCCGGCTGGCCCGTGATCTCCATGACGGACTGGGCGGACTGCTTTCCGGAACCAAACATCAGCTGTCTTACTTAAATCCTCTGCAGTCCGAAAATTTACAGGAAGGAATTACAAAATCACTTGAACAGATTGATGGCGCTGTAGAAGAGTTAAGACGTGTCGCACATAATTTAATGCCTGATTTACTGATGAAATACGGTTTGGAGGTTGCTATTGAAGAGTTTGCTTCCCGTGTATCCAACAATGCACTGGATATCCATACCGAATTTATCAGTTACAGCAATTCGTTGTCCCAGGAAAAACAGCTGATCGTTTACAGAATCATTCAGGAACTGGTAAACAATGCTATAAAACATGCCGATACTTCGGAAATTATTATTCAGATAAGCGAAGAACAAAACCAGCTGAACGTTACGGTAGAGGACAATGGTAAAGGCTTTGACCTCGCAGCCCTGGACGTGAGGAAAACAGCAGGTTTTCACAATATAGAATTAAGGGTCCAGTTTTTAAAAGGAATGATGAATATCACGTCCGAATTGAATATTGGTACCAGTATAGAAATTCAAATCCCTATTCATTAAACATGATAAAAGTAGCCATAACAGACGATCATCCACTTCTTTTGGAAGGATTGAAGAATATTTTAGGAAACAGCAGCACAATAGATGTGGTAGATTGCTTCAAAAATGTTTCGGAAATGAATGAAGGCCTTGCAAAACAGGCTGTAGATATTTTATTACTGGACATCAACCTTGCTGATACCAACAGCATTGAGCTTATTAAACCTCTAAAGAAGAAGTACAGAAATCTCCGGATTATAATCCTAAGCGTACACAATGAACTGCCTGTAATCAACAGTACTTTAGCTGAAGGTGCTTTGGGATATATTCAAAAGAATGCGTCTGTTTCCGAGATTTTGGAGGGTATTACTGCCGTATATGAAGGAGAACAGTTTTTATGTTCACAAACCCGATCTGTTCTGAAGAAAAAATCAGCTGACGGATTAAACCACGTTCCGAAACTGACCCGCAGAGAGAAGGAAATCCTGGCTGAGGCAGCCAAAGGACTTACTACGAATCAAATGGCAGAAAAATTGTTTATAAGTCCTCACACCGTAGAAAGCCACAGGAAAAATCTTATTGAAAAGTTTCAGACATCCAATCTTAGTTCAGCCATCAGATTAGCTATAGAATACGGGTTGATTATTGAATAAAACAGGTATCGTAAAAAAGGCTGTTTTCATAATGAAAGCAGCCTTTTTCTTATATAATCAAATAATTTTGGTGTGTATTGACTAATCTCTGAATTTCAACGCAGCCTGAAACAGGTTTTTCTTATCTGTTAAATCATACTCGTCATTATATACAGGCTGATACATCAGCATGAAAACGCTGCCGTTAAAATCTTTCAAATTGATTGGCTGATCTACCATAATATCATAAAACCTTGTAATAGTACGTGTAGCAGTCCATTGCTTGGCATTGCCTTTAGGGTTTTTGTCAAACCTGTGATCTTTCGCGTCTGTATAGTACCAGTAGGAAGGCGCTGAATCCATCAGAAACATTTCTTTGTCCTTGTTATATAATTCCTCTGCCATACCCGTATTCTGAAACCATTCAACTTCAGTATTTAAAACGCCAAGAGCTCCTGCATAAATATCCTTATTGGTAGTGGCACCCACTAAAAAGCCCTCCAGATTCGTTGATGTAATTTCAAAAAGGAAAGGTGATTTTTTCAGTTCATAAACATCATTTACCGGCTCAATAACTTTTCCATCCTGTTTGATAACGACTTTTAATGATTGGGCAAAAGCCATACAACTTAACAAACAAAAAAGGATGGTCAAACTTAATTTTTTCATTGTATCTCTTTAAATAATTGCTGCAAAGATATTGGACTTTATATCCATATGCACTGGCTGGTTTCAGGGGTTTTTGAATTGCCTTTTTGATTTATGTTTTCACAATGTCGATTTTTAATCTTATATCCGGACGGCAATATTTAATAAACATACTGATCTGCGTAATTTTTGAAATCTGTGGAAAATAAATTAATAAATGAAGATATTCTTTGCAGTGAGTGTATCTGTATTCAGACGGTATACAGCAAAACCGCCTGTAATAGGGAAGAAATGGCTGAAAACAGGGATATATTGAACGAAGGATTTTGGAGAATTTTACAAAAAGATAAACCAGATACTGTAAATTATTTTAAAGATGAAAAACATAATAACCAGCCTCTCAGTTTTGATCATGCTGTTAGATTCCTGTTCACCTGCAGCAGATAAAAAAATGGACAAAACAGATTCTGCAAAGTCAAACGTAAAGCAGATTTCTGCTCCTGCCCAGGTAAAAAAGAATATATCGGAATTGGAGATTCCAGGCGATTTTTCATCATTGGTTCCTATTGATGTATTGAATATCAGGAGCACCAATGTATATGAAAAATATGGGGTAGAGTTCTCCGGAAACTGTTATTCGTGCGACCTGGCAAGGCTGTCTATCACAAAGAAGACCATCAAATGGACAAATGTCTGTGATGAAAAGGACACCTTTGAAATTCACGATTTTTCGTTCTCTGACGGAGCTGGAAATAAAGCGGTCTTTACAACTCCGGAAAGAACATATATTGTAACCCAAATTGATAAGGCTCCGGTCTACGAACTGGTGATAGAAGGCCAGAAGCTGGAATTAAAAAACAAAAGAGTTTCTAAATATTTCACTACTCAAAAAGCTTTACCTCTTTTTAAAGAGCATGATTGCGGAGATTTCGAAGGATAAATATCTTTTAAAGGATTGACCGTTGATTCAGTAGTCCTGATCAACGGTTTTTTTCTCAAAAAGCAATAAAAAAACCTCAAATTGCTTTGAGGTTTGTATGTAAAATAATGACTTAATTATTTTGCCGGTTTTTTAGGACTCATCATCATAATCATTCTTTTTCCTTCAAGTTTAGGCAGCTGGTCTACTTTTCCCACATGCTCCAGTTCCTGGGCAAGCTTTAAAAGCAGGATTTCTCCCTGATCCTTAAAGATAATCGAACGTCCTTTAAAAAATACGTAGGTTTTTAATTTAGAACCTTCTTCAAGGAATTTTTCAGCATGCTTCTTTTTGAATTCGTAATCATGGTCATCCGTCTGAGGTCCGAAACGGATCTCTTTTACTACCACTTTTACCTGCTTGGCTTTAAGTTCCTTCTGTTTTTTCTTTTGCTCGTATAAGAATTTCTTGTATTCCAATACTCTTGCAATAAATGGTTCTGCCTTGTCAGAAATGACTACTAAATCCAATTCCTGTTCCGCAGCAATCTGTCTTGCTTTGTCGATTGGATAAATTCCCGGCTCTACGTTATCGCCCACCAAACGAAGCTCTCTCACACGAATTTTATCGTTGATCAAGTGAGCGTCCTCTTGTACCGGACGTCTCTGTGGGCCCCTGTTGTTAAATCTTTGTGCTATTGTATTATAATTTTATTGGTTAATTACTATTTTATTTTAAATTAAAAGATTAAAGAATAAAATATTGAAAAATTACTAAGTGTAAATCAAGCTTTTAATTATTAATTTTTTTAATCTTTTAATTCAATTTTATATGGCGGCTTCCTTTTTAAAGTAAGCTACAAAATCCTCCAGCTTCATCACTCCAAGATCTCCTTCACCACGTCTTCTTACAGAAATCGTGCCTTCTTTTTCTTCATTTTCTCCTACTACAAGCATGAAAGGAATTTTCTTCAATTCCGCATCACGGATTTTTTTACCGGTCTTCTCGTTTCTGTCATCAATCTGACCGCTAATATCGTGATTTTCCAAAAATTGTGAAACTTTTTTTGAATAATCTACATATTTTTCACTGATCGGTAGAATAATAAACTGATCAGGGCTTAGCCATAACGGGAAATCACCAGCTGTATTCTCCAGCAGAATAGCGATAAAACGTTCCATAGAACCAAAAGGTGCTCTGTGGATCATTACCGGTCTGTGCTTTTCGTTATCACTTCCGATATAATGAAGATCAAATCTTTCCGGAAGGTTATAATCTACCTGAATGGTTCCCAACTGCCATTTTCTTCCTAAAGCATCCTTAACCATAAAGTCAAGCTTAGGGCCATAGAATGCAGCTTCCCCGTACTCGATAACTGTTTTTAAACCTTTCTTTTCTGCAGCATTGATGATGGCACTTTCTGCTTTCTCCCAATTTTCATCAGAACCGATATATTTTTGTTTGTTTTCAGGATCTCTTAATGAAACCTGAGTTACAAAATCTTCAAACCCTAACGACTTGAAAACATAAAGCGTAAGGTCAATTACTTTCTCAAATTCTTCAGAAAGCTGATCCGGAGTACAGAAAAGGTGAGCGTCATCCTGGGTAAATCCACGAACTCTTGTTAATCCGTGAAGTTCTCCACTTTGCTCGTATCTGTATACCGTACCGAATTCTGCATATCTTTTTGGCAAATCTCTGTAGCTCCATTGTGAAGTTTTGTAAATTTCACAGTGGTGAGGACAGTTCATTGGCTTCAGCAAAAATTCTTCTCCTTCATTCGGAGTTTTAATCGGCTGGAAGCTGTCTTCTCCGTATTTATCCCAGTGTCCTGAAGTTACATATAATTCTTTTGCTCCGATATGTGGAGACATTACAAATTCATAACCTCCTTTTTTCTGAGCATCAGAAAGAAAATTTTCCAGTTTTCTTCTCAAGGCAGTTCCTTTTGGCAACCAAAGCGGTAACCCGGCCCCTACTTTTTCAGAGAATGCAAAAATTCCAAGTTCTTTCCCTAATTTTCTGTGATCTCTTCTTTTTGCTTCTTCCAATCTTTCAAGATATTCAGTAAGATCTTTTTGCTTAGGGAAGGAGATACCATATACTCTGGTCAACTGCGGATTCTTTTCATTTCCTCTCCAGTAGGCTCCTGCTGCGTTTAATATTTTAACCGCTTTTACAATTCCTGTATTCGGAATGTGACCACCACGGCATAAATCTGTGAAGTTATCATGCGTTACAAAAGTGATTTCTCCATCATTAAGATTAGAGATCAGCTCCACTTTGTACGGATTGTCTGCATAAGTCTTTAAAGCTTCTTCTTTAGAAACCGGATATAAGGAGAAGGTAGATCCTTTTTTCGCATTTTCCAGGATCTTTTTCTCGATCTTTTCAAAATCTTTTTCAGACAAGCTCTCATCTCCGAAATCAACATCATAATAGAATCCGTTTTCTATCGCAGGACCAATGGTCAACTTAGCATCAGGATAAAATTCAAGGATTGCCTGCGCCAGAAGGTGGGCAGAAGAGTGCCAGAAAGCCTTCTTTCCAAGATCATCATTCCAGGTCAAAAGCTGTACCGTAGAATCCGTGGTTATAGGTGTGGTCGTTTCTACTTGTTTGTCATTAACAATTGCGGAAATGGTATTTCTAGCCAATCCCTCGCTTATAGATTTTGCCACATCTAGGGGAGTAACTGCTCCCTCGAATTCTTTGACACTATTGTCTGGAAGTGTAATTTTTATCATTGTTTACTAAGAAATTTTAAGATGCAAAAATACGCATTTTTTAGATAAAATACTATATTAGCTTACAATTAGAATGAGAATTAATATTTAAAATAAAAAAGATCAGGACTGTTTTTGTTTCGTCAGATTCTATAATCAGTTTTTTACAGAAAAATATCTTCTGTTTTTTTGTTATCCAGTATCTCAATAGTAAAGCTTATTTTCTGATTTAAAACTTTAATAATGAACGAATTATAATTTAATATGAGCACAATGAATATTGACCTTCACTGCGATTTACTTTATTATCTGCTAAGATCAGGTACCACTCTGGATGATAAAGAGCTGGGCTGTTCTCTTCCTTATCTGCAGGAAGGAAATGTAAAAGTTCAGGTGATGGCCATGTATGCAGGAACAGGAGCAAACAGTACCAATTATGGATTGGAACAAAGCCGGTTATTTTCAAGTCTTACTAAAAATGAGAACTTTTTTCTATTTAATAAGGACAATTACAAAGAGGCTGGCAATGAAAACCGGATAGGAATTACTGCTTCCATTGAAAATGCATCCGCTTTCTGTGATGAAAATCAAAGTCTTGACTCCGGATTCAAAAATCTGGAAACGATGATTGAGAATGTAGAAAAAGTCTTTTACATTGGAATAACGCATCACCTTGAAAACCGTTTTGGAGGGGGAAATAATGCCACCGCCGGCTTAAAGGATGATGGAAAAGTCCTGATTGATTATATTGCTGACCGCAATATTGCTATTGATCTGGCTCATACAAGTGATCAGCTGGCCTACGATATTTTCACTTATATTGATCAGAGAAACTATTCAATTCCGGTTCTGGCAAGTCATTCCAACTACAGGTCTGTTTATCAGAACAACAGAAATCTTCCTGATGAACTTGTAAAGGAAGTAATTAAAAGGAAAGGGCTGATTGGTCTGAATTTTATCAAAGATTATGTAGATGCGGAAAACCCGGATAGAGTTTACGAGCATATCCGATATGGGTTAGATCTTGGCGGAGAAAACAGTATCGCCTATGGAGCAGACTATTTCTATTGGAAGGATCATCCTGAGACATCCCGTCATCCTTTTTTCTTTCCTGAACATTCCAATGCTTCGGGATACCCTGCAATCAATAAAGAAATTGAAAAACGATTTTCATCTGAACTGGCAGAAAAAATCAGCCACAGAAATGCTCTGAATTTTATAGAAAATATGTATAAGTAGGATACCGTTAAGATAATTTTATTATCCTGCAGATTTGGAAATTAAAACAGATTTATATTCATCTGTGATCATAAGCTAAATCTGCGGGATTTTTTACTGTTTTATTTTACATTAAATAATGTATTTTAATATGCTTAAAAACAGGTGTTTATTTTGTGCTGGTTAATGTTTTCTTTTATACCTTACTTTCTGCTTGATAATTTCAATAACATCCACATGCTGGACTTTAGACTTGATCCATCCATGAATGTCAATATAGAATAATGAACGTCTGTAATATTCATTTTTTGAGAATTCTTCCAGCTTTTTATCAAAATTTTCAAAGGCTTTCTGTCTCTGATCCGGCAGCTGATTATTAAGAATCTTAAAAAACTGAATGCTTTCAAAATGGAATTCTTCCGGTTTTTTCATTTTTCTGGCAAACTTCAGTGTAGAAGCAATAAATTCATCATAATCTTCATCTTTACCCGATTCATATTTCGCCATTAAGATCAGAATTCTTGTATGGAACAGGAGATCCTCCTGTACATTACCTTTGGATTCTATTACCCTCATTGAATACTCAATTGATTTCTCAAACATTTTACTGCCGAAAAACATGGCAGCCATTTTAAGGTAAAGAATCATAAAATGATGCTCATCAATTCTCTCTCTCAGCTTTTCCATTTTCAATTCCACTTCAGGAATAAGTTTTGTGCCGGTAAAAAATTCTCCTTTTACAAAATGAATATTCATCAATGTATTGTATTGGGTAAGGAAAATAAGGGACTGAAGATTTTCATTCTGAACAAAATTCTCCGCATGTACCATTTTATTAAAATTCTCAAAATGCTCCTCCAGAATATCAATATTTCCATACAGGAAAAGGATCTTGAGCAGATAAGTATTTCCTTTGATATACCAAACCGGATGACTGTAAATCATTTCGGGCTTCTTATGAAAGAGATCTACCCACTGATAAGCATATTTCAGAGTGTATTTATAATCCTGCAAAAGCTGGTTCTTCCACACATGAGCTTTATAATACCATAATTTTTCAGTGAAATTCAGTTTTTCGGGATTGATATTTTTAATTTCAGCATTGAAAATATCCATGACTTCCTGCCGGTCTGTATCATTTTTTACATAACCATGGGTAAGCATTTCACTGTATAACTTCAACGAAAGGTTGGAAAGTTTTGTGGTGTAGCGGTTTTGTTTACTGATCTCCTGAGACTGTTTGATAAGCTCTTCAGCGCGGCCTTCGATACTTCGTGTAATGAATTGTGATTCAATTACTTTCTCAAGGTCAATAATTTCGGAAGCAATACTTTTTTCGTCCAGCTCCAGCGCAGTCTGTTTAGTCTTATCTAATATTTTTAAAGCCTGCTTATAAAGACCTTTCTGGTACAGAATATTGGCAAAATCCAGCTGTTCCCGAAGCTGAATTCTATAATTCTGATGACTCGGGTTCATACGAAGGCTTACCAGAATCTGTTTATAAAGATGCGCTTTAAGGTTGGAAAGCTGTTGTTTGGTAGAAATTTTTTTCTCAATAATCACCGTTTCATCATATTCCTTCATTTTATCCATCTCAGAAAAGAGCAGAAGAAATTTAGCATCAACATTAATTCCGAGACGGTTTACATACAGCTTAAACTGTCGCTTTTCAGAAGTAGTCAATGACTTTACCAATACAAACAAAAAATCTTTCTGCAATTCTGCCATTGTAAATTTTTATAAATTAAATTACTGATTAATAGATAAATAAGATTGTTTTTTCAACTGTTGAATATTGTAATTTTCAAAAAATGTGAAAATGAAAAAATATTGCAAGCTGTAGTTTTGAATCAAAATTAAGTAAAAAACTTCATTTATGAATTCCGAAAAAATTGAAATTTTTGATACGACACTGAGAGACGGGGAGCAGGTTCCGGGATGTAAACTGAATACGGAACAGAAACTGATTATTGCTGAAAAGCTTGATGAGCTGGGAATTGATATCATTGAAGCAGGGTTTCCGATTTCCAGTCCGGGAGATTTTGAATCGGTTTCAGAAATTTCAAAACTGGTAAGAAATGCTAAGGTATGCGGATTAACAAGAGCCAATAAAAAAGATATTGATACGGCAGCGGAAGCTTTGAAATTTGCAAAAAGACCAAGAATTCATACCGGTATCGGAACTTCGGATTCTCATATTAAATACAAATTCAACTCAACAAGGGAAGATATTATTGAAAGAGCGGCAGAAGCAGTAAGGTATGCCAAAACATATGTGGAAGATGTAGAATTCTATGCTGAAGATGCAGGAAGAACAGATAATGAATATCTTGCAAGGGTTTGTGAAGCCGTTATTAAAGCCGGAGCTACAGTACTGAACATTCCCGATACAACAGGATACTGTCTGCCGGAAGAATACGGTCAGAAAATAAAATATCTGAGAGAAAATGTAAAGGGTATTGAAAAAGCAGTATTGTCGTGCCATTGTCATAACGATCTCGGATTGGCTACTGCCAATTCTATTGCCGGGGCAATTAACGGAGCACGCCAGATTGAATGTACCATCAACGGGCTGGGAGAAAGAGCTGGCAATACAGCATTGGAAGAAGTTGTAATGATTTTAAAACAGCATAAAGACCTGAATCTGTATACCAATGTAAATTCCAGAATGCTGAATGAGATGAGTGCCATGGTATCCGATCTGATGGGAATGGCAGTGCAGCCCAACAAAGCTATTGTAGGAGCCAATGCTTTTGCCCACAGCTCGGGAATTCATCAGGATGGAGTGATCAAAAACAGGGAAACCTATGAAATCATTGATCCTGCAGAAGTAGGAGTGAACGCCTCTTCCATTATCCTTACGGCCAGAAGCGGGCGCTCGGCTTTGGCGTATCGTTTTAAACATATCGGGTATGAAGTTACCAAGAATGAACTTGATTACCTGTACCAGGAATTTCTGAAGATCGCTGACCTTAAAAAAGAAATAGATAATGAGGATCTCAACATGATGATGCATTCTTTCGCCAGAAAAATAGGATAGGTTTGATTTAAAATCAAGATAAAGTAAACAATGAACAACAGTAAAAAGACACTTTTTGATAAAGTTTGGGACGCTCACGTGGTAGAAACCATTCCTGACGGACCTCAGATCATTTATATAGACAAACACCTGATTCATGAGGTAACCAGTCCTCAGGCTTTTGCAGAACTGGAATCCAGAAACCTGGAAATATTCAGACCGGAACAGATTGTTGCCACCGCGGATCATAATGTACCCACTTTGCATCAGGAGCAGCCTATCAGAGATGAACTTTCAAGAAATCAGGTAGAACAGCTTACGGAAAACTGTAAGAAAAATAATATCGAACTTTTCGGATTAGGGCATCAGTATCAAGGAATCGTACATATTATCGCTCCGGAACTGGGAATTACCCAGCCAGGAATGAGTATTGTTTGCGGTGACAGTCATACCTCTACCCACGGAGCATTTGGAACTATCGCTTTTGGAATAGGAACAAGCCAGGTCGCTCAGGTATTTGCCAGCCAATGTTTATTGCTGAATAAACCGAAATCAATGAGAATTACAGTCAATGGCAAATTGAACGAAAATGTTCAGCCTAAAGATGTGATTCTTTATATCATTTCAAAAATAGGAACAGACGGAGGAACGGGATATTTCTGTGAATATGCAGGGAATGTATTTGAAGAAATGTCGATGGAAGGAAGAATGACCGTGTGCAATATGAGTATTGAAATGGGGGCCAGAGGAGGAATGATTGCTCCGGATGATACCACTTTTGAATACGTAAAAGGAAGAAAATTCGCACCGGAAGGAGAAGAATGGGAAGAAAAAGTAGAGTACTGGAAGACATTGAAAACCGATGAAGGTGCTGTATTTGATAAAGAACTAAGTTTTGATGCATCAGATATTTATCCGATGATTACTTACGGTACCAATCCGGGAATGGGTATTTCAATCCGTGAACTTATTCCTGCGCCGCAGAATGAATCTGAAGAGAAGGCATTACAATATATGGGACTGGAAGCCGGACAAGCAGTTAACAGTATCAGGGTTAATTATGTTTTTATAGGAAGCTGTACCAATGCAAGGATAGAAGATTTCCGTTCTGCAGCTCAGTACATCAAAGGAAAAAGCAAAGCGGAAGCGGTAAAAGCATTGATCGTTCCCGGATCTCAGCAGGTGGTGAAACAGATTTATGAGGAAGGACTGGATAAAATCTTTAATGATGCAGGTTTTCAGATCCGTCAGCCGGGATGCTCTGCATGTCTGGCAATGAATGATGACAAGATTCCGGAAGGAGAATATTGTGTTTCCACTTCCAACAGAAACTTTGAAGGCAGGCAGGGTCAGGGGGCAAGAACTATTCTTGCCAGTCCGCTCACTGCAGCAAAAGCAGCCATAGAAGGTAAAATTTCAGCTTTTGAAAGTTTAAACTAAACCCCTTAAAAGTACATGCAAAAATTAGTTATTATAAAATCCACTGCGGTTCCGTTACCGGCAGAAAATATAGATACAGATCAGATTATTCCTGCAAGATTTCTTAAAAGTATAGACCGGAAAGGTTTCGGAGAGAATCTGTTCAGAGACTGGAGGTTTAATATTCATACAGGAGAACCGAATCCTGATTTTGTTTTAAACAATCCTAGGTTCAGTGGTGAAATTCTTGTCGCCGGAAACAATTTCGGCTGCGGAAGCAGCAGGGAGCATGCGGCCTGGGCGTTAACAGATTATGGCTTTAAAGTCATCATTTCAAGTTATTTTGCTGATATATTCAAAGGAAATGCTTTGAATAACGGACTTCTTCCTGTAAAGGTTTCCGAAGGGTTTTTAAAAGAAATTTTAGAAGGAATCAATGAAAATCCTGATCAGGAAATTGCTATTGACGTAGAATTACAGTCTGTCAGTTTCAAGGATACCACAGAAACCTTTGAATTGGACTCTTATAAAAAAATATGCCTGCTGAACGGTTATGATGATATTGATTTCTTAATCAGCAGAAAACAGGCCATTACAGAATTTGAACTAAAAACACAAAAAACAAATGAGCGACAATTATTTTAAAATCGCGGTTCTTCCAGGAGACGGGATCGGCCCGGAAATTATCAGTGAAAGCATTAAAATATTAGATACTATTGCTGAAGTTTTTCAATGTAAATTTCATTTTGACTACGGATTAATCGGAGCAGAAGCTATTTTTAAGACAGGAAATCCTCTGCCTGAAGAGACATTAAAGATATGTAAAGAATCAGATGCTGTACTTTTCGGAGCTATCGGCGATCCGGTGTTTGATAATAATCCGGAAGCAAAAGTAAGGCCTGAACAGGGATTGTTAAAACTTCGTAAAGAGCTGGGACTGTTTGCCAATATCCGTCCATTGAAGACATATCCGTCACTGATCGATAAGAGTCCGCTGAAAAGGGAAATTATTGAAGGTGCTGATATCCAGATTTTCAGAGAGCTGGTAAGCGGAATTTATTTTGGTGAAAAATTTACTGACCCGGATGGAGCATATGCTTATGACGTTTGCAAATACAGCCGTGAAGATATTATTCCGATTGCACATATGGCATTTCAGGAAGCCCGGAAAAGAAAGAAGAAGCTTACGCTTATTGATAAAGCAAATGTTCTTGATACTTCGAGGTTGTGGAGAAAAACCTGCCAGGAAATTGCCCCTGAATATCCTGATGTACAGCTTGATTATATGTTTGTAGACAATGCCGCCATGCAGCTGATTCTTAATCCTAAGCATTTTGATGTTATTTTAACGGAAAATATGTTTGGCGATATTATTTCAGACGAAGCAAGTGTGATCGGTGGTTCTATCGGGTTGTTACCGTCTGCTTCAGTAGGAGAGAAGAATGCTCTGTTTGAGCCTATCCATGGGTCTTATCCTCAGGCTAAAGGAAAAGGTATTGCAAATCCTGTTGCTTCTATTTTAAGTGTGGCTATGATGCTGGATCATCTTAATTTACAGGCTGCAGCTGATAAATTGAGACAGTCTGTAGAACATGCTATTGAAAATAAATATGTTACCGTTGATCTTAATACGAAACAATATTATTCCACAAGTGAAGTGGGAAGCTTTATTGCAGACCATATCAGATATTCCGAAACATCATATTATAATTTTGAAAATGTAAAGATCGGGAAATCCACCATTGTATAGAAAACAAAAGTTCAGTTAGATAGTTAGAACGAAAAGTTCCGCCTCACATGAGACGGAACTTTTCAATTATAAAAAGTCTTATTACTTTTTGTCTTTTGTATTATCCGTTTTTCCTGATTTGTTCTTTGATGATTTCTGTATATCTTCTTTGTCAATATCAGGCGGATTGGTCTTTTTCGATGCAGCAGGAATATTCTGAAAATCCTGATTTTGCTTTTTGGTCTCTGCTGTATTGGCAGATTCTTTCTTTTTGGTGTTTCCTTTTGTATCCATGACTTTACGTTTTAAGTTCCAAGAACATGTAAATTAATATTCAAAGGGTTTGCCAAAGGGGAAAATTTAAAGTCCCAAAATACCAATTTTACCGGTTTTGTCCTCTATGGTATAATTCAGGGCTTTTGCCAAAACAAAAATATTATTCAGGTTTTCCATCAATTGTTTGCGGCCTTCATTTCTCAGCTGATTCTGGTCAATTGATTTTTCTGCTGTTTCCTTAGCTTTTGCTGTAACGTTTTTAATATCCTTTTCTGAAATTCTGTTAATGAAAGAATCATCCAGAGATTGAATCTCAACACTTGGCGTAATTCGGATCTCAGCATCAGGAAGCTCAGTAATCACCAGCTTTTTATTGATGGAATCTACTTCAATCTTCATTTTATTAAGATCATAGGAAACCTGTGCATTAGTTTTGGTATAGGTTATAATACTGTTGCTGGAGATTTCTTTTCCAAAAACTTCATAACCCATCTTGGTTTTCTGCATGCTGGAAGTATTCTGTTCCAATACCACCATTTTATTCATCTTGGAAATCTGATTGGTCAGGATATAATAATCCGACTGTTCCGTTTTATTTCCAAGATTCAGGCAGGACTTCAGACCAAAGAACAGAAGTACCATAGCGCCGGCACCGGCTGCAAAGGATAATATGGTTCTATAATTTCTCAAAATCTATTTAAAAATTTCTTTGATAACAGATGAATCATTCTTTTTAAGAATTTCAGCTAAATCTCTTTCAATATATCCGCTGGTAGGCATTTCTACAATTCTTCCCACTTCTTTTCCATATCTTTTCAGGATAATGGTAGGAACTTTCTGAAGATTGTAAAGGCTTTCATCCCCGGTAGGAGATTCTTTTTTGCGGTTTACTGCAATGATAGTCAGTTTGTTTTCCGGATAATTTACGGCTTCCAATATTTTCATCAGTCTCGGAAAATCTCTGTGGCTGTCTTCACACCATGTTCCCATGAAAACAAGGATGTCATAAGACCCGATTTTCTCTTTTTTTAATTCACTGACTGCTTTTTGGTCAAGGACATATTCATCATGTTCTTTTACGTACCAATCTGCATAAGGCGCTTTTAAAAACTGCTCTTTCAGTTGGTTTCCCAAAAGCATTTTGCCGTCATTCTGAGTGTCAACCTCGCGGTTTACCACTACTTTTTGAGCGCTAAGCTGTTGTGCAGCTAAAAATAAGCTTGAAACGGCAACAATATTGGTAATAAATTTTTTCATATTTTATTTTTCGATAATTGATTTTAAATCAGCAGGAGAGTAGTATTTGTTTTTTAATACTTTATGATCTGCCTGTCTGTAAACATTAAATTTTTCTCCGGACTTTTCATAGAAAGATTCTACTTCTTTTTCCTTGTAAAATTCAACTGTTTCTTTTGCCTGCTCTTCATTATCACATGCTTTCGACATATTGGAACGCTGAACTTCGTTGAATAGCTCTACAAATTTGTTGCCAAGTCCGAATTCCAGCACCGCACCACTTAAAACATACTGTAAATCACAAAGTGCATCTGCAATTTCTACAATATTATTATCGGCAATCGCCTGTTTTAACTCATTAAGTTCTTCCTGTAAAAGTTCTACTCTGAGATTGCATCTTTCCGGAGAAGGAATTTGTGGGGTATCTAAAATAGGGGCTTTGAAAGTAGTATGGAATTCTGCTACTTGGTTCAGACTATCAATTTTATCCATGAATTTTTTATTTCCCACAAAGATAGAAAAGGATTTGTAAAATGTGAAATATACAGGGATAAAATGCAAAGCACAAAAGAACTGCTTTTTGAGAATCTTAATCTAAATCTCTTGATTTAAAATTAAATGGCATTCTGAATTTTGATTTTATAGGTTGTCCTTTAATTTTTCCGGGATTCCATTTTACTTTGATTTTTTTCAAAATAAATTTTATATCCTCAAAAAACGGTTCGCTATTATCTATTTTAGGTTCGATATCTACGGTAGAAATACTGCCGTCCGTATCTATGGTGAAAGAAATAATAAATTTTCCGTTCGCACTATATGATGTAGGATCTAAATATCCTTCCAGTTTTTTATGGATTTGTTTTCTCAACTCATGCGATCCACCAGGCAGGTCAGGATATTGGTATAGTTTTGAAAGGTCGTAATCGGGTTTATAATTTTCAAAAAAGTCTTGTGGAAAAAAAGGAAAATCAAAATAAGCAATGGCTTTTTCTCCGTTTTCTTCCGCAGGATGCCAGTTTTTCAGGCTTCCTATAGACTTTATAGCGAGATCGAATGCACATTTATTTTTTTCTATAATAGCATCATCACTCTTTTTCTTTACCAAAGAAGGTTTACCGGTGTTATCAATTTTTAAGGTTACAAAATACATCTGGTTTTTATCACAAGGTTTTGCACCGCTTTTCAGAAAATAGTTCTGCATGTCTGCAGACATTTGGACAGGACCTTCTTTATAAGGGAACTGACCTTCAGGATATTTAGACAGTGTTTTTTGTGAAAATACTGATCCAAAGTATAGTGCAAAAAGAAATAGGGCTATTTTTCTCATTTGTAGACGTGCTTCATGGTTGAAATTAGTTTGTCTGCTAAGTTAAGAAAAAGTCTACAACTTTAAAGTTGTAGACCTTTATAATATTAATGGAAATGATTTCAGTTATTCGTATTTCCAGATACCGGAAATCGTTAATATTTCCAGACCCGGTTGTTTTTCTCCATAGCTGAATACACAGATGTATTTTGAATGACATGAAGTACAGTCCGTACCAAAGTATAATGTTGGCAGATCATTGACTGTCAGTTCTCCGAAATGAAGCACTCTTTGAGAGGTTTCGTTGACAATTCCCTGTTTTAATAATTCATCTTTGGATAATACTTTATTTTCATTATAAAGCTGAAAGATGGGATATCCTGATTCGTAGGGAGCTATTGCAATCGTGTTTTTGTTCCCGCAATCACAGCAGCTGAAAGTGGTTATTGCTGAAGGGAGAGCCTCATCATTGATGAAAGAGCTTTTTTCAACAGAAGTTTTTCCGGTAATGCTTATTTTTTCTGATATTGAATACATTTGGGCTGATTTATGGCTGAATAACTGTGCCTGCTAAGTTATTATATTTTCCGCTGGGGCTTTTCTTAATGGTTACTTTTATATAGCCTTCTTCAGCCAGTTTATTCCAGGTTTTCTGATAGCCGGTATTGATATCAATCGGAATTTTCCACATGGTTTGCTTTCCTTTTCCGGCCTGGCCAAACCATGGAATAATATCTGCGGTCTGGGTTTTAAACTGCATTGAATTATTCAAAACATCAATTTCGTAATAAAAATCATATTTGTTTTCAGGCTGATTTAAAGCTCTTTGTGTGAAAGTATAAGTATAACCGTTGATGATCGGGCTTGTAAAGCTTCCCCCTAAAGTAGGAACTCCATTGCCGGTATAATTGCCCACGGCTCCGCTGTATCTGTCAAATTTCTGTCCAACCTGCAAAGGAACATCATCAACGATGTTGTAGCCACCGTTGGCAGGAGGCCATCCTCCATTTAAATTGTTTGCCTTGAAAAGTGCTTCCAGCTCGTTCCATTTGCCCTGTTTGTAAAGATCGTAGGCCTGATTTCTGACAGACTGGCTTACAGTGTTATTCGGATCGTAAGTTACCGCCAGTTCATCAGCGTTTTTATAGAATACAATGGTGACATCAGAATTGGTTTCTGGCTCGTCATCTCTGTCAGAACTGCAGGCGATGGAGAAGGTGGTGATCGTTAAGATAAAAAAGTACTTAAATAAATGTTTCATATAAAAAATTAAATTATTTTAAACGATTAGGTATTAAAGGGCTGCCTTTTTGAAACATTATTTCTTTACATAAGCCTTTGGAAATGCTAAGGTGAATAGCAGTAATACTTTGCAGTCAATATAATTGGATTTATGAACCGGAATTGTTCAAGTACTAAATTATCCCAAAACAGAGTCAAAAGAAGCAACGGTATCAGGTGTTAAAAGCGTTTTAGGAGCTCCCTTAAATACAAACTGGGTAAACGGTACAATAAAAAATATTATTATTTGGTAAATTTAAATCAAAAAACTCAAATACTGGTGATTTTTATTTAAATAAAATAATTATGCAGGATTAATAGCAGTCATAAATGTTTTTGATATGATATTTTATATTAAAAATAAAACTGCCCCTTTACGGAGCAGTTTTTCACATCGTTTAATTTTAAAGTTATTAATTTTTAATAAATCTCTTAGAAGATTCTCCAATTTGAATCATATAAGCACCTTTGATAAGATTGCTTACGTTCACAGAGCCTCTTTGAAGTTTTCCTGAGTCAATTAGTTTTCCACCCATATCGAAGATCTTATAATCTTCTGAAGTCGTATTGGAAATATAAAGGATATCTCTCACAGGGTTTGGATAGAGCTTCACATCTGTGATCAGATCTTTGGTATTCTGAATATCTCCTTTTCCGGAAGATACAATGTTAAGCGTGTAATCCTCAACCTGGCCATAGGTGAATGCTTCACAAGATGAAGTAGGGATAGAGCTGTATTTCATCATTACTCTCATTCTTGTAGATCCTACAGTTGCTGTAGATGGAATCGTAATAGAGCCTGTTACCGGACTGGTTGTAGAGCCCGCTTTTGTCCATGCTAATTCTCCACTGTCTGTAAAATCTCCGTCACCGTTGTAATCAATATAAACAGCATATGCTTCGCTGTATTTTGTAGATGTCCAAACCGGAGTGATGGAAATTGTATAGGCATTTCCTCTTGTAACATTTGTGGAAACTGAAGTGAAGTTTTCATAACCTGCAGTTCCTGTAGAAGTATTATTAATAGATCCGAATGTTACATTTCCGATTCTTTCATCAGCAGTATTGGATGCTGAAGAAGAACAGTAAGTAACAGTTCCGCCTGAAAGAGTGGTAACGCTTACTGTATTGCTGGAAACAGAAGCATTTCCTGCTGCGTCTTTTGCTTTCACAGAGAAAGAGTAAGTAGTTGCAGGAGTAAGTCCTGTTACAGTATACGTTGTAGAAGCCGTTGAGCCGATTAATGAAGTCCCCTGATATACATCATAGCCTGTAACTCCTACATTATCTGTAGCGCCGGACCATGAAAGATTGGTTGTAGTAGAAGTTGTTCCCGAAGCGGCAAGGGTAGGCGCTGTAGGAGCAACGGTATCAGGAGTTCCGGAACCTGCATTTACAGAAATATTGGCATTGTTGACATCAAAGAAAATGTGGTTTGATCCTTTTACCATAATTCTTCCAGTAGTTGTATTGACATTAGGAATCGTTACAGCCTGTGAGCCGTCATTCGGAGTTCCTGCCAACAGCGTCGTCCACGTATTTCCATTGTCTGTTGACCACAGGATGTCTACGTTAGCTGCATTTACACCATTTGCTGTAGTTCCTGCAACATTCCATGTTACGGTCTGAGAACTTCCTCCGGCATATGTTGTTGCTGAATTCTGGGAAGTGATATTAAATGGACCGGCAGTTCCGTTTACCGTGATAACAGCATCGTCAGAATTATTTCCTGAACCTCCTGCTTTGTTGTCACGAACGGTAAATCTGAAATTTAATGTTCTGGCAACAGAAGAAAGCGCTTCTACGGTGATTTCAGAACCTGCTGTAGTGGTTGCGCCTGTCAGAACAGAAGCCATTCTTGGGAAATATCTTACAGGTACAGTTGTTGGAGTCCATGATCTGAAGTTAGGCCCTGAAGCTTTTGTTGCGCTTGCTGCTGAGCTAGCACCTGTCTGAGAAGAAGAGGCATTGTCCATTTGTTCCCAGATGTACGTTAAAGAATCTCCGTCGGCATCCGTTCCGGTACCTGTCAGTACGAATGGAGTTCCTTTTGGAATAGTATAGTCTAAACCTGCGTTGGCAGTAGGAATTGAGTTTCCTGTATTGGTATTGACAGAACAGGTTTTAGCTTTAATGTTATTGGTAATCTGTTGAATGCTTATTGCATGGAAGAATGCATCGGAATGCGGCTGGATATCCTGGCTTGTAATTCCTGCATATCCCATGATGGTTGATCCTGAACCTGGTTCCATATTGGCACCTGTTCCTTCGTTATTCATAGAGAAAGTGTGATTACCACCAAACTGATGCCCCATCTCGTGAGCTACATAATCGATGTCAAAATTGTCTCCTGAAGGAATGGCATCAGCCGGAGAGGTGTATCCGCTTCCTTTGGATCCGTTTGTACAGATACAGCCGATACATCCTGCGTTTCCACCGCCCCCTGAAGCACCGAACAGGTGTCCGATATCATAGTTCGCTTCACCAATTACGGATGTAAGAGTACTTTGTAACTGAGAATTCCAGTTGCTCATTCCTGAAGCTGCAGAATAAGGGTCAGTAGAAGCATTGGTGTAAATTACAGAATCATTGTTGGAGATAAGAACCATTCTTGCTGCAAAATCTTTTTCAAAAACACCGTTTACACGGGTCATCGTATTGTTCATTGCGGCCAGAGCCTGTGCTTTGGTACCCCCAAAGTACGTGGTGTATTCCCCTGTACAAGACAATGCAAGTCTGAATGTTCTCAGTTTGGCATCATCAGCATTTGGTCTTGCTGCAAGTGAAGAATTTGAAACGCCTTTCTGTGCAGCTTCTACTACGGTACATTCAAATTTGTTAAGATCGTCTTTTTTGTCAGATTTTCTGTACACAACATAGGAAGAAAGGTCTTTTGTGTACGGTTCAATGAATACAGCAGATTTATCGCCGTAAATTTCCATTGATGACAGCCCGAGTGGAGAAACACTGAAGTAGACTGTGGAATTAGGATCATCCAGACCTTGGCCTACATAGGATTTGATATCCGGATATTTTGCTGCCAACTCAGGGGCAAAATTGGAATTCTCCCTCACTTTAAAATTTTCCATTCTGCCTTCAGAATTCGGAAAAGAGATAATGAGTTCTGATTTTTCGCCTGCAGCCAATCTTTTGGGAGCTTTTGCCAGAGCATTTTTCAATCCGTTGATGTCCAGGTTGTAAACCTTAGGATTGCTGATGCTGTTTTTGTTT
Source organism: Chryseobacterium amylolyticum (assembly GCF_051011775.1). NCBI lineage: Bacteria > Pseudomonadati > Bacteroidota > Flavobacteriia > Flavobacteriales > Weeksellaceae > Chryseobacterium > Chryseobacterium amylolyticum. Next base: position 260,139 of record NZ_JBPCHX010000006.1, read on the forward strand.
TCAAAGATCTCTGATGAAGCTTTTCTGGAACCTTCAGTCCAAAGACGGTCAGTCTGTGCGAAAGAAATACCCGAAATAAGGAGCATTCCAATCAGCGTTAATTGTTTTTTCATATTAAATACTAAATTTGATTGTGGAATACCAAATCTAATAAAAAATATATTATCGAAAACAGAATTTTTTAAGGAAATTTTAGACTTTTAACATAAAATATTATGCGAGACATTGGATATAATTGAAAAAGCTTATTAATAAAAGAAAAGTAAGAATGCTGAAATGAATTTAATTTGTTAAATAAATAAAATATTATCATTTTATTTACTATTTTACTAAAATGAGACAATATAATTTGTTAATTATTTAATGCAATGTAAATGGTATTAGTAAATTAAATGGTCGAAAATGTTGCTGTATATTCTATATTCTGCTTACAAAAAAAGCTGTTTCATTTTTGAAACAGCTTAGTATATTTATTCAATTCTTACTTACATTTTATCATCAGCAGTAGGTCCGTAAAGTCCGGGGACTTTATTTCCGGTTGATCTTAAATAAACCACCAGCTCACCTCTGTGATGGTACAAATGATTATAAAGAAAACCTCTTATCACCTGAACCTTTGGCATAGGAGGAAACAATACATTTCCATCCATTTCCATTTTCCACTCGTTGAAATACGTGTTTTCATCAGAGTTTTCCAGAGCTTTCTGGGCATTGGCAACATTTTCCTCAAATCTGGCAAGGATATTTTCCGCTTTGGAAATGTCTCCTTTGTCATACTTGTATGTACCCATATCAAAAACATCCTGATTAAAAGTAGGTTCATACCAATTGTATACTTCAGCAATGTGGGAGGCAAGCTGACCGGTTGTCCAGTTTTTTTCAGAAGGTTTCCAGTCCAGTGCGCTGTCCGGGATTGCCTGTAAAATTTTTCTGGTGTTTTCGGCTTCATGCAGAAATTCACCTAAGAGTGCCTGTTTAATCATTTGTATTGAGATTTGAAATTATTTTGTAATATCTCTTCCGATTACCAGTCTCTGGATTTCAGAAGTACCTTCACCAATGGTACAAAGTTTAGAGTCTCTGTAGAATTTCTCAGCAGGGAAATCTTTTGTATATCCATATCCTCCGAAGATCTGAACAGCATTATTAGAGATTCTTACGCAGGCTTCAGAAGCGTATAGTTTCGCCATAGCGCCTTCTTTTGTCATTTTTTGTTTTGCATTCTTAAGCGTAGAAGCTCTTTGGATAAGAAGTTCGGCAGCATCAATTTCCGTAGCCATATCTGCCAGCATGAAGTTGATAGCCTGAAAGTCTGCAATTGGTTTTCCAAACTGATGTCTCTCTTTTGCGTACTTCAAAGCAGCTTTGTAAGCTCCTCTTGCGGTACCTAAGCTTAATGCGGCAATAGAAATTCTACCTCCGTCCAGAACTTTCATAGCCTGTTTGAAACCTTCACCTACTTCTCCTAAACGGTGAGAATCCGGTACACGTACGTTGTCAAAGATGAGTTCTGCTGTTTCGGAAGCACGCATTCCCAGTTTATTTTCTTTTTTTCCTGAAGTAAATCCGGGCATACCTTTTTCTAAAACAAAGGCTGTAGAATTATTTTTAGCTCCTTTTTCTCCTGTTCTTGTCATTACTACGGCAATATCTCCTGAAATAGCGTGTGTAATGAAGTTTTTAGCTCCGTTGATGATCCACTCATCACCATCTTTTATAGCGGTAGTAGACATTCCTCCTGAATCTGAACCTGTGTTGTGCTCAGTAAGTCCCCAGGCTCCGATTACTTTTCCTGAAGCCAGCTGAGGAAGCCATTTGTGTCTCTGTTCTTCATTTCCAAATTCATAGATATGATTGGTGCAAAGTGAATTGTGTGCTGCTACAGAAAGACCAATAGAGGGATCAACCTGAGAAATTTCGTCCAGAATAGCAACATATTCATGATAACCCAATCCGGAACCCCCATATTGTTCAGGAACTACGATTCCCATAAAGCCCATCTCACCTAACTGGTGGAATAAGTCTTTTGGAAATGTCTGGCTTTCATCCCATTCCATAATGTTCGGTCTGATATTCTTTTCTGCAAATTCTCTAGCCGTCTCCGCTATCATTTTGATGTTGTCAATAGTCTCTGTATTCATATAATAATAGTTAGTTCCCAAAGATAACCAAATTGATGGAATGCTAAAAAAAAATTATTTTATTCATAATGTTTATCGGCAATGCGTTTAATTTTCAATTTTTTATAATTTTGAGAATTAATAGTTTCTTAATAAATATTCAGTTTTTTACATTTTTTATTTTACTATTTTGGTTTCCCAATTTTAAGGCATGAAAAAAATTCTACTTCCTGTTATCTTAATTTCCTCATATATTTCTGCGCAGGCTCCCCCAGGATATTATAATGGTACTGCCGGATTGACCGGGTATGCATTGAAATCTAAACTTCATGCTATTATTTCGGAAAAAATGATCAACTGGCACTACAATGACCTTCCGGGACTGTATGAGCAGACAGATCTTGATAAATATTATGATCATGATGCCTCCAATACTGAATATCTGCTGGATATTTATTCGGAAATACCGGCCGGGCCGGATGCTTATGAGTATAAGATAAATCAGCTCATTGGTAATGGCAGCACGGAAGGCATGGGGTACAACAGGGAACATATGATGCCACAAAGTACATTCAGTACCAGCTCAGCCATTAGTGATTATCCGATGTATTCGGACCTTAATTTTATTATTCCTGCTGATGCAAGGATCAATCAGCTGAGAAACAATTATCCTTATGGAGTAGGAGGTAATACTAATTTCTATAATTTTACCAACGGATCCCGGATAGCCAATGCTGCCATCCCCAATTATCCTTATACCGGAAGAGTTTACGAGCCTGTTAATGAGTTTAAAGGTGATATTGCGAGGACGCTTCTGTATTTTGCCGTGAGATATGAAGGGAAACTGGGTTCATTCAATACGGCTTACAGTACATCAGCGAACATCACACCTGCTACAGACCAATGTCCGTTGGATGGAACTGAAGAAAGGGCTGTTGATCTGGCCTATATTGCAATGCTGAAACAGTGGAGTGCCTCAGATCCGGTTTCACAAAGAGAAATCGACCGGAATAATACCATTTACACCATACAAAAAAACAGAAATCCTTTTATTGACCATCCAGAATGGATTGATATGATCTGGTCAGAAAGTCCTGACAATATTGCCCCTGCAGCACCGGGATCACTGGTTTCCACACAGCAGAATGCTTATTTTGTCAACCTGAGCTGGACCGCTTCTCCTGATACGGATGTTTTAGGATATCGAGTGTATATGAATGGCTCAGCAACACCTGTTGCGGTTACAAAAGGAACTTCTGTCAGCATAGATCATCTGAACCCTTCAACAAATTATACTTTTACGGTGAAAGCTTTTGATAAAGGATATCTGGAATCACCTTTCAGCAATACTGTTACAGCTTCAACCATTGCTTCTGATACCTATGCTCCGGATCTTATGATCACCAAGTATATATCCGGAACAAATACGGAATTCATCAGGAATAATGCGTTGGAAATTGTTAATAAAACCGGACATGAGGTTAATCTGAATAACTACAGAATCAATATCCAGTTTAAAAATAACACTACAAATGCTATCTATAATGGAGATACCTATGAGCTGGAAGGGAAAGTAGGTAACAATGAAACTTTTGTTATTCTGAACCCTAAATCAACGTTATCATGCTATACGAATGCTGAGGCAAGATTTGTAACAGCTTCTGATCCTATGATGTTTGCTGGGGAGAATTATGTAGAGCTTGCTTATAATAAAACGGTTACTGTAGATGCTATCGGGGTAAAATATACCATCAATAACAATGGTAATGTATCTTTATACAGAAAGAGTACGATCAATCAGCCTAACAGTACATTTACTATCAGTGAGTGGGATTCTTATCCATCCAATTACTGTCAGAACCTGGGCACATTGTCTGCCACAGAACTGATTGCTGATCATAATGAATTTACCATTTATCCGAACCCGGTTGATGATCATCTTTATGTGAACGGAGAGACTGACAAAGTGAAAACAGCCCAGATCATAGATCTTTCCGGAAAAGTGATTTATACTGAAAAAGATCCTTTCAGATATAAGAAAGATATTTCTGTACAAGATATTCCAACTGGAATTTACTTCTTAAAGCTTGATGAAAAGGCACATCAGTTTATTAAAAAATAAATAAAATCAGATTTAAATACGATCATGTCAACCCTAACAGGTTCTTAAAACCTATTAGGGTTATTTTCTTAAAGCAGGAGTGATAACAGGAATAAGCTCCCTGTAAAAAAAACCTGAAAAAGTAGAGTTAAAATAAAATGTAACTGTAAAGATTTTACTTGTTTTTGCTTTTACTGATTTTTTTAGTTTAATATAAATTCTTAAAAACCTTATGTTTACCACATTATCGATATAAGCAGATTCACTAATAATCAATATCTATAAGGGTTTCTGCTTATATTTTTTATATATAAGTAATTATGCTTATATTTGCAGTATGATAGCGGTCATTACCGGTGATATTATAAATTCACAGCATGCGGACACTGAAGTTTGGATTACCAGGCTTAAACATCTTCTCGAAAAATGGGGAAGCGCTCCTCACACATGGGAAATCTACAGGGGAGATGAGTTTCAGTTCAAGTGCAGGATTGATGACGTTTTCTGGCGTTTTCTAGCCATAAAATCTCTTATTAAAAGTGTTGAAAATTTAGATGTAAGGATGGCCATAGGTATTGGTGAAGAAAGTTTCTCTTCTGAGAAAATTACGGAATCTAATGGTACTGCTTATGTGAATTCCGGCAGACTGCTGAATGACCTTAAAAGTGACGGACATACCGTTGCTATCAAAACATCCAGTGATCCGGTAGACAGAGATCTTAATATTCTGTTGAAATGGTCGTCCAAGGATTTTGACAACTGGACGATGGCAACGGCAGAGATTATTCATGAAATGATCATGAATCAGGATATCACCCAGGAAGATCTTGCCAAGAGATTTGCCATTTCACAGTCTTCGGTAAGCCAGAGGCTGAAGCGAGCCAACTATGAGCTCATCGTGGAAACCAATCAGTATTTCAGAAAGAAAATCTCGGAACTATAAGCATGATCTTCATCAAACTCATATTGGCACATCTACTCGGAGATTTTACACTTCAGCCAAATTCATGGGTTGCAGATAAGGAGAACTATAAACTGAAAAGTAAGTTTTTATACCTTCACGTTCTGATACACACCGCTTTAAGCCTTATTTTTCTTTGGGACCTTCAGCTTTGGTGGGTAGCCGTTCTGGTAGGAATCACTCACTTTATTATTGATGCAGCCAAGCTTACATTTCAAAATGTAAAGACTAAGAAAAGATGGTTTTTCATTGACCAGCTGCTGCACATTTTAGTGATTGCAGGAGTTTCTTTTTATTTTCAGGAATTCGGCTTCGGGTTTTTACAGAATCAGGAATTTTTAAAGATAATCATGGCGGCGTTGTTTCTTACAACTCCTGCTTCTGTTTTTATCAAAATCCTATTGTCATCATGGACACCCGCTCCGGATGGCCCCAACACTATTCAAACCGAATCTTTATCAAGTGCCGGAAAATATATCGGAATTTTAGAACGTCTTATGGTCTTCACTTTTATCATGGTGAATCACTGGGAAGGCGTAGGTTTCATGGTGGCTGCCAAATCTGTCTTCAGGTTCAGCGACCTTGCGCAGGCAAAACAGAGAAAACTAACAGAATATGTATTAATTGGTACACTGCTGAGTTTCGGACTGGCTGTCTTAACAGGAATAATAATAAAATAAATCAATAAATCTAACTACAATTTAGAAAGTAAAATTATGAGTCAAAAGAAAGAAATGTTGTACGAGGGGAAAGCAAAACAGGTATTTGCAACCGATAATCCTGATGAAGTAGTAGTACGTTTCAAAGACGATGCTACAGCATTTAACGCTCAAAAAAGAGGTCAGGTAGACCTTAAAGGGGAAATGAACAATGCGATCACCACCCTTATTTTTGAATATTTAAATGAAAAAGGGATTAAAACTCATTTCATCAAAAAACTAGACGAAAGAGAGCAGCTGGTAAGAAAAGTATCTATCATTCCTTTGGAAATGGTTGTAAGAAACTATTCGGCTGGAAGCATGGCACAAAGATTAGGAGTGGAAGAAGGAATTAAATCTCCGGTAACCATCTTCGATATCTGCTATAAAAAAGATGAGCTGGGAGATCCGCTTATCAATGATCACCATGCCGTTTTCTTAGGAGCAGCTACTTATGAAGAGCTTGACGAAATGTATGAGCTGTCTTCAGATATCAATGACATTCTTATCGAACTGTTTGACAAAATCAATATCATTCTGGTGGATTTCAAAATCGAATTAGGAAAAACTTCAGACGGTGAAATCATCTTAGCAGACGAGATCTCTCCTGATACCTGCAGACTTTGGGATAAAGATACCATGAAGAAATTAGACAAAGACAGATTCAGAAGAGACTTAGGAGAAGTTACTGAGGCTTATGTGGAAATCTATAACCGTCTTAAGAATTTACTTGCAAAATAATTTCAGAAATTAGAAGTTAGATATTAGAAATTAATATGAAATCACATCGGATAGAAGATTTGAAAGTTTAGAATACATCAATGGTTTTAGTTAAAGAGATTTATTTGATCTCAGCTGATTACCAATGGAAGAAAAATTCGGGCTGCAATCTCAAAACAAAAGATGTGCTGTTTCAATACCTTCTAATATGGCTGAAGGAGCCGGAAGAAATAATAAAATGAGTTCTATCAGTTTCTCGGAATTGCGTTTGGTTCTACTTATGAATTACAAACTCAACTTCAGTTATTGATTGATTTGAATTTTGTTTCTGAAAGTAAAATTGCTCCAATAAAAGAACTTTTAGCTGAAATTCAGAAAATGCTTTATTCATTAAAAGCAAGTTTAAAATTATAATTGAAGTTAACTTAGACTAATTTCTAACATCTAATATCTAACTTCTAATCATTAGAAAAAATAGAAATGAAAAGTTTAGACATTCATAAAAGTGAATATTTAAAACAGTTTGAAACCCAGACTTACGGAAGAAATCTTTTCAGAACTCAGGAAGAGGAAAGACTGGATGCTCCTAATGAAGAGTGTGGGATCTTCGGATTGTATTCGGATAATGATCTGGATACATTCTCTCTTTCACAGTTCGGACTTTTTGCTTTGCAGCACAGAGGTCAGGAAGCTTGTGGTATCTCCGTTTTAAAAGATGGAAGAATCACAAATATGAAAGACGAAGGACTTGTTCTGGATGTTTATAAAGACATTCACGAACCTGAAACTTTTATGGGAAATTCTGCAATCGGGCATACCCGTTATACCACTGCAGGAGATAAAAAGAAATATAATTTCCAGCCATTTTTCGCAAAAAACGAATATGACCAGATTATACTTTCTATAGCACACAATGGAAACCTTACGAATGCAAAAGAATTAAAAGCAGAACTGGAAGCCGAAGGGGTTGTTTTCAGAGCGACTTCCGATTCTGAAGTGATCCTGAGACTGATCCAGAAAAATCTCGATTTAGGTCTTCGTGGAGCTATTAAAGCTACAATGGAAAAGATTGAAGGTGCTTATTCCGTAGTTGGAATGACGAGAAATAAATTCTTTGCATTCAGAGACTTCAATGGCATCCGTCCGCTGGTATTGGGAGCCATTGATGAGAAATCGTATGTTGTAGCTTCGGAATCTGTTGCATTAGATGCTGTAGGAGCGCAGTATGTACGTGATATCCTTCCTGGTGAGATCATTTATACCAATGAAAACGAACCTGGAAAACTTCATTCTTATATGATGGATGAGACGAAAGGAAAGCAGAGAATCTGTTCTTTTGAATATATTTATTTTGCCAGACCTGACTCTACACTTGAAAACATCAATGTTTATGAGATCAGAGAAAAATCCGGTGAAAAAATCTGGGAACAGGCTCCTGTAGAAGCTGATTTAGTAATTGGAGTTCCGGATTCCGGAGTTCCTGCTGCCATTGGCTTCTCAAAAGCTTCCGGAATCCCTTTCCGTCCGGTTCTGATCAAAAACAGATATATCGGAAGAAGTTTCATCGTTCCTACACAGGAAATGAGAGAAAGGGTAGTGAACCTTAAACTGAACCCGATTATCTCTGAGATGAAAGATAAGAGAGTTGTGATCATTGATGACTCAATCGTTCGTGGGACAACATCAAAAAGGCTGGTTAAAATCCTGAAAGATGCAGGAGTGAAAGAGATTCATTTCAGAAGTGTTTCTCCGCCAATTATTGCTCCTTGTTACCTTGGAATTGATACTCCATCCAAAGATGATCTGATCTCTGCCAATATGACTACAGAAGAACTTAAAAATTATTTGGGAGTAGATTCTTTAGAGTTTTTGAGCATAGACAACCTGAAAGAAATTTTAGGTTCTGCTAATCACTGCTTCGGATGTTTTACAGAAGAATATCCTGTAGGAAAAGGAGAAGAAACAGATTTATTCAATTAATCTCTTTTAATGAAATAATAAAAAGAACCGGGTATCAGCCTGGTTCTTTTGCTTTATAAATGTAGCAAAAGCTTAATATTCCCGTATCATAGAATATACAGCGGAGTTTTAATTTTGTCAGATTAAAACTTCAGGATATGAAAAATATACTTTTTACCGGTATTTTTCTGCTGGCGGCTCAATTTTACTCTTCACAATCTTTTGATAAGCAGGCTCACCGCGGAGGAAAATCCCTTTATCCGGAAAATACAATTCCGGCCATGAAAAACGCCTTACAGATGAATATAACGACACTGGAAATGGATCTCGCCATCACGAAAGACAAAAAGGTTATTCTTTCCCACGATGCTTTCCTTTCGCCGGAACTGGTTACAAAACCGGATGGAACTTATATTCCCAAAGATTCAGGTTTTTATTATAAAATTTATGAAATGCCTTATGCGAAGATCAAAACCTTTGATGTAGGCTTAAAAAAGCTTGACAGATATCCTGATCAAAAGAAAATGAAGGCTCAGAAACCTCTTTTTTCAGACGTAATAGATGCCTGTGAAGCGTATGCCCGTGAATTGAAAAGACCGTTACCGTATTATAATATAGAAACCAAAACGCGTCCTTTCTCCGACAATATATTTCATCCGGAGCCTAAAGAATTTGTTGATCTGATGATGAAGATTATTGTTGAAAAAAAGATACAGGATAGAGTGATCATTCAGTCTTTTGATCCCAGAACGCTGGAAATAATTCATAAAGAATATCCTGACATCATGACTGCTTTGCTTGTAGAAAGGGTAGATGATAAAAAACTGGCACAGCAGCAGGCTTATTTTAAACATATTCCTCTGAAAAAATTTAAGATGTATCCTGATCACCTGAATGGTGTAGCCGAAGATATGAAATTCCTGAGCTTCACTCCTGCAGTTTACAGCCCTGAACATACTCTTGTAACACCGCAATTGATAAAAGAATGTCATTCATTGGGTATGAAAGTAATCCCGTGGACCGTAAACACCAAAGAAAGATTAAAAGAATTAAAAGATATGGGAATAGATGGCGTTATCAGTGACGATCCGAGAATATTTGAATAAACATCAGCTTTTTACTTATAAATAATAAATCGCCGGAAGAAATTCTTCCGGCGATTTTATGCGTGCTGGTTAATGCACTTAGGGTTAAAAAATTGGTTCTTTAATTAAAATTTATAGTTCAGGCCTAACTGAAATACTCTGTTGTTATTCTCAGCTGCCGGTCTGCTCTTATCGATTTTTGTCAGACTGTTTACATATCTTGCATTGATACCGATGTTCGGCGTGATATCATAGCCTAAACCAAGACCTAATCCGAAATTGAATCTGTTGATCTGATCTTTGTCGATATCTGTAGAATGAGAGCTTGTAGTAGTGGTTGTAACACCTCCGGTAGTGCTCGCTACAGTTGATTCACCTTTGTTTTTTCCGTTGATGAAATAACTGAATTCAGGTCCTGCTTCAATATAAAAATTATCTACAGGTCTCATTTGAACCATTAACGGAACTGAAATGTAATTCATTTTTACTCTGTCCTCAACTTTTGTCTTCACATTCGTAATTCCATTGTCAGTTTCTGTAGATGAGATCACATCTTTTGCTCCCATTTGATTGTATAATACCTCTGGCTGGAAGCTGAATTGTTTTGAAATTGGAATATTAACGAATGCACCTGCGTGGAAACCTAATTGCTGAGAGTTGATCCCGAATTTCTGCTGGCTGAAATAAGATGAATTTCCCCCTGCCTTGATCCCGAATCTAACCGGTTGAACATCTTTTTTTAGAGGTGATGCAGTTACTGTTTTTGTCTCTGTCTTTGTTTCTGTTTCCTGAGCAAAAGCCAATACACCAGCAGTTAATGCTAATCCTAAAAATAACTTCTTCATAATTTTATTTTTTAATTTTACTATTTGTGTGTCGATCATTCAATCAGACCCGAATTATTTTGCAAATTGCTTGCCAAAGTTTAAAAACGCCTGTTTATAAGGGTTTTCAAGCGGTTTTTCTAAAGACTTTTCCTGAACATTTATCCCTTTTCATTGAATAAATATGCTGCCAAACCCGTTATGTATGAAAAGAGTTTAATATTAAAAATACTTTATTGCTGATCATTGAAATAATGAAAATTCAAAAAAAATGAAAGCCTCCTTTCAAAAATTTAGAAATATTTGGATTGATTTTAAGAACTGAAATAAAAATACCGGACTGTGTGCCCGGTATTCATTTTTTGAAAAATAAATATCTCTATGTAAACTTATAAGCCACTCCAACCTGAAGTGCATTATTTCTTACCTTATTATTATAATAATCATGTTTAAAAATGTCTGTGATACCTGCCGTAAATCTGGCTGTCACACAATTACACAGCAAGCGAAAAAGTCAGGCTTAAACTAATAAACCTGACTTTTTCTATTGAAATCAAAATGTATTTTCATCGTTGAACAAAATACTTTTCAGTATTCTGTTGTTCCGGCCAACCCAATGCAGTTCTCGTTAAAAGTTTATGGTAATAGTCAGATTTCAGCTTTAAATCCAATTGAATTAATCAGATAATTACGCTTACTCATTGTAAAACAGGAACTGTAAATTGAAAATTCCGGAATAGAGTACAATCATTACTCAATACGCAAATTTCTTGCCAAAATCATTTATAAAACAAAAAAGCCGGATTTAATATAATCCGGCTTTGTATTGAACATAAAGTTGTTTAGAATTTATAAGCTAAACCAATCTGGAATACTCCGTTTTTAGCTTTATCATCAGATAGATCAGGTCTGTTTTTAGCAACATCTGTTAAACCAGCAACATATCTTGCCGTAACCCCGATATTCTGTGTGAAATAATATCCTGCACCAAGACCGATTCCGAAGTCAAACCCTTTAAATAAGTCTTTAGCATCTGCAGAATTAGAGCCGGATTTAAGTTTTGAATTAATCAAAAAGCTGAACTGAGGTCCTGCTTCTAAATATAGGTTAGGCAGAGCATTATATTGAAGCATTAATGGTACGGAAATATAATCTAAATTTACTTTAAGATCATCAGCCCCTTTAATCTTTGCTCCCATTCCGCTGTACAATACTTCCGGTTGGAAAGAGAAGTCCTGCGCTACCGGAATATTAGCAAATACTCCTCCGTAGAATCCTGCTTTAGAGTTGAAATCGCTTTCAGTAAGGGTTGAAATATTAAGACCTGCTTTTAATCCAAATCTAACCGGAGAGGTTGAAGAAGCAGATGCTGAAGTTTTCTGAGAGAATGCGAAAGTCCCTGCTACTAATGCAAGACCTAAAAAAATCTTTTTCATAAGTTATTATTTAATAGTTTTTAAGTTTTATTTAACATTTCTTTAACTATCAAATGTTGTGCCAAAGTTAAAATCAATTGTTAATCAGTACAACTAGAACAAAGCCGGATTAAAAATTATGATATAAAAAAAGACCAGATTAAAATAATCTGATCTTTTCTATTGAATATAAAATTTGTTATTGAATGTATAAGCTTATTTGAATTTATAAGCTAATCCTACCTGGAATAAGTTATTTCTCACCGCATCAGATCCACTAGGTCTGTTTTTCGCTACGTCAGTTAAACCTGCAACATATCTTGCTGTAAGACCAAGGTTTGGAGTAAAGTAATATCCAGCCCCAAGACCAATACCAAAGTTAAAAGTATTTAAATTGTCTTTGTAGTTATCACTAGTATTTGACTGACCAGTTGATTCATTTTTAAACTTGTTTTTAGCACTTACCATGAAACCGAATTCTGGTCCTGCCTCAACATATAAATCAGGGATTAAGTTATACTGGAACATTACCGGTACTGTAATATAATCTAACTTAGTAGAAGCTGAATATTTTGTTCCTGCTAAAGTGTAATCAGATTTATTACCATATTGTGAATATTGTACCTCTGGCTGAACGCTGAATGAAGCTGCTAAAGGAATATTGGCAAACACACCTGCGTTGAATCCTATTTTAGATTTCTGATCATCAAGACCGCTGTCTTTTGAAAGTGAAGATACGTTCATTCCTCCTTTTACCCCGAATGTTACCGGATTAGAAGATGTATTTCCTGTCTGTTGAGCGAATGCGAATGTTCCTGCAGTTAACGCTAATCCTAAAATTAACTTTTTCATAACTTTAATTTTTTAATTTTACTCTTTCTTAATTTTAAATTTTACTACTTGTTCAGCAGTTTTCAGCTGAACGCAGAGTATCTTCCAAATTGCTTGCCAAAAAAGTTTTTTATGATTAAAATCAATAAAAAAATCACTTAGTGTTTAAGTGATTTTATAATTATATATTTGATTTTCAATGTATTAATAATACAAATAAACGTTTGTTTAGAAAGCGTCTAAATTGACAATTTTGTCAAAAATGGCTTTAAAACTAATGTGTTTTTTCAGAAAAATAGTTAAGCATCGTTCAGTTTTCTATAAAAAGCTATTGATTCGATAATGTTTTTCTGGCTGCACTGATGATCATAGGTACAAGAGCCGATTCCTGAAAGCAGGGAAAAATTGATTTTACTGTCTGTATTCTTTTTATCATTCAGTAATAAAGCTGTGATATCTTCATCTTTAAAATCACTGATATCAAGATATGGATAGTATCTCTGGATGTTTTCAATGATCATTTTTGAATCTTCTTCAGAAATAAGATTTTCAAGAAAAGCCAGATGCGCTTCAGCAATCATACCCATGGCTACTGCTTCACCGTGAAGGATAGGATTTTCCTGCTGTAAACATAGGCTTTCCACAGCATGGCCGATCGTATGTCCGAAATTCAGTGTTTTTCTGATATTCTGCTCATGGAAATCCTGATCTACAACATTCTGTTTGATATGCATTGAGGCCTGAATATGCGGAATTACAGTCTCCACTTCCAGCTTACGGATCTGAATCAGCTGGTCCCAATGGTTTTTATCGGTAATTAATCCATGTTTCAGCATTTCAGCAAAACCGCTTCTTAATTCTTTAAATGGCAATGTTTCCAGGAATTTCGGGAAAATAAAAATCTGTTCGGGGAAAGCAAAAGTTCCTACCATATTTTTATAATGCATCAGATCGATACCCGTTTTTCCTCCTATGGAAGCATCACACATGGATAAAAGGGTAGTGGGGATATTGATGAACTGAATTCCTCTTTTGTAAGTAGATGCAACAAATCCTCCCATATCCGTAATGACACCGCCACCAAGGTTGATAACCAATGCTTTTCTGTCGGCTTTCATCTCCGTAAGAATTTCCCAAAGCTGATTGGCTGTCTGGATATTTTTCATTTCTTCTCCGGCTTCAATCTCTAAAATCTCAAAGCCAAGATCTGTTTCCATATTTCCTAAAAGAACAGGAAGGCAGTATTCATGGGTGTTTTCATCTACAATAATGAAAATTTTACTGAAAGATCTCTCGTGAAGAAACTCGTTGAGCTGTGAAAAATTATCGTTTAATATTGTTATCATCTTCGATTGTATGTAAAGTTAAAAATGTAAACTATAGTGCAAAGTTATGATTCTTAATTTTTAACTCGTAACTAAATTACTATCTTTGCAGAAATTTTTAGAATGAGCAGAGATAATAATAATTCAGACAGACCAAAGAGACCAAGAATTTCAACCAAGAAAAGTTCTGATGATTCTCGTGCTTCCAGATCTGGAAATTCTTCAGGATCAAAACCTTTTAAGAAGCCTTTCTCTAAAGACGGAGGAAAAAAAGGGCCGGAACATAAAGGATCCAACTCAAGATTTGAAAAGAAACCTTTCAAAAGAAATACCGACAGTTTCGAAAATTCCAATGATGATTTTGGTTCAAAATCTGAAAGAAAACCTTATATCACGAACAAAAGTGAGAGCTATGAGAAGAAATCTTTTGGAAAGCCTAAGAGAGGCGGGAGAAATTTTGATACAAGAGATAAGTATGAAAGAGGCAGCCTGAAATACGGAAGAAGGCCATCTAATGGTGATGAAAGAAATGAAGACAGAGCAAAATCTTTTGTACAGAAAAGAAGACTGAACAAAATTGAAAAGGACGTTCATAAAGACAGCATCCGTCTTAACAAGTATATTGCTAATTCAGGAATCTGCAGCAGAAGGGAAGCTGATGAGCTGATTACCCAGGGGCTGGTAGAAGTAAACGGAAAGGTGGTAACTGAAATGGGATATCAGGTACAGAAAACAGACAGGGTAGTTTTTGACGGACAAAACATTACGCCTGAAAAGCCTGTGTATGTACTTTTGAATAAGCCCAAAGGTTATATTTCCACTACAAAAGACGATAAAGCAAGAAAAACGGTTATGGATCTTGTAGCCAATGCTTCTCCGTACAGACTTTTCCCGGTTGGAAGGCTTGACCGTTCTACAACAGGAGTGATCTTATTAACTAATGACGGACACATGACGAAAAAACTGACGCATCCCTCTTTTGATGCGAAAAAGATTTATCATGTAACATTGGATAAAAAGCTTACCGGTGAAGATTTACGTCTTATAGCAGAAGGTATTCGTCTTGATGAAGGTGTAGCTGTTGTTGATCAGATTTCTTATATTGAAGGAAAACCAAAGAATGAAGTGGGAATTGAAATCCATATCGGATGGAACCGTGTCATCAGAAGAATTTTCCAAAGATTGGGTTATGAAGTGGAAGCGTTGGACAGAGTGATGTTTGCAGGTTTAACGAAGAAAAACATCAAAAGAGGACACTGGAGAATCCTTACCGAACTGGAAGTGAACAATCTTAAAATGCTTTAGAATGATAATGAATGATGAGTTATAAATGACGAATGACAGATTCAGTTTTTAACTTCCTTCATTCTTTCAAAAAGTATCTTTAGAATAAAAAACAAAAAGCGCAGAAAATAATTCTGCGCTTTTTTATGAGTCAGTCATAAATTTTAAAATTCATAACTCATCATTAAAAAGAATTACCCTAAAACGGTTACTCCCTTCTCGATCATTTCATAAATGGCATCCCTGGCGTTGTCAGGTTTTACGTTAACAGCCCGTGTGCCGTTGAAATGCAGACAGGTTACATAGCCGTTGGCAACAGCATCCAATGCCGTAAATTTTACACAATAATCCAATGCCAGTCCCACGATTTCTACCAATTGAATATCATGATATTTTAAAAAGTCATCCAAACCGGTTTTCATAAAATGATTATTGTCCTGGAAACCACTGTAGCTGTCTATTTCAATATTTTTTCCTTTCTGTACGATATGGGTTACTTTGTCTCTGTTCAGATCTTTATGGAACTCTGCACCGAAAGTTCCCTGGATGCAGTGATCCGGCCACATAAACTGTGGTACCCCATTTAAAATAATACTTTCTCCTACCTTTCTTCCATTGCTGCTTGCAAAGCTTTTATGACCTGCGGGATGCCAGTCCTGGGTCAGAACAATCTGGTCATATTCATTTTCCTCTATCAGGAGATTGATGTATGGAATAATTTCGCTGGCTCCAGGGACTGCAAGTGCTCCGCCTTCACAAAAATCATTCTGTACATCGACTATTATTAACGCTTTTTTCATATTTTGAATTCTCGAATTTTTGATAAATTTACAAAACTAATCCGCAAAAATTTGTCCAAAACTGAATTATCGGACAAATCGGCAACATAAATTTTGAATACTTGTAAAATGAAGGGATTAGAAACCGGAATAATGATTTTTTATAAGAATAGTATGGGATTTTGAGAGATAAACCAAATAACAATAGTTTATCTTTGCAGGAAATAAGTATTTTATGTCATTTGAATCGTTAGGATTATCACACAATATTATTCGTTCTGTCAACAAACTGGGGTATTTAAAGCCATTCCCGATACAGGAGCAGGCTGTGCCTGTTATTTTACAAGGGAAAGATCTTATGGGAATTGCACAGACAGGTTCCGGGAAAACGGCTTGTTTTGTGATGCCGATTTTAGAAAAACTTCAGAATGCAGACGTTAAAAAAGGACGTAATATTCAGGTATTAATATTAGTTCCTACAAGGGAGTTGGCGATTCAGATTGATGAAGTCTTCCAGGCTTTTACAGGAAACCTGAAAAGAGAGATCCGTACCATGGCAGTTTATGGCGGAGTTTCCATTAATCCACAGATGAAAGGGATGTTTGGAGTGGAAGTTCTGATAGCAACGCCCGGACGTTTATTGGATCTGATTGACCATAATGCATTGAGTATTTCAGGAATCCGGCATCTGGTGGTTGATGAAGCGGATAAAATGTTTCAGTTAGGTTTTGGGGAAGAAATGGATAAACTTTTTGCTCTGATGCCTGTAGTGAAACAAACGACTTTATTTTCTGCCACATTAAATGATAAGGTGTCTGAAATGAAAGAGCGGTTGTCTATTAATCCGGTCATTATTGAAATTAAAAAAGAAGAAGTTGAAATTGATAATATTGAGCAGCTGGCATACCATGTTGCTCCTGAAAACAAAGGCCCTTTTCTGCGGTATTTAATTAAAGAAAAGAAAGTAGAAAAAGCTTTGGTCTTCGTTTCATCTACCAGATCTGCAGATAACCTGGTGGAAAAGCTTAAAAAGAATAAAATCAAAGCAGTGGCTATTCACAGCCAGAAGTCTCAGGGGGCAAGAAGAAATAATCTGGAAGAATTTAAAGTAAACGGAGCGCAGATCCTGGTTGCCACAGATTTGATTGGTCGCGGAATTCATATCGAGTCCCTGCCATGCGTTATCAATTACGAATTGCCACGTTCCCCTTTGGATTATATTCACCGTATCGGAAGAACAGGCCGTGCCAATGAAAAGGGGACGGCAATCAGTATTCTTACTGATGATGAGCTACAGCATTTCAGAGTAATTCAAAAGAAAATGGGTAAGAAAGTACCTTTACAGAGAACGGAAGGAATTGATCTGCATGGTTATTAATTTCTTAAATAATTTCTAAAAACGGCCTCAGTATCATCACTGAGGCCGTTTTTAATGAAAATATACTGTTCAATAAATTGTTATCTCTACAATTAATGCTTTATTCATTTTATATTCTTGAAATTTTGATAAATTTACACAAGTGATATTTGAAAAATTGTCCTTAACAATATAATCGGACAAACCGGAACTGTTTAAAAATTAAAACCGTAACAATGAGTGATTTAGAAAAGAAAAAGTTTCCAATAGGGCCGTTTGAAGCCCCTGAAAATATTTGTGATACTACATTGGACACTTATATCAAAGTAATCAAAGACTTTCCCGGCAGGTTAAAAAATCTCATTGAACATTTTACAGACGAACAGCTGGATACTCCTTACAGGGAAGGCGGCTGGACCGTCAGACAGCTCGTCAACCATCTTTCAGACAGCCATATGAACAGTTTTATCCGTTTTAAACTGGCACTTACAGAAGATAATCCTACCATAAAACCTTATGATGAAGCAAAATGGGCAGAGCTTCAGGATAGTTTTCATATGCCCGTAAAACCTGCTATGAGAATGCTGAAAGGAACACACCAGAGATGGGTTGTTCTTCTTAAAAGCCTCACGAATAAACAGTTTGAAAGAACATTTCATCATCCTGAACATAACAAAAACTATAATCTAAGGGAGAGCCTTGCTTTATATGTGTGGCACTGTAATCATCATTTTGCTCATATTGAAAATCTGAAGTTAGAAAAAGGTTGGTAAGAAAGAGTCTTAATAATCCCATATACTATAAGGAAATTGTAGACAGAATTTCCATGTTATCTGAAAACTCCCAGAGAAAATGGGGGAAAATGAACGTGTGCCAGATGCTGAAGCATTGTGATCTCGTTCTTCAGGTGGCCCTGGAAAAGCTGGAACTTCCCCGTATCAATATCCTTTTTGAGACCATAGGAATCTGTACTAAAATAGAAATGTATGTTTTCAATAATGGAATTCCCAGAAACATGCCTACTTTTCAAAAACTAATCGTTAATTTTGAGTGTGATTTTGATGAATCAAAAGCCAATCTGCTGAAAACGCTGGAAGAATTCCGGGAAGTTTGTTGTAATACCAGGCTGCCCGGCCGTCACAGGTTGTTCGGAAACATGACTGAAAAAGACTGGACATTTTTAGAATACAAACATCTTGATCACCATCTAAAACAATTTAATGTATGAGTTTTTTTGATAAAATATTCGGTGGAAAAAGTGAAAGCCCTGAACAAAAAACATTCTGGAAAAAGATAGAATCTGAAGAAGATCTGGCCAGAGCGATAGAAGATTCTTTTCAGAAGAGGACAGCCATATTCAAGCATTCTACAAGCTGCTTTATCAGCAGAACTGTATTGAAAAACTTTGAAAAAGAGATTGAAAGTTCAGATCAGCCTGTTAATGTATATTATCTGGACCTGTTGGCTCACAGACCTGTTTCCAACAAAATAGCAGCAGACTTTGAGATCAGACATGAAAGTCCTCAGCTGATTGTAATAGAGAACGGAAAGCCTGTAAACAGTGCTTCACACCAGGATATTTCCTTAAGCCAGATTGTACCATGAAGAATATAAATAATTATTTAGCCAAAGTTTTAAATGTTCCGCTTCAGAACGTGAACACCTGCAGTCTGCATTATGAAGTAAAGAAAATTCCCAAAAACCAGTTTCTTCTTCAGTATGGCGAAATATGCCGTCATATATTCTTTGTGGAAAAAGGTCTGCTGAAAATGTATTCTATTGACAAGAACGGAAAAGAACATATTATACAGTTTGCTCCGGAAAGCTGGCTGATATCGGACCGAAGCAGTCTTTATTTCAATGAAAAATCCATTTACTATATAGAAGCTGTCGAAGATTCAGAAGTTCTGTTTTTACATCCTGATTTTTTCAATAAGCTTGTAGAGCAATTTCCGAACAGTATTGAGAGAAGTGATTTCCTTCTTCAGAAACACATCAGAAGCCTTCAAAACAGGATCAATTCCCTGCTGGGAGAGACGGCAGAAGAAAGGTACATGAAATTCATTAAAATGTATCCGGATTTACTGCTGAGAGTTCCGCAATGGATGATCGCTTCTTACCTGGGGATCACTCCTGAGAGTCTGAGCCGTGTAAGAAAAGAACTGGCGAGAAAAAACTTCGTTCCGGATAATAAATAATAGGCTGGAAGAGGGAAGCCTGAAGTTCTTGTAAAAGAACTGAGAAAGTAATCTTAAAACTATAAGAACTTCCATCTTCCGGCCTCCATCTTCCTTACTTTAAATAAATCTTTTGGGCAAGCTGTCCAATCTGCCTCAGCTTTGCCTGTGTATCTTCCGACCATGGAAGCCCTATGCAGAGCCTCATACAGTTTTCAAACTGTTCCTGTAAGGTGAACATTCTTCCGGGAGCTATGCTTATGTTCTGTTTGATGACCAGATCATATAATTCTGTTGTTTTTATCTTTTTATCAAATTCTATCCATATAGACAACCCTCCCTGCGGACGGCTGGTTCTGGTACCTTCCGGAAAAGATTCTGCTATGGTCTGAACATAGTTCTGATAATTGATCTGCAATGTTCTGCGGAGCTGCTGAAGATGCTTTTCATATTTTCCGGATTTTAGGAAATTAGCTACCGCTTCGTTAACAATGGAAATCGATGAAGTAGAATGAAGGAGTTTAAGCTTCATAATCCTGTCTTTGTATTTTCCGGGAGCAATCCAGCCTACACGATACCCCGGAGCAAGTGTTTTTGAAATAGAACTGCAATACAGCACATTTCCGTTTTTATCAAAAGATTTGCAGCATTTCGGACGGCTGGACCCGAAATAAAGATCTCCGTACACATCATCTTCTATCAGAGGAATATTGTTTTCAGAAAGTATTTTTACAATTTCCTTTTTATTTTCATCAGGCATACAGCTTCCCAAAGGTGAGTTGAAATTGGGAATAAGCAGGCAGATATTGATTTTGGGGATTGCTTTTTTTAAAGCTTCAATTTCGATTCCGGTAGTGGGATGCGTAGGAAGTTCCAGGACTTTAAGACCCAATCCGTTGGCCAGTTGTAGAATTCCGGGATAGCAGGGGCTTTCGATAGCAATGGTATCTCCGGGTTTTCCTAAGGCCATTAAACAGAAAGAAAGGGCATTCATTCCGCCGTTGGTAGTGATCAGGTCATTTTCGCTCAGGTTTCCTCCCCATTGTAAAGAACGTATGGCAATCATTCTTCTTAGTTTCAGATTTCCCTGAAGTTCTTCATATTCCGTTCCGCCGTCTTTTAATTCCCTGGTAGCGTTTACTATTTCTTTTTTCAGTTTTGCCTGGGGCAAAAGATCGCCTGACGGAATCCCAATAGAGAAAAAAGTAAGGCCGTTTTTTCCCATATTTTCATATACTTTACTGATCAGCTCATCCGGCTCATCATTATTGGCAATGAGTGACGGGCGGCTTACTTCAGGCAAAGGAAGCCTGGCAGAGAGAAGCTGGCTTACAAAATACCCGGATTGCGGCTTGGGTTCTACCAAAGATTGTGATTCCAGTTCCAGAAAAACACGCTTGGCCGTGTTCATACTTACCTGATGTTCCTGGCACAGCATTCTTACCGAAGGAAGTTTATCTCCCGCCTTTAAAATTCCGTTTCTAATCTGCCTGGCAATGCCGTCTGCAATTTCTGTATATAAAAATTCTTTACCCATAATGCTGAACTGTGCTCATGCAAATATACAAAACTGATACTGTGTTTATCTGTTTATCCTTTCTAATTTTGGAAATCAATTAAAAGCTTGAATACAATGTTGACAAAACAAATATCAAAAGATGAAAGTATCAGTGGATGGATCAATGGCTTTATAGGAGTACTGCTGTTCAGCGGGGGATTGCCTGCCACCAAATTGGCAGTAATGGAAATGAGTCCGATCTTTGTAACCATAGTCCGTGCAGCGGTGGCAGGAGTATTGGCTTTTATCGTATTAGGAATAGGGAAAGAAAAGCGTCCTGTCAAAAAAGATTTAGTCCCTCTGCTTCTGGTTTCCCTGGGATGTGTGATAGGTTTTCCGCTTCTTTCAGCGCTGGCCCTTCAATATCTTACTTCCGCACATTCTATTGTATTTCTGGGAATGCTCCCATTGGCAACTGCTGTATTCGGGGTAATGCGTGGTGGTGAGAGGCCTCATCCTGTATTCTGGCTTTTTTCGGTTGTAGGAAGTCTTTTAGTGATCGGATATGCTGTTTCGCAAGGAATATCTGCTTCGCCCACTGGAGATGTTCTGATGCTGCTTGCTGTTATTTTATGTGGTATGGGCTATGCGGAAGGTGCTAAACTTTCTAAAACATTAGGCGGCTGGCAGGTGATTTCCTGGGCTTTGGTGCTGGCTTTACCTGTTATGATTCCCTTATTTTTTATTTATTTTCCTGATGATATCGGAAGTGTCAGTTTCCAGGGATGGTCCGGAATGGCTTATATCTCTCTTTTCAGTATGTTTATTGGCTTTATATTCTGGTACAAAGGCCTGGCGCAGGGTGGTATTGCTACTGTAGGACAATTGCAGCTGCTGCAGCCGTTCTTTGGCCTTGCACTGGCTGCTTGGCTTCTCGATGAACAGGTAAGCCTGGGAATGCTGGGGGTGACAGCAGGAGTTATCTTATGCGTTGCAGGAACCAAAAAGTTTGCGAAATAATTAAAAATAAAGCATTATGATTTAAGTCATAAGAAAGCGTATTCATAATGGCCTACTTTTGAACCATCACCACAAAATATACTATTATGAAATTCATTATGTCAATCCTGCTCATGGGAGTCATTGTCCTGAGCTGTAAAAAAGAAAGAACAGAAACATCTGTAACCACTGATAGTGTCATTGCAGATACAATGAGGGCAGATACCGTTTCCAATGTTACCCCTATGGCTCCGGTTCCTTCAGATACAATGCGTACAGATACAGTTTCTACAAAAAAAAGTACAGATACCGCAAGAACCCCTAATAATAAATCTCCAAAAAAATAACAGTTTTTTCTGTTATTCCTTTGAAAAAACCCGTTTTAATCTCTTAAACGGGTTTTATTTTCTAATATTTTTTTCAGGTAGTTGAAATTATAACTTCAAGATGTGGTATCAAAAGTATAATTTAAATCAATTTTTAATAAAAATAATTAAACAATAATTAAAAATATATTTACATTTATTAAATTTTTTAACTTTTTTTAACTTTACAAACAATCATAAAGGTGCAGTTTTTGCATTCATGTTATTGTCAGTTCCCAATGATATTTTTACTAAGACTAAAGAAGAGGAGAAGAAGAAAACAACACCAAAAACAACTATTATGGTTATCGACGAAAATATTTTGATTTCAGCGGGAGCAGAAACGAGACACTATAGCCCTTCAGAAACTATATTCTTTGAAGGGGATATCCCTACATATTATTACCAGATTGTTAAGGGAGAAGTAAAACTTAATAATTATAATGAGGAAGGGAAAGAATTTATCCAAAACATTTTATCCGATGGAGAAAGCTGTGGCGAATCTATACTATTCATAGATAAGCCTTATCCAATGAGTGCTGAAGCCATTACAGAATGCACTGTTTTAAGGCTTCATAAATCCATTTTTTTAAATCTGCTGAACCAGAACCCGGAATTATGCATGGAAGTAAGCAGCTTTCTTTCTGAGCGTCTTTACTACAAATTTATCATGATGCAGAATCTTTCATCTCAAAATCCGTCTATACGGCTTAAGGGGCTTATGGATTATTTGAAAAGCTTTCAGAAAGACGCACGTCCATATTCATTCCTGATTCCATTAACGAGGCAGCAGATGGCAAGTCTTACAGGTCTTTGTGTAGAAACCGCAATAAGGACCATCAAACATATGGAAAAGAATAAAATCCTGAGAATTGAAAATCGCAAAATTTTATATTAGAAATAGTTTCGTATATGATTTTGTGATTTTTTCTGTTAAATTCATAAGATTATAGGAACAATAAGCTGAGTGAATGTATAGAGTCTTCTGTTCAAGATGTACAGAAGACTAATACATCAGACTAAAGAGATTTTTTCAGAGAATACTAGCAAAAAGTAAGATTCTTTATAAGAAATGCTTTTTGAATTAGGAAAAGTCTGAATTCTTTTTGGCATATCAGGAAATATTCACAAGACTGAAGGCCCAGCATATAAAGAACAAAAAAAGAAGTCATTATTATCATAAAAAAACAGAAAGTTTTGTATTAATCTACATTAACATGATTCAGGTCATAAAAAAGTGAATTATTATGATGTACATTTGAAATATAAATTTTCAATCCAATTCTTAAGACCTTAGTAAAAGGAACGTAAAAAGCATTTGCTTTTATTATCATTTAAATTACCGACACCCAACTGTTGCCGTCTAATACTAGTCACGGACTGCAATACACATCACTAAATATTAATAATAAAAAATTCAGTTATGAACACTAGAAATTCAAGAAACCGCAGTTCAAGAGGACAGTCACATTCACCGGAAAACTTAGAAGAAGTTTACCAGTTAGGCTATGATCATGGTTTTAATGATGCCTCAAGAGATGAAGATTACGATGATGATTTTTCAGAATATGAAGATTATTTTGATGAAAATGAGGATTATGACGATGATTATGATGAAGATGACTATGATGAATACGATGATGATTACGATGATGAGGATGATGAAGAGTATGATGACGAAGAAGATGACGATGATGATCAGAGAGGACGCAGCGGCGGAAGAAGAGGAGGTTCCAGAGGAGGAAACGGAAACCAGCAAAGAGACAGCCAGGGAAGATTTACTTCCGGTAGAGGCGGATCTCGTGGAGGAAACTCCGGTGGTGGTTCCCGTGGACGTTCAAATTCTGGTTCCGGCTCCAGATCAGGAGGAAGAGGCAGGTCATCATCAGGAGATGGTACTTCAAGAAGAGGTTTCGCTTCTATGAGTAAAGCTGAGCGTACAAGAATTGCCAGAATGGGCGGTCAGGCTTCCCATGGTGGAGGAAGGTCTTCTAACTCAGGCTCAGGAAGAGGAGGCTCATCAAGATCAGGAAATAATGGCAGCAGCTCAGGAAGAGGCGGATCAAATTCTGGTTCAGGAACTTCAAGAAGAGGTTTCGCATCTATGAGCAAAGCTGAACGTACAAGAATAGCCAGAATGGGAGGCCAGGCTTCCCACGGAGGCGGAAGATCTTCAGGTCGTTCCGGATTCGGAGGCAGACGTAATTCATAATTCTTTTTCCAGGATTGCCTCTTTAGACCTATATAAAGAGGTAATCCTTTTAATATCAAAACACCATTCATACCATGCCAAATAAAATATTAGAAACCAATAGTGCTGTTTCTGCTACTAAAAAAGGAACTGCAGATAAGCCAACTGTGAAAGAAGATGAAATGAAGAGTTCACCGCTTCACAAATTTTTTGTGAGTGCGCTTAAAGATATTTATTTTGCTGAAAATGCGATCCTGGATGCCCTGGAGAAAATGCAGGAGGCAGCCACTACTGAAGAGCTGAAAGATGCCTTTGAGGATCATCATCTTCAGACCCAAAAACACGTGAAACGTCTGGAAAAAGTATTTCAGCTTATTGATGAAAAGCCTGAGAAAAAAGAGTGTAAGGCCATCAAAGGAATCATAGAAGAAGGCGAAGAAGTGATTAAAGCCACAGAAGATGGCTCCGTAACAAGAGATGTTGCCCTTATCATTGCTGCACAGAAAGTGGAGCATTATGAAATTGCCACCTACGGCGGGCTTGCACAGCTTGCCATTACCATGGGACATGATAAAGCCGCTGATCTTCTCGAGAGAACACTTCAGGAAGAAGAAGATACGGATTCCCTGCTTACCGATATAGCAGAAACATCCATCAATTTTGATGCAGAACAGGAAGATTAAAGCATGCAATAAGCCATGTAGGTAGTTCTATGTGGCTTATTTTAACTATGAAATCAAAATATATGGACTGTCAGAGCATAATAAAAACACTGAGACACAAAGATTTTATAAAAATACCTCATACAGGGGAATGCTTTGAAGACGGAGCAGCAGTATACGCCAAAGAGATCAGAGAAAATATTTTTCTTCTGTTCATTATCCTGAAAGATATTGATATTGAAAATATTCAGGCATTAATTGCTCACTTCGATGGCTTCAGCAGTATCGGATTGAAAGAACCGGAACAGATCATGTTTTATCTGTCCATTAAAGATAAAAACGACCTCCATTATTTTGAGCAATATTTAAAAGCTCCTCACAACTAATACCATTTTTTTGAATATGATATTTGAAAATGACACTTTACAACATTCCGGGCTGAATGATAAAAATAATGCGATAGAGAATGAGTCTTTATTTCCGCCAATTATCAATTCTTACGGAGTGACTGCTTTTCTGATCAAGTCTTTGGAAAAGATTAAAAATAATGCGAAATGTGATATCCTGAAACATACAATTGACACCTATATAAAAGAATATCTCCTTCATATCCGGGAATTCCATACTAAAAATACCATGGAAACTACTACAATGGATGCTGAGATAAAATTTGAGTCTCCTTCTTTCACTCTATATGCCAAAACGGCTTATTATAAGGTGTTGAAGGAAGAAGAATATATCAACAGGTTCCTTGAGATTTTGGAAAATAAAAAAGATTAATTCTGCCACCCCCTTATTTTAACTGCTTTTGAAAAAAGATCAACCACAAAAAAGATTATGAATATGAAAACCAACGAACACAACAAAAAAGCAGAACAGCTTGACCTGCACAGTACTTCCAATGAAAATGAAAAACTGACCACCAATCAGGGTTTAAAGGTTAATAACAATCAGGATTCTCTGAAAGCGGGAGAACGGGGCCCTTCATTACTGGAAGATTTTATTCTGAGGGAAAAAATTACCCATTTCGATCATGAAAGAATTCCCGAAAGAGTAGTTCATGCGAGGGGATCCGGAGCTCACGGTATTTTTAAACTTACCAAAAGCCTTGCAGAATACACCAAAGCAAAATTTTTAACAGAACTTGGGAAAGAAACCCCTGTTTTTGTAAGATTTTCAACCGTTGCGGGAAGCAAGGGAAGTACAGACCTGGCAAGAGATGTCCGGGGATTTGCCGTAAAATTTTATACCGAAGAAGGAAATTATGACCTTGTAGCCAACAATATGCCCGTATTTTTTATTCAGGATGCCATCAAATTTCCTGACCTCGTGCACGCTGTAAAACCGGAACCGGACAATGAAATTCCACAGGCTGCATCGGCCCACGATACATTTTGGGATTTTATATCACTGATGCCCGAAAGCATGCATATGATCATGTGGCTGATGAGTGACAGAGCCATTCCGAGAAGCTTTAGAATGATGGAAGGTTTCGGGGTACATTCTTTTAAATTCATCAATGAGGCAGGAAAAGTCCATTTTGTAAAATTTCATTTTAAACCCAGATTAGGCGTACACTCTGTGGCCTGGAACGAAGCCCAGATGATTTCAGGGGTAGATCCTGACTTCCATAAGAGAGACCTTTGGGAAGCTATCGAAAACGGTGATTATCCTGAATGGGATTTCGGTGTACAGCTGATTCCTGAAGAAGATGAACATAAATTTGATTTTGATCTTCTTGACCCTACCAAAATAGTTCCTGAAGAAGAAGTTCCCGTAGAAATTGTAGGAACTTTAACACTGAACAAAAATCCTGATAATTTCTTTGCAGAAACAGAACAGGTTGCTTTTCACCCCGGACATATTATTCCGGGAATTGATTTTACCAATGATCCGTTGCTGCAGGGAAGATTATTTTCATATACCGACACTCAGCTGTCAAGGCTGGGCTCTCCCAATTTCCATGAAATACCGATTAACAGATCCCTTAATACCGTTCATAATAACCAAAGGGACGGTCATATGAGACAGCAGATCGTCAAAGGGAAAAGCAGTTATGAACCGAATTCCATCGGTGGAGGATGCCCTTTTCAGGCGATGATGTCTGAAGGTGGATTTACCTCCCAGCAGGAAAGAGTTTCCGGAGTGAAGATCAGAGAAAGAAGCAAGAGTTTCGTAGATCATTATTCTCAGGCTAAATTATTCTACAACAGCCAGTCAACACCGGAAAAAACGCACCTTCAGAATGCATTGGTCTTTGAATTGTCAAAAGTAACCCGTCCGGAAATCAGAGAAAGACTGGTAGGCCAGCTGGCTTATATTGATATGTCCCTCGCATGGAGCGTTGCAGGAAAATTAGGTGTTGAAGTCAAAAAGCTGGAATGGCCTAATCAAAGTTTGCCTGCAGACAGTAATATTATAGAACTTCAGAGCGAAGAAAGGGAACCTCACACAAAAACTTCCGGTGCACTGAGCATGGCGCATACCGTAAAAAATACGATCAAAAGCCGTAAAATAGGTTTTATCCTGGCTAACGGTGCTGATGGCGGTGCGGTGAATGATCTTAAAACAAAGCTTGAAGCAGAAGGCGCCAGAGTGGAACTGATTGCCCCAAGTGTTGCCCCGGTAAGGCTGAATGACGGCTCTGAGCTTGTACCAAAACATTCTCTCACAAGTATTGCAAGCGTATGTTTTGATGCTCTTGCCATCTGCCCGGGAGAAGATGCTGTAAAGGAACTTATGACTTCAGAAAACAAACATCAGGTACTGCATTTCATCAATGAAGCCTATAAACATTGCAAAGCCATTTATTTCGGAAAAGATACAGAGGTACTGTATCAGAATTCCAATGTAGCAACAAAACAACATGAGGATCCGGGAATCATTACATGGGAAGACGGAGATCCTGCCAATAAATTCATCCAGGCTATTGCTCAGCACAGAGTCTGGGATCTTGAAATGGAGAGAAACGCATAATCATAAAAACACCCTTCACACCACCAATCACTTTAAATATTTAAATTATGAAAGCTGCCGTTTTTCACTCACCGGGTAACATTACCTGTGACACCGTAGAAGATCCCAGAATTCTGGATGAAAATGATATTATCCTGAGAGTAACCTCCACCGCTATTTGTGGCAGTGACCTGCACATGTATTCCGGAGGAATTCCCCAGGCAAGGCCAATGGTAATGGGACATGAATTTATGGGTATTGTAGAAGAAACCGGAAAAAACATTATCAATCTGAACAAAGGGGACCGGGTAGTAGTTCCTTTCCCCGTTGCCTGCGGAAGCTGTTTCTTCTGTCAGCACGATCTTCCTACTGCCTGCGAACACAGTAACCCGGATTATTATGGCCCGGAAGGAGGCATTTTTAAAGATAAAGGCGGAGCTTTGTTCGGATATACGGATCTGTATGGGGGATATGACGGCGGACAGGCACAATATGTAAGAGTTCCCTACGCCCATTTTGGTCCCAGAAAGGTTCCTGAAAACTTAACAGATGAACAGGTTTTATTTCTTACAGATATTTTCCCCACCGGTTATACAGGCGTGATGTGGGGAGAACTTAAAGGAGGGGAAACCGTTGTCGTTTTTGGGGCAGGCCCTGTAGGCACAATGGCTGCTAAAAGCGCAGTTCTGTATAATGCAAAAAAAATCATTGTTGTTGATACTCTTCAATACAGACTGGACCGTATCAAAATGCTTACAGGATGTGAAACCATTTTGTGGGAAGATGCGGAAAGCACAATAGAACAGATCAGGGATATGACGGACGGACGTGGAGCTGATCTTTGTATTGAGGCCGTAGGTTTTGAGCCGGAAAGGAGCTTTATAGACCGTGCAAAAGCTGTTTTGAACTTTGAAAAAGGCTCAATCAAGGTCCTGGAAGCATGCATGAGCGCTGTCCGAAGAGGGGGTATCGTTTCCGTTCTGGGAGTTTATCCTGTCAATTATGACAATTTCAGACTCGGGCAGATCTTTGACAAAGGGATCACCATTAAAGCAGGACAATGTAACGTTCATCCCATCATAGATAAACTCATGGATTATGTTGTGACCGGAAAAATCACGCTTGATGATGTCATTACCCACCGCCTGTCTCTTAATGAAGTAAGCAAAGGATATGAAATTTTTGATAAAAAAGAAGACGGATGTGTAAAGGTCGTTCTTGACCCGTGGAAATAAACCGGATTTGATACACTTATAAACCATTAAAACTTAATAGTATGGATTTTCAAAAAAATCTTCTCGAATATATAAGCCAGTCACTGATGACCACAGATGAAACCATTTCGGTGGCAGAAAGTGTTACCTCAGGATGTTTACAGCTGGCTTTTTCTCAGATGCCGAACGCCTCTATGTTTTATAAAGGAGGCATGACAGCTTATTCTTTGCAGGAAAAAGTAAAACTGTTAAAGGTCAACAGGCAGGAAGCCGAAGAATGCGATTGTGTTTCAGAAAATATTGCAGAAACCATGGCATTGAATGTAGCCAGGCTTTATGAGTCCGACTGGTCTATTGCCACAACAGGCTACTGCACACCAATCCGCAATTCAGGATATAAAATTTTCGCCTATTTCTCTTTCTCCTACAAAGGTGAGATTATCCTGACTAAAAAACTGGAACTTCATCCCAAAACACAAGCTCTGAATGCTCAGCTCTATTATACGGAATTCATTTTGGGCTGTTTTAAAAGTGAACTGAACAGACTCTTAATCTTAAAATAAATCTATGGATCGCAAGAATCAATTTGCACTCATTACAGGTGCTACCAGCGGTATAGGCTACGAACTGTCCAAACAGTTTGCCAAGAATGGTTATGACCTTGTTATTGTGGCCAGAGATCATGAAGAGCTGAAAAAAAAGGCTGATGAATTTAAAAATTTTGGAGTGAATGTGATCAGTATCTCCAAAAATCTTTTTTTGGAAGAAGAAGCTTATTCCCTTTATTCAGAGTTGAAAATGAATGGAATAAGCCCTGAAATCCTGGTTAATGATGCCGGACAGGGCGTCTATGGAAAATTCCAGGATACTGATATTCACAGGGAAGTAGACATTATACAGTTAAATATCATTTCTGTCATCATATTGACCAAACTGTTTTTGAAGGACCGGCTGCCCAAAGGATCAGGAAAAATTTTAAATCTGGCTTCTGTAGCCAGTAAAGCTCCTGGTCCATGGCAATCGGTATACCATGGTACCAAAGCATTTGTGCTCTCCTGGTCTGAAGCTATTCGCGAAGAATTAAAAGATTCCGGAATTACGGTGACTGCGCTTTTACCAGGACCTACAGACACAGATTTCTTTAATAAAGCGGATATGAACAGAAGTAAAATACTTGAAGACAGGGATAATCTCGCTTCACCTGAAGAAGTGGCCATTGACGGTTATAATGCTCTGATGAACGGAGATGATAAAATAGTATCGGGCTTAAAAAATAAGCTTTCCGTAGCCATGGCTAATATTTCAAGTGATAGTATGGCTGCCCACAGAATGTATGAAATGCAAAAACCCACAACAGAAGAATAATAAATAACGGTATGATCGGAAAATTAAAAGACAAAACTGTTTTAATTACCGGTGCCGACAGTGGAATCGGTAAGGCGGTAGCGCTCCTTTTTGCTCTGGAAGGTGCCGATATTGCCATTATTTATCACTCCAGCGACAATGATGCCGGAAAAACAAAAGCAGAAATTGAAACACTGAATAGAAAATGCATCATTTTCAAAGGAGATATTAATGACTATGAATTCTGTGAAGAAACGGTAAAAGAAGTGATTTCGGTATTCGGAAAAATTGATATTCTCATCAATAATGCCGGAATTCAGTTTCCTGCGGACAGGATCGAAGATCTTGAGGAAAAGAATATAAGACAAACCTTTGATTCCAATATTGTGGGAATGATCTTACTGACGAAGGTCGTATTCCCTTACCTGAAAGAAGGAAGCTGTGTCATCAATACAACTTCGGTTTCTGCATACCAGGGTCATCCGGAGCTTATCGACTATTCCGCTACAAAAGGAGCTATTGTTTCTTTTACCCGTTCACTGGCATTACAGGCAAAACCAAAAGGAATCCGCATCAATGCCGTTGCGCCCGGCCCTGTAGCAACACCGCTTACTGAAGAAACATTTGACGAAAAAGAAGAAAATCCCAACAAACCTCCGTTCGAGAGAAATGCTACTCCTGAAGAAATTGCTTTCAGCTTTCTGTTTCTGGCCAGTAAAGATGCCTCGCAGATTACCGGACAGGTACTTCACCCCAACGGAGGATTAATTGTGAACGGATAGATATTCAACACTAAAAAAATTACATTATGAAAACAACAGCACTTATTTTAGGCGTTCTAAGTCTATTTACTTTTACTTCCTGCAGATGCAATATTGATGAAGACGAAAACAGGAAAAGAGATCAGAAGAACAATCCTGCCAACACTGCTAAAACAGGAATTGCTGAAAGTGATACCCTGAACATCAGGTAAGTTTAACTGCAAAAAATATAATTATGTACAGAGACGGTGCAAGAAAAAGTATATGGCAGGAAGAGATCAGAAAATTTTCTGCAGAAACTGATCTCAGCCAGATATTTGATGTTGCCATAGTGGGCGGCGGAATTACAGGAGTGTCAACAGCACTGAAGCTGCAGGAATCCGGAAAAAAATGTATCATTCTGGAGGCTGCCAATATCGGATTCGGTACAACAGGGGGAACAACTGCCCATTTAAATGATTTTTTTGACACCACCTTCAATGAAGCTATCAGGGATTTTGGTCTTGAAAAAGCCAGACTCTATGCCGAATCCGGAGTTGATGCCATTGAAATTATCGAAGACCGCATTCAGCGATACAATATCAGCTGTGATTTTGCCAGAAAATCAGCATACCTTTTTGCATTGGATGAAAAACAGCAGGAGCAATTGAAGAATATTGTAGAAGGCGCTGATAAAGTTGGCCATGAAATGAACTATGTGAATGAAATTCCTTTTCCTATACCCTTCAGGGAAGCTGTACTTATTCCCGGACAGGGCCATTTTCATCCGATAAAATATATCAAAGGACTTTGTGAGGCTTTTATAAAGCTGGGAGGTTCCATTCAGGAAAACTGTCTCTGTGAAGATCACGATGAGAAGGAAGAATACGTTACTTTAAAAACTTCAAAAGGAGAAGTAAAGGCCGGAAATGTTGTTTATGCAACTCACATACCGCCGGGAGTCAATGTTCTTCATTTTACGAATGCACCTTACAGAAGCTATGCAATGGCTTTTACCATGAAAAACGACCGCTATCCGTGGGCACTGGGTTATGATCTCTGTGAGCCTTATCATTATTACCGTATTCAGAATATCGAAGGTGAAAACCTTTTGATTGCAGGTGGTGAAGATCATAAAACAGGACATGCTGAAGATACCGGAGAATGTTTTTCAAGGCTTGAAAACTATGTCAGGGAATACTTTGATGTGGAAACAGTGTATTATAGCTGGTCCAGCCAATATTATGAGCCGGTGGACGGCCTTCCGTATATTGGAAAGCTTCCCGGCAGTAAGGAAAGAATTTTTGTTGCCACAGGGTTCAGAGGAAACGGAATGATATTCGGAACACTTTCATCACAGATCCTGCATGATCTGATCGTTACAGGAGAAAGCAAATACGGAGATTTGTTCAATCCTTCAAGAATCAAACCTGTTGCCGGATTCTCGGATTTTGTGAAAGAAAATGCAGCGGTAGCCTTTGACTTCGTAAAAGATAAAATTTTTAAAGATAAAATAGAATCCTTTTCAGAAATTGGAGAAGGAGAGGCGAAAGTCATCCGGTACGAATCAGAATCTTATGCCCTGTATAAAGAGATTGATGGCACATTACATCTCCTGAGAAGTACCTGTCCGCACGCAGGATGTGAAGTACGGTGGAACAGTGCAGAGCTGAGCTGGGACTGCCCGTGCCATGGCTCCAGATTCAATGTGAATGGAAAAATTCTTACAGGGCCCACAACCAGGAATCTGCAGAAAGTATTCCCTTATCAGAAACATGATCCATAAAACGCTATATCTCAAACCTTAAACCTGAAACTTTAAATTTTAAACTCAGAAATATGCCACGCACCAATTTCTTGTATCGCAACAGCTTAAGTATTGTTCTGATTACCCTGATGATCATTTTTCTTGCAGGACAGTTTTTTATGGGCTGGAAAACAGAAAACAAAGAACTCATTGAAAACGGACAGCCTGCTTTAAAGATCGGCGAATATATTCACAGCGGCCATTTTATTCAGGCAACTTTTGAAAACTGGGAAAGCGAATTTCTTCAGATGATGCTTTATGTTTTATTAACGATTTCTCTGAGGCAGAAGGGCTCCAGTGAGTCGAAATCTATGACTGAAGAGGAAGATGTTGACAAAGAGCCTGTACCGCATCCCAAAGCGCCATGGCCCGTCAAAAAAGGAGGAATATGGCTGAAACTCTATAAACATTCCTTATCCATTGCTTTTGCCGTTCTCTTTCTGGCCAGTTTTATCTTACATTTCTATGGAAGCCTTAAGGATTTTAATGATGAACAGCTGATGAACAGTAAACCGGCTGTATCGGCAATGCAGTATATTTCAGAATCAAGATTCTGGTTTGAGTCTTTTCAGAACTGGCAGAGTGAATTTCTCGCCGTAGCTTCACTGGTTATTTTATCCATATGGCTTCGCGAAAAAGGCTCGCCCGAATCAAAACCGGTTGACATGCCTCATGATGAAACACCATGACCTTTTTTAACTTTTGGTTTTACCTGCATGATGGTAAAATAGGATGAAATAAAAGCAGATAGACTTTGATAACCAACTTTATAAGCAACTTCACTTAAAGTATATTGTCTGGTGTCGATCAGTTCAATACTTTTTAAAATTCTTGTCAGCTGAAGGTATTTTTGAAGGGTAATTCCGGTTTCGTTTTTGAAAATTCTCTGGAGGTTCCGGACAGACATTTGTGCTTTTTCAGCCAGCGCATCAATGTCTAAATTATACTTAAAATGGGTATTGATTTCGTTGCATACAGGAATCAGCCTTGTATCTGCAGGTACAGGAATTTCCAGACCGCTGCTTTCCTTACAGAAATTGGGAAGACTTTTTAAAATAGCTTTAAAAAACACATCCTGTTCTTCATTTTTATCTAATGATTGATTCCATTTTGAGGCATATAAAAGCATTTCCCTCAACACAGGAGGAGCAGCAAACACCTGAACACTCTGATAAAATCCGTCTTCAAAAACTGATTTGAAGAGAAATACCATCAGATTCACCGTTTGTGCTTCAGAAGTTATTTTATGGCCTTTTTCTGAAGGAATCCATATGACATGGTGTTGCGGGACAAGATAAATTTTCCTGCCGATATGGAAATACTGGTAACCATCTTCTACAAAAGTCAGCTGAGCACGGCTATGCCTATGTTCATAATCATCATGCTTCCAGTTTTTTTCGCACCAGACATAAGCCTCTTTTTCAATAGAATCAATAAAGTGGGTTTCCGTTTTTTCAATCAGTCCGCATTTCATATTGTCGTTTTGTATATATATTTTGGCAAATTTAATAAAAACGCCAATACTAATTTTGTACTGTCAATAAAGTAACATTATTAAAAATAAACTATATCCTGTTCAGAATGAAAAAACGATGTCTTTTTTTTATTTTAATTGTATTATCTAATATCACCATTATGGCACAAAATAAAGCAAAAATATTGGTCCTTATCCATTCAGATAATGGCGGGACTTATGAACTGGCCAAAGAAATCGCTAAAGGAATTGAAAGTGAAAATAATGCAGTTCCTTATATCAAAATGGTCAAATCTTCACAAAATCCTAACCTTAAAAACCTTCCGGTGGCAACCATAGACGAGCTGGCAGATTACGATGGGATTGTCTTTGGCTCACCGGTTTATTTCGGAAATATCAGTACGGGAATGAGTGAGTTTTTAGCTAAAACCGTCCAGCTTTGGACCACTCATGCTTTAGAAGGTGTTCCGGCTTCGGTTTTCATGTCAGCAGGAAGCGGTGCCGGAAAAGAGTTGGCCATGCAGGCATTCTGGAACAGTCTTGCGGTTCACGGAATGATATTGGTCCCTAACGGCATCCGTGGGACGGAAGAGCTGAACAAAGCTATTCCACAGGGAAATACCGTGTTAGGGGTAACGAGTATGGCTTCTTTAAAAGATGTTGAAAGACCTACCAAAGGAGAACGTAATATTGCCGAATTACAAGGGAAAAACTTTGCAAGAGTAGCGCTGGCATTAAAGGATACCCGCCCAAAAAGAGCTGCACTTGCTGCAGAACATCATCAGAACTTTGCTGAAATACTTAAACAGAAAAATATCACCTTTCCGCAGGTCCCAAAACCGGCAGGAAATTATCAGCCTTTTGTACGTTCCGGAAATCTCGTATTCATTAATCAGGTTGCTTTGAAAGACGGTAAAATCATCAATCCCGGGAAATTAGGTGTTGAAGTAAATGAACAGCAGGTAAAAGAAGCTACTAGAGTTACCATGCTTAACGTCATTTCGGTATTGAATGAAGCTGTAGGAGGGGATTTGAGCAGAGTAAAACAATGTGTTCAACTAACAGGAATTTTCAATACAAAAGAGGATTATACAAAGCATGCAGACCTTATGAATGTAGCTTCTGACCTGGCCGTAGAAATCTTCGGAGACAAAGGAAAACATGCCAGGGCAACTCTGGGGGCATCATCAATTCCTGTGGGGTCTTCTGTAGAGATTCAGGCAGTTTTTGAAGTAGAGTGATTTTAATGAATTCAGACTTCAAAGTACTATAATTCAAATGCCTTAATTTGATTTTAAGCTAAAAATAAACTGCGAAGAAGTTCACTTAAGTTTAAAAATCAAAGATTTTTTATTACCTGAAATTATTTTAAATATACAGAAGCATCTGTGCAAATCTGTGAAATCTGTGGGAAAATATTTACTAAACCACAAAAGTCACAAAAGCTTTCACCACTTAAGTTGATTTTAAGGTTAAAGATAAACTGCTGAGAGTTCACTTAAGTTTAAAAATCTTCGATTTTTATTTGATTTTGGTTGTGGGACATCTGTAGTCTGTGAAATCAATGGTTAAAAGGAGTTAGAAAAAATTTCAGCAATCAAAGGAATACTTTGTTCCAGCTGCTCTTCAGAAAGGGCTCCGTAGCTTAATCTGAAGCCGTTGACCTTATTTTGACTGTATTGTTTCGGATGGATTATTTTGATATTCTTCTCCAATAGAAGAGTGGTTACCCCATCCCAATCCAATTGAACTTTAGGAACAATCCAAAAGGCGAGCCCACCTTCAGGCAGTGTGAAATCTGCAATAGCTGCCATATGCTTTTTTAGCAGCTCATAAACGAAATCTCTTTTATGTCTGTAATAAATGGTTGCTTTTCTGATATGCTTTTTTACCGCACCTTCTCTGATCAGCTGGAGAACAGCCTGTTCCATGATGACATCTCCGTGCACATCAATAATTTTTCTCAGAGCGCCGATTTTTTTCAGTAATTCCTGGTTTTTAGTGGCCAGATAACCAATCCTCAAAGCTGGGGCTACCACTTTACTCAGCGTTCCGATATAAACATAATGCTGTAGCTCCGCAAAACTTGAAACAGGAAGGATGGGGCGGTACCCGAAATGAAACTCATTGTCATAATCATCCTCAATGATGGTTATATTATACTGATTTGAAAGCTCAATTAATTTTAATCTTCTGGAAAGGCTTAAAGTGACAGTTGTAGGATATTGCCTGTGAGGCGTAATATAAATGGCTTTAATATTCTGATGTTTTGTCAGAAGCATTTCAACAGCTTCAATACTGATTCCTTCATGATCTACAGGTACGGGTAACAGTTCGGCACCGGCATATTCAAAAGCATGCCATGCAGGCTGATATCCCGGATCTTCTACAATAACACGGTCGCCGGAAGTTAAAAGAGTTTGAGCTGTCAGAAACATGCCCATCTGGCTGCCTCGGGTAACAGAAATTTCATTTTCCTGAATATGCATTCCACGCTGATGATTCAGCATCTGAGAAATCATTTTACGGAATTCAACATCGCCATGTTCATTTCCATAACCCATCATCTGCCACTTGGCCTTAATGCTGAAAATTTGTCTGTAAGCTCTTGCCAGCTCTGTTACAGGTGCAATCTTACTGTCAGGATGCCCGTCATCATAATTGATTAGCATCCCGTTGGAAATCATCTGCTGATTCAAAGAATCCTGTATTCTACCTGTTTTTTTCTCATGTAAAGCAGGAAGATTTTCTGATACAAAAATTCCCTTCCGTTCTTTGGAAATCACCCATTCTTCATTAATAAGAACCTGATAAGCTTCCACAACGGTATTCCTGTTAATCTTTAAAGTCTGCGCCAGATTCCGGCTACCAGGCAGAGCATCACCGGGTTTCAGTCTTCCTGAACGGATGTCAGTGATAATGGTATCGGCAATCTGCAGATAAACGGCTTTATCAAGCTTTTTATCAATTTCTAATTCTAATTTCCAAGGTCGCAGCATCTGGACTATCTGTTTATGTAAAAACTGAATCATTTAAACAGTCCAAATATAAAATAATTTTGTCATGCAATAAAGCACAAAACCTTAATAATTTTAAATTATGGACAAGAAACAATTCAGTTCCAAAGACTTTCACGAAACTTTTGCAAGACCAAAGTATGTAAAGCCTGGCCATTTGATTCATAAAAATGTAGAAAACGCGGGTGAGCACAATCAGTTTTCAACAGAAAGGAAACATCCGGTTTTCTTTGTGGATCTTCCCAGCAAGAATGTCAGCATGACGATCGGCGGACTTCTTCCCGGCCAGCAGACCAACAGACATCGCCATACGTATGAAACCGTATTATTTGTCATTGAGGGAAAAGGCTGGACAGAAGTAGAAGATGAAAGGGTACATTGGGAAGCAGGAGATGCGGTATATATTCCTTCCTGGGCATGGCATAAACATCAGAACCTTAGTGATACCGAGCCTGCCAAATATATTGCCTGCGAAAATGCTCCTCAGCTGCAGAACCTGGGAGTCGCATTGAGAGAAGAGGAAGGCAGAGACCTTTAAGGCAAAAGGTTAAAATTATTTTCAATTTTTAAATCAGTAAAACATGAAAAATGTTCCATTCAAAGGGATTATTGCCTATCCCATAACACCTTTTGACAAAAATGAGAAAGTAGATATTCCTCTTTTCAGACATCTGGTAGAAAGGCTGGTCACTTCCGGAAGCCACGGCATTGCGCCATTAGGAAGTACAGGGGTAATGCCTTATCTGTCTGATGAAGAAAAAGAAGAAGTTACAGAAGCTACTTTGCAGCAGGTAAAAGGAAGAATTCCAACGCTTGTAGGGGTTTCCAATCTTACAACAGAAAAAACGGTTCACCATGCGCAGTTTGCTGAAAAAGCAGGAGCGGATGCAGTGATGATTATCCCCATGAGCTACTGGAAGCTTACTGACGATGAAATTGTTTCCCATTATGATGCTGTCGCCAATAAGATTTCTATCCCGATTATGGCCTACAATAATCCGGCAACAAGCGGGGTGGATATGTCACCGGCCCTGTTGAAAAGGCTGCTTGAAATTCCTAATGTAACAATGATTAAGGAAAGTACCGGAGATATTCAGAGGATGCATTATCTGAGAAAAGCATTAGGTGAAGAAGTTGCATTCTATAACGGCTCAAATCCTTTGGCCCTGGCCGCATTTTCTGCCGGAGCAAGAGGTTGGTGTACAGCAGCTCCCAATCTTATCCCGGAACTGAATATCAGTCTTTATAATGCAGTGGAAGAAGGAAATCTTGAAAAAGCAAAAGAAATTTTCTATCAGCAGTTTGACCTTTTAAAATTTATTGTCAGCAAAGGGTTGCCGAGAGCGGTGAAGTCAGGGTTGAATATTCTCGGGGAAGATGGGGGGAATTTACGAAGCCCTCTGAAACCACTACACGAAAAGGAAACGGAAGAATTAAAAAATATAATGAAAACACTTATTAATTAATACAATCTTATGAAAAAATCCATTTTTTATCATGCAGGATGCCCGGTCTGCATCAGCGCAGAGCATGATATCATTACTCTTATAGGTTTGGAAAATGTTGAAATCATCCATTTGGGAAATGATAAAAACAAAATTGAAGAGGCTGAACATGCAGGGGTAAAGTCTGTACCGGCTTTAGTAACGCCGAACGGTAATGTCCTTCATATTAATTTTGGAGCCTCTATGGAAGAGGTGAAAAATTAACATTATTAATCTTGTATAAACGGCTCAATTTCTTGAGCCGTTTTTGTTTTCCCGCAATACATCTGTGATAGAGTTCATTGCTACCCAAACTTTCTAAATCGTTGCATTCCCTTCTACACCGTCAGAATTATTGGTTTTATTCCCGGTAATTGCAGCGGCAACAAAACTGAAAAGGCTCACCAGTTTTCCTGCTTTGGTGTCCCAGTAATAGGTTTCTTTAGGTTCTACGCGGATAATGGTTACATTGGGATCATCCTTCCCATCAAACCACGCTTTAGCCAAAGGAGACCATTTATCTTCTATGGTTGCTTTGTCCTTATAAACCGAAGCTTCTCCATATACCGAAAGGTACTGGGAATCACCATTATTCATAAAAAACAGCTGTACTCTGCGGTCTTCTTTGATTTCAAAATTCTTATTGCTGGTTCCACTGCTGATAAACCACAGATTTCCGCTGTCGTCTGTTTCCTGAAGGGTCATGGGTCGTGAATTGACAGGAATGGTTTCCAATTCGGTACAGAACATACATATTCTGGCATTTTCCGACAGTTCTTTGATCTTTTTGATCGCTTCAAGATGGGTAAGATTTTGTGTTGACATATTAAATATTTTAAGTGATTGGTATTGATTTTATTCAGGAATGGGAGATAATTTCATTAAGTCTTTCAAATACCTGACCAAAAGAAAATAAAATGTGGTACCTTAGATTGATTTCTTTCAAAAATTCATAGGTATTTGCCGGAATTTAAAAAACAGTTCTTTTTCTGCCGGCAAGTTTGATGTACATTTGATGCATGCAGATTCCGCCTCCTAAACATTTAGCTGCTTTTATCAGGCATTACATTTTCTTGGAGAATTCTGAAAAAACAGTCAGAAGTCTAAGGCTGTTTACTGATGGCAGCTCAGGGCTTATTCTATCCGGAGATATGAGTCTGTATTCCGGTATTTCCGGCGATAGGATGCCGCTTTCCTTTTTTTACGGCGTTTTAAACGGATATAAAGATTTTTATTCCAGGGACAGATTTTTCCTTATTGCTGTTGTATTTCAGCCTTATTTTTTGAATATTATTTTAAATACTTCCGCCAGAGAGATTTCTAATCAGATTGTTTCCGTGGAAGATGTGCTGAAGAACAAACTGCAAAGTTTTCAGGAACAACTTTTTAATAAAATAAACCCTTTGCATATTATCAATGATCTGAATGTGTTTTTTACTCACTTTCTTTCTGAAAGGATGAATACAGATCATCAAATTATTGCCGCTTCACAACAATATATTCTTCAGAACAAAGGTTTGGTATCATCCAAAGATCTGGAAAAATTCACAGGATATTCTGAACGCCATCTGGAAAGAAAATTTGAATATTATATGGGAATGTCTCCCAAAAAATACAGCAATATTATCAGGCTGCATTCCTTTTTGAGACTGATAAATAGAAGTGTTGATAATAAAAATATGACTCTACTTTCTTATGAAGCAGGATTTTCTGACCAGTCACATCTTATCAGAGAGTTTAAAAACAATACCGGGCTTACTCCAAAACAATATCTGAACACAGAAAATAAAATGGCAGTTAATTTCATTGAGTTGTAAAAAGCATGTCGGTTTTATACAATTTTTTAAAAGTGATAGCATCTAGCTTTGCTTAAAAAACAATGAATATTAAAATTTCAACCGCACAATTTGAAAATAAAAGTGGAGATAAAGCCTACAATCTCTCTGTCATCGAAAAACTGGCTCAGCAGGCTTCTGCTAAAGGATCTGATGTTATTGCATTTCATGAATGCTCCGTCACAGGTTATACATTTGCCCGAAAGCTTTCCAGAGAGCAGCTTATGGATATTGCAGAACGTATTCCGGAAGGCGAAAGTATCCGGAAATTACAGCAGATTGCAGCTCAGAATAACATTACGATATTGGCAGGTTTATTCGAAAAGGATGAATATGATAACCTTTTTAAAGCGTATGTATGTGTTGATAAAACCGGACTGAAGGCTAAATACAGAAAACTCCATCCTTTTATCAATCCTCATCTTAGGCCCGGTAATGAGTATTGTGTATTTGATATCATGGGCTGGAAATGCGGTATTCTCATCTGCTATGACAACAATATTATTGAAAACGTAAGGGCTACAAGGCTGCTTGGAGCAGAAATCATCTTTATGCCCCACGTAACGATGTGTACCCCTTCTACCAGGCCCGGAGCCGGTTTTGTAGATCCTCAGCTCTGGGAAAACAGAGAAGCAGATCCTACTTCCTTACGCATTGAGTTCGACGGGATGAAGGGTAGAGACTGGTTAATGAAATGGCTGCCGGCAAGAGCTTATGATAACGGAGCTTATATTGTTTTTTCAAATCCTGTAGGGATGGATGATGACCAGCTGAAAAACGGATGTTCCATGATGATAGACCCCTTCGGAGATGTGATTGCAGAATGCCGCTCGTGGGAAGACAGTTTTGCATCTGCAGTGATGATTCCCCGAAAGCTTATCCAGGCGGGAGGATACCGTTATATTAAAGCCCGAAAGCCTGAATTATACAGGGATATAATAGGGCAGGAGCATTCATCTGATCAGAAAGTAGCATGGCTGGATGATAAAACAGTTTAAAAATTCAATCCCTCTATATCTCT
Organism: Chryseobacterium amylolyticum; assembly: GCF_051011775.1. Lineage (NCBI taxonomy): Bacteria > Pseudomonadati > Bacteroidota > Flavobacteriia > Flavobacteriales > Weeksellaceae > Chryseobacterium > Chryseobacterium amylolyticum. The sequence continues at coordinate 302,381 of NZ_JBPCHX010000006.1, forward strand.
TAGAGGGATTGAATTGCTTTACTTGCTGATGGTTTTCTGGAGGTCACTCCAGGCACCGCCGTTGTAAACATGTTTAAAGCCTCTTTCTTTCAGTATATTTTCAGCTTTTACACTTCGCAGCCCGTGAGAACAGACCGTGATATATGTCTTCTCAGGGTCCAGCTCTGTATACCGTTCCCTGATGGTTCCCAGTGAAATATTGACAGAACCTTCAATATGTCCCGTTTTATATTCTTTTTCAGTTCTTACGTCCAGGATAACAGCTCCTTTTTTGAGCAATTGCGGAAGACCGTCATCTAAAGTCTGAAACCGGTACACTTTATACACTACATACAGTATAAAGGCCACTCCACAGATGATAATAAGACTCTTCATAGTTTGCTCAGAATTTTTTTGTCAATATAAAATGTTCCAAACGGAATGAAACAGGCAAGGATTACCTTCCATGTTATTTCTCTGAACTTCCAGTTCTGTTCTACGCCAACACTCAGCGTATTGAAAAGGAAGAGCAGGAATAATGTTCCGTGAACGGGGCCTAATAACCGCACAAATAAAGGATTTCCCATCCAATATTTTACAGGAACGGCAATGCATACCAGGCTCAGTAATGAAATGCCTTCCAGAATTGCCAGAATTCTTAAACGGCCGATTTTTGTTTTCAATAAGTCTATCATAATTTATCTGAAATAAGGTCTGTTTGCAAAAGGAGAAAAAGGCCACGGGACCGCAATAAAAATAATGACCAGTGCAATGGAGAACCAGATTCCCATGGTTTTGAACTTTTCTTTGTCAGAAAGCCTTCTTTTGGCCAGTGCGGAACCTATTGTGATAACAATAATGGCTGTAATCATCAATGAAATGTGGATCATCCCGAAAAACAGGTGTTCAAAAGATTCTTTTGCTTCATTAAAGTTTTTCCAGAAATATTGTATGACCGGACTTTTGAGATAGAATACCATTCCTATAATCAACTGTATATGAGCAATGGTAGCGGTCCAATGCCTTACTGAATTATCTGTTCCTGTAAATTTACGGTTTGAAAAATATCCTTTAAAAGCGCGAAAAATTGCATAGATCAAACTTATTAAAACCAGCCACCGGGTTTGGGAATGTAAAAAGGTAAGGGTCTGATACATCGTTTATTTTTTTGAACACAACAAAGGTATAATAAAAACATACTAAGTAGTATGTTTTTAATCAAAAAAATTATTGAAGTGTTTTAAAATACGATTTAAGTCCTTTTAAATAAGTGAGATACACTTCTTTTGAATGCTCAAGTTTACCAAGGTTTCTAACGCCCCAATAGCCTGAAATAACAAAAACACTGACTTCTTTTGCACTGACTTCTCTTTTAATGATACCAGATTCCTTCCCTTTTTGAATACTTTCTGCAAGAGCCAGCTCCCATTCTTTTGAAAGATCGTGCAAGGCCTGTGTAAACGCAGTATGCCATGGGGCCATTTGCTGTACGAAATTGGAGGTGGGACAGCCATACTCAACTTTCAGAAAATCATTTTCCATCAGAAGATGGTGCATGATATCATAGATGCTGTCCAAAGGATTTTTGCTGTTCTGAAGAGAATCGATAAAAGTTTTTCTGAAATTAGGTTTCATCAGATCGGTAATAATAGCAAGACCCATTTCATCTTTGGTTTTAAAATGATAATAAAAAGCTCCTTTGGTCACCTGAGTCGTTGCGATAATTTCATCAATGCTCGTGGTCTGAAAACCTTTTACATAGATCAATTCGAACGCTTTTTGGAGAATAGTAAGACGGGTTGCTTCTGATTTCTTCATTAAAACTTATGATTATTCTGCAAAGGAACAAATTTTAAGTGTAAAATAAAACTATCATTATTCTGATAGTTTGTTACAATTTAAATAATTTTTATAATACAATTATTCATCGGAAATTTGTCTCGTCAATATCAACAAAATACAAGACAATGAATTATCAAAAAGAAATACAGGTCAATACAGCATCACAAACTATTAAAAAAGGTTTGCCTGCGGCACTTTGGGCATTAACGATAAGTGCTTTTGGAATAGGAACAACTGAATTTGTAATTGTCGGATTGCTTCCTACAGTAGCTTCTGATCTCGGAATCAGCATTCCTTCAGCAGGATTATTAGTGAGCCTTTATGCGATAGGAGTAGCGATAGGAGCTCCGATATTAACGGCATTAACAGGAAAAGTTCCCCGTAAGATGCTATTAGTATCTATCATGCTGCTATTTGTTATCGGAAACGGATTGGCCTCTATAGCGCCCGGATTTATAACTTTAGTGCTGGCAAGAATACTTACAGGTTTTGCTCATGGGGTTTACTTTTCCATAGGCTCTACCATCGCGGCTTCTCTGGTGCCTGAAGAAAAGAGGGCTACTGCTATTTCCATTATGTTTGCCGGGCTCACACTGGCAATTGTAACGGGAGTTCCGCTGGGTACTTTCATAGGGCAGCATTTCGGATGGAGAGCAACTTTTATAGGCGTTTCCATCCTGGGAATCATTGGATTAGCGGCCAGCTTATTGCTGGTTCCCAACAACCTGAAAAACGGGAAATCAGCTTCTTTAAAAAGTCAGTTTAAAGTACTGGGAAACAGACGTTTGATTTTTGCGTTTTTAATGACAGCGATGGGATATGGAGGAACATTTGTAGTTTTTACTTATCTGTCACCAATTTTACAGAAAATCACAGGTTTTCAGGAATCAACAGTTACCTTCATCCTGCTGATCTACGGAATTGCTATTGCTTTGGGAAATCTTCTTGGTGGAAAGGTAGCGAATAAAAACCCTCTTAAAGCCCTTCTATGGATGTTTGCTGCTCAGGGATTGGTATTATTTGCGTTTTACTTTACGGTAAGCAGCCCTGTTTTAAGCATCATTACGCTTTTTCTTCTGGGAGCATTATCATTTGCGTCTGTTCCCGGATTGCAGCTGCTGGTAGTACAGATTGCAGAAAAGGAACTTCCCGGAACCGAGGATGTCGCTTCCGGGATCAATATTGCAGCATTTAATATTGGTATTGCCATCGGATCCTATGCAGGAGGGGTTATTGTAACATCATCTTTAGGATTGGCAAGCACACCATGGATCGGAGCATTATTTCTGGTGATTACAGTCCTGATCACACTGTACAGTATCCGTTTGAGTAAGAAAGGGTAAGATTTTACTATCTGATATATCATCTGTGTCAAGGTTTAAAAACTTGACACGGATATATTGTCAGAGATAAGCAGAAAATCAGATTTCATAAATCTCCGCATCTGTGAAGACAAAAAAGGTACTTTTCTTAGGCAGGTTTTTCGTATCCAGTCCGGTGAATTCACTGAAAGCCGGTAATAATAACTGGTTGCTGCTGAGAGCAAAGCAGGGGAGCCTGATATTCCTGACTGAAGAATTCAGTACAATTCCGGGATGAATATGTCCGGTAACCTGGAATCCCGCTCTTGTTGTATCAAAATCATGAATAAAAGTAATGCCTGCTATCTCGAGCAGTTCAGACTTATGATTGAAACATAATTTTTCTTCCAAAGCTTGTGATATCCGGTCATGATTTCCTTCAATAAGATAGAATTGTATTCCAGGATATCGGGATTTCCATATACAGAACTCATCTACATCAGAATTGTCTCCTGCATGAAGCAAATCTCCAACCACAACGAATTTTTCAGGTTGAAAAAACTCAATCAGCGCAGATAATCTTTCCAGATCGCTTTTCATAATATGGTTAGTCAGTGCAATGCCGTTTTTCCGGAAATGAGCAGTTTTCCCGATGTGAAGATCAGAAAGAACAAGCGCTTTTTCTTTTTCCCAGAATGCAGCACGCTGGTTGGTAAGGATAAAAATTTCGTTCTGAATAGAAATGCTTTTGGTAGCTATAAACACGCTGTATGGATTGAAAATTTAATGTTCAAAGGTAAGCTTTATTAATCGAATCAGCCTACTCTCCGGCTTACGTGAAATTTTTCATCAAAAACATACGTCAGGGGATATCCTGTGGCAATTTCTCTTTCCAGAATTTCTTCAGGAGAAAGGTGTTCCAGATACATGATCAGTGCACGGAGGCTATTCCCGTGAGCAACGATCAATACATTTTCACCCTGTTTTAATAACGGCCTTATCTGGCTTTCAAAATAAGGAATTACCCTGTTGTACGTATCTTTAAGGCTTTCGCCACCCGGAGGAACCACATCATATGATCTGCGCCATATATGAACCTGTTCATCACCATACTTAAGTGCTGTTTCTGCTTTGTTTAACCCTTCAAGATTTCCATAAGAACGCTCGTTCAGAGCTTTATCTTTTACAACTGGGATATTGGGATTTCCTATTTCATTCAGAATGATGGAGAGGGTATGCTGTGCCCTGATGAGGGCAGAAGTGAAAGCGATATCTATTCTTTCTCCTTTTAAAGCAAGTCCTGCTTTTTTTGCTTCTTCAATACCGGCTTCTGTTATATCGATATCTTTCCAGCCTGTAAACCTGTTTTCAAGGTTCCAGAGTGACTGTCCGTGACGGACCAAGAACAATTTTTCCATTATTTACATTGATTTAAACTTCTGAGAAGCTATACTCTAAGTTACGGTGATTATTTAAAATTATCAATAAAATTAACACAGAATATTAGGCTATGAATAAGATTAAAAAGACAGGAAAATGTATTAAATATATTTATGAAATATCACTTATATTGGAGAGTTTCAGCATCCTTTTAATTCTTGCATCCAACCCTTCACTGGAAAGGGTCTGCCTCAGGCTATCCACTTTAATCGGAAAGCTGAGCGGAGTGAAGGAACGGGAATGTTTTAAAATAATTTCAGACTTTTCAATTCTTTTAAAAGCTTCTACAAGACGTTGTTCCTGGAGCTGCATATTAAAGACTTCAGTATAGGCCTGCTTTATTAAAAAATGACCGGCATCATGGTCTTCCAGCACTTTAAAAATTAATCCGGCAGAGCTTTGCAGTGATTTATTGGAACGCTGCTGTCCTGCATAATTTTGAATTACCATTCCTGATATTACGGCAATATCCCGGAATTTTCGTCTGGCCATTTCGGCAGAATTGATACTGGCAATCACATCATTCATCAGATTATCACGGGTTAGGAACTGTTGCAGATTTTCTCCGTTAAGCGGAATTTCCTTATCACTGAATAACTCAAATCCATAATCATTCATTGCCATTGAAAAGGAAATAGGCGCCAGCTTTGAGATGCGGTAAGCAATTAATGCGGCCATTACTTCATGTACCAGCCGCCCTTCAAAAGGATACATAAATAAATGGTATCCTTCACGGTTTTTAATCATTTCCACCAGGAATTCATCTTCTTTGGGAATGTGGGAGTTTTTTTCCTGATTAATCAATAAAGAATGAAGAAATTTAAGTTCCTTTTCTGATGCTTTAGGACTTAAGGCATGGGAAAGTTTTTCTCTTAAAAAATGTCCCAGATTGGAACTTAAAGGAAGTCTTCCACCCAGATAGCTTGGTACCAGGGCTTTTCCTTTGGCAGCTCTTACATACACCGTCATATCTTTGATCATGGCGACTTCCAGCGTTCTCCCTGCAAGAATAAATTTTTCCTCTTTTTTAAGTTTTGAAATAAAATATTCTTCAATCATCCCAATGTAACCTCCTGATATAAATTTCACTTTCAGCATGGCATCGCTTACAATCACTCCCATATTCATCCTGTGAAGCATGGCGATTTTTCTTGAAGTTACTTTATAAAGCCCGTCTTCCATAATGACAACCTTATGGAATTCCTCATAGCTTTTTAAAACACTTCCGCCGATGGTAAGGAATTCCAGGATACTTTTCCATTCCTCATCCAGTATTTCCTGAAATGCATATACTTTTCTGATTCTTTCGTAAAGTTCATCAGGATAAAAACCGTCTCCTACAGCCAGCGTCATCAGAAACTGAACCAATACATCGAAGCAAAGAACCTGGGGTTCCCTGGGCTCAACAACTTTCTGTTTTACCGCTTCTTTTAATGCTGAAACTTCAATCAGCTCCAGAGAGTGCGTAGGAACACAATATATCTTTGAGGTTTCAAAAGGGGAGTGTCCGCTGCGTCCGGCTCTCTGCAGAAACCGCGCAACTCCTTTGGCAGATCCTACCTGAATAACGGTGTCGACAGGCTTAAAATCAATCCCAAGATCCAGGGAGGATGTAGAAACCACGGCTTTTAATTTTCCGGAACTTAAGTTTTCCTCAATCCAGATTCTCAGGTGTGCATCAATGGAACTGTGATGGATGGCGATCTGGCCGGCAAAATCAGGATACGCATCCAAAAGAAGCTGATACCACATTTCACTCTGGCTTCTCGTATTGGTAAAAACAATTGTGGATTTTGACTCCAGAATAATAGGAACGACTTTATCTGCAAGCTTGTTTCCCAGATGTCCCGCCCATGGCAATATTTCAATTTCGTCCGGGAAAACAGGCAGAATATCTATTTTCTTATGTTCTTTGGCCGTAATCTTTGTCTTTTTAATATCATAAGGAATAAGCACTTCCATGGCTTCGTCCAGATTCCCGATAGTGGCGGTAATTCCCCAGATCTTAACCTTAGGAACATATTTTCTGAGCTGGGAAATGGCAAGTTCTACCATGACACCGCGCTTTGAACCGAGTAATTCATGCCATTCATCCACAGCCACACATTTCATATCCCTGAAAAAAGCTTCATTATTTTTCTGAGCCAGAAGCAAGTGAAGACTTTCAGGAGTTACAACAAGAATTTCAGGCATTTTTTTTACCTGCTGCTGTCTCACTTTAGGATCAGTATCTCCGTTTCTTACACCTACGGCCCAATCCAGCCCTATTTCATCAATAGCTTCCTGCATCGCCTTCGCAATGTCTTTGGAAAGGGAACGGAGAGGCGTTATCCAGATCATTTTTAACCCTTTTTTGTATTGTTCGGGATGATTCAGGAAGTCTGAAACCATTGCTAAAAAAATAGAAAAAGTTTTCCCGAACCCGGTAGGAGCAACTACCATTCCGCTGTATCCGTTTCCGAATTTTTTCCAGGTTTCAAGCTGGAATTTAAAAGGGGCAATATCTTTATCGGTCATCCATTGCTGAATGATCTTAAATCCGTCTGTATGTTCGAAAGCTGCCAATTTTAATCTGATTTGGTTTTAATGCAAAAGATGCTGAGAGCTGGTATGAAATTATTGCTGGGCAAAGTTACTCTGCGAATCATTGCTAATGAATTAAAATACTTTACAATATTATTGTATTAACTTTTTTATTTCTTCAAGAGTGTCTATTTCATCTACTGTTTTATCTTTCCGCCATCTTACAATCCTCGGGAAACGGAGCGCCACACCGCTTTTATGGCGGTTGCTGAAACCAATTCCCTCAAAAGCAATTTCGAAGACCAGCTCTGCTTTTACCGTTCTTACAGGACCGAATTTCTCAATAGCATTTTTGGTTACAAAGCGGCTTACTTCCATAATTTCTTTATCTGTAAGTCCGGAATAAGCTTTGGCTATGGTTACTAAAGCATCACCATTTTTCACGGCAAAAGTATAATCAGTATAGTAAGCACTTCGTCTGCCGCTTCCTTTCTGGGCATAAATAAGCACTGCATCAATGGTAAACGGATTGATTTTCCACTTCCACCAGTCACCTTTTTTCCGGCCGGAATGGTAAGGAGAATTTTTCTGCTTCAACATCAATCCTTCACTGTTTACTTCCCGTGAATTTTCTCTGAGGGTATTCAGTTCTTCCCATTTTTCAAACTCCAGACTTTTGGAAATGCTGATGTTCTGAGGACTTTCATTCAATAACAGTTCTTCAAGCAAAGCTCGTCTTGCAGAGATCGGTTTCTCTCTCAGATCATTACCTTCAAGCTCCAGCAGGTCATAGGCAAAAACTTCTATCGGGATTTCCGACAGCATTTTTTTAGTTAAAGTTTTTCTGTTTAATCTTTTTTGTAATTCATTAAAATTTAAAACCTTACCGTCTTTTACTGCCAATATTTCTCCGTCTAGTACAAAATTGCCTTTCATTTCCTGTACAACTTCTCTGATTTCCGGAAATTGTTCTGTCACAAGTTCTTCACCCCTTGACCAGATGAAGACTTCATCGTTTCTCCGTATGATCTGTCCGCGTATTCCGTCCCATTTATATTCTACCAGCCATTCATCAGGGCTTCCAAGTTCTTCAGGTCCTTTTTCCAAAGGATAGGCAAGGCAGAAAGGATAAGGTTTTGAATTATCAGGATTAACATTTTCTGCATCAATAAGTTCTTTGAAAGACACTTCATCCGGCAGCCATTTTCCCATCAGGCTGTGCATCAAAGCACTGGATTCCTGACCGGAAAATCTGGTCAGCGCATTGATTAATGTTTTATCTGATACTCCGATACGGAAGCTTCCGCCAATTAATTTATTGAAAATCAAACGCTCAGTATAATCCAGACCATTCCATGACTGCAGTACAAATTCTTTTTTCTCTGTATCTGTTTTGTTTTTTAAATTAACAATATCATTCATCCATTCTGATAAAGAACGTTCTATTTTTTCCTGCGGAGGAGGCAGTATTAATGATAAAGTTTCCCCAAGATCTCCTACAGAAGAATAAGATTCCTGAAACAGCCAGTAGGGAAGCTGCGTAATCTCCAGTGCCCATTCTTTCATGTAATTGGTATTCACATTTCTCTTGGGTCTTTTTCCGGTAAACAAGGCAATAAACCACACTTTATCCTCATCGGGAGCGCGTTCCAGATAATCAATGATAGCATCAATTTTAGCATTGGTCTTATTGGTGGTTTCCAACGCGTTGATAAGTTCTGCAAAGTGTCTCATGATTCCGGGGTTTGAAGGGTTTCTTTTTCGGATTCTTCTTCGTCATCTCCAAACAATGTTTCCACAACATCTGATTTGACTCCGATCTCATTCAGGTATTTTGAAAAGACTTCTGTCTGCCCGTGGGTAACATGTACAAGCTCGGCTTCGGTGGCTTTTACAGTCTGTAATAATCCTTTCCAGTCAGCATGGTCGCTCATGGCAAATCCTGCGTCTGCGCTCCGCCATCTTCTGGCCCCGCGCACCTGCATCCACCCAGAGCATATGGCCGTAGCAGGATCAGGAATCTTTTTGATGATATTACTGTCCAGTAGGGCAGGTGGTACAATGACAATTTCATGCTGCACTTCCTTGGGACGTTCCCTGAAATCTGCAATCGTGTAATCCGGAAGATCAATTCCCACAGTTTCAAAGGCTTCATTCAGTTTTCCGATGGAATAGTGAACATATATTTTCCCCAGTTCTTCCACCGCCTTCATAATACGCTGGGCTTTCCCAAGAGAATACCCGATGAAGACTGACGTTTTGTTGTTTTCTTTATTTTTCAGTACCCAGTTCTGAAGTTTTTTATTTAAATCCAAAACTTCAAGCCAGTTGTAAATGGGTAGGCCAAAAGTACTTTCCGTCACAAATTCATTACATTTTACCAGCTCGAAAGGGGTGCTGAGTCCATCATTCTGCACTTTATAATCCCCCGAAATTACGGTTACATATCCTTTATGTTCAAGTCTTATCTGAGCAGACCCGATAATATGTCCGGCAGGATGAAGGGAAAGCTTTACCCCATTGATGGTAACAACCTCTCCGTATTCTACGCTCCGGCATTCGATATCTGTTCCGATTCTCTGATGAAGAATAGGTTTTGTGAAATGATGGCACAGGTATTTTTTCATTCCCCAGCGGGCATGATCAGCATGGCCATGGGTAATGACCGCCATATCTACCGGCCGCCAGGGGTCTATATAAAATTTTCCCTGCGGACAGTAAATTCCTTTTTTTGTAAATGTGATTAATTTCAATGGTGTGACTGGTTTTGTAGAATAACTTCAAAAACTTAACCAATTTACAACAAACTGTTTATTTTTAATTATTGAAAGTATGAAAAGAGCTTAAAAAAAAGCTGCTTCGGTTCGAAACAGCCTGTTATTTTATTTTTCATTAAGAACTTCACTTACATAATCAATCCATTGATAATCAGGGATTGTTCGGTCTATGTAATAATCCGGCTGAATCCCTTTTCCATCAATGGCCATTTCCGGAATGCGGAAACTTTTAGAAAGAGAATATCCTAATTTAAATTCGTTACAGGGTGAATTAATAAAATACATATTGGAAATATCAAGAACTCCCGCTGTCGTTGTCCCGAAAAGCTTCACTTTTTTGCTCTGCTTGGCAGCCAGTAAAAACTCTTCGGCAGTACTGCCATTACCATCATTGATGATAATTCCCACATTTTCAGGATAAGGCGAAATTTTGTCAAGCTTGTTGATTCCTACTATATTTCCGTCGTCCTGAAGGCTGACAAACTTGCCTAAGTTCCTGGTGAGTTTATCATAGGCCTTCTTCAGATATTCTCTTTCTTGCTCCGGTATTCCATATTTCTGGTAATTCTCATACAGATCCAGCATTCGCTGATTATTCAGTTTTGTAGAATAAAACTGTGTCCTGATACTTCTGATAGGATTGGTATAGAGATAGGGGATAATTTTATCAAAACTGCTGTCACTGCCGCCGCCATTATTTCTGATGTCAATAATCAGATTTTCTGTACTTTCAATTTTAGATTGATTGGCTGCCATAACGCTGTCTATATCTTTTTTTAAAGCACCGTTGAAAGAAGGAATTCTTAAAAGCAGTGTAGTTTTATTAAGCACTTTCAGGAAAGGCTTTTGTGCGTTTATTGTTTCAAAGTACGTTTCAACGCCTTCTTCTTTTCCAAATTGGGGCGAAATTCTTTTCAGGGTAAACTCACCCAATCCAAGATAATTTTTTCCAATGAACCTTATATTGTTTATTTCCTGGGCAGATTTGTTTCTCAAATAAAAGGTTCCTGTGGTTTTATCAGCTTTAATAACCAGTTTCAGTTCATAAGGTTTCCAGTTTTCTGCTCCGGATGTAATAATAAAACCCTTATAACTGTCGCCAAATTTCTTGATTCCTATCGTGTAAGGCCCGGTTCCCCAGATCCCTTCAATTTCCGAATCTTTCTTAGTCAGAACTTCATTTTTAAATTTTTCAAGATCAACTTTTACCATTTCTGTTTTTAAATTTTCAACAGCTGCAGGTGGATTTTGCTGACTGGCATTGTCAATTTTTGAGATTGAAAAATGGCCGGATCTGAAGAATTTAAGCCAGTCATAAATGATTTGCTGGCATTCAGTATCTGATTTTACATTTTTGATTTTGTTCAGAAATTCATTGCTATGAGCCTGATAAGCAGGAATTCCCTTTTGATCAATCACATATTGATAGCCGGCATCATTTTCCTCAAATGTCTTTTTTACCCACTGATAATTACTTTCACAATTACAATTCTGAGCAAAGCTGAAAGAAGAAGAGATAAAAATTAAAAGAACCGTTTTAATTTTAAGCATATACTGGTTTTAGTTTTATATTACAAATCTAACGATAAATATATTTTTTTATGATGTGAAAGTGGACTTATTTAGAAAATTATTCATCCTCTGATCGTTTTTTTTCTGAACTTTCCAGCAATATAAAAATGAACTTTCAGGCAACATTATCCTTGTGGGAATCTTTGAAATTTGTACCATCATTTAAAAAGAATACAATGAGTAAAACAATTTTAATTACAGGGGCAGCAAGTGGTTTCGGAAAGATTGCTGCTTTTGATCTTGCTAAAAAAGGACATAAGGTAATTGCCACTGCGCAGGTTTATCCTCAGATGAGTGATTTAATCCGCGAAGCTAAGGAACACGGGATTGATCTTACAGTGGATAAGCTGGATGTAACCAGCCAAAGAGATATTGATTATATCCTGAAAAAGTATGAAATAGATATCTTAATCAGTAACGCAGGAATTATGGAAGGCGGTCCAATTGCTGAACAGCCGGTAGATATTATCCGTGCTATGTTTGAAGTGAATGTGTTTGGTGCATTGAATCTTGCGCAGGGCTTCATCAGAAAGTTTGTTGAAAAGAAGAGTGGTAAGATTGTTTTTACTTCCTCAATGGGAGGGTTGTGGACCGTTCCTTACGTTGCAGCTTATTGTTCTTCCAAACATGCGCTGGAATCTATTGCTGAAGGGTTAAGAACCGAACTCGCTCCGTTTAATATTAAAATTGCAACCTGCAATCCGGGTGTATTCGGAACTGGATTTAATGACAGGGGTGTAGACTCTATCTTCCATTGGTATGATCCTAAAATTAATTTTACACCGGAATCTGCATTTGACGGTGCTGCTGAATCGTTAGCACATCAACTTGATCCGCAGTCTATGGCTGAAGTGATTGTAAATGTAGCTTTAGATGACCATTGTAATTTCAGAAATGTCCATCCGAAAGAAACTGAGGATTTTGTAAAACAGCTTCAGGCGGAAGCGTGGAACACAAAGAGCTAATCCTATGGAAATGAATTATGAACTTGCTGAAAAGGCTTTAAATGCAGCAAAGGAAAGGGCATTATCTATGAATATTCCTGTAAGTATTGCTGTGATGGATGCCGGAGGTCATCTTGTTGCATTGGCAAGACTGGACAGTGTCTGCGGAGTGATGGATTTTGCTGTTAAAAAAGCAAAAACGGCAGTGATGTTTGGAGTGAACAGTGATATATTAGGAGAAATTATCTCTGAAACAGGCATTCATGGTTATGGAATGCTGAACTCAAATGAGGGACTTCTGACAATTGCAGGGGGTGTTGTCATAAAAAGTACAGCCGGAAAGATTATTGGTGCCATAGGCTCTTCAGGTGGAACTCCGGAACAGGATAAGGAAATAGCAGAAGCAGGAGTGCAGGCTATAGCTTAAATTTCAGATATTTGTATCATGGAAAATACTACTGAGATCATATTTGACAAACTGGTTTATTCATGTGCTTTTGAATCTTACAAAGGTCATGAAGAATTCATCCCTGATTATTTTCTGGGGTTTCAGATCTCAGGGGAAACACATGCTTTTCATGAACACGGAAAAACAGTGATTAAAGAAAATACAGTAGTTCTGGTCAGGAAAAACCAGCTGATCAGAACGGTCAAATATCCTTCAGCCACGGAAAAATATCAGTTTATATCCATTACACTTGACGATGAAACATTGAGACAATATGCTGCTGAAAACAAAATAACGGTACACACCGGATTTCCGGGGGATCAGCGGTTATTTTTTGAACCTGATGATTTTTTTAATAGCTATTTTACTTCTCTTATTCCCTATATCAATAAGACTAAAGAGATACCTCCAAAACTGGCCATTTTAAAAGTAAAGGAAGCTATAGAGCTACTTTTACTGAGTAATCCTGATTTTAAAAACCTTCTTTTTGATTTCTCAGAACCTTATAAGATTGATCTTGAAGAATTTATGAACAGAAATTTTATGTTCAATGTATCGGTAAATGCTTTTGCAAAGCTTACAGGCCGTAGTCTTTCAGGATTTAAGAGAGATTTCAGTAAAACATTTCAGATGACGCCCAAACAATGGCTGAAAGAAAAAAGATTGAAGGAAGCTTATTATTTAATAAAAAACAGGGATAAAAAACCTTCGGATATTTATCTTGATCTGGGTTTTGAGAATTTATCGCACTTTTATTCTTCGTTCAAAAAGAAATTCGGGATGACCACTACTGAAATTTAATATAGTCCGCTAAAAAAACACAAACTCGAGCATAAGTATAGCTGCTGATAAAAAGAACAAAGGCACAGGAACTAAATCTTGTGTCTTTGCATTTTTAACAGCTTTGAAATTTAAATACAGCATCAATACGCAATCAACAGTTGCCAGCACTCTATTTTTCAAAATCATAAAGATTGATGCCCGTTTCTTCGTTTTTAATTTTTACCACTCTGGTATTCAATGGATAGAAAATAAATTCTGCGGCTCCCTGAATTTTTGCTTCTAAAAGGTGTCCTGCCAAAGCGGTGTAATCTTCTCTACCCAGCGTAATATGAAGGTGAAGCGTCAATTTTCCTTCTATTTCCGAAACATTTCCGGAAATATTGGTGACTTCCATCTGTTCTTTAAAAGCTTTATCCACATATTTTTTAGTAGCCGGATTAAAGAAACGGAGTGTTGCTTCACTCACCGCTCCAATTCCTGTTACTTCTCCCGCCTGAATTTTCTGGTCCCGGATAAAATCCGTTAAAACCTCTACAATATTGGAATGATTGTCAATACTTACGATATAAATATGACCTGTTTTTCTTGCAGACCAATGTTTTCCTTTATAATTGATGATCTCCATATTATTCTATTGTTTTTAAATAATTGATGATTCCTATCACGTCATCCTGACCAAATCCTTTATCATGTGCATTTTGATAGGTTTTAATCAATGCTCCGGATAAAGGGAAATCAGCCCCGGCATTTTTAGCCAGAAGAATGTCTTTGAGCATAAGATCAAGAGCAAATGCCGGGGTGTACTCGTCCGCAATCAACAGAGGTGTTTTTACCTTTGTTGCACCGCTTCCGCTGGCACTTTCATTGATTATCTCAAGCATATCGGACCGTTCAATACCTAATTTCCCGGACAGCAATACAGTTTCCGCCAGCCCCTGATAAATGGCAGACAGAAAATAATTGATGGATAGTTTTCCTGCGATTCCTTTTCCGTTTTCCCCCAAATGTTTTACAGATTTTCCCATTTTTAAAAGATAGGGCATGGCTCGCCTGATGTCTTTTTCTTCACCTCCTGCCATAATAATGAGGGTCCCTTCCTGTGCCGGTACGGTACTTCCTGCCACAGGAGCGTCAATAAAAGAAGCTTCCTTTATTTTCAGAGCGGCTGCAGTTTCTGTAGAGGTTTCGGGAGAGATCGTACTCATATCCACGAAGAGCTTCCCTTGAATATTTAAAGGAATAATTTCTTCATATACTGCTTTTACGGCACTGTCGTTGGTAAGCATCGTGAATACAATATCACTGTTTTGTACAAGGTCTTTAATTTGAGTGCAGACTGATGATTTTTCTTCAAAGTCTCTGGTTTTTTCAGAAGATCTGTTGTAAACGGATAACTGAAAGCCTGCTTTCTCAAGGTTTTTGGCCATAGGATGTCCCATATTTCCTAATCCGATGAATCCGATTTTTTCCATTGCCATATTTTATTTTTATTATTAATTAGATTGTATACAGTTTATCTCCTGAATGAAAAAGGAGTTACGTACAAATAAGTAAGTTGCAAATACGTTATTTTGCTGCAAAATGCCTACCAAATCATGGTCTTATAAAGTTAAGTTTTAATTATATTTTCAGTCATAAATTTTTTAAACCGGAGAAACTTTCAGAAATTTGCACAAAATAAGAGTTAATGAAGATTGTAGACATAGATAACTGGAACAGGAAAGAACATTTTGAATTTTTCTCTAATATGGCAAGTCCTTATTTCGGATTTACGACAGAAGTAGACTGTACA
The DNA here is from genome assembly GCF_051011775.1 of Chryseobacterium amylolyticum. NCBI lineage: Bacteria > Pseudomonadati > Bacteroidota > Flavobacteriia > Flavobacteriales > Weeksellaceae > Chryseobacterium > Chryseobacterium amylolyticum. The sequence continues at coordinate 317,782 of NZ_JBPCHX010000006.1, forward strand.
AAAGCATATGAGACAGCCAAAGAAAAAGGATATTCTTTTTTTGCCTACTATTTTCATAAGTCTATGGTGGCGATTAATACAGTTGATGAATTAAAACTCAGAATCGTTGACGGACAGGTTGTACAGTTTGATACGGTTCATGCCGGCAGCACAATCGGAAGACCGGATGGTACTTTTGGTTTTTCTTTTACTCATTATTCAGAAGATTTTGAAACGTTTAATGCAGCTTTGCAGGAGGAGATAAAAGGGGTTCACCAGACTTCGGGACTGAGACTAAGCAATGAAAGGCTGGGAAAAGATCATGTGAGACATACCACCATTCCCTGGAACTTTTTCAGTGCTATATTGCAGCCTACTGATTTTAATACGAAGGAATCAGTTCCTAAAGTTGCCTTTGGAAGATTTAATATCCGTGACGGCAGAAAATACCTTCCGGTTTCTGTTGAGGCGCACCACGGGTTGGCAGACGGGATTCATATTGCCAGATACCTGGAAGAATTTCAAAGACAGCTTGATCAGTAGGAGTGAGCAGAACACTGTCAGACAAAATATAGTAAAAGCCGGATTATTCCAGCTTTTACTTTAATAATAGATCTTCCGGCGTTCTATTTTTACCATCTGATCCTTTTCCATTTGTTTTATGGTTCTTATCACTGTTTCTACCCGTAATCCGGTAAGTGAAGCAAGCTGCTGCCGTGTAAGCGGAACCTGGAAAGAGTAAGGTGTTTTTTCCTCATGGTAGCTTTTCAGGTAGTCCATAAGCAATTTCAGCTTGGATACAGGATTCTGAAAAGAAAGATTATACAGCATGATATATTTATAATACATCCTTTCCGCGAGGCATTCATAAACGCTTAATGAAATTTCGGGATTATTCCGGATCAGATCAAGGAAATTCTGTCTTGGCATTCTGAATACACTTGAATTTTCCATTGCAACGGCATTCATAGGGTATGGTCTGTCTACAAACAACAGGGATTCTCCAAAGCTTTGACCGTCTGAGAATATATTCTGGATAAATTCTTTTCCGTCTTCCGTATAATTATTGAGTTTAACTTTACCTTTTTCAATCTGGTAATAATACATTGGAGACTCTTCTTCCCGGAAAATAATATCTTCTGCCTTGTAATCTTTAATTTCGGCTCCAAATGAAATTAATAAACTTTCAATGATCATATTCTATTTCAATATTTTAAATAAACATTTGTACTATTCTTGTATAAAAACTTTCTTAAAATAAAGGAACATGGATTTTATTTATTTTCTGAAGAACGTGGTACCATTCATATACCACACATACTTGCTTTTTTTGAAGAAATTCTTTTGCAGGTTATTGATTGAGATCATAAAAAGTTATACTGCCAATCTGCTACATTTACAGCCTGTCAGAAAGTACCCTTGCAAATAGTGGGAAACGGGCTGATAAAAGCTATTATGATATTTACTGAAAAAAATAACGTGGTATCTATGTGGTACGCGGTTTTAATAAAATTTTAATCATTTTTTCTTTCTTTGCCAATGTAAAAATGATATAAAATTCACATGTATGATTTTTTAACATATTTATTCAATAATTACAACCTATACACTATGAAACATTACATTATATTAATTAAAAACAATAAAATTTTAAACATATAAAAACTATCCTGTTTCCAATATTAATCAGCAAAACACAGATATCAGAGAAAAAAAAGACTTTGTACTGATGCGCAAGAGATGCCGTATCTGAAATAAGTAGAGATGAGAAAGTATTATGAAAAATAGAAACCCTGAACCGAATATAGAGGATTTGAATCAGAAAATTCTTGTACAAGACGAAATTATGGCACTTGCCAAAGCAAATTCTCCCCGTTTGCTGAATAAATTCAGACTTGTCTATCCTGATTTTTTTAAAAAGTTATCAGCTATACAGCCTTCGTTAAAAAACTCTGAACTGATCTTTTGTATCTATCTTAAGCTCAATATGACCACCAAGGAAATTGCAACCTGTATTTTTGTAACGCCCAAAGCCATACAAAACAGGAAAAACAGGATAAGAAAAAAGCTCAATATTCCTTCGGAATTTGATATCTACAAATGGTTTAATGAAATTTAAACCATTTTTTTATTTAAAATTCTATAACGGTTTTATCCAGGTCATGATACAAAAGAACTTTCCAATGGTTTTCCTGTGCTTCTTTTTCCCATTTAAGCCTTAATTCCATTGCTTTCCTGCCATCAAAATCGCTTTTATAAGCCAGATGATACTTCAGATAGGAAGCCTGTGGAAGATCATCGGCGCCATAGAACACCGTTTCCTCATTTTCTCTGATCCAGAATACCTGCATAAACGGAGTATGTCCGCCCGCCACTTCATATGAAATCTCATCTGTAATCTGTCCTTTATCCTGATTCATCCAGATGATATCAGGCAGTTGAATCAATTTTTCCAGCATATCAAAATTAAAGGAAGGATTACCCTTATTTTCCATAGCAAAATCCAGCTCACGTTTTTGTATATACATCTGAGCATTGGGAAAAGTTGCCTCAAAGCCGTTATCCGTAAGTGTCACTGCTCCTTCGATATGATCTTTGTGAAGATGGGAAAATAATAATTTAGTGATCTGGCCGGGATGAATATTTTCCCTTTCCAGAATTTCGGAAATTACAGTTGTCCCGGACTTGTTTTTCCAGCCAATGCCTGCATCCAGAAGAATATAATCATTTTCAGTAATGATGAGAAAAGGCTGTACAGACATTTTAATTCCTCCAACCTGTTCAAAGTTTTCATCGGTTAAAAGTGTAAAATCCTTGGTTTTGCTTGCCGAAAAATTGCCTTCTTTAAGTGGAATGATTTTCATGCTGCAAATTTCTTTAATATTTCCAATATGTAAAAGGTTTTTCATCGATATACATCATCAATAAAAACAATGATCCGGCAGTTTATTGAAATCATTTTACTTACAGCAGTTCCTGCCTTATTTTATAAAAATGTAAAAATGTAAACCGGGGAATTTCTTTTTTTAATGATTATCTTTGAACTCTTAAAAATCTGGCGATATCAACGGTCAGATGGTTTTCATTTCAAATAAAAATTTATACGTAATGCAGGAGAGTTCTACCCATGGTATTTCCCGGACGGTTATCTGGCTTATGGCTATTATTTCCGGACTTGTAGTTGCCAATAATTATTATAATCAGCCGCTGTTAGCCCTCATTTCAGAAGAGCTTCAGATTCCTGAGAGTTCAGCGAGTAAAATTTCTGTACTTACTCAGATCGGTTATGCATTGGGATTATTACTGATTGTGCCGTTAGGAGATAAGTTTTTTCGTAAAAAATTGATTTTAATTGATTTATTTCTTGTTTTCGGATCACTTTTATGGATGACTTTTGCCACTCAGCTATGGATGCTGTATGCCTCCAGTCTGCTGATTGGTGCAACGTCTGTTATTCCGCAGCTTTTTGTGCCTATTGCTGCAGAACTTTCATCAGATAAAGAAAAATCGGGCAATATCGGGCTGGTAATGTCAGGATTGCTGCTGGGAATTCTTTTATCCCGTTTTGTCGGAGGAATTGTTGGCGAAGTATGGGGCTGGAGAGCTATGTTCGGTATCGCGGCAGGATTAATGATCCTGGTTTGGCTGGCTGTGTATAAAATGCTGCCTGAGTTATCTCCGAACTTTAAGGGGACTTATAAAGAACTGATGCGTTCTGTTGCCCATCTTGCGAAAACCCAGCCGGTTCTTCAGCTGGCATCTTTCCGTGGGGCAATGGCCTTCGGATCCATGTGTGCTTTGTTTACCACATTGGTTTTCCATATGGAGAAACCGCCTTTCAACGCAGGTTCTTCTGTAGTGGGAAGTTTTGGACTGGCCGGCGCGGTAGGAGCTTTGGCAGCTGCAAAGGTAGGGAAACTGCAAAAATACCTTGATATTAACCGGATTATATTGTATTCCCTGCTGATTGTTATTGGGAGCTGGGGATTCACCTACTTTGCAGGAAAAACCTACTGGGGACTTATTGTCGGGGTAATTCTTGTTGATCTGGGAGTACAGTCCAGTCATATTATGAACCAGACCAATTATTTTTTACTTAAATCCAATGCCGTAAACAGGCTGAATACAGTTTATATGGTATCTTATTTTATTGGCGGATCACTGGGAACCTGGCTGGCTTCTATTGCATGGCAGAAAGCTCAATGGGGTGGTGTATGCTTCGTAGGAACTACATTTGGAGTATTGGCTCTGATCGCCCATATTCTGTTTTCAAAAAGAGTAAATAAAGCAAACGCAGAGATGTAAATTTTTATATTTCGGATTTGTTTAAGGAGCGGGATTTTATCAAAGATAAAATCCCGCTCCTTTTATTTTCAAGTCTATTCAGATTCAAAATCCGCAGAATTTATTATGCTTCGGTTGTTTCCTGTGCCTGCATCATTTCCCTGTGTTTTCCTCCCCATTCATCAAGCAGTTTCCATATAGGAATCAGTTCCCGGGCAATATCAGTAAGCTCGTAATCTACTCTTGGGGGAACTTCTGCATGAACAGTTCTTTTTACCAAGCTTTCTTTCTCCAACTCTCTCAGCTGCAGGGTAAGCATTCTTTCCGTGATTCCTGAAATAGAGTTTCTAAGCTCGCTGAAACGTAATTTTTCATCTTTTAGTTTGTTTAAAATAATCAGTTTCCACCGGCCTCCGATTTTGCATACAGCATAGCTCAAATCACATCCCTGTATATATTGTCTGTTGATATTATTCGTCGAATTTTCTTTTAGCTTTCCCATTACTTACAAATTTGTTAGTACCATACATTTAGCTGTATACAATGCAAATGTAAGGTTTGAGATTTAATTTTACACACAGAAAGCAGAAAATATGCGGCAGTAAGGAACAATAGCGCTCACGTTCCCTGTAAAATAATAGTAACTCAAATCAAAATAATAATGCAATTAACACCTAAAATAACACAGATTCTAAATCATTTAGAAAAAATACAACCTTTCAATCCTCAGAGTTCCTTAGACGGAACCCGTAAATATCTTGAAACAATGTCCTTTCAGCTTAGCGGAAAAAAAGAATCCGTTGCAATGATTGAAGAATTGGAGATTCAAAGAGAAAACCATCAGATTCCTGTTCGGATTTATCGTCCTAACGGAAAAGATATTCAGAATTCATCGGCCATTATTTATATTCATGGAGGATGGTTCATCGCTGGAGGATATGAAACCCATGATGCTGTAGTTCGTAAACTGGCTAATAAAACCGGATCTGCGGTTATCTTTATAGACTACCGTCTTGCTCCGGAACATCCTTTTCCTGCAGGCTTAAATGATTCTCTTGACAGCATAAAATGGGTCATAGAAAAGGCAGAATCTTTAGGAATTGATCCTGATAAAATAGGAATAATAGGAGATAGCGCTGGCGCAGCATTGGCTGCGGCTGTTTCTACTCAGATAGGAAAGCATCTGAAATTTCAGGTATTAATTTATCCTGCAGCCGATAATCAGCTCAATTCAAAATCCTGGGAAACTTATGAAAACGGGCCTGTTCTTAATAAGCAGGGCGGGATTGAAGCATGGGACTGGTATCTTCCCAAAGAAGAAAAAGATAATGCTTTGGCAATTCCTGTCTTAATCAAAGATTTTAAAGAAACTCCACCCACTTTAATAATTCTTGCAGAGCATGATCCTTTGCTTGATGACGGGAAACAGCTTTCTGAAAATATGAAAAATGCAGGCGTTACACTTACAACAAGTCTTTACAAAGATATGGTCCACGGATTTATGCATATGGGAGAAATCCTGGAAGAAGTACAATCTGCAATAGATGAAATGGCTGTTTTTGCTCACCGAAATTTAAATTCTGTAGAAGAAAAAGTATAATGAAAAAATACGCATATATTGGATGTCTGGGGTTTATAGCCGTTATTACAACAGAATTTGGCGTCATTGGAATTCTCCCGCAGGTTGCAGAACATTACAAAATAAGTATAGACAAAGCAGGGTATCTTTTGAGTGCTTTTGCATTAATTATTGCTCTTACAGGCCCTTTTATGACCTTACTTACCTCAGGTTTTGACCGTAAAAAAATAATGCTTGCAGCCATTTTTATGTTTCTGATTACAGGTTTTGTATCTTCTTTTTCACCTCCTTTCTGGCTATTGATGCTGGTTAGGATTTTACCGGCATTTCTACAGCCTGTATATATTGCAACAGCTTTATCTGTGGCAGTCTCCCAGGCAGATGACCGGAAAAAAAATGAGCTGATGGGAATTGTATTTAATGGAGTAGCCATTGCGATGGTTACAACGGTTCCTTTTGCAACATGGATTGCGGGACTTTGGTCCTGGGAATATTCATTTATGATACAGACTGCTGTAAGTCTGATTGCTTTAGGGGTCATTTACTTCCTTCTTCCTCCGATGCCTGTGAAAGAAAAGAAATCCTATGGAAACCAGGTTAGAATCCTGAAGCAGCCTCCATTTATTCTAAGTACTCTGACTAACTTTTTCATGATTACGGCTTGGTTTTCTACCTACAGTTATTTTGCTGATTATCTGAATAAAGCCAAAGGAATGGATACATCAATGGTAAGCTATATGCTGCTGCTGTTTGGGCTTATCGGAGTTGCAGCCAATGGAGTTGCCGGAAAAATGCTTAATAAAAATATTGCGGGTACTACAGCTATTTTTCTTTCGGGAACCATTTTAGTACCTGTACTTTTATATTTTTCTGATGGAAATTTATTCGCAACAATTCTGGTAATCGGGATCTGGGGTTTTCTGTATTCACCAAGTTTTCTGAATGCATCAGCTTATATGATCTCTTCCGCACCGGATTCACTGGAATTTGCCAACAGCCTGGCTACATCTTTCGGAAATCTGGGAGTAACGCTGGGAACTACGATAGGAGGATGGATCATTGTGACAAAAGGAGTCGCATATATTCCCTGGATAGGTGTTGTTTTTGGGATTCTTGCATTTCTGATGATGATCTTAAAAAGCAGAGTTGAAAAACGAATCCAGGTTGTTTCCATTTGTCAGAATTAAACTGTAACAATTTTTATTACATTGAATAAATTTTAGTAACTTTGTACTATTAATTTGAAACGTGTTTAAATTTTATTTCTGAAACATTAAGATTGTAGTAAGTTGATGAGCGTATTAAGATAAGCTTCACATAAGGCTTAAAAATCAGAATGATTCTTAATGGTTTTAATATATATTGAATATAAGTTTAAACAGTTTCTTGATTTAAAATTAAATACAATGAAAATAGAAATCTGGTCGGACGTAATGTGTCCGTTTTGCTATATCGGAAAAAATAATTTTGAACAGGCTCTAAGTAAACTACCTTTCAAAGATGAAGTAGAAGTGGAATGGAAGAGTTTTCAGCTGGATCCTACTTTAGATCCCAATGAAACACAGGATACCATTCAGTATTTCAGAGAGAAAAAAGGAGTCGCTGAAGCCCAGGCCAGTCAAATGCTGGGGCAGGTTACCCAAATGGGAAAAGGAGCCGGAATTGATTTCAATTTCGGAAAAACACTCATCACTAATACTTTCAGTGCTCATAAGCTGCTTCATTTAGCTAAGAAGCACAACAAATCCAATGAAATGGAAGAAGCATTATTTATTGCCCATTTCATTGATGGCAAAAACGTAGGTGATACTGAAGTTTTAATTGCTCTTGCAGAAAGTCTTGGAATTGATAAAGATGAAGCCAGAGAAGCCGTTACTACAGATCAGCTCTCTTATGAGGTTAATCAGGATATTCAGGAAGCAAGAAACAATGGGATTTCCGGAGTTCCTTTCTTTGTGCTGAACGGTAAATATGCCGTTTCCGGAGCTCAGCCTGCAGAGGTATTTGAAAATGCACTTCAGCAGACCTATAAAGAAACAGTGAGTCCGTTTAAGGATCTTTCCGGTGGCAGCGGAGCAGCATGCGATGCTGACGGATGCAGTATTTAAGATATGAGGACCCCAAAACAAATATTTGTTTTGGGGTTTTTAATTTAATAGAGTATCGTATCTTTGCCATACAGTGCCAATAGCTGTGTAAATCTGATTTCTCAATGATAAAAATTAACGACAACACTCACTATTCAATTGATGATACTCTTTTTGTTTTTGCATTAGATTCTGAAGCAGGAACTGTATTCGATGATAAAAACAAATTAATTACAGGCATTGGAAAAGTGAATGCTGCTATAGAACTAACCAAAGAAATTCATATCAGGAAACCTAAACTGATCGTGAATTTAGGCTCTGCAGGAAGCAAAGGATTTCATAAAGGAGAAGTAGTGTGCTGTACAAAGTTTATCCAGAGAGATATGGATGTAAGAGGGCTTGGATTTAAACTGTATGAAACTCCATTATCCGGAGTGCCTCCTGTACTGGAATACGGTCTTAAGATGGATACCTTAAAAGAAGGAATCTGTGGTAGCGGTGACAGTTTTGAAATGAACCACTCAGAAACAGATTATAATATTGTAGACATGGAGGCCTATCCACTGGCATTGATTGCCCAAAAGGAAAACATTCCGTTCCTATGCCTGAAATACATCTCTGATGATGCAGGAAGTGATGCCGCAGAAGACTGGAGTGTACAGGTGCATCTGGCTTCTGAAGCATTTAAAAAAATACTCTTTTCATAAAATAATACAATCCTGAACACCATTCAGGATTTTGTTTTCTGTTTATTTTTTATCTTCAATCCTTTAGTATGAAAGTTACTTTTTATCAACCTTTACATTCCGTTCTTAAAGAATATATTGAAGGATATTATTTTGTGGAAAAAGATGACAGTCATCAGCCAATCAGATACCTTACGTTTCCGGATAATTATTTTATCGTGTCAGCTTGTCAGGATGTTTCTATTATCCAGAATAAAGGATGGGTTGAAATCAGAAGGTCTCTATCCGAGAATATCGTGATTGATTTTGTATTCAGATGCTCTGTTCCAACTGAAATTCTTTATCAGCAATCCGTTAATGAAGTTACCGTTTACTTTAAACCATTAGGAATTTATCATTTTTATAATGCCGGTAAAAGTGATGATCTGCAGCAGGAAATTCATATTTCAGATTTTAAAGAAACGATGAATACCATTTTGAAAGAATCTGACAGAAATATACAAATTGAAATGCTGGAAAATTACTGGCTTTCAAAATTCATAAAGAAAGATTTACAGTTGGCTTATACAATTTTGAATGATTTTGAAACCGAGTTGAGCATTGAAGAAATTGCAGTCAAAAACAAAATAACAAGGCAATATGTCAATAAGATTTCCAGGCGCTATCTTGCTAAACCCGCTTCAGAATTCAGAAAAATCCAGCGTTTCCGAAATGTGCTGATCACCAACAAAAATTTCAGAAACCTTACGGAACTTTCTTATGAGAACCTGTTTTATGACCAGTCCCACCTTATTAAAGATTTTAAAGAACTTACCAGAATAAATCCCGGAAAATTCTTTGATGATGTAGATACTGGGAAAAATAATATCTGGCTGTTTATCTGAGTTTCCATTTTTACAATTCCCACAGACTTCATTAAAATACATTTGCTGAAATATTAAATCTTTATTTCAATGAAAAAAATATGCATTGGGGCCTGCTTTTTTATCCCCTTATTCACTGCTGCCCAGAAAAATGATGTTTCAGCAGTACTCTCTGATATTACAGAAAAAGTAAAAAGTCATTATATTGATAAAGAAACTTATAAAAAAGTGGACTCTTTATTTCAAAGTGAACTTAAAAAAGGAACTTTTAAAGCCCTCAATAAAAAAGATTTTGCGGATCTTCTTACTCAGAAGTTAAGAACAACCATTAAAGACGAACATTTTTTTGTTAAATATCTCGAAAACTACACGCCTGAAAAACAGATGAGTGAAAAAGAGAAAGAGAAATTGAACAATGAACACAATAGTCTTGAAAATTTCGGATTTGAAACAGTTCAGCGACTTCCGGGGAATATCGGGTACATCAATTATAAAGGTTTTGCCTCTCCTGAAGCCAGTGAAAAAACATTAGCCGCCACCATGGACTTTGTTGCCAATACCCATTCTCTGATTATTGACCTCAGAGAAAACGGAGGTGGAGAAAACGGGATGCTTCTTTTATTTTTAAGCTATTTTTTTGATCAGAAAAAAGATCTTTATACCACCTGGTTCAGACATGATCAGAAAACGGTTACCGACAGTACTCAATCCAAAGTTTCAGGACAAAAATATCTTCATAAAAAGGTTTATATTCTTACCAGTAAAAAGACTTTTTCAGCCGGAGAAGCTGTAGCCTATTTTTTGCAGCAATATAAACTTGCAGAAGTAATTGGTGAAAAAACAGGTGGTGCAGCCAACCCTGTAGATCATTTTATGGTTCAAAATCAGTATTTACTGCTTGTTCCGGCAGGAAAAATAACTTCTTTAGCAAATGGTAAGAACTGGGAACATACAGGTATAATTCCTGATCAGGAAGTAAAAAGTGAAGATGCTTTAAAGACGGCTCACATCAAAATTTTAAAAAATATAATAACATCAGAAACAAAAACAGAACTAACCTTGCCTGAAATAAAAAATCTTATTTATAAATTAGAACAATAAATACTTATTATGTCATCGATAATCATTAGTAAATCAGGAACAGAAGACCTTGAAATATTACAAAATATTGGTATACAGACTTTCACGGAAACGTTTGCAGAAGATAATACTGAAGAGGCAATGAGAAAATATCTGGAAGACAGCTTTAATACGGAAAAGATGAAATCAGAGCTGAATAATCCTGATTCTCTTTTCTATATTGCCTGGGAAGAAGACAATCCGGTAGGTTATCTGAAAGTGAATTCCGGGAAGGCGCAGACCGAGCTTCAGGACGATACCAGCCTGGAAATTGAAAGGATCTATGTAAAGAAAAGCCATCACGGGAAAAAAGTGGGGCAGCTTCTTTATAACCAGGCTTTGGAAACGGCTCAGCAGCTGGGTAAATCATACCTTTGGCTTGGAGTGTGGGAGAAAAACCTTAGGGCTATCAATTTCTACAGTAAAAACGGATTTGTTGAATTTGACAAACATATTTTCAGGTTGGGAGAAGAAGAGCAGACCGATTTGATGATGAAAAAGATACTGGATTAATTTTTTACCCACAAATTGCACAGATTTTTCCAGATGATTACATAATAATTCTTATACTTTCTGAATATTAAAATGAAAAACTCTGAATTTGTAAATCAGATCAACCGATATTACCCTTTATCTGATAAAACAATTAAAGATTTATTGTATATCTGTACGGAAGAATACTACCATAAAAATGATCTTCTGCTGGAATCCGGTGCCATGGCCAGATATTATTATTTTCTTAAGTCTGGATTAATAGGGTACTACACAACAGATGAACAGGGAAATACCATTTACAAAATCTTCTTTGAAGAAAATAGTTTTGTTGCTTCCACTGCTGCTATTATTAAAAATGAACCCAGTGATTTCAATATCATTGCCTTGGAAGATTGTTCTGTAATACAATATCCTGCAAAAGCCTATCGGGAACTGCTTGAAAAGCATCATGACCTTGCCCTTTTTCATATGTACTATCTTGAGAAAAACTGGGTGGTAAACAAAGAACCTCTGGAAGTTTCCCTCAAATACGAAACAGCCAAAAAACGATATCTGCAATTGCTTGAAAATACCTCTCTTTATAACAGGTTAAAACAGCATCACATTGCTTCTTATCTGGGAATTACACCTACACAGCTCAGCCGCATAAAAAAAGAAATCAGCTGAGACTATAAATATAAACGGAAAATAAATTACAAAAGCTTCAACATATGTTGAGGCTTTCCCTTTTTTAATTTCACAATTTTGTCCTGTCTAAAGACCATTGGTATATTATATGTTTAAGAAAATATACCTGTAGCTATTATTAATTAAACACTTTTCAGTATGAAAAAGCTTATCAACATTGTATTTGTAATGACTGCATTTGTACAGTTATCCGCACAAAAAATTATTCATCAGGAAATTTTCAGTCCGAAAATGAATAAAAAGATCAAAACAGTGATCATCACTCCAAACCTTCAGCCTGATATGAAATATCCGTCTGTTTATATTCTTCATGGTTTCAGCGGTAATCCGGACAGAATTATCAAACAGGATATTCCGGATCTGGTTAAAAAAGCTCAGGAATTTAAAACCATTTATGTACTTCCTGATGGCCATTACAGTTCGTGGTACGTAGACAGTCCGGTTGTTAAAGATTCGCAATATCAGACTTTTATCGGAAAAGAACTGGTAGAATTCATTGATAAACATTATCCTGTGAAAGCTGAGAAAAAATTCCGCGGAATTATGGGATGGAGCATGGGAGGTTATGGTGCAACGAATATCGGAGTTACTTATAACAAAACATTCGGTATTGTGGGAAGTTCATGCGGTGCCCTGGATTTTAATTCTTTCGGGGAAGGATATCAGAAATATATGGTGAATAAGGTTTTAGGCCCACTGGAATCTATTAATCCTGCTTTCCTTACTGACAGCAAAATAAAACTGATGGCCGGAGCAGATCAGCAATACATTTTCGACTGCGGAACGGAAGACACACAAATGATCACTATGAACCGGAATTTTCATAAAAAGCTGACTGAAATGAAGATCCAGCACCTCTACACGGAATCTTTGGGAGGACATGTTCCGGAATATTGGAGCAGATCATTATCTGAACAGTTGTCTTTGTTTGACAGATTTTTTAAACAATAAACCTTTTTTTAAGTTTTGGCTGAAGCCAATATTATTAATAAAAAAACAAGCGGGCTTTAGCCCGCTTCTATTGATATAAAAACTATCAATATTCAATAGGAACGGGCTTTAGCCCGTTTAAATAATCAGATAACAAATCCATTGGCTTTAGCCGAAATTTACCTTATTAACCTTTAAAAAGGGTTAACCAGAAAAAAACCTTTTTGAGCAATGCCCAAAAAGGTTTTCGATTGATTGAATGTTCAAAAATGCCAACTAACCAGGCATTCTATTAAAAATGTTGAAAGTTTTTCCCCAGATGTTCCTCGATCACAAAGAACGGATCTTCCGTAAGGGTATGTGCTCTCATATCGATAAGACTTACTTTGCTCATCATACGAAGCATGATTCTTCGTTCGCATGGCTGTTCTACACCGTCAATATTTCTTACTCCCGCACGGAAGCCCGATCTTCCGTGAGCACATAAGTGATTATTAACCAAAATAACATCACCGGCCTGAGGAGTAAATCCCGAATAAATCAAATGTCTGGCTTCTTCCCAGAATTCATGCAGTGTATGCTGCGCTTCATCAGATTGTCTTATGCTGGAATTGAAAAGCTGTTCCGCCGCATCAAACCGCATAAAAGGAAGATTGGTATTACCGTACAAGACAGAATCCAGGGTTTCTTCTTCATTTTCTCCCGTTTCAAGATTGGCGTCCTTCGGGATTTTATAAATTGGTTCAAAAAGAGGCTTATAATTTTCCCCAATCGATTCATGAGAACGGATAGAATATAGCGTTGAAGGTACCTGCTCTTCATTTCGAATATACATAAAGCTTAAAAAGTCAGCCTGATGTTTCAGAAAAGCATCTTCTGTATGTACATATAAATCAGTTGAAGACCCTGATCCTGTCTGTGTTTCCTTCATTTTTTCATCAGGAATGATGGCATGGATCAATCCGCCGCCTTTACGCTGTGAATAATATTGTACGGGCTTTGAGGGAAGTGCTCCATGAATTAGAGCACATACAAAACCATATAAGTTAAATTTTGAATAATCTGCCGATTGCCAGTTCGGTGGGGTAGAACCTATTTCCTCCTGGTTTATATCCATTAATCCTGTAAAGATCAGCGCCCCATACTGATTTTCAGAAAAGTCACTCGCAAAATCAGCTGCTATGCTTAAAATTCTTTCCGGTAAGAAATAAGAGGCCAGCTGGTGCACATGCTTTATAAAATCACGGTTTTCATAAGTGTCATATTTTTTCTGAAGATGTACTGCTGCATCTTTTATCATTCTTCTCTCCTCCGGGGTAACTTCTATGACCGTAGGAAGCAGTTTTACCGCTGTTAAACAGTCTTTATCTAAAATTTCTGTAGAATTCATTAAAAAAAATTTGGTGTTTAATAATAATTTTTATCTTTGTTTTTAATTATTCTAAATAACAATAACCGGGTCAAATTTAGTAATAATTTCGCAACCACCAAATTAAATATAATAAAAAATGTAAAAATTAAAAACCTGACTATCAGATATATATAATCATATATCTGAAAAAAAACAACAATTCACAGATTAAAAAAATCACATTACAAAACATTTATGAACAACAATTTGATATCCCTAGAAGAGCTCACAAGCACAACTTCACCTCATGTTTCGGGGAATTTTGGGAATATTTTTCACCCTGACAATTATGATCATTATCGTAATGCTGTCAACAGTACTTTAGACCTTGTCCGGGAATTTCTTTACAGAAACAACAAGCCTTTCAGTGGTATAGAAGCCAGAACAATGAAAGGAATGGTACAACAGATTGATCTTAATCAAAAACTTTCCAATTATAATGAGCTTCTGGCTGAAGTAGATGAAATCTATGTGAAACATGCCACCGCTTTTCATCTTCCACAATATGTAGCTCACCTTAACTGTCCTGTAGTGATTCCGGCATTGGCAGGAGAAATCCTTGTAAGTGCGATCAATTCTTCTCAGGATACTTATGATCAGAGTGCCGGAGGAACTTTCATGGAAAGAAAACTGATCGACTGGACTGCAGGTCAGATTGGATATAACACTAATGAAAGTGATGGCGTTTTCACAGCAGGAGGATCACAGAGCAACTTAATGGGATTGGTCATGATGCGTGACTGCTTTTCTCAGAAAAGATACAATCACAATATTAAAATGGATGGTCTGCCGGCAGAAGCCAGCCGTTTCAGAATATTTGTTTCGGATAAATCTCACTTCAGTAATCTTAAAAATGCTTCCATTATGGGATTAGGTGAGAAAAGTATTGTTAAAGTGCCTACTGATGACCGTTTTCGTATGGATATCACTCTTTTAAAGAAATATATTAAAAGGGAAGAACAGCTGGGAAATATTCCTATCGGAATCGTAGCAACAGCCGGCACTACAGATTTTGGAAACATTGATCCACTGGATGATATTGCCAATATTGCAGAACATTATAACATCTGGATGCATGTAGATGCAGCGTATGGATGTGCATTATTATTGAGCGAAAAATACCGTGATCTGATCAACGGTATTGAAAGAGCAGACTCTGTAACGATTGATTACCACAAGTCATTCTTTCAGCCTATCAGCAGCAGTGCTTTTATTGTTAAGAACAAGAAAGAACTGTTGATTCTAAAACATCACGCCGATTATCTGAATCCGAAAGAAATGGACGAAGAGGAAATTCCGGCACAAATCAATAAATCCATTACCCAAAGTACCCGAAGATTTGATGCGTTAAAACTTTGGTTTACCATAAGAATGATGGGCAAAGAACAGCTGGCAGAGTACACGGATACCGTCATTGATCTTACCAAAGACGCCGCAGCAATGATCACTGAAGATGCCGATTTTGAACTTCTTTCAGATTCTGACTTAAGTGTTCTTGTTTTCAGATATGTAAATCCGGAAATCAGTGATCTGAATGCCCTGAATCAGTACATCAAGATGAAATTGTTCTACAGCGGAGAAATCCTTGTAGCCAGTACAAAGGTTGACGGAAATTTCTATCTGAAATTCACCTTCCTGAACCCGATTACCACGACAGAAGACATTCATCAGATTCTCACCACAATCAAAAATCATGGAAAAGACTTTAATACAGAAAAATAAAACAGGAGAAAAAGCCCGGGAAATTACTTTTAGAATTCTGCTGAACGGAATGCTGAGAGAACTGGGAAACGGAAAATTCTATCAGGGCGTTCCGAAATATGATCTTCTCACAGCAAAAGCTCTTCAGAACAGTGATTATCCACTGTTCATGAGATTTGAAATGAAAAAAAGCGGACTGTTTTTATTTGCTCCGGTTTCTTATCGTTCAGAAACTCTTTTTCATGAATATGGACCTGTTTTATGGGCTGTAGACCATCAAAATCAAGAAGTTTTTGAAGTTAATGATCAAAAACTGACAGAATTGGTTTACAAAGAATTTTCTGAAACTACAAACGATACGGGTTTCAGAAACTTTGTAGAAAGAATTCAAAGCAGTTTAAGAAATCTGGAACTGACCACAGAAGCATGTCTGCAAGATGATCAGCTTTTAACTTATTCTTTTCTTGAATCTGAGCAAATGCTTCCTGCCGGACATAATCTGCATCCTTTCACCAAATCAAGAATGGGATTTTCTGAGGAAGAACAGTTGTTATACGGTCCTGAGCTCGGAAAAGGATTTCAGCTGGACTATTTCCTGATTCATAAAGACTGCATTATGGAAAAATCTCTTCCCGGCATTTCCGCCAGAGAAATCTTCGAAAAATGGGCATCAATACCGGAAAGTTACGATTTTGAAAATATCAATGATTTTTACATTGTTCCATGTCATCCATGGGAAGCACAATATCTTCTGTCTACAGAAGAATATCCTGAAATGCTCGGTTCAGGGAAAATCATTCATATAGGACCATTGGGTGAGGATTTTTATGCAACATCTTCCATAAGAACGGTGTATAATCCTGATTTCAGCTGGATGTTGAAATTCTCTCTGCATATTTTAATGACAGGCTCTGTAAGAACCAACAGTTTAAAAGACCTTAACAGAGGGTATGCTTCTGCCATCTGGTGGCAAAATGTAAAGGCTTCCTTTGAACAAAATTTCCCGGATTTTAAATTATTGCTGGAACCTTCAACATTAAGTGTTCATTATGAAGGAAAGAATTTAGACAGTCTGAACATTCTGCTTCGTGAAAATCCTTTTACAAATGAAGATAAAATCATTTTATTAGCAAGACTTTGCCAGGATGAATCTACAGACGGGTTCAACTTCACAACCCATTTTTTTAAAAATGTTGCGAATCAATTGGGGCTGGATGCGGAAAAAGCAGCAATTATCTGGTTTGAAAAATATATAAATCTGTTGCTTTCGCCTTTAAACAGGTTGTACAATCAATTGGGAATGGCTCCGGAAGTGCATCAGCAGAATCTGCTTGTACAATTGGATCATCAACTTCTTCCTCAATCTATTTATGTGAGAGACGGACAAGGATATCTGATCAAAGAAAGCTTTAAAGGGAAATATGAATCTCTGGTCAAAAATTATCCTGAAATTGAAGATCTTTTCATTAGGGATGAGCGTCTTCTGGACATTATTTCCCACCATCTTCTGGTGAGTAATCTGAGCGCACTGATCGCTTCCATAGGTAAAACAGGATTGGTTAAAGAACGAAAACTGATCCATATTCTGTACAGGGAATTTGAAAATCTTCATGAGTCTGAGCCATCATCTTTAACGGATTATGCACTGAATCAAAGATATTGGGCCGTAAAATCAAATCTTCAGTCGGCCGTGTCTGATGTAGACGGAGGTGTGAATGCTTCTTCGATTTCTTATGCTCAAGTTCCGAACCTTCTTCACAAGCATTTCTTCTCAGATCAGCTGATCCATCCTCAGGGAACAGAAGTTTTCTTTACAAGGTATTTCCAGAAAGAAGATGTGACCATGAGTATGCGCCCTATAGATCTTGACAATGACCTTGAAATGCTTCATGAATGGTTCAACCGTGAACATGCCGTGAAAATCTGGCAGATGAACTGGCCTATTGACGAACTGGAAACCTATTACAGACTCATGCTTCCAGGTGATGAAGCTCATAGCTATATCATTGCCGGAAATGATGAACCTTCCTGTAATATCGAGGTGTATTGGGCATGCAGAGATATCGTGGGAGATTATTATGACGTATTACCCACGGATTACGGAACGCACCAGTTTATTGCACCTACAGATCCAAAGAAAAAATTCGTTTCTCCATCCACACAATCTATGGTTGATTATGTTTTTGCACAGCCACAGGTAGGAAAAATGGTAGGAGAAGGATCCGTAGACTCTCTCGCTTCTATGATGAACAAAGCCCATGTAGGCTTCAAGGTAGAAAAAGTAATTGAAATGCCTCATAAAAAAGCCAATCTGAACTTCTGTTACAGAGAATGGTACTGGGAAAAATTCCCACAGAATAAAGAGGTACAAATCACCACAAACATCACAAAAAATGACTAACGAAGCCGTATACAATGTAATAGGCATAGGTATTGGACCATTCAATCTGGGACTTGCCGCATTATCCAATCCGATTTCAGAACTGAAAACTCTTTTCCTGGACCAGCGGGATGGTTTCGACTGGCATCCGGGGCTAATGATCGACCATGTAACCCTGCAGACTCCATTTTTATGCGACTGCGTATCCATGGCGGATCCAACAAATCCTTTAAGCCTTTTGAACTATCTGAAGGAATCCGGAAGACTGTATAAGTTTTTTATCAGAGAAGACTTTTTCATTCCGAGAAAAGAATACAACCGCTACTGCCAATGGGTCATCGGACAGCTTCCGCAATGCCGTTTTTCAATGCAGGTAGTGGATATCACTTATGAAGAAGGATTATATCATGTGGCTACAGTTCACACCAAAACCAAAGAAACGACTGTTTTTAAAACGGAAAGACTGATTCTGGGAACGGGAACACAGCCTCATATTCCTTCTTTTATTCCGAAAGATGATTCCAGAATTATTCACACAAGTTCTTATCTGTATCGAAAAGAAGAATTGTTATCCCAGGGGAAAAAGATTGCGATTATCGGTTCCGGGCAGAGTGCTGCGGAGGTTTTTTATGATCTGCTTCAAAACAGAAAAGAAGAAACGCATCTGGGCTGGTATTCCCGTCCGGACAGGTTTTTCCCTATGGAATATTCTAAGCTGACACTGGAACTTACTTCTCCGGATTATGTAGAATATTTTTATAACAGAAGTGAGTCTGCAAGAAAAATTATTTTAAGCAAACAGCAAGCTCAGTTCAAAGGAATCAACTACGATCTGATCAATGATATCTACGATTTTATCTATGATCTGAATATTGATAATGAAGATCCCAATCTTACAATTATTCCTAACAGCCAGCTGAATAGAGTAGACAACAGTAATCCGGATTTCATCAACCTTGAATTCACACAGCTGGAACAGGAGGTACCTTATGACCAGGAAGCGGATTATCTGATTCTGGGGACCGGATATCGTTATCACGAGCCTGCATTCCTTAAGAATATCCAGTCCAGAATCAAAAGAGATTCCAGCGGATTGTTTGATGTGAGCAGGAATTATTCAATAGACCACAACGGAGGCGAAATTTATGTGCTGCACGCTGAAGTACACACCCACAGCTATATTTCTACCGATTTAGGAATGGCTGCTTACCGTAACTCCTATATCATCAATGATATTCTGGGAAGAGAGCATTATACAATTGAAAAGAAAATTGCTTTCCAGGATTTCGATGTGGAAAAATATGCTGATTTACCAATTGCCAAAATTTAATCATACAATGAACACCAACTTAAAAAATACAGTAAGCCAGGAAAACTGGAATCAGGCCAACAGAAACCTAATGGCCAAAACCATCGCAGAACTGATGCATGAAGAGCTTCTGAAACCTGTGATAACCTTTGAAGATAAAGAAGGATATACCGTTTTCAACCTTGAAACAGGATTTGAAAATATTTCATACCGCTTCCGCGGACAGGAAAGAATGATGGACTACTGGCATATTGATAAGAACAGCATTACAAAAACCGAAAACGGTGAAGACCTGTCTTCAGTAGATGTAGCGGCTTTCTTCCTGGAAATGCAGTCGGTTTTTGACTTAGATCCTTATACAATTGCAAGATACACGGAAGAATTACTGCATACGCTGTATTGTGATGCTTTAATTTTATCCAAAGGAGTAATGTCTTCAAAAGACCTTGCGGATGCGGACTACCAGACTGTAGAGCACAATATGACCGGCCATCCGTGGGTTATTGTGAACAAAAGCCGGTTAGGTTTTTCGCCGCGTGATCTGAAAACATTTGCCCCTGAAGCCGATGAAAACTTAAAAGTAATCTGGCTGGCTTCCCATACAAGCAGGTCTTCATTCCAGTCTCTGGAACATATTGACAGAGAGCAGTTTTATCGTTCTGAAATAGGAGAAGATTTATATAATAATTTTCAACAGCAACTTATCAGTGAAGGTAAAAACAGAGAAGATTATCACTTTATTCCTGTACATCCGTGGCAGTGGGAGCATAAGCTTCAGATTCATTTTGCCGGGGATATTGCTTCCGGACTTTTAATCCGGTTGGGAGAGGGAAGTGATACCTACAGCCCGCAGCAGAGTATCCGTACTTTATTCAATATGGATCATCCGAAGAAAAGATACCTGAAAACAGCAGTTTCCATTCTGAGTACAGGAAATATCCGGGGATTATCGCCTAAACAGATGAAAATTGCGCCTGCCATTACAGATTGGGTAAAAGGTTTAATAAAAGATGATGTCTATCTGAAAAATAAAGAAACTATTTTCTTAGGAGAAGAAGCTGCTATTACTTATCTGCATCCTCAATACGGAGCTATTGCCAGCGTTCCTTACCAATATAATGAATTCCTAGGGGCATTATGGAGAGAAAGTGCTGAAAACTATCTGAAAGAAGATGAGCAAATGGTAACCATGGCTTCTTTACTGTATGTAGACGAAAGTGGGGTTCCATTGGTTCAGGCATTTGCGGAAAAAGCAGGTCTGAGTATTGAAAAATGGATTGAAAGCTATCTCGATGCTTATCTTACTCCATTATTACATATTTATTACACGCATTCATTATGTGTAACGCCGCACGGAGAAAATATTATGGTTGTTCTGAAAAACGGAGTTCCGCAGAGAATTGTGATTAAAGACTTCGTAGATGATATTGTTTTGACCACTGAAGCAAGAGAAAAACTTCCTGCACACCTTGCAGACGGTTTGATTCAGTCTTCCAACAAAGAAAACATCCCGTTATTTATTCTGCTTGGCGTTTTTGATGCCTTTTTCAGATATCTGTCTAATGCATTACATACGTATTCTGACTTTAATGAAGAAAAGTTCTGGGAGCTTGTTCACAACTGTGTAGAAAATTATAAGGCGGAGAACACTCACCTTCAGGAACGATTTGAAAAGTACGACCTGTATGTGCCTGCATTCAAAAGATTCTATATCAACAGTCTGCGTCTGAAAAACAATGGTTACAGTGAGAATAAAGCATTTGCCATTCCCAGAAAAGATGGTGCACTGCCTAATCCACTGTATCAGATTGCCAATAAAAACTCAGTAGCAGCAATATGAGGAAATTCCTGCATATCCTGAAAGAGGGGGTGGTTTTTGCCTATGGAGCTATCGCCGGAAAAAAAGTGGAACTGACTTCCGGAAGCATCAACCGTTCCATCTTTAGCCTTGCCATTCCCATGGTGATGGAACTTGTCATGGAATCTGTTTTTGTGAGCGTCAATCTATTGATTATTGCAAAATTAGGAGACAAGGTTCTTGGTCTTGTGGGAATTACAGATAACTACATCAATTTCGCTTATGCCATTGCCGTAGGACTTGGCATCGCAGCAGCAACCCTTATTGCAAGAAGAGCCGGAGAAAAAGATCAGGAAGGAATGGGCAGAACGGCTCAGTACATTATCCTGCTCGCCCTGTTTTTTGCCCTGTTAATTGGTGGTATTTCCTGCTATTTCTCTGCTGAAATTGTTGATTTCCTTGGTGTTAATGCCAGTACGGTAACAGATGGAATTTCTTTTTCAAGACTGGTCTTTCTGAGCATCGGGCTTGTGATTCTCCGCCTTTCGGTGAATGGACTCTTCAGAGGTGCCGGCGATGCCGATATTGCCATGAAATCACTCTGGATCTGTCATATTTCCAATATCATACTGGCTGTAATCCTTGTTTTCGGATTAGGATTTATTCCTGCTTTCGGATTGATGGGATTGGCATATGCTACTGTTTTATCAAGGGTTCTGGGAGTTTTATATCAGGCTTTTATATTTCTGTCCGGAAAAACCAGCATCAGCATCAGAGTTCCTTTTCAGCTTGATATTCCATTGTTGCAGAAGATTCTGAAACTCGCCTTTGGAGGATTGGTTCAGTATATCATTCCAACATCCAGCTGGCTGATTATGGTAAAAATTATCTCTACTTTCGGAACAACAGCGCTGGCAGGATACATTATTGCCCAGCGTATTGCTTCGGTCGCAACAATGCCTGCCTGGGGAATAGGAAATGCAGCAGGAGTTCTTACAGGCCAGAATCTGGGTGCCGGAGAACCGGAGCGTGCAGAAAAAACAGTCTGGAGAGCAGGAACAATCAATATGGCTTATCTGGTCATTGTAGCCTTATTCTGGCAGATTGCTGCTGAATATGTGGTGAAATTTTTCACTACCGAACCTGAAGTTGCAAGATATGCTGTGCAATACATCCATGTGGTTTCTATGGCTTATCTGCTGTTAGGATTCACAATGGTGATCAGCCGTGCATTGAATGCAGCCGGAAATATTATGCAGGTCACACTGCTTTATATCATCATGTTTTATGTGATACAGCTTCCTCTGGCTTATCTCTTAGGAGTAAGGTTTCAATGGGAGCTGAGAGGAATATTTACCGCTATCGTTTCTTCGGAAATTGTTTTAGCTGTGCTATTCCTAATGATTTTTAGAAATGGAAAATGGAAAACTATAAAAATTTAAAATGAACACTACAGAAGAATTTTATGAAATTATCGCCTCTGCCATCGCCATAAAAAAAGAATTGGTAGACGAAAAACTAACGTATCAGGAAATCCCGGAATGGGATTCTATGTCTCATCTTCTGATTGTAGAAGCACTTGAACAGTTTTATCAGATCAAATTTGATTTTAATGATATTCTGGAGATGGGAACCGTTGGAAAGATTCGGGAAAAAATGAAAAAATATGAAGTATTCGTAGAAAACTAAGCCTATGAAAATTTTAGAAAATGTAATTGCCAATAAAAACTTGGAGTTTACAGATGCTTCCACCGGTACAACAATACCGGTGGGAACACTGTACCGGTCTTTAGGATTAAACCCCGTAGAAAAAGGCCTGCTCTTTTTGTACAATGACAATCAGCTACCCAGTATTGAGGTGCTCCTCAATTTTTACGGAACAGCGCACACCATTGCGTTACTTGGACAGAAACTGCATGAGGAATTCAAAGAACGTATTGAAGCGGAATACCGTCCAAAATATATCTTTGATCCACAGAGAGAAACCATTGAAGGATACAGCCTGAAAGAATTCTCAGACCATATCAGAATTTTTGCAAAGGATGATTATAAACCTGAGATTACCATTCATCCTGAAATTAAAATCCTTCTAAGTACTTCAGGAACTACAGGTGTTCCGAAGCTGGTTAAATTATCTGATGAAAGTCTTTATCAGAATGCATTGAGCATCCTTCAATACATGCCCATTAAAGAATCCGATGTGGTTCCTTTAAACGTTCCTATCAACTTTGTATACGGATTCTCTATTTTCACGACCAACTGTATGCGTTCCGGAAGAATTGTCTGTACGGATAAAGACATTATGCAGAAAGCATTCTGGGGCGAAATGGAGGAGTACGGCTACAGCACTTTGGGTGGAGTACCTTTTCTCTATGAAAACCTGAACAGAATAGGATTCTTCAGAAAAGATTCTCCAAGTCTGAGATATTTTACCCACACCGGAGGTGTAATCAATGCTGAATTGAGAAAGACTATTTTCTCTTACTGCCATGAATTTAAAAAAGAATTCTTTGCACAATACGGGCAGACTGAAGCAGGAGGAAGAATGGCGTATCTTACTACAGAAGGTTTGCTGGAAGGGGAAACTTCTATCGGAACACCTGTACACAACGGAAGTTTCAGAATTGATCCTGAAACCGATGAACTTCTCTTTTCACACATCAGTATTTTCGGAGGTTACGCCAATAAGCTGGAAGATTTGACTGCATATGAGCAGCCTCCTGTACTGCATACCGGAGATACTGCCAGAAAAAGTGAAAACGGAATGTATTATATCACAGGAAGAATAAAACGTATCATGAAGCTTTTCGGAATACGCCTGAATCTGGATGAGGTAGAATTCATTCTTAAAAATGAAATGCAGGGCAATACCTTCGTATGCCTGAATGCCAATGATAAAAAAATCGTGGTGCTGTATGACAATCCGGACATTGATCCTCAGATCATCACCGGAACCATTAAAAATAAACTGCGTATCAATCCACAATATGTATGCACAGAACGTATAGACTCATTCCCATTATCACAAAACGGTAAAATAAACTATCCCCTGTTACAAAAATTACAGCATGAAAACATCTAAAACCCTTATATTACTTCTTGGTCTTGCTTTATCTTCCAACCCGCTTTCTGCACAGCAGGGGGACAGAATTCATGGCAAAATCATGCTGTCTGAAAAAACACCGGTAAAAAACGCTGTTTTAAGACTTGTCAATACATCTTATCAGGCAAAAACCAATAATTCAGGAGAATATTACTTTGAAAATGTACCGCCTGGAGAATATACGCTTCAGGTGGTTTTAAATGACATTGAACTGATGAGGGAACCTATCCACATTCAGAAAGATGTTTATGAAATTCCTGCAATCTACGCCCCGTTACACAATAATGTGATTGAGGGGATTACCGTATATGCAGTGAGCAGAAATAAATTTTTGGATAAAGACAGCACTTCGGTGGCCAAAATGCCTTTGAAAGTTCTTGAAAATCCACAGGCCTACACAAGCATCAACCAGCAGATCATGAAAGAACAGCTTACTTACGATATTTCGGAAGTATTGAAAAATGTTCCGGGGATGGTAAAAATGCAGGGAAGTCCGGGAAGAGGTTCCGGAGACGGAAGTTTCTACTACAGCCTCAGAGGTTTTCCTACTAAAGTATCTATGGTAGACGGTGTTCCGGCAACTACCAACGGAGAAATAGATCCTGCCGATCTTGAACGTCTGGAAGTGGTCAAAGGCCCATCCGGAACATTGTATGGAGGCGCGGTAACTTCCTTTGGAGGTTTGATCAACGCTGTAACCAAAAAACCGAAAGACTATTTCGGAGGCGAAGCTTCTTATCTCATGGGAAGCTATAATCTGAACCGTGTCACAGCTGATGTTTACGGACCGATTACAGAATCCCGAAATATGTTATTCCGTTTGAATGCAGCCTATCAGTATCAGAATAGTTTCAGGGATTCCGAATTCAGAAAATCATTCTTTGTAGCCCCTACAGTTAGTTATCAGGTCAATGAAAGGCTTAAATTTAACTTAGGAGCCCAGATTTACAATTATGAAGGAACAAACACCCCAATCATCTTCCTTCCGAGATCAAGAGTTTATTTTACTCATAATCCTGATGAACTTGGTTTCGACTGGAAAAAGTCTTATTCCAATAATGACATGAAGCTAAAAGCTCCGTCTATCAATGTAAAAGCTGAGGCGAATTACAAAATTTCGGATCAATGGACCTCACAAACCTTGCTTTCAAGAAACTTCAGAAAGACAGAAGGATTATATCAGTACCAGTTCATCAGAGGAAATACAAGTGATGCCATGCTGGAACGTAATGTACAATGGCAGAACACGGAAGCTTCTTCTACGAGCATTCAGCAGAACTTTAATGGAGAATTTAAAATCGGCAAAATTAAAAATAAAGTCTTGATCGGTCTGGATTATCTCAACCAGTCTATCAATAATAACCACTCTCCAATTGTGGTATTTGATACTATTGACGGTACAAATCTTACCAGGCCTGTAGCAGGACCAGTGACAGGAATATATAGTAACATATCCAGAGATTTGGCACTTCAGAAAATACAGGCCTTTACTGATATAGCGATCAAGGCAGGTAAGACACCTTTGGTAAGAAATAATTCTTCATCAAACCTTTATGGAGCCTATATTTCAAATGTAACCTATATTACAGACCGTTTAATTACGCTTTTAAGCTTACGTATGGATCATTACGAAAGTAAAGGACAGTTGAATTTAAATGATAACAAACGTAAAGATGACTTCAAGCAGACCGCATGGTCTCCGAAAGTAGGGATTGTATACCAGATTCTTAAAGATCAGTTATCTGCCTATGGGAATTATATGAACGGTTTCAGCTATACAGCACCCGTTACACAGCAGCTGGCAGATTATAGCGGAGAAATGAAACCTCAGATGGCCAATCAGTGGGAAGTAGGAGTGAAAGGAAACCTTTGGAGAAACAGGATTAATTTTACTGTTTCTTATTATGACATCCTTGTTGACAATATCCAGAGAGGAACCGGAGTGATCCGTGACGGAAAAGAGTACAATATTGTTGTTCAGGACGGAAAGCAAAGAAGCAAAGGAATTGAAATCGAAACCATCATGAATCCTGTTCAGGGGCTAAACATTATGGCCGGATATAGCTATAACCACAGCAGATATGAAAAAGCTGATCCTGCTGTAGACGGGCGCCGTCCGGACTCTGCAGGTCCTGCCAATGTATTCAATTCATGGATCAGTTATATCCTTCCGATCAAAGGACTTCAGGGATTAGGAGTAGGTTTCGGGGTAAACCGTGTTGGAAAACAGATTACCGGAAACAAAGTGGTTACCGGACAGTTTATATTTCCTGCCTATACTTTGGTGAATGCTTCCATTTCCCTCGAAAAAGAAAGATACAGATTAGGATTTAAAATGAATAACCTGGGTAATGTACAGTATTTTGCAGGGCAGGGAGTTATTGTAGCTCAGATGCCCCGCAATTTCGTCGCTGAGGTAAGCTTTAAATTTTAAGGATGAAGTTAAAATTGAGAAAAATTGCCTATCAGCTACATCTATGGCTCGGACTCACGTCCGGGCTTATCGTTGTTATTATGTCAGCTACCGGATGTATCCTGTCTTTTGAAGAAGAGTTAAAACATATTGTTCACCCCAACAGATATTTTGTTGAAAATATCGGCCAAAAAAGACTTTCACTGTCTGAGCTTACGGAAAAAGCAGAAAAAACACTTCCTGAAGGGCTGAAGATCAAAAGGGTAATAATTCCTTCTGATCCTGCGCAAACCTATGTATTCCGAACCCTCAAAATGGACAACGAAGCATGGACGTATTGGGGAACCTACCTTTATTATTACCGCATATATGTTGATCCCTACACCGGAAAAGTACAGGAAGTGGAAGATGCGAAAAAGGATTTTTTTGAAATTGTGCTGGATCTTCACAGAAGACTTCTGCTGGGTGAGAAAATAGGAAAAACAATTACCGGTTATTCCACATTGGTACTGGCGATTATTCTTTTTTCGGGGCTTGTGATATGGTATCCCCGTAAAATGAGCAAAAGTATGCTGAAAGGAATGTTTTTCATTAAATTATCAGCCAACTGGAAAAGAATTAATTATGATCTTCATAATGTGCTGGGATTTTATTCCGTGATTCCTTTGCTTATTATTTCTTATTCCGCATTGATATGGAATTTTGAGGATGCAGATAAATGGGTAAAGAACACATTAAATGGAAACATCCCCACAGAGAAGAAAGTCAAAAGCATGATTCCTTCCGAAGAACTTTCAAACCGGGAGC
Source organism: Chryseobacterium amylolyticum (assembly GCF_051011775.1). Classification (NCBI taxonomy): domain Bacteria; kingdom Pseudomonadati; phylum Bacteroidota; class Flavobacteriia; order Flavobacteriales; family Weeksellaceae; genus Chryseobacterium; species Chryseobacterium amylolyticum. The sequence continues at coordinate 345,413 of NZ_JBPCHX010000006.1, forward strand.
ATATTCTCAATCTGATTGGAAATACCATGGAAAACAGACTTCAAGATAAGAAATCAGCCTTTATCAATTTTCCCAGGTCGGAAGAAGGAACGTATTATGCCGAGCTCGCTTATGACGGAAGACAATACAGAAATGAACAGTTTAATTTTGATCAGTATTCAGGGACTATTGTAAAATCCCAATCTTATAAAAACAAAAATATCGGATATGGAACCGCATTAAGAGAAAGAAATTATGCCCTTCACACCGGAAGTATCCTGGGATTAACCACCAGGATTATTTATTTTCTGGCAGCTGTTATCGCAACTTCACTTCCCATCACCGGGTTTATCATCTATTTAAACAAAAAAAAAAGAAACCAAAACATAAGACAAACAAAATAGTTTTTCCTTCTCATCATTAACAAAAGCCTCAGTAAAGGGGCTTTTACTTTTTTGGTTAAAAAAAATAATCAATTTAAAAGGTCAGAACCTCATATTATCCAATGTCAATTTTATCGAAGATAAAATCCTCGCGCCTTAAAACAAGTTCTCTTCATCTCAATTGCGCCTTTGCGTTTTCCAACCAAGAAATATGCAATTGATTATAAATCAACCAATCAAGCCCTTCACATTTTTAGTAAGAACCTCAATCCCCTTATTCATTTCTTCAACATTCAGATCACCAAAACCCAGACGCATTGCCGTAAGAGCTTTATTCTGATACAACAATGTTTTGGGAATAAAAAGATTGTCTTTTCCACAATTCCTGCTCAGCTGCATCAGATTCAGCGGAATATTCCATTCCAGCCATACAGCAAGCCCTCCGGAAGGTTTTTCAAAAGAGATAAAATCACCCAGATTCTCTTCCAGCAGCCCGGAAAAATAATCGCGCCTTTCCTGGTAGACCTTTAAAGATTTCTTCAGATAACGGTTAATTTCCCCTTCAGCAATCATCTCTCCAAGCGCCCTTTCCATCAGAATATCACCCTGACGGTCTATAATTCCCAGATACTTCCGCATTTCTGTCATCAGATTTTCCGGAGCTACAATAAATCCTGTCCTGAATCCCGGAGCCAAAGACTTTCCAAAAGAACCGATGTAGATCACCATTCCGTTGGTATCGGCGCTGGCTAAGGGAAGAATTGGACTTTTATCATAATGAAATTCATAATCATAATCGTCTTCCAGGATAATAAATCCGTATTCATTGGCCAGTTCCAGCAACTCGAAACGTCTTTGAGCACTCAAAGCAACCGTAGTAGGATAGTGGTGATGCGGAGTGAGATAAAGCATCCGTATTTTTTGTTTTTTACAGGCTTCACGAACACTTTCCACTATAATTCCCTCTTCATCAATAGGAATCGAAACAATGTCAACACCGGCTTTCATAAAGATCATATTGACTGAAAAGTAGCTCAAAGCGCCCACCAATACGGTGTCACCGGCAGAAAGAAGAATCTCGGAAACAATATAGATACTCATTTCCGTACTTCGGGTAATCAGCAGATTGTTCTTGGAAATAGGAAGTCCCCGGGAAAGATTCAGGTACTGGGATAAATGTTCTTTAAAAAATTCACTCCCGTCATGATTATAATGTCCAAAAGCTTTCTGGCTGGATTTACGTTTCAGAATAGAGCTGTAAAACCGGGAATGCTGTCCGATTTGCGTTAAACGGATATCCGGAACGCCATCATTAAAGACATATTCACAATCCGAATGTTCAAAGGGATTATCTAAGATATTGGATGTTTTGAATGAAAAACCAGTCGTTATTGGATAGTTTTGAAGGTTATTCCGCTCAAAATCGTTCACTTTCACAGGTTTTTCCTGATCTTTTCCAATGACAAAAGTTCCTTTATTCGGAAAACTCTCTGTCCAGCCCTGCGCAGAAAGTTCATCATACACTGCAACCGCTGTATTCCTGTGGATTTCCAGCATTTCACTGAAGGTTCTTGTTCCCGGAAGCTTTGTTCCAAAAGGTAAAACACCTCGCTGAATCGCATTGATCAGCTGATTTGCAATCTGCAGATAGATGGAAGTTTCAGATTTTCTGTCAATCTTTATAAAACTTTCATAGGGAATTCTAACCGGACTATCCATAATATCAAAACTGGCACCATGTAACCATCCGGCAATATACTACTTTTGGCATCAAAATAAAAATCTAATGGAATTTCATCATCTGTTAAAAAGAATTGTACAGGACGGAAGTACCCATGCCAAATGGCTCAATACACTTTCTTTTATGGAGAATGCCGGTGCCAGAAAAATATCAAAATGTGAACATCCAACATTGGTTTCTCAGATTCAACTTAAACACGCTGCTGAAGAGCACCGCCACGCTTATTACCTGAAAAAGCAGATCGGGAAAATAGATCCCGGACTCTGCAAAACTTACGAAAGCACAGAGCTTCTGGCTCCTATTGCAACAAGCCAATATCTTCACTCACTGGATATTAAAGCCTGCCGCTACCTTCAGAAAGCTTTTAATCTTGATAAAACAGATATTAAATATGCTGCCTATCTTTTTGTAACCTATGCTATTGAGGTCCGGGCAGATGAACTTTATCCTGTCTATCAGCAGGCACTTACTGAAGCTTCTTCTAAAATCATGGTAAAATCTATTATTCTTGAAGAAGAAGGACATTTGGAAGAAATGATTCATCAACTGAATGAATTTTCGTCAGACTGGAAACACCATGCAGACCATATTCTGACCATAGAAAAAGAATTGCATAAAGAGTGGATGAATGCGATTACAGAAGAAGTAGCCCAGTTACATCATGCTTAGCAATACTTCCCGTTTTCAGGGATCCCTTAACAGAAGAAAAGAGGAAGGAACATTAAGGCGTTTAAGACTTCGCTCTGATGGAGTTGATTTTTATTCCAATGATTATCTGGGGTTTGCGAGAAACAAAAAGCTTCAAAACATCCTGTTGCAGGCCATTATGGAAAATCCCCAACTGCTTTCCGGAAGTACAGGCTCAAGGTTAATCAGCGGGAACAGCGATATTGCAGTTTCTTTGGAAAAATATATTGCTCAGGAACATCATTTTGAATCGGCATTACTTTTCCCATCCGGATACAATGCTAATCTGGCTTTGTTTTCAACGCTTCCGAGCCGTCATGATGTCGTCATTGTGGACGAACAGATTCATCGGTCGGTACATGATGCATGTCAACTTTCGAATGCTAAAAAACTGAAGTTCAAACACAATGATATTGAAGATCTTAAAAATATTTTAAAAAGACAGCAAGGTCATTGCTATATCGCGATAGAAAGTCTGTACTCGATGGAAGGAGATTTTGCTCCTCTTCAGGAAATTGCAGCGATTGCGGAGCAGTATAAAGCTTCTCTGATTGTTGATGAAGCCCACGCTTTCGGCGTTTTTGGATATGGACTGATTGAAAAACATCAGTTACATGGTCAGGTTTCAGCAGCCGTTGTCACTTACGGAAAAGCTCTTGGAGCTCATGGAGCAGCAATTCTTTGTAATGAAACGGTGAAATCTTATCTGGTCAATTTTGCAAGTCCGTTCATTTACACAACATCAGCACAGGATTTCCAATGGATAAGCATAAAAACCGGATATGAATTTTTAGATCAAAGCCATGATCAGGCGATAAAACTTCAGGACAATATTGCAATTTTCCGAAGCCAAAATCTCCAATCACCATCATCAGGAACAAGTCCGGTTCAGGCTATTCTCATCCCTGATAACCAAAAACTTAAAGCAGTTCAGCATACTTTATCAGAGGAAGGGTTTTTAACTTATGCGATATACAGCCCAACGGTAAAAGAAGGAAGTGAACGGCTGAGGATATGTCTTCACAGCTTTAATACAGAAGAAGAAATTATGAGACTGACAGGAATTATTAAAGAATTAGGTAAAATATAATTTTTCAAACCCCGCAACACGAAGCACGAATCCCAAATCAAAACATGAAACTATTTATAACAGGAATAGGAACCGAAATAGGAAAAACAGTTTGTTCAGCTGTTTTGGTTCAGCATTTTAAAACAGAATACTGGAAACCGATACAGTCCGGAGATCTTCATTACACGGACAGTCATAAAATTGAAGCATGGACAGATACCGGCTTTTGCCATCCGGAAACTTACCGGTTACAGCTGGCTGCATCACCACATCAATCGGCAAGAGAAGAAAATATCACTATCAGTCTGAATGATTTTCAACTCCCAAAAACAGCAAATTCACTGATTGTAGAAGGGGCCGGAGGTCTTATGGTACCGATTTCAGACACAACATTTATGATTGATCTGATTGAGGAATTAAACCTTCCGGCAGCATTGGTTGTAAGAAACTATCTGGGCTGCATCAATCACAGCTTGCTTTCAATCTTAGCTTTACAACAGAGAGAAATACCGTTGGAGTATTTAATTCTTAACGGAAATTTCCATGAAGATACAGAAAGAGTGATCTGCAGCTTTATTGAAAAAGAAACAAAAATTATAAAGATTCCCGAAATCACCATCACTGATAAGGAGTCTATACAAGATGCTGCAAAGCAGTTAACAATACAAAATTAGGATAATGGATACAAAAACAACACTGAGAAACAACTGGACGAAAGAAGAGATTGAGGAAATTTATCATTTACCTCTGATGGAACTGATCTATAAAGCAGCCACTGTCCACCGCGAATGGCATGATCCTTCCGAAGTACAGATTTCAACACTATTATCGATCAAGACCGGCGGATGCCCTGAAGACTGCTCCTACTGCGGACAGGCTGCCCGTTATCACACCAATATCAAAGTACAGGCTTTATTACCTACAGAAACTGTTATTGCCCATGCACAAAAAGCAAAAGATTCCGGATCTTCAAGGTTCTGTATGGCGGCAGCATGGCGCGAAGTTCGTAACAACCGTGATTTTGACAGGGTAATTGACATGGTAAAAGGGGTCAACGAACTTGGTCTTGAAGTTTGCTGTACACTAGGTATGCTTACTGAAGAACAGGCGGTAAGACTTCAGGAAGCAGGATTGTATGCCTACAATCACAATCTTGATACCTCTGAGCAGTATTATGAGGAGATTATCTCTACCAGAACTTTTGATAACAGAATTAATACCATCAACAACGTAAGAAAAGCAGGAATCACAGTGTGTTCCGGAGGAATCATCGGACTTGGTGAAACCCATAGAGACAGGATTTCAATGCTTTTAACGTTGGCAACAATGCCAAAACATCCGGAATCTGTTCCCATCAATGCATTGGCAAGAGTAGAAGGAACACCATTGGCTGATAACGAAAAAGTAGACACCTGGGAAATGGTAAGAATGATCGCTACGGCAAGAATTGTAATGCCTTCTTCTATGGTAAGATTAAGCGCAGGCCGTATAGAAATGTCTGAAACAGAACAGGCCTGGTGCTTTATGGCAGGAGCCAATTCTATTTTCACAGGAGAAAGAGAAACGTTACTGGTAACACCCAACCCGGGTGTATCTGAAGATATGCAGATGCTGCAGACCTTAGGCCTGAAACCCATGATGAAAAAAGAAACATGCTGTTAGAAAATTAATGAATGATAAAATAATGAGTGATGAGCTGGATTATGAGTATTATAACATTTATTGTAAAATTCCTTTTTGAATTTTTATAAACTGATCTGATATAGGTTTAAATATCCCACGCAATCTGTGATAAAACTTTGCGTCTTTGCGATTAGTCCAACATTTACGCCAACATATTCAACTAAATTATTGTTAAATCCATCTCTATCACTCATTACCTTTTTTAGATCAATATGAATACAATAACAAAAGAAATCAGCCTGCAGGAGAGAGACAAAGCAGTCAACTGGCATCCGTACACACAGATGAAAACCGCTGATGATGCCATTCCCATTGTAAAAGGAAAAGGAATTTATCTGTATGATACCGAAGGAAAAAAATATATGGATGTGGTTTCTTCATGGTGGGTAACGCTGCATGGGCATTCTCATCCTTATATAGCACAACGTGTATCTGAACAGTTAAATACACTGGAACAGGTTATTTTTGCAGGCTTTACTCATGAACCGGCTGTACAGCTTTCAGAAAATTTACTGAAACTTCTTCCATCCGGTCAGGAAAAAGTTTTTTACTCTGATAACGGATCTACAGCGGTAGAAGTAGCCTTGAAAATGTGTATTCAATATGCATATAATAAAGGTCAAAAGAAAACAAAGATTTTAGCTTTTAAAAATGCCTATCACGGGGATACTTTCGGAGCGATGTCTGTAAGCGGAAAAAGCTTCTGGACAAGACCTTTTGAAAGCATGCTTTTTGAAGTCGTTTTCATTGATACCCCCAATGCTGAAAACCTCGAAAGACTGCAGCAACAGATTAAAGAACTGGCCGATGAGACAGCATGTTTTATTTATGAACCACTGGTTCAGGGAGCAGCCGGAATGCTGATGTATAAAACTGAAGACCTAAGCCAACTAATGAAATTCTGCAGAGAAGAAGGTATTCTTATGATTCAGGATGAAGTTTTTACCGGATTTGGGAGAACAGGCAAGCTCTTCGCAGCGGATTATCTTACAGAAAAACCGGATATCATGTGCTTTTCAAAAGGGCTTACCGGCGGAACCATGCCTATGGGAATTACTACCTGTTCTAATAACATCTACAAGGCATTTCTTTCTGAAGACCGATATAAAACCTTATTCCACGGGCATTCGTTTACAGCTAATCCTTTAGCCTGTGCAGCGGCTCTTGCCAGTATGGAACTACTATTGACCAATGAAACTCAAATGAATATCAACCGCATCACTCATCAACATTCAGAGTTTGTGAAGACACTTGCTTTACATCCTCGTGTGGAAAAAGTTCGCCAGATCGGAACTATTCTGGCTTTCGATTTTAAAACCGGGAATGGGACTTCTTATTTCAATGAAATAGGGAAGAAGCTTTACAATGAGTTTTTACAGAAAGGAATAATCATGAGGCCGCTGGGAAATGTAATCTATCTGGTCCCACCATATTGTATTACTTCCGGAGAACTGGATTTTGTCTATCAGAATATTATGGAAGTTCTGGATCAGTTTAAAGATTGAACGATCCCTTCCGGTAATAATTATTTTTAATTTTTTAATGCACCTTATAGGTTTTCAAACCTATAAGGTTTTAATGTATTAAAGGATAAGAGTTATTCATATCTTAATCTATTCTTTGTTCCGTTTTCTTCAAAATACTATAATTCTTCCTGTCCCCTTTATTGAAATTCTGATTAATATATTTCTGTTACAATTTAAATATACAGCTTATCAATAAATACGCTTTTTGTGAGGGCTTTATGAGCTTAAAATGGAAAATTTCAGGAATGTAAACAATCATTTTCTTCTTTTTTCATAAACATCTAAATGAAAATTTATGATAAGGTTCTTTTTATTTTCTTTATTATAAAAACATTATGACTATTTGTTAATTATTTTATTTATGATATTGATTTTTTAATATAAATTTTATTAAAATATTGCTTTATATTTAATAATATGATTATTTTTATCATAAACTAACAATCGTAATCAGCGATAATTTGGATTTTCATAACATCACACATATACATGTGGAAAATCCGGAAAAAGAAGAAAGTCTTTCAGTCTGAAATGGAATAGAAACGGTTTCATTTTTCTGCTAAATCTGAAAGCAAACAAAGTAACGAAGATCAACACATAATTCTGTTGAGCAGAGTTACATTATTGCAACATTACTTTACTATCCGAACATCTGAAACTCCTACGTAAGATAGCGAGTCGAAAAATTGATGGCTAGGAGTAAAACTGAGAAATCACCTTTAATATTAATATTTAAACTATGAAAACAAACAAAATGTGGCTACTGGCCTTTCTGTTAATCATTCTTTCCAGCTGTTCTACGATGGATGAAAAAAATTTACTCGAAGAACCTGAAGCTAATCTAAGTGCTACTGCAAGAGCATTCGCGGCAACACCCATGCTGCATGTCGGAGGCAGATACCTTCAGGATCCCTGCGGCAATAAGGTTCTCTTACATGGTGTTGCCATAACACCCAGCCCCTGGTTTAACGGATGTCAGTATGGTGCCAATTCAGGCTACTGTACCTGGGACAATTACAATGTTCAGGGCGCCCTGAACTATAACAAGGCTGTCATGACCAAACTCAGCAACGCTGCTGATGGCTGGTATCTCAATTACATCCGCCTTCATATTGATCCGTATTGGACCAATGATCCCGGACCGGCCATCCCTGAGAACGATATCTCAAGATTCAATTATAACCGCCTGGTAACTTATACGGATCAGGTGATTATTCCACTGATCAACCATGCCCGCAGTCTGGGAATGTATGTCATCCTGCGTCCGCCGGGTGTATGTCCAAACCGTATTGCCGTGAACGATGCTTATCACAGCTATCTTAAAACTGTATGGACCTTTTTGTCACAGCATCCTGGCTTAAAGAATGCCGACAACGTAATGTTCGAATTAGCTAATGAACCTGTTGAAATCCTGGGAACAAACGGCACATGGGGATCTACAGGGAACGAGCACTTTGCAGCACTTAAAAACTTCTTCCAGCCTTTAGTGAATATTATCCGTAACAACGGAGCCAATAATGTTTGCTGGATACCGGGCACAGGATGGCAATCGCATTATCAGGGCTATGTCAATAACCAGATCACAGGGGGTAATATTGGCTATGCTGTTCATATTTACCCAGGTTACTGGGGTGGGGTTAACAACTATCAATCCTTTCAAAATGCATGGAATATCAATGTTAAACCAATCGCAGACATTGCACCTATCGCGATTACAGAAACCGACTGGGCACCTCAGGGGTATGGTACCTTCGGTGTTGCTACTACCGGTACTGCAGGAGGAAGCGGATTTGGCGCAAACTTAAAATATATTGTGGATCAGTCGGGCAATGTGAGCTGGAACCTCCTTGCCCCTGATGATCTGCTTCACAAGGGAGATCCTAATGCAGGAACAGCCTTCAATAATGACTGGGAGGCGTGTGCGGCCCCAAGCAAACAGTGGTTTCAGCAATATGCATCCTCCAATTATCCTGTTGGAAACTGTAACACAACCAGCAGCCTGGTCAATAATGGTATTTATGAGATTGAATTTCAAACCGATGCCAACAAAGTACTTGATTTAAAGTCAGGTGAGGATGCCAACGGCGCAGTGCTAAGACCATGGACAAGGAATGGTGCCAACGCGCAGCGATGGGTTGCCATTGATGCCGGAAATGGATACTGGCGTTTTGTATCCAAAGCGAGTGCATCTAACCGTTGTATTGATCTGACAAGTAACAGCAACACACTGGGAACATCAATCCGGCTTTGGCAAAACTATGGCAATGACGCGCAGGCATGGCAGGTAGTTGCTGTCTCCAATGGTTATTACAAAATCCTGTCAAAAGTGGATGCTACCCGTGGCTGGGATATTCCAAGCTGTACCATGGACGGCAATTCCAATTTACAGCTTTGGGATTATTATGGTACATCCTGCCAACTGTTCAAGTTCAAATTTATAGCAATGAACTAAACATCCCAAAAAGATGTAAACATGATTTTATTTTCTAAAATCTTTATACTATTTCGCGGTAAGTATTACTTATCGCGATTTTTTTTAATAAAAAACTAAAGCTTCACTATGTAAAAAGCTATTTCAGGATCTTATCATTTCTCCTGATAGTATACTTTTACTGTAAATCACATATAAATTGGCAATCTAATAAGCTGCTTTATCTCAATCCGTCTCCCCATGCATGAAGTTCAGAAAGAATAGGCCCCAGCTTCTGACCTTTTTCTGTCAGCTTATAATAAACTTCCGGTGGAAAATTATACACTTCGGTCCGTTCAATGATAAGATCTTTTTCCAGCTGCTTCAACTGTTCTGCCAATACTTTCTTGGAAACCCTGGGCATATTCCGCCAAAGCTCCACAAAACGCACCCGGTCTTCCTCAAAGAGGTTTTGTAGAATTAATGGTTTCCATTTACCAGAAAGGACATCCAGGCTTCGTCTTAATCCACAGTTTTTAAATTCTTCAAAATTCATAAGTCAATTGAATATTTATGGTTAACCTTTTGGTAACCTTCGATTGTTTTACCATGGTCAGGTAATACCTTTGTTCAACAAAAATACCCAAAATGAAATTACAATTGTGGCGCAATGCAACATTACTACTGAATATTGATGGAATTTCTATTCTGGTAGATCCCATGCTGGGAGAGAAAGGTTCCAGAGGGAAAATGCCAATGACAGACAGCGAATTACTCAATCCTCTCGTAGACCTGCCTTTTAATAAAGAAGAATTAAATGAAAAATTAAAAAGCGTAGATGCGGTTGCTGTAACCCACCTTCACCCTGATCATTGGGACGCTGCTGCTATTGAACTTCTTGATAAAAATATTCCGGTCATCTGCCCGGCTATCATTTCGGAACAGATTGCAGGCCAGGGTTTCACAAACATTATTGCTGTCAATAATGATCCGGTTCAATTCAGAAATATTGAGATATCAACCACCAAAGGACAGCATGGAACCGGAGAAATCGGAGAAAAAATGGGAATCGTGAATGGTTTTGTATTTAAAACAGACAATAAATCAGTATACATCGCGGGAGATACCATCTGGTATGATGAAATTGCTCAGGAAATTGCTCAGCATCAGCCACAACACATCATTGTAGCAGGGGGAGCCGCTACTTTTTCCATAGGGGATCCCATTATTATGACCAGTGAAGACATACTGAAAGTCTGTGAATATGCTCCGGAGTCTACTGTTTGGGTAACTCACCTTGAAGCCGTAAGCCATTGTACGGAAGACAGAAAATTTATTAAGGAGAAAATCAATGAAAACGGCCTAGAGAAGAGATGTCTTGTACTTGATAACGGTGAAGAAGCTGAATTAAAATTTTAATTAGTAAACCTGTTTGAAAAAACAAAAAAAAGAGACTGTCTCAAAAGTCAAATAATTTGGCTTTTGAGACAGTCTCTTTACCTTATGTCTTCATCTTCTACATATTTATTTCTCGCAGCCTTCATTCCAAAATAGAGCATTAACAATACTGCCAGACTCAATAAATAAAATGAGCTGTTCCAGGAAATATCCCAGTCATGCAGCTTACCAAATAATGGAGGACCAAAAGCGGCAATCAGATACCCTACCGACTGTGCCATACCTGATATTTTAACCGCATTCATGCTGCTTTTCGTTCTCGTGGAAAAGAACAGAATGGATAAGCTGAAAGACAATCCATTGGAAATCCCTATGAGTACAGCATTTACGTAAATCCATTGAGACTTCAGAAAGACAAACATCATGGTACTTCCGAACATCAGCGTGCAGATAAAAAGGATCATAGCTCTCTGATCTTTCATTTTACTGGCAATAATAGGACAACAGAACGTCACGGGAATCATCGTAATCTGAATCACAAAAAATACCCAGCCGGAACTTTCTCCCTGCATATGAAAATCAGCAAGAAATGAAGGCAGCCATGCCACCAGACAATAATAAAATAAAGACTGCAGCCCCATAAAAACACTGATATTCCATGCCTGAGCAGATCTGAACATATTAAAATCTGAAGTGCTGAGCGCCGTTTTGGGTTGATCAGAGTTTCTTTTATTGAATACGGATTCCAATGATAAAACAAGAAAGCCCAGTGCTGCAATCGCCAGCCATATTCCCAGAGAGCCTTTCCATCCGAATCCCGTCCATTCTCCGATTTTCACGCTAAACCCTGAAGCCAGAGCCGCTGTAAGGTTCATGGATACAGCAAAAATCCCTGTCATGAGACCAATCTGTTTCGGAAAATTGTTTTTAACATATCCGGGAGTAACTACATTTCCAATGCATATTCCCAAACCAATGAAGATAGAACCTAAAAATAAAAGCCAAAGGGATCCGCTGATTCTTAAAAATAAACCAAAGCTTAAAATTACCAGTGAATACATCAGCAGTTTACTGATTCCTAACTTATTGGAAAATCTGCTCACCAGGACAGAACAGGCCGCAAACATAAACAGTGGGATAGAAGTCAGTAAACTCACCTGAAAATTGTCCAGATTCAAGGCATCTCTCACTTCTCCCAACACAGGCGCAACTGCAACAATCGGGGAACGGAGATTGCCGGAAATCAATATAACGACCAGAACATTAATGATTAATAAAACATACGAAGTATTCTTTTTTACTTCATTCTTCATCATAATTAAAACTTTTGCGCAAAATTAGCGTAGTAATTTTGTTTAATTTTGCCAAAATTTTAACCTAAAACGACATGAGCGCGAACGACAGCATAAAAATAGATGAACTGAAGAAACCTTATTTCGTCTGGTTTGAAGAAAACTGGGTTCACGATGATGTATTTCACCACCATCAGAAAGGGCAGCTGGTCTATGTGGAAAGCGGCTTCCAGTATATCACTATTGAAGAAAAAATTTATCTTCTTCCGCAGAATCACGCTGTATGGATTCCCCCTAATGCCGTTCACAAAACGAATTCACATTCTGAAAAAATCAAGCTGATGATCATGTTTGCAGATATCAATATCAGTACGGATAATCCTTTTTATCAGGAGATCAATGTATTTTCCGTCCCTCCGGTTTTAAAAGAAATGATCAAATATTCCGAAAAATGGTCAAAGCTGATGAATTCAGATCATAATGAAAACCTTTTTCTGAAAGCGCTGTTCAATGAACTACCACGGTTTGTAGAGCATTCGCTGACCCTTCACATCAGTCTTCCGAAAGACAAACGCCTCACCAGAGTCATAGAACATCTTCACAGCCATTACCGGAATGAGATCAGGCTGGAAGATCTCAGTGACACAGCTCTTCTTTCTTTCCGTACACTGGAACGAATTTTCAAAAAAGAAACAGGACTTACTTTAAGCAAATACCAGCAGATGCTTCGCATTATTAAAAGCCTGGAATTTTTAAGCTCTGGCACTCTTACGATTTCAGAAACAGCTTATGAAGTAGGGTATAAGAGTGTTCAGGCATTCACCAGAAGTTTTCAGGCTGTGATGCAGTTCAGGCCCACAGATTTCATTAAGACCATTCAATAAGCGCATAATATTCAACAAAAAAGGGAATTATTAACATCGCAAAACTTCATATATTCCTTTATATAAAAGCAATCAGCTATATTAAAAAAAGAAATATTTCACATTTCAATTATTTTTCCATTTCAATAGCCAATATTCGATTATGATATAATTGAATATAAAAAGGTCTCCACGAATGGAGACCTTAAAAAAACACAAATGATGAAAAAAAATTATTTCGATTCACAAATATAAACAAAAATCATATTATGCAAAACATCGTAAGCGCATTTTTTTTAAAAATTATTTATTTTAAATAAAAGTAATTATTTCCTAATTGTTTTTTATTTTCTTTAGGATTTATGAATTGGCAATATAAATACACAGCCTGTAAAATATAATTCGCTGTTATATGAATTGTGTGCCTGTTTTCTATCCAAAATAAGGAATTATAAAAAAGAATGATCACTGGAAAATGGATTATTTAAGTCCATAATCAAACATGTGTTTACCTTTTTTGTGACCCTGCTCATAAAATTCAGAATGGTTTTTGGATTAAATTGCTTAAAAACCTTATCATATGAGTCCAAAGATATTCAAAGGCGTTCCTGCACAAAAGTCCGGAGGTTTCCATGATACGGAAAGCAGAAAGGCATTTAAGCAGGATTTGATTCCGCTGAAATTTACCCTGTTAAAAGAAAGATTTTTCTCAGTGAATCAATGGGAAAGTTACAGCGGGAAAGCATTTGCAGCATTTAAATTGTACGATTCCGATGGTAATGCGGTCAACCGGGAACCTCAGAAAGGTGATTTTATCCGGATTGACATTCCGGGGCCGGGAGAACCTGAAGCCAGGGGATATGACTGGGTGGAAGTTACAGATATTTGTTTCTATCAGGACAGCTTTTCTGAAAGTATATCCATGACGTGCAGACCTTCCATAAATCCCCAGAATAAAAAAAACCGCCATATTGCCCATTTTTACGGTTCAGGAGCTACTTCCACCTTCATGATATCCAGAAGCCCTGATCATCTGAAAGCTGCAGTATACGGACGAAATGAAAGGCCTAATTTTAATGCAAAATTCTTTGATGTAATAAGAAATCTTTTCATTGCCATTCCCGGAATGTTCGGAGTTGCCAAAATACAATGGAAACAGCTTACTGATGGTTTTTTAGATTTTGATTAAAACCCCTGTACCTTTTTTGATCTAGATCAAAGTTTTGTGTTAGCTGTTCGGGGACCTTTGCACCCGAATATTTTAAACAAAATTTATGAGTACAACATTAGAAAAAGGGCAGACTATTAATTTCTACCAGGCGACCGCTCCGATTATTATTTCGGTATTCGGAGTTTACCTGACGATAGGAATTGCTTTGGGGGTACTTCCCAGCTTTGTCCAGAGCAGTTTAGGTTTTGACAGTATAATGGTGGGACTTGTCATTGGCCTTCAGTTCCTGTCGACACTTTTAACGCGGGCCTATTCCGGCAAAATCACAGATACAAAAGGAGCCAAGAAAAGTAAAATGTCCGGTGTGATACTGGCAGTGATTGCCGGAGCAGTTTATGTACTGGCTGTATTATTTCAGGCTCATCCAATGCTGGCACTTGCCTTTCTTTTACTGGCAAGAATTATTCATGGTGTAGGTGAAAGTTTTCTGGTTACAGGAGCATTAACCTGGGGAATAGGTCTCGTAGGGCACTCCAGCTCCGGAAAAGTAATGACCTGGAACGGTATCGCTATGTATGCGGGAATTGCTGTCGGAGCACCTGTCAGCATCTGGCTAAGCAAAGAATATAATATTCTGCCTGCTTTTGTTCTTATTGCTTTACTTCCGGTGATAAGCTGGCTTTCCACCGCAAAACTTCCTTCTATTCCTGTAGATCAAGAGCACGTAAGAACTCCTTTCTACAAGGTAATTGGTGCTATATCCGGACAGGGATTGAGTCTTGCTTTTTCATCGATGGCTTTTGGATGTATTGCTTCTTTTATTGCTTTATTTTTCTCACAGAAAAACTGGGGTGATGCTTCACTTGCCTTTATGATCTTCGGAGCATGCTATGTTCTGACCAGAATTTTATTTGCTTCTTTTCCTGATAAATACGGAGGTTTTAAGATTGCTTTACTTTCTCTGATGATCGAAGTAGCAGGACAGCTGCTGATCTGGACGTCTGCATCCAAAATATTGGCCATCATCGGATGTGGATTAACGGGTGTTGGATTTTCATTGGTTTTTCCTGCTCTGGGAGTGCTTGCAATCCAAAAAGTAAATCCTCAGATGAGAGGAACAGCATTGGGTGCGTATGTGGCTTTCGTTGACCTTTCATTAGGACTGGCAGGACCCATTGCAGGATTAATCGCAGGCTGGTTTGATTATCAGACGGTGTATCTTTTCGGGGGCATCAGCTGTATAGTGTCTATTGTGATTTTACTAATAAATAAAAAATAAAAATGGAAAATTCTATAATTGCTCTGGCAGAGCAGACAAAGAAAATACGCTCTGCATTTATTGTTAAAAACAAACAATATCTTACTCCTCATCTTATCCGTGTGGTATTTGAAATAGATGATAAACAGGCTGAATCATTGGTTAATGTACGCTCCGGTTCAAATAACAAAATATTTATACCGGCAGAAAAGGGAAGTATTCCTTTTATAAGAACGTACACCAACAGAAAAATTGATCTGGAAAAGCGTGAATTAACTATAGATTTCATTGCTCATGGCGATGAAGGACCTGCTTCTGCATGGGCACTGAAAGCCAAGCAGGGTGATATATTGGAAATAGGGATGAAAGAAAGTACAAGACCTTTGGTTCCCGATGCTGATTTTTATCTGCTGGCAGGGGATGCTACAGCATTACCGGTCATTTGTGCCATAGCAGAACAGCTTCCGTCTTATGTAACAGCAAAATTCATATTGGAAGTTGCAGGCAGGGAAGATGAGCTTATCCTGTGTTCTGCCGCGGATATCTCGGTGGAATGGCTTCACAATCCTCACCCTGAGAACGGAAGCCGGCTTTCAGAAACAGTCAAATCGTTTCGGTTTCCACCCGGAGTCCTGAAAGAATATGTTTATATCGCAGCAGAATATACAACGGTGCAGGAGCTTCGCATCTATTTTAAAACAAATCTGAAACGGGACGCCCGTGCCATGTATGCCTGTTCCTACTGGAGAGCAGGGCAAGCGGAAGGGAAATCATCCGAAAGCACATAAGAAGCCGGAATAGCAGTAAGTTTTTTAACATATTTATTGCTAAATTTGCTGTGACTGATTTAAATAAATGGAAGACGTATTAGTTTCATATATTAAAAGCAAAATATCAATAACAGATGAAGAATTGAAAGTTATTCTTTCTTATTTCAAACCTGTCAAATTACAAAAGAACGAGCTTCTCGTTACCAATGTTCACTCTCCTAAGAAAACATTCTTTGTTGTAAAAGGCTGTTTACGGATATTTTATATTAATAAGGAGGGGCAGGATTCTACAAGATATTTTGCTTTTGAAAATCAGTTTGCCACAGCACTTCATACCTTTATTACTTCAGAACCTTCTGATGAGCTTCTTCAGGCTGTAGAAGATTCGGAGGTATATTACATTACCCACCAGGATTTTTATCATTTACTGGACATTATTCCCCAGTGGGAAAAATTTTACAGAATTTATATTGAAATTGCCTGTATAGCCAACACAAAAAGACTGATGTCGTTTATGGTGCAGGATGCTCTTGAAAAATACAAACAGCTACTGGAAGAAAATCCGATTATTGTACGTCGGCTTTCTAATAAAATGGTGGCATCCTATCTTAATATTTCACAGGAAACACTAAGCAGACTGAAATCCAGGCTTTAATTTTTGTTTGATGAATCTAACATTATTTGAAATAACTATTATTTATTTAAACCATTTTTAAACTAGATTAAATTCTCAAAAATTTAATACTACAGCCTTCTCAGGAAAAATTTAAGCCTTATATTTGCATCAATGTTAAAATGGTTCTCCATATTATGCTCAATGATGTATGTGCTGGCTACCACCAATGCGGGGGAAGTACTGAAAGTACCTATGTTTGTTGAACATTTCATGGAATACCAGGGAAGTCTTTCGGAATTTGTCATGGAACATTATGATAACCATAAGCAGGATTCTGACTGGGATACAGACCAGAAGCTGCCGTTTATCAATCCTCCTATTGTACTGACTGTACATGCCCAGCTTCCGGAACTGATATTCGAAATAAAAAAACCTAAAGAAATTACGGTTTCAAAGAAAACCAGTATTTACAAGGAAAAAGATTTTTCCCATCAGTACCTTTCTCAGATTTTCCAGCCTCCGCGGTTTTCTTAATTGATTCTATACTGAAATTGCTTTATTCTTAAAGCATTCCATTTATTATTATATATCAATTTAGCCTGTTGTGCATGATAACGTTGTTTATGATGTAGTACCACCTTTATTTTCTTATGATATGCTGATGAGGCCGGAAGGTTTCCAGTCGCTGTCTGTGAACAAATGAAGATTTCACTCAGGAACGGTTTTGCCGTCAGGTTATCCATTAATAGTTTTTTCATGTTAAATAAAATTATTGAGTTTTCTGTAAAGAATAAACTCATCATTGCTCTGTTTACAGTGGGGCTTGTGCTTTTTGGGATCTACGAAACCACGAAACTTCCCATTGATGCTCAGCCGGATATCACCAATAATCAGGTTCAGATCATTACAACGGCACCTTCTTACGGTGCGGCAGATATAGAACGCCTAGTTACGTTTCCTATTGAACAGGCTACCAGCAATATCAGCGGAATTACAGAGCTGAGAAGCTTTTCACGTTTCGGACTTTCATTAGTGACCGTAGTTTTTGATGACAATACAGATGTATACTGGGCACGCCAGCAGGTACAGGAGCGCCTGCAGCTTGTTCAGGACAATATCCCGGCAGGAATTGGCAAGCCGGAATTAGGGCCTATTTCAACAGGATTGGGAGAAATTTTCCAGTATGTGGTAAGAGCCAAAAAAGGTTATGAAAATGTATATGATGAAACGGAGCTGAGGACAATTCAGGACTGGGTAGTCAGAAGACAGCTTCTTGGAACCAAAGGAGTAGCAGATGTCAGCAGTTTCGGAGGGAAACTGAAACAGTATGAAATTGCTATTAATCCTAATCAGTTACAGGCATTTAATATCAATATCAATGATGTTTTTGCTGCCCTTGAGAAAAACAATCAGAATACGGGAGGAGCTTATATTGAAAAGAAGGAAACTGTTTTGTTCATCCGAAGTGAAGGGCTTCTGGGAAGTATGGAAGATATCGGGAACATTCAGGTAGCGGAAACCCGGGAAAACATTCCGGTGCATATCAAAGATGTAGCCTCCGTAAAGATAGGTTATGCGACAAGATATGGTGCTATGACCTATAATGATACCGGAGAAGTATCCGGAGCTATCGTTTTGATGCTGAAAGGAGAGAATGCCAATGTAGTGATCGGAAATATTAAAGAAAGACTGGAAAAAATTCAGGAATCATTACCGGAAGGAGTCGTAATTGAACCTTTCCTTGACCGTGCCAAAATGGTGAACAATACAATCAGTACTGTAAAAACAAACCTGATGGAAGGCGCACTGATCGTGGTTTTCATCCTTGTCTTATTTTTAGGAAACTTCAGGGCAGGATTACTGGTAGCTTCTGTAATTCCCTTGGCTATGCTTTTTGCCATTATCATGATGAACATCTTTGGTGTGGGAGGGAACCTGATGAGCCTTGGAGCGCTTGATTTCGGGCTTATTGTAGACGGGGCCGTTATTATTGTAGAATCAGTGCTGCACCAGCTCGCCCACAAAAAGCATTTCGGGAAAGACAATATGCTCAGCAAAAAGGAAATGGATGACCAGGTTTCAGGCTCTGCTACCAAAATGGTTAACAGTGCTGTTTTCGGACAGATCATTATTTTAATTGTATATCTTCCGATTTTTACACTTCAGGGGATTGAAGGAAAGATGTTCAAGCCTATGGCACAGACGGTTGCTTTTGCGCTGATCGGTGCATTTATACTTTCTCTGACGTATATTCCGATGATGAGTTCTTTGGTATTAAGCAGAAAAAAGAAAGAGAAAGAAAATATTTCAGACCGTGTCATGGGTAAAGTGGAAACAGCCCACCAGAAGCTCCTGATGAAAGCACTTAAATACAGAAAAACAATAATCCTAAGTGTGCTGATCCTTTTTGCAGGTGCCGTGTTTACCCTTTCCCGAATGGGAGGAGAGTTTATTCCGTCTTTGGAAGAGGGTGACTTTGCCGTTGAAATGAGAATCCTTCAGGGAAGCAACATCAACGAAACAAAAAAAGCAACTACACAGGCCGGGCACATCCTTTTAACACAGTTTCCCGAAGTAGAAAAAGTAGTGACCAAAATCGGTAGTGCTGAAATTCCCACAGAGCCCATGCCTATGGACGCCGGAGATATTATCATTGTTCTGAAACCTAAAAAGGAATGGACTTCTGCCAAAACATTTCCGGAGCTTTCTGATAAAATGAGTAAGGCACTAAGCGTTATTCCGGGATTGACAACCAGCTTCCAGTTTCCTGTACAAATGCGTTTCAATGAGCTGATGACAGGAGCAAGACAGGATGTAGTGTGCAAGATTTATGGAGAGGATCTGGACAGCCTTGCTTCGTATGCAAAAAAGATGGGAAGCATCATCAATACGGTAAAAGGTGCCCAGGATCTTTATATTGAGCCTGTGGTGGGCGCTCCACAGGTTGTTATCGATTATAACCGTCCTGAACTGTCCCGTTATAATATTTCAGTAGCAGATATCAACAGAGTGATCAACATGGCTTTTGCAGGCCAGACCGCAGGCGCTTTATATGAAGGTGAGAAGAAGTTTGATATCGTGGTCCGGATGGATAATGAACATAAAAAAGATATTACAAGCATTCAAAATCTTCTGGTACCTACCGCTTCGGGAGAACAGATTCCTTTATCACAGCTGGCTAAAGTAGAACTTAAAAACAGTCCGAACCAGATTCAGAGGGAAGATACAAAAAGGAGAATCATTGTAGGTTTTAATGTAAGAGGAAGAGATGTTCAGAGTATTGTGGAAGAACTTCAGCAAAAAGCAGGCAAAAGCCTTAAACTGTCACCCGGATATACTGTTTCGTACGGCGGTGCCTTTGAAAACCTGAATGAAGCTAAAGCAAGGCTTGGAGTTGCAGTTCCTATTTCATTAGTAATGATTTTCCTTTTGTTATTCTTTGCCTTCGGTTCTGTAAAACACAGCTTACTGATCTACACAGCCATTCCTTTATCTGCCATCGGAGGGGTTTATTTTCTGGCATTGAGAGGGATGCCTTTCAGCATCAGTGCAGGCGTAGGGTTTATAGCATTATTCGGAGTTGCAGTGCTTAATGGAATTGTTTTGATATCAGAGTTTAACCGATTGAAAAAGAACGGAATAACCAACACCAGCAGAATTGTACTGATGGGAACAAAAATCAGGCTTCGCCCGGTCTTGATGACAGCTTTTGTAGCTTCTTTAGGGTTCCTTCCTATGGCCATCAGCAATGGTGCGGGAGCGGAAGTACAGAGACCTTTGGCAACCGTAGTAATCGGTGGTTTGATGCTTGCAACCCTTTTAACCTTGTTTGTACTTCCTATTCTGTACGTCCTTTTTGAACATATTAATAAAAATAAAATGAAATTTTCTAAAAAATCCAACTATAAAAAACTGTCTGTTTTCTTACTGATGATCACCTTTGGAAGTTATCAGGCTCAGGAAAATATTACTTACGACCAGGCCTTGGAAAAAGCATACCTGCAAAATGGCACTCTTAAAAACTCAAAATTAGTATCAGATTATCAGGAAAAGCTGAAAGCCAGCTATCTGGATATCCCGCAGCTTGAAGTTACCGGAGGGTTTGGACAGATTCAGGGTGAGGAAACCGATAATTCATTCGGAATTTCTCAGCGATTCAGTTTTCCGACAGTATATTCAAAAAGAAAGCAGATGCTGGATGCCGAATGGTCTGCCAGTATTATCAATCAGAATCTGACAAAGGCACAGCTTACCAAAGAAGTGACAGATGTTTTCTACAGAATATTGGTCCTTCAGGAAAAGAAAAAAGTGCTGGAATACATCAGCCAGCTGTACAATAATTTTGCCGATAAAGCAGGATTAAGATTAAAAAAAGGAGAAGCCAATATCCTGGAAGAATCCACAGCAGAAATCCAGAAAGAACAGGTAAAAGTACAGCTGAATACTCTTGAAAATGACCTGAACATAGCAAAACTTCAGCTTCAGCTGTTACTTCAATCCGAAACGCCTTACCAGCCTATAGCTGATAAACCAACGATAAATATGGGTCTTCAGATCTCTGAAGAAATGGTAAAGCAGCATTCGGAGTTACAATATCTGCAGCAACAGATCAAAGTAGGAGAAGCAGAAGTACAGCTGGAAAAAAGCAGACTGCTTCCGGATCTTCTTGTAGGATATACCAATCAGAGCATGAAAAATATCAATAATAACCGCTTCAATTCGGTTCAGGTGGGTGTGGGAATTCCGCTATTTACAAAAGGGCAAAGAGCTTTGGCAAAAGCAGCACAGACAAAAATTGCCATCTCTGAAAACCAGTACAGGAGAAAAGAAATTGAGCTTAAAAACAGGTTAAACCAACAGCTGGCCAATTATATGAATCAACAGCAGGTCATTGAAAATTATGAACAAAAACAGCTTCCAAAATCTGAAACGATTTTAAAAACAGCACAGAAACAGATGGAAGTGGGAGAAATTGATTACCTGGATTGGGTAATCCTTGTGAACCAGGCCGTAAAAACCAAAGCAGATTATATTGACCAGCTGGAAAAGCTCAATCAGACCGGAGCGGAACTTCAATTCTTAATTTCAAAATAATAACGTCATGCATTTCAAGAATATATCACTATACAGCCTTGCTTTAACGCTCACTTTATCTTCATGCTCAGGAAAGAAAGAGGAAGAAAAAACAGTTTATGAAAACACAAAATTTGCTAAAAACAATGAAAATACAGTCCATCTTACTGAAAAACAGATCCAGTCTGTAGGATTGACAACCACCACAGTTCAGGACAGAAATATGGAAAAGCTCGTGAGACTGAATGGGAAAGCAGAAATTGCACCATCTCACATCAGCTTGGTTTCCAGTATTATGGGAGGGCATATCAAGTCTATCAATGTGATTAACGGGAGTCATTTCAGCAAAGGACAGGTGCTTGCTGTGGTAGAGGATCCGCAGTTTATACAGCTTCAGCAGGATTATCTGGTGACAAAAGCCCAGCTCGAAGCGGCAAGATTGAATTATAACCGGCAGAAAGATCTTAATACCAGCAAGGCCAGCAGTGATAAAACGATGCAGACCGCTCAGGCTGAATATTCCACCCTGAATGCGACCTTAAAAGGTCTTGAGGAAAAGCTCAGAATCATCGGAATCAATGCCAAAGGGCTGAGTACGGGAAATATCAGAAGCAAGATTAATATCTATGCTCCGTTTACAGGTTTTGTGAGCAAAATTCTTGTGAATAACGGACAATATATCAACCCGTCAGATACTTTATTTGAGCTGATTAATCCAGCCGGATTATTGTTAGAATTAAAGGTTTTTGAAAATGATGTAAATGATGTGAAAGCCGGGCAGGAGATTTTGGTTTACAACAATCAGAATCCGGATGTGAAATCAAGTGCTAAAATTGTCAGTGTAGTTCCAAGCATCGAAAACGGAGGTTCAGCAACTGCAGTAGCCAGATTATCATCTGTAAATACGGAATTTGTAAAAGGTATGTATGTGAATGCCGAAGTCAATATCAGCAGCCGTTCTACCCAGGGACTTCCCAACGAAGCAGTAGTTTCTTTTGAAAACAAAAATTATGTTTTTGAAGACCTTGGAAAATCCAATTATAAAATGATTCCCGTAGCAGCCGGAATTTCAGATGATCAGTTTACAGAGATCTTAAAAGCAGATCCCTTAAAGGATAAAAAGATTGTAAGGAAAGGTGCTTACAGCCTTCTGATGATGCTTAAAAACAAAGCGGAATAATTAAAATGAAACCACAAAAGTCAAAAAGCTTTTATTTTGAAACACTTTAGTGCACTTAATAATGACGCAGAAAATTTTCATAAGCGAAAATCAAAGATTTTCAAAAACTTAGGTGTACTATATGTTTAAGCAAGCTTCTTATGAAACATACAAGAAGAAAAGATCAGTTATCCAACTGATCTTTTTTATTTCAAACAACTTAAAAAAATGACATTTGACATGTTTTTTCACATCCAAAGTATTATTTAACGCATAATTCATTTTAAAATAATATTTTTATAGCAGTGAATAGTTGTAAAGGATTTTTAGATAAAATAAAAAGAAATTTTATCAAAACTTTATGACAAAAAAAACTTTGCACAATTTCCATATTCCGGTAATGGGACTGGCTTATACGATAGACAGCCCGATTCGTGTTGCGCAGTATGGAATATCTTCTGTGATCTCCATCATTGATGATGAAATCCTTGAGAAGATGAAGAACTTTTACAATAAAAAGTTCAATCTTGACTATTTCGGTATCTCTGCAAAAACAGAAGATTACAGAGCCAGAAGAATTACAGCCTATCTGGATATGGTGGATGATATCGTGAATGAAAAATTTGAATCTTTCAAACAGGAAATCAGCAGAAATAAAGAGGCTTTGAAAGACTTCATAGCCATGCTTCCCAATACTTCAGACCTCAAAAACAGCCTTCAAAACCTTATCCATCAGAAAGACAACTGGAGTTCCCATATTAAAAGTTTCATTGAATCCAATTTAAATCCCGGAAGTATTGATGTTAACATCATGACGAAAGTAGATAAGGATAATTATCATCAGAACGAACAGCTGCCGGTCATGTATAACGACGCTCACGCTTCCCTTCGGGGGTTTGCCAAAAGCAAACTTTCATCATCTGTGGTGCTTTCTGCAGGAATGAATCCCCGTCTGTACAGCTATATGGAAGAATTTGAAGATTTTTTCCCGGATGAAAACGGAAAGCTCAGAAAGAAAATCATCCTTAAAGTGAGTGACTTCCGTTCTGCCATGATCCAGGGAAATTTTCTGGCTAAAAAAGGATTGTGGGTTTCGGAATACAGGATAGAATCCGGACTGAATTGCGGGGGACATGCCTTTGCTACCGAAGGAATGCTTCTCGGACCGATTATGGAAGAATTCAAGCAGAAAAAAAACGATCTTATACAATCCGCTCATTCCTTAATGATAACAGCTTTGGAGCAAAAAGGAAAATTTGTGGTGTCTGAGCCTTTAGAAATGAAAATTACCGTTCAGGGTGGAGTAGGAACTTCCGAAGAACATGAGTTCTTATTAACCCGTTATAATGTTGACAGCGTAGGCTGGGGATCACCCTTTTTACTGGTACCTGAAGCTACTTCTGTAGATGCCGAAACCCGTAATCTGCTTGTACAATCAAAAGAACAGGATTTTTACCTCAGTAATATGTCGCCATTGGGAGTACCCTTTAACACGGTAAAAGGAACCTCCAATGAAAAACTCAGATATGTAAAAGAATCACAAGGCAAATATGGAAGCTCATGCCCGAAGAAACTTCTCGCTTTGAGTAAAGAGTTTTCTCCGGAAGGAACCTGCACAGCTTCCAGAAAGTATCAGGATATCAAACTGAAAGAACTTTATAGTGAAAAAGAAACGCTGACAGAGGCGGAATTTGAAAAAAGAAAGGCTGCAATCACCGATAAAGCCTGTCTGTGTGTGGGACTTGTGAATGCCGCTTATATGGAACAAAACCTTGAAATCAAAGGCGAAAAGCAAGGTGTTGTGATATGTCCCGGACCGAACGTTGCCTTTTTTGACAAGGAAGTGTCTCTTTCAGACATGGTGAAACATATTTATGGAAATACCAATATTCTTCCCGATAACCACCGTCCGAATATGTTCATTAACGAACTGAAAATGTATGTGGATTATCTGAGAAAGGAAATTACTGATTCAGCAGTACAGATCACCCATTCGCAAACCAGGAAATGGAATACTTTCAGGAAAAATGTACTCGAAGGTATAGAATATTATCATAATCTTTTTAAAAACTCTTCATATTTCAGAAATAAATTATCTGTGATCAGTCTTCAGCTGGAGGAATACAAACTTCAGCTTATGGCCATTGATATTCCACAGGTTGAAAAATAACTATACTCATTTATAATAACTATAGCAGAAATGGCTATTTTAAATATTCTCAGGGCTTAATATTCCCTACCTTAGAAGTCATTTAGTAAAATTATTTTTATGGAAAAAAGAAAGATCAAAAACACTGATTTAACGATTGCACCAATTAATTTCGGAGGAAATGTTTTTGGATGGACCCTGGATGAGAAACAGTCATTTGATATACTGGACCGTTTTACGGAAGCAGGATTCAACTTTATAGATACAGCAGATACGTATTCATGGTGGGTTAACGGGAAAGGGGGACAATCTGAAGAAATCATCGGAAAGTGGATGAAAAGCCGTAACAACCGTAACGATATTGTTTTGGCAACAAAAGTAGGTTCACAAACAAAAGAACATGGCTTCGATATCAGCAGAAAGCATATCTTAAAATCCGTAGATGAGTCGCTGCAAAGACTTCAGACTGATCATATTGATCTCTATTATACCCATTTTGATGACGATACCACTCCGGTAGAAGAAACACTGTCCGCTTATGATGAGATTATTAAAGCAGGAAAAGTACGTTATATTGCAGCTTCCAATCTGTCGCCGGAACGTCTGAAAGCATCATTTGACGCGGCAGAAAAGAATAACCTTCCTAAATATGTTGCATTGCAGCCGCATTATAACCTGATGGAAAGAGAAGGTTTTGAGCAAAATTATGCACCTCTGGCGGAACAGCTAGATTTAAGTGTATTTCCATATTGGTCTCTCGCAGCAGGCTTTTTAACTGGTAAATACCGTAATGAGGGAGATCTTGCAAAAAGTACGAGAGGTGAAGGCGTAAGAAAGTATTTAAATGACAAAGGACTTAAGGTTTTAAAAGCTTTGGACCAGGTAAGTGCCAGGCATAACACCACCCAGGGAACTGTTTCTCTGGCATGGCTCTTATCAAATCCACTGATCACGGCACCTATTGTAAGTGCTACGAGTGCATCACAGCTGGAAACAATATTCAATGCGCCGAACCTTGTTTTGGATCAGGAAGATATTGATCTGCTGAATAACGCAAGCAGCTAATTTTTTCGACTTTCATTACAGATTAAAAAGAAATCCGTTCAGCAATTGAACGGATTTTTTGTGATTCGACGATACTGACCACCCCGTCAAAAATTCTTTGAATTTTCGCCACTCCTCCGGCGGAAGGGAATTGAGTTCTTCAGTTGTCCTATTGTATGTCAATATCTAATCAGAGTATTCTTTCAGAAGCTGTCTGTAGCTCATTAATATCGATGATTTTGAAATAAAACCGATAAAATCATTGGTACCACTCACTACCGGAAGGTTCCATACACCGGTATCATCAAAAGTCTGGAGAATTTCCAGTGGTTTATTTTCGCGGTGAAGGACTGCCGGCGGTGCTTTCATAATCTGGGTAACCGATTGGGAAATTTCAATTTCTTTATTAAAGAGATAAGGTCTTATATCGTCCAGGGTAAGCACGCCCTTGAGCTTTCTGTTATCATCCACAACAGCAAAAATATTTTTATCTCCGTTTTTAACCATTTCAAACAGTTCCGTAACAGAAGCGTTCTGATTGATGGTCTGAGAGTATTGATCAATAAAATCCTCCGTTCTTAAAGCAAAGAGCAGGTTTTTATCATGCTTATTGGTGAATATTTTGCCCTGATCTGCCAAAGATTTCAGTTCAGGAGAAATCGGGGAGAACCATTTGGCAATAAGATAAGATATTACGGAAACGATCATCAGCGGAATAAACAAATCATACCCGAAACTGGATTCTGCGATCAGAAATATTGCAGTAAGCGGGGCATACAGTACACCGCTCATCGCTCCCGCCATTCCTACCAGAACAAGATTAGTCACAGGAACATCTGTAAATCCCAGATGCTGGCACACCAGTGCAAACAAGTACCCTAAAGTTCCGCCTGCAAAAAGAGACGGGGCAAAATTTCCTCCGTTTCCACCACTGAATATGGTAAAAGAAGTAGCAAAAGCTTTTAAAAGCAGAACCAGAACTAAAAATATGATAATCGTCCAGTCACCGATTTCAAAATATCTGAAAAAACTGTTTTCAATAATAGAGTAGGTATTCCCGTTGGTAAAGGCTTTCACGGTTTCATACCCTTCCCCGAACAAAGGAGGAAAAAGAACACACAAAAGCGAAAGAACAGCCCCTCCAAACATCGCTTTGCGCATTCTTGAAAGCTGAAGTCCCTTTATGAAATGTTCCACTTTTTGAGAAATAACCACAAAATAACGGGCATATAAACCTGTAACAATTCCTAAGATAAGATAATAGGGTACATTTTTATAATTGAAAGCATCTCTGGTATAAAACCTGAAAAGCACATCTTCCTGAAGTAAAATTCTTGACAAAAGACTTCCGCAGACTGCTGCTACCACCAAAGGGATAAAGTCTGTAAAAACCACGCCGGTCAGAAGAATTTCAAAAGCAAACATAATCCCTGCAATAGGCGCGTTGAATGCTGAAGCAATCCCCGCAGTAGCACCGGCGGCCAGCAGCAAAGTACGTTCTTTATAACTTAGCCTGTAGGTTTGCGCATAATTTGAGCCAATAGCAGCTCCGGTCACAGCAATAGGACTTTCCAGTCCGGCAGAGCCACCCAATCCTACAGTTACGGCACTCTGTATCACCTGGGAATACATTTTAACGGAAGCCACAATACTGGAATTCTGTGCAATCTCATACAGGATAGCCCCGATCCCTTTACGGTCCTGTCCTTTGAAAAGTGTCAGAACAATCATGGTAGTCAGGACAATCCCTAAAAAAGGAAAAACGATATAGAATAAAATCTGATATTCAAAATGTACCTTATTGGTAATAAAATAATGAATATTGTGTACCAGCGTTTTCAGGATCACCCCTGCAAGGCCGGCAGTACAGCCTACAAGAATCCCGGAAAGCACAAGAAACTGGTTTCTGCTGAGCCTGTTGTTCAGCCAATGCAGAATAAGCTCATAACTGCGTGCTTTTTCCAATCCGTATTTCTGGAAATCTCTTTTAAATTTAAGGAAGCTCAGGTACTTTTTTTTGTTGTGAATTTTCACCTTGGAAACATTTTTATGCTGCTATGAAACAGATACAGCTCCGTAAATTTATGAAATATCTTACAAAAAACAGCTTTTTCAACGTCTGTCCTGTCAATTTCCTCCCTGTTTATGATTATTCTGTCTTACCGGATTTTCCTGATAAAAGTATGCCTGCGGCCATGGCTCCTATAATTCCGGCCCCAGCCCATAGCAAAGTTTTAGGAAAAGAAAACAGTGTTTTTCCATCTATTCCCATATTTCCTTTGGACGGCTCCAAAACATTTCCTCCGGTCTTATTATCTTTATTAGCATTCTTCATCACCATACGCATCCCTGCTGAAGATAGATACCGGATGATTCCGGGAATTATTTCATATAAATTTTTGAAAACAATGGCAGACCAGTCCGGATAGATAACTTCTTTTGGATTTTTAGCCGTCTTTACAATAGCCGCAGCCAGTTCCCGGGGATCAAAAGAGGGTGGAGGGGTACTCAGTTTTATTCCTGAATAATTGGCAGCATGCTCTATTCCGGAAGATTTCTGAAAACCGGGATACAGCGCACAGATATGGATATCCGGAAAATCTGAGACCTCTCCCTGTAATGTTTCCACCATACCACGAACCCCGTATTTTGAGGCTGTATAAGCTGTTCCATACGGTGCAGGCATCCATCCGCCAATAGAAATATTATTGAGCAGTACTCCTTTTTTCTGCTTCTTAAAAACAGGAAGTACCGCATGAGCAGAATGCATATATCCGAGAAGATTTGTTTTAACAATCTGGTCTGTAACGTCTGCCGGAACTTCCTCAAATTTACCAAAGGCGAGCACTCCGGCATTATTTACCCAATAATCAATCTTACCACTGAATTCAAGGGCTTCCCTGACAAGATTCTGAACATCTTCAGCTACGGAAGTATCTGTAGGTACTGCAATCACGGTAGCACCAAGCTTTCTGCATAATTCTGCCGTATCTTTAAGTGCGTCTTCACCTCTTGCTGCCAGAACAAGATCTGCACCCTGTTCTGCAAAAGCTTCTGCCGTGGCTTTACCAACTCCGCTTGAAGCTCCTGTAATAACCACTGTTTCTCCGAAAAAAGGAGGTCTTCTTTGATTTTTCATACTATAAGATTTAAGTGTTGGTATTTGTTATGTAGTTATCCGTTGCCTGTTGTATTTCTTTTCGGGAAAAGAATAAGCCTGATGGATGGATTGTTGGTGATAAATAAACGAAACCAGTCCACTGCCAGCTGAATTTTGTTTTTGAATCCTACAAGAGGAATAATGTGAATAAAAAGCCAGGTGAGCCAGGCGATAAATCCATTAAAGGAATGCTTCGGAAGATCCACTACAGCATTATATTTTGAAATGATAGCCATACTTCCTTTATCATTGTAATGGAACTGCTCCAGGACTTTTCCATCTTCTATGCGCTTGAAATTTGCGGCAAGATTTTTACCCTGCTGAATGGCAACCTGAGCCAGCTGAGGATGCCCCTTCGGATATTTTTCTTCTGAAAGCATCAGTGCAATGTCTCCCAATGCATAAATATTACTGGTTCCTTCTACTTTATTATAGGCATCCACCAGAATTCTCCTTCCTTTTCCGATACTGTTTTCCGGTAATCCAGGGACTTCTTTTCCGATCACTCCGGAAGTCCAGATCAGCGTTTCTGTCTCAATAATGCTTCCGTCGCTTAAGATGACTTTGTTATCTGTATAATCTTTTACAGAAACATTCAATAAAATTTTTACACCTAATTCTTTCAGTTTTTCATAAGCTGTCTTCTGAGCCAGCTGACTCATCGGGGAAAGAAGGGTAGGCAGTGCGTCTATAAGATAAAGATTGGAAAGGCCTAACTTAATTTCCGGATATTCTTTCTGAGCAATATACCTTCCCATCTCTGCAAGCATTCCTGCCAATTCCACCCCTGTAGGGCCACCGCCTGCAATAACAATGTTCTGAAGCTTTTCGGCTTCCTTGATATCTTTGTTTCGGGCAGCTTCTTCAAGGGTCAGCAGGATATGATTTCTCAGGTAGAGCGCTTCTTCGATATTTTTCATCGGCAGTGCACATTTTCTTACATTTTCCATTCCGAAAAAGTTGGATTCTGTTCCCAGTGCCAATACCAGATAATCATAACCCAGGGTGCCGGTATCGGTATCTATTGTTTTATTTTCAGGATTTACCCTAAGCAGGCTGCCCATATGGAATTTCACATTTTTATTGTTTGAAAACAGCTTTCTGAAAGGGTAGCTGATATTGGAAGCCTCTATAAAAGAAGTGGCCACCTGATAGATAAGGGGTGGAAAAAAATGATAATTATTCTTATCGACCAGCGTTATTTTGAACCGTTTATCATTTTTGAGAGATTTGATAAGGTTAATACCCGCAAATCCTCCTCCTACGATTAGAATATGCTTTTTCATATGAAGTAATTTATTGAAATGGTGTATCATATTTCATTCAATAACAGGACCAAAGAAGCGATAAAAAAAACATTTAACATAATATTTAAAATATCAAAAGAAGCCTTATATCATTACCCATTAAGGATTTCAAAAGGTTGAATGCTATCTTTACCTTTAACGTTTCCATTATATCTGCACGATGTTTGCAGCCTGTTTATAACCAACACCATAAAATATTTCAATATGAAAACAGACATTTTAACAGAAAAACACCGACTGGGAATTGGTGGAGTAGCGATCGGAACTGCTTTCGAAAATATCACAGATGAGCAGGCTCATGAAATTCTGCAGACAGCATGGAATACAGGCATCAGATATTATGATACTTCTCCATGGTATGGATTAACAAAAAGCGAAAGAAGATTTGGAAGTTTCCTGAAAGAACAGGAACGGAATGATTTTGTTTTTTCAACCAAAGTGGGAAGACTTTTCCGTGAAGTGCCTGAAGCTGAGGTACCGCCTACTATGTGGAAAAATCCGTTGCATTATGATTTCCGTCATGATTATACTGCTGATGCTGTACAGAGGTCAATTGAAGAAAGCCTGAAAAGGACCGGACTGAACCATATTGATATCGTTTATATTCATGATTTATCTGAAGATCAGGTAGGAGACCGTTATCCCTATTTTCTGGAACAGGCCAGAAAGGGTGCTTTTAAAATTCTTTCCGAGCTTAGGGATCAGGGTGTCATAAAAGCCTGGGGAATGGGTGTTAACAAAATAGAACCTATCTTAGACTGTATTGAATCTGCTGATCCGGATATCTGTCTTTCCGCAACGCAATATTCTATCCTTGAGCATGAAGATGCTGTGGACCGTCTTCTTCCTGCTGTAAGAAAAGCTGGTGTAAAACTGGTTTCAGGCGCAGGATACAATTCAGGATATGTGACAGGAAGGGAACGTTACAATTATAAAGACGTCATCCCGAAAGGAATGAGTGAAAAGCGGGAAAGAATCACTTCCATTGCTGAAAAGTATACTATAAGTCTTGTTGATGCGGCACTCCATTTTGTACTGGCAGCTGATGAATTTGCATCCATTATCCCGGGAGCCAGCAAGCCTGAACAGGTAAAAGATAATATGGATGCCCTTAACACTGCTATTCCTGCTGAATTCTGGAAAGAATTAAAAAGTGAAAAACTGATCTATGAAAAAGCCCAGGTTCCGGGATAAAAATAACAGGATAGAAAATCAAATAGCGTTGGGAAATGCAATGAAGAAAAGAGTTTTGTATGTAAAATATTCAACAAATAAGGATTTTATCAGAGACAAAATCCTTATTTGCATATCGTAATCAGAAATTTATATTGCAGATGCATTATATTCAAAATTTCTTCAAAATTTAATGATAGATTTATCGCATGAAAATTCTGATTGTTGAAGACGAAGCCGAGCTTGCTCAAAGTATTTCCGAATATCTGTCCGGAGAAAATTACCTCTGTGAACATGCCCCCACATTTGATGAAGCCATGAATAAAACAGAGGCTTTTGATTATGATTGTATTTTGCTGGACATCATGCTTCCGGACGGTAATGGTCTGAAAATTCTGGAAGAATTAAAGAAACAGCAGAAACAGGACGGTGTCATTATTATTTCTGCCAAAAACGCGCTGGATGATAAAATTGAAGGCCTGAAGCTGGGAGCCGATGACTATCTTACCAAACCTTTTCATCTTTCTGAGCTGATGGCAAGGGTATATTCTGTGATCCGCCGGAAACAGTTCAACAGCTCCAACGTAGTGAAGCAAAATGAGCTTCAGATAGATCTGCTGGCTAAAACAGTGGCAGTAAATAATGAATCGATTTCATTAACGAAAAAAGAATTTGATCTCTTGATTTATTTTATCGGAAATAAAAATAAAGTGATCTCTAAAAGTACACTTGCAGAACACCTTTCCGGAGATCTGGCAGATATGCTTGATAATCATGATTTTGTTTACGCTCACGTAAAAAACCTTAAGAAAAAACTGTATGATGCGGGATGCGGACATTATCTTAAAACGGTATACGGAACAGGGTATAAGTGGGAAAACTAAGATAATGATGAATGATGAATGATAAATTATTAATGATGATTAACCAGGAGTGAAAAGAGAAATGTGTTGAAAGATAAAAGTTTTGATTTTGCAATTAGGATTATTAATCTTTATAAATATCTTTACTTCTAAGAATGAATATGTTCTGAGTAAACAGTTATTAAGAAGCTGAACAGCAGTAGGAGCTTTAATAAGAGAATCACAGAATGCAGAAAGTAAAGCAGACTTTATCCATAAACTTGCTATTGCCCAAAAAGAATGTGATGAATCTATTTACCGGATTGAGCTTTTATTTCACACAGATTATTTATCATCCACTGAATATGAAAGTATCAGTAATGAATCCACAGAAATATTAAAAATACTCCGTAGTATTATTATTACAACCAAGAATAAATACAAAAGCACAAAACAAAAATTCATAATTCATAATTCATAATTCATAACTATTGTGAAGCCTCTATTAACAAAAACCACAAAGCCCTTTCTCATCTATGTACTTATTGTTCTGATGATAAGCATCCCTGTGTATTACATTGTGGTAGATACCATCTGGAAAAGTGAGCTCGATGAGCATAACGAGATTATTATAGAGAAAACAGCTTATGAATTTAACCGGTTAAAGCTTTCTGATGAAGCGCTGGAAAAAAGTCTTGAATTATGGAATCACATTCAGCCTGATACCAATATTGAAAAAATTTCTCCCGGCCAGATCAGAAAAGACACAGTTTATACTTATGAAAAGCAGCTGCCTTTTATTTCAGAACAAAAAAAGGAACGTTACAGATGTCTTAAAAAAGTAGTTTACCTGCACAACAAGCCCTATCTGTTTACCATACAAACGAACATTGAAGAATCCCATGAAACCATAGCTGTGATTGCGATGATCACGATATTCTTTTTTGTGGTTATTGTTGTCGGACTTTTATTCCTGAACAGAAAGCTGTCCTCATCCATCTGGAAACCTTTCAGGGATACGTTGGATCAATTGAAGACTTTTAATCTTAACAGTCAGAATACCATAGAATTTCCGGTTTCCGATACTTCAGAATTTGAAGAGCTTAATCAATCCCTTTACAAACTGATTGAACGAAATATTTCTACTTATAAAGCCCAGAAGGAGTTCACTGAAAATGCATCTCATGAGCTGCAGACCCCGCTTGCCATTATTAAAAACAAACTGGATATTTTACTTCAGGATCAGGATCTCACTGAAAAGCAATACAGAATTGCAGAAGACATCAACAAAGCGCTTACAAGAAGTTCCCGTATCAATAAAAATCTTTTGCTTCTCGCTAAAATTGACAATAACCAGTTTGACCGTTCGGAAACAATTCTCTTTGACCAGCTGCTTCATCAAAGCATTGAGATTCTCGAGGAGCATTTTGAACAAAAAAACATTTCTGCAGCTAAAAATATTTCAAATAATGTAAAAGTAAACGGGAATAGTA
Organism: Chryseobacterium amylolyticum; assembly: GCF_051011775.1. Taxonomy (NCBI): domain Bacteria; kingdom Pseudomonadati; phylum Bacteroidota; class Flavobacteriia; order Flavobacteriales; family Weeksellaceae; genus Chryseobacterium; species Chryseobacterium amylolyticum. The sequence continues at coordinate 379,659 of NZ_JBPCHX010000006.1, forward strand.
TTCTGACAGAGATATTGATCAACAACCTCATCATCAATGCTATCCGGCATACTTCTCCGGAAGGTTCTGTTTCTATAGAATTAAATCAATCTTTTTTTGAAGTTTCCAATTCAGGAACGGAAAAACTGAGTACAGAAGCATTGTTTAAAAGATTTTCTAAATTTTCAGCGGACAACAACGGAAGTGGCCTGGGACTGTCTATCATACAGGAAATATGCAGGCTGCACCAATGGATGATCAGCTACAGATTTGAAAACGGTCTCCATATTTTCACCGTTAAATTTTAGTTAAAAGAATTTCCGTACCCAACAATTCAAAATTTCTTCTAAATCGGATTGCACCTTTGTATAAAAATATACTGAGGAATTAACTGTATTTAGAAATGATTTCAGAAACATTCCATGCTTTAGTTCTGCAGTATCCTTTATAAAATTACATGAGAATGAGAATATTTAATAAAGTTGCAGCGGTTACGCTTCTTTTCTGGTTAATGAAAATTGCAGCCACCACGTTAGGAGAAACGCTTGGAGATTTTATTTCCATGACCCTGAATTTAGGATATGTTGCGGGAATTGTGATCGCCCTGGTATTTTTCATCATTATTTTGTCTGTGCAGCTCAGTGTAAAAAAATATATCCCGGCAATTTACTGGATGGTGATCATCGGAACAACGACTTTAGGTACAGAAATCTCTGATTTTATAGACAGAACGCTGAAAACAGGATACCTTACCGGAAGCCTCATTTTACTCTCCGGGCTTTTACTCTCCCTGTTTTTATGGTATAAAAAGTACGGAAACCTTGAAGTATATCCGATTTCTGAGAGAAATAAAGAATTGTATTACTGGACAGCAATATTGTTTTCCAATAGTCTGGGAACAGCTTTCGGAGATTTCCTGAGCGATAATCTGGGACTTGGATATATGACCGGAGCTCTGATTACAGGACTTATTATTTTGGCTGTAGTCCTGCTTCATTATTTCACAAAAATCAATCATGTTCTCCTGTTCTGGATCGCTTTTGTTTTTACCAGACCTTTTGGAGCAACCTTTGGGGACCTTTTAACCAAACCCCTGGTTAAAGGAGGACTGGACCTGGGAACACTTAATGCATCACTGATATCCCTTGCACTGATGGTTCTGATGATTATTATTTCCCAAAGAAAACATACCCGTGAATTACCATCACTTCAAAACAAATCATAGTTAAACAATAGATTTTTTAAAAGAAAATAAAATAGTAAAATGAATAGAACAGCCCTGTTTTTTCTCCCATGTATGGTCATTTCATCCCTTGTTTCTGCGCAGGCTCTTTCTGTGACAGCATCAGGTAGAATTACCGATAAAAACAAAACAGCATTACCTTATGCCCATATTATTTTAAAAAAAGAAAAAGACAGCACATTTATTGCCGGAACTATTACTCATGAAGACGGAAGATTTTCTCTTAACGGTTTAAAACCTGATCATTATATTCTGGAAACTTCACTCACCGGATATAAAAAATATTCACAACCGGTTTTTATAGGCAGCTTGTCAGAGTTTCTGGAAATTCCCGTTGTTGAACTGACTGAAGAACAGGAAAATGAGACCAAAATAGAAACGGTTACCATTACAGCCTCCAAAAAGAATGAAATAGACAGCCGCCTTGATAAAAAGACCTATTCCGTCGCAGATAACATCAGCCAAAGCGGAGGGTCTGTGCTGCAAAGCATGCAAAATCTGCCCGGAATTACTGTACAGGACGGTAAAGTACAATTGAGAGGAAATGATAAGGTTACTGTATTGATTGATGGTAAACAGACTGCTCTCACCGGTTTTGGAAGCCAGACAGGACTGGATAATATTCCTGCTTCTGCTATTGATAAAATTGAGATCATCAACAACCCTTCATCGAAGTATGACGCTAACGGGAATGCCGGCATCATCAATATTATCATGAAAAAGAATAAGCAGAATGGCTGGAACGGAAAAGCCGGGTTTACCACAGGATTAGGCTCACTTTGGGTAAGAAAAGAAAATCTGCCCGGCATAAGACCGCAATATACGCTCACTCCCAAAATTAACCCTTCATTGGCTGTTAATTACAGAAAAAACAAGATCAATATTTTTTTACAGGCCGACAATTTATATACAGAGACTCTTAATAAAAATGAATTTGTAACCCGTACTTATGATGACGGAACCATTATCAATTCCCAGCTGAAAAGAAACAGAAATACCAATTTCTTCACCACCAAAGCAGGAATCGACTGGACTATTGATCCCCAAAATACATTAACCATCTCAGGAATGTACGGAAGTGAAAAAATTACAGACAGAGGTGATCAGCCATTTTTCAACGGAGATTTGTCTCAGCGGCTTCGTCTGTGGCAGTTTCTGGAGGATGAGCTGAAAACAACAGTGATGGGAACAGCTTCCTATCAGCATAAATTCAAAGAAGCCGGACATGTTTTGAATGTTGGATTCAATTATACATTTCACAGGGAAGATGAAAAGTATTTCTATGATAACTACCTTCCTGCTTCTACGGGAACTGATGCCTTCAAATTATTATCCGATGAACAGGTATATGATTTCAATGTAGATTATGTAAAACCTTTAAAATACGGACGAATAGAAACCGGAATCAAGCTTCGAAACAGAAGTATTCCTACCAATATGAATTTTATTCCGGGCGCCAACTCTGTTCTGGATATTTCTGCAGGAGGAAAAGCCGATTATAAAGAATTGATTCCTGCTGTATATGGAAATTATGTCTTTGAAAATGAAAAATGGGAAGCGGAATTAGGGCTGCGACTGGAATATGTAAAAATTCAATATAATGTCGATCCTAATCATCCAACCTATAAAAGTGACGGCTACAATTATACCCAGCCATTCCCGAATTTCAGACTTGCTTACAAACTTGATGCCCGCAATAAATTCTCTGTTTTTTACAACAGAAGGGTAGACCGTCCCAACGAAGTGGATATCAGAATTTTCCCGAAATATGATGATGCAGAGATCATTAAGGTAGGAAATCCGGCATTACGTCCTCAGTTTACGAATTCTGTTGATTTGGGCTACAAACACAATTGGGACAACGGATATTTGTATTCTGCACTGTATCATCGTTTTGCCAACGGAACCATCACCAGAATTTCAAGTATTGTCCCGGGCAGCACGCTTATCTATGCAATATTCCAGAACGCTGGAAAAAGTTATAATACCGGTCTGGAAACAATATGGAACCAAAAAATATCAGATGTATATTCTTTCAATGTTAATGGAAATCTATACCGTAACCAGATCAACGCATTTACTGTACAAAACCTGTATCCTCAGCCTAATCCTTTTTCAGCCGGCCGGCAGACTGCTATCTCAGGGAATATCAAGATGAATAACGTTTTCCATTTTCCAAAAGGACTGGACATGCAGTTTACCCTGGTATATCTGGCACCGGACATAATCCCCCAGGGAAAAACAAAGTCAAGATTCTCAATGGATGCAGGAGTGAAAAAAACGATTCAGAAAGGAAAAGGCGAACTGTTTATGAATGCTTCAGATCTGCTCAACACAATGGTGATCAGGAAGTCTGTTCAGGGGAATGGATTTGCCTATACAAACAATGATTATTACGAAACCCAGGTAATCCGTTTAGGATACAGCTATAAATTTTAATACAGAATTGGATAACTATAATGTGATTTAGGATGAAAAAGTACTTTCAAAAAACACTGATGTATGTAGTGGTTTTAAGTTCAGCCATTGGCAGGATCAACGCTCAGAATACCAATGATACGATATCTGTTCAGAAACCTGTAGAGGACAGTATTATCACTAAAGATGCCCGAAAAAGCACTCTGAATTATAAAAGCCTGATTATTCCTGCAGCATTCATTGCTTATGGAGTAGCAGGTTTAAGCATGAAAAACCTGAAAAACCTTAATCAATCGACACGATTTGAAATCAACGAGCATCAGCCTGCACGGATAAAACTGGATAATTATACCCAATATGCTCCGGCAGTAATGGTATACGGGTTTAATGCCATGGGTATAAAAGGAACACACAATCTGAGAGACCGCACCATTATTTATGCCTCTTCACAACTGATCGCAGCAGCTTTTACCATGCCTTTAAAATATCTTGTAAAAGAAGAAAGACCTGACGGCTCCAATACCTTATCGTTTCCTTCAGGACATTCTGCTACAGCATTTTCTTCAGCACAGTTTATGTTCAGGGAGTATAAAGACACCAATTTCTGGCTGAGCCTTTCAGGATATCCGTTCGCTGTTTTCACGGCTGTATACAGGATGCTGAATGATAAACACTGGCTGGGAGATGTTGTGGCAGGAGCCGGATTTGGAATCCTTTCTACAGAACTGGCTTACTGGCTATTCCCAAAAATTGACAATTTACTGAGGGGGAATAAAAATAAAAAGACCTTATCATCTACTATGGTCATGCCTTTTTATCAAAATAACACAGTGGGAATAGGACTGGTGAAAACCTTTTGATATAAACATTCTTAAAAAGCGCTGCTCTTTATTGAACAGAGCTTTTTATACCACTTTTGCTTTACGGATTATTTTGGCCAACAAGCCCGGAAAAAATCTTTTAAGATAGACAGCCATCACTTCTTTTCCTCCTATTGCTTTTTGTTTTTTCTGCTTCTGAATGGCATTCAGCATTTTTCCTGCAAAAATATCTACCGGCATTCCGTTTTTTGTAGCATCATCCATGGTCCCTTGTAATGAGCCGTCTCCGGTGACAGCATTAATAGAAATGTCAGTCTGTATAAAACCCGGACAGATAATGGTAATTCTGATATTCTGATTGAATAATTCTGCCCGCAAAGCATCGAAAAAACCATGCAGTGCATGCTTTGCCCCGGCATATCCGCTTCGCATCGGAGCTCCGAAGATTCCCATCAGGCTGGAGACTACAGCAATCTGTCCTCCTTTATTCCTGATCATATAAGGAACAACCGCTTTCGTAAGGGCTACTGTTCCGATATAATCAATATCAATGAGCTGCTTATCTACCTCAATATCCGTTTCCATCGCCAGAGAACGCTGTGACAGTCCTGCATTATTAATCAGAACATCGATCTTTCCAAATTGTTCCGCCGCTTTTTTTGCAATATCAGGCATATCCTTATAATTTTTGAGGTCTAAAGGAATCACTGCATACCGGTCAATACTCAATCCTGCTTTTTCAGCTACGGAATGCAGCTGATCTTCTTTTCTGGAAGACAGAATGATTCCGGCATTGCTGTTCTTTGCCAGGTTTTTTACCAAAGCTTCTCCAATACCTGATGATGCTCCGGTGATCCAGATGACCTTATGATCGAAATAACTGCTCATATCTGCTCATTATTTTATTTAAGTCCTGCAATATATTTTCCCGCTTTCATTCCGGAGAAAATACAGCCTCCGAGAAATGTTCCTTCCAGCGCCCGGTAGCCATGCATTCCACCGCCGCCAAAGCCTGCTGCTTCTCCTGCTGCATATAATCCTTCAATAATACTGTCATCATCCCTTAAGACCTGTCCGTTCAGGTTCGTTTTGATTCCGCCTAACGTTTTACGGGTTAAGATATTGAGACGTACAGCGATTAAAGGTCCGTTTTCAGGATCTAAAATTTTATGGGGAGCCGCGACACGGCCCAGCTTATCTCCTAAGTAGTTCCGGGTATTCCTGATATAATTAATCTGGGTATCTTTTGAGAATTTATTATCCAGCTCCCTGTCCCTGGCTTCGATCTGCGATTTTATTTTATCATATTTCAGGAGGTTATTTCCGGTCAGTTCATTCATCCTTTTAACAAGATCTTCCAGATTGTCCGATACAATAAAGTCTTTTCCATGTTCTTTAAATGCTTCCACAGGGCCCGGTGCTTTTTTACCAAAGATCCTTTTCAGAAAAAGGGGATAATCTTTATGGGTAATATCAGGATTCTGTTCTGAACCCGAAAGCGCAAATTCTTTTTTGATAATTTTCTGTGTCAGGATAAACCACGAATAGGAAAAGCCGGTTTCCTGTATGTATTTTAAGGTTCCCAACGTATCAAATCCCGGAAGAAAAGGAGCGGGGAGGCGTTTACCTTTTGCATCAAACCATAAGGACGAAGGTCCAGGTAATATCCTGATTCCATGATCCGGCCAGATGGGATCCCAGTTCTGCAACCCTTCTGTATAATGCCACATCCTGTCAGGATTAATGATATGAGCGCCCGTATTTTCTGCAATACCGATCATTTTACCATCTACATAAGCAGGAACACCGCAAACCATATTTTCAGGTGCTTTCCCCAGTCGTTCAGGCCAGTTTTTCCTTACCAGTTCATGATTGGCACCAATTCCTCCTGAAGCAATAATGATGTTCGGGGCGGCATATTCAAATGATGAAATTACATTTCTGTTGGTAGCAGCACCTCTTTCTTTAGTATCATCTTCCAGAATATCTCCTTTCAGTCCTTTTATCTTTCCATTTTCTGTTATAAATTCCGTTACTCTGTGTCTGAATTTCATCTGCAGCAAACCTTTGTCCCTGGCTTTATAAGCCTTCTCCACAAAAGGCTTCACAACTCCTGTACCGGTTCCCCAGCTCACATGAAAACGGGGCACAGAATTCCCATGGCCTGTCGCCGAACCATCACCACGCTCTGCCCAGCCTACCATAAACATCAGCTTGATCCCGAGCTTAGAAATGTATTGATACTTTTCACCGGCAGCAAATTTCAGATAAGCTTCAGCCCATTGACGCGGCCAATAATCTTCCGGACGGTCGAAGCCGGCCGTTCCTTTCCAATCCTGTAAAGCCAGCTCATAAGAATCTTTGATTCCCATTCTTCTTTGCTGGGGTGAATTGATCAGAAAAAGCCCTCCGAATGACCAGAAAGCCTGCCCGCCGATATTCTGTTCGGTTTCCTGGTCCAGGAGCAGTACTTTTTTTCCGGCATTGGTAATTTCCATTGCAGCAGTAAGTCCTGCCAATCCTGCACCAATGATAATGGCATCAGGCCGGAATGTTTCTTCCATGGGTTAAAATGTTTGAATGATACTAAGCATAAATGTATAAAATTATTCGGAATCAGATTGAAAATAAGAGAAATTAAAGCATGCAGCGTATAATGCCGGACTGAACTCTGAACTTTTCATCTTATATTTGTGAAAAATAGAAGTATGAAGTATTTGTTCATTGTGGTTTGCCTTGTCTGTTCCTTTTTCAGCCAGGCACAGCAAAAACAGGATCCATGGAAAGACAGCCAGCTGATGGATCCGGCGTTACTGGCTTCCAGAATTGAAAAGCATAAGGCCAAAGATCTCATAATCATCTCAGTAGGTCCTGAAGCGATTATTAAAGGTTCTGTAGACATTGGACCCACTCGTGAGCCTGAAAATCTGGAAAAACTGAGAAATTATCTTAAAGATGTCCCGAAAAACAGAGAAATTGTGATCTATTGTGGATGCTGTCCTTTTGTAAAATGTCCCAATATCCGTCCTGCTTTTGCATTACTGATGGAACTGGGCTTCAAAAATGCAAAGCTTTTAAACCTTCCTAAAAATATCAAAACCGATTGGCTGGATAAAAACTATCCTGCAAATGATTAATATGAAGACCTGTTTTACAATATTATTTTTACTGTTTCTTTCAGGTTCCGTTGATGCCCAGAAAGCAATAGAAATAGGAAAAAAAGCACCTGAAATTACGATGACCAAAGCAGATGGAACAGCATTTTCTCTTTCAGCATTAAAAGGGAAAATTGTCCTGATTGATTTCTGGGCAACATGGTGTGCTCCATGCGTTGAAGAACAGCCTGAGCTGAAAGCATTGTACGACACCTACTCCGATAAGGTAAAGAACAATCAGTTTGAAATTCTCGGGATTTCTTTGGACAGGAATAAAGAAAGCTGGCAGAAAGCAATTGACAGGTTCGGTATCAAATGGATACAGATCAGTGATTTAAAATTCTGGAAAAGCCCTGTCGCAAAGCTTTATGAAGTGGATGAACTTCCTTTTAACATCATCATTGACGGTGAGGGAACCATTTTAGCTAAGAATCTTCATGGCAAAGACCTGGAAGAATTTTTAAAGAAAAATTTAATACAGAACTGAATTTTTTATAACCCTAAAGAGCAGAAGTTATACTGCTCTTTATTTTTACCCCGTTTTACTTAAAAGGAAATAATATATCTTTTATAATACTTATTTAATTATGCTGACAGATTATGCCTTATTCGGTTTGCTCACATATTTATTTCCTTTTACAAAGAAACGCCACGGTAAAAGGGCGTCTTCCTCTGCATAAGCAACACCTATACGTGGTCCTGCGATTATTTCATCCGGTTGATATACAATGCCATGATCTTCAATCCAGATTTCATTTTCCGTTAATTTTTTCCTGTTAAATGAGCGGTCAATACCTAAAGCTTTGGCTGCAGATCCCGGTCCTGCAGAAATAGAAGGTTTGGAAGCCGGCATATTTCTCCTGAATTCCATAATTTCTTTACCGATCAAAGGCTCAACAGCTCTTACGAGAACTGCATGAGGCTCGTCTTCAACAGAGGTCACCACATTGAAAAGGTGATGAATACCGTAACATAAATAAACATAGGAAACTCCGCCATGGCTGTATAAAGTTTCAGTACGGTCTGTGCGTCTGCCTCCATAGGCATGGGAAGCTTTATCTTTAGCTCCGAAATAGGCTTCGGTTTCTACAATGATTCCCGCTGTAGTTTCACCGTCGATTTCAGTAAAAAGTACTTTTCCTAAAAGGTCCCGAGCCAAAAAAAGAACATCCGGATTGGAATAATAGGAGAGTGGTAGTTTCATGAATGATTTTAGAAATTATTCACTCAAATTTAGTGATAATCCTGTAAAAACGAAATCTCCGGAGTCAACAAAAGATACCACAAAAATTCACATTTCATAAAATAGTGATTAATTTGGCATATCCATTGTTTCTTTTAATTCAACATCATTCACACCACTATAAAAATATAGGTTTTGACACTTTAATTCCCCGGATTTCTCCGGGGAATTTTTGTTGAAACATACATAAAATAAAAAGTCCCACATCACTGTGAGACTCTTATAGTTTAGTTATTTTGCTCCCGGAGGGCAGTGTTCTTTCAGAAATTTTGTAAACAGGGTAGCAAGATGCAGTGATGTTCCTTCACCCTCATCAATAGAATGGGTACGGTTAGGATAAGACATCAGCTGAAACTGTTTGTTGTACTTTACCAGCTCATTGATGTACACTTCTGTATTCTGGTAATGTACATTATCATCACCTGTCCCGTGAACCAGTAAAAGGTTTCCTTTTAAATTTTTAGCATAAGCGAGCGGGGAACCATTAACAAAGTCTTCTCTGTTCTCTTGGGGAAGCCCCATATAACGTTCCTGATAGATATTATCATAGAATAACTGGTTGGCAACCGGCGCAATCGCAATTCCCGTCTGGTATATATCAGGATATTGTCCTAAAAGGTTCAGGGTAGAAGAGCCACCGCCGCTCCAGCCCCATACGGCAACTCTTGATGTATCAATATACGGCCATTTTGCGAATAAAGCTTTAGCTCCCATTGCCTGATCACGGATATTCAGCTGCCCTATTTTACGGTAAATCGATTTTCTCCATTCACGCCCTTTCGGGGCAGGGGTTCCGCGGTTTTCAAGGGAAACATATAAATAGCCGTCTTCAGCCATATTTCCTGTATATAATCCATTCCAGCCTGTATAGAAACTGTCTGTTACCGTCTGCATTGCAGGTTCTCCATATACGGTAAAAACAATAGGGTATTTTTTATTGGGGTCAAAGTTTTTAGGCTTTACTACCCATCCGTCCAATGTAACCCCGTCCTGAGTGGTAACCTGGAAAAACTCTGCTTTAGACATTGCAGGATCTGCTTTTGCGGATCTTTTGGCAGCTACCAATTCTTTATGTTCCGGAAGAGATACTACGGAACCTATTGAAAGGTCATTGATGTTATCATTGGTAAACATTGCGATCTTTCCGTTAGGGGAAACCGTGTATTCATTAGAACCCGTATAGGTCTCAGGAGTTACTTTTTGTGCTTTTCCTCCTTTCATGCTTACTTTATACAGATATTTCTGTGTGGCATTGTTTGGTGAAGCCAAAAAATAGATCTGCTTATTCTGAACATCAAAAAATTCCGGTTTTATTACATCGAAGGTATCTTTTGTAATTAATGTTTCTTTACCGTTCATATCTATTTTGTAAATATGTCTCCATCCGTCTTTTTCAGAAAGCCATAAGAATTCTTTTCCATTATCAATCCAGTCCCATCCACTCGGATCATTATCATTCCAGCGGGATTTTATATCAATCCATGCAGCATCTGTTTCCGTGTAGATCGTCTTACTGCTTCCGGAACCGGCATCTGCTAAGATAATTTTACTTTGATTCTGTTTTCTGTTCAGCTGCTGCAGAATAACAGATTTAGAATCCAGTACCCATTCCATTCTCGGAATATAATGCTGTACTTCATCACCTGCAATATCCGCTTTCTTTGTAGATCCGGAAGCAAGATCATAAAACCAGATACTGCATCCGGAAGGGTTTTCACCAGCTTTCGGGTATTCTACAGGAATGGTAAATGAGTACAAACTGTCGGTATTATTAATCATCAGGAAGTTTTTTGTCCCTCTAGCGTCCAGTTTCCAGTAAGCAATTTTGTTACCGTCCGGGGACCATCTGAAGCCATCCTGGGTTCCAAATTCCTCTTCATACACCCAGTCAAAAGTACCGTTGATCATTCCGTCCGTACCATCTGTAGTGATCTTAGTCTGCTGATTGTTTGAAAGATCTTCAATGTAAATATTATGCTTCGATACATAGGCTACTTTTTTACCATCCGGCGAATATTTTGCAAACATTAATGATGAAGCCGGCAAGCCTTTCCCAAGCTGAGTAAGCTTTTTGGTATTTTTGTCAAAAATCCAGTAGTCTCCACGGGTATTATCTCTCCATACTTTTTTTGTGTTGGCAAAAAGCAATAAACTTTTCCCGTCCGGAGAAACCTGAAAGCTCTGCACCTTCAACACTTCAGAACTTCCGGGAGGAATCAGTTCACTGCTGCTTAAAAGTGTCTGGTCTTTTCCGGGATGCAGCACATCCACAATCTCAACCCCTTTTTCAGTAAATGAGTAATAAGCATTGCCATCAGGAGTCCATTGGGTCTTTTGTGCTGCCAATGGCGATAAGCACAGAAAATAGAGTGCAATGGCTGTTAGTTTTTTTATGTTCTTCATAAATAATATTTGAATTAAGCTAAATGTTCAGCTCTGTAATTTTCAATTTCTTCTACGGTTTTGATCAGTCCGTTTCCAAGAAGTCTGTAGCCATTGTCTGTAACCAGGAAATCATCTTCTACGCGGACTCCTCCAAAATTCCTGTATTCCTTTACTTTATCATAATTAATAAAGTCTGCATTTTTGTTTTCAGCCTGCCACATGTCAATTAATTCCGGAATCATATAAATACCTGGCTCAACGGTAACTACAAATCCGGATTCAAGAGCCTTTCCTAAGCGTAAAGACTTAATACCAAATGTTTTGGTATCTTTTGGCTCTTCTTCAGTATACCCGATGTACTGCTCTCCAAGATCTTCCATATCATGCACATCCAATCCCATCATATGCCCCAGTCCGCATTGGAAAAACAGGGTATGGGCATGGTTTTTTACAGCGTCTTCAGCGTTTCCTTTCATCAATCCAAGATCAATGAGACCTTCAACAAGATACTGAGCCGCTTTCAGATGAATATCTTTGAAACGAACACCCGGTTTCAGAAGTTGCTGGGCATTATTGAAAGCATTCAGAACTACCTCATAAATTTCTTTTTGTTTTGTGGTAAATGCTTTGGCTACAGGGAATGTTCTGGTAAGATCACCCGCATATCCCATTGATGTTTCCGCCCCGGAATCATTGAGGAAAAGATCTCCTTCTTTCATGGTATTAAGACGATAATGATTATGCAGGATACCGCCGTTTATAGTAACGATAGGAGGATAGGACATCTCGCACTCTTTATTCGCAGCAAGATATTGGATTGCATTGGCAATCTCATATTCTTTCATTCCCGGTTTCGCAAGGCGCATGGCCAGCAGATGCATTTCATTGGAGACGTTCACAGCCTGTTCTATCTGTGCTATTTCCTGAGGTTCTTTGATTGATCTTTGTTTTACAATTGCCTTGATCATTTCTACAGAAGGCTGCAGGTCCGAAACTTTAATTCCAAGAAGATCCGACAGCAAAATTTTATTGGAAGGCTGATACGGAGGAAGATAGTGTACTTTTCTGCCGGAGCTCTGTACCTTTGCAATATATCGGGCAAGTTCTGCATAAGGTAACGTTTCCTGGACACCGGATTTCAGGCTTTTTTCCTTAAGGGTTTCCTGCCTTCCCATCCATACAATCTCATCTATACTCAGCTCATCGCCGAAAATGATGGTTTTATTTTCATCAATATCAATAATGGCTGCTATACGGGGCTCCTGGATCCCGAAGTAATATAAATAGGTGCTGTCCTGGCGGAAATAATAAGGATTGTGCTCAAAATTCACAGGATTTTCTATATTTCCCAGAAATAATAAAATTCCGTCCGCTACATTATTCTGTAGCACGGCTCTTCTATCTTGATAGGTTTGTGCTGAAAACATATTATGAATAGTTTTTATTTTAAAGGTTTAAATTTACAATTTTGTATTATTAGCAGACTTTAATTATTAAAATAAAGTTTAAATTTTATACGCACTTTTTAGTCTTTTGTGTAATTTTATTACATCATTAGATTCTATTACAATGCACTTTAAAAATGACAGGATCATCATCCGTGAATTTACCCCTGAAGAATTTTCATTATTTACCACTCTTTTTGAAAATGAAAACGTTACCCGGTATCTGCCTTACAAAACTCCTGAAGAATACAAGGAAATGTTTGAAAAAGCTTTAGCTGATTATGAAGAAGGACCCTTCAGCAGATGGGGAATATTCAACACTCAAAACAATGATTTTGTAGGAATGTGTCTGGCCAGAATCTTTCTCGACAATCCGGAGCAGCTGGAAGTTGGGTATACTTTAGGAGAAAATTACTGGGGAAAAGGCCTCGGAACCGAAGTCTGTAAAGCCCTTGTTGATTACTGTTTTTCGCTGACTCATCAGAAAGATATTGTTGCTGTAACTGATCTTGATAATATCGGATCCCAAAAGGTACTTCTGAAAAGCGGTTTCAACAGAGTTGAAAATCTAAAACGGGAAGATAGGGAACTGGCTTACTTTATATTACAGAAAGGATAGTTTGCCGAATATTTTTTCACTATAGATTTTTCAGATTTACACAGAGGTTTTTGTATCAATAAAAATCTTTGATTTTAAGCTTAAGTGAAGTTCTCAGCTGTTTATCTTTAACTTAAAATAAACTTAAGTGTTTTTATCTTTTGTGGCTAAAATACAAGGTCTTCAGCCATAAAAACATTTCATTTATACAATAATTTATCATAACTTGCAGAAATTATGATGTCAAAACGTTGCAAATATGCGCTTAAAGCAATGGTCAGATTAGCAAGGAATTATAACCAGGGCTTTCTGCCAACCTCTGTTATTGCACAAGACGAAAACATCCCCAAGAAATTTCTGGAACAAATCCTTCTTGAACTTAAAAGGGTCAAACTGGTCAACAGCAAACAGGGTAAAGTAGGTGGGTATTATCTTCTGAAATCTCCCGATGAGGTCTCATTAGCAGATATTTACCGTATTTTTGATGGTCCTATTGCTCTTACACCTTGTGTTTCTTTGAACTTTTACGAAGCATGCGATGATTGTGTCGATGAAGCAGTCTGTTACCTTAGAAAAGAACTGATGATCGTGCGTGAAAAGACCAGAAAAAGCATGATGGAAGCTACCTTAACCAAGTTCATCAATAAAGAATAAAATTTTTTTTATTTAAATTCTACTATTTTGATAGGAGTTATAGAATTTTATATATATTTGCAAGACTTAAATCTCAATTCAAAATGGAAAACAGTCTGGAAAATGAATTTGAAAATCTTGTAAAAGAGGCTAATGAAGCTTCTTTTCAAACTAATGGACTGCAAATGCTGGCTGAAAAATTCCCGGATAAGGTAATCTTTTCCACCAGCTTCAGTTACGAGGATCAGGTTATCACTCATCTGATAAAAGATTTAAATATTGAAATATTCACCCTGGATACAGGAAGGCTTTTTGAACAGACCTATGAAACCTGGACGTCTACGAAAGCTTTCTTTAAAAAGAATATCAAAGCCTATTATCCGGACACGGAAGAGCTCAGAGCATTTGTCACAGAAAACGGCCCTGATTCGTTCTACCAATCTGTAGAAAAAAGAAAAGCGTGCTGTACCATCCGCAAAGTACATCCTCTAAAAAAAGCATTGGAGGGGTATAAGGTATGGATTACAGGACTAAGAGCTGAGCATTCTCCCAACAGACAGAATATGCCGCAGCTGGAATGGGATCCGGATAATAGGATCATAAAATACCATCCCATCCTTCACTGGACGACAGAACAGGTGACAGCCTATGTAAAAGATCATCACTTACCTTACAATCATCTTCACAAGAAAGGATTTGTTAGCATAGGATGTGAACCGTGTACCAGAGCAATTAAAGAAGGAGAAGATTTCAGGGCAGGCCGATGGTGGTGGGAAGATGCCAATAAAAAAGAATGCGGTCTGCATATTCATCAATAAAAAAAGAAAAAAATGTCAATACATCAGTTAAACTATTTGGATCAGTTAGAAGCCGAATCTATTTATATATTAAGAGAAGTCGCAGGCCAATTTGAACGTCCGGCGTTGTTATTCAGTGGAGGAAAAGACAGTATTGTACTGGCGCATCTGGCGAGAAAAGCGTTCTTTCATGGGAAAATTCCGTTTACATTTGTTCATGTTGATACCGGGCACAACTTTCCGGAAGTTCTGGATTTCCGTGATCAGCTGGTACAGCAGTTAGATGTCAATCTTGTAGTCAGAAAAGTGGAAGACACCATAAAAAGTAAAAAGCTGACTGAGGCTAAAGGGAAATTCCCAAGCAGAAACTGGCTGCAAACCTATACACTTCTTGATACCATTGAAGAGTTTGAGTTTGATGCCTGTATCGGGGGAGCCAGAAGAGATGAGGAAAAGGCAAGAGCAAAAGAAAGAATATTCTCCGTTCGTGATGAATTCGGGCAGTGGGATCCTAAACTTCAGCGTCCTGAGCTTTGGAATATTTTCAACGGTAAAATCCACAAAGGAGAAAATGTAAGGGTTTTTCCAATCAGCAACTGGACAGAGCTGGACATCTGGAATTATATCCGAAGAGAGAAAATTGCGCTTCCTTCCATTTATTTCTCGCATGAAAGGGAAGTAATCGACTTCAACGGACAATGGCTGGCCAATTCTTTACATGTTGTACCGGATCCGGAAGATATCATTACTACAAAGAAAATCCGTTACCGGACCGTAGGAGATATGACCTGTACCGCTGCAGTAGAATCTGACGCTGTTACAATAGATGCCGTTATCGAAGAAATCATAGCCACCAGAATTTCAGAACGTGGCGAAACCAGAATTGATGACAGGGTGACAGAAGCCGCTATGGAAGACAGAAAAAAAGGAGGCTATTTCTAGCAATGAGTAATAAATAATAGAACAGACAGCTTTTATTTCTTAACGACAGAACATTACTCATTGCCCATTACTCATTATTTATAATTAAAATCGGATGGATATATTAAGATTTATAACAGCAGGAAGCGTGGATGACGGTAAAAGTACCCTTATCGGCAGACTGCTTTACGATAGCAAAAGCATTTTGCAGGACCAGTTGGAAGTCCTTGAAAAACATTCCAAAAACAAAAATGAAGATGGGGTAGACCTTGCTCTTTTAACAGATGGTCTGCGTGCAGAAAGAGAACAGGGAATCACAATTGATGTTGCCTACCGTTATTTTTCAACCGCAAAAAGGAAATTTATCATTGCTGATGCACCTGGCCATGTACAATATACCCGTAACATGATCACCGGAGCATCAAACTCTGACCTTATGGTTATTCTTATCGACGCAAGAAAAGGTGTGATTGAACAGACCAGAAGACATTCCATCATCGCTTCTTTATTACAGTTGAAAAAAGTTGCTGTAGCTATCAACAAAATGGATATGGTGGATTATTCCGAAGAAGTTTTTGAAAACATTAAATCAGAATATGCAAAAATTGCAGAAAATCTGGGACTGAATGACGTAAGTTATTTTCCGATCTCTGCATTAAAAGGAGATAATATCGTTTCAAAATCTTCCAGAACAGATTGGTACAAGGGAAGCTGCCTTCTGGAATATCTTGAAGAAGTAACAATCAATGAAGAAAAAAATAGCGGAAACCGTTTTCAGGTGCAATATGTGATCCGCCCTCAGACTGAAGAGCTGCATGACTACAGAGGATATGCCGGAAAAATAGTAAGCGGAAAATTCACTAAAGGAGACAAAGTCCATATTCTTCCTGCAGATCTGACGACAGCAATCACTAAAATTGAGATCAATGGCGTTGAAAAAGAAGAAGCATATGAAGGGCAACCCGCCGTGATTCATCTTGCTCATGATCTGGACGTCAGCAGGGGTGATATTTTTGCCACAGAAGAAGATGTTCCTGCTGTTGAAAAAGATCTTGAAATTTTATTATGCTGGCTTGATCAGAAACCTTTGCAGCCAGGAAATAAATATCTTCTGCAGCAGAACAGCAGACTGGTGAAAGCAGTGGTGAAAGAGGTAGATTACAAGATCAATGTTAATACGCTCATCCGGGAACAGGCCGATGGTGAAATTAAACTGAATGAAATTGTGAAAGTTACCCTCCGAACGGCACAGCCTTTGGTCTATGACAGCTTTACCAATAATAAAACAACGGGCTCTGCCATTCTGGTGGATGAAACGTCCAATTCAACGGTAGCAGCCTGTATAATTCAATAGAAAAATGGCAATTTCCGATCACTTGATTCAAAGAATTCATCAGACCAAACAAAATAGTATTCATGGATTCTTTGATAAGATAAAAACCAAAAAATGGGTCAAGGATTTGTACGAAACACTCTTCCTGCCTAAGCATGACAATACTGAAGATCAGCTGAAAAAAAATTTCGAAGCACTCCAGGCGACACTTTCAGACCTTATCCATACAGTAACAGGAGACAAAGGCCTTACAGAAAAACAGGTCACTCAGTTTTTTGAAGCTTTACCGGGACTTTATGACCAGCTGGTTCTGGATGCAAAATCTATTCTGGAATTTGATCCTGCCGCTGACTCTCTGGAAGAAGTATACCTGGCATATCCCGGCTTTTTTGCCACGTATGTCTACCGTATTTCGCACCAGCTTTGGACTCAGAAAGTGAAAATATTACCACGTGTCATTTCAGAATATGCCCACAGCAAAACAGGAATTGACATTCATCCGGGAGCCACTATCGGAAAATCCTTTTTCATTGATCATGGAACAGGAATTGTGATCGGAGAAACAACGGTTATCGGGAATAATGTCAAAATCTATCAGGGAGTAACCCTCGGAGCATTGAATGTTTCCAAAGAAAAAGCCCATCAGAAAAGGCATCCCAATATTGAAGATAATGTCATTATCTATTCAGGGGCAACCATTCTTGGAGGCGAAACTACCATAGGCAGAGAGAGCATTATCGGCGGAAATGTATGGGTAACACAGGATGTCCCTGCCAACTCTCTGGTCTACCACAAAAGTGAAATAAAAATAAAGGATAATACTTCATTACCGGAATCATTAACCTTTGTGATTTAAAAAAACAAAAATAAAAAGTACATTGATATGAAATTTCAGAATGCATTAGAAACGATTGGAAATACACCCGTCGTGAAAATCAACAAACTCTTCAGTCCAGATCATGAAATCTGGATCAAGCTTGAAAAAAGCAATCCCGGCGGAAGCATTAAAGACAGAATCGGACTGGCGATGATTGAAGATGCAGAAGCCAAAGGATTATTAAATAAAGACAGTGTCATTATAGAACCTACAAGCGGAAACACAGGAATAGGCCTCGCTTTGGCAGCCGCCGTAAAAGGATACAAACTTATCCTTGTCATGCCGGAAAGCATGAGTATAGAACGCCGCAAGATTATGGAAGCTTACGGAGCAGAATTCGTACTTACCCCAAGAGAAAAGGGAATGAAAGGCGCCATTGAAAAAGCCAATGAGCTTGCGGAAGAAACTCCCAACTCATGGATTCCAAGACAGTTTGATAATCCAGCCAATGTAAAAATACATGTGGAAACTACGGCTCAGGAAATTTTAAAAGATTTCCCGGACGGTCTGGATTACATCATTACCGGAGTAGGAACCGGAGGACACATTACCGGAATAGCAAAAGTGGTTAAAGAAAAATATCCAAACGTAAAAGTTTTCGCCGTAGAACCGGAATTATCCCCTGTATTGAGTGGAGGAAATCCTGCACCGCATCCATTGCAGGGATTAGGAGCCGGGTTTGTTCCTTCTATCCTGGATATTACCCTTTTAGATGGAGTGATTACAGTAGGCAAAGAAGAAGCGTATGAATATGCTCTTAAAGCTGCTAAAAAAGAAGGTCTTTTTGTCGGAGTTTCCACAGGAGCCGCTTTAGCCGCCATCGCCAAACATTTACCGGAAATACCCCCTAACACTAAAATCCTGACGATTAATTACGATACCGGAGAAAGATACCTGTCGGTAGAGGGACTCTTCTAAATCCTTAATTAACACCTACTTCAATGAAAACAAATATAAAATCACCAAAGGTTTACCTTATCGGTGCAGGGCCCGGCAACCCTGAACTGATCACGGTAAAAGCAGTAAAAGCGATTGCAGAAGCAGATATCATTTTATGTGACCGTCTTGTAAGTCCCGAGATTCTGGAAACCTACGTTAATAAAGACACAGAAATTATCTATGTAGGTAAAGAATGCAGCAAAAATGCTTCTACACCACAATCTCATATCAATATTTTAATGGTGGAATATGCCCGTCAGAATAAAACCATTGTAAGACTGAAAGGAGGAGATGTTTCCATATTCTCCAATATTCTTGATGAGCTGCAGGCTTTAAAGCAAAATCATATTCCTTACGAGATCATCCCGGGAATTACAGCGGCTTTAGGAGCAGCATCCTTTGCAGGAATGCCTTTAACGGCAAGAGGTTATTCTACCTCCGTTCGTTTTCTGACGTATTATAAATCAGAAATTGTAACGGAAGAGTATTGGAAAGAACTTGCTTGCACCAATGATACCCTTGTTTTCTATATGTCTAAAGGAAACCTTACCCCTCTTGTGGAAAAACTGAAAGAACTTCAGGTTTCAGGTGATAAAAAAATTGCAGTCATTGAACAGGCTACAACCCCTTTCCAAAAGGTATACACGTCATCATTTGATGATTTTGATGAAAAATTCGGAGACAAAAATTTTGCTTCGCCTTCATTGGTGATTGTGGGTAAAATTGTGAATCTCCATGAAGAATTTTCGTGGCTTGAAAATACGGAACAGGAAGGTCTTTATTTTAAATCGGTAGAAAACGGAAGTCTGATCCCTACCACTCAAAATTTCTTTGAATATGCTGTCTGAAACTAAATTAAATGTACTAAAACAAATCTCCATAGACTTTTCCAGAGATGAAGCCATATGGGCAAGCGGATATCTTGCAGGTATTGCCGGAGGAACTTCACTTACAGCCGTTCTGCCGCCACAGCAAACAAATGATATCGCACAGAATGCTGTAAAGAAAATAACACTGGCTTACGGTACAGAAACCGGAAACAGTAAAAAACTGGCTACTGCTCTGGCAGGTATCGTAAAGAAAAAAGGGCTTCAGGTAAAACTTGCAGACCTTTCCCAATACAAGCCTAAAGATCTTGTGAAAGAAGAATTCTTTTTTATAGTCATCAGTACCCAGGGAGAAGGCGAACCACCAGCACTTGCCAAAAAATTCTATGATTATATTTATGAAAATGAAATTGATCTCAGCGGACTTAAATATGGAGTGCTGGCATTGGGAGACAGCAGTTATCCGCTGTTTTGCCAAACCGGAGAAGATATAGATACCCGTTTTGAAATATTGGGTGCTCAGCGCATTATTCCATTGAAAAAGTGTGATATAGATTATGAACAGGAAGCTTCCCACTGGATAGAACATGTCTTTGAAGCGGTTAATAAAAATGCTGGTCAGAGTACAAAAAGTGTTTCAAAACCAAAAGTCTCTTCCGGAAGAAAAAAATATAAGGGAAAAGTTTCCGCCATCATCAATCTGAACGATATTACGTCTGAAAAAGAAACCTATCATATTGAAATTGAAACAGAAGAAGCGCTTAGTTATCAGCCAGGTGCGGCGTTGGGAGTAATCCCTTTCAATGCTAAAGAAATAGTCAATGAAATTATTACGCTGACCGGGATTGATCCTCAAAAGCAGATAGAAACACCGAAGGTTACAGCTCCTGTTGAAGAACTACTATGCAAGCATCTTAACATCAGCTATTTACTGAAATCAGTTGTTGCCCAGTATGCAAAAATAACGGGACATTCCATTCCGGAAGTCAGATTGAGCCTTCTTGACCTTCTTAGGATTTATCCTGTAAAAAATGCAGATGAATTTAAAGAAATCTTACAGATATTAACCGCTCAGGCACCTCGTCTCTATTCCATTTCTTCTTCTCCGGAGGCTCACGGTGATACCGAAATTCATATTACCGTGGCAAAATCAGAATTCTTTATTGATCATCAGAAGCATAATGGATTATGCAGTGGATTTCTAAGTGAATTTAAAGAAGGAGAAGAGCTGGAATTTTACATCCAGGATGCAGGACACTTTAAACTGCCGGAAGCTGATCAGGATATCATCATGATAGGGCCGGGAACAGGTATTGCACCATTCAGGTCTTTTCTTTGGGAACGTGATGCAACAGGTGCAGAGGGAAGAAACTGGCTGTTTTTCGGAGACAGAAACTTTGTATCAGATTTTCTTTATCAGGCTGAACTTCAGGACTTCCTTAAGACAGGCGGTCTGACCCATCTGGATCTTGCTTTTTCCAGAGATACCGCTGAGAAAGTATATGTTCAGCACAGATTAGAACAAAAATCTCAGGAAGTATTTTACTGGCTGGAAGGAGGCGCGTCAGTATACGTATGCGGCGCCAAAGAGCCCATGGCCAGGGACGTAGAACAAACACTCCTGAACATTATTCAGAATGAAGGAAAACGCAGCAAAGAAGACGCTGTAAACTATTTGGAAGAAATGGAATTAAGCGGCAGATATGCTAAAGATGTGTATTAAAAGAAGTACTCAAAAAATCAAAGGTAACAGTTATGAACAACGATAAAGAAAATCTTTCACCGGTAGAAAGGATTAAAACCGGTAGTAACGGACTCAGGGGAACTTTAAAGGAAAGCCTTGCAGACAACTTCACCGGAGCCATAAGGGAAGATGACCAGACGCTGATCAAGTTCCACGGAATGTACCAGCAGGACGACAGAGACAGAAGGGAAGAGCGTGTTTCCAAAAAGCTGGAATGGCTGTATTCCTATATGATCAGATTAAGACTTCCCGGTGGTTTTTTAACTCCTGAACAATGGGTAGGCCTGAATGAAACGGCTGAAGACCATTCCACAGGAACCATTAAAGTAACCACAAGACAAACGATTCAGCTGCATGGGATTTTGAAATCTCATTTAAGACCCACCATTCAGAGCTTCAACCTGCAGCATCTGGATTCTATTGCGGCCTGTGGGGACGTGAACAGAAATGTAACCTGTACAGCCAATCCTTCGGAATCTCCTTTACAGCAGGAAGCGTATGAACTGGCAGGAAAAATCAGTGAAATGTGTCTTCCGAAAACCAAAGCTTACTATGATATCTGGATTGATGATGAACTTCTTGTAGATCGTAAAGCAGAAGAAGATCCTTTGTATCAGGACAGATATCTTCCGAGAAAACTGAAAATAGGAATTGCCGTTCCGCCCAATAATGATGTGGATGTATTCATCAATGATATCGCTTTAATCGCCATTACCGAAAACGATAAAATTGTGGGTTATAATATTGCTGCCGGAGGGGGATTAGGTGCCACTCACGGAAATGAAGCTACTTATGCCCGTCTCGCCTCCATTCTTGGATTTTTAGATACGGAAGAAAAAGTATTAAAAGCCGTGTACGAAATCATCACGGTACAAAGAGACTTCGGAAACAGGAGCGACCGGAAATTATCAAGATTAAAATATACGATTGATAAATTGGGCATCGACCAGTACAGAGCTGAAGTGGAAAAGAGAACCGGATTCAATTTTGAGCCGGCCCGTGAATTTACATTTACACAAAGAAAAGACCGCTACGGCTGGATACAGAATCATGAAGGTAAATGGTTCTATACCGTATTTGTAGAGCACGGAAGAATCCTTAATACAGCAGAATATTCTTTAAAATCGGGGTTATTAAAAATTGCGCAGACAGGAAAAGCCAATTTCCGTTTTACCTGCAACCAGAATCTTATTCTTGCTGATATTGATGAAAAAGATAAAGCTGAAATTGAAGCTATTTTAAAAGAACACAGAATTTCAGAACATACCGATGGAGCAAGTGCTTTACGCAAAAACTCTGTTGCGTGTGTAGCTTTAAACACCTGTTCACTGGCACTGGCTGAAGCCCAGCGTTATCTGCCTTCTCTGGTCACGAGAATAGAACCTATTCTTGAAAAATATGGTCTGCTGGAAGAAGATATCACGATCCGTATGACCGGCTGTCCCAACGGCTGCGGAAGATCTCCCAATGCTGAAATAGGATTTGTGGGAACAGCCTACGGGAAATATAATCTCCACATCGGAGGAGACCGCCTGGGAATGCGGCTGAATACAAAATTTAAAGAAAACATTGGTGAAGAAGAAATTCTGACCACGCTGGATGAGCTTTTCGGGATTTATGTGCAGAAAAGACTGGCAGAAGAAACATTTGGTGATTTTTCATACCGTTACTTACTTAACCTAAATTAATTATATGGCTAATTTTCATGATGATCTGAAAAAAAATAAAAAAAATCAACCTCTTCATTTAGGCAGACGAATGTGTATGTGTTGTTGATGCTCTAGTAACAATACATATAAAGCTGTTTCAACTTTTTGAACCACGAGGAAAAGTTAATACACATTCTTTCATTGCAACCAAAGGTGAAGCAATCTCAGAATTCTATTAACGGCTTAAACCACCCCGTCAAAAATTAAAGAATTTTTGCCACCCCTCCGGAGGAGGGGAATTCTAAGCCCTTCAATTGTAATATGAAACCATATTGAAGATTTTCATCATTAAAGGTAAAAATTCAGACAGCTTCATTCTCAACCTAAAAAATGAAGAAAAAATGAAAAACAAAAAGCAGGGAAATTTTCTACCAAAAGCAGGCATTATTGCATTTACATTTCTATTTTTTAACCTGGCAGAAGCACAGCAGCAACTCATAGAGCTTAGCGGTAGCATCAAAAATACAGGTACGCATAAAGGTCTCGATTCTGTAAAAGTACAGATCGAAAACACACAGGATACTGCATTAACCGATCAATCGGGTAATTTTAAGCTCAGAACAAGGGTTACCATTCCGTTCCGGGTGGTTATTCAGAAAGATGGGTTCACCGGCCAGACTGTAGAAATACTTTCACCTTCCAACAAAATAACGGTAGGCCTTAATCCTCAGAATACCATCATTGATGATGTGGTGATTTCAGCCTCCAGAGTTCCGGAAAAGATATTAAGATCACCAATAGCTATTGAGAAAATAGATATTAAAACCATCAGAGAAAGTCCGGCTGCTTCGTTTTATGAAACCCTGGAAAACGTAAAAGGATTACAGCTATTAACTTCCAGTCTTACGTTGAAAATTCCGAATTCAAGAGGTTTCAATTCACCGAACAACTTCCGTTTCATGCAGTTGGTTGATGGCGTTGATGTACAATCAGCAACCTTGGGCGTACCGCTGGGAAATGCCATAGGGCCTACAGAACTGGATATTCAGTCGATGGAAGTAACTCCCGGAGCCGCTTCAGCATTGTACGGAATGAATGCCATTAACGGACTCGCGAGCTTACAGACCAAAGATCCGTTTACCTCCGAAGGAATAAGCGTTTATTTCCGTGGCGGAGTTAACCATGTAGATAATGTGAGCCACAAAATAAGCTCCCTGAGTGAAAGCGCCATACGGTTTGCAAAAGTATTCAATAAAAACTTTGCCGTAAAGGTAAACGCTTCCTATTTCAGCGGAACAGACTGGATTTCCAATAATCAGACCGATCAGAACCTGGGATCATTAGTTACCGCCAATCCAAATTTTTCACTGCCCAATAATCCCGCTGAAGATCTCTGGAATAAATACGGTGACGAAAGAAACAACCGTGTTGCCGTAAAAGTGGATTATAACGGCAAACCAACCACGTTCAATGTTTCCAGAACAGGATATCTTGAAAAAGATCTTGTGAGTCCTGATGTGAAGAACATTAAGCTTGATGCAGGATTATATTACCGTTTCGGAGATCAGTGGAAAGCATCCTATGTATATCGTTACGGCTTGCTGGATGGAACTTTTCAGAGAGGAAACAAAATCCGTCTGCAGAATGCCACGGTTCAGAATCATAAAGTGGAACTGACAGGAAAAGAATTAACATTCAGAGCCTATGTATCCATAGAAAATACCGGAGATTCCTATAACCTGAAGCCTTTAGCAGACAATCTTGATCTGACCAATCTTTCCAATGCCAACTGGAAAAATATATTCCAGACCGCACTTCAGAACAGCCTGAATGCCGGAACCAATCTTAATGATGCTTTCCTCCTTGCCCGCCGGGACGCCGATAAAAACAGGGCTGTACCGGGAACTGCAGCTTTTGAGCAGTTAAAGAACACCATCATAGGCATCAATAACTGGGATTCAGCGAATGCTGGAATTGCAGGAGCACCAGCAACTGGAGGAGCCAAGCTTGAACAGAAATCCCGCTTTTATCAGGGTGAACTTACTTATGATTTCAGCAGATTTGTGAAGATATTCAACCTTCTCGCAGGTGTGGACTACCGTTTATATAGCATTACTCCTGATGGAAACAATTTTGTAGATTTCAACCGTCCTGTCAATGAAAGGAATATTCCCTTAGCTGATGGTACCTTCGGAAAAGATGTTATCTATCAGAAATATGGAGCTTTTGCACAGATTACCAAACTTCTCTTTGATGATAAATTAAAAATCAATGCCGCTTTACGGATCGACAGAAATCCGGAATTTGAAGCCAAACTTAATCCAAGGATAAGTGTGGTTTATTCTCCGGTAAAACAGCATAATTTCAGGGCATCTTTTCAAAACGGATATCGTTTCCCTTCGTTATTTGAAGCACTTTCATTCGTCAACAACGGAAACGTAAGAAGAGTAGGAGGCCTTTCAAAAGTAAATGACGGATTAGGCTATCTGGAAAATTCCTACACATTGGCTTCCATCGATAAATTTACTTCAGCGGTAAATGCAGACGTAGATGCAGGAAAAACCCAAAGTCAGGCAGCTCAGGATAACAAACAGCTTTTAATAGTAGCCAATCTGCAGAAGTTACAGCCGGAAAAAATCAATTCATTTGAAGTAGGGTATAAGTCTGCTTTTTTCAATAATAAACTGGTGCTGGACTGGGATTTCTATTATAATATCTACGAAGGATTCCTTGGACAGGTAGAAGTGGCGGTGCCTAGAAACAGCCAGGTAGGAAGCAATGCAGCAGTCCTTGCAATGCTCGACAGAAGCAAGCAGGATCGTTACAGGGTGTATACCAACAGCAACAGTACCTACAAAAGCTATGGGACATCTCTTGGAATCCGTTATAATATTACAGGAAATTATAATGTTAATACCAATGTTTCTTATAATGATCTGGCTTCCAATAATACTTCAGACTTGTTTGTTACGGCTTTCAACACTCCGAAATGGATGGTGAATGTAAGTGTAGGAAACAGAGAGATTATCAAAAACATCGGATTTACGCTTGTTGCAAGATGGCAGAGCGGTTTTATGTGGGAAAGTCCTTTGGCATCCGGAGAAATTCCGGCCTATTATACGATTGACGCCCAGGCTACATGGAAGCTGCCTGAAATTCATGCCAATATCAAGATTGGAGCTACCAATCTGCTGAACCGCCGTTACTTCCAGTATGCAGCAGGTCCCGAAATCGGAGGACTGTATTATCTCGCTTTTACTTATGATTTAAAACTGTAATCAGGATGAGCAATTCTTTATATCCCGTATTTTTAAAACTTGAAAACCTTTCACTGCTGATCATTGGCGGCGGAAAGGTTGCCCTTGAAAAATTAGAGTCAGTACTGGGAAACTCTCCGGATACATCCATCAGGCTGGTGGCGAAAGAAATTATCCCTGAAGTCAGAATCTTACAAAATCAGTTTTCCAATATTACCCTGCATGAAAGAGCATATAGTGATCATGATTTTAATGATACGGATCTTGCTATTATCGCGGTAAATGATATAGAACTGGCCGGGGAGATCAGAGAAAAAGCCCAGGAAAAAAGTGTGCTGGTGAATATTGCCGATAAGCCTGATCTGTGTGATTTTTATTTAGGCTCCATTGTCAAAAAAGGAAGTCTTAAAATTGCTATTTCCACCAACGGGAAATCTCCGACTATCGCTAAAAGATTAAGAGAAACCTTCACAGAGGTTATCCCTGATGAAATGGATCATGTACTGGACAATATGCAGCATATCCGTAATCAGCTGACCGGAGACTTCAACTATAAAGTGAAAGAACTCAACAAAATCACGACAGAATACCTGACGGATGGAAAAACTTATTCAAAGGCGGACAAAGAAATTGAAAAACTGATCAGCATTACCAAAACAGCCCAGAGAAAAGCCAATATCTATCTGGCCATCATAGGTGTTTTACTTCTTTCCGGATTATTTGGACTTGTAGTTTATCAATTTAATCTTTCAGATGATATCCAATATTTTCTGAACAAAGACGGCCATATTTTTTACTGGATGCTGTTTGCCGGTTTCATGGCAGAAATTGTTGCTGGATCTATGGGAATGGGCTATGGAGTAATCTGTACTACCATCCTTTTACTGCTGAATGTACCGCCACCTGTTGTGAGTGCAAGCATTCATTCTGCGGAATCTTTTACTACTGCTGCCGGAAGTTTCAGTCATTATAAATTGGGAAATGTCAATAAGAAAATGGTTTGGGTACTGTTTCCGCTGGCTATTGTAGGTTCTGTCATCGGTGCTTTAACACTTTCCCATTATGGCGAACATTATGCTCACATTGTAAAACCGATTATTGCCTGCTACACTCTGTATCTTGGAATTAATATCTTAAAAAATGCATTCAGAGATAAAAAGTCAGGGCTAATCAGAACCAAACGGAGAACCAATCTCAGAATATTAGGATTGGCTGGCGGCTTTATAGATTCTTTTGCAGGAGGAGGATGGGGCCCGTTGGTAACCGGAACGCTGATCAAAGAGGGAAGGATTCCCCGTTATGTTGTGGGAAGCTCTACTGTTGCCAAATTTTTACTGACTATAACAAGTGCAGTGACCTTCATCTTTACCATTGGTATCCATCACTGGAATATTGTGTTAGGGCTCTTGCTGGGTGGTGTTTTTACAGCTCCGTTTTCAGCAATGCTTACATCAAAGCTTCCGACAAAGAAAATGTTTGTGGTAGTGGGAATAGTGGTGATCATGATGAGTCTGGTGACAATAATAAAATCCTTTTTATCATAGGGAACAG
This sequence comes from Chryseobacterium amylolyticum, assembly GCF_051011775.1. NCBI lineage: Bacteria > Pseudomonadati > Bacteroidota > Flavobacteriia > Flavobacteriales > Weeksellaceae > Chryseobacterium > Chryseobacterium amylolyticum. The sequence goes on from NZ_JBPCHX010000006.1 coordinate 407,474, forward strand.
CATCATAAATAACGCGAAGATTTTAATGTTTTACTTTAATCCGAGGAATCATAGGGAGAAAAATCAATAATTAGGATTTATTGATAGTATTATTACTCATTTTCAGTAAAAATCTGAAACCATTAAAACTTTGTTTTTTTACTTTTGAGTGCTTTTTAAAACGTAAAGAATCTAATTTATTAACTTACCATTTCAAGGAAGCAAAGACAGGAATGAATAAATTGATTCTTTTTGAACGGATGTATAGCCAAAGCTATTATCATATCATTGCCTGTTTTTATTTTTCAAGTTCACGAACTACTACTTTAGCCATTTCTTTGGAACTGAAAGGATTTTGTCCTGTAATCAGATGACCGTCAACCACAACATTGGAAGTCATCGGAATAAAAGCTTTTTTATAATGTACCCCCCGTTCTTTAAGGGCGGCTTCAAGATTAAAAGGGACTTCATTTTTCCTTCTTGCCAAAGTTTCTTCAAACCAGTCGAATCCTGTGATATTCTTATCTTTAATCATGTATTCACCATCCGAAAGTTTTACATTCAATAATCCTCCGACTCCATGGCAGATCGCTGCAACCATTTTACTATTTTCATATTGGTCTCTGAGCATCGTCTGTAAAGTTATATTATCAGGGAAATCATACATCGTTGCATGTCCGCCGGCCAGATAAATGCAATCGAAAGATTCATTCTTTACCGCATCAAGGCTCTTTGTATGGGCCAGTTCATCCATGAATTCAGGATTTTCATAATATTTTTTTGAAATCCCATCCAGGACCAGAGGTTTCAGGCTTTCCGGATCAACAGGAGTATTTCCGCCTTTAGGGGAAGCTATGGCCATCTGCCAACCTAGCTCCTTTGCAGCATGGTAAATATGGGTAAGCTCACTCAGCCATAAACCTGTTTTAAGATAACCGCTGGCATACTGATCTACGTTCGTTACGACTAGCAATATTTTTTTCATCATGATAATGTTAATTAAAAGATTTTCTGAATTCTAGCGGTGAAACAGCAGTCTGATTTTTAAATAAACGGTGGAAGGACTGAGCATGTTCAAATCCTAAATTATAAGCAATTTCAGAAACAGATAAACTGGTAGTGGAAAGCAGCTCTTTAGCCTTTTCAATCACTCTGTTCTGAATATGCTGCTGTGTGGTCTGTCCCGTATTAACCCTTAACATATCACTCAGATAGTTGGGGCTGATATTCATTTGAGCTGCCACAAATTGTACCGTAGGAATCCCGTCGATCAGCAGTTTTCCATTTTTAAAATAATCGTCCAGTAAACTTTCAAGCTGGGTCAAGAGATCATGGTTCACTTTTTTCCGGGTTAAAAACTGGCGGTTGTAGAATCTGTCGCAGTATTTCAACAGCAAATCGATATTGGATACCAGTAAATCCTGGGTAAAGCCATCCATATTGGCTTCAATTTCCCTGCTGATATTATCCAGAATATCCGTCACAGATTTTTCTTCTTTTTCCGAGAGGTACAACGCTTCATTAGTGGTATATGAAAAGTAGCCATAATCTTTTATTGTGGAAGCCAGCGGATATCCCTGCAGAAAATCCGGATGAATAACCAATACATTTCCCCTTACCTCAGCAAGCAGTATATCTTCAAACTGCAGTACCTGATGAGGAGCAATAAAATACATGATCCCATCTTCAAAATCATAATAATGCTGTCCGTATTTGCATCTTCCCGCACAGTCTTTTTTAATGGAAACTACGTAAAAATCGGTGGTTACTGAACTCAGGATCGTTTCAGGATCAATATTCACCTCATTAAAATCAAATACACTGATCAAAGGATGTGAGGGTCTTTTCAGGTTCAGATACTTATGCAATGCTGTGATCGAGGTTACTTTTTCGGGAGCTTTCATTTTATTTCTTTTTTACCACCCCGTCAAAAATTCTTGGAATTTTTGCCACCCCTCCAAAGGAGGGGAATATTTTGCCCTTCGGTTGCGGTGATGGCGTCTCTAAGGTACTTATTTTAACAGGATTATTTTGCTTTTTGCTGTTCTTTTTTTATTTGTTCTATTCCCAGTCTGTAGGCCGTTACCTGAAACTCCGGGAATCTTTTCCTGAATTTTGAGTCATCAAACAGATTATCATATTGATATCTTGGAAGCAGCTCTTTTAGTTCTTTTGCATTTTTACTGAACAGTGATCCTATACTAAAAGCCAGCTTCGGAATCACAGAATACCTGAATTCTTTCCCGTAGACCTGAGAAACCAGAGCAATGAATTCTTTGTAGTTCATCTTGTGGCTATCCACCGGTAAGTGCCAGGTCTGGCCATAGGCATCCGGTGTATTTCCAATGAGAGCAGTTGCACGGCTGGCATCAGGGGTCCAGATAAGGCTTCTTATCTTATCATCCCTCAAAGGAACCTTTAGTTTTTTACCATCTTTAATGGCGTTGAAGATAAGGGTATTGGTAATACTTTGGGTTTTTCCCGGGCCATAAAACTCAGGGGCCCTGCAGATAACAGCATCATCTATTGTTCCGGCTTTCATTTCTTCCAAAAGCATATCTGCCATCTGCTTTCTTACGATTCCTTTTCTTCCTACAGGAGCAAAACGGGTTTGTTCCGTCAGAATCTCATTATTCTGAGGATACATGTACGTGTTATCAAAAAACACCAGTTTTGTTCCGTTGATTTTACAGGCTTCAATAACATTTTTCATGATGGTCAAAAACTGTCTTTCCCACAAATCTGTATCCATAGGAAGCCCAAGGGTAAAATAAGCAATTTCACTTCCTTTCACGGCTTCTATTGCTTTTTCTCTATCTGATAAATCTGCTGAAAACAGAGTATCAGTTTCATTCACTTTTTTGGCATTTCTGCTCACAATGCGGATGTCTGAAGTATAATTTCTCTTCAGTTCTCTTGCCAGTTCTTCACCAATCTGCCCATTGGCACCTAATATAGTTTGCATCGTTTTTTATTTTGAGGGTTAGCTGTTTCACTGAAAATCAATTGAATACTTTCAGTTGATTTTATTTCTGATACAAAATTCGGGCATAATTATAAAAACAGAGTAGCTGAATCTATGGAAGTTGTAACATAATCTCTGAACAATGTAATAAAGCAGGAAAATAATCAGGCTGAGTAAGTAAAAATACAGCAATGGATCATTATTTTAACCACAAAAGGCACAAAAGTTTTAAACACTTCAATTTTTCATACAACACTTAGTGTGTACTTTCCTGCGGTATCATTTTAAACTTACTTAAATGAGCTTAGGTGCTTTAAAATGAAGCCTTTTGTGACTTTTGTGGTTTGGTAAAGTTTAAACAACTTTATAATAATCAGGTATAATTCTTTACGCTCTCAGCCTTACTGATCTTATTTTCGATCCAAAGCCAGGTAATTATCCTCAATTCTGCTGATCAGAATATAGAACAGACCTGCATAGATCATCTGAATCCCCATTGCTTCCCAGTTTTCAACAGTACTGCTTCCGAAAAGGAGCAGGATAATCAGGGAGGCTCCGGCCATGGCAGCAATACGGGTTTTAAATCCAATAATTAGCAGCACACCAATTGTAAATTCGAGAAAAGGGAGCGTAACGCCAAAAAGGTGAACCAACGGCTGTGGAAGCCAGCTTGTTTCAAAACCTTTCATCATTCCTGATGCAAAATCCTGTAATTTTACCAGTCGGACCAATCCGTGTCCTAAAAAATTGATTCCCATCGACACACGAAGGAAAAAATAGGCTGTTTTTGTATTATTCATAAAGGTAGTTTTGGATGGAAGCGGGAAGCCGGATGCCGGAAGGTATAAATCTGCTATGATTCACTTTATTGTGTTTATCAATTATGCTGTAATTTGTTTTTAAGGCCTTCAATAACTTCCTTCCTCCAGCCTCCAGCTTCCTTACTTATATTTTTTTGATAGAAGCCGGATGCCGGAAGGTATAAATCTGCTATGATTCACTTTATTGTGTTTATCAATTATGCTGTAACTTGTTTTTAAGGCCTTCAATAACTTCCTTCCTCCAGCCTCCAGCTTCCTTACTTATTAAACTTTTCTTCACTGTTATCAACCGGAGTATCCGGATCATTTATCACCATTTTTGCTATATCATCTTTTCTCATAAAGACGACACCCTGCTTTTCTCTGGTATATCTGATGAATTCCTCCATGGCATGTACCATTGCCGGCGTCCCGCCAATTCTGTCATGAAAACTGATGCTCATCATCCTTCTTTTAGAAGCTCCTTCTTCATACAGGCGGTCAAATTCAAACTTCAGCTGTGCCAGAAACTGATCCGGGCTCCAATGCTTTCCTTCTATAGTAACGATATCATTGTTCCGTAACGTATAAGGAATGACCACAAAATTTTTCCCTTTTACTTTTGTAATAAAAGGCTCATCATGGCTCAGGTCGTCTATATGATATAAAAAACCCAGTTCCTGCAATACCTTAAGGGTATTCGGGCCTCTTCTCAGCCAATTACAGTTATAACCTACCGCTTTCTGCCCGGTAATCTTTTCCACTACATCTACACCCTGTTTTACAAAATTCAGCTCATCAGCATAACTTTTATTCCATTGATTATCCCAGGCAATGCCGTGAGCGGCAATTTCATGACCTCCTTTTGCAATAGCTTTAGCCACATCAGGATACTTTTCAGCAGCAGTTCCCACCACATGAGAAGTTACTTTGATATCATACTTTTTCCATAAATCCAGCATCCTGTAAATTCCTTCATTCCCGCCATACCGGTACCAGCTTTCTGCGGGAAGATCAGGTTGTCCTTTGGGCAGGGGAGTACCGCTGAACGGACTTTCAGCACCTTCAGGCTGTCCGCCTGTTTCAAACTGCATAGAAACGGAAATAACCAGCTGAGCCCCGTTCGGCCAGTATTTTTTGGTTGGAACCTGTGCCTGAGACAGCTCCTTTTTCTCTCTTTTATCCTTATCATGATGGTCGGAAAAGGACATTAAAACGATTGTTGAAGCAAGCAACAATACTGATTGTTTTATATATTTCATTTTGAATGTATTGATAAGGCAAAATTCATCAATAATGACTCAGTCTGTATTGTAAAAATTAATGGTAAATTTGTAAAAATCCATTTTTTATGAAGCGAATTGTTAATTTTAATTCTTTTAATGTTTTCAGTATTGAAAAGGAAATATGGGATGTTGAATATCATAACCATAACTTTTATGAGCTGATTATTATAGAGCATGGCAAAGGATTTCATCACCTCAACAACGTAACTTTTCCCTACAAAAAAGGAGATGTTTTCCTTTTGAGGCCAAGTGATGCCCATGAATTCACCATTACAGGTAAAACACGTTTCATTTATATAAAATTTACCGAACAGTATATCTGGCAGAACCATTTGTCCCACCAAAATAATGAGCTTAAAAAAATGGTTCAGCTTCTGATGGAAAACCATTCTTTTGTATATGAATCCGTGATTAAAAATAAAACAGATAGAGTACACCTGTTACGGCTGGCCCGGATTCTTCTATATGAATTCAACCATAAAAACATGTACAATAAAGAGATCACGGCTGATCTTTTTTCATCCGTTATTACAATTCTGATCCGAAATACAATACATACCAGTACTGCCAAAGAATGGATGACCCAAAATCTGAGCAGAATTGAAAAGATACTGTACTATATCAATGTCAACGTTCTGGATGCTGATAAAATGAAAATTGAGAACCTGGCTGAAGAATTTATGCTTTCACCCAATTATATCAGTATTTATATCAAAAAACAGACAGGTTTTTCCATACAGCAGCACGTTATGCAGCATAAAATAAAAACTGCTGAAAAGCTCTTGCTTCAAAGCCGTTATAATATCAGTGAAATTGCCGACAAACTGGGCTTCAATGATGCAAGCCACTTCAATAAAATATTCAAAACATACAAACAAATGTCACCCTCTGGGTTTAAAAAGAAAAGTATATCCTATTGACCATCCGGTTATATATTTTTCATATCTTTAATAATCAAATCCTTACGTCCATGAAAACAAGTGCCGGTATTTTGCTTTTTAAAAAAGAAAAAAACAGTCTGTATTATTTTTTGGTACATCCCGGTGGTCCTTTCTGGAAAAATAAAGACCTTGGAGCATGGTCTATTCCCAAAGGTGAAATTCTTGCTGATGAAAATCCATTGGAACGCGCCCTGACAGAATTTGAAGAAGAAACGGGTAAAACCCTAGACGGAAAGTTTATCGAACTGTCACCCATTAGGCAGAAAGGAGGAAAAACCGTTTATGCCTGGGCCTTAGAAAGCGATCTTGACACTTCAGGTCTTTACAGCAATAGTTTTCCATTGGAATGGCCTCCCAAATCCGGTAATATAATGGAAATTCCGGAAGTAGATCAATGGCAATGGTTCCCTTCAGAAGAAGCGCAGCAGCGCATCAATACAGCGCAGAAAGATTTTATCACAGAACTTGAACATATAATGAATCAATAACACCTAAAACAAAACCATGAAAAAATTAAACAGAAAAACATTGAAAAACATTATCGGGGAGATCGGTATTGAGCTTAATCTTCCTCTTCCCGTAGGCGTTTGCCTTGGGAACCTGCTTTCTCTATGCCCGCCCCATTCCCATTGCCGGGCAGATGAAAGATGTTATCCTGATGCTGCAGGTCCCTGCATTAACGGGTTGTGTCCTTCAGGTTATCACTGCCATTCGGAAGAATGTGTACGGTAATATATCAAAAAATAAAACGTTTATCAGGCTGATAAACGTTTTATTTTATATATCTCAAAGTTTTACCTTTTTATTCCGATCGCTTTTAATGCACTGGATGTTAAAAAAATATCATCAAAAACTGTAAGTGATTCCACATCATTATATCCTGTAGGGATCAGATCATTTTTATTAAAAGATAATTCAATGGAAGGATCATATGCAGCGATGATTCTCACCTTTGAATATCCGTTATAATCTACCTTAAAGCCCTCAAACATACAGTTCTGTTCTGCCTTCTGATATTCTGCATATTCTTCAAATCCGGCAACATCCGTTCTTTTCCCGTCATTATGCCCCAGGGATTTCCATTCCGTATAATTTTTAGGTTCTTTCAGAATATTCCCTTTACGGTCTACGGGAACAAACATTCCAAGAGTCAAGCGCTTCTTTAAGAAATTGGCATAATTATTCATCAGATTCAAAATCTGAAGATCGGCATACCCTTCGTGAGAATAATACTCCAGCACGAAAGTGGTCATCGGAATCAGCTTATGAGAAGCATCAGTCGGCATAATTAGTCTTTACTTTTTTTGGCCGATAAAAATAGTATTTTTATTTACTTTACCCAATGGGAGATGATGAATAGCATGGAATTTATACCGATTCTGAATAACAATAATCGTAGGAAAGCCCTTGATTTTTCAGTAATTTTGAAGGAAATAACAGTATAATAATAACAAAACCTTTTCTAAAAAGGTTTGCACCAATGACAATATGTTGAAAAAGATATTATTAGGAACCGGCATCATTCAATGCTGCTTTTACAATACTATGGCTCAGAAACCAGGTGAAAAGCCGGTTTATACATCAGAATGGGGACATCTCTTCCGTGAAAAAGGAAATAATAAAGATCTTTTAGGAATCTTTTCTACAGAAGCACCTGTTTATCTTCTGGATTCTACCCAGACACAATACAAAGTACAGGTAAGCAACGGGGATATCGGTTTCATAGACCGCCAGCCTTTACAAAAAACCATGCACGGTAATAAATCTTCCGGCGAACCAGCCCAGTATTTCTACCGTGGGCCGCAGGGACAGCAATGTCCGCATTTCTATATACAGGTATCGGAACTTCGGGTGCGAAAAGGTCCTACAACAGAAAGTACGCCGGTACGGAGAGCTGCTTTAAATGAGTTGGTCTGTATTGATTATGTTCCTTTATATCAGGATGGCTGGGTTTATATTGGTGATCATTTCCATGAAAATCCGGAATATATCCAGATGAAGTACCTTGGTTCTGAACTTACCTACGAAAAAGTGCTGAAAGACTATCTTGCAGTAAAAGGTAAAAACAAAGAAAAAGAATTGACGCAGGCTGGAAGGTTACGTGAAATCGCCTGGATGGAGGATAAAAATCTTAAACAGGCTTTACAGTACTGGAAAGAATCCAATGCCGGTATAGAAAACACGAAAACAGATATCGACTTTGAACTTCTTCTGGCAGAGCAGTTTGCAAAAAAACCTGGAACAAAGGACTATGAAAAGAAATTAAAAACCCTGAACATGCATTTCTTATGGAAAGAAACCGCACTTTTTGACGGCAAAATAACAGACTCCCAGATGAAAAAACTGGAAATGCAGAGAGTGAATGATATTCCCGATATGCCGGAATGCGGATGGGAACCTCAATACTTCTATAAAACACCTGACATCATCGTTGCTTTTGAAGAATATAAAGGAAAAATTTCCGGAAGCATCTACAAAATGTCTTTTACCAACGGTGAAGCTTTGGTTTTAGGAAATGAGCGTATGGATTCCAATTATGATGAAAGGAGTTTTGTAACCCGTTTTGGGGATCTGCTTTCATCACGCTGGATTTCCTCTCCACACGAATATCATATCCAGAATGGGGATGCAGGACTTTTTATTTTTACCTTTAAAGACGGAAAGCTTTTCAGCTATGAATGTATGTACTATTGCTAAATGAATCCTTAATTATACTTATCAATAGAAGCGGGCTAAAGCCCGCTTATTTTATTATCCGCCATTTCAAATGCTTCAGCCAAACCTATACGATATTAAGTTTCGGCTGAAGCCGAACTATCTGTATGCAATTGTTAGAACGGGCTAAAGCCCGTTCCTATTGAATATTCATACCATTCTCAGATATAATACCAGGTTTATGTATCAATAGAGGCGGGTTTTAACCCGCTTATTTCATCATCCGCCATTTCAAATGCTTCAGCCAAACCTATACGATATTAAGTTTCGGCTGAAGCCGAACTATCTGGATGCAATTGTTAGATCGGGCTAAAGCCCGTTCCTATTGAATATTCATACCATTCTCAGATATAATACAGGTTTATGTATCAATAGAGGCGGGTTTTAACCCGCTTATTGATTAATGACCCTATCAACGGCTTCAGCCAAAACTTAAAATATTATCCAACATAAGTGATTAAATTTGAAAGGTGTATCTTTACCACACCAAACAAAATATTATTATATGTCATTTATCACACCGGAAGGAGCCAGGAAGGCTCAGCTATCCTTATCTGAAAGAGCGCCCGTTGCGCATGCTCTTCTTTCAGGAGCAGAAAATATTTCGAAATACAACAGTGGAGTATGTCATGATGCTGTAGCGTATGCATTATATATGCGCGGTGCATCTATAAGCCCTTCTCAACTGGCAGAATCAGCCGGGCAAAAATGGTTAACCGTATTTAACTATCCGGCAGGGGAAAAATGGGACGGATATTCGCCAATCCCGGCAGGAAAAGCAATCGGTTTCTACAGACTGATTGATAAAAGCTGGTTTCATTCAGCAGTTACTACAGGAAAAGGAAATGAAATCAGATCCGTTAATGGATTTTCATTAGGATCTGCATGGTCTGTACCTGTAGACATGAAATGGGTATTAGGTAAAAAGAATGCTGACGGTACCTTCAATTATGATGGAACCAAAATAGAAGTCTATATCTCTTCCTTATAACAAATCACAAAGGTAAAAAAGCAGATCAATACGCTTTTTTACCTTTTCGCTTTAAGCATCAGCACATTTCGGACATATCCCGCTGATAATAAAATTGTACTCCTGTGCAATAAAGTGTTCCGGCAAACTGATTTCCGGAATCGCATTTTCAATACACGTTACAGAATGACATTCTTTGCAGTTGAAATGAACATGATTGTGAAAATGCTGTTCATGTGTACATTTTCCGCTGCACTTTGCAAAATTTACCACCCCGTCAATATTAACGATCTTGTGTATGGCACCTTCGTTTTCAAGCCTTTCCAATACCCTGTAAATGGTTACCCTGTTACACAGATCACCTAATTTCTTCTGAATATCAGAATGCGTAAGGGCTACATCCGAACCATTGATAAGGTTTAAAATTTCAGTCTTGGCATGCGTATTTCTGACCTGTTTCATATTTTAATGCAACAAAGTTGCGATATTTAATTTTTTATTTCTACTTTTGCAACAAAGTTACAATAAGAAAATTAATTCTGGACTATTATGAAATCAAAAATTCTTGATGCTGTAGGAATCTCCGCTGCTGTTCTATGCCTGATTCATTGTATTGTTTTCCCGTTATTATTAATTGTTCCCTTAGGAATATCACACAATCCTTATATTGATCTCGTGTTTCTTTGTATTGGGGCTGTTGTTGTTTTCAGGGTAACCAAAAAGATAGAAAAACGCTGGCTAAAGATTTTATTCTGGACTTCTGTTTTTCTCATCTCTATTTCCATCCTCACCGATATACTATTGGAGATTCATGTGCCATTGATCTATATCGGAACTGCAGGCTTAATAACCGGCCACCTTATCAATTTTAAAAATCACAAACATTAAAAAATGACAAAAAAACTTCCTGTAACGGTACTGAGCGGTTTCCTGGGAGCCGGTAAAACCACATTACTGAACCATATTTTACACAACAGGCAAGGACTGAAGGTAGCTGTCATTGTGAATGATATGAGCGAAGTGAATATTGATGCCCTTATTGTTGAAAATCAAAATACCCTTTCAAGAACAGAAGAAAAACTGGTAGAAATGAGCAACGGATGCATCTGCTGCACACTTCGTGAAGATCTGATGGTAGAAGTGGAACGCCTTGCCGGCGAAAACCGTTTTGATTATCTTCTTATTGAAAGTACAGGAATCAGTGAACCGGTTCCTGTGGCTCAAACCTTTACCTACATTGATGAAGAAAGCGGAATAGACCTTTCCCGTTTCAGTTATGTAGATACCATGGTAACGGTAGTAGACTGTTTTAATTTCATAAAAGATTTCGGTTCTAATGAACTGCTGATGGACCGTGATCTTACGGATATGGAAGGCGATTACCGGACAATTGTTAATCTTCTGACCGATCAGATCGAATTTGCCAACGTGATTATTTTAAACAAAACAGATCTTATAGATGCGGAAACACTTGGCTTTTTACAGGCTGCCATAAAAAAGTTAAATCCGGATGCGGTTCTCTTACACTCAGAGTTTGGTAAAATTGATCCTCAGCAGATTTTAAATACACGGCTTTTTGATTTCGACAAAGCGCAATCATCTGCCGGCTGGCAAAAAGAACTGCAATCGGAGCACCACACTCCCGAAACGGAAGAATATGGAATAAGTTCAATCGTTTTCAGAGACAGAAAGCCTTTTCATCCGGTAAGATTATGGGAATACCTGAACCATCATTATCCTGAAGGAACAATACGAGCGAAAGGTCTGTTCTGGCTGGCGTCAAGACCTGATGATGCCCTGAACTTTTCTCAGGCAGGAGGATCTTTCCGTTTGGAAAAGGCAGGGGTATGGTGGAGCAGCATGCCGCTAAGCCATAGAGTACAGTATTCTTCATTTACGGAAAATCAAAGTTTTATTGAAAAAAGATGGGACAAAAACTGGGGTGACAGGGTTAATGAACTGGTCTTTATTGGGCAGAATCTGGATAAAGATCAAATGCTGTCTGATCTTCAGCATTGCCTTATCAATGAAAGGGAAAAAGAATTGTTTGACAAAAAACAAGGCTTTGAAGATCCCTTTCCAAAGGATATTTAAAATTAACTTTTAATTAATGCAACAATGTATCGGTAAAAAGTTAAATGCGATAACTTGGTACATTATTCAAAACAATATGGACAGAAGAAAATTTCTAAAAGGTTCTGCAATACTTTCAGGATTATTAACCTTATCACCCGCTGATCTCTGGAGCTTCGGAAAGAATAGTGAAAAAACGAAGACCGGAGAGGCAAAGAATATCATCTTTATGGTCAGTGACGGGATGAGTCTGGGAACACTTTCAATGGCAGACCTGTATTCCCGGAATATTTTAGGAAGGGGAAGTAACTGGCTCAATCTGTATCATGAGAAAAAAGTAACCCGTGCCCTGATGGATACAGCCTCAGCAAGCTCTATAGTAACAGATTCTGCTGCTGCAAGTTCAGCTTTTGGAGGAGGGATAAGAGTAAAAAACGGGACACTGAATATAGGACCTAACGGTGAGAAGCATCTTCCGATATGGCAGCAATATAAAAAAGGAGGCAAGAAAGCAGGCTGTGTGACTACCGTTACCGTTACCCATGCAACTCCTGCTGGTTTTTGTGTAAATTCTTCCAGAAGAAATGCAGAACCTCAAATCGCTGAGATCTATGCCGGCCTGGAACTGGATGTGCTTTTAGGCGGAGGTGACGAGTTTTTCAATCCTGCCAAAAGAGAAGACAAGACAGATCTCTATTCTGTTTATCGCAAAAAGGGATACCGGATTCTGAAAACACAAAACGACCTGAAAGAAGTCAGAAAAGGAGAGAAGCTGTTAGGAATCTTCAGTACAGGAGCGCTGCCGTACAGTATTGACAGGGCTCATCTGCAGGAATATAAAAATACTCCAACTCTTGCTGAAATGGCCGATACAGCTATTAACCAGATGAAGGATCATCCGGAGGGTTTTGTTCTTCAGGTAGAAGCCGGAAAAGTAGACTGGGCAGCCCATGCCAATGACGTTGCTGCATTGATTCACGATCAGCTGGCATTTGACGAAGCCGTAAAAACGGTTTTGGATTTTGCTGAAAAAGATGGAAACACCCTGGTAATCATCACTACAGATCATGGTAATGCCAATCCCGGAACTATTTATGGTACGGATGCCACCAAAAACTTTAACAGTATTTCAGGGTATCAATATACCAATGAATATATTCTGAACAAGATTCAGAAAGACTATTCAATGAATGATATTAAAGACTGGATTTATGAAAGTAACAAAATTATCCTGAATGATGATGAAGCCAAACATCTGCTGAGCTTTTACAACGGTCTTGAAAAAGGGGAAGAAGGAGGTCTTTATAATTATAAAAAGCTGCCTTTTAAACTATATTCGGAAATTCAGAAAAGCAGGAATTCTGTTGGATGGATCAGTATGGACCATTCCGGAGATTACGTGGAAGTAACGGCTTATGGCCCGGGAAATGAAATTTTACAGCCGTTTATTAAAAATACAGATCTGCATGATCTGATGCTGAAAGCATGCCCTGTATAAACAAAACATTCATATTTTTTCATATTTAATTATTTGGGAGATGGCAAGGCGGATTTGATTGTGTCCGCCTTGTTTTTATTATAAGAAGGCTATATTTCCCCCATTACAAACATATTTTCCATGGTAGGCACTTTACTGCCTCCTTCTTTTTCAAGAGTTATGGCAAAGGCCTGGGCATCGGGAATATTGGCTAAAGCAATTCTGCTGTCTTTATCTTCGGTATACATTCCTGCACTCACCGGCTTTCCGTTTTCTATAGCCCAAAGCTGATACTGCATTCCCTCAGGAGCTTTCGGAAGCTTTTCAGCATTCAGATAGACTTCTTTTGTTTTTTTGTCCCAGAAAACCATTGCTTTGGCATCCGCATGCTTTTCTACTCCTTTCAGCATAACCATCTTCATATCAGGATTGGAGAACATCTCAAGTTTCTGATTCATTTTCTGTATGGCCTCATCCTGATGCTTTTTATCTGCTGCCAGCAGAGCCATCTCTTTTTGATTCGCAGATTGAGTGTTCATCCAGTACAAGTTACCGGCAACACTTACCAGAAACAGTACAGAAGCTGCTACTGCATACGTTTTCCAGGGGGTATTTACTTGAGCTTTATACTCCGGAATATCTTCGTTTTGATCTTTTGCTTCCGGAATATCTGCTGAAAGGGCAGGGATAACTTCCTCAACAGTCTGTTCCTTCTGAATTTTGTTCCATATCTTAGATTTCAGATCAACCGGAGGTGCTACCGTCTGTGCCGTAGCAAGATCTTCCAAAGTTTTCTGCGCTTCTTCAAAAGCTGCTTTTACTTCAGCATTGTTCTTCATCACACACTCCAAAATCCCTGCTTCCTCGGGAGAAGCATGGCCAAGAATATAAGATTCTATAATTCCGGATGATATGTATTCTTTAGTGTTCAATTTATTGATAATCTTTTAGCAAATCCTTTAATTTCATCAGTGCATTCCGCATTTTTGTTTTTACAGTTCCCAGGGGTATCTTCAGCTTCTCAGATATCTCATGCTGGGTATATCCCTGATAATAAGCAAGATCAATAAGTTCCTGCTTATCTGCTTCCAGCCCTTCCAGAACGTTATTGAATCCGATATAGTCGGAAGAATTATTCGTTGTTGAAAGTTCTGCAGTATTATATACGAAATCCGGAAGTGATTGGTTTTTAAGCTCATTCTGGAATCCTTTAGACTTTAAATAATCAATAGCGGTATTCCTTGCAATATTGATCATCCAGGTATAAAACCTCCCTTTGGAAGCATCATACTGATGAATGGAGTTCCATATTTTAACAAAAACATCCTGAATAACTTCTTCAGTATATTCTTTAGACTGAACAATCCGAAGAATAATTCCGTACAGCGCACCAGAATAGTGGTCATACAGATAATGAAAACCAGTTTCGTTTTTTTCTTTTAATAAAACGATAAGCTCTTCTTCAGAATAGGTTGTTTTAATAGCTTTTATTTTTCTGTCCAAATGTAATAAAATAAAACATATAGTCAACAAAATCCTAAACATCTTTTATTTCATACACAATTTTAAAGAAATCATTTAAAAATATTCAATACAAGATATTTCATTCAGAAAAGAATAGAAAGATAATTCAGAAAACGTCCTGATGTACTTATTAAATTACAATATAAAAAAATAACCAGCTGAAAATCAAATAGATGAAATAAATTTCAATCTTTTTCAATCTAAAATAAAACCAACCTCGTAAATGACATTAAAGCACAAATAAATATAATCAATAAAAAAATCAATACAATGAACACACAATCAAAAATCACAGTCTTGGCAATGGTAGCTCTATCATTTGCTTTCAGCGGGAAGGTAACTGCACAAATGATGAAAGAAAAAACAGTAATGGTGGGAGGAGCCCCCATGTATCCATCCAAAAATATTATTGAAAACGCTGTCAATTCCAAAGATCACAAAACACTTGTGGCAGCAGTGAAAGCTGCCGGATTGGTAGAAACATTAGAGGGGGCAGGACCTTTTACAGTACTGGCACCTACAGATGCGGCCTTTGCAAAACTTCCCAAAGGAACCGTTGAAAACCTTGTAAAACCTGAAAATAAGACAACACTTACCAGCATATTAACGTACCATGTTCTTCCCGGAAGATACAGTGCTAAAGAAATCTGGGCAGCCGTAAAAGCAGGAAAAGGAAAAAGTATGATGAAAACGGTACAGGGAGAGGAACTTACTTTCTGGACCAAAGGAAAAGACCTTTATATAAAAGATGCTAAAGGAAACAACGCGAAAGTAACCATTGCGGATGTAAACCAGTCTAATGGTGTGATTCATGTTATCGATACAGTTCTGATGCCATAACAACTTGTGAGATTCAACAGCATATCAGTATGCTGTTTTTCTTTCTCTTAAACCCAACACTAAAAAATAAATAGTATGAAAAGAACCATTCACGTTTCTAATCAGGGAGCTACCCTTGATACCAGCAGAAGAAACTTTTTAAAATTAAGTGGAGTAGGATTGGCCATCGCAGGCCTTACCATTATCGGTTGTGATGATAATGATGATTTCCAGATGATAGAAGAATCCAAGTATGACCTTGGAACAGGGGATGTAGGAGTATTAAATTACGCCTATGCACTTGAACAGCTTGAAGCCGACTTTTATACGAAAGTAGTTAACAATTTCTATGCGGGAATTTCCAGTATTGAAAAAGAACTTTTTACAGATCTGTACCATCATGAAGTGATACACAGGGATTTCTTCAAAGCTGCCATCAGCGGAGCTACAGATCATGTGCTGCCTAAGCTCGAATTCCAGTATCCGAATGTGAATTTTAATAACAGGAGCTCAGTTCTGGCCACAGCAAAAGCATTGGAAGATACGGGGGTAGCCGCTTATAATGGCGCGGGAAAATATATTTCCAACCCGGCATACCTTGTTATTGCCGGTAAAATAGTTTCTGTAGAAGCCAGACATGCTTCCGCTATCAGAAATATCATCAATCCCGGCTCTGCAGATTTTTCAGGAGATGACGCGATAGATGCCAATGGACTTGACCTCGCAAAAGAGCCCAAAGATGTCGTAATGGCTGCCGGAGCATTCATCAAAACACCTTTTACCTGGAAAGAAAGAGGCATCAACTAATCATTCACCTTAAAAACTCACATTATGAATATTCTTAGATTACTGGATAAGCTTTCCCATGATAAATTTTTCACAACGGAAGCATCAAGACTTGAGGCCATTACCAATATGTCTCTATTCGGAAAAAAAGCAGCAGTAGCAGCAGTTCCGCTTGGACTGGGTGCACTGATGGCAACTCCGGCTAAAGCAGAAACCTCAAAAACAGCATTTGCAGGTATGGCTTTAAAAAGTACCCTTACAGATGCATTGCAGCTGGCATTGGTGCTGGAATACCTTGAAAATGAATATTACAGCATAGGATTGTCTACACCGGGACTTATTCCGAATGCAGACAGGACCGTTTTTATGCAGATCTCAAAGCATGAATCTGCTCATGTAGGTTTTCTGAAAAGTACACTGACTTCCTTAGGAACGACTCCGGGAAACAAACCGACTTTTGATTTTACCGCTGGGGGAAATTTTACTCCTTTTACAGATTATAATCAGTTTCTGATTCTTGCTCAGGCCTTTGAAGATACGGGAGTAAGGGCATATAAAGGACAGGCAGGAAATGTAATGTCCAATAAGGTTGTGCTTCAGGCAGCCTTACAGATTCATTCTGTAGAAGCCAGACATGCTTCGCAGGTAAGAAGAATGCGAGCAAACAAAGGATGGATAGAGCTTGCCGATGGGGGAAGTATGCCTTCTGCAACCAATCCTGTTTATGCAGGAGAAGATAATACCAATCAGGCGGGTTTCAATACAGGAACCTTATTTGGAGCTGCAGCCGGTTCTGCAGCTTATGATGAGATTTTAAGCGGCAGCGATGCACAGACTATTGCCTCTCTGTTCATAGTATAGTTGTGATTTGGATGATGATAAGTGGTGTGTCCATTTCCGGGCTCATCCGGAAATGGACTTTAAAAATCAATCGTCAGGCCTTAAAAAAACACTGTTAAAGCATTACTTTTCATCCTGATTCAAACACTAAGTACCATATGATCACATGTGGTACTTTTTATTTTATATTGTTTATTACTTCTTTATATCTTTAAAATTTCTTTAAATCTTTTAAAATAACCATGCATATTCCTTTATTAACAAATTTACTGCAACGGAATACAAAATTATTTCGTATTTTGCTTTACTTATTAAAATAATAATTTAAAGCACTTAAAAATATTAAAAATATAAACTTTAAGGACTTGATTATCATTTTTTAATAATCAAAAAAGAAAAATCTCTAACCGTTGAAATAACATATGAAGAAGTACCCAATTCCTGCGAATGAAGAAGACCGAATGAGAAAACTGGAGTTTTTTGATCTTTTAAACCTGGAAAAAGATCCCCAGTTGGACGTTTTTGCAGAAACAGCGTGTCTGGTGACCGACTGCCCGGCAGCGCTTATTGCCATGATGGAAAGCGAAACCCAAACCATTCAGAGCTGTGTAGGGATTGCCCTGGATTTTGTAGACAGGAAAAATACAGTATGTCAGTATTCTATCGCAAGTGGGGATATCGTAGTCATTAATGACACTTTACTGGATGAAAGATCTTCTGATAATCCACTCATACTGGCAGGCGGAATCCGGTTTTATGCAGGAGTACCCCTGTTAGATGACGAAGGATTTGCATTGGGAACGCTTTGCGTAATTGATTATAAGCCTAAAACTATTACGGAAGACCAGATCTCTACCCTAAAAAAAATAGGGGAAGCGGTCACGAAACTTCTGATGGGGAAACGGAAAAACATCCAGGCCGAATATTTTCAGCAAACCTTCAGCATTTCAAATAACCTGATCTGTGTGCTGGACAAAGATTTTTTCCTGAAAGACATTAACCCTGCTTTTGAAAACGCATTTCAAATAAATAAAAGCCAGGTTCTTAATCAGAATTTCCTTGACCTGGTAGGCAGTCATAATTCCCAGCTGCAATTGCTCTCTAAAAATCTTCCTGATACGGATGAAGAGGTTACTTTTACCACTTCTACCAATATCAGTGATACCCAAACCATTATTGTTGAATGGTATTTAAAACTGAACCAGAGCCATTCAGATATTTTTTGCTTCGGAATCAATATTACCCAGCGTATTGAAGAAAAACTAAAACTGGAAAGCTCCGAACGCCGTTTCAGAAGCTTCTTCGAAAATGCAATAGGACTGATGAGTATGCATGATATGGAAGGAAATATCATCGCCGTCAATGAAAAAGGAAGAGAAACTCTTCAATATTCTGCCGAAGAGGTGGAAGATCTGAATTTAAAAGACCTGGTTCCTGAAAAAAACTGGTATCTTCTTGAACAATATCTGGAGCGCATCAACAAAAACCGTGAAGATTTCGGGACCATGATCCTGAAAACAAAAGGAGGTGATGAAGTAATATGGATGTACCATAACCTTGTGGAGATCAATAAGGAAGGAAAACCGTACGTAGTCAGTACCGCACTGAATGTTACCGAAAGAGTGACCCTGGAAAAAGATCTGGTTCATACCAAAAAGATGCTGGAACAGACCAGTGCCGTTGCCCAGGTGGGAGGCTGGGAAGTCAATCTCAAAAACAACACTGTAATCTGGTCACAGTCTACCAGAGAAATTCATAAAATAGATAAAAATTTCCAGCCGGATTTTGAGAATGCGCTGGGCTTCTACAGTGAAAACAGCCGGGAAAAGCTGGAATCCTTATTCGAGAGAGCTGTGAAAGAAGGCGTTCCCTACGATGAAGAATTACAGCTGATAAGAAATGACGGCGTCATGATCTGGGTAAGGGTAAAAGGAATACCGGAATTTGAAGGAGGAGTATGTACCAGAGTCTACGGAATCATACAGGATATTGACAACTTCAAAAAAGTTTACCTCGAACTGGCCAGAAAAGAGGCTATGCTTCAGGCATTTGTTGCCTATGTTCCTGCTACGGTAGCCATGTTTGACAAGGATCTTAATTATCTGTCAGTAAGCAGCAGCTGGAAAGATGAATTCCAGATGAACGACATCAGGCTCATCGGGGAGAACATGTTTAAGATTTCTCCGGATGTACCCGATGAAAGAATAAAAATATACCGGGATGCCCTGGCAGGAAAAGCCTACAAGAATGAAGATATGGCGATAGAAATTCCCGGCAAGGAATCTATTCAGCATTATAATGTGGAGGTTACTCCCTGGTATCTTTCCAGCAATGTTATTGGTGGGATTATTGTTTCTGCACAGAATATTACAGCTTCTGTGAAGATCAATAAGGAACTTAAAAATGCCAAGAAAATGGCAGACATTGCCAGCAGGGCGAAGTCAGAATTTCTGGCTAATATGAGCCATGAAATCCGGACTCCGTTAAATGGTGTTATCGGTTTCTCGGATCTTCTGTTAAAGACACCATTGAACGAAATACAGACTCAGTATCTTAATTATATTAATGAATCCGGTGAAAATCTATTGAACATTATCAATGATATCCTTGATTTCTCCAAAATAGAATCCGGAAAAATGGATCTTTCCATTGAAAAAGCCAATGTATATGATATTGTCAGCCAGGTAATCAATGTAATCCTTTATCAGTCTCAGAAAAAGAATATAGAATTACTTTTAAATATAGAACCGGGACTTCCCGAAACCATCTGGCTGGATGAATCGAGACTCAAACAGATTCTGATCAATCTTCTTGGAAATGCCGTGAAGTTTACCCAGGAAGGGGAAATAGAACTTAAAGTAGAAAAACTGAGTATTGAGAGTAAAAATATTACCCTGAGATTTTCTGTAAGAGACACCGGAATTGGTATTCCTAAAGAAAAACAAAAGCATATTTTCAATGCTTTCACCCAGGAAAACAGCTCTATCAGCAAAAAGTACGGAGGAACCGGCCTTGGATTGACCATTTCCAACAATATCCTGAACTATATGGGAAGCAGTCTGTCATTGGTAAGTGAGCTTCATAAAGGATCTACATTCTATTTTGACATCCAGGTTCCTTACGAGATGTCTGAACACCAGGAAGATGAAGATCTGAAGATAAACAAGGTACTGATTGTAGACGATAATGAGGCCAACAGGATCATTATTCAGCATATGCTCGCTTATAAAAATGTGGACTCAAAGCTTGCCGCCAACGGAATGGAAGCCCTTCAGATACTGCTTGCAGGAGAACGTTTTGATGTGATTCTGATGGACTATCATATGCCGGTCATTTCAGGACTGGAAACCATAGAAAAAATCAGGGAGTTGTTTGATAAACAAAATGAATCATCTCCTCTGATTATTCTTCATACCTCTTCTGAAGAGCATGACGTGATCAATTCTTTCCGCCAGGAAAACAATTCGTTCTTTCTGTTAAAACCGATCAAATCTGAAGAGCTTTATAAAACGCTGAAGCTTGCTGTAAAAAATACTGAAAAAGAGATAAACAGTAACACGCAGCCGGAAACAAAAGCACCAAAGTTAATGCAGTCTGCTAAGGTTTTACTTGTAGATGACAATCCTGTGAATATGGTGCTGAATAATAAAATGGTACGTTCATTAATCCCTGATGCACAGCTCACAGAAGCTACTGATGGTCTTCAGGCATTGGAGCAGTGTAAAGAAAAAATATTTGATATCATTTTAATGGATGTTCAGATGCCGGTAATGGACGGTATTGAAGCAACGAAACAAATCCGGTTACTTCCGGAGTATGCCGGTGTTCCGATTATTGGTGTGACTGCAGGAAATGTACTGGGAGAAAAAGAAAAGTGTATGGATTCCGGGATGAATGACTTCCTGCCTAAGCCTTTAAGACAGGCAGATCTGCTGGCAATACTGGAAAAATACATTCTTAATGAAAATGACATTCCTTCGGAAGAATCATCAGATAAGGAAAAATATTTTGATATAAAACTTCTGAATGAACATATGGGTGATGATGATGAAGATTTCAAAAAAATATTTCTGAACCTTGTGATACAGGAACTTACTCAGGCTGAAGAAAATATCAGAAAAAGCACTGCAGAAAAAGACAGCACAGCCCTGAAAATGATCCTTCACAAGCTTAAAGGAACGGCAGGAACGGCAGGATTGATAAAACTTACTGAACGTACAGCTGACTGGGAAAAGAAAACAGAACCTGGCATGGATTTTACCTCCATGGAAAAAGAAATTATCCGGGAGATCACAACAGGATTACAATTCATTAAAAATTTAATACAATAAAAAAATAAAATTATGCTGATTCTAATCGCCGAAGACGACGAACTGATTCTAAAAACGATTGAGCACAAATTATTAAAAGAAGGGCACGAAGTGATTCTTACCCGTAACGGAAAAGACGCTATAGAAACCCTTAAAACAAAAGATGTAGACCTGGCCATCACAGATATTATGATGCCGTTTGCTTCCGGAATTGAAATACTTTCAGCTATTAAAACCATGGGCAAGCAGATCCCGGTGATCATGCTTTCCAGCATGGGACAGGAAGAAGTGGTACTGAATGCTTTTGACCTCGGAGCAGCGGATTTTATTGTAAAACCATTCAGTCCCAATGAATTGATACTAAGAATAAAAAGATTTTCTTCAAAATAAACGATAACCATGTTTCTCACCACTTCTGTACATTTTCTTTTTCTTGTTTTTCTGGGGATGCTGTCTCTGGTTCTACTGCTGATTATTGCAGTGCTGATCTACAGTTTTTACCAGTACAGAGAATCCGTGCAGGCTTTCAGATGGTCAGAAGTAATCAATAAAAGAATCTCAGAAGTGATTGTATATGGTGAAGACGAAATGTCTCCGGATGATAATTTCTCGTCAGCATCAGGCAGTTCTATATTCAGAAATTTGTTCCTTCAGAAGCTGGCAGAATCCGAGAAGAAATTTTCCGGAGCAGCTCAAAACAAACTGAAAGATTTATTCCGGAAATATGGACTTCAGGAAGAAGCGTTAAAAAAGCTCTGTCAAAAAAAAGTGCACTTAATTGCAAGAGGGATACAGGAACTTACCGCTATGAATGTAGAAGAAGCATTGCCTAAAATAGCTCCATTTTTAAGCCATCCTTCAGCTCAGGTATATCAGGAAGCACAATATGCAATGGTTCACTTTAAAGGATTTGAAGGCCTTCATTTCCTGAGCAGCATTACATCCACCATATCAGAATGGCAGCAGCTTCGTTTACTAATTTCAATTACTCAGATTCCTGATAACTCAGGAGATCATATTAAAAGCTGGATGGAAAGATCTAATGATTCTGTAGTTATTTTCACCCTTAAACTGTTAAGGAAATTTCAGATATTATCCCTTTATCCTTCTGTTATTAATCTGCTGGACCATTCTTCTCCTGAAATACGGATACAGGCGGTACAGACTTTATTATCACTGGAAAACTCCTCTACGATTGCCCATCTTATAGAAATCTATCCGCACCAGCCGGTTGAAGTTCAGAAAGAGATCCTTAAAGTCATGAAAAAGTCAAAAGATCAGCGCAGTACGGATTTTCTGAAAGATCAGTTATTGAATGGCAGTGATTCAGGATTGAAAGTGTATGCCGCAGAAGCTTTATGTGCACTTGAAAAGCATGAGTATCTGGCAGAAGTATTACAGAAGGAAACTTCTTCTGAAGAATTAATTCAAATCATTAAATACGCATTACAGGAAAAAGTATGTTAGAATTCTCACACATCACCTATGAAGTTGTTATCTGGCTGTTTTTAATTTACGGAACAGCAGTAACCCTTATCTATGGGTGGATAGGAATATATGCACTGGGCGCTGTGCTGCGTTACAAAAAAGAAAATACATTTACAGATTACAGTATCATTGCGGCCAATCCCAATGCCCCGGTATTCAGCGTTATTGCGCCGGCCTATAATGAAGGCATGACCATTGTGGAAAATGTACGTTCCCTGTTATCCCTTTACTATCATAATCTGGAAATTATTATTGTAAACGACGGAAGTAAGGATGATTCCATACAAAAGCTGATCGAAGCTTATGAACTGGAATCGGTGGCTTATTTCATTCAGGGAAAAATAGAAACCAATCCCGTAAGAGGAGTTTATAAAAGTAAAAATCCGGCCTTTAAAAAGCTTATTGTTGTTGATAAAGAAAATGGTGGAAAAGCAGATGCTTTAAATGTGGGAGTCAATATCTCTTCCGGGGAATATCTGGTGTGCATTGATGTGGATTGTATTCTGGAGCAGGATTCGATTTTAAAATTGGCAAAACCCATGCTGGAGCAGACCGATAAAAAGTTCATCGCCTGCGGTGGAGTAATTCGTCTGGCCAATAACTGTGTCATTGAAAACGGAAAAGTAGTAAGTGTCAACATGCCGAAAACCCTGCTGGGGAGAACACAGGCACTGGAATACATACGAGCTTTCGTACTCGGTCGTATGGCATGGTCCCGTGCGTCCGGTCTGATTCTGATCTCCGGTGCTTTTGGCGTATTTGACAGAAAAATTGTGCTGGCATGTGGAGGTTATGATAAAAGTACAGTGGGAGAAGATATGGAGCTGGTGGTAAGAATGAGGAAATACATGGAAGAAAGGAACGAACCTTATGAAGTGCTTACCATTCCGGATCCTTTGTGCTGGACAGAAGTTCCCGAGTCCAAAGATATTCTCAGAAAACAAAGAAACAGATGGATGCGCGGAACGATGGAAACCCTGTGGAAACACAGGAAGCTGATGTTCAATCCGAAATACAGAAAACTAGGAATGATCAGTCTTCCGTATTGGTTTTTCTTTGAATTTTTGGGACCACTTATCGAATTTTCAGGGTATATTATCTTTATCATCTTTTTATTGCTGGGAATTATCAACTGGCCGTTTTTTGTAATTCTGTTCGCTCTTGTGATCTCAATGGGCTTTCTGTATTCTATCTATGCTATATTGGTGGATCTTGTAAGCCATCAGGTTTATACCAAAAGGAAAGACTTTCTCAGATTAATCTTCACCGCCTTTTCCGAACCTTTTTATTTCCATCCTATTGTGGTGAAAGCGGGTGTAAACGGGTTTATAGATTATTTTAAAAAATCGCACGGCTGGGGTGAAATGACCAGACAAGGCTTTAATCAAAGTACACAAAATTTACCTCTGAAAGAAAGAATATACGCTATTCTTCAGGTGGGGCTTAAAAAGTGGGGAATACTGGCATTGATTTTCCTTGCCTTATATTTGGCTGGCATAGTTGCAGAATCATTATGGTATAAGTATATCTTTCCAAAATTTGAAACTCCGGCTATCATTGGCCATCTTTTCACAGAAAATATTTTATTTGCTCTTAGACTGACCTTCTGTATCGGATTTATTTATCTGATCATCAATTTTATCAAAGAAGGCTGGGCAAGGATTCTGGGGATAGTAACCCTGCTCATTGTAGCTGTTACCCAATATATCTTATTCCTGTATTTTTCTGAAACACGTAATGTATTGGGGGCAGATATCTTATATTACAGCAAAGAAGAAATAAAGCAAATCTTACAGGCCAGCGGAATGCTCAACTTCAAGAACTTTGCATTACTGGGAATTTTAATAGCCGGCTCACTGATTCCTTTATGGATTGCCGGGAAAACCGCTTTAAAAACAATATATCCGGGATTGATAATCATGGTATTGGGATTAGCAGCCTTTTTTATTCCTTCCGATATCGTAGGATCCAAAATTCTGAGCTCTGAAAGTGAGTTTAATCAGAATGCAGCAAAAAGTAAATGGGCTTATTTCTTTAAATCCAACGAAGATAATTTCATCAGTGATCATCCGGAGCTTACTGAATTGCTAAGCGAAAATGAAGACTATGCTGCCAATGCGGAAATGCTTGATAAAAACTTTCCGTTCTGGAGAAAAGAAAATACCCCGGATTTCCTGGGATCATATTTTAACAGATCCGGGAAGGTTCCCAATCTTGTTTTCCTTATAATGGAAGGCTTCGGACATGCGTATACATCGCCCAAAGGATACATCGGTAACTTTACTCCTTACCTTGATTCTCTGTCTAATAAAAGTTTGTATTGGGAAAACAGTTTAAGTTCAGCAGGAAGAACATTCGGAGCATTGCCGTCCTTGACCGGATCACTTCCTTTCGGGAAAAACGGATTTCTTGAAATAGAAAAAACACCAGAAAACTTCAATCTTTACAATATTCTTAAAGCGAACGGATTTGAAACAGGGTTCTATTATGGAGGCCATACATCATTCGACCGGTATCGCGAATTTCTGGAATACAGTGGAGTAGATCATATTGTGGATGAAGCATTATTCAGCAGTCCGTACCGTAAACTTCCTGCCAGCAACGGAGAGAGCTGGGGATATGAAGACCAGGCCGTTTTTGGTAAAATGCAGGAGCAGCAAAAACCATGGAATCAACCGTATTTCAATATGATCCTTACGCTTTCAACCCATAATCCTTTTTTAATCAATAATAAAGGTTATTATGAAAAGTTGTACAATCAAAGGCTTAATTCCGGGATTCTAACTCCAGAGCAGAAAAAATGGGCAACCGCTCATAAAGATCAGCTCATTTCAGTATTGAACGCCGATGATGCGATTAAAGGTTTCTTCAAAAATTACAGCAAACGCCCGGATTATAACAATACAATTTTTGTCATTACAGGAGATCACAGTATGCCTGAAATTACTTTACAGTCTAAAATTGACAGGTACCATGTTCCTTTGTTAATCTATTCACCTTTATTAAAGGAACCAAAACGTTTTTATAAAACAGTGAGCCATTTTGATATTGCACCTTCCATTCTGGCCTATTACAGGAATAATTATCAAATCAAAACACCTTCTACCGTGACATGGGTGGGAAGAGGCTTTTCTGCAGATGCTGAAATCAGCAAGGCCGGAATTCCTATGATGCAGAGTAAAAACCAGCTTATTGATTTCGTATCTGAAAAGTATTATATCCATGACGGACAGCTTTTCACGCTTAAGAACCTGGAAGAAGATCCTTCCAGTGATGCAGCAGCCATGACTAAAATCAATGGCAGATTCAATCAGTATAAAAGTATGAATGCAAAGTTTTATTCTACTAAAAAACTGATGCCTGATTCGGTAATGGTTAACTTTAAGAAAAAAATGAAATCAAAGTTTTAGAACTTTCTGGTGTAGCCCAAAGTAATATCAAACTGATTTCCTTTCTCACCCGGACGGAATTCCTGATTATAATACATGGTTCCTACAGAAAACAGATTGGTGCGGTAAGAGAAATTATATTCAGCACCTACTTTAAAGGTTTTAAGCTTAAAAGTTTCATTTTCCAGGAGGTTATTACGATTTTCTTCAGGGCTGATTCCCGTTCCGGCCTGAAAAGCAAAATAATCCTGGGCACCTTTTGTATAGTATCGTACCGTTGCCGTATAAGAATGCGAAATATTTTTGCTGTCCGGCGTAATATAAGTACGCAGATTGAACCAGAAATTTTTATAATATTTCCCTACAGCAGCAGTATACATCCAGATGCTGTTGCTGAAATACAATTGACGGTAACCTAGTTCAGCTTCAAAGCTGTGGGGAAGATTGGCATTCAGGGAAACTCCGGTACGGTATTTCGGGAAAAGACCGACATCATCAGAATATCCTCCGCCAACATACAGATAAAACATTTTCGAAAGTCTCGGATAAGCTTCCAGCTCAATCTGCGTTCCTCCCTGTGCAAACTTATTGGCATAGTTCCCGCGAAGAATCACAGAACCAATAGGAGTTACTCTCTTATAGCTTACTCCCACAATATGCCAGTCGTCATCAAACTGTTTGTCAAAATGGGAATAATTATAAACTATTCCAACCGCATTTTTAGAAGAAAGATCATTTATTCTCACAGCAAGAGCCCTTGCTTCCGTATTTTTAGGATTGATGGATAAAAGAGTCTTTACAGCCTGATCAGCTTCCTCATAATGATCCATCCCAAAATATACTTTCGCCTTCAGCAGCAAAAGTGCTTCAGATTTTGGATGATAGGAAAGTCCTTTATCAATAATTTCGATAGCCTTTGTATTCTGATCATTCCAGTATTCCAATGAGGCGTAGGCCAGAAAATAATCTTCATCCTGAACACCTCTTTTTCCAAGGTCTTCAAATACAGCTCTCGCCGCAGCCAGATCTTTATTCCATGTATATAATCTCCCAAGAAAAACTGAAATATCCGTATAATTCGGCGCTTTTTCCAATGCTTCTTTAGCCAGCGCTATAGAAGTTGTATAGTCTTTCTGTTCAAAGGCCGTGGTACGGGCTTTAGCAAACAATTCGTCAGCAGTGAGACTCTGCTGTCCATACATTGTAACAGGAAAAAGTAATGCTAATAAAAAGGCTGGATATCTTTTCATCGGGGAATTTTAGTATTAATGAGCTATATCTTGTATCACAAATATATTGAACTTTTACCTCACAGCCCAGAGATTATTCATCAAAACTTATTTTTTTAGATTATTATTTCATAAAATACCACCTAATAGATATTTATGATGGAATAATTATTGTCGTAATTAAAAAAAATTGATTTTCCAAAAACCTTCATCATGAAAATAGCAACCTATAACGTAAACGGAGTCAATGGCCGCCTGCCTGTTTTATTGAAATGGCTGAAAGAAGCTTCACCGGATATTGTCTGCCTTCAGGAATTAAAAGCACCTCAGGAACGTTTTCCTTTGCAGGACATCAATAACGCCGGATATCAGGCCATCTGGAATGGACAGAAGAGCTGGAACGGAGTGGCCATACTGGCAAAAAACAAAGAAATTACAGAAGTGCAAAGGTCATTACCGGGTGATCCTGAGGACATTCAAAGCCGTTATATAGAAGCTATTATAGATCAGATAGTGGTATGCTGTCTGTATCTTCCTAACGGAAATCCTTATCCCGGACCTAAGTTTGATTATAAATTATCATGGCTCAAACGTTTTAAAAAACGAACCGATCAGCTCATTAAAATGGAACTTCCTGCCATTCTTATCGGCGATTTTAATATTATTCCGGAGCCTGTTGATGTCCATAAACCCGAACGCTGGGAAAATGATGCATTATACCGGACAGAAGTAAGAAAAGCATATAAAGATCTTCAGAAAAAAGGCTGGCTGGATTCTATACGAAGCCTCTATCCGAACGAAAAAATCTATACATTCTGGGATTATTTATACAAAGCTTATGACAGAAATGCAGGGATAAGGCTGGATCATATTTTATTAAGTCCGTATCTGCAGTCCCGGTTACAAAGCGGTGGAGTAGACAGTCATGTAAGGGGTTGGGAGAAAAGCAGCGACCATGCTCCCGTATGGATTGAACTTTCTGAGGAGTTATAATACCATAAACGTACTATATAAAAATGCTCCTGGTTTTATACCAGGAGCATTTTTATAATAGATATTGATTTTATGACTGTTTACGACGGCGGCCTGTGATCTTTTTATCAAGATCTCTGATATCCTTTCTCAGTTCCCGGAACATTTCTTTGAAATTATAGTTTTCATAATCACCCGGTTCAAAATCTTCGGGGAAAATTCCTGAAGCATACTGCCAGATTTCTACTACTTCTTCAAAAGGAATATCATAAGGCTCATAAAATGAATTGTCAGCACTTACACAGATTGCATTTTCTTTCCTTTCTTTAAAACGCTTGTAAGTAATACCATCATTCAGCGTAACAAAAACATAGGTTTTACCTTCTTTCAGTTCACTGATGCCCTCTATATATTTCCCTACAATATAAGACCCGTTTCTGAACGGCGGCATAGAATCACCATCTGCAGGAAAAGCCCTGTATTTTCCGTTGTTAAGAAAAGGAAGTGCAATACGCTGAAGACTTTCAATGTATTCGATATCGCTGTATCCCTCCAGATACCCCATGGAAGCTTTCTGAGGAATAATTTCAATGGTATCATTTCCATGAGTATCTACCGCTACCGGAAGAACGATCCTGTTATCCGGAAGTTTCAGCATTTCATCCACCGGATGTTTCTCCAGATCTACAGACAGCATAAGATCAATGCTTACATGAAAATATTTGGAGATTTTTACCAGCAGCTCGATAGGAGGTTCGGATATTCCGTTTTCATATTTTGAATACCGTACTCTTGAAATCATTAATTCATCGGCTACATTCTGTTGGGAGAGCTTTCTTCTGGCTCTTAAAAAGCGTATATTATTTGAAAAAACTGACATTGATTAAAGTATGTCAGCAAAAATACAAAATTTGATTCCGTTATCAATGATTCAGGTAGGTTTTGCTATCAGAAGGGAGCAAATTTTATCTATTATTTTGACAATCTCCTCCAAAATGAATGAATGGCAGCAGTTTACAGACTCATTTCCCATCCTCTCAAGCCTTATTTAAGAGGAATTATAATGATTTTACATGAATTAAAAAATAAACAACAATAAATATAATTTAATACAAAAATAATAACTCCAAATTTCATAAATTGAATTATGTTTTTTAACATTTAGAAAATCAATCACATATAAGTGAAAATCATATTTTTATTAAAATGACCATATATTAATGAAATATTAAACAATAAAAACAAATAATTAATTTATTTAAAATAATTTGCAATGGTATAAATATTATTCATATATTCGTGATGTAATAATCATATAAAATTATAGTTATGAAAAACTTAAAAAAATTGGACAGAAACGAATTAAAAGCTATTTCAGGTAACGGATTACTAGATCCAATCGGCGGACTTCTAGGTGGACTAGGAGGTGTAGTTGGTGGAGTAGTAGGCGGTGTAGGTACTATCGTTGGTGGTGTTGTAACTGGCGTAGGATCTACAGTAGGTGGAGTAGTAGGCGGTGTAAGCACTGTTGTAACTAACGCTTTATGCCAGACACAATGTGTTGTTAACGGTGTAATCCACATCAAATTACTTGAGTGCGGTTCTACTTGCTAACCAGCAAACAATTTGACATTAAAAAATTTACCGCTCTTTTCAGAGCGGTTTTTTTATGCCCTTAGTCCATAATTTCTTTAAGAATATTTATTCCTATTTATTTCTTTATTTCCGATCATTTCAGCAACTTATTATCAACAGGGCAGGTATGAAGAGTTATAACCAGGTCTGTATTTGCTGTAATCTGTAAATCTGAATAACACCCTCTTTTTTCCTTTACTTAGTCTGCATTTGCCAATGTTTCTATGGCATCCTTTCTTATCAAAATCAGCATTACAAAACAAATTGTGTCATTACCATTTCCGGGTAATTTTCAGAGGGTTTTTACATCAAAAAAAACTTAAAAAAACAAGCCATTAAATTATAACACGACGAGTTTTGTCGCTGTGCGCCAGTATCTTTGTATCAGAAATAAGATAAAGAATCCCGGGAAATTAATTGTCTTACTTAACCCAATTTTAACCTTAAAACAACTTTTTTAAATTATGTGTAAAAAACAACTAATAATCATTTTTCTCCTTTTATTTTGCGTTTCGTATGCGCAGAATGAATTTACTACCATCTGGAAACCCAATGCAAACGGCGTCATTGATCATTCAATAAGATTCGGTGGCACAGGAACCGATTACACCATTTACTGGCACGAAGTAGGATATCCTGAGCATAATGGGATGTTTGATTATACAACCTCTAGCAGCAATGAACCTTTACTCATATATTTCGGGCCATCATTCCATCCAGATCCTCTGCAGGCCACTTACGAATTAAAAGTATCCAGCGGTAACGGATCATTTTACGGATTCAGGGCCAATACCGACATCATTCCTCCGGGTGGAAATCAGGAACTCATAGAACTCAGCCAGTGGGGAAATACGACATGGCTTCAGCAATTCGACAGAGCATTCGCCAACTGTCCCAATCTTAACGTAACGGCTGCAGATACTCCTGATTTGACACAGATAACCAGTTTATCACAAATGTTCCTTAACTGTTCATCTTTGACAGGCCATACTTCGTTTTCTTACTGGAATCCATTCCGTATTACGGACATGAGCGGTATGTTCAGCGGAGCGACACTGTTTAATCAGAATATCGGAAACTGGGATACCTCAAAAGTAACCAATTTTAGCGGCATGTTTTCTTCTGCCTCTTCTTTCAATCAGGATATTTCAGCATGGAACACAACATCCGGAACTGATTTCTCCTCCATGTTTGCAGATGCCACAGCTTTCAACCAGCCATTAAATTCATGGAATACAGAAAATGCGACCAATTTCCGCTATACATTCTATAATGCCGCAGCATTTAATCAGCCACTTGATAACTGGAATACA
This sequence comes from Chryseobacterium amylolyticum, assembly GCF_051011775.1. Lineage (NCBI taxonomy): Bacteria > Pseudomonadati > Bacteroidota > Flavobacteriia > Flavobacteriales > Weeksellaceae > Chryseobacterium > Chryseobacterium amylolyticum. Next base: position 438,985 of record NZ_JBPCHX010000006.1, read on the forward strand.
GGTAAAGTAACAGATTTTGAGCATATGTTTGAAAATGCAGTATCATTCAATCAGCCCATCGGAAACTGGGATGTAAGTAAGGTTGATTATTTCGCCGGATTTAATATGTTTGCAGGTGCTTCGCATTTTGACCAGGATATTTCTGCGTGGAATACCAAGCTTCAGAACTTCAGCTGGAATTCAATCTATTTCGGATTTAAAAATGCGGGCTTATCATGTACGAACTACAGCAATTTTCTCATCGCTCTGAATAATAATCCTACATGGGCGAACTCAACAATAACGTCAGGAACTATAGATGCAGCAGGATTGGTTTATTCTACACCGCAAGCGATGCTGGCCAGAGCCCAGCTGATCAACAAAGGGTTTAATATTATCGGAGATTCCTATATTTCAGGTTGCTTTCTGTCAACAAGAGAAGCTTCCCCAAAAACAAAAACTTCCGCTTATCCTAATCCAACGACAGGAGTGATCAATGTGGAATCCTCAGTAGATGAAAATGTTTATTTATATGATAATAACGGTAACCTCATTAAAAATATATTGTTCAGAAAAGGGAAAAATACCGTCGATCTGACTGAATATCCTTCAGGAGACTATATCTTTAAAGGTGATACTTTTTTCAATAAAATTACCAAACAATAACAGATTAGCCGAAAGATTACCTTTTTAAATTCAGCTCCAAAATCTGCGGATTTTGGAGCTTTTATGGTTTTTCATATTTTATATATAAATAACTGTGTTATATTTGTGTAAACTAGAATAACCAACTGCAAACTAAGAATCGAATTCCAATATACACAATAATAATTATGAAAAAAGCAATTACTTTTTTTACTATTCTTTTATCGATAGTAAATATTCAGGCTCAGGAAAATATTGATTTACTGACCTACGAAAATACTCAGGATATTAATTTCTTCAACACTATTAAAAATGGCGCTCAGGTTAAGGAATATATAACAACGAGTAAAAACAGTGTGAAGGTAGGTGATACTTTAATATTAGGATCTCCTACCTCTGAGGAACTTAGTACAAGAACCTATTCCGGAAGTTATGGAAATAAAGCAAGAGGAGGGATTTCGCAATCGAGAAGTACTTCCAAAAAGACTTATGAATTTATACAAATGGGAAGACCAGCCGGATTTGGAAGTATTATGTCTGCCATGGGTGGTGAAGCACAGAATATGGCAGATATCAGCTTAAAAAATACCAAAGTTATTGTCAGAGAAATAAAAACTTATCACAGAGGCAGCAAAAATAAGCCTTTGTACGTAGTTATGGTTTTGGGAGAAATAAATGACAGGGCTTTTGGAATTAATAAATATTTAAGTGTCATGGATACGGAGTTAGGAATTGAGTCTGGCGAAATTCTTTTAAAAAATAGAAAAATGACCAGGGAAGAAGCGATTGCAAAATTAAAAGAAGCAAAAGAACTCGTGGAAATTGATATGATGAGCAAGGAGAAATTTGAAGAATTGAAAAAAGAGCTTGCTCCGATTATTAACAATAATAACTAAGAATTATATTTACATTTTTGGGAAGAAGAAATGGCATGCTAAGATCATTTTCAAAGAGTATCAATCTCAAAAAATGATTTAAAATTATGTGCTTAAATGCAGAACTCTTTTCCTTAAAATAAATATTACTAAATGGATACAAAATCTATCAATTTTTCCAATCAAAGAAAGCATAATGCTGTAGTACGTTTCCTGCGCTTGTGTGTTATTTCTTATGTGTACCTTTTTATTTTTACCTCACAGTTTTCACCTTTTGGGGGAGTCTATAAGAGTAGCGTTTTGTGGTTGTGTAAAAATGTTTTTCACCAAAAGCAGGTAAAATATATTGAAATGACCGGCAGTGGCGATACTACATTGGATTATTGGGTAGTGCTTGTAAATGTAGGCTTGGCTGTAATAACTGCAGTCGTTATACTTCTTGCGGATAAAAAACAGCGAACATTTAAAGACTTTCATTGGTTTACGGTAGTAATCGCACGCTATTATGTTGCTATGGTCATGCTTTCGTATGGTTTTGCAAAACTTCACGACGGGCAGTTTCCCGCTAACACAATTGGCAGGCTGGAAGAAAGAGTTGGAGATATGTCGCCAATGGGTGTGGTATGGACCATGATGGGAGCTTCCACTGGTTATACCTTTGTTTCCGGATTGCTGGAAGTTATTGGGGGGCTTTTGCTTCTTTTCAGGAGAACCAAAACTTTTGGCGCACTTTTTTCCATGACGGTGATGATCAATGTGGCACTGTTGAATTTCTTTTATGACGTTCCGGTAAAAATATTTTCCAGCCATATTGTTTTGTTTTGTGTCTTTATTGTAAGCGGTGATGCCATCGCCTTATATCGTTTTTTTGTACTGCATCAGCCATCGCAATTACGTTTTCAAAAAAGAACATCCGACAAAAAATGGAAGAGAATTACACTTACTACACTCAAATGGCTTGTAATAGCTTTTTTTATATCGAGCTCTTCATCTGCGCTGTTTTATACACCGCCGGCAGTCCCAATGGAAGGAGCATATATTGTTGATCAGTATATTATCAATAACCAGAAAATACCTTGCAATGATTCTCTGGGCTGGAAAAAAATAGTAATCAGTTATCCGGGGCAGACAAATATAATTCTGAATAATGACAGTACTAAAATATTTCAGAGTGTTTTAGATACCGGAAAAAAAACACTTATGCTTCGCAAAACATATGAACAGAACATATATGCCTACCTGCATTACAGTGTTCAAAAAGATAGTATTATTTTTACAGGAAATAAAGGCCGTGATTCTGTGAAAATAAAAACAATAAGAAAGAAAAAGGAAGATTACCCGTTAAATAAAAGAGGATTTCATTGGGTTAATGAATATCCGTTCAACAGGTAAGATATATATAAACTTAAATAATTTCAAATAATGGAGTTAAGTCATATAAATTAAACCGACCTAATATGTAAATTTGAAAAAAAATGTAACCATCTAAAACTTAAGAATTAAATACAGAAAAAATGAGAAACACGATTTATACTTTGTTATTATTATTTTTATTCACAGGCATTAATGCTCAGGAATATTCAAAATTAATAAGTGAGGCCGATCAATTATACAGAGCAAAAAATTATAAAATGTCAGCTGATGTATATGATAAAGCTTTTAAAATTGAAAGCGAAAATCCCAGTGACTTATATAATGGCGCATGCTCATCTGCTTTAGCAGGAAATACAAAAAAAGCATTTAAATGGCTGAACCTGTCAATAGATAAAGGCTGGACCAATCTAAAGCACTTAAATTCTGATACTGATTTAGAAAATTTACATTCAAAAAAGGAGTGGGGGAAAACTATTGAAAAGCTAGAAAAAAAAGTAGCGGCAATAGAAGCCAATTATGACAAACCCCTGCAGGCTGAATTATTGGCAATTCTTGAGGAAGACCAAAAATACAGAATGCAAATGGATGAAACGCAAAAAAAATTCGGTCCACAATCTAAGGAAATGAATGACCTTTGGAAAATAACAATGCAGAAAGACTCACTTAATTTAATAAAAGTAAAAAAAATATTGGATGAAAAAGGCTGGGTTGGTAAAGACAAAGTAGGCGCACAAGCCAACAGTGCATTATTTCTTGTCATTCAACATTCAGATCTGGAAACGCAGAAAAAATATTTGCCGATGATGAAAGAGGCTGTAACAAAAGGAAATGCAAGTCCGGGTTCTTTAGCTTTGTTAATTGACAGAATAGAAATCCGGGAAGGCAGAAAACAAATATACGGAAGTCAGATAGGAATCAATCAGAATAATAAAACTTACTATGTTTTACCTTTAATTGATCCTGACAATGTGGATAAAAGAAGAACAGAAGTTGGCTTAGGTCCAATCTCTGACTACGTTAAAAATTGGGATTTAGTTTGGGATGTTGAAAAATACAAAAGTGAATTACCAGAACTAGAAAAATTAAATAAAAATAAATAGAAAATACGACTGTTAACAGCAGTTTGCAAAAATGGCGGATTAAGGTTCCATTTAAAGATTCCTTAATCCGCCATTTTTGCAAACATCAACACAGATAGATGAACAAAAGCTATTCAGGAAAACCAGGAATAGAGTTGATTATTACTTGAAAACCTGATGCAATAATCAAGAACTTAAAAACAATGCAATCTAAGATGTGCTTTGAATCTTTGAAACTAAAACACCATACAATTTAACATAATATAAATTATAGGACTTTTTATAATAATCCTGAAATAGAGTATTAATCGCCTGAGAATCCCTTATTCATTATTTTTTTCTTCCAGATATGTTGTAACGGTTTCTGAGAACTCTTCTTGGGTCATGAATCTGTCCAGAAAATCTTCCAGTTTTCCCCTGTTTTCAATTTCCTGGAAATATACTTCATGGTCTGTGCTGTAAACGGTCGGATTCGCCTGATCAGGATCTGTCGTACATACAAAAAAATGATCAGGATATCCATAAGAATAAAATATACAGATAAATTCCATTTCAGCACCTTCTACAACTTCACGTAATTCTTTTTCTTCTACAAGTCCGTCCAGTTCTTCATAATCATCTGAATTTTCTTTAAATGGCGTGAAAAACCAATTCTTGTAAAAATGCTGTCCATATGCCTGATCATGATCAGAAAAATAATGTCCCAACAGATTTTCAAAAAATTTCTGCTTATCCCGGTCATAAAGCCCTTTATGGGATTCATAAAATTCATCAATCCCGTACAGCTGCCAGTCTTTATGATAAAGATGATTGCTGAACCTTATATTCTTCCAGTTTTCCGCAAAATTTTCAGAAGCATTGTTAGTCTCCGCATTTCCTCCTAATGCATTGATTTTATAGATGATATTTTTATTCATTATTTTCCATTTATATATTATGTTAAATCACAATAACGGGAAATTTAAAGGATAACCATTTTCTTTCTCCACAGTAAAAAATTCATCTGTATGATCTGCAGATAATCCTTTATAATAATCGTTGAGCTTTCTTAAAAAGTTTTCAAGGCTGGAAGCAATTACATTTCTGTCGGCGTCCCGGTTCCAGAATTCAAGAATCTGACCTTTATTCCCGGTAAAAGTTCCTTCTGAGTCATAACAGATATAGCTTCCGCCACCATTATGAAAGATCGGAATCCAATGGCGGTTCCACCAGTTTTTGATGTCAAAATCCGTCCCAATCATTGAGGTAAGTTCCTGAGCAGTATCCAGCGACTGCTCCAACGGCATAAAAATAGAATTGTTCACAAAGGCATCATAAGAACTACTCTCCTGCCCGTTTTTCCACAGATATAATGTCTTCAAATCCTGAGGAATCCGTATATTATATTTCTCTTCCAGTTTATTTATAGCATTCTCCCCGGATGAATCCTGTAAGCTATTGTAAAAATCAGGTCTTATTCTTTTGAGATGAATATCCAATTCCTGAAGAGTATTTTCCATAATTTTTCATTTACATCTTAAAAATACAAAATCTTGCCACATGACAGTTTTTATGATAGCTAAACATAATATCTTTATCCTAACCAAAATATAAATAATATGAAACCTAAAATGATCTGGGCCAATCTGGCTGTAACCGACCTTGAACGCACACAGAAATTTTATACAGAACTGGGATTCAAGCCTAATAATCCGCACAGTTCCAATGAACTGGTCAGCTTTTTTTTCGGAGTAAATGAATTCGTCATCCATTTTTTCTTAAAAAATATCATCGAAAGAAATTTAAATACCATGAACTTTGGAGATCCGCAAAACTCCAACGAAATCATATTTACCCTTTCTGCAGAAAGTAAAGAACAGGTAAACAGTTGGGCCAATGAAGTCAAAAACGCAGGCGGAACCATCGTCTCAGAACCTGAAAGTTTTGGGGAAAATTATTATGGTTTTGTATTTGCGGATCCTGATGGACACAAGTTTAATGTATTTTTTATGTAGTTTTTAACCCATATTTTCAGATGTTAGACCTGAAAGCATTTTTGCCCATATATCCACTCTATTTTCAGTCAGATAGCATAGTTACTGGTTTGAAAAACAGGGCTTTATTTGGGCTTTTAGTTTTTGCATAAGCATGTATATTAACCATAAAATATACTATAAAAACCTGCTTATGATTATTTTTTTAACTCAAAATCATAAATTTGTAGTTAAATAAAAACAACCGTGAGTAAACCTATTATATTTGGTGAGATTGAAGGTATTGACGAAGGCTATCATTTTAATAATAGAAAAGAAATGATGTCTACAAGTTTTCATAGAAATTGGGGAGCAGGAATTGATGGGAATGCGAAAGAAGGTACTGCTGCTATTGTTCTTTCTGGAGGTTATGAAGATGACTTAGATTTCGGAGAAGAAATTGTTTACACAGGAGCTGGTGGCAATGATAGTAATACAGGAAAACAAATAAAAGATCAAACTTGGGAAAAAGGAAATGCAGGACTTTTAATAAATATGGATCAAGGATTACCTGTACGTGTTATACGCGGATCAACACATAAGTCTGAATTTTCACCTCCAGAAGGTTATACATATGCTGGGTTATATAGTGTTGTTGATGCTTGGGAGGAAACTGGTAAAAGTGGTTTTAAAATTTGCAGATTTCGTCTGGAATATTCTGGTAATAATAAAATAAAAAAGACAACTCGTCAAATTCAACTTGACTATTCTGAAAAAGTCAAAAAAAGAACAGAAAGCACTGTTTTAAGAATCGTACGCGATACTAAAATTGCGTGGCAAATAAAAAAATTATATAACTTCAAATGCCAAGTTTGCCTGATCTCCATCCCAACTAAATTAGGTCATTATGCTGAAGGCGCTCATATTAAACCGCTAGGTAAACCTCATGATGGAGATGATAATCCTGATAATCTTATTTGTCTTTGCCCTAACCACCATATCATGTTTGATAAAGGTGTGTTTTCAATTACTGATAATTTACAATTAATTGGAGCTTTATCTGGACAGCTGATAATTAATAATAACCATAAATTAAATCTTTCTAACTTACAATATCACCGTCAAACGCATGGTTTTGAATAAAAATTTGTCTCTCAGTTAAAATAATCTTACATTTTTTATCCATTCAATCCCAAACTGTTATACAGCTGCACCTGCCATATTCCCAGGACCTCTTTAAGCATGACAAAAGTAAAAGCAGCATTGTAGCTGTTAGGAATCAGCGTAATTTCAGTATCAATAAAATCCGATGCGTTCGGGACAGGATGTAATCCAAATGTCTGAAACAGAGAAACAGATCTTTTCATATGAAAGCCAGAGGTCACCAGATCTATACTGGAAGGAGCCATCTGCTTCAAAATCCCGCTGGAATATTTTGCGTTCTCATACGTGTTCATGCTTTTATCTTCCTTAATAATGTCAGTATCTGCCACCCCCATTCTTTTAAAATTCTCCCGAAATAATTCCGCTTCACTGATACTCCCTCTTCCCTTTCCTGAAATTAATATTTTACAGGATTTATGATCTGTTTTGTATGCATGATACAGCTGGTAGGCCGTTACCATTCTTGAATAAGACATTGTATGCAGCTTTTCTATATGGTCTATATCTACAACCCCTCCGCCTAATACAACTATAACGGGATGCGGAGAAGTAGTATTCCTGACTTTAGAAACATTGAGGTAGCCTTTCTGCAGATATCCTGAAATCAGTTTGCCCAGAAAACCATTTCCTATAAAAATGACCACCAAAACGGCAAATATGCCCATTCCCATTCTCAGTTTTCTATGTTTACTATTTTTTTTCATCAGAGCAATGAGCACGATCACAAGAAATAGCAAGAAATAAGGTTCTGTAAAAAGCTGTAAAACACGAAATAAAAGGTCCAGTAGAAATTTCATCTATGATATATTGATTAGTTTTGAAAACATCAGATCCTCAAAGATAAGGCAATTTCCTGAGTAAAGCTTTTCAGTTATATCTCTACAGAATCATCATAATCCATTGACAGCAACAAACCATTAAACTTTATTAGAATAATTTCATCAATTTACCTTTCTGTTTATACAATTATTTTATACATTTGCAATCATCAAACAACACACTTTTTAGTGTGTTAATAAAGAGAAAATTCCTACCCTAATGAAAAAGCAGAAAAGTATTTCCATTTTTATGACCGTACTTCATATATTTTTGGACAGACATTTTTGTAAAGAAAAAACAAAAAATTCCAATTAAATATAAGAGAAGGATTTAATCTTGTGTGTTTCGGCCGCCAAAAGCAGACAAAAACCCTCTTCTCTTT
>NZ_JBPCHX010000007.1:0-299382 GCF_051011775.1 Chryseobacterium amylolyticum
TGTAGAGTTGATTGGCCTCACTATACGCAGATACCGTTAAAGTCGTTTTAGTGGCTCCGTTTTCCCATACCGTTGCAGGAACAAATTTGTAGACATCATTTCCTATATTGGCAGAATATTCAAACTTAACAGGTTTATTACTCCAGTCATTGCCTACCTGGATCTGCTGCTGAATCCTGTCTAAAGGTGAGTTTTCAAGCACTTTTTCAGAATAGATCTTTTCTTGGCCATAGGGAGTACTCGCTGTATTGCTCAAAGGATTAGGAATAATAGCACCATTTAAAGTGTTCCCCTGGGGAACAGGCAGGTAATCTTTTACCTGTCTTCCGAATTGATCATACTCGATATGGGTCACAACATCACGCCCCAGAGGTGATGCTTTTACATTAACGATTTGTTTAAGCCTTCCCAATCCGTCAAAATACTGAACTGTTTCCGAGCTTTTAACATTAGCAAGGGTAGGATCGGACAAATACGTCTTTGAGTATACATAATTTTCTGTATTGGTAAGTTGGGACTTAGCGGTTCCCATGATGAGAATTCCTATTGGAATTAATATTTTTTTCATCGGTTTTAGTTTTTATAGTTGTATTTCATTTCTTTCAGTACTTTGCCATTCACGTCAATCACTTTTTCAAGCCGGTTAGCTGAATCATAAATATAGCTTTCTCTGATTCCTGATGGTGGGGTGATGCTTCTTACTCCTACTAAAGGATCATAGGTATAAGTGGTGATCTGATAACCGGATAATGAAGTATTACTTCTGAAGGTATTCAATGCTGATAAGAAGGCTGTTTCATCATTGTTCACGCCTGCTGATGCATCTGTATTGGAGGCTGTCACAATAGAATCAATGAATGACTGCTGGATATCTGCTAATTTAGCGCCTTCTATTTTGGCAATGGGCTGAGTTTGGTTATACCCCCAGATGATGACTGTGGAAAGGCCATCCTTGGTGGTGTATTGCTGGAGGTTTCCTTTGCTGTCATATTTATCGTAAGCCACTTCAGTAGAAACAACATTTTGTAAATCAGTGGAGACAACAGAGCTTGGAAGTAAATTCAAAGGGTTGTCATATTTGGTTTCCGTATTCGATACTATTACATTATCCTTTTTTGTTATAGTCTGCAGCGGAATACCTATTATATTGGCGTTTATCAGCTTCTGATTATTTTTCTCATGAGCATAGCTATAATTAATCTCCATCGTATTCTGTTCCGGTAAAATTGTTTTTTGGGAAGTCAGTTGGTAATGAGAGGTATTGTTATAAGAATAATTTGTCGTTGTTATTAGTTTCTTATATGAAGAATCATTGTTTTCATCTATAGGGATATTATCGAAATATAATGTTTCTATTTTACTATTCAGAGGAATAGAATAAGATTTTCTAGGAAGGTAGAACAAAGCTAAATTAGTTATAATGTTATTTGGATCTTGTCCAGATGAAAAATAAAATTGCTCATATACGGGTTTTCCCATTAAATTGTAAGTTGTTTTATACTCTTTAAAGTCATAATTAAAAACGGTTTTTTGTTTCATGTAAGCTTTCCCATTGATTAAGCTGGAAAAAATTCTATTTTCTATTAGTTTTCCATTATAATCTTCATATAAAATACTACGGTTAAAGTCTTTTACAGCAGAACCTGTGATTAAGTTAAGATCAGAAGCATCTCCATAGAAAGTTGTACCCGTAGCAGGAGGAGGAGAATAAAAAATATCTGTCGTATCAAAAACTCCATCTATAAATTTTTTTTCTTCTCCTCCTTTTTCAAAATTATCTCCTCCATAACTAATGGTAACCACAGGAAAAGAAGGCAGGTTATCAAAATAATCATTTGAATTTTGAGATGAAAGTATAGTTTGTTGAATAACTTTTGGGGTAAATGTAGGTGATCCATTACCATCCGTACAACCAGCCAAATCATAAAGGTAAGTAGTATATCCACCTATCTGATAAAGATTATTAGGAAGAAGATCAGGTTTGTTAATATTATCAAATGAAGTATAGTATAATCTTTTAATGTTTGTGATATTATTACCATCAAAATCATAGATTTTTTTAAGTCTTAGTCCTACTTTATTTACTTCTGCATATTTATTTTTATAAGAAATATCATAATAACCAATATCATGGTAATTAGGTCTTAATAATTTCATAATAAATTTATACTTTTTATTCTTATTAGTTGTAAAATCAAAATTTACCGTCTTTTCAGATGGACCTTCTTGAAGGAAACCAGGTTTAGGCAGTATTAAACTCTGATCATACAAAACTTCATTTGTTACAGCATCAAGTATTTTGAAATTAGCAGTATAATTACTTGGAGGGCCACTTATAAAATGTTGAGATATAAATAATTTAATACTAATTTTGTCATCCATTACTTCACTGCCATCTATAAATGAAGAAGTCTCATTTCCTCCTGGAACTATATCAGCATCAAGCTCACCAGATCTTCCATCATACAAAAGTTCTTTTTGCCCTAATCCTTCATATTCAAAAAAAGTTTTGCCTTTAGTTGGATAGGTTATTGATTTAAGTGTTCCTTTTACAGCATAATCAAAATTTGATCTTCTATCAGACAATCCTGCAACTTCAGGAAATGGAGTACCAGTTCCATCACCAATTAATAAATTGAGATCAGGTAATAATGTAGAGGAATATTTTCCATTATAATAACCATACAAGTCTGTACTACGACTCATCCTTTCAGGTATAGCAAGCGGATCATTATATTCAAAAAGATACTCATTATTAAATATTTTAGTATCATTTATAAAATCATATATTTTAATATTTGACAGGAAAAATCTTTTTTTTAAGGGAGCGTCTAGATAAATAAAATTAAACTCTTTTTGCTTTTTGTTATTTCTATTGTTAAATATTTCTATTGAAGATAACTTATCAACATCTAAGGAATCGTAATTAATCTTAATGGTAGTTTGGCTCCCTTTAATAAAAGATAGAACTCGAGCATCAGATATTTTTAAAACAAATCCAGAATAAGTTTTATTCGATCCTAATGGTCTAACTGAATTTACACAATCTTGAAAAGTCTGAGTTCTGATAGTTTCCCATTCAGTTTCTGAAATAGGAGTTGTTTTTGGTCCAATATTTTTATATTCAAAACTTATTTCGTTGTCTTGTACACTTTGTATTTTTGTTAAATAAAAACTTGTAAATCCACTAAATTCTGGAGCATCTCTCACAAATGTTTTTTCAATAGCATCACTTCCCCCAAAGTAGTATTTTATTCCTTCATTTGTTGTTAATTTAAACTCATGCGTAATTTTAAAATCCCCTATTGTTTCTATTTTAAATTGATGACTGTTTGCTAATAATACAGGGTTTAAATCTTTATCTAAATAAAAACTACCAGTAAGGCCATTAACCGAAATATTAAATATATCTACTTCATTATCGAAAGTTGTATCTTTAATATAACTATTCAATAAAATCGCATTGGCTGAGCCATTTGGAGATTGTGTTAAAGTATTGATTCCATATAAGTTATCGAAAATTAATCTTTTAGACGGAAGTTGCATTTCATCAGGTAAATCATATATTGTCCTGGTAATTACACCACCCATATCAAGAAGCCAGCTAACCCCAACATTATTAGGGATATCATTTACTTTAACACCCAGCTTTGAATATTTAAGCTCAATATTATTGAATATATCTTTCTCATTTATTTTTGCAATAGGAATGTTTATTTGAGCCATTCCTTTGTATTCATTAAGTGGCTGATTTCCATATGAAATTATTTCTCCTGATTGTGGAGAAGGAGGAACAATATTAGTTAACTCATTTCCAATATGATGTTGAGAACACACAATTTCATAAAAAAATAGACTAAATATAGAAAGTGTTATCTTTTTCATTTCTTAATAGTTTTTTTTAGCTTTTGCCATTGTTCCCTCCTGAGACTTGGCAGTTCCATAAGGAGAATTCCTATAGGAATTAATATTCTTTTTATGGGTTTTAGTTTTTATAGTTGTATTTCATTTCTTTCAGCACTTTACCATTCACGTCAATCACTTTTTCAAGTCGGTTAGCCGAATCATAACTATAGCTTTCGGTAATTCCTGATGGTGGGGTGATGCTTCTTACTCCTACGAAAGGGTCATAAGTATAAGTAGTGATCTGATAACCGGATAATGCGGTATTACTTCTGAAGGTATTCAATGCTGATAAAAATGAAGTCTCATCATTATTAGCTGTAGCAGATGCATCTGTATTGGAAGCTGTCACAATGGAATCTATTAAGGACTGCTGAATATCCGATAATTTAGCTCCTACTATTTTCGCAATAGGCTGGGTCAGGTTATAGCCCCAGATGATGACTGTGGAAATACCGTCTTTTGTAGTGTATTGTTGAAGATTTCCTTGGGAATCATATTGGTCATACACAATATCTGTAGATGGAATATCCTGAAGATCATAAGATAGCCCTGAACTTGGAAACAGATTAGTAGCATTATCATATTTAGTTTCTACACGAGATAGTGTTTTACCATTGAAAGTTTCTTTTTTCTCTAATAGATATTTATAAATATTTTTATCCAATAATTTGTTCAATAACTTAGCTTGTGGATAAAAATAATAAGTTTCATACACCCCTCTTTCTGTAGTTTCTTTAGCATAATCTACATTGAAGTCAAACTGGTTTATCTGTGTTTCTTTTAACGAAGTGACAAATCTATTTTGAGGAAAATAAAGCGTATTTGTAATCTTATGATTTCGGACATATATAGGATTAAGTTTTATATACCCGCTAGGCTGCTCCACCATAATAGGCGTGGCAGATAAGGCTTGCGTAGTATATTCATGGCTTTCTGAAGCTATCATTTGGTTAGCTGAGTCAAACATTTCTTTCTTTTTTAACAATCCTCGATTATTAATATCTTCCATATAATCGAGATTATCCGCATAACTGTTAGTCATAGAGGGGTTTATATCATCCATGCCAAGGAAAGTATATTTAGTATATCCTCCATCACGATCTACTTCTTTCACATTTTTATAGATGATATTTCTGTTGAGTTCATATCCTCCATACATTGTTATAAAATCCGAGCTTTTTTTAAAACTATTGAACAGAGAAGGTATACCACTGGAACTATTGATATCCGAAAACTTCTCATAGTAATAGGTTTTAGAGTTAGAAGGCTTGACTGAAAATTCAGTATCAAAATATTCTATACTTTTAATTCTTACCCCATATTTACTTATATAGCTTTGAGGATACTCTGCCTCCGTTTTTTCTGAAACAGATAAAGATCCAACACCAGTCGTGTTTCCCGAAATCGTAATGCTATGTTGACCTTCCAACACTTCGGGCATATATATTCTTCCATAGCCATCAGCAGTCTGCATTACTGCCTGACCGTCTACAAAAAAGGTTATATTAGGAATTGCTTCAGGATCAAGTAAAGGATTTGGGTCATAACCATTGACCTGAAAACAAAAAACAAGTGCCCTATAATTATATTGAGGATTTCCAGTCGTTGTTACGTTAAAAGCGAAAGTATTGTTAATTTTTGTATCGAAACTGAAAGAAGTAATTGGTTTAAAATAATATGATTCTTTTCCGCTAATGTATCCTATTCCCGAAATCCAGGATGGAATTTCAAATTGGTTGGATTCAAAATTAAATTTAACATAGCCTTTAGTAGGCAAGATCATTTTTGACAAACTTCCAATGGCAGAATATTTTGGATTATCAATCCATTCTCTTATAGGCTCAGGATCAGTAGGACATACATCAAACCCAAAATTAGGCGATGGTCCATAATTTCTGTCAGTTCCTGTTGTATTATAAACAAATGATCGGGATTCAATTTCATTTCCCTGGCTATTTTTCTTAGTGATCTTATCGAGCGTTGTTGTATTATAAGTAACAGTATTACCGAATTCGTATTTATAATAAGCAAAACCTCCATATTCCAAATCGAGTTGCTGTACAAGTCTGTTTTGTGTGTCTTTTAATTCTACTTTTTTGACACGGTAACAATCTGCCATATTAGTGGTATTGGACTTATATCTATTCTCTGGAAAATAATCATATTCAATATTAATTATTCCATAATCTTTAGAAATGATTTTTTTAGGTTTATAATCCATCATAGCGAGTTGATATTCTGAGTAAGGATATTCTGTATATTCAATATTAACAATTTCCTGATTCTGAGCATCCAATACTTTGGTTAAATAATAGGCCCCTGGATAAACTTCGTGATAATAATTTTCTATAGCTAAAACTTTTTTATTAAAAAAGTACTGATTACCATATTCATCAGTGATTTTAAAATCTAAAATATCATAGAATTTATTGGTCGAGTTAGTAAATTCAATTTTTTCCTTTGAAGTTCCTAAATTCTTAACGGTAATAGTACTACCACTTTTTATGAAAACAAACTTACCAGACATTCCAAATGCATTAAAATAAAATACATCATCGAACTGGAATAAATCCATATTCGTCAGTGGGTTATTCGCCGTTTTTTCATCCAATGCTCCAATGGTAACTTTAGAAATAGCATTATTAACATTCATCAGGCTCCATCCTAAACCAACATCGGAAGATTTTTGAAATCGGGCTGAGTTTTTAATGTGATAAGACATTCCCAGATTAATATTCACATTCTTATTTCTTGTTGGAAGACCAAAAACAGATACATCTATTTTTGGAGTACCTGTTGAAATATCAATGGGTGTATCTACATAAGTAGATAAATAAGAAAGAGTAGGTATAGGTTTATCGAATTCTGTAGGATTGCTTTGTGCTTTCAGGCATATACAAAATGCCAACAAAAGAAAAATAAAGTGTTTTCTCATGTGTATCATTTCTTAATTAGTTTAGCATTCGCCGTTTTGTTGTTATCCGTTTTTATCGTCACCAGATAGGCTCCCTGAACCAAAGCCTGGGTATTCACCTTAGTCACTTTGTTCTTCGTTTTTATACTCTGAAGCTGTCTTCCGCTCATATCATACAACAGAATATCAGCCTCTTTAAAATCAAAGCCAATTTCTATGTAAGCATAATCTGACACCGGATTCGGGTAGATTTTGATATCGTATTTTTCAATTAACTGATCAACCTGTTTGTCTCCCAGTTTTACAATCTTCCAGTTTTCTTTCCCCAGCTCTTCTGCACTGGTTCCGGCCAGAACAATAGAACCGTCCCTGTTGAGTTTTAAATCAGATAGCCTCTCTGCTTTCTTCCTTGATTCTCCTTTGACGTGTTTTCTCCACTGTTCATTTCCATTATGATCAAGGTATAACATCCAGAAAGTTTCATCATCCGTTTCTATTCTTCCTTCCGCCTGGGTATAACCTCCCAGCAGAATGCCTTTAGAACTCCCGTTTCCGTCTTCCTGCTTCCCGTTTATTACATTCATACCCATCAGGATATCCCGGTTCCCCAAATTGTAAGATTTCTGCCACTGTTCATCGCCTCTTTCATTCAAGGAAATCAGCCAGAGGTCTGTTCCTTCTTCAATTCCTACGGTTTTATTTCCTGACCTTTCTGATCTGGATTCCCCGCCAATGATAAAGCCGGTTGAAGTTAAAGCCAATGTTCTCAAATGATCATCACCTTTTCCTCCGAAATTTTTTTCCCATTCCACTTTTCCGTTTTTGTCAAGCTTTACGATCCAGTAGTCGCCTTCGCCAAAGTTGCTGCTGGCTTTGGAATAAGAGTCGATCTTCACGCCACTTCCAGCTTCCAGCCTCCCGCTTCCCGCCTTTACTTCAGAACTTCTCGAATAAATACCCAGTAATGCTCCTCCATCTTTTGTTGGAATCATTTTCTCTACTTCATCCAAACCTTTTCCTCCTAAAATTACCTGTGAGAGTTCTTTTCCGTCTTTGTCCAGTTTTGTGATCAGAACATCTTTGGAGCCATATCCTTTTGAAGAGCCCTGTACATTTCCGGCAACAAAGAATCCTAAATCTGTAGTCTGAATAACTGCTCTGGCTTCTTCATCAGAAATACTTCCTAGTGTTTTCTGCCATAATTCATCCCCAAATTCATTGATTCTGACCAGCCAGATATCTGATCCTCCTTTGGAATCCTCTTTTTTATCCAACCCTTTTCCCGAATAGCTGGTACCAGCTAAAAGAAATCCACCGTCCTGTGTGGTAACCGTTGCAGAGAGATAATCATGGTTTTGTCCTGAGAAGTATTTTTCCCAGACCTCTTCACCCTGCTGGTTCAGTTTGATAAGGTGAAAATCGTAACCGTTGTTCTGCTTACTTCCAGCCTCCGGCTTCCCGCTTCCTGACTGTATGGAACTTCCTGTGATAAGATATTGCTGATCAATGGTAGTGGTAACCTGACTTAGAAAATCCTGGGTAGAGGATTGGATATCTTTCTGCCATACCACTTCCTGGGCAGATACGCCCAGAACCATGCACAAAGTAAGTGCACTGAGATAAAACTTTCTCATTTTAATGTTTTTTGAGTTAGTAATTAGCTTTTAAAACTTTGCGAAATTAACACTTTTTAAGATGCAAAAATCACATTAATGCGATTTAATGTAAAACCTGCTGTTAAATATTTAATTTCATTATTTATATTTGGCTTTATTTTATTCTGAAGCCAAAATATATACACGAAACGACAAAACTTGTCGTAATTTTTTAATTATAAAAATATAGACAAAAAGCCCCGGAAAATAATTCCCAGGGCCCACTATTGGTTAAATAATGATTAATTAAATTCTTTCGTTTTTGATTTCCTCTACAATTTCAGGATTTAAAAGGGTGGTAATATCTCCGAAGTTACTGAAGTCACCTTCAGCAATTTTTCTCAGGATTCTACGCATAATCTTTCCTGAACGCGTTTTTGGAAGTCCGGAAACAAACTGTATCTTGTCCAGCTTGGCAATCGGGCCGATCTGATCTGAAATCAGCTGGTTAATTTCTTTTTTCAGGTTTTCCTTATCACGGCTTTCCCCGGTTTCTTTCAGCATTACATATCCATACAATGCATTTCCTTTGATATCGTGAGGATAGCCTACTATAGCCGATTCTGCAACAGCAGGGTGCTGATTGATGCTGTCTTCAATAGGTGCGGTTCCCAGGTTGTGGCCTGAAACGATGATCACATCATCTACACGTCCGGTAATTCTGTAATAACCAACTTCATCCCTTAATGCACCATCGCCGGTAAAATATTTGCCAGGAAAGGCTGTGAAGTAGGTTTCTTTATATCTCTGATGGTCTCCCCAGATGGTTCTTGCAATTCCCGGCCATGGAAAACGGATACAAAGATTTCCGGTTACCTGGTTACCTGTAATTTCATTTCGTTTATCATCCATCAGGACAGGTTGTACACCAGGTAATGGAAGGGTAGCATAGGTAGGTTTGGTTGGTGTCACAAAAGGAAGCGGTGAAATCATAATTCCTCCTGTTTCTGTCTGCCACCAGGTGTCTACAATAGGACATTTTTTTCTTCCGACATGGTCATTAAACCAATGCCATGCTTCATCGTTGATAGGTTCACCCACAGAGCCTATTACTTTAAGGGAGCTAAGATCATGCTTATCTACCCATTCTGCACTTTCTTTTGCTAAAGAACGGATGGCTGTAGGCGCAGTGTAAAACTGAGTGATCTTATGTTTTTCAATCACTTCCCAGAAACGATCCGGTTCAGGATAAGTAGGAACACCTTCGAAAATTACTGTAGTAGCGCCATTCAATAAAGGTCCGTAAAGGATATAAGAATGTCCGGTGATCCATCCGATATCCGCAGTACACCAATAGATATCGTTTTCCTTATAATTGAATACATTTTTAAAGGTATAAGCGGTGTATACCATATAGCCGGCGCAGGTATGAAGCATTCCTTTTGGCTTTCCTGTAGATCCGGAAGTATATAGAATGAAAAGGGGATCTTCAGAATCCATAATGACAGTGACGAAATCAGGAGAAGCTTTTTCGTACAAATCAGCCATCCAGTGATCTCTTCCTTCCTTCATCTTGATTTCATTGTGGGTTCTTTTTACCACAAGAACGCTTTCAACAGTTGGTGTCTTTTCCAATGCATCATCTACTATGCTTTTAAGATCAAGAACTTTATTTCCTCTATAGCTTCCATCCGAAGTAATGACCATTTTCGCTTCACAGTCATTCACTCTGGAAGCCACTGCTGAAGCCGAAAACCCTGCAAAAATAACAGAATGCACAGCACCCAGTTTAGCACAGGCGAGCATTGTAATGGCAAGTTCAGGAATCATAGGAAGGTAAATGCATACTCTGTCTCCTTTTTCTATACCCATGTCACGAAGAACATTGGCTGTTTTATTGACACGTGTATAGAGGTCGTTGTATGAAATGTGTTGTGCTTCTTCTTTAGGATCATTGGGTTCCCAGATGATAGCCGTTTTATCTCCTCTTATCGACAGATGCCTGTCGATACAGTTTTTGGTAATATTGAGTTTTGCATTTTTAAACCATGTGATTTTGGCTTCATTCATATCGTACTTAACAACCTTGCTCCATCGCTGGTACCACACAAAATTCTGATCCGCTACCTTATCCCAGAATTTTTTTGGGTTTTTGATAGATTTTTTATAGTCTTCAAAATATTGTGGTAAATCTTCTATCAAGTAATTTCTCATATCCCTTTCGTTTTTGAAATTTGAATTTATTATATTTTAAATTTATGTTTAATTTCCCGTTTAAAGCCTATATTCTTTGATTTTTTCCTGAATTTCATCAATGATTTTTTCATCATCAATCGTTGATGGAATCTGGAAATCTTTCCCGTCCAGTAAGGTCCTGATCAGCTTTCTCAAAATCTTTCCTGATCTTGTTTTCGGTAATCGTTTGACAACCATGGCGTTTTTAAGAAATGCTACCGCTCCGATTTTGTTGCGGACCATCTGAATAATGTCTTTCTCTATGTCTTCTTCGGAAATAGCTGAGCCGTTTTTTAGAACTATTGTTGCAAAAGGAACCTGTCCTTTTAAATCATCATCAATACCTACTACAGCGCATTCGGCAACGTCCGGATGTGAGGAAACGATTTCTTCCATTTCAGAAGTGGAAAGTCTGTGTCCTGCCACGTTGATTACATCATCCACTCTTCCTGTAATGAATATATAGCCGTCCTCATCCTGTATGGCGCCGTCTCCTGAGAAATAGTACCCTTTATACTGGGAGAGATAGCTGTTTTCAAAACGATCATAGTCTTTCCAGATTCCAAGCATAGCGCCGGGTGGGAGAGGAAGTCTGATCACAAGGTAACCTTCATGATGGGGATCCAGTTCAAAGCCATTTTCATCAAAGATTTTAATATCATATCCCGGAACAGGTTTTCCTGCGGATGCCCTTTTGATCTGATAATTTTCATCATAAGTCAATAATCCAAGCATAGGCCATCCGGATTCTGTCTGCCACCAATGGTCTATTGCCGGAACGCCAATATGCTCTGCAAACCAGTCCAAAGTAGCTACATCGCATCTTTCACCTGCCAGAAACTGTTTTCTGAAGTGGGTTAAATCGTATTTTTTTACCAGTTCTCCGTTCGGATCTTCTTTTTTAATAGCTCTGATAGCAGTAGGTGCTGTAAACATCACCGAAACTTTATATTCTGATATGATTCTCCAGAAAGTTCCGGCATCAGGAGTCATGACAGGTTTTCCTTCGAAAATGATAGTCGTATTCCTGTTGATTAATGGTCCGTACACAGAAAAGCTATGTCCTACGGCCCACCCGAAGTCTGATGCAGCCCAATAGGTTTCCCCCGGCTCAACACCATACACATAGGTCATTGAGAATTGTAATGCAGTGGCATATCCTCCGGTATCACGAACAATACCTTTGGGCTTTCCGGTAGTACCTGACGTGTAAAGCAGGTAAAGCGGATGGGTAGATTCTACAGAAACACATTCTTCCGGAGCTGATTGCTCTACCAGTTCTTCATAATCAATTAATCCGTCAAACATTTCATCCTGATTATCCACTAATCTTCTGTTGTATACAACGATATTGTCTACTTTATCCTGCGCCAGTTCAATCGCTTTTTCTACCAGTGGCAGGTAAGGAATTCTTTTGGCAATTTCCACACCGGCTGTAGCAGTGATTAAAACTTTGGGTTTACAGTCATCAATTCTTACTACAAGCTCATGAGGGGCAAAACCTCCGAAAACCACATTATGAATAACTCCGATTCTTGCACATGCCAGCATGGCAAAGAGCGTCTGCGGAATCATTGGCATATAAATAACGGCTGTATCTCCTTTTTTTAATCCTAGAGAAATCAATCCTCCAGCCAGCTTTGCAATTTCTTCTTGCGCCTGATTGAAAGTGTAGGTTTTCTTTTGGCGGGTAACAGGTGAATCATAAACAATGGCAATCTGATCTCCAAATCCGTCTTCAATATGTTTGTCGATACATAAATAGCACATATTGAGCTTTCCATCAGAAAACCACTGTGGGTAACCATTTTCGTCTTTGGAAAGGATCTGTTGGGGAAATTCAAACCATTGTATTTTCCCTGCCTGCTCTTTCCAGAAGCCTTCTTTATTTTCTATGCTTTGTTTAAATAATGTATCTGTTTTCATGTCAATAATCTTGTGTTGGGTTTAAGCTGTGCTATTGCGGGCCGGAGGCGAAGCAATCTAAAACATCTCCTCAATCTGCTGCATCAGCTTTTTGATCGAGTAGGGTTTTGTGACGTAAGCATCTGCGCCCATTTCCAGTCCTTTTTCAATATCCCTGGGATTGTTTTTGGCGCTCAGAAAGATCACTTTGGTATTTTTCAGTTTTTCATCCTGCCTGATGATATCCAAAGTACTGTATCCATCAAGGTTTGGCATCATAATATCAAGAAGAATGACGTCCGGAACCATTGTTTTCAGGAAGTCGAGGACTTCTGTGCCGTCTCTGGCAATAAAAACGTCATACCCGTTTTTCTTAAAACTGTATTCCAGCGACATTAAGATTTTGTGTTCGTCATCCGCAATAATGATCTTTCTCATAAAAAGGTTTTAATGGTGTTCAACTTCATTTGTAATCTCTTTTTTAGTTTTTTTGGGAATGCTTATGGTGAAAGTTACGCCCAGTCCGCTGTTTTCGGCTTTTATACTTCCTCCGAGTGCCTGTACTATTTTTTTGGAAATGGCCAGTCCCAGTCCGCTTCCTGTAGGTTTTAAAATATTCTGATTTTTCGACTGATAAAACTTGTCAAAAATCATTTCCAGATCCTCTTCCGGAATATGTTTCCCGGTATTGAAAATGGTAATCACTAGCTGTTCATCTTTTTCAAATAACTTGGTCTGGATGGTGCCTTGTTCATCCGTAAATTTTAAAGCATTTCCCCAGATATTCTGAAAAAGTTGAATCATTCTCGCTTCATCATATTCAAATATAAACTGATTCAGGAGATTTACTTCACTTAAATGAATATTTTTCTGCTGTATCAGGTGAATAAGCGGATTTAATGCTTTTTTATAAGTTTCAAGAATATTGTTTTCCTGAATATGTAAAGAGATTTCACCATGCTGCAGTTTGTCCAGGTAAAGAATATCATTGATAATTTCGCTTAATCTGTCAGATTCTGTAATGATGTTGTTTAAAAATTCCTGTTTAATGTCAAAAGGCATATCATCATCGTCCGCTAAAATTTCTCCCGCAGAGCGGATGGCTGTAATCGGGGTTCTCAGCTCATGGGCAACGGAATCCAGGAAATCATCCTTCTGACGGTCTTTGATGATAAGACTTTCGTTGGCATTTCTTAAGTCATCAGAAAGCTTCTGCAGTTCTTCAGACTGTTCTGTAAGTTTTTTGTTTAAGGTGATATTTTCTTTGGATTCTTCAAGGATATTCAGTACTTCTTTTAAAGATATTTTATCTTCTTTGGTGACGCCTTCAATCAATATTTTTGCGGAAGCAGTTCCGATTCTTCCTGCCAAAAGGTTTTCTGAGAATTTGATAAACCTTGAATCAGCAGTCTCGGTATTAGAGTCGATGTTATATTTTAAATTAAAAATTCTTAACGCCTGTTCTGTTTTATTTTTGCCTAAAAAACGTTCAAGGATATTCCGGATATCCGAAATATAGGCTGTCCCACGCCAGATGAAAGCATTTTCATGATTCTGAATATATTTGTCAATATCAACGTAGAGTTCAGCAAAGTTCCTTTCCCGGTAATTTCCTTTTGAGCTTACGGAAATAATGGTAAACAAGCCGGTATTTACGAGCATCGACCAGAAAAAAATCTGTGGAATTCTTCCCAGATAAGGAATCGTGAAAAAACCGAAAGCATTATACATATCTCTCAGCACTCCTTTGAACTCCTGGTTGTATGAAAAATAATACTGAGGAATAATTAATCCGAAATAGCAGATTATCAATCCCGCTATAAGTCCTGTAACAGCGCCTTTGTAGCTTCCTCTTCTCCAGAATAAAGCCCCGAAAAATGCAGGAGCCAGCTGTGCAATAACCACAAATGAGATCAATCCTACAGAATCCAGTGAAGTTTTCAGAATGAAATATTTATAGAAAGCGAAAGCCATGATGATCAAAGCGAAAATGCTGAATTTTCTGATATTGGTAATGCTTCTGGTGTTTTGCTCCTCGTTTTCAGACTTTAGTTTTCCCAGCAAGCCATACGGGATGATAAGGTTGTTGGAAAGCATGATAGATAGGGTAATGGCAGAAATAATAATCATGGAAATACATGAACTCAATCCTCCCAGAAATACAAATACCGTGATTAAGGTGTTGTCAAAATGCTGTGGAATCAGAATAGAGTAGAACTCAGGATTTACTTTTTGTCCGTCAAAAATTAATCTGCCGCCCCAGGCAATGGGAAAAATAAATACGGTGAAGATTAAAAGATAAAGCGGGAAAAACCAAATGGCTGTTCTGATGTGCTTTTCTTGTCTGTTTTCAACAATCGCAGTGTGAAACTGTCTTGGTAAAATGCATATGGCTGTAGCAGAGATCATGCATAAAACCATCCAGTTCATGGCACCTTCAATCCCGTTGAAGGTATTTTTTTCTTTAAAATCTTCAAACTTGCTGGCTTTTTCATAAATGTCTGAAAATCCGTCAAAGACATAATAAATAACAAAAAATCCGAGAATGATGATGAAAAATAGCTTTAAAAAGCTTTCCAGTGCAATTGCTGAGATAATGCCAAGTCTTTTTTCCGAAGCATCCACATATCTTGTTCCGTAATAGGATGAAAACAGGGCAATTAAAACTACCACAAAAGTTGCATTATCAGTCAGGATATCTTTCGACATCGGAGTTTCCGTTACCAGATGGAAAGTTTCAGAAATAGCTTTGATCTGCAGTCCGATATAAGGAACAATGGCGAGCAGACAAACCACCGTGATAATAGCACTCAGGCTTCTGCTGTTCCCGTATCTCAATGAAATAAAGTCGGCAAGGCTGCTTATTTTGTTGACTCTTGAAATTCTTACAATCCTCGTATTAATATAGATCCATGCCGGAATAATCATGATAGGGCCAATGTAGATCGGAAGATAATTTAATCCGCTTGTTGCAGCAACGCCTATGCTTCCATAATACGTCCAGGCAGTACAATAAACGGCAAGAGACAAAGCATAAATATAAGGGTTGTTGATCCAGATCTTACTTCTTTTCTTCTCTGCTAAATAAGCAACTAAGAACAGAAGAGCCAGATAAAATAAAACCACAAAAAATAAGGCGAAACTACTCATCATACCTTTTTACAATTACAAAAGAAATGATAATGGAAATCATCCACACCACGAACAGGTAAATAAGAATCATAGGATAGCCCAAAACCTCTCTGTCGCTATTAAAAAGCAATGAAACAGGAATACTGAAAGCAATCATAAGTCCTATGCTCAGTATGATAAGTTTTTGTTCATGTCTCTTTTTCATAACTATTTTAGTTCCTTACCGAAGCATACAGCTTCTTCACGTCCGATGTAAATTCCATAATTTTCAATGACTTTATATTCATTTTTCAGATAAAATTTCACGGCATTGTCATTTTTTTTACGGGTTTCCAGATAGATGTATTTATAGTCAAATTGTTTTGCTGCCGTTTCTAATGCTGAGAGGATCTTTCCGCCTAGCCCTATGTTTTTTTCCAGAGAGAACATGCGTTTAATTTCACATATTTCTGATGAAAGGGGGCGAAAGCCTCCGCAGCCTATGGCTTTTTCATCACTTACAGCAATGAGAAACAAAGCTTTCTCCTGAGTAAAGTCGTCAAGGTTTGCACTTTTGCTTCCACTCTCCCCAGAGATTGTAGTAAGAGAAGTATTTAATCTGTGGATGAGATCAATAACTCTTTTATCTTCAGAGGGACGAGGAATTGCTTTAATCGTGATGTCCATTTTTTATAATTGATAACAGATAATTGATGAATATAGCATCCATCAATTATCTGTTTTTTTATATTGCTTTAAATTTTGTCGTCAGAATATTCTCCTTTTAAGGCGTAATATCCGAAAACAGCCATTCCACCTGAGATAATCGGCATCAGTACAAAAAGAATGATGATGCCAAAAACCAGATCTTCCTGTTTTCCGGAAGTTATTTTCGGGATTCCCAGTACGGTAATTCCGAAATAACCCACAATTACTGCTATTGCGATCCAGAGAATGCCTAATATTTTTTTTAGTCCGTTCATTTTAGTAGTTTTAAAATTAATAAAAATTTGAGTGATTCAGTACTTAATCGTGAAGATTATTGTTCTTATTTTTAAGATAAAACAATCCGATGATGAGACATACCGTAGCCACTCCGATCGGATACCATAATCCTTCAAGATACCAGGTTGCATGTCCTGCTTCTTTTCCGGTGGTTACAAGATAAGTTGCCACGGCCGGAAGAAGCCCCCCGAATACTCCGTTTCCGATATGATAAGGTAGTGACATTGAGGTGTATCGGATTCTCACAGGGAACATTTCAACAAGGAAAGCTGCGATAGGTCCGTATACCATGGTTACAAAGATCACCTGGATGAATACAAGGAAAACCAGGTACCATTTGGTATTGTCACTTAATTTTAAACTTTGGGAAACTTTAGGCTCTTCGGCTTTTCCGTCTTTCATAACAACTCCTGAAGGTGACCAGTGAACTACACTGTCTTTTTTGATCAGGGTTCCGTCTGTATAAAGCGTTTCTTTGTGGAAAGTAACCAGGCTGTCTGTTGCAATATCATTGTGGATTTTTGCTGTTCTTTTTTCAGTAATTCCATTAGCGGCAACAGTTTTACTCTCAAGGCTCACACTTTTGAACATGCTGTCATAAATAGGCCTGTACGCTAAAATGGCGACCAGCATTCCGGTCATCATCACTGCTTTTCTTCCGATTTTATCAGACAGCCATCCGAAAAAGACAAAGAAAGGCGTTCCTAAGAATAAAGCGGTGGCCATTAATGAATCTACCTGCGCAGATTCTACATTCATGACCTTTTGAAGGAAACTCATGGCATAGAATTGTCCTGTATACCAGATTACTCCTTGTCCCATCGCGGCCCCGAACAAAGCCAGTAGTACAAACTTGAAGTTGTATTTGTTTCCGAAACTTTCCTTTAAGGGGTTTTTAGAAGTTTTTCCCTCGCTTTTTGCTTTCGCAAAAAGCGGAGACTCTTTCATATTCTTTCTGATGATGTAAGATACGGCAACCATCAGAATGGAAATCCAGAAAGGAACTCTCCATCCCCAAGTGTCAAATTCTTCTGCAGAAAGAGTGGTCTTGGTGATCAGAATAACAATTAATGAAATAAAAAGTCCTGCTGTTGCAGTAGTCTGGATCCATGAAGTCCAGTAGCCTCTTCGATGAGGTTGAGCGTATTCTGCAACGTAAGTAGCAGCCCCTCCGTATTCACCTCCAAGAGCAAGTCCCTGAAGTAATCTTAAAATCAGGACTAAAACCGGTGCAAGAAACCCAATGGTTTCATAACTCGGAATACACCCGATCAGGAAAGTGGAAAATCCCATGATCAGCAGTGTCACAAGGAAAGTATATTTTCTTCCGATAAGATCTCCCAGTCTTCCGAAAAATAAAGCCCCGAAAGGTCTTACAACAAATCCGGCTGCAAAGGTTGCCAGAGTAGATAAAAATGCTGCCGTAGGATTGTCTGCAGGGAAAAATTTAGTAGCCAGAACAACCGCAAGACTTCCGAAGATGTAAAAGTCGTACCATTCTATCAATGTCCCGAGGGAAGAGGCTGTGATCACGCTCCATATGGTGCGGTTTTTCTGCCTGTCGGTCATATTTTCGTAGCTTTCGTGATGATTTTCGCTCATATTGATTAGTTTTTGATGTTAGTGGAATAGGATGTTAATTTGAATTTTTGAACCGTTAAGGGCTTTTAAGTTGGTGTAATTTTTATAGGTAAATCTGGAATTGTACAATAAATTCCCCTTTTGAAGATGGGCTTTCCGTAGGGCTGGTATACACCGGTCTTGTTGAATATTGTGTTGTTATTTTCGCATGATGTCCATCTATAAACCAATTGGCTCCGATATCAAACTGAGATGAAGATTTATCAAAAGCCTCAAAGTTTTTATGAGTATAAGCAGCAAAAGGCTGTATTCTGATCTTTGGCTTTTCTGCCTGGCTTGGTAAGAGTAAACCTGCCTGTGCGTAGATAATATTACCTGTTCCAATTGTCGGCTGCAGATTCCCGGGTCCTGCGATGGCTTTATTCCCGATAAAGTTAGGGTCAGATGCTGCAATATTCATCGTTCCCAGGTTTCTTACATAGTTAGGACCGAAATTATAGTTATAATATCCGGCATATGCGGAAACTGCCATTTTATTTTTTGCTTCGCCCAAAGGAATATCCGCGAAGGCATCTACTGCAAAAAGCGTTATATCGTGTTTTTCAATATTTGAATTGACGGAAGTCCTCGTACCGTCAGCCTGATGGTAAAAGCCGGCACCTACATTGAAGACTTTCTTTGTTCCCAGATAAGAGCCCACTTTGAAAGGAAGGGTGTTGGATTCTTCATCAAGAAACTGATATTCAACATATCCTGCTTTTGAAAAACTGGGATTTCCATTGTTGTCTACGGCTACTGCTTTTGAAGGATCTGTCACATTCACAGGAACGAGATCCGTAGCAAATGGTTTATTTAAACTGAAGCGGTATTCCAGCTTTCCGTATTTTCCTTTGGCAAACATTCCCAGTTGTCTTGCAAACTGATCTGAATTATCAATTAACGGCCATGAAAAAACGGGGGAGTCCAATGTAAGGAAATTAAGGGTAGAAGCCATGGTCATACGGGAAAGTCCCATATAGTAATGAAGCCCTGCTCCCAAAGATAAACTAAATTTTCCTGCTTCTCCAGGTAAAATAACTGCATATTCGTTCCAGGCATCATGGAAAAACAGTTGGGGCTTCTTTCCGTTTCCGTAACCTCCTGTCCCGGAAGTACCTGTAGCTCCGCCATTGATAAAGGTTTGGTTATTGATTCCAAAGTGAAGGAGGATCATGTATCTTTTAGAGATCTGTGCGTAGGTAAGAGCACGTAATCGTCTGTTTCCTATGCTCCAGGAATTGTCTGTAGGTTCTCCGCCTACCATACTTCCCGGGTTCATGGAAGTGTTTCTTAACCAAAGCTGGTCCCACAAAATAAATCTGACAAATTTATCACCATCCGGGTTAAGGTTAATTTTTAAGCCACTGCCATAATCAGGAGAACCTTGTGAGTATACAGAACAGCTGATTAAGGCTACTCCAATAAATGTAAGTAATTTCTTCATAAATTATCAATTTTTGGCGTTATTTTTTGTGAAAGCCAAATTGTAATTAATAATTTGTTTATGAAAATTTAATATATATTATTGGTAATAGTATAGTTATGATTTGTTTTATGTTATAACGTTGCGGGTTTTGTGATCCGGGTTTTAATTTTAAATCGTTTGTAAATGTCTGATATTTAATGGAATAATTAAATCTTGTGTCTGGTATCTTTCATCCTGTAACGCGTAATCCGGATCTCGCATCCCGCTCTATTTCTTAAATCTTTCCCACTTGATCAGCATATACTTATCCGCAAATTGGGTAATGATAATCCCGGAATTTTTAATGTTTTCTTCCTGTGCAATGTACTCGATCAGCTCATTCTGTTTTAATATTTTATATACAGGATGGAATTCGGAGTGTGGAGGTCTGGTAATGTTGTATTTTTTAATCCATGAACTTACAGTAACATGAGAAACTCCGATGATTCTTTCAATTTCACGGTAGCTTAAGCCTTCAAGATAAAGCTGAAGGGCCTTGGTGACATAGTAATCATCAATTTGTTTCCCCAGTTTTTTAACGGTAAAATAATAATTACAGTCTTTGCAGTGAAAGCGTTGTTTGTCATTGACAATGCCGCTTTTTACCACTTTGGTACTCTTGCATTTGGGACAGGTGTTTTCCATAGCTATATTATTTTAGCAAATATATAATAAATTAGCAAATGTATAATTTTGTTTAAAGATAATTTTACCTGTATAAAATTTTAAAACAAAAAAAATATCTTTTTTATTTGGATATAAAAGAAATTATATTTTAAATTTGCCAAAAAATTTAGATAAATAAATGGAAATAGAAATTTCCTCATGCGAACATCTAATGTATGTGAGTGAAATACAGCAGGAAATGTATGATTCTGCACAGCGTAGAGGAACGGGAATCGCAAAACGTTCCATAGAATATTTGAGCAAGAAGATTTCAGAGGGCAATGCTGTGGTAGCCACTGAAAACGGGGAGTGGGTAGGTTTCTGTTATATAGAGACCTGGTCACACGGAAAGTTCGTGGCCAATTCGGGGCTGATTGTGTCACCGAAATTCAGGAACGGGGGAGTAGCGACTCAGATCAAGCAGAAAGTTTTCCAGTTATCTAGAGACAAGTATCCGGATGCGAAAGTATTTGGATTAACAACAGGTTTGGCAGTGATGAAAATCAATAGTGATCTGGGATATAAACCGGTGATCTATTCTGAACTTACTCAGGATGAAGAATTCTGGAACGGCTGCAAGAACTGTGTGAACTATGAGATTTTAATGATGAAGGAACGTAAAAACTGTCTGTGTACAGCAATGTTGTTTGTTCCGGAAAACGATAAAAAAAAAGAGGAGGCAGTGAATAATCTGCCTGAAAATAAATATGATGGAATGATTCAGGAACATTTTGATGAATTCCATGTGACCATTAATAAAAACAAAAAGAGTCCAGATGAAAAAGAAAGTCATCTTAGCGTTTAGCGGAGGTTTAGATACTTCCTACTGTGCAAAATATCTTAGTGAAACACTGGGGTATGATGTGTATGCCGTTACTGTAAATACCGGAGGTTTTTCAAAAGAAGAGGAAAAAGAACTGGAGAGAAAAGCCTTAAACCTTGGAGTAAAAGAATACAGGTGCGTAGACGCTCAGGAAGACTATTATAATTCATGTGTGAAATATCTCATTTTCGGAAATGTACTGAAAAATAATACCTATCCACTTTCTGTAAGTGCTGAGCGTACGATTCAGGCGCAGGAAATTGCAAAATATGCGGTTGAAGTACAGGCAGATGCTATTGCTCACGGAAGTACGGGAGCTGGAAATGATCAGGTTCGTTTTGATCTGATCTTCCAGGTAATGTGTCCGAATATTGAAATTATTACGCCTATCCGTGATATGGCTTTATCCCGTGAAGAAGAGATTGAGTTTTTGAAGCAGCATGGTTATGAAATGGAATTCCAGAAAGCGCAATATTCTGTTAATAAAGGACTTTGGGGAACTTCAGTGGGCGGTAAAGAAACATTGACTTCAAGAAATTATCTGCCGGAAGAAGCTTTTCCGTCTCAGATCAAAGAAACCCGGCCATCAGAACTGGAGATCGAGTTTAAAAAAGGTGAAGTAGTAGGAGTAAATGGAGAAAGCTTTGAACATTCTGTATATGCCATTCAAAAAATAGAAGAACTGGCTTCAGCATACGGAATCGGCCGTGATATCCACGTAGGGGATACTATTGTCGGAATTAAAGGACGGGTAGGATTTGAAGCGGCAGCAGCAGCAGTGATTATCAAAGCACATCATTTATTAGAGAAGCATACGCTTTCGAAATATCAGCAAATGATGAAGTCACAGTTATCCGACTGGTATGGGAACTGGCTTCATGAAGCACTTTTCTTAGACCCTGTCATGAGAAATATTGAGTCTTTCCTGACTGATTCTCAGAAAACGGTGACCGGGAAAGTATTTGTAACCCTTCATCCATACAGATTTATTCTTAATGGAATTGAATCTGATCATGACCTGATGTCTGATAAATTCGGAAGTTATGGAGAAGCGAACAGAGCATGGACAGGCGATGATGTAAAAGGATATACTAAGATTGTAAGCAATTCTTTAAATATATACCACCAGATTAACCAGAATATCAACTAGTTCCGAAGGGACAATTTAATGAAAAGGCAGAACAAAATTCTGTCAGAATCAAAATGAAGAAAACAGTAGGAATCATTGGTGCCAACGGTTATACAGGAAGTGAGCTGATACGCTTACTCGCTTTTCATCCCTATGTGACATTGAGTTTTTTATATAGTCGTTCGAATTCGGGAACACGTATTTCGGATCTGTACCCGGATTTAACGACGGTTTGTGAAATGGTTTTGACGGATAAGCCTGAAGAAGTGGATATTCTTTTTCTGTGTCTTCCTCATAAAGAAAGTCAAAACTGGTTAACTCAGAATCCTGTCAAAGAGGAAACACTGGTAATTGATCTTGGAAATGATTTCCGTTTAGAGGGGGATTTCGGAAACCGGAATTTTATCTACGGATTACCGGAAATCAATAAAGAACAGCTGGCAGGTGCCAAAAGCATTGCCAACCCGGGATGCTTTGCAACAGCAATTCAATTGGCCTTATTGCCATTGGCGGAAAAAGGAATGTTAAATGAGGTTTTTACCACAGGGATTACAGGTTCTACAGGAGCCGGGCAGTCTCTGCAGGCTACAACTCATTTTACCTGGAGAAACGATAATGTTTCAGCGTACAAAACATTAACTCATCAGCATGTAGATGAGATTTTGCAGCAGCTGATTTCATTCAATAATAAAGAAGTAAACCTGAATTTTGTTCCATGGAGAGGCGATTTTGCAAGAGGAATTTTTACAAGTTCCACGATGAAGACGGAGCTGGAGCTGGAGGAAATAGAACAATTGTATCAGGATTTTTATGCGGAGGAGCCTTTCGTTACGGTAAGCAGGAAGGCAGTTGATTTAAAGCAGGTTGTCAATACAAATCGCTGTGTGATTCAGATCGAAAAGAGTGGAAATGTTGTCGTTATTCACTCAGCGATTGACAATTTGTTAAAAGGTGCATCGGGACAGGCGGTCCAGAATATGAATCTGGCCATGAACTGGGAAGAAAATGCAGGACTGAACCTGAAACCGATAGCATTTTAATTTTTTAATAAGGTAGAAGATTGATGATAAGTTGCAGTAGTGTGAAGCATAACTTTTAGACCTGCAGGCTTTCAACTATCAACTACCAAACTAACAATTAACAACAAAAATGAATTTATTCAACGTATATCCATTATTCAACATCAATCCGGTAAAAGCTCAGGGATCTTTTCTTTGGGATGACAAAGGAGAAAAATATCTTGATTTTTACGGAGGTCATGCTGTAATTTCTATCGGCCACAACCATCCGTATTATCAGCATAAACTGAAAGATCAGCTGGAAAAAATATCTTTTTATTCTAATTCTGTTCAGAATGAATTGCAGACTGAACTGGCAGAAAAACTTGGAGCGCTTTCAGGGTATGAAGATTATAACCTTTTCTTATGTAATTCGGGGGCTGAAGCCAATGAAAATGCTTTGAAACTGGCTTCGTTTCACAATGGGAAAAGCAAAGTGCTGTATTTCTCAGGTTCATTCCATGGAAGAACTTCTGCTGCGGTTTCGGTTACTGATAATCCGAAAATTGTTGCTCCGGTTAACTTTTCCGAAAGATTTATCAAATCAGAATGGAATGATGTACAGCAGCTTGAAGAGACTTTTGAGAAGTTGGGAAATGAAATTTCTTCTGTTATCATCGAAGGAATTCAGGGAGTAGGAGGAATCATGATTCCAACACCGGAATTTTTATCTAAAATCGAAGAACTGTGTGAAAAATATAATACCGTTCTTATTTTGGATGAAGTGCAGTCAGGATACGGAAGAAGCGGATATTTCTTTGCACATCAGGAGTTCGGAGTTGAGGCGGATATCATTACTACGGCAAAAGGAATGGGGAACGGATTTCCTGTGGGCGGAGTTTTGATCCATCCAAAATTCCAGGCAAATAATGGTCTGCTGGGAACCACATTCGGAGGGAATCATCTTGCCTGTGCCGCTTCCATTGCTGTGCTGGATGTTATGAAAGATGAAAATCTTATCGGAAATGCTCAGAAAATGGGTGAGTATATTGAAAATGAAATTAAAGGGTTACCACATATTAAATCCATCCGAAGGAAAGGATTGATGATCGGAATAGAACTAGACAGGGACTGTTCAGAAGTAAGGAAAGAACTTCTTTTCGGTCATCATATTTTCACCGGAAACTCGAATGATAAAACAGTGCTGAGGATTCTTCCTGCACTCAATATCAAAAAAGAGGAAACAGATCTTTTCATCAATGCTTTGAAAACAGTATTGGAAAGCATCGAAAATTAAAAAGAGTAAGAGGGTAAAGTGCAAAATGAGCAGGAATATGATGCCGTATTTTCATTCCATAGGAATCTAAACGGAGTAACTCGCTTTCAAATCTTTTAACCACAAAAATTACAAAAGAGTTAAGCATTTACGTGATAGTAAGAAACCACTAAACGCTTAAGAAGTACACTTAAGTTTTCAAAAATCTTTGATTTTCTTCTTATGTGAACTATAATATACAGTTTCATTTTAAACTTACTTAAGTGTTCTGAAGTGTTTAAATAAAGCTTTTGTGGTTAAATTAACAATTAATAGGTAGTAACCTTTAAAATCAATTCAAATGAAAAAATTTACCTCTGTAAGTGATGTGGAAAACTTACAGGAAATCATAAAAAAAGCTTTACAGATAAAAGCAAACCCCCTTACTGAAACGGAAAAAGGAAAGGGAAAAACAATAGGACTTGTGTTTTTAAATTCAAGTTTGAGAACCCGTCTGAGCAGTCAGATTGCTGCTCAGAATCTGGGGTTGAATGTCTTGACATTAAATGCAGCGCAGGAAGCCTGGAATCTTGAATTTGCTGACGGTGCCGTCATGAACGGTGATACTGTAGAGCATATCAGAGATGCCATTGAAGTGTTGAATCAATACTGTGATATCATTGCGGTACGTTGCTTTGCAGGAATGAAGAGCAAGGAAGATGATGTGAATGAAAGCATCTTAAGCCAGTTTGAAAAACATGCAAAAGTACCTGTGGTTTCATTGGAATCTGCAACTCGTCATCCACTGCAAAGTCTGGCAGACTGTATCACGATTACAGAAAACTGGAAAAAAGATCACAAGCCGAAAGTCGTTCTGACATGGGCGCCGCATATTAAACCTATTGCGCACGCTGTTGGAAACTCTTTCGCTGAGTGGATGCAGGAAATGGATGTTGAGTTGGTTATTGCCAATCCCGAAGGGTATGATTTAGATAAAAACTTTACAAAAGATGTAAAAGTAATCCATGATCAGGAGGAAGCTTTGAAAGATGCAGATTTTATCTATGTGAAGAACTGGTCTTCTTTTGATGACTATGCTGCAATGCCTGAAGTGAAAGGTGACTGGATGCTGACGAATGAAAAACTGGGCAATACCAATAATGCAAAAGTAATGCACTGCCTTCCGGTTCGCCGTAATGTGGAGCTGAGTGATGAGGTAATGGATGGAGAGCATTCAATCATTTATCAGCAGGCTAAAAACCGTATTTTCTCTGCACAGGCTGTGTTCAGTGAAATTTTAAATGATATTAAGTAGTATACACCCTATAATTTTAATCTTTAATCCTTTCTAATGAAACAGAAAATATACATCATAAAAATAGGCGGAGCGCTCATTGATGATGAACAATTGCTGGATCAGTTTTTAGAACAGTTTTCCGAAATTAATGAAAAGAAAATTCTTGTTCATGGTGGTGGAAAGCTGGCTACAACGTTGGCCGATAAACTGGGTATAGAACAGAAAATGATCAACGGAAGGAGGATTACGGATAAAGAAACATTGGATATTGTCACGATGGTATACGCAGGAGGGATCAATAAGAACATTGTTGAAAAGCTGCAGCAGAAAAAATGCAATGCCATAGGATTTTCCGGAGCCGACGGAAACCTGATCAAAGCTAAGAAAAGAGAACATCCTGAAATAGACTTTGGGTTTGTGGGGGATATTACCAAGAAAAGTGTGAACAGGAAGCTGGTTTCAAAATTAATCAAGCTGGATCTTGTTCCTGTATTTTCTGCCATTACCCATGACAGAAAAGGAAATCTTTTCAATACCAATGCAGATACCATTGCTTCTGTGATCGCACAGGCGCTTTCTGAGAAATATGAAGTTGAACTGTTGTATTGTTTTGATAAAGAAGGAGTGCTGGAGGATGTAAACGACCCGGAATCTGTGATCAAAAGTGTAAATGAGGAAGAATTCACCGTATTAAAAGAAGAAGGGAAACTTCACAAGGGGATTTTACCCAAACTTGAGAATGCTCTCGGAGCAATAAAAAATAATGTAAATAAAGTGTTTCTGATCAAAGAAACAGAACTGAAAAACCATATAGAAAATCATCATGCAGGAACTGAAATCTGTTTATAATAAAGAAGAACTGCTGAATAATGCAGTCGGATTGCTTAAGAATTTGATTGAAATTCCTTCATTCAGTAAAGATGAATTTAATACGTCCGTAGAAATCGAGAATTTTTTCAAAAAACACCGGATTCCTACCAAGCGTTTTAAAAACAATATCTGGGCGGTAAACAAGCACTTTGATGTATTTAAGCCTTCCGTTTTACTGAATACCCATCATGATACGGTAAAGCCTAACAAAGCTTACACCCTTGATCCGTTTGTACCTGTCGAAAAAGAAGGAAAACTGTTCGGTTTGGGAAGCAATGATGCCGGAGCATCGCTGGTTGCTATGGCACAGGTTTTTTTACATTTTTATGATAAAGAAGATTTAAAATATAATTTAGTTATTGCTTTGACGGCAGAGGAGGAGATTTCAGGATTTGATGGAATCGAAGCCTTATTTCCGCAGCTACCCAACGTAGAGCTTGCCATTGTAGGAGAACCCACGCAGATGAACCTGGCGATTGCAGAAAAAGGACTTCTTGTGATTGATGGAGAAATGAAAGGTACTCCTTCTCACGCCGCTCATCCTAATGATGATAACTCAATTGTAAAATGTATGCAGGATCTGCAGAATATTCTAGCCTTTAAATTTCCAAAGGTTTCAGAATATCTGGGAGAAGTTAAAGTTACCTTATCAGGAATTCATGCAGGGGTACAGCATAATGTTGTTCCGGAGTCATGCAATTTTACCCTGGATGTGAGGGTAACGGATGAATATTCCAATCAGGAAGCATTTGAAATTATCCAGTCCCGGATGAAATCTACACTCACTGCCAGATCTTTCAGGCTGAATTCCTCAAAGATCGAAATGGATCATCCGTTTGTAAAAGCAGGAATTGAAATCGGAAGGACAACCTATGGTTCACCTACCTCCTCAGATCAGGCGATTATTCCATGCACATCAGTAAAGATAGGACCTGGAGACAGTAGGCGCTCCCACACTGCAGATGAGTTTGTCTATATCCATGAAATAGAAGAAGGTATAGAAATCTACATCAGCATTTTAGAAAAAGTGTTATAAAGATATAAGATGCCAGATATGAGATATCAGATGAAATTTAAAGTCTGATGTCTGCCATCTGAAATCTGAATGTCAAAAAATATGTTTTGACTCCGTCCGGCAGGCGCTAGAAGTTTAGTTTTTAATAAGATTTATGCAAGAAGAAAATTAGAAATGAAGGCTTTACATAAGGAAATGTTTTTTTATAGTTAATAGTAATAAGGATTGCCTTGCCGGGCATGTCAAGACCAATAAATATTTAAATCAAATATTATCATGAAAAAAATATGGCAGAAGGATGACCTTGCCACCAATATATTAGTCAATAACTTTACAGTCGGTAAAGATCTTGACTTTGACGAACGTTTAGCCAAATATGATGTCAAAGGTTCTATGGCGCATTGCAAAATGCTGGCAGAAACCGGGATTATCACTAAGGAAGAATCAGAACAGATGCTATCTGTTTTAAACAGTATTTTATATAAAATTGAAGAAGGTAGTTTTGAAATTGATAAAGATGCTGAGGATATCCATTCTCAGGTAGAAGCTATTCTTATTGAAGAATTAGGAGATACAGGAAAGAAAATCCATACCGCAAGATCAAGAAACGATCAGGTTTTACTGGATATCAAATTGTATTTGCTGGATGAAATCCGTGAAATAACATCGCTTACAGATGAGTTTTTCCAGATTTTAATTCAACTGGCAGATCAGCATAAAAATGTACTGCTTCCGGGATATACCCATTTGCAGATTGCGATGCCTTCATCATTCGGATTATGGTTCGGAGCTTATGCGGAAGCGCTTTTGGATGATGTTGAAATGCTGTTTTCGGTAAAGAATATCATTAATAAAAATCCATTGGGATCAGCTGCCGGTTACGGTTCTTCATTCCCGATCAATCGTGAAAGCACTACTTATAACCTCGGGTTCCAGTCGATGAATTATAACTCGGTGTACGCTCAGATGACCCGCGGGAAGTCAGAGAAAATGCTTGCCATGGCTATGGCTACTCTGGCAGGAACGCTGGGGAAGTTTGCTTACGATGTATGTCTGTATCTGAGCCAGAATTTCGATTTTATCAGCTTTCCAAAGGAATTTACTACAGGGAGCAGCATTATGCCTCATAAAAAGAACCCGGATATCTTTGAGCTGGTCCGTGCACGTTGCAACAGGATTCAGTCTCTTCCGAACGAACTGATTCTTTTAACAAGTAATCTGCCTTCAGGATATCACAGAGACGTTCAGCTGACGAAAGAAATTCTTTTCCCTGCGATAGATTCTTTAAAGGAATGTCTGGAAATCTTAAGCTATACCTTACCGAATATCCAGGTTAAAGACGGAATTCTGGAGGATGAGAAATATAAGTACCTTTTCAGTGTAGAAAAGATCAATGAGGAGGTTAAAAACGGAAGTTCATTCCGTGATGCGTATGTGAAAGTCGGACAGGAGATTGAAAACAGTGAATTTGAATTTGAACCCGGCAACCTTGAGCACACCCACCAGGGAAGTATCGGAAACCTTTGTCTGGATAAAATAGAATATCAGTTCAATAAACTGAAAAATAAATTATTGGGTTAGAGTCTAAACCATTAAGGTCATCAGAACTTAAGCAAAAATCAGTGGAATTTCTAAATTATTTTAGCCTGCTGTCTTTTCGTTGTGGAAACCTTAATCTTAATAAATCTTAACTGCTTAAGTGATCTTAATGGTTTGATTTTATTCCGTTCTTTGAATTTGATGATTGATAAACTGAACCATTAAGGCAGATGAAGACTTTAAGGTAAGTTAAGAAAATCTGCGATTTTTTAGCCGCATAGCTTCAAATCCGCAAGCGGATTCCTTAATTATTCTTCATTCTTAAAGTTCTTAATGGTTTAAAAAATGGAAGGATTATTCCAGATCAATTTTGAACTTGGTGGATTTTTTTACCTCGTGAAGCACGATAGAACTGTGGTACTGCCCGATATTGGGAATGTTTGAAATAACATTAACAGCGAATTCGTTATAAGAGTTGATGTCCTTGGCAATAATCTTCAGCATATAGTCATACTCCCCGGAGAGACTGATGATTTCCTGTACTTCATCATATTTCCCGATATGGTTCTCAAAAGTTTCCAATACTTTCTTGGATTGTTCCTTGAGACGTACGTTACAGTAGACTACAATATTTAAACCCAGCTTTTCACGGTTTAAAAGCCCCACATACTTCTGAATGATCCCTTGTTTCTCCAATTGTTTGATTCGCTCATACGTTGGGGTAAAGGTAAGACCTATCTTTTCGGAAATTTCCTTTACCGATAGTGTAGAATCTTCCTGAATAATACTGAGAATCATTTTGTCTTTTAAATCCATAGAATATATTTGAGTGATAACAAAAATATTAATTTTTAATGAGAATAAGGAATGACGGAAGTTTTTAATTTATTTTGAACATAATTTTTGTAGGTTCATAAAATTGTTGTATCTTTGCACCTAATGAATAAAAAAGCATTTATATCATTAGATTTACCGGGCGAAAGCGCCCTTTACGATATTTATTGTTATTAAGCGAAGATAGTTGTCTTCGCTTTTTTTTATGCCAAAAAATAAGAATTATGTTTACGATTACAGAACTAAGCACCGAGAGAATCAACAGTATACTGACAGAAGCAATGGCTTTTGCAAATGGTAAAACTGCTAAAATTGAAGGAGAAGTTTTTTGCTCAAACCTTTTCTTCGAAGACAGCACAAGAACGAAAACAAGTTTTGACCTTGCAGAAAGAAAACTGGGACTTCAGGTAGTTCCCTTTGATGCATCACACAGTTCGGTAAACAAAGGAGAAAGTCTTTATGATACAGTAAAGACGATTGAAAGCATAGGAGTAAACCTTGTGGTGATCCGCGATAAAAAAGACAGATACTTCGAGGAACTGAAAAATATTAATATTCCTGTAATCAACGGAGGAGACGGAACAGGAAACCACCCTTCACAATGTATGCTGGATTTGCTGACTATCTATCAGGAATTCGGAAAGTTTGAAGGCCTTAAAGTAGGAATTGTAGGAGACGTAAAACACAGCCGCGTAGCCAACTCAAACGCAGAGGCGTTAAGAAGATTGGGGGCTAAAGTATATTTCTCAGGACCGGAACAGTGGTTTGACGAAGGAGCTCTGATTAACGGAACTTATATGTCAGTGGACGAACTGATTGGTGAAGTGGATGTTCTGATGCTGTTAAGAATACAACATGAAAGGCATGATTCTGCAATGAGTTTCACCGCTTCGGAATACCATAAAAGGTACGGCCTGACCAAAGAAAGAGAACATGCGATGAAAAAAGAAGCCATTATCATGCACCCGGCTCCAATCAACAGAGGTGTAGAAATTGACTCTGAACTTGTAGAATGCGAAAGATCAAGAGTCTTCAAGCAGATGCAAAACGGAGTATTCGCAAGAATGGCTATTCTGAAAGATGCGCTGGAAAGCAAAGGGTATACCTTTAAGTAATTGTAAAAAGTAAAATATACAAAGTACAATGAATAAATAAAATGTAAAGAATACATGATACATTTTACCTGACATTGTACAAAAAGAAAATAATAGAAAATCTAATTTTTAAAAATGAAGAAAAAATTAATACTGGAGTCCGGTGAAGTGTTTCATGGAGAAGGTTTCGGAGCAGAATTGGAAACTGCAGGGGAAGTAGTTTTCAATACCGGAATGACAGGGTATCAGGAATTGATTTCTGACCCGTCGTATTGCGGTCAGATAGTTTGTATGACCTATCCGCTTATCGGGAATTATGGTATTAACCGTGATGATTATGAAAGTATTGAGCCGGCAATCAAAGGGCTTATCGTAAAAGAACTTTGCGATCTTCCTTCCAACTTCCGTACTCAGATCACTTTAGATGAATTATTTAAAAAGAAAAACCTTTCAGGAATTTCAGGGATCGACACCAGAAGGCTTACCAGGGTTCTTCGTAACCACGGAGTAGTGAAAGGAAAAATTGTAAACGCTGATGCTGATGAAACTGCTGTAGCTTCAGAGTTGAAATCAACAGCTTTCCCAACCAATCAGGTAGAGGAAGTTTCTACAAAAACACCTTATGCCAATCCTAACAGAGGTTTCAAGGTTGTATTGGTAGATTTCGGTGCCAAACTGGGAATCATCAGAGAATTGTCTCAGAGAAACTGTGACATTATCGTGGTTTCTCAGGATACTACAGCAGAAGAAATCCTGTTGATGTATCCGGACGGAATCATGCTGTCAAACGGTCCTGGTGATCCTGAAGATGTACCGCACGCTTTAGATATGATCAGAGGATTATTAGGAAAAGTTCCGATCTTCGGAATCTGTTTAGGGCACCAGTTAATTGGTCTTGCCTGCGGAGCGAAAACGTTCAAACTGAAATTCGGACACAGAGGAGGAAACCACCCGGTGTTAGACCTTGAGAAAAATACAGTAGCCATTACTTCTCAGAACCACGGATATGCTGTAGATCAGGAAAGTTTAAAAGGAACAGATCTTATCGAAACGCACATCGCACTGAATGACAGAACAAACGAAGGTTTAAAACACAAAATCCACCCTTGTTTCTCAGTTCAGTACCACCCTGAAGCGAGCCCGGGTCCGGAAGATGCAAACTATCTGTTTGATGAGTTCATTGATTTAATGTACCAATTTAAAAATGTACCAGTTTAACAATAACTAAGATGATCAATTTCGAAAGCAATCCTTTAATTGAAAAGACCGTTAAGTTCTCATTAGATATTATAGAGTTCTGTGAATTATTGGAAAGTAAAAAGAAATTTATTATTGCTAAACAGTTATTACGTTCGGGAACAAGTATTGGAGCAAATTCTTTTGAAGCACAGAATCCATACAGTAAAAAAGATTTTGTGAATAAAATTAAAATTGCTGCTAAGGAGCTTGAAGAAACAAAATATTGGTTATATCTGTGTAAACATTCTCAAAGTTACCCATTTGATGAAAAATTGGAAACACAGATTATAGAAATTGGAAAGATTATTTATAAAATTTTAAGCACAAGTTTATCAAATGAAAACGGTTAGTAACATTGTTACACTGTTAGACTGATAAATTGTTACATTTTAACCCCCTATGAAAAGAAACGATATAAAAACAATTTTAGTAATCGGTTCAGGACCTATCATCATCGGTCAGGCAGCTGAATTTGATTACGCAGGAACGCAGGCTTGTCTGTCTCTGAAAGAAGAAGGCTACAAGGTAATTTTGATCAACTCAAACCCTGCAACGATCATGACGGATGTGGAAATCGCGGATAAAGTATATATCGAGCCGATTTCATTACAGTTTGTAAGCCACATCATCAGAAAAGAACGTCCGGATGCATTACTGCCAACCCTTGGAGGGCAGACAGGTCTTAACATGGCGGTAGAGCTTGAAAAATCAGGAATTCTTGAAGAATGCAAAGTGGAAGTATTGGGAACAAAGCTTTCTGCGATCAACAGAGCAGAAGACAGAGACCTTTTCCGTGAGCTGATGAGAGAACTGAACGAGCCGGTACCGGAATCTGATATTGTAAATACAGTAGAAGGAGCCCTTGCTTTCGCAGATGAAATCGGTTATCCTGTAATTGTTCGTCCTGCCTTTACAATGGGAGGAACCGGAGGTGGTATCGCTTCCACAGAAGCTGAATTGAAAGAGATTGCTGAACTGGGACTAAAACACAGCCCGGTTACACAGTGTCTTATTGAAAAATCAATTGCTGGCTTCAAAGAAATTGAATATGAGGTAATGCGTGATGCAAACGACAACGCCATTGTGGTTTGTAACATGGAAAATATAGACCCGGTAGGAGTTCACACAGGAGACTCTATCGTAGTAGCACCTTCTCAGACGCTTTCAGACAGAGAGTATCAGTTACTGAGAAACGCTTCACTGAAAATCATCAGAGCCTTAGGAATTGAAGGAGGATGTAACGTACAGTTAGCTTTGGATCCGCATTCGTTCAACTATTATATCATTGAGGTAAATCCTAGAGTTTCCCGTTCATCGGCATTGGCAAGTAAGGCAACAGGATATCCGATTGCAAAGATTGCTGCAAAGATCGCTGTAGGATTAACGCTGGATGAAATCATGAATCCGGTAACCGGAAAAACTTACGCATGTTTCGAGCCTGCTCTTGACTATGTGGTAACAAAATTCCCAAGATTCCCATTCGATAAATTCGAAACGGCAGACAGAAGACTTTCCACTCAGATGAAAGCAACCGGTGAGGTAATGGCGATCGGAAGAAACCTTGAAGAGTCTTTACAGAAAGCCATCCGTTCATTAGAAACAGGAATCAGACATTTAGGATTAAAGACAAAACAGGCGCAGGCACTTACTGCAGAGGAAATCGAAAGAAGAATCAGAGTATGTGATGATGAGAGATTATTCATCATCGGAGATGCTTTAAGAAGAGGGTATGACTGGGAGCAGATCGT
Organism: Chryseobacterium amylolyticum; assembly: GCF_051011775.1. NCBI lineage: Bacteria > Pseudomonadati > Bacteroidota > Flavobacteriia > Flavobacteriales > Weeksellaceae > Chryseobacterium > Chryseobacterium amylolyticum. The sequence continues at coordinate 34,264 of NZ_JBPCHX010000007.1, forward strand.
AGAATGGAGTAAGATCGACAAATTCTTTATCTGGAAACTGAAAAAGCTGGTTGATTTTGAAAAAGTAATCGCTGCCAACAAATTTGATAAAGAAATATTAACTGAAGCGAAGAGATTAGGTTTTGCAGATGTCAATATCGCAGTTCTTTGGGATGTGACAGAACGTGAAGTATTCAATTTCAGAAAAGAAAACGGGGTAATGCCGGTTTACAAAATGGTTGATACCTGCGCTGCTGAATTTGAAAGCGAAACCCCTTACTTCTACGGAACATACGAAGAAGAAAATGAAAGTGTGGTTTCAAATAAAGAAAAAATCATTGTACTGGGTTCCGGGCCTATCAGAATCGGACAGGGAGTTGAGTTTGACTACGCAACCGTTCACTCAGTATGGGCAATCAAAGAAATGGGTTATGAAGCGATTATCATCAACAACAACCCTGAAACAGTTTCTACAGACTTCTCTATCTCTGATAAACTATACTTCGAGCCACTTACGGAAGAAGATGTAATGAACATCATCGAGCTTGAAAAACCTAAAGGGGTTGTGGTACAGTTCGGAGGACAGACTGCCATCAATCTTGCAGATAAGCTAGCTTCTCACGGAGTACGGATCCTGGGAACTTCCCTGGAAGATCTTGACAGAGCTGAAAACAGAGACAAATTTGAAAAAGCACTTCAGGAGCTTGGAATTCCTCAGCCAAAAGGAAGAACTTCAACTTCGAAAGAAGAAGCGATAAAAATTGCCAACGAAATCGGTTATCCGGTATTGGTACGTCCAAGCTACGTTCTTGGAGGTAGAGCCATGGAGATTGTGTACGCAGAATCAGAACTGGCTCACTATATGGAGAATGCTGTAGACGCAAGCCCTGAGCATCCTGTACTGGTAGATAAGTACATGGTAGGAAAGGAAATCGAAGTAGATGCCATCTGCGACGGTGAAACAGTAGTGATTCCCGGAATCATGGAACATATCGAAAGAGCAGGAGTTCACTCCGGGGATTCTATCGCTGTATATCCGCCACAGAATATCTCTCAGAGTGAAGTCGATACCTTGGTAGACTACACGAAGAGACTGGCAAAAGGACTGAACGTTATCGGATTAATGAATATCCAGTACGTTCTTTTCGAAGGAAATGTATATGTAATTGAAGTAAACCCTCGTTCTTCAAGAACAGTTCCTTTCTTATCTAAAATTACAGACGTTCCGATGGCTAACCTTGCAACAAAGGCAATCTTAGGACAAAAGCTGAAAGACTTAGGATACGAAAACGGATTGGTTCCAAACAAAGAAGGAGTTTTTGTAAAAGTGCCGGTATTCTCTTTCTCTAAACTAACGAAAGTTGATATCTCTTTAGGTCCTGAAATGAAGTCTACAGGAGAAGTTATGGGGAAAGATACAACCCTTGAAAAAGCATTATACAAAGGATTGGTAGCAGCAGGAAGAAAAGTTCCTATGCACGGTTCTATCCTGTTCACAGTAGCAGATAAGCACAAAGAAGAAGCAGCAGCGCTTGCAGCGAGATTCCATGAAGTAGGTTTCAGAATCTGGGCTACGGAAGGGACTGCGAAGTTCTTTGAAGAAAAAGGAATCCCTTGCAAGATCGGATATAAAATAGGAGAAGAAGATGTAAATCTTATCGACCTGATCCAGAAAGGAAAAGTTCAGTATGTTGTAAATACCACTACAAAAGGTAAGCAGGCAGAAAGAGACGGATTCCAGATCAGAAGGATGAGTGTGGAAAACGGTGTTCCTTGTTTAACTTCAATGGATACGGTAGAAGCCATTCTAAAAGTAATCGAAAGCATGAGCTTCAAAATGGAGACAATGTAATTTCGAAAATAAATATTCAAACCCCGCAAGTTTCTTGCGGGGTTTTTTGTGCTTAATATAAATAATACCACAAAAGGGTAATTGACATGGTATTCCATACAGAGTACTTTTGATAAGGCATAACAGATGAAAATTGACAATACAAAACTAACCTCAAAAAACTATACAAAATGGAACCTAATCAATGTACCAAGCTTCTTGAAGGTGGAATTTATACCACTCTGAATGTCGCAAACACAGGTGATTTTCTTTACGACCTGAAAAAATATTATGAATCCGAAAAATTCAAAGATGATTTTAAAACTAAAAAATTTTCATTTGGCTTTGAAGCCATTGATCCTACATCAATGGTTAAGAATGTCTTAAACCTTGGAGCTTCCGATGATGAAATTAATGGTTTTCAGGAGACAATTAAATCACTGAAAACCATTATGGTTTCACAATCATTCTTTGATTCATTTACTTTACATACCCCAAACAAAGATATTATTGAAGGATATGTGAAGTGTTTAGATGTTCAAAATAATAAAAAAGGATTATCAACAGTAGTACAGGAAGGGGATGAAGGAATAACCATTTATATTTTCTACAACAAAATATCGAGTACGGATCCCAATCCCATTGTTGAGGATTATACAGTAACGAATGGAATAGAAGTTAGTAAGAGCTTTCAAAAGGGAAGTATATTGGATATTAATAATTCAATTACCATTAAAAGAGATGATCCTTCAAAAGATATTTTCTTTTTCTTAGACACAGATAAAGGACCTGTAAATTGTTTGTTAAATGGACTTCCCACAGGTTTCAATAAAGATTTCCCTGTGGGTACAATCTTATGTTCATATTTAAGTTGGGAAGAATTCCAGGAAGTAACTAAAAATAATTTAACCAATCCTGATAAAAACTGGAACAGTAAATATTCTAAATGGGCTCCGTGTGATGGTAGAAAAGTAGACACAAACTGCGGGCTCGCCCGTGCTACGCAAAATCTCACAAATGTTCCTGATTTGAGAGGAATCTTCCTGCGCGGGAATAATGCTTTTGATACCAATGAAATGGCCTTCGGTATCCCATCGGTTTCTGAAAATCAAAAAGATCCTTCGGGTAACAGATTACGGGGCAGTATTCAGGGAGATGAGATTAAAGAACATGATCACCAGATTATGCAGCAGAGTTTTGGAGGAGTAACTTCAACACCCCGGGCAGTTTCAGCAAATACATCTGGTGCAGATGGTGACCTTGATGGCTCACAAGTGATTAGCGGTTATGACAAAGCAACTGTCCCTTTAATTATTGCTGTTGCCGGAGGAAAAGAAACCCGTCCCAAAAATATGGCTGTTAATTATTATATAAGAATAAATTAACAAGCTGAGGTCTTTTATGACCGGATAGGATAATACTGACTCATTGAAAATCTATTGTACTGCTGCAACTTAATGTATAGTTTGCAAGTGAAACAATGTAAATAAATGAATCCCACAGGTTTTCTTGCGGGATTTTTTTCTGTTAATCTAAACACAGAGGATTCTGTTTATTTTTGCAAAAAAACATGTAAGCTAAAATTATATGAATGCAATTTTTAAAGGTATTTTGAGTGTTGTTTTTGTGCTCGTATTTTGGGGATGTTCAATACCGACAGACTTTTATCTTCAAAATCTAACAGAGACGAAGAAAATAGTAAAGATTAATTATAAAAAAAGAATGGTCAAAGAATTATCTGAAGGTTCTTACGGTACACCTGGCTTCAATTATGAGAACGATATTGTACAGCCAAAATTTTTTAGAAAAAATAAAAATTTAAAATCTCTTGAAAAAAAGATTGACAGCTCTGGTGTCATGCTGGAAATCAACCCTCATTCAACAGTACGGATTGAAAAAACTCATAATTTTATGTGGGAATGGTATATTGTTGATATTGAAATTGACGGAAAAAAATATAGTATAGACGAAATAGTCAAAAAATCTGAGAATATTAAAGATGATTATATATTTAAAATTGAATAAGTAAAAAATGAGATTATGGTATTTCAGAAGAATATTATGATATAATGAGCAATTTTATTAACTGCTAAACCTAACAGGTTTCTAAAACTGTTAGGTTTGAATCTAATTATGAAATAATTTTCAACATTTTTCAATTGAAATCTGGAAAAAAACGGCCATGGCTAATAATTAATCGTTTTTTATCAGATCACTTTTAAAAATACATTATGTTTACCGAATTATTTATAAATTAGAGCGTTAAAATTCAGGCCGTTATTACTATTTGAAAAACTAATAAAATTCACCAAACCAAAATACAGCCATGGCAGAATATTACGCAAAATCACACAACTCTTTATCCTTTGAAATCACCAAAGAAAGCCAGATTATAGGCAGGCTTATTTACGAAAGCTGGTTTAAGTTTAATGCTGAGATTGAAATTGCCAACCGTTTTTATCTGATTGAACCGAAAGGTTTCTGGGGAACCACTATTGAACTTAAAGACAATGAAAAAGTGCTCCTTAAGTTTCGGATGAACTGGAATGGTGAAATTGTAATACAGACGTATTTTGACAGCGTAAAAGAAGGCTTTCTTTTTAAGCACCGGGGAATTTTCAAAGAATCATTTGTTCTTGCCGATCAGCAGGGTAATGAACTTTTCGTGATGAAACCCCATCTGAAGTGGAGTTCCATGAACTATGAATATCACATTACCACAACAGAAAAATTCGAAATGTATCCGGCCAAAGAAATATTATTGATCAATGCACTGCATTGTGCCAATTATTACATGTCGATGATTGCTCCAGCGGTTGTATAATTGATGAACACTGAAAATACATGTGTAGGTTTGCTGTTAACCTGCTCCTGATAATGTATTTTCATAATGTACAGTAAGTGTAAAGCTGCATTTTACCATTTTGTTTTTATCCCTTAATGCCTGTTATCACAGTTGATCCAAAAATCTTTCTCGTTTTTATCTAAAAAACTAATGGAAGGACAGCCAAAAGACTGTGCAATGAATCCGAAAATAACAGGAGGTTTTCCTTTAAAAAGGTAGCCTGTATATTGGAATATGTTAGCTTCATCGGTATCTATTCCATACAGAGGAAGAAATTCTCCGCCATCACTTTCCGCAAGGCTGAATGTTTTTTCCGCCATCTTTTCCTGATGATCATTAATGACTGCAAGTCTGCGTTCCACCGTATTTCCTTCTTCAAGATAATCCTGCAGATAATAGGTCATGTTTTCATACTTTGTCTGGTAGGTATTTCCCTGAGTAAGTTTTGAATGGCTAAAGTATTTTTTAGAAACATCAGTACCTGCTTTTTGCCATTTTACAGCCTTCATTTTATTCGCTACGAAAGGATTTTTATTCCCAAAATAAGCAATGGCATTAATGTACCGGTCATACTCTGTTGTTTTTTGGTGAGCTGCTACCTGAAACCCCATCATATAAGCATCCGGATCCAAATCTTCACTATCTGAATAAGGACTTAAATAAGCCACCGCCTTTAATCGGCTTACCGGTATTCTCTGAAGTTTATTAGACCAATACTCATAAATATAAAGGGAATCATTTTCGGTAAGATGAATCCCGTTGAGCAGTTTTTTTCTGCTGGGGGCATCCAGATCAAAATGCTGGAGTTCTTCATAAGTCATCTGCTTATGGTTTTTTATAATATTTTCAGGAACAGGCTGAACCCCTTTATAAATATCCGAAACCGAAATAAAAATATCTATATCAGAATCTTTTTCAGCTGATGAAATGACAGACAGATTAAAAATATTGAAATCCGAGTAATCTATTTTCTCCTCTGCTTTTGTCGTTTTTATAGTGTCATTCTTGATTTTTGTTTCTGTGGCAGCTGTTTTTTTCTCTTCTTTCTGACAGCCCACAATAACCAGTTGAAAAAATACCAGAGCAGCAGCAGTTTTAAACTTCATCATTTTTCTTAATAGTAAAGTGTTTATCATTGTTTCTAATTGATTTTGTAGTAAGGTTCGGAAAAATATTTGCTGGGCTTGATGTAAGCCGTTTTCCTGTCGGCATCAAATATCCATATAAATCTGCGGAGCATATCAGCACCCAGATAACTTACATTTTGTGTTTTCAGCTCCCCTGAAAAGAATCCCACGGACACATCTTTGAATACACTGCTTCCCAATTTAAAATAGGGAAGGACAGCCTGTTTGGTAGTTAAAGTTTTTCCTTCAGAATTTTTCAGCGTTTTTTCTCCCGTTACCTTCAGTTTTTTCTCCAGATGCTTTTCTTCAGCGAATTCATTACTGTATAGAATAGCTCCGGAAAATCCGGATTGCAGTACAAAATAAGCTTCCTGCTGTTGATCACCTTCAATAATATTATCCGCAGCCAGATAAAATCCGTCATGATCTAAGATAATATTGATGGGCTGGTAACCGTTCACATCAGGCATTGTATCATACATCACAAACTGGTTGTTGTCATAATCAATTTTAAAAGCTTTGCCCTCAAAAATTCCGGTTCCTATTTTTCCGTCAGCTTCAAGCCCTGTTAACTGATTATTAAAAAAGCGTACATTCTTTTGTGTGATTTTTCCAATCTCAACCGTATTATGATCGCTGAGTTCTTCCTTGTTGAAAATGATATGATCCGCTTTCCGCTTTCGTTCAGGTGAGATTGCATTATCTTTCATAGCGATCTGGAACATCAGATCCAGCGAATCCTTTTGGTTGACCAGGGTTTTGACAATAATGTTATTGTGCTTTGTAATCCTGAATGGAATGGTCTGCTGGGCTTTCATGGTACAGCATCCTGCAGAAAGCAGTGTGAAAAGGACTGTTCTTTTGAGCATTATCGTGATTAGTGTTTTAAAACTTTAAAATTACCCATTATCTTTGGAAAAGCAAATAAATAAAATGAAATGGTTGAAAAATTGCTTCAAAGCGGAATCCATTGGGAGAAGAAAGAATTCAGGAGAAATGAGTTCCTGAAGATTTCAGGAAGTACAGATACCAGCATTTATTTTATTGAAAGCGGAAGTGTCCGGATCTTTATGATGGATGAAAATGAGGAAAGAATAATTCGTTTCGGTTATACCGGAAATATTATTGTCAGCCTGGATTCCTTTTTATCGGGAAAACCTTCGGATCTTTATATCCGGGCGATTAAAAAAACAACCGTAAAAACAGCTTCAAAAAAAGATTTCTATGGGTTTGTACAATCTGACGAAGAACACATGAAATTCTGGATGGACATTCTTGAAGACCTGGTATTGCAGCAGCTTGAAAGAGAAAAAGATCTGCTGATCAATGCTCCCGGAGAGCGCTTTGAAAGAGTTCTGAAAAGAAGTCCGAAGCTGTTTCAGGAGGTTCCCAATAAATATATTGCCAATTATCTGAGAATGTCACCTGAAACTTTATCCAGACTCAAAAAATCTTGAGTTCAGTCAAGATTTAAGAATTGTCAGATGAGGATATTTGTATAAAAAACGTAATGAAAATTTCAACCTCAGAATTATTGGATGAATTAAAAAACAGGACAGAACAGCATTTACGCTTCGCTGAAATGCTGTCTGTAAAACCGGAAGATGATCTCAATTTCAGAATTTCAGAAGACAGCTGGAGTGCATTAGAATGTCTGGAACATCTCAACCGATATGGGAATTTTTATATTCCTGAAATCAAACGCAATATTAATTCAGCCGGAAAATCGTCACGAACTTATTTTAAACCCGGGATTCTTGGGAACTATTTTGCCAAAAGCATGCTTCCCAAAGAGAAGCTGAATACAATGAAAACACTTAAGCAAATGAATCCTATGTACAGTCATTTGGATAAAACCGTAGTTCACACATTCATAAAACAACAGGAAAAGCTGCTTGAGTTATTAGAAGAAGCACAGCATGTTGATCTGGAAAAGACAAAAACAGGTATCAGTATCTCAAAACTGATCAAACTAAGACTGGGAGATACCTTCCGTTTTGTTATTTACCATAATGCAAGACATATGGCACAGATTCAAAAAATACTTAACTTATAAACTTAGATTATAGATCAACTTTTCATAGCTTTGCAGCACTAAAAGCCTTATATGAAAAAATATTTATTAGGAGTTCTATTATTCTCGATCATATCATGTGGAAGTTCTGACGAACTAGACAATCAAATACCAGATATTAATCCGCCATTAGGTAAAATTAAAACACTTACCATTAAAGACGAAGAGCTTACAAATAGTGCGGTTTCCGTTATCGAAAAACTAGATTTTAAATTTGAATACAACAATGATAAATTAATTAAGGTCTGGGATATTAATGGCAATTATACTGAAAATCTTGACTATGCCAATGGATTATTAACCTCAATTTCTATCGAAGGAAATTCGTATCCTGGACTGTCTGATCCTTCTCCGTTTAGCGAAAAAAGAAGGCTTATTTATGATGATAATCAGAGACTTGTAAAGGTGGAAAATTTAAATATAAACTACGAAAAAAATTACAAAACCTTTGAATATCCTTCTGAAGATGTTATTATTGTGAAAAACTATATTGATAATTATTCTGGTATACCATTCAATACATATATGCTTAAAATTTATATAAATAATAAGAATGTAACAAAAGTTGAAAGATATGAAGAAGGAAATTTATCTAAGTTGGGAAATATTATCACTTATGAATATGAGAATAATATAAATCCTGACTTTTTGATTGACAGAAATAGAATACTTGCATTGCCTGAATATGCATATAATATTTTTATGCTTCAGGATTACTCACAAATTTCCAGGAATAATGTAAGTAAAAAAAATGTGTATTATTTCGGTTCGCTGCCTAATAGCCCGAAAAAAGAAATTAAAATGATTTCTCAATATCAGAATAATGGCCTGCCCTCCATAATTTATTATCAGGAGAAGGTTTCCGATAATACGCCAAATGATTTTTTGAGAGTATCTGCTATTTACGGATATTAATTTTTTTTTTATATAAATTTAAACCTCATAAGTTTTCTTATGAGGTTTTATTATTAAAAAATGAAAGTATCTCAAAAAAACATATCAACACCGCTGGGAGAAATGATTGCCTGTGCTGTAGATCAGGGAATTTGTCTGCTTGAATTTACAGACCGGAAGAATATTGAAAAACAGCTGAAAGCCTTATCAAAGGCTTTGAAAGCAGACATCATAGAAAAAGATCATCCTCATTTCGCACAGCTGGAAGAAGAACTGAAAGAATATTTTGAAGGAAAAAGACGTCATTTTGAAGTTCCGTTGTTTACCACGGGAACAGCATTTCAGGAAAAAGTATGGCAGCTTCTGCGTGAAATTCCAATGGGAGAAATAAGAACCTACAAACAGCAGTCGGAGATACTGGGAAATCCCAAGGCGATACGTGCCGTAGGGACAGCGAACGGAATCAATAAAATTGCCATTTTAATCCCATGCCATCGTGTAATAGGTTCCAATGGAGAACTGGTGGGATATGCCGGAGGGATCTGGAGAAAACAAAAGCTGCTGGAGCTGGAAAAAGCTATTTTATTTTAATACCTGAGCTTTACTTTAAAGTTATTAAAAAATAGATGTTCATTTTTCGGTTGTATAACACTCTGTAATCTTTCTACTTTTGAATAAAAAAATTATGATCAGTTTTAAACAGTTACATCATGGTGAACAGCCATTACTTTTGGGTAATGTATGGAATGTAGAAAGTGCCAGAGTATATCAAAAGCTGGGTTACAAAGCACTGGCAACCTCAAGCTCGGCAGTGGCACTCAGCCTGGGATATGAGGACGGAGAGCAGATGTCTTTCGAAGAATATTTTTATATCATCAAAAGAATTAAAGCTTCAGTTTCAATTCCTCTTTCTGTAGACCTGGAATCAGGATATGGCAGTGAAAATGATACCGTCGTATCCAATATCCTGAAGCTTTTAGAAATAGGAGTATCCGGAATCAATATTGAAGATACTTATGTGATTGAAGGAGAAAGAAAACTAACAGACAAGAATATCTTCTACGAAAGATTGAAAGACATTTTCATCAAATTAGGAGAAAACAGAGACAAGGTATTTATCAATGTACGGACAGATCCTTTTTTACTGAATATGGAGAATGCGCTGAAAGAAACCCTGCAGAGAATTAAACTCTTTGAAGAACTCAAAGCTGATGGCGTTTTCGTTCCCGGAGTGACTTCTGAAACCGATATCAGAACAATTACCGCGTCTACTGATCTTCCTGTAAATGTGATGAGCCTTCCTGATTTGCCGGAATTTGATACCCTTGGAGAATCAGGGGTCAAAAGAATTACTTCAGGCGCTTTTATGTACAGACACCTTTATAAAGCGCTGGAAAAAACGGGGCAGAAGATTACAAATGAGAAAAGCTTTTCAACCCTTTTTGTTTAAGTATGGAACTCACAGGAAAAATAATGTATGAGGCATCTTATACCAAAGATGTTTCATTTGAAGGCATATTCTGGATGGGTGTAAAAACCACAGGAATATTCTGCAGACCAACCTGTACAGCCAGGAAACCCAAGTTTGAAAATGTAGAGTTTTTCTCCAGTACCAAAGATGCGATGCTGAAAGGTTACCGTCCGTGTAAAGTGTGCCGACCTTTGGAAAACCTCAATGCAACCCCACCATATATTAAAGAACTGCTTAAAGAAATTGCGGATGATCCTGCATTGAAACTCAAAGATTATGATCTTGTAAAAAGAGGACTTGAACCGGCGACGGTCCGCAGATGGTTTCTGAAACACCATGGAATAACATTTCATGCCTTTCAGAGAATGTCTAAACTTAATACGGCATTTAAAAAACTTCAGCAGGGAGAGTCGGTTACGGAAGTTGCATTTGACACAGGATATGAAAGTCTCAGTGGTTTTAACGACAGTTTTAAGAATATTTTTGGAGTATCCCCTAAAAATAATACCATGGAGAAAATTATTGATCTGAAGAGAATTGAAACCATGCTGGGAACCATGATAGCGTGTGCTGATGAAAATGGGATCTGCCTTCTGGAGTTTTCTGACAGGAAAGCTCTCCCCTCCGAACTGAAAAGTATTGCAGCCCATTGTAAAGCAAATATTATACAAGGAGAAAACCCTCATTTTGAAACCCTGGAAAAACAGCTTTCCGAATATTTCGAAGGAAGAAGAACAGAATTTACAGTTCCCCTTTCTCCGGTAGGAACAGCTTTTCAGAAAGAAGTCTGGAATATTTTGCAGGAGATTCCCTATGGAGCTACCAGAAGCTACCAGGAACAGGCTGATATTCTCGGCAATCCTAAATCCGTAAGAGCTGTTGCAAATGCTAATGGATTGAATAAAATATCCATTCTGATACCTTGCCACCGGGTGATCGGCAGCAATGGACAGTTAACAGGATATGGAGGAGGAATATGGAGAAAACAAAAATTACTGGAACTGGAAAAAGCTATTTTGTTTTAAGATTTTTTTTTTCCTTCATGGTAAAAATGGCGGACAGATTCATCTGTAAAAAAGAATTTGAGTTAAAAATATGTTAATAGAAAAATATCGGTAGAACAAAATTTAACGAAGTTTGGGAAAGTTATTTCGTTTTGATTTTTGTAATTTTAAACAAAAATTTACACGTGAAAAAGTTAATAATAGCAGTTTGCATTTCAGTTTCAGCATTCAGTTTTGCTCAGGATTACTCTGTGCCGGCAGTAAGTCCGCGCCAGAAGGTAGAGCAGCAGTTTTCAATGTCTAAAATTACCATTGATTATGGAAGACCGGGAGTGAAAGGACGTAAGATTTTCGGGGAATTGGTTCCTTATGGCCAGGTTTGGAGAGCAGGAGCGAACTCATCTACGAAAATTACTTTTGGACAGTCGGTTAGTTTCGGAGGGAAAATAGTTCCTGCCGGGACTTACGGATTATTCATCGTTCCTACAGAAAAAGAATGGAAAGTGATCCTGAATAAAGACTTCCAGCAATGGGGTGCCTATACTTACGATCCAAAACAGGACGTTGTAGACGTTACGGTACCGGTTAACAAACTGGCAGACAAGCAGGAATGGTTTGAAATTACTTTGAATCCTACAGACGAAAACTCAGGGAATCTGGTAATCAAGTGGGATATGGCTCAGGCAGAAGTTCCATTGAAGCCTTCAAAATTAGACACGGTAATTAAGATTTCTGATAAACTGAAAGAGATCAAAAAGATAGAATCAGATTCTGCTAAAAAAAGCTAAGCAATGAATTTTTCTGTTCAGCCCGTTTTAGAGAATGAAGAAATTCAATTGATCCCCTTACAGCAAGGGGATTTTGAATCCTTATATAAAGTAGCTTCCGATCCTGAAGTTTGGGAACAGCACCCGAATAAGGACCGTTACAAAAAAGAGGTTTTTGAAAACTTTTTCAGAGGAGCTATGGAGAGTAAGGGAGCTTTCAAAATTATTGAGAAAGCGACCGGAGATGTATTGGGAAGCAGCCGTTATTATGATTTTGATGAAAAAGACGGTCGTATTTTCATAGGATATACTTTCTATGGAACAAAGTCATGGGGAAAAGGTATTAATCCGCAGGTTAAGAAACTGATGCTGGATTATATCTTTCAGTTTGTAGATAAAGTTCATTTCCATATCGGAAAAGAAAATTTCCGTTCTCAAAAGGCTTTGGAGAGACTTGGCGGGAAGAAAATTGCTGAAGAGGAAGTGGCTTATTTTGCAGAACCCACAAGAACCAATTTTGTATATGAAATCAAAAAAGAAGACTGGTTATGAAAAAATATAAAATTCAGCAATCTCCGTTTATCGTTCCTACAACAGATGGAAAACTGATTGAAGAACACTGGGGGAATTCTACCGGAAATTCCAATATTTCCATTGCTCATATGGTAGCACCTCCTGAGTGGAGCGAGCCGCATCAGACTCCCGAGTTCGATGAATTTACCTATATCATTTCCGGGAAAAAGCAATTTGAAATCGATGGTGAGATTGTTACGCTGGAAAAAGGTCAGAGTATCCTTATTGAAAAAGGGGCGAGGATCCGCTACAGCAATCCATTTTCTGAGCCATGCGAATATCTTGCGATCTGTCTTCCCGCATTCTCTATGGAGCTGGTGCACAGGGAAGAGGAAGGAGTGGATTAGAATAATAGTTGAAAAATAAAAAAAGCAAATTTGCAGAAATGCAGATTTGCTTTTTTTTATCTAATTTTTACAATACAAATAACTCCGTGTTATTGAGTGTTTTGAGATCGGATTTCAGTCTGCAGGTAATGAAAACGTCTGTCAATACTACATTTTTTGAAATATTTGCCCCATTGATAGTTCTGATTTTTTGAATTATTTCGTAAGTTCGCGGACTTAAAAAAATGAACTAAGTAATCTATGAAAAACAAATTATCAATGGTGCTTTCACTGAGTATTGCACTTTCTACCACTTCTTGTGCAACCATTTTTACAGGAACTCAGGATCCGATAGCTTTTTCTTCCAATCCTGAAGGAGCAAAAGTATTTCACAAAGGAATTGAAAAATGTACTACACCTTGTACAGTTAAGATCCCAAGATCTCTGAGTAAGCAGACGGTTACATTCGAAAAAGAAGGATTTGAGAAGAAAGAAGTAAAACTTACGAAAAATTTTAATGCCGTGACTTTACTGAATATTATTCTTGGAGGAGCAATAGGTGTCGGAATTGATGCTGCAACAGGTTCTCTTACCAAATATTCTCCAAAAAAATATGACGTTGAGCTGGAAGCTAAACCATAACTGATTCAGGTAAAAAAATAAAGGCAAATTCATAAATCAATGAATTTGCCTTTTTATGTTTATTTCAAAATTTCTTTCAGGAACATCAATGTATGATTCCATGCTCTTTTAGCCATGGTTTCGTTATAATCCGGGGATTTCGGATCTGTAAAAGTATGCTTTGAGTGTGCATAGGTGATGATTTGCCAGTCGGCGTTTCCTTCATTCATCTCTTTGATGAGGTTATTATAATCATCAGGGGTAACGCTTTTATCATCTGCAGGGTTTTCAACAAGAATTTTAGCTGTTAAAGCTTCATTTTTTCTGGTTTGATCCTTTGCCAGGCTTCCGTGGATAGAAACCACACCGGCAACAGGTAAGTGGCCTCTTGCAGATTCCAGGGCACCGGTACCTCCGAAACAATATCCGATCACAGCAATTTTGTCAGGAACAGCTCCGTTTTTTTTAAGCTGCTCCAATGCCAGAGAAATCCTTTTCTGGTATTCCTGATAATTCTGTTTGTAATATCCTGAGCTTTTTGCAGCAGATTCATTGTCTGCAGGAATTTTTCCTTCGCCATAAATATCAGCGATAAAAGCAATATAACCTTGCTTTTCAAGTTCAAGAGCTGCCGTTTTAGCTTCTTCATCAATACCTTTCCAGGCCGGAAGGATCAGAACTCCCGGAAGCTTTTTTCCAGCATTGGGGGTGATGAGACCATTTAATTTCTGTGAACCGTCCTGGTAGGAAACAGGTTTAAGTTTTTGACTGAAAAGGGTTCCTGAAGCCATAAGCACTGCAGTTAAAAAGATGGAACGTATCATATTTTGTAATTTATTTTTAACACAAATTCACACTAATGCTTTTCACAAATACAAAACATAACAATTGTATAATTCATGTAGAAATATGTGATATTAGTGTTTAGAAAACCTTATCGAAATTAATAAAAATAACTCAGAAAGAGTATTAATAGAATATGATTTTAACTCTTTTCATGAATTATCTGATATGGTAAGCCCTACTCAGGTCTGTAAAACTGGTACTGCTCATTTTCATAATAGGCATTGATGTGCTGCAAACCATTGGTTAAGATAATTTCTTTTGCTCCGATAATTGAATTGTATCTGGCGGTTTGCTCAAATGTTTTTTCCGTTAATTTGATTTGGGGTGCTTTACATTCGATCAGAATTACAGGTTCTGTTTTTTCAGTGATAAGGAGGTCAATACGTTTGGTAAGACCATTCAGAACAATCTTTTTTTCTGTAATCAGGGCAGAAGTGGAATAAGATTTTACAGTAAGGTAATAATGAATCCAGTGCTGTCTGACCCACTCCTCAGGAGTGAGCAGAAGATAAGTTTTGCGGACCAAATCATAAATAAAAAACTTATCTTTGTCTTTCTTGAATTTAAAATCAAAAGTTTCCTGAAAATTCAGTTTTGGAAGTTCCATTAATAAGATGAAAGAATTAGATTTAATCCTCAAAAATATTAAAAATAAAGAAGTTTTACCTATTTATTTTTTCCACGGAGAAGAAGCCTACTTTATTGATGTTGCTGTAAAAGCCCTTGAACACAACTTTTTGGAAGAGGATGAAAAAGCCTTCAACCAAACGGTTACCTACGGAAAAGATACTTCTTACCAGGAAGTTCTTTCCCTGGCAAGGCAGTTTCCGATGATGGGGGACAAGCAGGTGATTATTGTAAAAGAAGCTCAGGATTTACGGTTTAATGAAGAGGAAAACAGAATTCTGGAATCGTACGTAGAGAACCCGGTGCCTTCAACAGTATTGGTTTTCGCTCACAAGCACAAAAAACTGGACAGCAGGAAAAAAGCAGCCAAAGCATTAGATAAAGCTAAAGCACTTTTCCTGAGCGAGTCTGTAAAGGAAAGCAACCTTCCCAAATGGATTTCGGATGAATGTGCAAAGCTTAAAATCAATAC
Organism: Chryseobacterium amylolyticum; assembly: GCF_051011775.1. Taxonomy (NCBI): domain Bacteria; kingdom Pseudomonadati; phylum Bacteroidota; class Flavobacteriia; order Flavobacteriales; family Weeksellaceae; genus Chryseobacterium; species Chryseobacterium amylolyticum. The sequence continues at coordinate 49,721 of NZ_JBPCHX010000007.1, forward strand.
CGCTCCCAATATTTCCCATCTTCTGGCAGAATATCTGGGAAACGACCTGTCCAGAATTGCCAATGAGCTGAACAAGCTGAAGATGATCCTTAAAGAAGGAGAAATTCTTGACGGTACCATTGTTGAAAACCATATCGGGATCAGTAAAGAGTACAATATTTTTGAACTTCAGAAGGCTTTAGGTACCAAAAATGCCAATGCAGCTTTTAAAATTGCCCATTTTATGGGAAAGAACCCGAAGAATAATCCTTTTGTCATGATGCTGGCAAGCCTTTACAATTATTTTTCGAACGTTATTATTTATCAGACTATGGCCGGACAGTCTCCGCAGGCTATTGCTTCACAGATGGGCGTAAATCCTTATTTTATTAAAGACTACGCGGAAAGTGCCAGGCTTTATCCTTTGAAACATGCCACAAGAGTGATTTCCATTCTCCGTGAATTCGATATGAAAGGAAAAGGACTTGGAGCGGTGAATATGGGAGATGCTGAGCTGATCAGAGAACTGGTGTACAAGATCATCAACGTAGATAAGATTAAGATGAAGGTGTGAGGCGGGATATGAGGTGACGTGGTACGGGTTTCGAGATCCGTGATTCGAGGGTTAATGTAAAAAGGTTTTAAAATAACTCGCATCCGAATCCCCAACAGCAGCCATCGAAATTCAACATATCAGATATTGACAAGTATCATTAAAATAACTTTAAAAAGAAATTAAAAATTCCGAAATTAGCGGTCTTAATTCAAATTAAATCTTTTCGAACAAAGCAAATTATGGAGCAAAACATTTTAGATTGTGTGATCGTTGGATCTGGACCTTCTGGTTTCACAGCTGCTATCTATGCAGCAAGAGCAGACTTAAAACCTGAATTGTATACAGGTTTGGAGCCGGGCGGACAATTAACAACCACTACTGAAGTGGATAACTTTCCAGGGTATCCAGCCGGGATTACAGGTCCTGAAATGATGATGGATCTGCAGAAACAGGCAGAAAGATTTGATACCAAAGTTCATTACGAAATGATCACCAAAGCTGAATTCTCTAAGGAAAAAGGCGGTGTTCACAAACTATACGCAGGCAACAAAGAAATCCTTGCAAAAACAGTTATTATCTCTACAGGAGCTACAGCAAAATATTTAGGTCTTGAGGATGAAAAAAAATATGCAGGAGGCGGAGTTTCTGCCTGCGCTACATGTGACGGATTCTTCTACAGAGGTAAAGACGTTGTAGTGGTAGGAGCAGGAGATACAGCAGCTGAGGAGGCTACTTACCTTGCCAAACTTTGTAAAAAGGTGACTATGCTGGTAAGAAAAGACGTTTTCAGAGCATCAAAGGCCATGATCCACAGAGTAGAAAATACTCCGAATATTGAAGTGAAATTTCACCATGAGTTAATCGGGATTGAAGGAGAAAACAGCCTGGTAGAAAGAGCGGTAATCATCAATAACCAGACTCAGGAGAAATCTACTGTAGATGTTGAAGGAATCTTCATTGCTATTGGTCACAAACCGAATACTGATATTTTCGTTGGTCAGGTAGATCTTGATGAAAACGGATACATCTTAACAGAGAAAGGTTCTTCAAGAACAAATCTTCCGGGTGTATTTGCTGCAGGAGATGTTCAGGATCACATCTACAGACAGGCTATTACAGCTGCAGGAAGCGGATGTATGGCTGCTATGGATGCAGAGAAATATTTAGCTGAATTACACTAATACTATTCAGTTTATACAATACAAAGCGTACCTGAAGGGTGCGCTTTTTTGTTATATTCTTTTCTGAGGATTGAAATAATACAATGTTTTCAGATTTTTGAACCATTAAACAGATTGAAGCTGTGAAGGAAAATTAAGGAAGCATCAAAGATGCCTTTAAAAGCGTACTGTTTCTTAATATTTCTTAATGATTTCATTTTTCTTAATGGTCAAATATTATACTGTTTTCCAATATAAAATGTTTTTCCATATCAAATATTCCATGAAAACATTAATATATTTGTGAAACTGCAAACGATTCCGCTTTGCAACCCATTATTTTAAACTGAAAAACGAATCAAAAATGAAAAGAGTAACCGCTATCGGGGGAATATTCTTTAAGTGTAAAGACCCTGAACAAGTAAATGAATGGTATAAAACCCACCTGGGATTGCCCACCAGCCCATACGGAGCCAAATTCGACTGGAAAGACGAAGAATCCGGTAAGAAAGGATATACGCTGTGGAGTCCTTTTAAAGAATCTACCCAATACTTTGAGCCTTCTGCCAAAGAATTTATGATCAATTATCATGTGGAGAATATTGAAACGCTGGTAGAGGAATTAAAAAAAGAAGGGGTTACGGTTCTGGATGAAATCGCGGTATACGAATATGGAAAATTTGTACACATCCTGGATCCGGAAGGAAACAAAATCGAATTGTTTGAACCGGCAGGAGAGTAGAGGACGGAAAGGGCTGTGATTGACAACCTGCTATTAGCTATACTTAAAGCTTGTCATTCAGTGCGGAACAAGATAAGCGTGGACTGGAATATTTTAATAAAGCTTAGATTCCTGCGGAATGACAAAGTGTGCGCATAGATAAAGCGTTCTGCTTATCATTCCATACGAATACAGGCCAAAAAGTATTCTTATCATAAGTGATGATAAAATAGCAGTTTAAATTCTTCAGAATAACAAACGTTGCGGTAAGCAATCATTCCTGTTGTGTCAGGTAAAATCCTTACATTTAGCTCCCTAATCAAAAAAGAATATGGAAAGAAAAATCATCAAAATCACACATGTCACCGGAACTTACATTATTGATGTTCCCAACGGATCACTGAACGACCTGAAAACCCAGCTGGACAAATGTCTGAATGATGAACAGGGAGCTATCGTTGTAAAAGGAGAGAATGGTGATCAGTTTGTATACCCGTCTGACCTTTTAAAAAACAGTTTTATTTCCATTGTTGATCGGGAATAGAAACTTTTACAGGTACAAAATAAAAACGGCTTCCAGTAGAAGCCGTTTTGTTCTTATATAAAAGTGATTATCCTTTTTTTAGTTTTTCATTTTCTTCTTTTAAAGCTTTAATTTGCTCTTTCAGAAAATTAATGTATTCCTGTTGGTTGTCTAATAAATACTCTGGAATATTGCAATACTGATTATAGTTGCCAGATTGGTTGCTGGTATTAGAACTACTATCGTTGAATGTAAGATTCTGTATAACAGTTGCTGCTTTCTCCTCTCTGATATCTTCTACAGGAACATCTAGTGCTTTAGCCAGTTTCTCCCATTCGTCATCAAATATTTTAACGTCTCCATTTTCTTTTCTGCTGTAATTGGAGACATCGGTGGCAAGAAGATCAGCAATCTGCTGCTGAGTATAACCTTTCTGCTTTCTTAAAGTTCTTAGTTTTTCCATTGTCATAGGATACCTGTGTTTTTACAAATGTAGTGAAAAATATGTGTGTTTGTAAATATAGCTGTAAGTTTTGTCATACAAAAGCCTTTCTAGAATGGGATTCCCCAAAACATGGACGTTTTAGATTTTTATATTGAAACTTTAGCGAAAGAGTGAAAAATAATTCCCCTGATTCCTAGTCTATTATTAAGTTTTGTTAAAATTTGTGTGGGAAAAGTTTTGCAGAAATTAAAAATCGTTCTATATTTGCACCACTGAAAACAACGGTATAGCCGGAGTTTAGGGAGAGTTGGCAGAGTGGTCGATTGCGGCAGTCTTGAAAACTGTTGACTGTAACAGGTCCGGGGGTTCGAATCCCTCACTCTCCGCAAGGTTAGAAACCAAAACATACAAAAAAGCTGTAAACAGTAATGTTTACAGCTTTTTTTCTTTTACACAGCCAAAGATTTTCCAGCATTGAAACTCAGCCTGATATTTTAATTAAAACATTTTTCATAACATCCTCTTTTTTGACTACAACAAACTAACTTTTGGCTACATCCGGGTTGCCAAATCATTGCAACTTTGCTTCAACAAAATAGTAAGACAATGAAAGTATTTGTAACAGGAGCATCGGGCTTTAACGGCTCTGCAGTTGTAAAAGAATTAATTGGTGCCGGACATCAGGTAGTAGGTTTGGCCCGTTCGGAAAAATCGGCAGAAATTATTCATGATCTGGGTGCTGAAGTATTAAAAGGCAGTCTTGAGGATCTTGATATCCTGAAACAAGCCGCTGCTGATACGGACGGTATCATTCACTGTGGTTTCAACCATGATTTTATGAAAGGTGGGGCAACTACATTTTCTGAGGCAGCACTAACAGACAAAAAGGCCATCCATGCAATGGGAGAAGCGCTTATAGGCACAGATAAAGCTATTGTGGTAACTGCAGGAATGCTGGGCTTGCCTGTCATCAATGACTTTATAACTGAAGACAGTATTGCGGAAAATTCACTCAGATCATCTGAAGCTGCTGCATTGGCTTTGGCTGAAAAAGGAGTGAATGCCTCAGTGATCAGGCTGGCCCCTTCGGTTCATGATAAAGGGGATAAAGGCTTCATTCCTTTCATAATTCATCAGGCACGCAAAAACGGAGTTTCAGCTTATCCGGATGCCGGCAAAAACCGCTGGATAGGAGTACACCGTTTGGATGCTGCAAGGGCTTTCCGTTTAGCTTTGGAAAAAGGGCATAAAGGAGCACGGTACAATGTGGTGGAAGAACATAGCATTGAGATAAAAACTATAGCCGAAGTTATTGGCAAAAGTCTGGATCTGCCGGTTATCTCTGTTTCCGGCGAAGAACTTCAAGAGCATTTTGAGTGGATGAGCCACTTTATCACAATGGATTGCCCTGTAAGTAACCTCAAAACACAGGAAATGCTGGGTTGGAAACCTGTACACATCGGACTGCTGGAAGATATGCAGCAGCATTATTTTTAAAAGACCGATGCAGAATACTAAAGTAAACGTAAAATTTAAGATTTCAGAATGAAAAAGGTACTTATAACAGGCGCCAATCAGGGGATTGGCTTCGAAACAGCCAGACAGCTGGCCGCACTCGGCCATTATGTTTATCTCGGAAGCCGTAACCTGTCAAATGGGATGGAAGCTAAGGAAAAACTGAACAAGGCAGGTTTTCAGAATGTAGAATGCATTGAAATAGATGTTACGGATATTCATTCCATACAATCTGCGAGACAGGTCCTGGAATCCAAAACAGAGCAGCTGGATGTGTTGATTAACAATGCCGGAATTGCAGGTGAACAGCCGCAGAATATGTCCGGTGGAAGTATGAGCAATCTTAGGAATGTCTTTGAAACCAATTTTTTCGGAGCGGTACAGACTACCCAATTGTTCATTGACCTGTTAAAAAAATCGGACGGACCAAGAATCATCAATGTGTCAAGTCCTTTGGGTTCCCTTTCCATTCAAAGTGAATCTCCGAATCCCAATTTCAGAATGTACGATGCGTACAGTGCCTCCAAAACGGCACTCAATGCTTTTACCGTCCTTCTTGCAAAAGAATTCCAGGAAACAGGTTTTAAAATAATAAGTGTAGAGCCCGGATATACGGCATCAAATCTTAACCAATATCAGGGTACTCAAACTCCTGAGCAGGCAGCAGGTATCATTGTAAAATTTGTAACTTTACAAGACGTACCATCAGGTAAGTTTTTTGACAGCAACGGAAACGAATTAGCCTGGTAATGTAATGCTCTAAAAATCAGTTTAATTTTGAACAATGGACAAACGGCAGATTCAAAGGATAAAAACGATTAGCGAATTTCATCTGCTGCGTGGCCTGGCAAGGCCTGAGCATCCCCTGATCAGTGTTGTCGATTATTCGGCGATCAAAAGACCCTCGGACATCAGCGAAATAAGTATGGTTCTCGATTTTTATATGATTTCCCAGAAAAGAGGAATCGGCGGGAAAATGTATTACGGACAGCAGGAATTTGATTTTGATGATGGAGTGATGGCTTTTATAGAGCCCAATCAGGTTTTCAGGATACAGTCTGACCCTGCTTCTGTTGAAGAACGTTCGGGCTGGATGTTGCTCATCCATCCGGATTTTCTATGGAACACACCGCTTGCGAAAACAATTAAACGGTATGATTATTTTGATTATTCCGTCAATGAAGCGTTGTTTCTTTCGGAAAAGGAACAAAAAACCCTGAACGGCATCGTTGAGAACATTCAACAGGAATATCATACGAATATAGACCAATTCAGCAAGCAGATTATCATTTCACAGATCGAAAGCCTGCTTAATTATTCTGAAAGGTTTTATAACCGCCAGTTCATTACAAGAGAGAAGGCGAACCATCAGATTTTGGGCCGTCTGGAAGATCTGCTTGAAGATTATTTTGACAGCGATAATTTAACGATGAAGGGATTGCCGACGGTTCAATATATTGCAGATACCTTACATGTTTCGCCAAAATATCTGAGCGGCTTGCTCAAAACGCTAACCGGGCAGAGTACACAGCAGCATATCCATGATAAACTTATCAGCAAAGCCAAAGAAAAGCTTTCCACCACCAGTCTATCAGTCAGTGAAATTGCTTATGACTTAGGATTTGAACATTCACAGTCTTTCAGTAAACTGTTTAAGACCAAAACAGATATGTCACCACTGGAATTCCGGGCTTCCTTTAATTGAGACCGGAAGTCTGGGAAATATCAAGGAAAAATAAAGAAGGATGCTGGAATAGCATCCTTCTTTATTTACGTTTTATGATGTACTGTCTCCTGAATTTAGTGCTTTCCCTCATTAATTTCCTCTACAAGCTTCGAGTTGAAAGCAGGAAGATCTTTGGGAGTCCGGCTGGTGACAAGCCCGGAATCTACAACCACTTCACGATCTTCCCAATGGGCTCCTGCATTTTTCAAATCCTGACTGATGGAATGAACTGAAGTTAAATTTCTGTCTTCAACAACGCCGGCATTGATGAGAACCTGAGGCCCGTGGCAGATGGCACCTACAGGTTTATGCTGGGCAAAAAATTCTTTCACGAAGGAAATGGCCTTTTCATTGGTCCGCAACTGATCGGGATTAATAACACCTCCCGGCAGCACCAATGCATCATAATCTGCGGCTTGTACCTGATCTAAATTTTTATCTACAGGATACTCTTTACCCCAGTTCTTTTCTGCCCAGGCTTTAATGCTTCCGCTTTCAGGGCTTACAATGTGTGTGGTCCATCCCTGTTGTTCCAGATATTCTTTAGGGGAGCTCAGCTCACTCTCTTCAAAGCCATGAGTGGCCAGTATTGCAATCTTTTTTGACATAATTTTATTTTTTTTTGTTGATAAAGCAGTGGCTCAACCACCTGTAAAACCGCTGACAGCCACTATAAGAAGCTCCGCTTTCAGATGCGGGCATGATTTTATTTCTTTAAATCCTCAAGATTCTCAAATTTATCATGAGAAGCTTTCAGCTGGTGAAGCTGATCAAGCACTACACGGGAGCTTTCCGGGCATAGATCACCACTGTCTAAGGCATCCTGATAGGCATCAATAGCAGCACTTTCCCCATACACAACATTTCCGAGTGTAGCATCGGCTGTATCTCCTGCAAAAGAATTTTTTACATCAATCCAGGCTCTGTGGATGGCTCCTGCAGCAGAACCAGACTGATCCGGTGTACCCCCTCTTTCTGTAATAAGATCGGTAAGCTCATTTTTCATGGTATACGATTGTGATACCATCTTGTCATAATCTGCACGCAACAGTGGATATTGCTCCCATACCTTATCCTCAACTTTAGAAAATCCTTGAATTCTGTCGTTTGTAATGTTCAGTAAATCGTTTAATACTGACACTGTTTTTTCGTTGTTCATATTGTATATTTTTTAAAATGGTAGTATAAACTTTACAAGTGCCGTGCCTTAAACAGCCTGTTTGGTGAGATGTGGTACTTAAAGAAATCTTAAATTTTTAATAGAAATAAAAAGAAAAGCCCGGGAATTTCCGGACTTTGGGTTAAATTATTGAAATAAAATTTTTATAATTGTTTAAAACGATGACTAAAAAATGATATACTTAAGGAAGTAACTATCATTTTAGCTTATCTTAATTAAGAGGTTTTCTCCCTGTAAAAAGATTAATCAAAACAACGATGATGGCAATCACCAAAAGCGTATGAATTAAATTTCCTGTATCCATACCCGGAATAATTCCGAGCATTCCTAAAAGCCATACGGCGATGCAGATTACTGCAACAAGCCATAATAAATTTCTCATAATATTATTTTTTGTGGTTAGTGTGATGTAATGGTGTTCAGCTCTATTGATGCCTTAAGCCTTTGTGGTGGTAGATCGGATTTTTCTGATTGGTTTTGTAATTCAGATGAATACCGTTATCTGCTTTTTCATAATTCATATTGCCGGCTTTAAGGTCATCATGCAATTCCGGAACATTATAATGAAACTCTTTACCGTTCTTATAAAGTTTGTTGTCATACGTACGGTAAATCTGATCCTCTTTATAAGTGTTTCCGTCGGGAGCGAGGTATAACTTTTTCTTTTGGTTCTTTTTTCGCAGGCCCAGATAAAGCAAAGAGCTTCCTGCCGCTAAGGCCATTGCTATTTTTACTGTATTGTTCATATGATATCTGTTTTGTTCAAATAATTACAATTTTTTTGCCATTACATGAAATGTGGTATTTATTTCTTCCTTTGTATTTTGATTTAGCCTGAATTTCTATGTTGTAGTACGAGGGTTATCATAAAAGCAATTCAACCAGATAAAAACTCCCGGTGGATTTCCTAAACCTGAATATGCTATAATTACGGAATAATATTTCTTCTGTAGAAAACAAGTAAACCTACCGGATTCCGATAGGTTTTTGTTATGCAGAAACGATAATCTGTTTCAAATCTATATGTTTTTAGTAACCTTTTGAATGCTTAAAGGATTGAATTTACTGAATTGTGTAATCTTTCGTGTCTGCTTCTGACAAAAATCGAATACCGGAATTATTTATACAAATCCTTTTCTATAAAATTATTAAATCGTTTCAGGAACTCTTTTGCACGTGTTTCTTTGTTCCTTATTAACTCTTGTTTGCTCAGGGGATTTCCTGTATTTGAATCAAATAATATTGTTTCTGACATTCCGGAAGTACTATGCATGAGTTTGATATTTTTAGCAGGATCTTGTATGTATTCATTCCAAAGCTTGTTGAATTTTTCCTTTGTCACGAATATTTCTGCTGTTTTTGAGTCTATAAGTGAAAACCCGTTGTTAAGCTTCATGCTTCCAAGCAATTTAAAAATATGGGTAGCCTCTTCATCTTCAATCTGTAAGATCAGGCCTGGCAAACCACAAAATTTATAAGGTCCGTCCTGTATCTGGATATCATTCGCGAACCAGGCAGTCCAGTTTCTTCCGCCGAAATGCGTGGTGGCTTTCTGAGCTTTAAAACCTTCGATATTCTTTGTTTCAGGAAGAACTGTCCAATTCATTTTATTCAGTTCTTTTACTGCAACATTGCTGGCGTTAAGTGAAGTGTGGTATATTGTTGTCAGATCAGGATATGTTTTGGAAATCCTGAAATTGACTTTCGGGTGTCTGATCTTTCTAAAATCAATGGTAACGGAATTTGAAGCCTTTCCTTTTTCAACTTCAGCATTGACAAGAGAATCACGCGTAATCAGCAATGCACTGTAAAAACAGGAGCCTTCTTTGGTGATATCAAGATTCATGATTTCCTTTTCTACTTTATCCTTGTTTAACGTATCCATCTTAAATGAATATTCGTAGACAAATCTTTGATTTTGAGAAAACAAAATTCCGGAGATAAAAAGGAAAAGAGGAATGAAGATTTTCATTTTTAAAACTAACAGATGGTTATTAATATCGTTCAAATATAACAATGTTTCCGGAAACTGCTGTTTGGATATCTTTAAACTAACTCAATAAATTGCAGCTCCAAAAGATTACCGGTAAAATCAGCAAAAGCCCTGGATCGGATGTCCAAGGCTTTTTATTATATCTGAGCGCTGTCGCTTTACAGATAAGATGATTTTATTATTCAATCCACAGGTGGCCCACAGAATAAGTTTTGGCTTTTCCTGCCACAATGACTCTTTCATTGTTATTTTCACAAAAGAGCTGGCCTCCTCTTTCAGACAGCTGCCGGGCAAAAAGCTTATCTTTTCCCAGTTTTGCTGCCCAGAAGGGGATGAGCGAGCAGTGTGCAGAGCCGGTTACCGGATCTTCAAGAATGGTTGACTGGGGGGTAAAGTATCTTGATACAAAATCACAATCGGTTCCAGCTGATGTTACCACGACACCGCCCGGATCCAGATTGATAAGGTCAAAAACAGATCTTTCAATTTTGATATTTTTTATGTCTTCCTCAGAATCATATACCAGCACGTAGTCTCTTGATTGAAATACCTCCTTAGGCTGTATATTCAGAGATCTCGTTATGATATCCGGAAGTGAGGCCGGCTCAGGCATTCTGGAAGGGAAATCCATATAGTAAACTCCATCTTTTACATGTACTGTTAGATCGCCGCTTTTGGTATCAAAAATTATAGTATTGTTTGGATAATTTAATATAGAAATCAGGCAATGGGCCGTGGCAAGGGTAGCATGTCCGCACAAATCCATCTCTACTTCCGGGGTAAACCATCTCAGCTGAATGGTATTATTTCCGTTATCGATAAAGAAAGCGGTTTCCGCTACAGCATTTTCACGGGCTATTTTTAAAAGTAATTCATCGGGTAACCAGTTTTCCAGGGGGACAACACATGCAGGATTTCCATGAAAGATATCTTCTGTAAAAGAATCTATCTGATATAATTCTAACTTCATTATAATAAATATTTCGTTCCGTATAAAGGTAATCTATTTCCGGGAAAAAGCCTCCGGTCAGCAGTGTTTTCTCAATAAAGCTGTTTAAAATTTACCCAGCCACAAAAGTCACACAAAGTTTCATTTAAAACACCTTGGTTCACCTAATTAAGTTTAAAATGATTTCGGAGAAAAGTTCACATAAGATGAAAAAGCAAAGAGTTTTGCAAAACTTACATGTACTTATTATGCATAAAGTTTGTCTCTGAAAAAACTTAAGTGTTTAAAACTTTTGTGCCTTTTGTGGTTAGAATAATGAACAATCTCAAATATTATGAATAGATCAGGAATGGATATTTTGGGATTCAAATCTTGTTATATAAAATAGTAATGATGTATTCCCTGTTTAATTTGTAATAATTTTTCCACATGCAGGTGGATATTTTCGTACAGGTGTTTTTTCGGAAAAGGTTCAGGAAAATTTAGCTTTGTACTATCAAAAACAGAAAACAATGAAAAAATATGACCATGATTTTCTTCATTTAAATCTTTCAGAAAGAGGTTATTCCAATTTTATTCTGTTGACAAAGCCAGGCAATGTATGAAACTTTATCCTAACTGATCCGGGATCAGATCTCCAAGGCTTTCATACGATTTCTTCACTTCATTAAAAACTCATAATTATATAAGAATGTTTAAAAACTTTACTACATTATCAGTAGCGGCAGCCTTGCTTTCATACAGCATTATGTCAGCGCAAAGTGTGGGAATCAACACAGCCCAGCCTGGATCAACCCTTGACGTTAACGGCTCTCTGGCTGCAAAGTACAGCGCAGTCACCTCTACGGCTTATGCCATGACCTCCGGAGATTTTCATATCTCGTATAACGGAACAGCCAATGCCGTTTTTACATTGCCAGCGGCGATAACGGGTACAGGTAATTTCAAAGGCCGTATGTATACCATTAAGAATAACACGTCTTTTACCGTTACAGTAAATCCTGCAGCTACAGAAACCATTAATGGTAATGCCAGCGTTGCTGTAGGTCCTGACCAAAGTTTGCAGCTGATCAGTACCGGCCTTACAGGGGCGGCTTCCACATGGGAAATATCCGGAAACAATTCTGCAGCTGTAACGGCAAGTAACGGCCTTAGTACTGTGGGTAATGATGTGAGACTTGGTGGTACACTTTTGCAGAATACAGCAATTGATTATGCAGATAAGGCTTTATATTTCAGAAGTAATGTTGACGGTTTCGGACTTACAGCAATCAGTAACAGCAATCCGGGAACCAATGCTGCAGCGCTGTTGCAGTTTACCAATGATACAGGCAGTTCTCTGAACATGTTCCTGAACTCTTCTACAAAAACTACGGACGGTGGTGCCAATGCATCAACAGTGAATAGTGTGGGAGGCCCTTTAACTGTTGCCGGTAATAATAATGTGGCACAGTTAAGGCTAAGCCAGCTGAGTGGTGGTGATTATCTTTATAATGGTAACAGAAGGCTCAACTTCAACGGAGATGGAGATATTACAGCCTTTGGTGCTGCCGGAAATGCCGTTAATGCCTACAACGGTCTTCTTACTTTAAAAGGGAACAGCAACAGTGCTGCATTTTCTCAGATGACGTTGGGGAGTACAGGTCTTAGATATTATTATGGCAATAATACAAACAGCATGCTTGACATCGATGGTAATGGGGATATCAATATGAACAGGCCGGAAACAGGAGGTGTTGGTGGAAATAAAGTTGCCGCTACAAAAGGGCATCTTGATTTAAGCGGATATAATACACTGAATGGTTCCGTTACCCAGATCTATCTTGGTGCAGAAGGATTCAAATACAGCTACAATGGCAGTACTAAAGTGACTATTGACGGCAACGGACTGGTGAGTGCCGCAGGAGGCTTTGTCAATACTTCAGATATGCGTCTGAAAACTCAGATTAAAGATATCGGATATGGACTAAACACCATCATGGCATTGCAGCCGAAACAATACGAACTGTCAGCCAATAACCAGATCAAAAATGGGAAACCGGCTGTAGATCCAGGCCAGAAAACGCAGCATAAAATCGGATTCCTGGCACAGGATCTTTATAAAGTAGTTCCTGAAGCGGTTTATAAACCAAAAGATGACACAAAAGAGGCCTGGGCTGTTGATTATGCTTCGCTTGTTCCTGCACTTACAAAAGCTATTCAGGAGCAGCAGGCTGAAATAGAGCTGCAAAAAGATAAGATTAAAAAGCTGGAAACAGAAATGGATGCCATCAAAAAGAAACTGGGGCTGTGATTAATTACAATAATCCTGGAATTATTATTTTATTGATTCGATTCTAAGAACACAAACGTCATATTCCTATTTAAAGAGAACGAATTTTAGTGAAAACAGCCCTCGGTTTTTATTAAAAACAATTCCGGACGTTCCTGAATTTTAGATTTTTTCTGATATGTTGCAAAAAACCTGCGATCTGCAGGTTTTTTTATTTGAATTTGTAGAATCAGAAAAATTCCTTACTCAGAAAAGGCATATGAAATAATAAAGAGTAGGTGGGCTTTTACTCCTGGTTAAAATTCATTATATTGGCAATTCCAAAAGTATTTAATAAGTATTTTTGGTATGTATTTACTATTCAGTGATAAAACCACAAGAATCTGACCATGAAGCAGACTTTTCTTACATCTTTCTTTTTTTTGTTTATATTGGGTGTAAAAGCACAAAAGCAATCTATTTCCCCTGATACAATTTCTATTTTTTTCGATGAGCTAAAAACCGCTTCAGCGAAGAATATCACGCTTTGGGACAAAGATTTATATGGCCCCACAATTTTAATAGATCCGAAGACCAGAGAAGTTTTTTCCAACGAGCAAGATGCAGAAGGAATTCTGAAACAAAACGGAAATATTTTTTCCGGAATTCTGCCTCCTGACATTAACATTGCCAATACAGCTGTTAACTGGAGTGGAAAAAAATGGGCGATGATCATGCTTCCTCTTTCTCAAAACCGGCAAAACAGAATCAATCTGCTGGCCCATGAATCATTTCACAGGATCCAGCCTTCATTAGGATTTACGCTCAATAATGTGGAGAATAATCATCTTGATCAAAAAGACGGGAGAATTTATCTGCGGTTAGAGTTGGAGGCACTGAAACAGGCAGTCCGCTCATCTTCAGAAAAAGAATTAAAGCAGCATCTCACCAGTGCATTTACGTTTAGAAAATACAGGAATACACTTTATAACGGTTCAGAGGCTGCAGAAAATTTGCTGGAACTGAACGAAGGAATTGCCGAGTTTACAGGGCTTGTTGTGAGCGGCAGAAATAAAGAGGACGCAAGGTCATCTCTTTTGAACGGGATAGATGATTTTATGAAAAACCCCACCTTTGTACGATCATTTGCTTATCATACGACTCCTGTTTATGGATATCTGTTGTATAATAAAGATAAAGGCTGGAACAAAAAAATTGATGCAAAAACAGATCTGACCGGTTATTTCATTAAAGCATTCAAGATTACAATTCCGGCTGATCTGCAGAAAGCAGTTGAGGAATTATATGATGATTATAATGGTAAAACAATTATTAAAGAAGAAGCAGAAAGAGAAGAACGGACTAAAAAGCTTATTGCAGAATATAAGCTGAAATTTATTCAACAGCCTCATTTTGAGATCAGATTTGAGAAGATGAATGTTTCGTTTGATCCAAGAAATATTGTCCCGCTGGAAGATAAAGGTACCGTATATCCCAATATCAGGGTTACAGATTTATGGGGCATCCTGACAGTAGAAAACGGGGCATTAATGAGCCCTGATTGGGATAAAATTTCAATATCAAATCCGGTGAAAACTGAAAATAAAAAAATATCCGGGGATGGCTGGATCCTTGAACTGTCTGACGGCTACACCATAAGTAAGGATAAGGACAGTGGAAATTATAAACTGGTCAAGAATTGATACCAATCGATAAAAAGCTCCTGAAATCAGATATTTCAGGAGCTTTTTTATGGGAAAATAAATATGACTTAAAACTTAAAATTATTATATAATTAAGAGTTTACAGGCATTCCTGATTATTTGGGTTGATTGAACATATACCGTGAAATCTTCCAGGCACCATTTTCATTTTTCATCAGGAAGAACTCTCTGTTAAGCTCTTCAGTTTTTTGGCCATTGGCATGTATTAATTGCGTTCCGTTTGATTGTGTACGGACAAATGCGGTATTATCGTCAAGTGTTACGATTTCTTCGATTTTAAAATTTACATTAAGTTGAATTGCCTGGAATATGTTTTTATAGGCCGTTGTAAGTTCTGATGTTCCGGAAGCAGTTGGCAGTCCGGCTGGCATAAAAATTCCGTCCGAGGTATACTGGCCAGCTGCCTGTTCTACACTTGATTGGTTCAGAGCATCAAAGTAAATATGTAATGACTTTTCTATTCCTGTCTTTGTTGTTGGGTTTTCCATTGCTGTTGAATTTAGAATTGCAGAATTGTCTTTTTTTTGCTTTATATCTTTCTGGCAGGCTGTTACACTGAATAGCAATACTGCCGTTATGATAACTGTTTTCATAATAGCTGGTTTTATTCTTTGTGCTGATTAAGAGCATTTTTAGCCTCTTTAATGGATATAGGTTTACCCAATCTGCCAAACTCATGAAGGTCACCAAATACCTCAATACGGATAGACTGGCTGATACTGCCTATGTGTAAAGGTTCAAAACCACTGTCAATGATGAGTTCTTCAATAGCTTTATTACTGTTAATACTGTCTGAAGCATAGAAAAGAACTTTTCTTTCAGGCTCTGAAAATGCAGATCCCGACAAGGAGGCGGCTCCTAATGTTCCGAAAGCTTTAATGAAATGCACCTCTTTAGGTATTAAAGATGAAAGTATCTGGCCGGCTGAGGTGTCTTTATCAATAATCTTTTTAAACCCCCCGTTCCCATCCGGTGCAATAGGGTTTGAGACATCCACAATGATCTTTCCTTTCAGCTCTTCGGCATACTGTTTTAAAAATTCTTTAATCTTATCAAAATAAATTGCCGGAATAACCACATCTGCATGATGGATGGCAGCAGATATTTCCTCTGCATCGGCAAGTTCACCCAGCTCTCCTGCAAAACCTTTTGCTTTTTCGATTTCTCTTGACGATACGATAACCGGATGACCGCCTTTTATAAGATTGGCAGCAATAGTTTTACCTATGTTTCCTAAGCCTATAACGGCAACTTTTGTTGTTGAATTGTTTGTGTTCATTACTCTGTTTTAAATTGTTTGTCAATATC
Organism: Chryseobacterium amylolyticum; assembly: GCF_051011775.1. Taxonomy (NCBI): domain Bacteria; kingdom Pseudomonadati; phylum Bacteroidota; class Flavobacteriia; order Flavobacteriales; family Weeksellaceae; genus Chryseobacterium; species Chryseobacterium amylolyticum. Next base: position 65,751 of record NZ_JBPCHX010000007.1, read on the forward strand.
GACATTACAAAGTTGCAATGAACTACTATTTGCCGCCTATAAGGTATCTTAAGAAATACCCTTAATCTAGTTTAAGGGTATAAGTTATTTTTTAAACCTGTCATTCTTTATTTTGCTCAGAAATTCGGCAGTAACTCCCAGATATGAAGCAATTTGTGTATTGGGTAACCTGTTGGCCAGATGAGGATACTGGCTGATGAAGCTTTCATATCTGTCCAGGGCAGTTGTGCTAAACGTTTGAAGCAGCCGGTCCTGAAGTTCAATATATTTATTTTCAATGATGACTCGAAAGTTTCTGTCAAATTTTGGATAATTGGTATACAGATACCACAAATCTCCTTTGGAAATCTGCAGAACCACTGATGGCTCAATTGCTTCGATAAACAATTTGGAAGGGATTTCCTTGTGCAGGCTGCCAATGTCTGAAATCCAGTCATCTTCAGCCGCAAAAACAAGATTGTGCTCCACACCTTTATCATCTACACCATACATTTTGAAGCACCCGCTTTGTACATACGTGAAATACTTACATACATCCCCTTCCTGCAAAAGAAACTGTCTGCGTTTAATTTTCCGTTCCGTTACGCGGTCTTTCAAAGCCTGTATTTCTTCGTTATTAAGGGGTAGGTACTTTTTAAAATGATTGATAATATTTTCCAAAATGATGGTTGTTATAGGTATTCAAATATACAAAATGGGAATAGTATACCTATGATAAAGAATTTGATCTCAATGATACCTGCATGATTATTTTTTGATTTTTGAAAACACATAGAATATTTCTTCAGCAATCTGTAAACTTCTTTCAGCATACACTGCTGTTTGATCTGGAGTATTGTCTGAGATTTTTGGATCTTCAAATGTAATGGGGATTCTTTTTTCGGCACCAGGAATAAAGGGGCATTCGCCATCTGCCTGTGAACATGTCATTATCGCAGCAAAACCGGATACAGGATTGAACAGGCTGTCGTATTTCTTTGAAAAACCAATTATTGGAAGACTGTTATCATCATATTTTACAGCATATACAGGGTTGGTTGTATCAGAAACACTGAAAACTGTAAACCCCTGATCGGTTAAAGTTGCCGCAATCTTAGGGAATAATGCCGTTGTTTCCGTTCCTCCGGAATAGCAATGAACTTCCGGAATCGCAAAGAAAGAAGCAGCTGTCTGTGCCCAGATCTGTGCCAGATGACTCCGTCGTGAATTGTGGGTGCAGATAAAATTCAGGTTGACTTCCTTTCTATCATCCACTTTCTGCTGGATAAAGCTGATTAGTGGCTCCAGAACCTCTTTTCTGTCAGTATCTGTCTTTTCCCATTTCAGAGATTGAACCGTATTTAATAATTCCTGATACATAAGTTTCTAATAAAATTAATTAGCAGCATCCTGATCCCGGAGTGCAGGCCGATGTTGGGTTTACAGACAGTTCAGACAGGTTTTTCTTTTGTTTTTCAGACGGGATTCCACAAGCTTCCTGTGCAAGGCATGCTGTAGTTTTATTTTTAAGGATAAAATTTCTCCCGTTGAATTCCAAATCATATTTACCGATGGTTTCACCCTGATATTCCACTTCAATTTCCGAATCTTCTATACCTAATTTTTCTTCTGAAAGCTGTATAATGTGAAGCAGTTTTTCCGGCTTAAGACGGTGTTCGTAGTCATTGGCATTCCATAGCTGAAAGTTTACTGCTTTTTCACTCCGGATCACACCTCCGCAATCGATGAATTTTTTTATAATCTGACCGATCTCCGTTACATGGAAATGTTCAGGTACAAAAGTTCCATTTTCCAATTGAAATTCAACACTTTTGAGAGTAGGTAGAATTTCTTTAATTTCTGATAATTTCATAATAGGTATTTTTAGAGATTAAATGTATTGATTTTATAATTATATATTGCAATATTACGATGTTGAAGTGTGAAAAAATGCTTAACAGCATTGCTTTATTGTGACATCCTGATTAAAGAACAGATTAAATTCATTTTGAAATTTTTTCCAGGTGCTTTCATTAATGCAATAGCATACGGATTTCCCTTCAATGGAACCTTTGATAATATCAATGTTCTTTAATTCCTTTAAATGTTGTGAGATAGTAGCCTGTGCCAGTCCAAGTTCTTCAACGAGATCATTACAAATACATGCTTTCTGATTGATGATGTATTGTAAGATGGCTATCCTTGCCGGATGCCCCAAAACTTTTAGAAGCGAAGCCAGCTTATTCTGTTCTTGCGTGTAAATGTCAGTTTTAGTAACTCCCATTATTCTTATTTTATATTGCAATATTACGATGTTAAATTCGTAAAACAATGAAAGAAAGATTTTAATTTTAAAAAAATTATTTTAACTGATTGAATTTCAGGTTGTAAAAATAAAGATGAAGCATATTGCCGCTTCATCTTTCAATTGGTTCTTATGGCAAACTTATCTTTTTACCCTGTTCAGGGAAGATATAGTTTATTTTTAAAGGATTGTTCTGTAATAATTCTTTTTTAATAAGTTCGGGATTATCTCCGGTAGGTTTTCTATGAGTAACCACAATGCTGAGGTTCTCAAGGCTGTTTTGTCCTGTCTTTTCTTTCAGTTTGCTCAGTTCCTCTATCAGTAGGTTAGGAGTAAGGTGCCCAAAGAGCAGATGCTCCGGCTGGCTGTTAGGAAAAGAAACTTCAATTAATATGGTGTTTAACTGTCTTTTTTTAACAAGAGGAGCTATAGTCTTCCATAGGTTGTCAAGGCGGTCAGACTTTTCGATACGGTCAGCACCGGTATCTCCCAGATAAAGAAGGTAGTGATCATCTCTTCTTACCAGTGCAGCACTGCTTTTGTAAGGGTTCACATGGCTTAATTCGTAGCCTGTTATAAAAAACGGTGTTTTAGGTGCCGGAATTTCGGTTCCTTCCTGAAGCTCATTGTAATGATACTTTCCAAGGATTGGTTTCTGACCCTGATCGGCAAAATTAATCCAGGTATCTGTAATGAAATAATGATTCTGCAAAATCTGAATTACCGGAGGTATAGCGAAAATATCTTTTTTAGAATCAGCCGGGGAATTGATGATAAGACCTGACAGGTGATCAAGGTGACCATGCGAGACGAAATATCCTTTTATCTGATCCTTCAGAACTGTTTCTGTAGTTCCGTCAAGGCTTTTCAATTGAATGGCTTTCCGGATGCCTGCATTGACAGTACCGGCATCAAGGCAAAGAAATGCATTATCTTTAGGTGCACCTACCAGATAAGCTGATAAATTATCTTCCTGCTCCCCACCATATATCCCTAAGGGAATCACATCAAAATTCTGTGCCTGACAAACAATATTCAGAAGAAGGGCCAATAAAGAAACTGCTGTTTTTTTCATAATCATAAAACTGGAAAACCATCTTTTTGAGATGGACGGGGCAAATTTACGGTATTTTTTGATGAATAACTTTCAATTTTGTGAACAAAAAAAACCTTCAGGCTCAGGCTGAAGGTTTTATTTTAAATGTGTCAAATATTTATTTTAATTGCGTAAAAACTGACCGATTCCGGGAGAATCAAATGTGAAAGTATTCTGGCTTTCAGATTTGTCAATTTTATTGCTGATGGTTAGTGCCCACAGCACAAGCTCTTTACAGAAATTCCGGTCTTCAGCACTCAGTTCGGAAGTATTTTCTTCAACAACGGTTACCAAAGGTTCTATTTTATCAAGTTTAGCATAGAATTCTTCATCCGTATCATTGTAATTAAGTTCCAGGTGATTTTTATTGAACCATCTGATCAGATCTGTGTACGGCGTTTTGATTCCTTCTTTTTCCAGTTTGGAAATACGCGGGAATATGCTTTCAAACTGTGTCATCACAGCTTTGTCGATCAGCATTTTGGCTACATAATCTGCACCTTCCTGTTCACCTTCATACACGAGTTCAATTTTTCCCGTAATAGATGGGATAATTGACATGAAATCAAGCAGGCGGACGGTAGTTCTCTCTTCACCGGATTCAATCAGCCGTAATTTGGCTGCTGCGACTAAATTTTCCATAGCACTGATTGTCAGACGGGCACTGACACCGCTTTTTGCATCTACATATTCACTGATACGGGCTGCAAAAGCAACTTCCTCCAAAAGGTCTTTAGCCAGATCTGGAATTTGTATCTGTGCTTTATCTTGTGCAGAAATCAATGCCTCCTGTTCCGTAATCTGACGGGCAAGGGCAATTGTTTTTGGATAATGGGTGAAAATCTGGGATCCGATTCTGTCTTTCAGCGGAGTTACAATACTTCCTCTGTTGGTATAGTCTTCCGGATTGGCTGTGAATACAAACTGAATATCAAGAGGCATTCTCAGCTGGAAACCACGGATCTGTATATCTCCTTCCTGTAAAATATTAAACAGAGAAACCTGGATTCTTGCCTGTAGATCCGGAAGCTCATTTAAAACAAAGATAGAACGGTTGGCACGTGGAATCATTCCGTAATGTAAAACACGTTCATCAGAATAGGGGAGTTTTAAAGTAGCTGCTTTTATAGGGTCTATATCTCCGATTAAATCGGCAACATTTACATCCGGGGTGGCCAGCTTTTCATAAAAACGGTGAGAGCGGTGTACCCAGGAAATCGGAGTGTCATCGCCAAGTTCTTCAATAAGATCCCTGGCATATTTTGAAATCGGATGGAATGGGCTGTCATTGATTTCTGATCCTTTTACAACAGGCATATATTCATCAAGCAGGTTGACCATACTTCTTGCTATTCTTGTTTTTGCCTGTCCGCGCAGTCCAAGCAGATTGATGTGGTGGCTGGCAAGAATTGCTTTTTTCAATTGGGGAACAACAGTATCTTCATACCCCCAAAGACCTTCAAATACGGGCTCTTTAGCTTTAATCCTGGCAATCAGGTTGGCCTGGATCTCCTCATTAATTGTTTTATGGGTGTAACCGGAGTCTTTTAATTCTTTGAATGTAATATCGTTTTTCATTGTCTTGTAATACTAATTATCTGGTAAGATTTTATGGTAATGTTTTAAGGGAATTCTGCTTTTATATTCTTCTTATTCTGTTTTTCTCATAATCTTCAAAAATCATTTGTCCTAAGCCTGAAAGTCCTGTCAGAAAAGCTTTTCCTTTATTCTGAGCGGTAAATTCTTCTACAAACTGACGGAGATAAGGGTCCTGCGCAATCATGAAGGTTGTGATAGGAATTTTGAGTTTTCTGGCCTGTGCCGCTCTGTTGAGGCATTGGTTAACAATCCTTTCATCCAACCCAAAACTATTCATATAAAACTCTCCGCTGGGCAGCTGTATACAGCTGGGCTTACCGTCGGTGATCATAAAAATCTGTTTGTTGGTATTTCTTTTTCTGCGCAGAATATCCATGGCCAGCTCCAGACCAGCTACCGTATTGGTATGATAAGGTCCTACTTTCAGGTAGGGAAGGTCTTTGATCTTGATGGGCCAGGCTTCGTTCCCGAATACTATAATATCGATGGAATCTTTAGGGTATTTACGCTTAATCAGCTCCACAAGTGCCATGGCTACTTTTTTGGCCGGAGTAATGCGGTCTTCACCATATAAAATCATGGAGTGGCTGATATCGATCATCAGGACAGTACTCATCTGAGCCTTATGTTTGGTTTCCTCTACGATGAGGTCATCTTCAGTCAGGTGAAGATCTGAGATGCCGTTATTGATCTGGGCATTTTTTAAGCTTTCAGTCATGTTCACTGCTGCCAGGTCATCTCCATACTGATACGATCGGTTTTCGCCGTCGCGTTCATCTCCGATTCCTGTTTTGCTGGTGCGGTGATTTCCGGCTCCGGTTTTCTTCAGTTTTCCGAAAATCTGATCCAGGGCATATTCCCGAAGGGCTGCCTCCAGTTTGGGGGTTAATATATTTTTACCTTTTCCGCTTCCTGTATTTCCCTCTTCTGGATCTTCTTCCCTGATATAGCCTCTTTTTTTCAGATCTTCTTCAAAATCCTGAAGGGTATATTCATCACTGAAAATATCATATTCCTGGTCAAGCATATCAAGCCACTCGAAAGCTTCTTCGATGTCTCCGGAAGTGTGGGTAAGCAAATCTTTGAACACATCAAAGACCCGGTCAAAATGCGATAATTCCTCCGGCACATGTTTGCTGAATATAAAGCCTCTCTGAGGATTAAAATTTTTGTCTGTCATAAGATGATAAAGCTGTTTTGCTGTTATTGGTTTGAATATCCCGGATAGCCGAATGAATTGTCCGGGATATTCTTTGTTTCGTTTCAAACTGAAAAGTTAGGAAAATATCATCTCAGGATTTCATCAGAAAAATAGAAAATACTAATGATGGTGATATGGATAAGAATATAATTTGAATGAATAAAGGTAATGATTAGAAATCTTAAGAAGGCCGGATACCAATTAAAATTCTGATATGGATGACCGCCGGAAAGAATATTCTATAAATAAAGATATTCAATTCAAACCTGAAGCCCGCATACGGCTTCTCCATTTGATTAATGATCTTTTATTTTTCATACGTTGCCGATTAGATATTGTTCATCAGATAAAATAAATCAACAGATTTAGAATATTTTATAGAGCCTCTAACTTTTGCAATTGATCTAAAAAAACAGATTTACGTAAATAAAACTGAATGTCTGTAAGACGTTTTAATAGCAAAAAAAATTAAATTCCCGGGGTTTTATCAAATATTCATTATTATAAGAAGACAAAAATTACTTTAACTTTGCCAATTGAATGATATACCGGTATTATGAAATTATTGAAAATAATGGTATATTGTTAAAGGCTAATACCTCATGAACTTATGTAGTCAGGAAATTAATTTAACTGATAAACAAATATGAAATATAAATTCTTAAATTTTAAATTGAGAAAACTTGTTCATTACTCATTGATCCTTTGTATTCTGCTGATACAGGTCATTATCGCCATATTTTTCTATAACGAATTTGTCAACGGGAAAAAGCTTAAGTTTATTAAAGATCAGCTGGAAGAAAGCCGTGCCCTGGGTGGGTTGACAGATCATTCAAGGAAAGATTTCCTGGATGCCCAGGAGCATCTTCAGAAATATATGGCGACTCAGGATAATAAAGAGCTGCAGCTGTATTTCCAGTCTTTGAGAAAGCTGAAATTGAATTTTGACAAAATAGGGGAATATGAAAATACCAGCCCGGGACTGAAAAAAATGCTGGCCCTTCACCGCCGGGATACAGTGAAAGCTGCAAAACTGAAAACACTAATAGATTCAGTGTACCAGACTTCCCTGAACCCGCCTGCCAATATTGAAGATAAGCAGTATGTACCTGCCAAGTATAAAAATGATTTTGAAGATTTCAAAATTCAAACCCGTACTTATGCCGATACCGTTAAAAAGAAAGGCTTTTTCGGACGTTTAAAAGATGCTGTAACAGGAAAGGTGGATGTACAGAAGGAAAGTACGGTAATTACGATGACCAACAACAAAACGCTGGATCTTTCCCAGGTAAAATCCAAAATGGACAATACTTTAAAGTCTATGGATAAACATTATGCTGCCGAAGTGAAAAAAGTACAGCTCCTGGCAGCCCGGAATCAGAAAAACAGCTTACAGTTTTACAGCAATTTCAGTAAGCTGCTGGTGTATAGCAACGGGCTGATAGAGGTGTATGAAAATGCAATCAATGATTTTAAAGCCCAGCTGGAAAAAGAGTATAACGAGCAGAGCTCAAACAATAACAGGATAAGGACTTATCTGGTATTGGGACTGATGATTCTGATGTTTATTGTATCTATCCTGATCATGTATTTTACACGAGTAGCATTTATCTATGAACAAAAACTTAATGCTGCCAATAAAGAGATTAAAAAGAATCTTAATTTCAAAAACAGGATTCTTGGAATGCTGAGCCATGATCTGCGGTCACCATTAAAAATCATCAATATTTTCATTGATAAAATTCACAGAACCACAAAGGATGAAACGATCAGGGATTATCTTAAATCAATCAAGTTTACGAACAGTACTTTGCTTCTGCAGTCTAATCAGATCCTGGAATACACCAAAAATGAAAATGCTGAAAAAGAACTTATAAAATCAGTTTTCAACCTTAAAGATGAGGTCAGTTCTATCGTAAAGGTAATTACACCTTATCTGGAAACCAGGAACAACAGATTTGTGGTCACGGACAGAATTCCTGAAAATATAATGGTATATTCGGATAATATCAGAATCAATCAGATTTTTATGAATATTCTCGGAAATGCCAACAAGTTTACGGAAAACGGTCAGATTGATCTTGTAATGGCTACAGAACCTGCCGGCGAAAATAAAATCACCCTGATTACAACAGTAGGAGATACCGGAGTGGGAATATCAGAATCTGATCTTGGTAAAATTTTTGATCCGTATTATCAGGGAATAGTATCTGATGAAGTGGATAATCTGGGAGCAGGGCTTGGCCTTAACCTGGTAAAAGAAATTGTAGAGCTTTTCGATGGTGATATATCGGTTGAAAGTAAACTGCACAAAGGAACGAAAGTGACATTCAGGATCAATTTAAATAGTAATAATAATGGAAACATCAATTCAAAATAAAGAGATTATATTCCTGCTGGCAGATGATCACAGCATTGTGCGCCAGGGAATGGAAATTGTTATCAGTGATATTGTTCCTAACGCGAAGGTATATCAGACTTCTTCTTTACATCAGGTATTGGAACTGGTTGAATCAAAAGGAATAGAGATGGCAATTATTGATGCTCATTTCCCGGACGGAAACAGTCTTCATATTCTTCCTCAGATGAAAAGTGTAAATCCTGATATGAAAATTTTAATTTTTACGGGACTTGAAGAGGATCTGCACGGACTTAAATTTATCAAAGCCGGCGCTAATGGTTACCTGAGCAAACTGAGTGAAGAAGAAGAGGTAAGGGAGGCTCTGACAACCTTTATCGAGAAGGGAGAATATTTTTCTGATCTTTTACGAAATCTTCTGGTACAGTTTGTTTACAATCCGGATCTTATAAGCCCTCTCAGCATTTTAACCAAAAGAGAACTGCAGATTGCAGAACTTTATGCTGAAGGATATGGAAACCTGGAAATATCAAACAGTCTGAATATCAAACAAAATACAGTAAGCACAATTAAAAAAAATATTTTTGAAAAATTAAAGATCGAAAATATGGTTGAGCTTGTTGACCTTATCAAAACCCATCATAAGCTGTAGTTTTTTAAGAAAGTTCATCACTTCATTGTATCAGGATATTATATTTTATCGATAAATATCTATAAATCGATCGATATGTATCGATGAGGTTTATAGAGGATTTTATTTTATAAAGTTGTTCCTTTGTAATGTGAAATTTAAATAATGAAAAAAGCAAATGAGAATTGCTTCCAATTATTGGAATTTCATACACAAAAAACAAATGATGATTTATAACTATACAAATAATAAACGGTAGTTATAAAAACACAAATGATGAAAATTAATAACACAACGATGAAATTAAAGAAGTGTATGAATAACCTTAAGCGGACTTCTTAAAAAACCAAATGATCAAAAAAAAACACAAACACATATAGTGAGGTTCAGTTGATAGGTTACAGTACAAAAACAAAGAGGAGGCAGTCAGCCTCCTTTTTTGTTTTTTGGATGGAAAATCTTTTAAAAATACTGATAAAATAGCAACGAATAGGGTTTTTATCAAATGATAAATGAATGTTGCTGCCTATATCTTAGTTTTGCAGACAAAAAAATGTCAGGAGAAAAAGACTTAGCTGTATTGCTTCAAAAGATGGAACCGGTATTGAATGCCGGAGAATATGTGTTTTGTCCCATTGAAACCTTAGATGAAATTCCGGATATAGAAAAGATTCTGTTTTTCTTCCGCGAGCATGAAGCTGTTACCATTGTGCTGCAGAGATCCGTAGCAGATGAATGGAATATGGCTTACAGCTATGTTTCTTCATGGATAACCCTTACTATTCATTCTTCACTGGAAGCCGTAGGGCTTACCGCTGCCTTTGCCAATGCCTTAAAAAACGAAAATATCAGTTGCAATGTAGTAGCCGCTTATTTCCATGACCATATATTTATAGCGAAAGAAGACACTGATAAGGCGATGAAAACTCTTGGCTCGTTAAAAACAAAATAGAATGTTTTTAAAACGTTTTGAACATCCGGTTTTAATTTCGCAATCCCAATTGTCTACTTGAATCACTAAAATGTCCTGTTGATAAAGCTTTCACGTGTTCTGCCTGTTTTTGTGTTTTATGTTTGCACCATAATCAAACAAAAATAAACTACAATGAAAACAATCAGAAAAACCTCCGTCTTAAGCTTATTACTATGTTTAACTCTTTTTACTGTAGCAACAGTATCCTGTACGGAAGAAAACGAGCCTCCCACGTTACAGGAGGTACAAAACAGAAACCACCAAACTGCCAAGACCCAATTCATAACCGTTAAAGGAAATGCCATTGCGTACCGCGTTTTAGGAAAAGAAGAAGGGATTCCATTGGTACTGCTGCCGGGGTTAGGCGGCTCTATGGATGACTGGGATCCTGCAGTCACAGATGGTCTTGCAAAACAATATAAAGTAATCATCTTTGATAATAAAGGCGTAGCTTCCTCAAAAGGAACCACCCCCAATACGGTGCAGGCAATGGCCGATGATGCGGCAGACTTTATCAAAGCATTGAATCTGACCAGAGTGAATATCATGGGGTTTTCTATGGGTGGATTTGTTGCACAGCGAATAGTACTGACCAATCCGTCGTTGGTCAATAAAGTGATTTTAACCGGGACAGGACCACAGGGAGCAATCGGGTTGTCTAATCTGCCTGATATTGTTGCAGGAACCGCAGGATTAAGTCCCGAAGCTTCATTTCTGAAATTCGGGTTCACAGAATCTGCGCAGAGTATTGCGGAAGGAAAAGCTTCTTTTGCAAGAATTCAGCTCCGTACTACGGACCGGGATCTTCCGTTGAGCGATGCTGCTTCCAACGCACAGTTTACAGCTGTATTGAGCTGGGCCCAGCCTAATGCTGATGCCCTTACGGAAATAGAGAAAATTAAAAATCCGGTACTGATTGTACATGGTGAAAATGACCTTCCGGTGTCTGTTCAGAATGCTAAAAATATGGCTCAGCATTTAGACCATGCAGAACTGGTTATTTTTCCTGATTCGGGACATGCCTCTTTTTATCAGTACCATGATACATTTGTTGCCAAAGCCATTGAATTCCTGAAGAAATAAGATTGGCTTTAAAAATCAGAATAAAACCCCGCTGTTGGACAGTGAGGTTTTATTTTTTTGATGATATCAGGATTTAGCTGAATTTCTTCACAGCCTCTTCAGTTACGGGAGTAAAAAAGTTAATCATATTTCCATCCGGATCACAAAACAGGAGAGATCGGTTTCCCCAAGGCATTGTTGTTGGTTCCTGGATGATTTCAGATGCTATCTCTTTAATTCTTTCATATTCTTCGTCTACATTTTTAACCAGAAATTCGATTATGGTTGATTTTGTTCCTGCGAAATCTGTCAGACCTTCTGAGAACATTTGCATTGTCCGGGTACTTCCGACAGCGATTGTGATAGAATCAGCAGAGAGCTCTGCGAAATCTTCTGTATACCATGTGGCAGTTATACCTATTACCTGTTCATAAAAAGCTACTGCTGTTTTGATGTCTTTACTGATGAGTCTTAATGAGGTAAGTTTCATAAGAATATTTATTTAAATTATTTAAAACAAAGGTAAGAGGTGTTTATGACAGCAGATTGTCAGCAGTTATTGACAGTTTTTATTTTTTTGATTAAATTTGATAGCACCAAATTAATAACCTGTGAAAATCAAAGTATTAACTCTTTTTCTGCTTTTCCTTAGCCATGTCTTTTATGGCTGCAGCATGTTTAAAATGACCCATAAAGGAAAGACAATCGTTGGAAATAATGAAGATTGGGTAAGTCCCAATGCTGAAATCTGGTTTGAGCCTAAACAGCAGGATACATACGGAGTAGCCTATGTTGGTTTTATCAATCGTTTTCCTCAGGGAGCCATGAACGAAGCCGGGTTAGTTTTTGATGGATTTGCCACTCCGGAAATTTCAGTTCCCAAACAGGAAGGGAAGGTTCAAAAGCCGGTTCGGGATATTGTACATTACGTAATGGCAAATTTTAATACTGTTCATCAGGTAAAAGACTATCTGTCTGGCATAGATATGAGTTTTCTGACTTCCAGTGTGATGATGTTTGTTGATACAACAGGAGAATATTTACTTGTAGAAGGCGGAGCTTTGGTTCTGGGAAATCAGGAATACTATATCCAGTCGAATTTTAATCCTACAAAAAGTACCGTTGAAGAAGATAAGAAAAAGCTGGATTATTATATGAAAGGTGTCGGTTTTCTTAAAGCCCGGCAGCCTGACGGAACGCCTGCTTTCTGTACTTCAGTGATGGATCAGATGCATGTGAAAGATACGCAGTATACCAATATTTATGATCTGAATAAAGGAACAATACAGCTTTTCCTTCATCATGACTTCTCTCATTCAGTCGAAATTAATCTTGAGAAAGAATTGAAAAAAGGGACCCATTCTTACATGATGGCAGACCTTTTCCCTGCCTCTTCAGAAGGAGTATTATTTTATAAGAAATATAATGATGCAGATAATCCTGCGGGATATCTTCAGGATATCTGGGCAAAAGGAAAAGCTGGTAAAACCAAGGAAGAAATTGAAAATTATAAAGCTACATCAGGATTAGCCTGGCTTAGCAATTATATCGGATATGAATGGATGCGGGACAAAAAACAAATAGGTGCGGTTATTAAGATTTTTACCTTCGCTACAGAAATGTACCCTGAAAATGCTAATTTATTTGATAGCCTGGGAGAGGCTTACTGGATGGCAAAAGACTATAAGGCTGCCATTATGAACTATGGTAAATCATTATCCCTTAATCCTAACAATACCGATGCTATTGATATGCTCATGAAAATCAAACAAGAACAGGAAAAAACTGAAAGTAAAAAAATAAATTAATAAAAATTAGCAATATGAATTAGCCGCTTAAAGTCGGTAATTTGTATTTTCCGCCCTTCAGATCTGATTAGTTTTTCCTGTTTAAAATCATTGATGATGCGGGCCAAAGTTTCTCTGGCAGTTCCCACCATATTGGCAAGATCTATGCGCGAAAGAGTAATGAATACTTCATTGTCAGGTGCACCATTTGATTTATACTTATCATGAAGAATCAGTAAGCTGAGGGCAGCTCTTTCCCGAACGGTCCGATGGGACAAAACTGCAATAAGATTGGCCATCACACTGAATTCATGACTTAAAGACTTCAGCAGCAGCCTTGAAAGTACTGATGACTGATTGAGAATATCAAGAAAACTGTCTTTTGAAATAAAGGAAATCACAGAATTTTCCAGTGTTGATGCAGTGTCACCGTAAGATTCATTGCTCAGAATAGCTGAATAACCTAAAAACTCACCAGAAGTGTAAATATAAATAATCTGTTCTCTTCCATCATTATCCACCTTGTATTTCTTTATTTTCCCTTCATTCAGATAGTAAACGCCGTTAGGTTTTGTTCCGTCAGTAAATACAGGCTCATTTTTACGGTAATTTTTGGTTTTCATAGCTCCTGTAAGCAGGTTTTTATCATACTCAGGAAGTTCATCAAAAAGATATTGATTATTGAAAATAAATTTTGAGATCATAATTTTTCTATACAGGCTGTTGAATACGCTCAGTTTTTAACTTAAATCACATTTAAAGATGATCAGCATCACAATGTTTTTTTCTTAAACGGATTACTTTTACAAAAGTAATGAAATTGATCCTGAAATAAGAAACAGGCATTTCAGAGAGGTCTTTTGGACGCAGTTCCAGATCTGTCATCATTATTAAAACAACAGGTTTTTATAATAAAAGGCAATAGTAAATTTATAAAGAACACTGGATAGATATTTAAGCGGACATGTTTTTCACAGTTGATACTGACATTTCTAAATTATTTTTTTTTACTTATTTATTTTATCCAGCTGTTTTTTACAGCAATACATTTCTTAGAGATTCAGAATGTTCAGACACAGAGGGAAAAACAGAACCTATTTTCATAACCTTAAGCTGGCATCAGCACTTTCATTTGTTGCCGGAATCGTGAATATTGCAGGTGTTTTGTCTGTTAAAGTGCTTACTACGAATATAACCGGGCATTTTGCCTTTTTTTCTGAGGAGATTCTTCTGGATCATTACAGCAAAGCATTTATTTACTTCATCTTTATTGTGTGTTTTCTTAGCGGCGCGTTCTGCTCAAGCTTTATGGTAGAATTTTCATCAGGACGTAAAATGTTCCGTCCACATCTCATTCCTCTGATCACTGAAATTATGATATTGGGTTTTGTAGGAATATCTGGCGGGAAGCCATTAGGAATTTCAATATCTCCTTATACAACTGCCGGGCTTTTACTTTTTGCAATGGGAGTTCAGAATTCATTGGTAACACGAGTATCCCAGTCTGTAGTGAGAACCACCCATCTTACCGGGCTGTTTACTGATCTGGGAATAGAGCTTTCAAAGCTGTTTTTTAAGGAGCGGGAAAATGAACAGCGCCAGCTTAAAAAGAATATTACCCTGAAACTGGTGATTATTGCCTGCTTTTTCTCTGGATGTATTGCTGGTGGTTTTGTTTACAGCATCATTCAGCTAAAAACACTGATAGTGACTGCCGGATTATTATTGTTTGTTATCCGGTATGATAAACTTTTGTATAGGTATTATTCCCTGAAAAGAAGATTGAGATAAACGAAAAATAAAAAAGGATATTCTGTGATGAATATCCTTTTTAATTTATGGAGTAACAGGAGGCTGGATTACAAAAGTCTCCGTGTCTGTTGTGTGCGCTGAAAAATATCCTAATGCTCCATTGCTGATATTGCTTGGAGGATTGGCTGGAGTAGCGGTTCCCCCATTACCTCCCGAAATCTGAAGCAATGCACTGTAATAAGTGAATACATTCGTGTCTATAGACTGCATTTCCACATAAATTTTATCTCCTGCAACGACTTCATGATCCCTGCCTTTGTTATCATCATTAGGAAGGATGAGAGGCTGCTGGTTGGGCAATCCGTTATTAACATTATCCGAAATTGTATTCAGGTATTTTTTAGAAAGATCATTGATCGTAAAAATGAAAAGGTAACGGTTCCCGAGTGGCATTGGGTCTGTAAAGAGTGGTAAGAGGGTATAAGTAGTCTTATCCCCAAATTTAAAAGAGCTTTGCTTCAATCCGTCAAAATAAACAACTTCAGGCATTTTGCTCTGGGCTGTATATTCTTTTCCTTCAGCCTGTACCTTCAATGTATAGGTTCTGCCGGGTGACCCTGTAAAAGTTGAGGTTTGGTACACTCCATTTCCCGTATACTGAAGTGTTTCGGTCTGTCCCATATCATCACTTAAAATAACCTGGGCGCCGGTAACAGCCGGGTATTGATTAGGCTCTGAAAAGCCAACTGATTTTGTGATTTTTACGGTGTAAGGGCCTGGCTGGTTCGTAACATTTCCTTCAATGACAATGTTTCCGCTCTGATCATTCAGATCCAGGTCGATTTCCTTTTCACAAGAAGTTAATGCCAGGAGAGATAATATGATATACAATGTATTTTTCATGATTTAGAATTTGAAATTATAAGTGATGTTAGGTACCCAGCGGAATAAAGAGGTCTGCATGGCACGGGTTGTTCCGGGACGGTCAGGATTGTCCTCGAAATTAATGGTGTAGGCATTTTCACGCCCATACAAATTATAAATACCGAATGTCCACGATCCGCGGAAACGCTTATTGGAACCAGGTTCATAAGTTGCACTCAGGTCCATTCTGTGATAAGCAGGCATTCTGTCTGCATTTCTGTTGCTGTACTGGAATATGGTTTGTCCGTTCAGCTCATATTTCCCGGTAGGGAAGGTAACGGCATTTCCTGTACTGTAAACGAACAGCCCTGAAAAACTCCATTTCGGATTAAGCTGATACGTTGCAACAATGGAGAGATCATGTGTTTTGTCCATTCTGGCATTGTACCATTCGTTATTATTGATTCCGTTGATCTTTCTTTCTGTTTTGGAAAGCGTATACGAAATCCATCCTGTAAGTTTTCCGCTCTTCTTTTTGGCGATAAGTTCCAGACCGTATGCTCTCCCTTTTCCGAATAACAGTTCACTTTCCACATCCGCTCCTGTGTCAAAGCCAATCTGAGCCCCGTTTTTAAAGTCGATCTGGTTTTTCATGTCTTTATAGTACACCTCAGCATTCAATTCATAATTGTTGTTATTGAAATTTCTGCTGTACCCAAGACTGATCTGATCTGCAATCTCCGGTTTTACCGTATAGCTGCTTCCGATCCACTGGTCGGTAGGATTTCCGCTGTTGCTGTTGCTTAACAGATGAAGATTCTGGGTATTTCTGGAATAACCTCCTTTTACACTGCTCACTTCATTGATGCGGTAGTTGGCACTGATCCGCGGCTCAAGATTCACATAGGTTTTCCCGAATTTCCCTTTTTCCAGGAATCTGCTGTCGGTAAGCACTCCATTCTCATAAGTATTAAAGGTATCACCTCCCAATACACTAAACATGGAAAGCCTTGCCCCGTAATTGATGGTCAGCTTCTCCGTTGCTTTATAATCATCGTTAATGTAAACGGCATTTTCCCATGAATATCTCGGATTTCTTGCAAAGCTGCTCACCGTAGTACCGGAAGCGCTGCTCGGCGTTAAGGTGTGATAAATAGACTGCAGCCCGAATTTTACAGAATGCTTGTTTCCTGCAAACCAGGTAAAATCCTGCTTCAGATTCCAGTCACGGATTTTTGAATTTAAATCAAATACCGTATCATCATTTTTCAGACTGATTTTATAATCATAATTACTGTAAATAAATGATGTATTGGAGAATAGCTTACTGCTGATGATGCTGTTCCATCTCAAAGTGGCTGTAGTATTTCCCCAGTCTGTATTGAAAGTATCTCCCAGTCCCAGAACATCTCTTCCGAAATACCCTGACAGGTAAATACGGTTGTTTTCATTGATCTGGTAATTGGCCTTCAGGTTAAGATCATAAAAGTACAGTTTGTTGTCTTTATAATCCTTACTCGTCTTAAGGAACAAATCGGCATACGTTCTTCTTCCGGAAACAATGAATGACGACTTTTCTTTCTGAATAGGGCCTTCCACACTCAGCCTGCTGCTGATCAGGCCGATTCCTCCGTTCACGTTATAGTCTTTATTGTTTCCGTCTTTCATTTTGACATCCAGAACAGAAGAAAGACGGCCTCCATATTGGGCAGGACTGTTTCCCTTAATAATGCTGGCATCTTTAAGAGCATCACTGTTGAATGTGCTGAAAAAACCAAGAAGATGGGAGGCATTATAAACCGGTGCTTCATCCAGTAATATCAGGTTTTGGTCTGTAGCGCCGCCTCTTACACTGAACCCGCTGCTTCCTTCACCGTTACTTTTGATACCCGGTAAAAGCTGTATGGTTTTCATCACATCCTTTTCCCCGAAAAGAACAGGAAGCTTTTCTATATTTTTAATGTTTAACGTTTCCGCCCCCATTTGGGCAGATGTTAGGTTTTTATCCTTTTTTATAGCGGTTACCACTACTTCGTCAATGGTTTTTGTCTCTGTTTCCTGCGGAATAAGAGGAAGATCCAGTTTTATATTCTGGTCCACTTTGATTTGTTGTTCAAAATCCTTATATCCCGGATTGGAAATAATAAGTGTATAATTTCCTTCGGGTAATGAAAGAGAATAAAATCCATATTCATTGGCAACAACATTGATGCTGGGATCTTCGCTTACTTTTACAGAGACTCCGATGAGCAATTCCCCGTTTTTTTTATCTTTCACGGTTCCACTTACGGAATACGTCTGTTGGGCCATTGCCAGTGTACTGAAGCAGAGCGCAGCGGTGGCAGCGGTAATTTTTAGAAAGGATGTTTGCATTAGTTTATTTTAAAGTAATAGATCTCTTGTCTATGAGTTAATGTTTTGATGATGTTCAATGAGTTGGATGAATAGGGGATTTGTTACATGTAACAAATTAATTATGAAATAAATCCATTGAAAAAGCTTACTTCCGGAAATGGTAATGACAAGGATAAAAGAGGATTGTCAGATAAAAAGCAGTATTATGCATTGGATATTAATTTATTGTTGTTCTTTGGTAGATTTTATTGAAAAACAAATTATTAACGACTGTTGTTTAGTTTTTATTATTATCCGGAATTAAAAAATACAAATAAGCTTTTACAAAACTGTATGATGCTACCTGCTTCTGAGCTGGCTGGGCAGGATATTGAATTTTCGTTTAAATGCTGATGAAAAATGTCTCGGATTTTTATAGCCGATATGATCAGAAATTTCACTGATATTCAGATCACTATTGAGAAGCATTTTTTTGGCCTGCTCCATTTTGAGATCATTCCAGAATCCGAAAACGGTAGTCCCGAAAAGCTCTTTGAATCCTTTCTTTAAAGTAAATTCGTTGGTTCCCACCAGATGGGCAAGATCATTCAGAGAACTATCTGCATTCAGGTTCTTTACAATATAATCCCTCACATCATACATTTTCTCTATATCTTTTTTCTGAAGAGAAGAAGATGGGGATTCACTGTTGAAAAACTGTTCAAGCTGCAACAGAAGAAGTTCATTTACTTTAGCTTCAAGATAAATTCGTTTGAAAGTCCCCTTTCTGTTGCAAAGAATGATGTCGTTCAGAATCTGATACATATCATGGGTAATGCGGTTATGCTCAGTCTGAATGAGAGATGAATTCTGCTTGTCAATCGAATTTCTGAATATTTCAAACAGTACTGAATGTTCAGGCAGAAATTTTTTAAAGAATTCAGGAGCAAGGTTGATTTCGAATACATACATTTCCGGACCTTCGAATTCCATCCTGCCTTCCATATGATGGGCATAAATAATGTTGTGCTGGTAGCTATCAAACACTATTGTTTTTTGGAAATTACCTGAAATTGCTTTGCTTTTTCCTTTCAGGGTAAAATGCATTTCTACCGAATCAAAATCACTTTCGAGGTACAATCGAAGCGGTTTATTCAATACAATATTCCCAAAACTGATGTGGACATGGGTAAAGCTTATTTCGTGATAAAAACCATTTCCATAAGGAGGAATGAGCTGGGTAATGCATTCCTGGATGCCTCCATCGTCTACGAAATAAGAGGAGGTATAATCTCGCTCCATAAGCATGTTTTCCAATTTTTCATCATATAACCGTACTGTCATTTCCTTTTGCTTTGTCAGAATTTCCTTTTTACGGACTTTTTATTCCGTTTTATAGACCCTTTCTGTTGAATGTTTAGAGTAAGTTTGCACAAAGGTAATAATTATTTAGAATCATTCTTAATAATTAAATTGCTTTTAAAAAAAAGAAAAAATAATGAAACGATGTACATCTCATCTACAATTAATTGTTAAAATTTATGAAATATTCAGGTAAAATAAACTGGTCTTTTGCTGCAGCAATAGCAGTGTCAATATGTTGGATTATTGGTGATATTTACGTTGCCGGATTTGATCCGGACCCATCGGATTATCCTTTGTTTTCAAAGACCTATGCAGATCAGGTGAATGTAGAATTTGCAACTTTAATGCTGGAAGGTTCCACTCCGAGATTGATGTTTGGTGCTTTGATTGGTGCTCTTACGGGGCCTTTACTGCTTCCTGCCACCTGGCTGGTGTATCAGTTTTTCAAAGACACTCAAAAATGGTATGCAGTCTTGGTGTATTGGATCTTACTGGCAGGAGCGGTTTTATCACCTCTGGGGCATGCCGGATTCTTCTATGTGGGGGAGATCTATAAAGCGGTTTATCATACGGATTCTGCCTCTCATCCTTATCTTCTGGAGACGGGAAGAGGTTTTATGAAAATGCTTAACATTGCCTGGGGAACAGCTATTGGTGTACTGGCAGCCGGATGGATTTCCTTTGCTGTTTGTATTCTTTCCAATAAAACCCTGTTGCCGGGGTGGATGGCTTTGCTGACTCCATTTGCGCTTACTTTGTTTATCATTCCTATAAAAAATCTTTTACCTCTTCCTTTTTCAGGATGGGTAGGAGGAGCAATATTCAATATTGCCTATCTGACATTTTTCAGTTCACTGCTATTCCTTTTCAGAAAGAAATTGCTCAATAAGATATAGTTTTAAAGAATCTTACCATGATGATAACTTAAAATAAAACACAGAGAAAGGCCTTTAAATCTAGGTATTTGAAGGTTTTTTGTTTTAAAAATAACCTTTCCGGACTTTGATCAGAATATTAACCTTATATTGGCTGGGAATTAAGCGGAAGAATATGGAAAATCTGAAGATCTGGATAAGAAAAAATGGTTCCACTGCAATACTTACAGTGCTTTTCATTATCCTGTTGGTGAATAAAGATGAAAAAGCATGGCTTATGCGGCAGGCAGCGTCTACCGGAATCCTTAATTCCAGTATATCAGAATCAAAAGAAGGCCGGCATGTTTCAGCCAAAGTTTCTTATACCGGGCTGATGCTGAAAAATGAAGACGGAACAATGATCGATGTTTCCGCTTTACAGAATAAAGTAATCTTCATTAATTTCTGGGCATCATGGTGTCCTCCCTGCAGGGCGGAGTTTCCGTCTGTTCAGAAGTTATATGACCGGTACAGAAACAATCCGGAAATGGTGTTTCTCACGGTAAATCTGGATGATAATATGAGTCTTGGAAAATCTTATTTAAAAGAGAAAAGTTTTACGGTTCCTTTTCTTACACCAGCTGGAAATATTCCTGATATATTGTATAGCGGATCTTTGCCAACAACTGTTGTACTGGATAAAAAAGGTGAAATCCGTTTACACCATAAAGGCCTTGCCGATTATAGTAAAGATTCGTTTTATAAACAGATTGATGAACTATTGAATGAAAAGTCATAATTTTAAATCTAATGATGATTCCCTTTATCCTGCCTGCTCTTACAGAAATAAGAGCTGCAATTCTGAAAGAAAAAAAATCTGTACAGAACTTTCCAAAGGCTATAGTATTTCCTTTCTCTGATAGCTATATAAGCCTGGTTACCCAAATAAAAACAGCTGAAGTCTCTTCTGAGACTATCC
Organism: Chryseobacterium amylolyticum; assembly: GCF_051011775.1. Taxonomy (NCBI): domain Bacteria; kingdom Pseudomonadati; phylum Bacteroidota; class Flavobacteriia; order Flavobacteriales; family Weeksellaceae; genus Chryseobacterium; species Chryseobacterium amylolyticum. The sequence continues at coordinate 86,891 of NZ_JBPCHX010000007.1, forward strand.
TGTACAATTCAGGGGATGCAGTCAATGAAAATAAACAATTTAATTTACCGGATTACTGGTGTTTTGCTGGCAATGGGCAGGGCGACCGATGGTTTTTGAATACAGACCATCAGGTTTTTTTCTATGATCATGATGATGACGGGAAGCTGAAGCCGATGCATATTAATTTTGAAGAATGGCTGCAAATGGCGTTCATTATCCGTCAGCTGGATCACTGTTTTGAAAAATATGACCATATCCCGGAGCCGGTTCGTCAAGAGTTTTATAAAGCCCTGAATACTATTCATCCTGCATTAAGTGATGTGTATCCGTTTACATTTTAACGCTGTTTTCTGCCAGTATCGAACTTAAAAAATTAAACCTTAAAAATATAATCTGAAGGTTTTTTCTTACATTTATCTATACCAATTATTATATCCAAACTCCATATGAACATTCAACTTTTTTCAAAAAATGCTTTAGTGGGAGGAGCTACACAGGGAATAGGCGCCGGGATTGCTTTAGAACTGGCAAGTTGTGGTGCCAACGTAACCGTTATGTCCCGCAATGAAGAAAAACTGAAAGATTTCGTTTCTTCACTGCCAATCATTGATGCCGGTCAGAAACACAGATATCTGGTTGCTGACTTCTCGGATTTTGAAAGCTATAAGAAAGTAATTGCAGGATATTTTAAGGAACATTCAGTAGATATCCTTGTTAATAATACCAATGGTCCGGAACCCGGCCTGGCAGTTGATAAAAGCACAGATGATTACCAGAAAGCATTTGATCTCCTTTTTAAAACAGTTTGCGAAACAACATTACTGGCTCTGCCTCATATGATCCAACAGAAAAGCGGGCGTATCATTAATGTTTCATCACTTTCAGTAAAAGAACCGATCGGAAATCTCGCATTATCCAATTCAATTCGTTCCGCTGTAATTGCATGGGCCAAAACCCTATCCAATGAAATTGCACAACATAATATTACGGTAAATAATGTGCTGACAGGGTATTTTGATACTGAAAGAATTCAGAAACTGGTTGCCCATGAAGCTGAACAAACCGGAAATTCTGCAGAAGAAATAAAAAAGGCGAGGGAAAATAAAATTCCGATGAAAAGATTAGGACAGCCTGAAGAATACGGACATCTGGTGGCTTTCCTGGCATCTGATTATGCAGGTTATCTTACCGGAACAAGCATTCCGCTGGATGGGGGATTGAATAATACCTATTAAAATTTTACCATTTAAGAAATATGCATATTTTTAAACCACAAAAGTCCCAAAGTTTTTTGAGTTTGTTTCTAAGCTTTCTATTTTGAGCATTACACTTAAGGTATTGAAATCTTTGATTTGCTCCTTCTTATATGAACTTTTTGCAGCATTGTTTTTAAACTTAATTAAACTACGCCAAGACTTTTGTGACTTTGTGGTTTTAGAATAAATAAGGGAAATGTAATAAACTCTTTCTCCCGGTTGTCATATACATATTGGAAAATATAATATGAAAAACTGGTCTTTTAAAAAATGGAACACCGTACTGGGATGGTTCCTTTTCGCTGTTGCGCTTATTACTTACCTTTCAACCATTGAACATTCTCTGAGTTTCTGGGATTGTGGCGAATACATCTCTTCAGCCGTAAAACTGGAGGTCACGCACGCACCGGGAGCCGCTTTATTCCAGATTGTGGGAGCCGTGGCGAGTATTTTTGCATTGGGGAATGCTGAAAATTATTCCATTGTGATCAATGCCATGTCGGCGTTATTCAGTGCATTTACCATTCTGTTTCTGTTCTGGACGATCACCCATTTTTTAAGACGGCTTTTGCATAAAGACTTTGAAGAGATGACAAGACATCAGGAAATCTCCATCCTTTTTGCCGGAGCTATCGGGGCCTTATGCTTTACCTTTTCAGATACCTTTTGGTTTTCAGCTGTAGAAGGTGAGGTGTATGCAATGGCTTCGCTGTTTATTGCGTTGCTGGTATGGCTCATCACGAAATGGGAGAACGAATATAAAGCTGTGGACAGCGAAAGATGGCTTATTCTTATTTTTTTCATCATAGGACTTTCTGTGGGAGTACATATGATGTGTATGCTGGCTCTTCCGGCTATATGTCTGGTATACTACACCCGGAATTACACATTTTCGTGGAAAAGTTTTATCATAGCCAATCTTGTTACTTTGGGAATTCTTGCCTTTGTGTTCAAGATAATTTTCCCTTTGATTATGACATTATTCGGAAAGCTTGAGATTTTCTTTGTTAACGGTTTAGGGCTTCCTTTCCATTCAGGGACAATTGCTGCATTTGTTCTCATGACTTTAATAAGTTATTTCCTGATTCAATATGCCGGAAAAACCCAAAAAAAGGTATACCAGACTGTAGTATTATCCCTTGTTTACATGATCATTGGTTTCTCCTGCTGGCTGGTGATTCCGATCAGGGCCAATGCCAACCCGCCAATGAACCTTAATGATCCGGATACAGCCATCGGAATGAGAGATTATTATAACAGGGTGCAATATGGAGACTGGCCTACCATCTACGGACAGAATTACACTGCATTTCTCGATAAAAACGGACTGGAAAAAGAGGAAGACGGAAGTTATAAAAGGGACATCACCGGAGATATTTATGAAAAAGATGAAAAAACCGGGACCTACAGAAAAACCGGGGAAAGATTCAATTATGTGTTTAATAAATCTCATATAAGCTTTATGCCAAGGATGTTCAACGAGGACAAAGAGGTGATGGCTAATTATATTTCTTTGTACGGAGCTCCTGATTTTAGCTTTAATTATGATAACGAAGAGGTGGCAGACAATCCTGAAGCCCACCGTATTTTTGATGAACTGAGAGCAAAATATGAAGGAGATTCTATCACGGCAGAAGACTATCTGAAAGTAAAACCATATGATCTGATCAAGGTGCAGCGTCCTTCCTTTGCACAGAATATGGATTATTTCATCTCGTTCCAGAACGGGTATTATTTTGTAAGATACCTGATGTGGAATTTTGTTGGAAGACAGAACGATCTCCAGGGCCATATGGAAAATACCAATGGAAACTGGATTTCAGGATTTTCTTTCATTGATAATGCTTTGCTGGGCGATCAGGACCATATACCTGCACAGTTTAAAAACGAAAGTACCGTAAAGTTTTTCTTCCTTCCGTTGATTTTGGGCCTGATAGGCTTCTTTTTCCAGCTCAACAGGGATTTCGGAAGGTTTTATGCCATTCTTTCACTGTTTATTCTGACCAGTGTGGGAATTGTCTTCTATACCGGAGTAAAACCGTTTGAGGTAAGGGAAAGAGATTACGCCATGGTGGGCTCGTTCTATGCTTTTGCCATCTGGATCGGTCTGGGTGCGGGATCCATACTTTGTTTTATTCAGTCTAAGGTAAAATCCAATGCTGTCAATATTGTTTTGGGAGCTGTATTGCTGGGAATTCCTTTTATGATGGGATTTCAGAGTTATACTTCGCATGACAGAAGTAAAAAAACGGCAGCCCGTGATTATGCCTATTCATTGTTACGTTCACTGCCTAAAGATGATATCATTTTTATTTATGGTGATAATGATACCTTCCCGGTATGGGCTATTCAGGAAACAGAAAGATTCAGGGACGATGTGAAAACGGTCAACTTCACCCTTTTAGCCACTCCATGGAATATTGATCAGGTGAAAAGAAGAACCTACAATGCCATGGGAATTCCGGGTGAGCTAACGCATGAGGAATATAGAGACGGAGTGAATGATCAGGTGTATCTGATGAAAAAAGAAGACTGGCAAGGGCTTTTCCAAATGCTGAAAGAGCAGGGGGCACCGGAAACCGCTTTCCAGGATTTCAGGAAATACCTGACGCAGGATTCTCTGACGCTGAAAGATGCTGTTAAATTCCTGAAACTAAAATCATCTGAAAAAGACGAACTTCTGAAAATGTACTTTGGTGAAAAGCAATATGAAAAATATAATATTCTTCCGGTAAGTAAATTTATTCTGCCTGTGAACAAAGAAAATGCCGTAAAGGCAGGGATTATTAATCAAGCTGATGTTCCGAATGCAGTAGATCAGATTATGATTAATTATGAAGCGAACACCCTTTACAAAAGTAACCTGATGATGCTGGATATGCTCGCGAATTTTGATTGGAAGCGCCCGGTAAACTTCTCATCAGGCGGAATGTATGACAGTGAAAATGTTTTTTATCTCGATGAATATCTGCAGTTTGACGGTTTCAGCTACAGACTGGTACCTATCCATACTCCTCAGGGATCTGGTGGAGATAAAGGAAGGGTAGATGCCAATTCTATTTATCAGGTGGTAAAAAATTTCAGATGGGGAAATTTTAAAGATCTGAGTAATTATTATGATGAAACAGCAACGTCAAATATTCTGGGCTACAGAGTGTCGGTGAGCAGAGCTGTATCTGCACTTGTAGCAAGCGGGCAGAAAGCGAAAGCACTCGAGTTACTGGAACTTGCTGCAAAAGAAATTCCTGCTGAAAAATACAATGACCCACGTTCACTGAGCGCCATGGTTACGGGATATATTGTTGCAGGGCAGGAGCAGAAGGGGCTTCAGCTGGCCGAAATGCTTAAGAAAGGGATATTTGACGAATATGATTACTATCAAAGTCTCTCACCATCATTTAAAGCCGTGGCAAAAAGGCAGTTGAGGTCAAAACCGATGGAATATGCACTTGTTGTCTCAGCAGTTACTGACGCCTATAAGAACCTGGGACAAAATGAAAAAGCGCATGCCTACCTTTTAAAATCGATTGAGCCCATCGACAAAAAATTCAATGTTTTTATAAAGGGACTTCAGCAGATGGGCAAAGAAAAAGCAGTGAAGGAATCCGAAAATATACGCCAGATTGCTCCTTTTTATCAGTATCTGTTCAACGTTATGGAACCTTTTGATTCCACATATTCCGGGAAAAAGGAAATTGAGATTACCCATGCAATGATGAAAGTGACACAGTAATAATAAGTGAAAAGCCTTTAAGCAAACAGCTTAAAGGCTTTATTGTTTAATTCAGGATTCTTTAATCTGTAAGGTTCTGAATGGCTTTATTGCTCTTCCTTAAATCCGAAGGTCTGGATTGGGTGAATTCATGAAAAGTATCGCTAAAAGCACTGATAGAGCTATAGCCGACATCATCTGCTATCTCGTTGATGGGCTTGTCCGTATTTAAAAGCAGTTCAATAGCCTTGATAATTCTCAAGGTCTTCAGGTACTGCAGGAAAGAAATATCCATATCCGCTTTGAACAGGCGGGACAAAGAACGTTCACTCAAGCCAAACTTGCTGCTTACATGGGCCAGGGTAAGCCTTTCCCCGATATTCCATTCCAGATAAGATACAATTTTCATCATCTGTTTATGGTGAGTAGCCGGAAGAATAATAGGCAATGGCTGTTGATGGGTTTTCGGAAGAATCTTTTTTAATGCCACCAGGAATTCAAAATTTTCGTCTTTTGCGGTAACATGTTTTTCATCCCATATTTCAGTATACTTTATCATCTGGATGAGCAGTTCGGATGCCGGATAAATCCCCAGTCTGCTGTAAAAAGGATCTGAGACGTCATCATGAGCATAAAAATAAAGAGACCGCAGAACCGTTGCGGTGTGCCCGATCTCTAAAATATGCTCCATTCCCTGAGGAATCCAGAAGAAATGTCTGGCCGGTACCACATAGGTTTTGTTATCAATGGTAATATAAGCGATACCGCCTTCCACATAGCTCAGCTGTCCTTTGGTATGTTTGTGAAAAGGAATCAGCTTTTCCGATTTTTCGTGCATTACAAATACACTTTTATCGTCTTTATCGATATCCGGAAGCGCAGCAATTAATCCCATAAAAATTTAAAATAACAATGAAAATGCAAATATAACCATTTGGCCGGAATCATGTAAAACTTGACTATTTTAGATAAATAAAATTTCCGGATTGCCAATAAATTTGCAGTGCAATAATTCAAAAATTCAAATGAAAATTTATGTCGCCGGATTGCTGATGTTTGGAATTTCCTCCACCATATCAGCTCAGACCGGCAGTCCGGCAAAGGATACCATACGACTCTCCCTGAAAGACGCATGGCAGAAAGCGGAAGAAAACAGCCGCCATATCAGAATCAATACCCTCAACGCAGACATTGCCGAAGCCGAAGTAAAAGATGCCAGAAGAGAGCGCCTTCCGGAAATAGAAGTTAAAGGTTCTGCAGAAAAAGCGTCCAATATTCCGATCTATGAAAACGGAATCTTTTCAAAACCTACCCAGCATGAGGTTATCCATACGCTTTACAGAGCCGGAGCAGATTTTTACCTGAATATTTATAACGGAAATAAACTGAATCTAAAGATTAAAGAAAATCAGACACTTCAGAAAATAAAGGATATTCAGAAAGAACAATCTGTTTCAGATATTCATTACAAAACAGCAGCGCTTTATCTGGAATTACAGAAAACATTCATCTTCAGAGATCTTATCAAACAGGATATTGCTGATCAGAAAACGCAGCTGAAAGAAATACAGACTCTTTACAAAAACGGAGTGGTTTTAAAAAGTGACGTTTTAAGGATTGAACTTGAACTTTCAAAACGGAAAATGGCCCTGGTGACCATAGAAAATGATATTCTCATCGCTACACAGAAGCTGAATATTATTCTGGGGATTCCTGATGAGCAGGTTGTTATCCCGGAAGCGCCATCTGGCCAGTGGAATGAAAATACTTCTTATAATGAGTATTTGAAAATGGCGCTGGACCATTCTTTTGACTACCACGTTTCTGAACAGCAGACCGCACTGAGTATCATCAAACTGAAACAGGTAAAAGCGAATGTAAGGCCTAAAATAGGGATGTATGGTGAATTTTATTATGCCAATCCACAGATTTTCCTGTATCCTTACAATCCGTATTGGTATTCGTTGGGAATAGTGGGAATAAAAGCTTCGTTTTCTATCTCTTCACTGTATCATAATACCCAAAAGGTAAAGGCAGCGCAGCTGGAGTTTGAAAAAGAAGAGGAAGCACACAAGGATACGGAAGATAAAGTAAGACAGCAGGTGAAGGAAGCTTATCTGCGATATCAGGAAGCTCTGGAACAGATCAAAGTGGCAGAAGCCAATGTAGCCCAGGCAAAGGAAAATGCAAGAATCATCAAAAATACTTACTTCAGCCAGACTTCCCTTATTACAGAACTGCTGGATGCAGATATACAGCTTCTTCAGACAAAATTTGAGCTGGAAGCGGCAAAGATTATGGCACAGAACAATTATTATTTACTACAAAACATTACAGGCGTTTTATAATACAATGAAAAAAAAATATACCCCAACCGACAGACTGATCACGAAGATCACAGGATGGATTTCACTTGCTATCGTTGCCGCACTTGCTGTCTGGGGCGGTTTTACCTTAAAGAATTATTATGCATATGAACAGACCAATGATGCCCAGGTTCAGGAATATGTAAACCCGATTATTTCAAGAGCCGGAGGATTCATTGTTGCAGTAAAATTTGAGGAAAATCAGGAAGTAAAAAAAGGAGATACCCTTTTAATCATTGATAACCGTGAATATGTTCTTCAGGAAAAACAAACGCAGGCAGCCCTCCGTAAAGCCTGCGCTCAACTGAAAGTCCTGGAAAGTACTACAGAAACTACAGAAAAAGAAGCCGCTGCAGCAATGGATCTGGTAGATGCCAATAAAGCAAAGGTTTGGAAACAAAAGCTTGATTATAACAGGTACAAAAAACTGTATGATGAAGAATCTGCCACCAGACAGCGTCTTGAAGATGTAAAAGCAACCCTTGACATCAATGAAAGTGATTACAGATCTTCACAGGATAATTATGCTGCTTCAATATCCAAAATAAATGATATCCGGGCGGAAAAAACGGTTGTCCTTGCAGAAATTGCCAGACTGAAAGCATTGCTGGACCGTCATAAGCTGGATGTGAGCTATACAGCCGTTACTGCAGCATATGACGGAAGGATGGGAAGAAGAACCGTTGAAGTAGGGCAGATGATTGATGCAGGAGAAACACTTGCATTTATAGTCAATAATGAAACCGACAAATGGGTAGTGGCCAATTATAAAGAAACACAGATTAAAGACATGCATATCGGAGATCATGTAAAAATTGTAGCAGACTCTTATCCTGACAGAGAGTTTAAGGGAACCATTATTTCACTTTCCCCGGCTACAGGTTCAAGTTTTTCATTGCTTCCTCCGGATAACTCTACAGGAAATTACGTGAAAATTGTACAGCGTATTCCTGTACGAATCAGGGTGGATGGGCAAAGAAAAGACATTGATATTCTGAAAGTAGGAATGAATGTAAATGTATATGCCGATAAAAAGCATTCCAATGGCTAAAAGACAGATGCCTTATTTCAAAAAATGGGCTCCTGAGTGGCTTGTTAAAATCATCCTTTTTTCAATGACACTGCCGGGAATCATTATCTTTTTCCTTCCGCTTGCGAATGTGAATGCAGCAGCTGGATATTACGGAAGTGAACCGGCAGATATCCAGTTTTCAGTAGCATTATTTTATGCTGGATATGTAGGCTTTTACAGCCTTGAAAGAAGATTTTTCAGTTTCCTGGCTGCGAAAGAGTATTTTCTTGTTTTTACCACACTGCAGATCCTGGCCTGCCTGGCCTGCTATTTTACCCATGAAATTTATATACTGTTCCCGATACGCTTCATGCAGGGAATGCTGTTTGCAGGGAACGTGAATCTTTCGCTGACTCTTATTTTTACAAGATTAAGCAGTGAGAGAGGCCGGGAGATCAGCTTTTCAGTATTCTTCGGAATTCTGATCTGCGCTTTGCCTTTTAATAACCTGATCACAGCAGATCTTATTGATTCCTATAATTTTAATATCGTTTATAAAACAGCTATATTCTCATATCTGCCGGGACTTATTTTTCTTACACTGGCCATGAGCAATTACAGAACCCATGCAAGATTTCATTTGTACAAGCTCGACTGGCAAAGTTTTGGGCTGTTCAGTACAATGCTGGTGCTCATCGGATACATAACCATTTTCGGACAGGAATATTATTGGCTGGAAGACAGACGGATTATGGGAAGTGTCATTGGAATTGTTGTTCTGGCAATAATATCCGTATTCCGTCAGCAGGCTATCAAAAGGCCGTATATTGATCTGCGTGTTTTCAGGTACAGAAATTTTAAGGTAGGTCTGCTGATCCTTTTTATAATGTACATCTGCCGGTTTGCATCAGGAATTGTTAATAGTTATTTTGCATCAGAACTGCATCTGGATCCGTTTCACATTTCCTATATCAATATATTCAACCTTGCAGGACTGGTTACAGGTGTGATCATCGCCTGCTGTATGGTTTTACAGAAGAAAAATATAAGATATATCTGGGGCCCCGGATTTTTAATGCTTCTTATCTTTCATGGATTAATGTATTGCTCTTTTGATGTTCAGGCTGATGAGTTTAATTATTATATTCCATTATTCATTCAGGGATTGGGAGTAGGATTAATTATGGTTCCGACGATTATTTTTATTATCTCCTCAGTTCCTGCTGCCATTGGCCCTTCAGCTGCTGCAACAGCCCTGGCGGTACGATATCTTGGGTTTTGTATCAGCATTGCATTGATCAATTTTTTTGAACTGTTTGAAAAAAGCCGTCATTATAATGCCTTTCAGGATCATTTAAGTGCTGTGGACCCGGCAGTTAAAAATTTTCTTCATCAGCAGACTGCTAAACTTGCTGCAAGAGGAATGTCTGAAGGTAAAGCCGTAAAAGCTGCCAATAAAATGTTGGTTGGAAGGATGAATGTTCAGGATCATGTCCGTTTTGCAATGGACTATTATGAAATGATGGTGTGGCTTCTTGCCGCCTCACTGTTATTGATTTTCCTTTTTCCATATCTCAACCGTACTGCCCTTTATCTGAAGTCACGCAGACTTTCACCTGCGTAAGGAAATGTTTTAACAAAAGTATAGCTTATCAGCTGATTTTATAGTAGAGTGCTGAGACTGCCTGATCAGGCAGTCTCTTTTTCTTATATTTTAAATACTGTGCCGTTCATCACTGGCGAAGCCCGAAAAGTTTAATACAGAGAGGAATAAAACCTATTGAAACAGCAATATAAACTGCTACCCGGATATAGTTAAACGTTTTCCAAAGCGATATTTTTGTTAAGATTTGTTCCGGAACCGAAGAAGCTGCAGCCAGATTCTGAAACTGGATAATATTGGGCGCAAAAAATGTAAGTGTCCATACTCTTACAGCGGCGTGAATGATGAATAATACCCAAAGCCAGTTCCTTACCGGATCTATTTTCCAGCAGAAAATAATGGCAAGAATAAAAGCGATTTCATGCAGTGAGTGGAGTATAATCCAGAAAAACTTCAGGCTTGCTCCTTTTCCATCCTGAAGAAACTTAAATGTCTCGGGTGGGGAAGAAGCCCATTTGGGGACAAAAACAAGGGTCTCAAAAATCTGTGCGCCATTCATAAGAAAATACAGCAAAGTCGTAATGCAAAGCCATATTTCTGCACGGGTTATATAAGTGGTGGTTAAACTTTCCATGGTTTTATATTGTTTTTTGGTTGTTTAAATGGTCTGCTGTTTCTTTCATAAGGATTGTTGCTTCCCTGAAATAGCGTTCAATGGTTTCTACTTCTTTTTTTGAAAAGGTAGAAATTAAGTGCAGTGTTTTTTGCTGCAGTTCATCGAAAATGGGGCCCAGTAATTTCATGCTGTTCTCAACATTTGGGATAATGACCACTTTTCTTCGGTCTTCCTTAATAAACTGTCTTTTCAGAAGATTCTTTTTCTCCAGACGATCTATTAAGCCTGTTACAGCACCGGTTGTAAGGCCTGTCAACCTGGAAATTTCGCCGGCTGTAACCGATTCATACTGCAGAATGAGCCCCAGGTATTTATGATCGGTACTGGAAAGCCCTGCCTTTCTGGCAATGGCCTCATGCATGAAGATACTGGCATCGGAATAGGCCCTGCTGGCGTCCCTGAAATTCTGAATATTATATTTTGTCATTAATTTACTTATTTGATAATTATCTTAGTTGCTAAAATATAATTTGTTTTTTATTCTGCCAAACATTTTCCATGCCCAAAACCGCAGTTTATCTGTCAACTATGATTATTGCTGGAAAAATTCAATAAAAAAATAAATAACGTAATTGTTTTATAAACAGGTGTTTGACTTTTTTGGCAGAAAATTTATTACAAAAAAGTGCCGGAAAATTTGGAATTAAGGAGGGTTTTCCTATCTTTGCAGTCCCTTAAACAAAGGGATTTACTTGAAAAAGTAAGCGGCCGACTCGGTAGCTCAGCTGGTAGAGCAATACACTTTTAATGTATGGGTCCTGGGTTCGAATCCCAGCCGGGTCACTAAAGAGACAACTTTAATAGTTGTCTCTTTTTTTATGAATACATATGGTTGTTTTTCAGTATGTTTAATATTCAGGTGGTAATGGTTGGATTTCTAAGTTATTGTCCTTAAGCGGACAATATTGGGAAAAAGATGAATACTATTATTTACTGCTTTTTAAATTTTCATACTTCATTTCAGCTTCCTTGTCCAGCGGTTCTCTATTTAAATAGATTTTCAAAAATTCAACGGCTTTTTCCGTCTGATGGGATAATCTATACGCTTCGCTCAGGTTGTAATAGGGTGTGGCAGAATCAGGAAACTGAGCAGTACACAGCTGAAACAGATGAATTGCCTGAATATATTTTTTTTCGAAAAGGAACTTTTGCCCGTATCTTTCTATTAAATTCTCCTTAAGGACATATTTTTTGTCTGAATCTGCTTCTAACTTTTTTATTCCGGCAGAAAGACCGTTTTTTTCTACTGTCCGGATAACATCTTTAGTATAGAAAAAGTTATCTGTAGCATTTGTGCTTCCGGTTAATTCCTTTTTGATGAGATTGGAAGCTTCCCAATAATTTTCAACTTCTCCGTTTGTTAAAATTACAACGGTATAGCCGGATTCCGGGAAAATCATCAGTTCATTTGCTATTCCGAAATGTCCGCCCGTATGTCCAAGCATTCTTTGACCATTTAAAAAATTCTCAACGATACCATAAGCGTAAGAACCGTCTTTATATTTCACTTTACCAGTGGAATACAGCTGTGTAAATTCTTTCTTCAGTATCGTGTTTTGCTGAAGAGCTACAGAAAATCTCAGCAGGTCCTCTGCAGTCGAATACCCTCCACCTGCTGGTGTGCCTTTGGTTACATTACTGTACATATTGTTTTTCCAATGCCCTGGTTTTTCTGATAACATTGTATATCCTGTTGCCATATTCGGGATTGCTTCTTCCAGATCATAAGAATCTGTATCCTTCATTTTTGCCGGTTCGAAAATGTAAGTTCTTACATAATCGAAATAATTTAATCCGGAAACTTTTTCAATGATCAGTCCTAAAACCATGTATCCCGAATTGCTGTATTGAAACCCTTTCCCGGGAGAAAATAGTAATTCCTGATGTATAAACAGTGGCAAATAATCACTTACCGTTTTAAATTTTTCTTTCGCTAATTTGTCATGTTCAGTCCAAAAGTTTCCCATTCCGGAAGTGTGTGTCAGTAATTGATGAATGGTAACGGAATCGGCTATGAGTTTATTGGGGAAATCCGGTAAATATTTACCGACTCTGTCATGTAGCGAAAGCTTTCCCTTTTCTGCTAACTGCATAATGGCTAAACCCGTAAACATTTTATTCATAGAAGCCAAATTAAATTTGGTATTTGTTTTATTGGGAATTTCGTCAGCTAAATTAGCATATCCGAAAGCTTTCTTATAGATCGTTTTATCACCTTTGGCAATCAGAACAACACCACTGAAGTAATTCTCTTTCTCAAGGATACGCAGTTGTTTTCTTATGGCAGACAGGTTAACCGACTGTCCAAAAGCTAATGTTCCCCAAAGAATAAAAAGTAATCTGATCATCTCTTGTCTATTGTTCATGTACAAAATTATAAATACAAATACCCTGAACATTGTATGAATGTAAACCATTAAACAAAAAGCCAGAGCATATCTTTCGAATCATTAATGTTTTTGAAAAATAAGGTGGGAACAACACCCGTCAGCGCTTTGAATTCCCTGTTAAAATGAGGCTGGTCAAAAAATAAGTTTTCGTGTGATAATGAAATGAATTTTTCATGGGTCTGCAGAGAAGAGGTAACCTGCCTGAAGCGGTGTATTCTTTTATACAGAGACGGAGACTTTCCCGTATATTTTAAAAATGTCCTGTGGAGATATTGCCTGGATATACCCATTGATTCTGCAATATCATTTAATTTCCATCCTTCTTCAACTTTTTGCAGGATGTCGCGAATCGTTTCGAGCTTAGGACTGCAAAGTTTGGAGATAAGATAATTTTCCAACATATGTGCCTGTTCATCTTTATTATTTATTTTCAACAGATCCTGGATTTTAGATTGATAATCAGGATATGGTTTGAAATTCTCCAAATGATCTTCAGTTGATGATAATGACAATTTAGGGAAAAAATGAAAAACAGCAAGGGGTTTGAAATATATTGTCAGTTCATTTCTAGGTTCTTCATAAGTAACGTTAACGGGTTTGGAAATGTTGTAGAAGAGAAATGAATCCACCCTTTTAACGATTGATTTCCTTATTGTGATTTTGTTTTCTTCAGGATTTAATTCTGTGTCCTGACAAATCGTTGCAAGACAAAAATTACTGGGAAATGTCCAATATTGATTTGATTCCAGCGTATCATGTTCAGAAATAAAATAAAATCCCTCAATATACTGGCTTAATAGATCTGATTTTGGTTTATAAAAAGTGATACTCATACTGACTATTGTATAATTTTCATTTTCTTTTAGAGGATTTTAATATCCACTTAGTCTGTCATTACGGAAGTTTTTCATCAGGCCATTTAATACGCATTTATATTACGAAAAATATTTTTAGCTAAGATCATATTGCCATACTATTCTTAAGTTGTCTGATGTCTGAAAACCTAAGTAGGCGTGTACGTAGCGGTTTAGTATAAACAGAATTTCAAGTTTATAAATATATCATATTCCTTAGCTAATACCTTTTATGTGAAAAATAAATCAACTGTAAATCAGCTGGTTGGGTGTTTGTTTGCAATTCATTAAGTTTATTTATATACTTGTTTTATTTTTATAAGTATATTTGTATACTAATTTGTTGAATATGAATTATGATCTTATAAAAGCAGTTGTGGAACTTATTAAACAATTTGCTGATGAAAATGAAGAAAAAGCTATTTATAGCAACAATCTTCAGGGTTTTATAGAATGGATCGAATCTTCCCATAAAGGAAATGAGCTGTCAGAGGAGCCCGGATGGATAGGTAAGGAGATGGGAAGAAGTGAAGAAAGTGTAATCAATACTTTGTTGATAAGAATAAGCAGGTATGCAAAGTCTTATTCTAAGTCTGCCATTAATAATTCAGGATTTTCCAGCCAGGATGACTTCATTTATCTGATCAGCCTGAAATCTATGGGAGCGATGTCAAAAATGGAACTCATAAGGCATAATGTTCATGAAAAACCTGCAGGCATACTCATCATTAACCGCTTACTCAGGAATGGCTGGATAGAGCAGACTGTATCGGAAAAAGACAAAAGGGCCAGGCATATTCAGATAACAGAAGAAGGGCTTAAGATGCTGGACCGGCATATGGATGAAATCCGCAAAGCCTCAAAAATGGTGACCGGAAACCTGAGTCATTCCGAGAAAATGCTGCTCATTGCCATACTTTCCAAGTTAGATGAATTTCACTATGCTGTATACAAAATGAATCTTGAAGCGATGGAGCTGCTGGATATTGCATATAAAAGACTGAATTGAGCCGGGTTATTCCCAACTATTAAATGAATAGCAATGAATAAGGAAAAATTGAGAAAAAGGATAGCAGTTATAGGTTCTGGCTTTTCCGGGCTTTCAGCAGCAGCCTACGCCGCTAAATCCGGAAATGAAGTGCACGTATTTGAAAAACACAATCAGCCGGGTGGGCGCGCAAGGCAGTTTACAACTGAAGAAGGATATGTTTTTGATATGGGTCCCAGCTGGTACTGGATGCCTGATATTATTGAAGATTTTTTCAGGGATTTTAATATGAATTCAGGTGATTTTTTTAAACTTGTTGCTTTGGATCCCCAGTTTGAAATGGTTTTTTCAGGTGAAAAGATCTGCATTCCCGGAAAAAATGATGAAATAAGGGCCCTGTTTGAAAAGATTGAGAACGGAGCAGGTAAGCAGTATGACAAATTCATGGAATCTGCAAAATATAAATATGAAGTGGGAATGAAAGAATTTGTTACCAAACCCTGCTACAGCTGGCTGGAGTTTGCTTCTTTAAAAATAGCAGGCAGTGCTGTAAAGCTTGATCTTCTCAGTAATTTCCGAAAATATGTATCCGGATATTTTTCAGACGAAAAACTGAGATCATTAATGGAATTTCCTGTCATCTTCCTCGGAGCTTCCCCTCAGAATATACCGGCACTGTACAGCCTTATGAATTATGGTGGATATGTCTTGGGAACGAAATATCCTATGGGTGGCTTCTATCAGCTCGTTCTGGCTATGCAGAAAGTGGCGGAAAAACAAGGGGTTGTTTTCCATTTTAATCATGATGTTCAGAAAATTAATACAGAAGACGGGAAGGTTACCTCAATCAGGGTAAATGATAAAGATTATGAATTTGATGCGGTCATTGCCTCATCAGATTACCATCATACGGAAACCTTGATTCCCAAATCCCTCAGAAATTACAAGAATGCTTACTGGGAGTCCAAAACCTTTGCCCCTTCATGCCTCATATATTATCTCGGAATTAAAGGTAAAATCCCTCACTTAAAACACCATACACTTTTCTTTGAAAATGAGCTGGATAATCATATAGACTGCATTTATAAAAATAAGAAATGGCCTGCAAAACCTCTTTTTTATTCCTGCTGCCCTTCAAAAACAGATCCGGGTGTAGCACCTGAAGACTGTGAGAATCTTTTTCTGCTGCTGCCCCTGGCGCCGGGAATTCATGATGAAGAATCGGTCAGGGAAAAGTATCTGTTGGAAATGCTCGGAAGAATAGAAAAACATACAGGAGAAACTCATCTTATTTCAAGGATTGAGTATAAAAAAAGTTATTGTGTCAGTGATTTTATTTCAGATTATAATGCCTATCAGGGTAATGCCTACGGATTATCTAACACTTTATCCCAAACGGCAGTACTGAAGCCAAAAATCAGGAACAAAAAGATCATGAACCTTTTTTATACAGGGCAGCTCACTGTTCCCGGGCCGGGAGTGCCTCCATCTGTTATTTCAGGTAAAATTGTAGCATCTGAGGTCAGTAAACTAAAACTTAATTAATATGAAAAAATTGTTTGATGAGTTGTCTTGCGAGGTGAGCAAATATACTACCCGGAAATACAGTACCAGTTTTTCATTAGGAATATTGGCATTAAAACCTTCCATAAGACCCGCCATTTATGCCATTTATGGCTATGTACGTCTAGCAGATGAAATTGTAGACAGTTTTCACGGCTATGATAAAGAAAAACTTTTAAAAAGATTAAAAGCTGAAACTTATAATGCGCTGGAAGAAGGCATATCAATCAATCCCATTCTGCATTCGTTTCAGGAAACGGTTCGTCAGTATGATATTGATGTTCAGCTTATCAACCGGTTTTTGCACAGTATGGAAATGGATCTGCAAAAAATAGATTACAATTCTGCTTTGTATAATGAATATATCTACGGATCAGCAGAAGTTGTCGGCCTTATGTGTCTGCAAATATTTACCGGAGGAAATAAGCAACAGTTTGAAGAGCTTAAACCATTTGCCATGAAGCTTGGTTCCGCTTTTCAGAAAGTTAATTTTTTACGGGATCTCAAAGATGATTACCAGATATTGGGACGAACATATTTTCCTGCTTTGAATATGTCTGTCTTTGATAATGATGTGAAAGTCCGGATTGAAAAAGAAATTGAGGAAGAGTTCAGAGAAGCATTACAAGGGATTAAAAAACTGCCCGGCTCTTCAATGTTTGGAGTTTATCTCGCTTATAAGTATTACCTGTCATTGTTTGAAAAAATAAAAAAAGCGAGTTCACATCATATTTTACAGAACAGGATCAGGATTGCGAATTCACAGAAACTGCTGGTAGCATTCAAAAGCTATATAAGATATAAATCTGCCTATCTGTGATGGTAAAAAACTGGTAATTAATTCGTTGGAAAATCTTGAATAAAAAATAAGTAATGAGATACAGATTATACAGAGAGCAGCAGTTGAACTGTACCATTGAAACCGCCTGGAAGTTCTTTTCATCCCCTCATAATTTATCTGAAATAACCCCGGCAAGCATGAATTTTGTCGTTCTTTCAGATGTTAAGGATACGCCTGTGTTCAAAGGAATGGAGATCGATTACCGTGTTTCTCCTTTGCTGGGGATTCCAATGAGATGGAAAACCATTATCAGCCAGGTAGATGAGCTTAAAAGTTTTACCGATTTCCAGGAATCAGGACCTTATAAATACTGGAACCACTTCCATGAGTTTATTCCCAATGAAAAAGGAGTATTAATGAAAGATACGGTAGATTACGAACTTCCATTAGGTTTTTTAGGACGGATAGTTCATAGCTTGTTTATAAAAGAAAAACTGAACAGCATATTTGATTTCAGATACAGAATTCTGGATAATCGTTTTAACAGCAAAAAATAATTGGCAATGAATTTTCTGATCGTTTTGGGTGTTTTTATCGGTATGGAAGGCGTTACATGGCTCATCCACCGGTATATTATGCATGGCTTCCTGTGGGTGCTTCACCGTGACCATCATGATCACAGCAATGAAGGAAAACTTGAGAGAAATGATCTTTTCTTTTTCATTTTTGCAAGTCCGGCCATAGCTTTATTATATCTGGGAGTACAACAGGAATTCAGCTATTGGTTTTATATTGGCCTTGGAATAAGCCTTTACGGAATGGCCTATTTCTTTGTACATGATATTTTCATCCATCAGAGAGCAAAAATTTTTACCAAAACCAAAAATCCTTATTTGCTTGCGATAAGACGTGCTCACAAACAGCATCATAAACATCTGGGAAAAGAAAAAGGAGAATGCTTCGGCTTTTTATGGGTGCCTGTTCAATATTTTAAAATGTATTTCGATAAAAAATGATGCCCTACACTTACATACTGATTAATTTTTTTACGGTCATTATCTGCTTTCTGGCTTCTTTTGACAGAAGGATACAATTTAACAGGCTTTTCGGGAAGTTTCTGATATCATCTACTATTGTGGCTGTTCCTTTTATTATCTGGGATATATGGTTTACCGGAAAAGGGGTGTGGTGGTTTGATCTCAGGTACACCTTAGGGTTTAAAATCGCAGGGCTTCCTGGTGAAGAATGGCTGTTTTTTTACTGTATCCCCTTCGCCTGTGTTTTTACCTATTACTGCTTTGAAAAATTTTTTAAACTGGATTGGGCGGGAATGTTTAATAATCTCATCGTATTTACATCAGTTATTGTGCTAGGTGTAACAGGCTTTCTGTATTATGACAGAATATATACTTTGCTTACTGTAATTGTTACAATGGCCACGCTTTGCTACCTTCATTTTATTGCTAAAAAAGAATGGATAGGAAAAGCCAGTCTGGTCTATCTGGCTTTAATGCCCGGATTTTTTGCTGTGAATGGAATCCTGACAGGATCTTTAATTCCATCACCGGTTGTTAATTATAATCCGGAAGAATTTCTGGGAATCAGAATGGGTACCATTCCCATAGAAGATGCTGTATATGGCTACAGCCAATTTCTGTTGAATATTTATTTCTTTAAAAAAATTACTAAAAATGAAAAATAACTTAATTTTTAAACTTATTGCTGCCTGCGGATTATGGATATTCATGGTGTCTTCATGTACTTCTATGCCTGAAAAAGCACAGCCTGTGAATCAGTTTGATATCAATAAATATTTAGGTACATGGTATGAGATCGCCAGATTTGATTATCGTTTTGAAAAAGATCTGGATAATGCTGTGGCTCAGTATAGTCTTAATAAAGATGGAAGTGTTAATGTCGTCAACAGCGGGTATAACACTAAAAAAGAAAAATGGGTATCGGCTGATGGAACGGCAAAATTCAGAGGTGATAAAGATATAGCCGCCTTAAAGGTAAGCTTTTTCGGACCCTTTTATGCAGGATATAATGTGGTGGCACTGGAAAATTACAAATATGCTTTGGTTGCCGGGAAAAATCTGGACTATCTGTGGATTCTTTCCCGTGAAAAAACAATTCCTGAAACTATAAAACAGGACTTTATTTCCAAAGCAAAGGAAATCGGATATGATACCTCTAAACTTATCTGGGTGAAACAGGATAAGAAAAATCCGTTTGACAAATAGATTCTCAAATTTAAATTAAAACCGAAACGAAACCTATGCTTACAATACAGGCACAATCAAAAATACCTACAGATTACGGAACATTCACCATATATGCATTTTCAGAAAATGAAAAAGACTGGAGTCCGCATCTGGTTCTGGTAGCAGAAAATACAGATTGTAATAAGACGGTTAATGTCCGTTTTCATTCTGAGTGTATTACCGGGGAAGTTTTTCATTCTAAAAAATGTGAATGCGGCCAGCAGCTTGATGCTGCCATGAAATATATATCTGAAAAAGGAGGAATGATCATTTATCTCCGCCAGGAGGGAAGAAATATTGGGATCATCAATAAGCTGAGAGCATATGCCCTTCAGGAACAGGGGATAGATACTGTTGAAGCTAATCTCAGACTGGGTCTGCCGGCAGACGGAAGAAACTTTGATGTGGCGGTGGAAATGCTGAATCTGCTGGATGTTAAGGAAATCAATCTGTTAACCAACAATCCTGACAAAATTAAATCTGTTGAGAACAGCAGTATCATTCTCAAAAGCAGGATTCCTTTGGAAATTGATTCCAATGAGATTAATGCGGGCTATCTTGTAAAAAAGAAAGATTATTTTGGCCATTTTTTAGAAAAAATTTAATGGTCTTCAGACAGGAAATGTATTGATCTGTTAAATCCAATAATTATGGAAAAAATACTGCTTACGGGAGCTACCGGCTATATCGGTAAAAGAATGATCAGTGTGATTGCCGCGCAGGGATATAAAGTCGTTTGCTGCTGCAGGGATATCCGCCGTTTTACAAGAGACACGGATATTGACGAACAGCTCATTGAAGTTATTGAAGTTGATTTTCTGAAGCCCGAAACACTTAAAAATATTCCCGAAGATATTGCAGGTGCTTACTATCTGATGCATTCCATGAGCAATACTGCTGATTATGAAGACTCAGAAAAAAAATGTGCCGCCAGCTTTTCCGGTTATATTGAGAAGACGCAGTGTAAACATATTATCTATCTCTCAGGTCTGGCGAATGAAAAAGAACTGTCAAAGCATTTGAATTCAAGGTATGAAGTTGAAAAAATTCTGATGGACTGCAGGGTTCCTGCAACAGTTCTTCGTGCAGGAATTATCATTGGGTCAGGAAGCGCATCATTTGAAATCATAAGAGATCTCGTTGAAAAGCTGCCTGTCATGGTAGCGCCCAAATGGCTCTATACCCAATGTCAGCCGATAGGAATTGCCAACGTGCTGGATTTCCTGATTTTTGTTCTGTTTAAAGAGCCTGCTTATCAGAAAAATTTTGACATCGGCTGTGATGATGTATTGACTTATAAAGACATGCTATTGCAATTTGCAAAAGTAAGAGGCCTGAAAAGAACAATTTTTACACTCCCTGTAATGACTCCCAGATTGTCTTCATACTGGCTCTATTTTATTACTTCAACCTCTTATAATCTGGCCAGGGCATTGGTTGGAAGCATGAAGGTAGAAGTGGTCTGCCGCCCCGGAAGTCTTGCCAGGATCAAATTAATTACCGGTGTGCAGCCGTTTTCCTATGATACAGCATTGAAGAGAACGCTCGCAAAAATTCAGGCCAATGAAATTATTTCCAGCTGGAAAGACAGTTTTATCAGCAGTCGTAATGATTCAACCTTGAAAGAATACCAGGATGTACCGAAATACGGCTGTTTTACGGACCTCCGGAGTGAAGAGTATGATGACAGGGAAGCCTGTATGAACCGTATCTTTCAGTTAGGAGGTGAGCATGGCTGGTATGGGCAGTATCTCTGGAAGATGAGAGGATTTCTTGATAAACTCGTTGGCGGCCCGGGATTGAGAAGGGGACGCAGACATCCTTCAGATCTTAAAGATGGTGATGCATTAGATTTCTGGCGGGTATTATATGCTGACCGTAAAGAAGGCAGGCTTATATTACTGGCAGAGATGAAGCTGCCCGGAGAAGCATGGCTGATGTTTAAAATTTACAGAAATAAGATCTGGCAAAAAGCTGTATTTCGTCCAAAAGGCCTTTGGGGCAGGTTGTATTGGTTTATGGTGCTGCCATTTCATGGATTGATCTTCAAAGGAATGATCAGAAGTCTCAGTGGAAAGGGAAATTAAAATTCTTATCATGTGATTTTAAGAATATTTTAACATAATGTCTGTTTTTTAGGCATGAACATTGTTTATTTATATACCAATTACTTAAATATTATATTATGAATAATTCAGATTACAACAAAGCAGAAAATGCAGTAAACGAAACGGAAAATACGCTGAAAAATGCAGCTAACGATGCTAAATGGAAGGTCAGTGACCTGGCAGACAAAGCCAGAGACTATATCAATGAAAAAAGGAATAATGATGAAGAAGCAACGCAGGAAGACTGGATAGAAAGGGTAAAATCCAATATTTCTGACGCGTGGGATGATATTAAAGATAAAGCTGATGAAGCCTGGGAAAAGACAAAGGATGCTGCAGAAGATGTGAAGGCAGAATGGAGAAAAAAAACAAATTAAAGTTAGTTTGATAAATGACCGGAGTTCTTGAGGCTCTGGTCATTTATTATGAATGTGGTTTATTTGTATTCTATATTTGAGTGTTTTTTTGTTGGATTAGCTAGTACAAAATTTTACGTCCGTCCAGTTTTATCACTTCATTTTTAACCATCTTTTTCACAGTCCGGATGATGGTTTCTACCCTTAAGCCTGTAAGATCTGCCATTTGCTGGCGGGTAAGTTCTATAGGGAAGCAGTGCTGGCAGTCTCCGTCATGATAACTTTTAAGGTAATCCAGTAGACCTTTTAGACGCTGGGAAGGATCTGATGAAGCCATATTATGGATCATCAGACTGTTGTAATACAATCTTTGGGACAGGCATATATTCATTTCAAGAGAAAGCTCAGGATGTTTCTGAAGCATTTCCATGAAGTTATTTTTAGGCATTCTTATAACTTCAGTAGCTTGTAAACTGACGGCATTCGTAGGATAAAGTTTTTCAATAAACAATAACGGATCACCAAAACTCTGGTTTTTACCCAGGATATTCAGAATAAATTCTTTTCCGTTTTCATTGAATGTATTCAGCTTTACCTTTCCGCTTATGATCTGAAAATAATATTGTGAATGCTCACCCTCGCGGAAAATGAATTCTTTAGGTTTATAAGTAACCCGCTCGCCCCCGTATGAATATAGAATTTTCTCATCTATATTCATGCAGCTTATCGTTTTTTTCATAGGCTTGTTTTTTTCTTAAATTATGAAGAAAGTTTAAAAATAGTAATAACATTTCAATCCTTATGCCATTGAAATTTTATTTACAAAATGTGGTATGAATTATACCCCCAAATACCTTTAAAAATTACTGTTTTCTCAAATATTGTGAGTATTTTTGAAACTAAACTAGCTGTAACTAATTATTGATTTTAATTTTTATGATTTTAATTGTTGATGACAACCAAAATAACCTCTATTCACTGCAGAAATTACTTGAATCCAAGGATTTTCAGGTGGAAACCGCCAATTCCGGCGAAGAGGCTCTTGGTAAAGCCCTGAAAAATGACTATGCCCTAATTATTTTGGATGTTCAGATGCCGGATATGGATGGTTTTGAAGTTGCAGAAACCCTTGCTGATTACAGCAAAACAAAAGATGTTCCTATCATATTCTTATCTGCTGTCAATACGGATAAACGCTTTATAACACGGGGATATGCCTCCGGAGCGAAAGATTATGTTACCAAACCTGTTGATCCTGAAATTCTTCTGCTGAAAGTAAAGACTTTCTATAACCTTCAGGAGCAGAACATTGCCATGAAAAAAACACAGCAGAATCTTGAGCTGGAAGTAAAGGGAAGAAGAGAATCCCAGGTTACCATGAAGTCCCAGATTGATCACTTCCACTTAATGCTTGAGTCACTTCCCCAGATTGCGTTCACACTCAATGAATCCGGAGCCGTGGACTTCGTGAATGGTAAATGGTACCAGTATTCTGATTCTGAATTGGATTTTCCGGAAACACATCCCGATGACCTCAATATCAAAGAAGAATTGGAGAGATGCAGAAAAAAGGGAAAAGCCCTTGAAATGGAAATCAGAATTAAAAATGTCATTTCAGGTCATTACCGTTACCATCTGCTCAGAATAACACCGGTTTATGATGAAGACCGTATCAAAAACTGGGTGGGAACCTTTACGGATATTGATGATCAGAAGAAAGTTGAAAAAGAAAAAGATGAATTCCTAAGCATTGCAAGCCATGAGCTGAAAACCCCTTTAACGAGTATTAAAGCATACGTACAGCTACTGGAAAGAAAATTAAAGCTTGATAAAGAAAGCTCCGAAGCAGGGTTTGTAACGAAAGTCCAGGGGCAGATTGAGAAGCTGAATACGCTCATTACCGATCTGCTGGATGTTTCTAAAATAGAAAACGGAAAACTGAAAATCAATAAAAAACCGGTTAACCTTGAAAATGTCATCAGTAATGCCATTGAAACCATATTGCAGACTCACGACCAGCGTGAAGTAAAAATTGAACGCCACGGAATCAAACCGGATATTTTAATTCCTCTGGATGAAATCCGTATAGAACAGGTACTGATCAATTTCCTGACTAACGCGATTAAATATTCACCTCATAATAATCAGGTTATCGTTACCACTTTTGTAGATAAAGAAGCGGAGGAAGTAAGGGTTAATGTAACCGACTTTGGAATCGGTATCCCGGATTTTAAACAGGATGCTGTATTCAAAAAATTCTATCGTGTAGAAGAATCTTCACTGCAGTTTCAGGGAATGGGGATCGGATTGTTTATCTGTTCCGAAATCATCAAACAGCATCATGGAAGCGTTGGGGTTTCCAGTATCGTAGGTGAAGGTTCTACCTTTTATTTCACATTACCACTAAATTAATTTTAATGCCGAAAAAAATTATACGAAATCTCCAGTTTGGAGTAGGTCTTTCCCTTTTGATTTTGATAGCCAGCTCAATGGCTTCCTACTGGAGTATCCGGAATCAGATGAATCACCGTGAAAGCCTTTCCAAAAGCAGACGTTCTGTAACAGCAGTGAAAGATGTACTGGTTGCTTTACTGGATGCAGAAACAGGAAACAGAGGGTATCAGCTTACCGGCAGGGAAGATTTTCTTGAGCCTTATAAACGGGGATTGAGGGAGTACCCGAAAGCCCTGATACGTGCCGAATCTTTGGGTATAGATGATCAGAATCAATCCGAAAGACTTGCAGGCTTAAAGACTGCAGTTGACAGGGTGATGGGGAACCTGAAACAGCTGGTTGAAAACAGGCGGCGGGGAATCATTATGACCCAGCAGCAAATTACGGACGGTAAAGCGTATATGGATCAGTGCCGTAAAATTGTCAATGATTTTGTGCAATATGAAGAAAGTCAGCTTGAAATCAAAAATAAGGATCTCAACCGTTCCTCCGGTACAACCGTTCTTTTTATTATTTTTTCGGCAATTGCTGCTATTGTGGTAACTACGTTTTTTTATCTGAAAATGCGTGCTGATCTTATCCGTCGGGATAAGCTGGAAAGAATGCTTAAGGAAAAAGATGAGGAAATGACCCGCCGTGTAAGTGCTATTCAGAAAATTGCAAACAGGGTAGCTAACGGTGATTACAGTGAGAAAGCAGTAGATAATGCTCAGGATGACCTTGGAGATCTTGTAGAATCTCTGAATCATATGACAGAATCCCTCAAAATCTCTTTTGAGAAGATTAATAAGAGCGACTGGCGTCAGAAAGGACTTGCTTTGCTGAATGAATCCCTGGTAGGAACCAAGTCGGTGCAGGAAGTTTCCAATAAGGCTTTGATGCAGCTCATTGAATACGGGAACTGTATCAACGGGGCATTGTACCTGTACGATGAAGGTATTTTAAAGCTTAACAAAGCATTCGGGCTGGAATCCAATATGAAAAGAACTTTTGAACCTGGCGAAGGGATGATAGGACAGGCTTTTGTTAATGCTAAAACACAGGTTTACAATAACCTTCATGAAGATGACTTTGTGGTAACCTTTGCCAGCAGTACAATAAAGATTTACGGGATCATACTGATACCGCTTTTTGCAGATGGACGTATCATCGGAGTCTTGGAACTTGGCTCAACATCTAATTTTGATGAAGACAGAGTGAGTTATTTTGAAGAATGCTGCGTTAATATAGGAATTGCCCTCAGCGCTGCAAAAAGCAGGGAAAAAGAACAGCAGTTGCTGGAAGAGACCCAGGCACAGTCTGAAGAACTGCAGGTTCAGCATTCTGAGCTGGAAAACTTAAATACCGAATTGGAGGCACAGACACAGAAACTTCAGGCTTCGGAAGAAGAACTCAAGGTGCAGCAG
Organism: Chryseobacterium amylolyticum; assembly: GCF_051011775.1. Taxonomy (NCBI): domain Bacteria; kingdom Pseudomonadati; phylum Bacteroidota; class Flavobacteriia; order Flavobacteriales; family Weeksellaceae; genus Chryseobacterium; species Chryseobacterium amylolyticum. The sequence goes on from NZ_JBPCHX010000007.1 coordinate 112,662, forward strand.
GAAGAGCTGATGCAGGCTAATGCGGAGCTTGAGGAGCGTTCAAGATTGCTGGAAGAAAAAAATCATCTGATTGCAGAACGTAACAATGAGATTCAGAAAAAAGTGGAAGAGCTGGCGTTAAGTACCAAATATAAGTCTGAATTCTTAGCCAATATGTCTCATGAATTGCGCACTCCTCTGAACTCCATTCTCCTTTTATCACGTTTAATGACGGAAAATCCGGATGAAAATCTCAATGAAGACCAGGTAGAATCTGCTAGGGTTATCCATAGTTCAGGATCGAGCTTATTAACGCTTATCGATGAAATTCTGGATCTTGCAAAAATAGAATCCGGAAAAATGACCCTGGAATATCAGGAGGTAGTCATTGAAGAAATAGTAAAAGATTTAAAGAGTTTATTCAATCCCGTATTTCAGGAAAAGGCACTGCCGTTTAACATTGTGATCGGTGCAGATGTGCAGAAAGTGATTGAAAGCGACCGTCTTAGAATTGATCAGGTGTTGAGAAATCTGTTATCCAATGCATTAAAATTTACTACGAAAGGAAGCATTGATCTGCATATCAGAAAACATGCTGAAAAACCTGATTTTATAATATTTTCAGTGAAGGATACAGGTGTTGGGATTGCAGAGGATAAACAGAAAATTATTTTTGAAGCTTTCCAGCAGGCTGACGGATCTACCAAACGGAAATTCGGGGGCACAGGCTTAGGTTTGTCGATTAGCCGTGAAATTGCCAGACTTCTTGGAGGTGAACTCGTTCTGAAAAGTGAAGTAGACAAAGGCAGTGAATTCAGTTTTATCATTCCTGTACATGCTGTCACAGAAATTACGCATTCCGGAACAGACCAGGATATTGTAGAGGTCATCCGTGAAGATGTTGAAGAAATTCAGAATATTCTGGATGAAGGCGAAATAAAAACAGCTCCTCTGAACACTCTTGAAATTCCTGAAGATGTAGCAGATGACAGGGAAAATATTAAAGATGGAGATAGGGTTATTCTCATCATTGAAGATGACATCAACTTTGCAAAAGCCTTATTGAAATATGCACACTTGCAGAATTATAAAGGTGTTGTTGTTGTAAGGGGAGACCATGGGCTTTCTGCAGCGCAGAAGTACCGGCCTCATGCTATTTTGCTGGACGTGCAGCTTCCTGTAAAAGATGGCTGGGAGGTAATGGATGAACTGAAATCTGATCCGGATATAAAACATATCCCGGTGCATATGATGTCTGTCCTTCATCTCAAAAAAGAAAGTCTTATGAAAGGTGCAGTCGATTTTATCAACAAGCCGGTAGCGCTGGATAAAATGACTGATGTATTCGGAAAAATAGAGGAAGCATTAAAAAAAGGACCTCAGAAAGTTCTCATTGTAGAGGAAAATGCCAAACATGCCAGTGCATTGTCTTACTTCCTGAGCAATTTTAATATCTCTTTATCGGTAGAGCATACGGTGGAAGATAGTGTGAAAACACTGACTTCAGATCTTGTTGACTGCGTTATTCTGGATATCGGAAGCTCAAAAGGAAATGACTACCATGTAATAGAATCCATCAAAAGCCATGAGGGACTTGAAAATCTTCCGATCATTATCTTCACAGAACATCATCTTTCTAAAGAAGAAGAACTTAAAATAAAGCAGTATGCAGATTCAATTGTTGTAAAAACAGCACACTCGTACCAGAGAATTCTGGATGAGGTTGGGTTGTTCCTGCATCTGGTGGAAGAAAAAAACAATTCAGCGGAAAACAATACGGGAAGAATGCTGGGTTCTCTGACAGAAGTGCTGAGTGGAAAAAAAGTACTGATCACTGATGATGATGTCCGCAATATTTTTTCTTTAACCAAGGCACTGGAAAAATATAAAGTTGAAGTCATTGTTGCGATGGATGGAAAACATGCCCTTGAGCAGATGAATCACCATCCAGACATAGATGTTGTTTTAATGGACATGATGATGCCGGAAATGGATGGCTATGAAACAATCAAGCAGATCAGAAAAATGCCAGCATTTAAAAGACTGCCTATTATTGCTATAACGGCAAAATCAATGATCGGAGAACGTGAAAAATGCATTACGGCTGGAGCTTCGGATTATATCTCAAAACCTGTAGATATCGATCAGTTATTATCGCTCCTTCGCGTTTGGTTATATGAAAGTTAAACAGATATAATTCTGATGAGTAAGAAAATTTTAATTGTGGATGATGATCCGCGTAATATATTTGCATTGAAACTGACCCTGAAGGCCCGTGGATATGCTGTTGAAACCTGTACAATGGCTCAGGAAGCTTTTGATATCCTGAAATCAGACCCTCAGTTTTCTGTTGTTCTCATGGATATGATGATGCCCGGGATAGATGGCTATGAAGCTGCCAGGATTATAAGAAATACCCCTGAAATCAAAAATATTCCCATCATTGCTGTTACTGCACAGGCAATGCCTGAAGACCGTCAGAAATGTATCGAAGCCGGAGCTGATGATTATGTTTCAAAGCCGATAGATGTGGATCTTTTAATAAAAGCAATAGAAAAATTGTAATACATGCTGGAACCAAGTATCATAAAAGATCAGGAAGTTGAGTATCTGATCAACGATGTATATGAGATGTACGGATATGATTTTTCCGGCTACAGCAGGGCTTCGTTTAAAAGAAGGGTAAACCGGATATGTCTTCTGGACAGGCTTACCAGTTTTGCAGAACTCAGGTATATTATTATGAACGATCCGGAGTATCTGAAGCGCTTTATAGAAGAAGTTACCGTAAATGTTACGGAAATGTTCAGAGATCCTTCTTTTTTCAGAGCGTTGAGAGAGAAAGTGCTGCCGCAACTAGGTACCTATCCGCTGATCAGAATCTGGATAGCAGGTTGCTCAACAGGAGAAGAAGCCTATTCAATAGCAATTCTGCTGAAAGAAGCAGGATTGTACGATAAATCCCTGATCTATGGCACTGATCTGAACCCTGCTGTTCTTGAGACCGCCAGAGCCGGTGTCTTTCCGCTGCATCAGATGAAATTATATTCTGAAAACTATATGCTTTCAGGCGGAATAAAGGATTTTTCTGATTATTATACCGCTAATTATGATAGTGTAAAGTTTGATAAAAGTTTACAGGAAAAACTTATTTTATCTACTCACAACCTGGTGTCAGACAGTTCTTTTAACAGTTTTCAGCTGATTATCTGCAGAAATGTTCTGATCTATTTTGACAGAGAACTTCAGGAAAGGGTATTCAGGCTTTTTGACAACAGCCTTGAAAATCTTGGTTTTCTTGCTCTCGGTGCCAAAGAAACACTTCGGTTTTCCACCATTGAAAAGAATTATCATCAGACTGAAGACCAGAAAATCTGGAAAAAGCTTGATCACCATTAATACTGCAATGATGAAATCAGAGACGAATATTGAATTAATTGTTATTGGCGGATCGGCCGGGAGCTTACAGGTCATTATCGAAATGATTAAAAATCTTGATGAAAAACTGAATATTCCGATTGTTGTTGTAGTTCACCGTAAAGCCCAATCCGGAGATATCCTGCGGACTTTGCTGCAGCAGTTTATCAGAATACCGGTGGTAGAAGTAGAAGATAAAACCGAAATTAATAACCGGACCCTGTATATTGTTCCTGCTGATTACCATTTACTGTTTGAAAACAAGAAAAATATGTCACTGGACAGCTCCGAAAAGATGAATTACTCCCGGCCTTCTATAGATGTTACTTTCAGGTCTGCTGCTGAAATTTACGGGGAACATATGATCGGAATACTTTTATCAGGAGCCAATGCTGACGGAGTAGAAGGCCTGTTGTATATTAAAAAGTATAACGGGCAGGTCTGGATTCAGGATCCTGAAACTGCAGAAGTGGAATATATGCCCAGGCATGCTGTAGAAGAAATTGATTATGATTTAATTATCAGGCCTGATAATTTAGCGGATTATATCAATCAGTTGTAATAGAATAACCTCAATAATATGAATAAAAAGAGAATTTTAATTTTTGATGATGATACTGCTATTTTAGAAGTCATCACCATCATATTTGAAGAAAACGGCTACGATGTTAAAATTTCAGAAACATCCCATGATATCCTTGAGAAAGTAGCAGAATACCAGCCGGATATTATTCTGATGGATAACTGGATTCCCCGAATCGGTGGGGTAGAGGCGACAAAGCTTCTTAAAAACAGTAAAGAATTTAATCACATTCCGGTCATTTATGTTACCGCAAATAATGATATTGCAGCGTTAGCTTCTGAAGCGCAGGCGGATGATTATGTTTCAAAACCATTTAATCTGGATGATCTTGAAGCAATGGTGGCAAAGCATACAACAGAACAGGTATAAAGAACTGCAATTTTACCCAAAAAAATCTCTCAAAAATTTTGAGAGATTTTTTATTGATTTTTCAGAGTACTGATGATCTGTGTTTTTGTTAAAGAATAAGTATTTACATTTTGAATTAACGAGCGGAGTAAAAGGTAAAGGTCAGGGTTTCCCATAACGATATCCGAAAATGTTTTAACGAGAATTAATTTTTTTGAAACGATATTATGTGCAGCAATGTATTCGGAGCTGACGTCAATGTCAATATTTAGCTCCTTCTTTACTGCCAGGTTAAAATATTCATCGATCAGATGTTTATCAATAACCGGGTCTAACCTGTCTGTTTTTATTTCGTCCATATCGTTGATAATTAAACTTTAAACTACAAATCTTATACCGTATGGATTAAAAAATAGAGGAAATTCACCTGAAATAAAGTATATTTGTATACTATTTTATTGAAATGAATTTTGCCCTTATCAAAGACTTTATGACGCTCCTTGAGCAATTTGAATCAGATGCTGATCCAAACTCCTATCCCTGCACTATTGAAGGCTTTAAGTCCTGGATTTCTGATCAGGAGAATATGCACCGTGCAGATCCTTTTGAAGAACCCTATTGGGAGGGTAAAGAGAATGGAAGAACACCGGAAAGTGCGATAAGTACGTTATTGGTTCACCTTAACCGCTATGCGAAAACCTACTCCAAATCCGCAATATCAGATTCTGAATTTTCCACCCAGGAAGACTTCATTTATTTGATCAATTTAAAAGCTTTTGGTGAGATGACCAAGATGGCGCTTATCAAAAAAAATATTCATGATAAGCCGGTTGGTATGCTTATTATTGCAAGACTGCTGCGCCAGGGGCTTATTGAACAGTCAGATTCTGATCTGGACAAGCGAAGTAAATTGATCCGCATTTCCGAAAGAGGATTGATAGTCCTGGAAAAACAGATGGAGAAGATCCGCCAGGCGACCAATATCGTGGCGGGTAATCTCAGCCATAAGGAAAAAATGGATCTGATCCGTATCCTGAATAAACTTGATCGTTTTCATTATCCTATTTTTTCAAGAAATATTAATTCTGATGATCTCATCAACACAGTTTATGATGAATATGCTTTTAAAAATTGATAGCAAGTGTTAATGATTAATCTTCTTTGTTTAAGATGCCGGATTATATTTTGGATGATAAATTATTCCTGATTTGAAAATTCCAGTTTCTGAGCCTGCTGCAGATTCAAAATTTTTGTCTCTGATTATGTAAAGGTTAGCAGAATTGAGTCTGTAAAATCGCTGGGAAGTATTGTAAATAAAGAAAAAGTTTCTATCTTTGCAGTCCCTTAAGCAAAGGGATTTACTTGAAAAAGTAAGCGGCCGACTCGGTAGCTCAGCTGGTAGAGCAATACACTTTTAATGTATGGGTCCTGGGTTCGAATCCCAGCCGGGTCACTGAAAGAGACAACAGTTAAAGTTGTCTCTTTTTTTGTCTCTTTTTTTGTGTCTTCATTGTATTGTAAGTTAGTGTGTAATCGTAAGGTATTACTGAAAATAATTACAGCAATTATATGAAAATAATTTACTAAACTAACCTCTAGAATTTAATCTCTTTGTAACAATTTCCATTTCAGGTAGTCTTATCATTATTAAAGCATGTGCTTTTTAATACGGAAGATCTATGCTGTTTGTCCGGAAATTTTTTAAAAATGTCCGTTTAAAGGAACTAGGGTTACTTTATTTTAATGTTATATTTTCGCAAAACAGATTGCTTATTTCATAATAAGTTTGGGAAATTATGTATATTTATAACACTTATTGGGGAAAAATAATGGCATAAATTGATCAGCATATTTCACTAAATATGCATAGGTAGATATTTAGATACAGGGAAAAGTGGCATGGGAAAAATTAATTTTAAGAATAAAAAAACATATCCAACCGGCATAAAGAGAATGATAACCTATACAATCTGTATAGGATTATTTGTGTGCCTGTTTTCCTGTCATCGCAATACCCCGGACAAAGAAAAGGAAAATTTTGATGTTTCCTTATTAACCCAAAGCGCTGAGTTGCAATTGTCCGGTGAATATGAAGCCTTTAGCAGTTTAAACAAAAATTATCTGAAAAAGGCAGCTAAAATGAAATATACAGCAGGAAAAGGACTCTGTTACCTGAATATGGCAGGGGTTAATGTATCAGCAGGCAATTATGAAAAAGCCCGTTTTTTTTTCAGTAAAGCAGAAAAAGCCCTGATAAATTCTGAAAATGCTTATCACAAAGCAACTTTCTATGATGATTACAGTCTGTATTACTCGCATCTTAAAGTATATGATAAGGCTATAGAATGCAATAACAAAGCATTTTATTATTTGAAGCAGGCAAAAAATACAAAACTTACTCAGAAACTTCTTCCGAGACTTTATGTAAACAAAGGTATTTACCATGCATGGAAAGGATGGCTGGGGACATCTTTAAAATGCTTTATCAAGGCAAATACACTGGAAAATTCGGCATATACCAATTGCATGGTGGCGCAATACTATTTATACACCCATAAACCTGATTCTGCAGGGATATATATTGCCAGGGCAGATGAAAAAATGCTGAGTCAGAAAACAACAGATGTGGAATCGCTTTGGGTATATTATACCATGGGATATTATTATAATGAAACTGATAACAGTGAACAGGCGGAAAAGGCTCTTAAAAAAGCCCTTGAAATTAATATCAGGACAAGACGCACCTATTCTTCACATATAAAAGACGTATATAAAGCACTTGCAGAAGTGTACAAGAAAAAAAATGACGGAGGGAAAGCCTACTTTTATCTAAAAAAATATATGGAAGAGGAAAAGCGTTTTGATGCTGCCAGATTTGCCGCCATGAATAAAGCTACCGAAGATTTTATTTCAGAAGTAAAGCAGGAATCTGATTGGCACAGAAATGATCTTCCGCTATTCATTGCTCTTTCTGTTACTGTTCTCACCGTTTCAGGAGTGTACGTGCAGAAGCTGATTAATAAATTGCAAAAAAAGAAGAATACCCTGAAAGAGCAGACTGAAGCATTGAAGCATCGTGTTCAGGCAAAACAGCTGGAGGAAGTGATAGATCTTGCTAAAAAGAATGATTCTTCTTTCTTGCTGAAGTTTAAAGAATTATATCCTGAATTTATAAAAGCACTTCTGGAAATCAACCCGGATCTTGAAAATTCTGAACTCACTTTCTGCGCGATGCTGAAACTGCGTTTTTCATCCAAGGAAATTGCAGATTATACTTTTGTACAGCACAGATCGGTACAGCAGAAAAAGTACAGGATCCGTAAAAGACTGAACATCCCCGGAGAAACAGATATTTATGATTTTTTTGAAAACTTACAGGAATAAAGAAAGGGATCACAATAAAAAATGCAGGATTCTGTTTTATCAAAATATTTTATTGATCCATCAGAAATAACCATTGAAGATTAAATATGAACATTGTTTTTTCTAAGGAAGTCATGTATTAACATTATGTATATAGGAATATAGCTTAAATAAAGAAACATATGATACGTATTTTTCTTTCTGTTTTACTTATTATTTTAATTTCGTGCCATTCTCATTCAAAAAAAGAGGCTGAAAAGGCCTTTGACGTCTCTTTGCTGAAGCAGAATGAAAAATTCCGGCTTGCCGGAGACTATGATTCGTTGATTGATCTTAATAAAAGGTATTACAGACAGGCCGATAAGATGAACTATGAAGACGGCAAGGCCTTATGCTATATCAATCTGGCAGAACTTAATATTTCACTGGAAAACTTTCAGAAGTCACAGATTCTTTTTGACAATGCGAAGAAAATCCTGGATGGTTCAGATGACAATATACATAAAGCAAGGTTTTATAATGTTTATGGCCGCTTCAACGTAGAACTCCGGAGGCTTGATAAAGCTCTTCAGTATAATGATGAAGCAATGAACTTTATACGGAAAAGTGATCAGTCACCGCTCAAAAATGATCTTCTTTTCAGCATTTATTTAAGACAGGCAATTTATCTTGTTCAAAAAAAAGATTATAACAAAGCACTCGAATATTTCCATAGGGCAAAAAAGTTTGATGATACAGGTCTGGCGGATTGTGCTATAAGCGATTATATCTATATGCATAAAAACAAGGACTCCGCCTATAAATATATAACGCTTGCTTACAACAAAGCCAATATAAGAGGTAAGGAAGATGGAATCGCACTCTATGCAAATACCATAATGGGGGAATATTTTCTCAGCTACAAACAATATGATAAGGCCGAGGAGGCTTTTAATAAAGCCTTGAAAATCAATGAAAAAACGAAACGTATCTATGCCTATTATGGAAAGTATCTTTATAATGATCTCAGAGTTTTATATGAACATACAGGGGATAAAGAGAAAGCTTACTTTTATCTGAAGGCGTACACGGACGCTTTTTATAAAACCAATACATCTTTACTGGCTGCTATCAATCAGGATATGGAATCCTTTATTGCAGAAACCCGGCAAGATGCTGACCGCCACCAGAATAAAATATACTGGATTGTTTCCCTCTCATTTGTAGGTCTTTGTTTGTTGGGGCTATATGCCTGGAGGATTATTATTGCATTGGGAAAGCGGAAAAAAGTTCTCGCTATAGAAGCTGAAAACCTCAAAGTAAGGATGAATGACAATAAGCAGGAAGAAATTATTGAGCTTGGTAAAAAAAATGATCCTGAATTTCTGGATCGTTTTAAAGAAGCCTATCCTGAATTTATAAAACAGCTTTTAATAATTAATCCAGGTCTGGAAAATTCTGAACTTGTTTTTTGTGCCATGCTGAAACTTCATTTTACATCCAAAGAAATTGCAAGTTATACTTTGGTTCAGCATAGAAGTGTTCAGCAGAAAAAATACAGGATCAGAAAAAAACTGAACATTCCCAAAGAAACAGATATTTATCATTTCTTTGACACCTTAACATAATTCAAAAAAAAACTGTCTGATTCATCAGGTCAGACAGTACTCGAAATATTCTCTTTTCACCACTCGGTTTTTTTTGTGGTCTCGGTTTCAAATATGAAAATTTTTAACTTAAACAGGAAAAAAAGCGATACTACACGAATACTACACTGTGTAGATGTGATTTTAAAATATTGATATATAGATAGTTATTCTTTTGCTGGGTTTTGAAAATTAAGGATAAAAAAAATTACTGATCATCCTTAACTTATTTATTTTTACTTCTTACTCTTTATCATTTATTCCTTTTTAATGACTGCATAAGTATCATTTAAGTACTATTTTCTTTCTGAGTTTCAATATGTCTTTAAGAAGCTCTTCGGATTGAAAAATTTAATGATTCACAGAGTGTAATATTGTTACATGGAAGATGCTCATAACATAATTCGTTGATAATTAAATAATTAATTTGTTTGTTGTATCTGTGTAGTATCGTTTTTTTTTGTTTTTTATTCAAAATATATAAGTTTTGTAAAGAGTTTTGTTGTGAATTTTATATGATTAATTCTATTTTATTGAATTTATGATAATAGTGAGTTTGCCTGTCATATATTAAAATTTTCAGCATTCTATCAAAATAACTTAAATATATCTATGAAAAAAAGAATTTTATTCGTTTGCGCATTAGCGTCTTGTTTTACGGTTTTCAATGCCCAGAGGTGGGAGTCTGTTTCTCAAAAAAGTTCACAGATAAGAGAAGGAGTAGAAGTACAGCATTCTTACAGAGTAGATCTGAAGTCTCTTAGAGAAATGCTTAAAAGTGCAGAAGAAACAGGGAAAAATGCAAAGCCTGTTATTATTTATTTACCAACTGTAGAAGGGAAGATTGAAAAATTTGCAGTGTATAGCAATCCTGTGATGGACAGATCTCTGGTAGAAAAATATCAGTTAGGATCTTACGTGGGAGTTGGAGTAGATGATCCTTCCAAGTATTTACGGTTCAGTACTTCTCCCACTGATATGCAGTCAATGATCATCAAGGATGGAGTGTTTCAGTTTATAGAGCCCATCAGTGCGGATAAACAGACTTACGGAGTCTTCTATAAAACAAAGAATGATGGAGAACATGGCTTCAAATGTGATACAGGAGAACATGATTTTAAAAATATTAATAAGCTGGTGGAGAATGGTAAAAAAATGCTCTCCGGAGTTGGAATTACCAGCAGACCTACTAATACAAAATACAGGGATTTCAGAATGGCATTATCCGTTACAGGAGAATACAGCCAGTATCAATTAACAGCTGCAGGAACTCCGGCCAATGCTACAGATGATGTGAAAAAAGGCGTGGTTCTGGCTGCTATGAATAATACAATGACCCGCATAAATGGTGTTTTTGAGCGTGATTTTGGTGCTCATTTAACAGTACAGAATCTTCCGCAGATCATCTATCTCGATCCGGTAACAGATCCTTATACGGGTAATTTAAATCTTCAATTACAACAAACACTTACTTCAGCAGTAGGAAATGCCAATTATGATATCGGGCATGTTCTTAACCAGAATGCTGAGAGAAGCGGAAATGCGGGAGGAATCGGAATTGTCTGCGTAGATCCGGCGACTAATACTGAAATAAAAAAAGGTTCTGCTTATACACAGGGACCTGTTCCTGTAGGGGAAGTTTTTGATTTTACTGCAGCACATGAAATGGGACATCAGCTGGGAGCAAATCACACGTTTTCAAATACTTCTGTTACAGATGCAAACCAAGGCGCAAACGTAGAGCCGGGCGGTGGAACAACGATTATGGGATATGCCGGGATTACCTATGATAATGTTCAGGCTAACGCAGATGGATATTTTCATTATAAATCCATTGATCAGGTACTAACTAATTTAGAAAATAAACTTAATTGCGGAGTTTCTCAAAATATTATCAATAATACAGCTCCGGCCATTAATCCTCTGGTTGCTTATAGCATTCCTAAAGGAACGGCTTATTATCTTGAAGCTTCAGCAACCGATGCTGAAAATGATTCTGTGAACTATACCTGGGAACAGAATGACAGTACAGATGAATTTTCTACAATTTCCGGCGATAGCGGATGGGGATATAATCCGAAAGGAGCTTTAACAAGGTCCGTTCCCGAAACACCAAACGGGAGAAGGTATTTTCCCAACTTCGCAAGTGTGATGAATGGAATCCTGACAGATAAGCAGAGATGGGAAACTGTATCTTATATCCCCCGAACACTGAACTATGCTGTAACGGTAAGAGATCTTAATGCTCAACGCCCGATGGTTTCCAGCTCAACAACTACTGTAACTGTAGGAAATGACGGACCATTCAAATTTAATGGGCTTACTCCATCTTCAGTATTGTATAATAATGCAGTGAACACCATTTACTGGGATGTTGCCAATACAAATGCAGCACCTTATAATACAGTGAGTGTGAAAATAGATTATACTACTGATAATGGGGTAACCTGGACAAACCTTGTTGCAGCAACACCCAATACCGGAAGCTATAGTGCACAAATGCCAGGAAATGTAAGCGGAACAGTAAAATTAAGAGTGTCAGCTGTAGGAAATATCTTTTATGCCGTGTCGCCTGCTGTTACTGTAGGGAGTGCACCTACATCTTCTACGGCGTCTCCTACAGGAGTTTCGGCTATAGATACTGAGATTTTCAAAACATCTGCAAGAATATCCTGGAACAGTGTTCCGGGAGCTACTTACTCTGTCAATTACAGAAAAGCAGGCACAGTAAACTGGTCTAATGTCCTTAGCCAGGCTAATTCTGCTGTTCTGAATAATTTAGAAGATGAAACCAATTATGAGGTTCAGGTGGCCGCTGTAGTCAATTCAGTTCCCGGGACTTTTTCTAATAATTATACATTTAAAACAAAAGGATTAAAGACCGGTGTGGATTACTGTTTATTAAACTCCGGATCACCTTATTTAGGTGCAATTTTGAAAGTTGCAGTTGCCAATATAGATTATACTGATGCTACAGCGAGATCTTATAAAGATTTAAGTGAGGATCCTACCAAGATTGTTAATTTGACACAAGGTAATACATATACAATTTCGCCAAGGATAGGAAACTTGCTACAGAGCGGCATGCAGGTAAATTTATCTGTATGGGTTGATTATAACAGAAATGGAACTTTCGAAGCATCAGAAAGAGTCGCTCAGACATCCGGGGCGTCTCCTACAGGAAATGTTGGAATGGGTAACCTTAACTTTACAGTCCCGGCCAATACTTATTCCGGAGATAAATTGTTAAGAATGAGAATTGTAGGTAAGTTTTTCAACACAGCTCCTGATGATGTATGCGGCGAACTGGAAAGCCAGGCAGGAGGCATTATGGATCTTCCTGTGAAGATTACTGCCAATACACTTGCTGTGAGAGAAACAGCAGATACAAAATCATCCGGAATATCTGTTTATCCTAACCCTGCAGATACCTTTGTTGAAGTGAAAAACTTTAAAGGTAAGGGTGATTACAAAATTTACAGTGCAGACGGAAGACTTGTTCAGGAAGGAAAAATAGACGGACAAAAAATCAATGTTGCTTCTTTAGTAAAAGGAATGTATGTGATCACTATAAAAGATGACAAGAACACTTATAATACCAAGCTGATCAAGAAATAACACAGGTGAACCTCCGTATCTGGATCTAAAACGGAGAGAAAAAAATTATTTTCTAAGAGGGAAAAGGCTGTCTTCAATTGAAGGCAGCCTTTGTCATAATGAAACTTAATGGCCATTAAAAAAGTCAAGCATGGTTGTTAATGATGTGTCAGAATGCATCCGTTCCCCATTTTCCAGGGACTCCCGGGTGGCAATGGCAGCTCTCTCGCGCATCTTCTGTTCGTAGCTGGAAATAGCTTCATGTAGCGTATTATAATGGTTATCTGTTAAATGCTCACTCAATTCCAGAGCATCCAGCATAGCCATATTAGCTCCTTCTCCTGCAAATGGAGGCATTACATGAGCAGCATCACCGATTAATGTCAGGTTGGGCAGGGTTTCCCAGGTGTGATCAAAGGGCATATAGTAAATCAGACGTGGAATAAAAGGAGTTACAGCGTTTTCAAACAATTCTTCCCACACAGAGCTCCATTCAGAGTATTCTGTTTTAAACCATTTCAGCATTTGGGTATTATCAGAAAAGTTGAGCCCACTGGCAGCAGGCCAGTTTTCATCAGCTTTAAAACTTGCATAAAATCCAATATCTCCGTTACCTTTCTGCCCAAGCAAAATGTTTTGACGATTTCCGAAAGCCATTATTTTTCCGCCTTTCACCATGGCATCAATATTAGGAGCATTTTCCTTTGAAACATTTCCTTCCAGCATGATCACTCCTGAATAAACGGGTTTAATATCAGTTAGATAAGGCCGTATTTTGGAATTGGCTCCGTCTCCGGCAATGACAAGATCTGCATACATGGAAGTTCCGTTTTTGAAATGCAGCAGCCAGCCTTCATCCAGGCTTTCCATAGAGATAAAATGACTGTCCCAGACTACCGTTTCAGGCTGGAGAGCATCCAGGAGCATATTCCTTAATGGGCCGCGGTCTATTTCCGGACGAAAATGTTCATACCCAAAATCTTCTTCAGGCTTTGTTTCGTGATCACTAAAAAATATTTCTGCTTTTTCATTCACAATCAGTGCTCTGTCAGCTCCGGGACGGAAGCTTTTCTTAAATTCATCCAGCAACCCTGCTTTACGGATGGCTTCCAGCCCCGAATCTTCATGCATATCAAGAGGAGAGCCCTGGACACGGGCATTTTTATCGAAGTCTCTTTCATATACTTTTACATTAGCTCCTTTCAGCTGTAAAAGTCTTGCCAGTGTAAGTCCGGCAGGACCGCCACCAACGATTGCTATTGATTTATTTTCTATCAGCATTGTTAATTTAAATTTTACAATGCAAATTTATTTTCCTTTCAATACTGATAATAGTACAAATCGGTCGTTTTTATTTTGGGATAATTCTTTGGGAGCAACTCCGGAAAATTTCTTCACCTCTTTGATGAAGTGATTCTGATCGGTATAGTTGAGTTCCGGGAATAATCTTCCCTGTGCGATGTGTTCCAATGAAGCTCTGAAACGCAGAATAGTAGAATATGCCTTTAACGACAATCCAAGCTGTTTGGTAAAATAACGGTTGATCTGCCTGCTGCTCCAGCCTGTTTTTTCAGAAAGCTCCTGCACACTCATTTCACCTTTTGAGGCATAAACCAGCTCGAAAAGCTTTAATTTCCTTTCATCTGTTTTCGCAGGAAGCAGTTGCTTTATCTTTTGGGTAGCTTTGATACAGCAGTTGTTGAAATCCTTTAAATCGCCTGCGCCAAAATTCCAGAAATCAGGAGAGAGTTCTTTTCCTGCATTGAGCAAGCCGGCAATGGAGGTATTCAGAATATATTCAACAGCAAGAGGCTTAAAACTTACAACAAAAGCAATTGTATGAGGAGCAATATACCTTTGTTCAGGATAGGTTTCCAAACCGAGAAGGGTAACATGAAAAGGCTCTGAAGCTGACCGGGAGAAAAAAAGATCAATTCTTCCGTCAGGAATAATCACTACTTCTTTAGCTTGATCCGACAGATTCCGAAATGTTCCCAGATTTTCAACAAAATCTGCGATTTCTATGTCAGGTTCGATGAAATTGTAAGTGAAGTCATGATCCATATTGATCTTATCTGTTTTTAAAAGAGAAAATTACAAAATTACCACTTGATTTATTAAAAAAGTTCAGGGTTTATTTCAATCGTTTATAAATGCTATTTTTGTTCTGGAAAGATTTTAAATATAAAATATGCTGAAGCCTTTATTCTATGAACAAATCATCACTTAATACCTATTTTCATTCCCTGTTTACAATCAGAAAAGAAGTGGTTGAAAAAATAACAGAAAAGTTCAGCCGTTTTGAGTTAAAGGCAAACAGAGTTTTGCTGGATAAAAATGTGATCAGTACCAAAACCTATTTTCTGGAAAAAGGATATGTCCGTTCCTATATTCTGAACGAAGATAATGAGGAAATTACAACAAATATTTATAGGGCGCCCTGCTTTGTTAATGATTTTCTGTCTTTTTTCAGGCAGCAGCCAACCAAAGAAATATATCAGACCGTAACGGATTGTGTTTTCTGGGAAACGGGATTGGAGAACGTACAGCATAATTTCCATAATATTCCTGAATTCAGGGAATTCAGCAGACTTCTTTTTGTCCTTAATTATTATAATATTCATGACAGGCTGATTGAAATGGCCAGCCAGAAAGCTTCCACAAGATATGCCAGCCTGATGAAGAAAGATCCTGAAATTTTCCGGTATGTTCCTTTAAAAGTGATAGCTTCTTATCTTGGAATTAAAGACAGTTCACTGAGCAGGATCAGAAGGGATATTTATAAAATGTAATTCTTTTCATTTGTCAAGTGGTATTTCATGCATTGTTACTGATATTTGTTTAAAAATAATTTCATGAACAAAAAACAGATTGTTGTTGTAGGATTGGGCGGGGTAGGCGGTTATTTTGGTTTTAAAATCAATCAGGCCAATGAAACTTCCCGAAAATATAATGTTTCCTTTGTTGCCCGCGGAGAAACGTATGAGAAGGTAAAAGAGAACGGATTGACCTTGTTATCTCCGGAGCATTCCAATCCGAAGACCTATCCCAATGATATTTTGAAGAACATCAGTGATATTAAAAATCCTGATCTGGTCCTGATCTGTGTAAAGGAATATGATCTTGAAAATGTTTGCCGGCAGTTGCTGCCGGTCATTAACGAAAATGCCATATTGCTACCTATGATGAACGGGGCGGATATTTACGACAGGATACGGAAAATAATTCCTGAACATACTGTTCTTCCAACCTGTATCTATGTAGCTTCCCATATTAAAGAAAGAGGAATAGTAGAACATAAGGGAAAAGCAGGAAAAATGATTATCGGAAGAGATCCTGAGCATTTTTCTGCTCCTATAGAATGGATTACAGAGCTACTGAATGAAAGTAAGATTGATTTTGACTTTAAAGACAATTCATTAACGGATATCTGGACAAAATTCATATTTATTGCCAGTTTCGGACTGGTAACGGCTAAACATAATTCTTCCATAGGAACTGTCTGTACAAATGAACAACAGAGGAGTGAAGCCACTGAAATTATGAAAGAAATAAAGCAAATTGCCGATAAAAAAGGAATTTATCTTCAGGAAGATATCATTGATAAGACATTCGAAAAAGCTTCCACATTTCCTTTTGAAACTCCAACTTCGTTACAGCTTGACATCAATTCAGGAAAGAAAGAAAACGAACTGGAGCTGTTTGCAGGAGCTGTACTGAAATATGGTGTTGAGGTTGGGGTAGAAACTCCTTTTACTCAAAGAATCTATACTGAAATTAAAGCCAAATAAGTTTTGGCTGAAGCCGAAGAAAAAGAAATAAGAAGGCGGGTTAAAACCCGCCTCTATCGAAATTAAATATAAAAGGTAGAAATTTTATCGCTCTCTTGCTTCATAGCGTTAATCAGGGCATCCAACCGAATACTTAGGCACTGTGCATGAATTTCTGCCGTTCCAGTAGTACTTCTTCGGTTTCACGATGATCGGGATCATCCACACAACAGTCTACAGGGCATACCGCCTTGCATTGTGGTTCTTCATGAAAGCCTTTACATTCTGTACATTTTCCGGAAACGATATAATAGACTTCATCCGAAACCGCTTCATTATATGCATCGGCATCAGTTTCCGAACCATCCGGGAACTTTATATGTCCTGTAAGCTTTGTCTTGTCTTTCCAGCGCCAGTCAATGGCCCCTTCATAAATGGCTGAATTGGGGCATTCAGGTTCGCAGGCTCCGCAGTTGATACAGGCATCCGTTATTTTTATAGCCATATCATATGAATTTTTAGGTTTTAAAAAAAGGGATTTCTTCAACGAAGAACGACTTGGAAATCCCCTTCAACTTAATTACAGCAGTTCAACACTGTTCTTTGAAAATAAGCAGCATAAAGCGTGCTAATTTTTATTTTTACATCATCAGTCTGCCCACAAATTACGCGCTTACACTGTAAGACCAGTCTGGCAGCTAGTCTGCTGATTTTGTTAAGCCTGAAGATTTCAGACTTTCTATTTTTTTAGAAGTTGCAATGCTGATAAGCTTATCAAACTTACCGGAATAGAGATCCGAAATCTGTGTTGAATTGTCAGCTGCAAATAATGATGATCTTACAACAGGTACGCTGAATGGCAGCGGCCAGGCACGCAACGATTTGGCAATAGAATCCATGGTATTAATTCCCTGCATGGCCTGAAGACCGTCAGCCCAGCATATCATCCCCACCATTTTATCAGTAAGATAAGGTTCATATCTGTTGGCAGTTACTTCGAGCCAGTCCAGACAGTTTTTCATCACTCCAGGAATACTGCCATGATAAAGTGGAGCCAGCCATATATGAAGATCAGCATCAGTAAACATCTGAACCATACGTTCCACCGCCAAAGGAGTTTTGGTGAGTGTTACATCAAATAACGGAATTCCGGAATCTGCCAGTGTAAAAATATCAGTGTGAATACCAGACATTTTCAGCCGCTCTGAAAAATAATCCGAAATCAGCCCGGAAGTAGATAAGGCTCTTCTTTCCAATGATCCGTTGAATATAATTGCTTTCATTTTTATTGTTTAAAAATTACTTTGGGCAGTCCTATTTCGCCATACATCAATGTTTTAACCAAAGGTTTCAGCAGTCCGGCCGCTAACAAATACAGAGAAGGATCATGATGGGTATTGGCCCGGACAACCACTTTCTGGTTTCTGTACTGTTTCAGATCAGCATAAATGAGACGGCGTTTCCAGAGATCAAGCAGAATTGTTTCTGCATTATTTAAATCCACATAAGAAGCGTAAGGAAAAAGCTTTTCCATGATCATCATGTATGCCCAGGGCGGGATGATAGCACCCGTAGAGCAGATAATTCCTACTGCTTTTTCATCGTACACCGAATAATCTACTGCAGCAATAGATTCTTTAAATTCTTTTTCCTTCACAATCATTCCCATGAAAAGATGATCTTTAATATCCAGTTCTACAATTTCCGTCGTCGGTTTGTAGTCTGAAAGGTCAAAAGCAATAATGCCTGAAGCTTTTGCTTTATTGATAAAAATTTCCTCAGTCATAGCTCATTAAAATCCATGTTAGTTATCTTATTTTTGACAAAGCCTCATCATATTTTTTCTCAACGGCAGCCCAATCCAGTACAGACCAGAAGGCATCCAGATAATCTGCGCGTTTATTCTGATAGTTCAGATAATAAGCATGTTCCCATACATCTATTCCAAGAATCGGAAAACCTCTGTTCATCGAAAGAATGTCCATCATCGGGTTATCCTGGTTAGGGGTAGAACTGATGGCCAGAGATCCATTAAATTTTACATATAGCCATACCCATCCTGAACCAAATTGAGCCAGACCGGCTTTTTTCATTCCTGCTTTAAGCTCTTCCAGGCTTCCAAAAGTGGCTGTGATGTCATCATAAAGCATGCCTTCGGGACTCAGCTTAGGTTCAGGAGAAAGAATTTCCCAGAATAAAGAATGGTTATAATGCCCACCTCCGTTATTTCTTACAGCAGGACTGTATTCACTGATCCTTTGCAGTAACGAATCAAGATCAGGATTGATTTCATTGGTTTGCATCAGAGCTGCATTCAGATTGTCTACATAAGCCTGATGGTGCTTTTGATGATGAATCGTCATTGTTTCTTTATCTATAAATGGAGCCAAAGCATCATAAGCGTAAGGTAGCTGCGGTAATGTAAATGGGTTCATCGTATTTATTTTTTTAATTAACCTATGACAAAGGTAAAAATATATTTGAATAAAACAACTTTATTGTTGTTTTATTAATGTAATGAATGAAAATAATAAAGTGTTGTAAATGTTTAATTTAAGCTTTAATTTTTAAGGTTATAGAAAATGACTATATTTGTTGTTGGAAAATAAAACAACCTAAATATTGTCAAATGAAGAAGCCGGCTGCAGATCGGATTCTGATGTTTTTAAAGATGAGAGGGGAAGCTACCTCATTTCTTATCGCAGAAGAATTATCAATTACCAAAGAAGGTGCAAGAAAACATTTACTGAATCTTGCTGAGGAAGGGCTGATCCGGTCTTCAGTGAAAAGCGAAGGCGTAGGACGCCCATCTGCTTATTATACTCTTACTGAAAAAGGCTTGGCTCAGTTTCCCGATACCCATGCGGATGTAACCGTTCAGCTTCTGAAATCTGTGAAAAATCTTTTAGGCGAAAATGCGTTGAACTTGCTGATCAGCGACCGCGAAAAGAACACTCACGACCGTTATGAAAAAATACTTTCCAAAGCACAGTCTTTAGAACAGCGTCTGGAGTTTCTGGCAAAAGTCCGAAGTGAGGAAGGCTATATGGCAGAATGGAAAAAAGAAGGGCAAAATTACTTCCTGATTGAAAACCATTGCCCGATATGTGCTGCCGCTGCAGAATGTCAGGGGTTCTGCCGTGCCGAGCTATCCAATTTTCAATCCCTGATAGGGAAAGATTATAAAGTGGAAAGAATAGATCATATCATTTCGGGGGGACAACGCTGTGTCTATAAAATCAGCCGGTAATTTATTATTTAATTTATAATCATTACTCAGAATATGGCTTTAAAAGCAGTAATATTTGATATGGACGGTGTCCTTATAGATTCAGAAAAATTCTGGGCTCAGGCCGAATTTGATGTCTTTTCATCCTATGGCGTAAAGATTACGGAAGAACTTGCCGCGCAAACAAAGTATATGACTACACAGGAAGTAACAGAGTTCTGGTATGAAAGATTTCCGTGGGAAAATTTTGATGCAGCTGATCTGGAAAATAAGGTGGTCACAAGAGTGATTGAGATGATACACACCAATGCCTGTACAATGTCAGGTGTTCAGGAATTTATCAGAAATCTTAAGAATAATGATTATAAAATAGGATTGGCTACAAACGCTCCCTTACGGGTGGCCCACGCTGTTCTTGAAAAGCTTGAGGTTTATGATTTGTTTGATACCGTACATTCTTCGGAGTTTGAAGCCCAGGGAAAACCTCATCCCGCGGTTTATCTTACTTCTGCAAAAAATCTTGGGATTTCTCCTGAGCACTGCATTGCCATTGAAGACAGCCATTCAGGCTTAAAAGCAGCAAAAGCAGCAGGAATGAAAACCATTATTTTCACCAATAACGACGAAAATATAAACTCCAGCCTTGCCGACTTTAAAATCCTGGATTTTAATACAGTTTTTCTGCCAGTATTTGGTGAATAGTCAATAGTGAATCCGCTTCGCTGTGAATCTTGACAGACGTTATAAATTGACAATTGACCGCGCAGCAGATTGACCATTGATACAACCCCGCGCTCCGCATCCCGAACCACATCTCAGTACCTCGTCAAAATCTCCATCAAAAACAGGATAGAAACCAGTTTTTTAGATGACTGGTACTCCGGATTAAGCTGTTCCCGGATTTCACCCAAAGCTCTGCTTAATTTATTACTTACGGTTTTATTGCTGAGCCCCAATGCTTCTGCCGTTTCACTGACAGACATATTTTTCCTGATTCTCATATCATATACCTGCTGTTCTGTTGAAGGAAGCCTCCCCACTACTTCATCAATCATCAGTAATAAAGCAGAAATTTCATTTTCCTCAAGGATTTCAAAATAATCTGTATCCGCCGTATCAATTTCATGTGGGATATCAAACTCATCAATGCTCAGTGTAGGAGGGGCCTTTTTATGGCTGTTGTAAAAATCAATAATACGGTAATGGAGATGGCGGAGAAGATAACCTTTCGCACTTTCAGAATCATCAGTCTGTATGGTATCTGCATGTTCAAGAAGCTTCACCCAAAGGTTCTGAAGGATTTCTTCAGTGATTTCTTTATCCCGGGTCCGTACAAAAACAAAGCTATATAGACTATCCCAGTATCGGTCATACAGCAGCATAAATGCAGGACGGTCGCCTGATTTTATTTTCTTTAATAATGTATAGTCTGTTGGGCTCATATTCTGTTACAAAATTACCTAAAGGAAAGTTAACTTTTTGTGAACTTTGGGGATGGTAAGATTAAATATTTCTGAAAAAAGAAGCCTAAATGGCATGTTAATGTTGAGTAAATGTGAAAAAGAGCGAAAATTATTAACAATTGGGCTGTAATGTGAATATAACGTTAAGAATGCCCCGGGGAAGTTTTTCATTTTCACTGTCTTATAGATAGAAGTATCTGTGAATACGATGAAAGACTCTATGAAAAAACGTTTGACTTATAAAAATATTGAAGCCTTTGTTTTCAGACTTTGGGAACGGGAAGTTTCGGAAGATCCGGTTTCTGAAAAAGAACATGAACTTTTAAAACAATGGAAAATCCAGGCTGAGAAAGAGCTGGATGCCGTTCACAGGAAAGCATCTAAAGAAAGGGTTTTATCCGGATTGGAACATTATTTTTCTCCAACGGATATTATTTCGGTTTCATCTGCAAAAAACTTAAAAACACATCTATTATATAAAATTGCTGCGGTAATTATTCTGCTTTTATCATTGGGCGGAATTTTTACCTACACCATGTTCATCAGGCCTGATGTTTATATGGCCAAATCCGCAAACCGTATTGTTCATCTTGAAGACGGATCGGTAGTTACCCTTTTACCGGGAGCTGAAATGACCGTAGCAAAATCATTTCCTGCTGACACCAGAGTGGTGGATTTAAAAGGAGATGCCATATTCTCTGTGGCAAAATCAAAAATGCATCCTTTCATCGTTCGTGCAGAAGGTTTCAGTACCAAAGTGTTGGGAACTGTATTTAAAATTTCACAATCCGGAAAGAAAAAAGCGGTCGATCTTTATGAAGGGAAGGTGGCCGTATCTTCTCCGGGAGTTCCGGTTTCTTTCCTTACACCGAATCAGAAATGGACCAATTTCGGGATTGCCCATACAACTGCGGTGATATCATTGAAACCGGTAAGAAAATCAGCTGGTAAAGTTTCTTCCATATTGTCTTTAAGCTTTAATGATGTTCCGTTAAAAGAGGTGGTAACTATTCTGGAAAACAGCTATAATACCAAAGTATTGTATCCTAAAGAAGCTGAAGAAAGAAAGATCACTGCAGACTTTACCGGAGGAACAGTCGGTGAAAATATTGAATCACTGGCTTTTATCCTTGGACTGGAAGTGCAGAAAAAAGAAAACACCTATATCCTGAAAAAATAATCACTATTAAAAATTAAATAATCATAATCAAGAGAACACTTTAAGTATGAAAAGTTTGAAATGTGGGATTACCATAGCAGCCTTATTTTTTACTGTAGCCGCTGAAGCTCAGGAGCTGGTTCAGAAAGTAACATTTTCTGTACCTGCCAACAGACCGTTGATTGAAGTTTTGGAGGAATTTGCCGGAAAAACGGGAATGAGACTGGCTTATTCCAGGGTAGATATAAAAGAGCTGAAGGTAAAAGGAGTAAAATGTGAAAACACTTCTGTCAACAGCTGTCTGAAGGATATTATCAACGGACTTCCTGTTGTATACCGTCTGCATGGCGACCTTATTTCGATAAAATATGAAAGTTCTAACATTTCCGCACCGGGAAACGGACGTATTTCCGGTAAAATCGTAGATGAGGTAGGGAATCCTGTTATCGGAGCTGAAGTTAGTATGGCTCAGAAAACTGCAGTGACTGATAATAACGGGGATTTTACGATAGATCTTCCCTCAGGAACTTATGACCTCACGATAAAAGCGCCTAAATATAATACACTGAGAGTTCAGAAATTATCTGTTATCAATAATGAAACCAGCTCTGTTTCATTTGCTTTAAACAAAGCATCCGATAAAATAACGGACATCAAAGAAGTGATAATTACTGCAGCCCGCAAGGCAGATACCCAGGCCGGGCTTCTAGCACAGCAGAAGAAAGCCGCTCAGATGAGTGATGGTATTTCAGCAGAACAGATTTCCAAAACACCTGACAGCGACGTGGGAGGAACCCTGAAAAGGGTAACAGGAATTACCACCATTGATAATAAATATGTAGTGGTACGGTCTATGGGAGAGCGTTGGAATACCGCTGCGATGGATGGAATTAATCTTCCAAGTACGGAAGCCTATAACCAGAATTTTTCATTCGATATCATTCCTACTGCCATGGTGGAAAGTGTAGTGGTAAGCAAATCTGCCACCCCAGATATGAATGCCAGCTTCGCAGGAGGGTATGTGGAAGTGAGGACCAAAGATATTCCCAACGAAAATTTTACGACGGTAACAATGGGAACTTCTTATAATGACCAGTCTGCCTTCAAAGAATTTCTGACCCGTAAACGAGGAAAGTACGATTATTTCGGTTATGATGACGGGACAAGGGACTTTCCCAAAGGACTTGAGCCGATGAACTGGACAGACCCAAGATTTTTTGAACAGTCCAGGCAGTTTACGAATGACAATTTCAGCACCTATACAACCAGAGGTGACATGGGATCTAATATACAGCTGGCATTGGGAAGGACCTACGCCCTTAAAAACAATAATAAATGGGGTTTTGCGGGAGCATTCGTCATAAGAAATGAACAGAATAAACTGGACATAGACCATACCGGAAGAGGAAACTGGCTGGATACAACGGGAATGCCTGATGCCAACGGACAGATTCCATTCTATAATTTCAAAAACAGCGGGGCCTCCTATAATTATAATTCTACACTGGCTGGGATGCTTAATTTTGGATTGCAGCTTGGGAAAAACAGAATCTCTTTCCGTAATTCCTATACCCATATTTTTGATAATACACTGACAAGAGTAACCGGATGGAATGAATATTCAACCGGAAGTGGAATGGCTGCCAATGCAGAATTAGCTTATAATTATTTTTATAATGGTGTTATCCCCAATAATGATCCGGAACAGATCAAAAACCTGGACAGGCCTTATACGGATAATACCAATTACCCGATTTTTCAGACCCTTTTACAAAATAAACTGGAAGGAAGCCATAAAATAGGAAACGCAGAGATCAGTTGGTTTGCAGCCCGTACAGGAGTGGCTTCTGATACCAAAGACTACACACAATATATCACCAGATATGACTTTATCGGAAATGAAATTCTCACATTTCATAAGATCTATAATTCCGGAGCAGATTTTTACAGAGGATATATAGAAAACAAAGAAACAGATTACAATTACGGAGCGTCTGTTAAATGGGATATGGACGCAGGAAGCTTTAAGAATACTGTTAAAACAGGATATGCCGGTGCTATAAAAAACAATACCAACCAACAGCAGAAGTTTTTTCTTCGTGTTGACGAAAACCGGGACGTTCCGAACAGCGAAAAGAACTATTTGACGATGTATGGTTCGCTTGCTGAATGGTTTAATGGCTCCCATTATGTTCCGGGTGGTATTGGCTGGGAAACCCGGGGACTCTATAAAAACGATAAGTATGAAGGAGAAGTCAATCAGCATGCGGTTTTTGTGATGTTTGATAACCGCTGGAAAAAATTAAGGTTAGTCTGGGGACTTCGTGCAGAATATTTTAAGTACGATATGATTTCCCAGCAGCTGGATCCTTCGGATTCCAAATACATCATTAGAGCGGCTATAGATGATAAACCATGGCAATGGATGCCCTCTGCGAATTTTACATATAGCCCTACCAACAAGATCAATCTGAGACTTGCCTATAACAAATCCGTCATCCGTCCGCAGTTTAATGAAAGAACCGGTTTGCCGTATTTTGACCCGATTGCCAATGGTTTGATCTATAATACTGAAATGACGTCCTCTGTCATTAATAATTATGATTTCAAATTTGAATGGTTTCCAGGATTGGGAGAAATATTTTCTGCAGGACTGTATTATAAAAATATAGACAGACCTATCGAACGGGAAGGCCATATTTCCAGTGAAGGAAACCTTTTCCTGTACAATGGAAATTCAAAAAATGCAAAGCTGATAGGCGTAGAGGCAGAAGTGAGAAAAAGTTTAGGCTTTATAGCAGACGGAACTTTTCTGGAAAAACTTTTCATAAGCGGAAACTTCACTTATAACCATACGAAGGTAGTGGCTTTTAAAGATCTGTACAAAACGGGAGACAATGATGAAACCTATGAAGTGAACCGGCCGCTTTACGGGCAGACTCCTTATGCTTATAACCTTGGGCTTATCTATGATGGAAGCCGGCTGGGTATGAGTTTTTTGTATAACGCAAAAGGAGACCAGTACATCACCGTAGGGTATGCTTACAAAGGAGAAGAAATACAACGCCCTTATGCTGTGGCGGATGCTCAGATCTCCTATAAATTTCTCCGCGACAGAAACTTTGAAGTAAAATTTAATGTGAGAAACCTCTTCAACAGGGTTAAGGAATATTATAACAATTTCAATTCTTATCTCGCTGAAAAAAACGGAGGCGGAAGTAATGTAGGTACAGACAGGGAAGCATGGGATCTTCTTCCGGGAGCTACAGACAGATACGATAAAAATATTGATAAAATTATGTTTCGGGCTTATAGCGGAAGAATGTTCAGCCTGAGTGTAAATTATACTTTTTAGGAGTATATCAACGGATATGGAAAGATATCTTAATTATAGCAGCGTACAGGTTCCGGCAGCCTGATCAAAACTGATTAAACTGATGATGCGCACAGCAGTACAGTTCTGATAACGCCGGCGTTAAAGTTTTCCCGGGCTTTAACGATTCTCACGGGAACTCCCGCAATGCAGCTCCTCCTGCAGCGATGGGATGAACACCAAAAAACAAATCGAAGGAATAAGAGGAAGATATTCCTGAATAAAAAACTGATCTGGTATAAAAAATAACACGACCGGATTTATTAAAAATTATAACAATGAAAAGACTAACTCTAATTGCAGTGGCAGCATTATCTCTTACAGCTTGTCAAAACGATCAACTGGCGGATTCATCATCTCCATTCGAAATGAAATCTACTTCTGCTGAGTACCTTACAGCTTCGGCTCTTCCGGTAACCAGCGTAAGTGGTGCTATTACTACAAATACTACATGGAGCGGTGTAGTTGAATTAGATGGAGTTGTAACCGTAAAGAATGGTGCTACATTAACAATCCAGCCGGGTACATTCATTAAAGCTAAGCCAAACAGTAACAATACAGCTACAGGAGTACTGGTAATTACTAAAACAGGAAAAATCAATGCAGCAGGTACAGAAGCTCAGCCAATTATCTTCACCAGCTACAAATTGTTGGATGGAAACGAAGATACAACTGCTGCTCCTGGTGATTTTGGAGGTGTTATCATATTAGGAGATGCTCCTACAAACACGCCTTTCACAAAAACGATTGAAGGGTTATCCGGTCCTGATTTCTATTACGGTGGAACCAATTCTTCTCATAACGGTGGAACATTGAAATATGTACGTATTGAATTTGCCGGATACGATCTTTTAGCTCCGAACTCTGGGAATGAGATCAACGGTCTTACTTTAGGAGGAGTAGGAAACGGAACTACTCTGGATCATATTCAGGTGTCTTTCGGGAAAGATGACTCTTTTGAATTCTTCGGTGGTACTGTAAACGCTTCCAACCTTGTTTCTTTCGCTGCGGATGATGATAATTTCGATTTCGATAACGGATATACAGGAACAATCACTTGTGCACTGGCTTTGGCAGATTATAATTCTACGCATAGTCTTAGCGGAGCAAGCCCGGATTCTAATGGTATCGAGCTTGATAACAATGCAGATGGTTCTTCTACAACATTGCTGACTCATCCGGTAATCAACAACCTTACTATTATCGGTGCTAAAAACTCTTCTAAAGGTGTTTTATATGAAAACGGTATCCACATCAGAAGACACGGAAGATTAACATTAAATAACGCTGTAGTTACAGGTTACCCTGTGGGAATCAAAGTGGAAGGTACAGGTTCTGAACTTTCTTCAGCTTCAGCATACAGCACAATTCAGGTTCACGGATTTACTACTTCAGTTACGGGTACAGGTACAGCGGGAATTCCTGCAGCTAACCTGGCGACTGGTACTCCTGCATCTCTATGGGGTATGAGCCAGCCGTTCTTCAACGAAGGAAGCTGGAATGTATCTCCAAGAAACTGTGGAAATTTCCAGGGAATCTGGACAAAATACAATTTCACGATTGTAGAATAATAAAAACTTTAAAAAGCAGGGAACAGCACATGCTGATTCCTTGCTTTCTTCAAAAATCTTAATCATCAGCATTATGAAAAAAATAATTTTATCATCTGCTCTGTTTTTAACCCATCTGGCTGCAGCGCAGTCTCTGGTATGGGGGAATTCTTTTGACACTCCTGCTGATCTTCAGGGATGGACATTCCATGATCTGAACAGCAATGGCAACGGATGGGTACAGGGACAAAATATCTATCACAACGGAACATCTTTAACTTATGGAACGGCAGGTGTTCTCCGCCATTCGATCAGTTTGGTTCCAACCGGAAATGCTACAGGATTTACAACGGAAAATGACTGGATTATTTCTCCTCAGATTGATCTTACAAATGTTTCAGGAACTGTCACTTTAGCAGCTTATATCGGAAGGCAGAGATCCACCCATACCATTGTTGCCAGAGATCTTTTTATCTATGTAAGCACACCACAGAAAGAAGTTCCTGCATTATCTGACTTTCAGGCAATGACGGTAGATGGCAATGGAAATGACATTTCAAGCCCTTACAAAATACAGGTAGGAGATTCTGCCAATCCATTTCCGGCGGATCTCACCGAGTTTGTAGAATCCCTTGTAGATCTTTCTGCTTTTGCAGGGAAGAAAATTTATATCGGGATGTGGGCCAACAGAAAAGCAAGCGGAAATAATATCCAGAACATTAATATTGATGAAATAGGAATTTATGCCGATTCATTTTTGGGAACTAAGGATGTAAAAAGAAACAAAATTATAACACAAATCGCAGAAAATCCGGTAAAAGAATTTTTACAGCTGCAGCTTAATCCGGCATTGAAAGAAAATATAACCGTAGTCAGTATTTATAATGCAGCAGGACAAAAAGTACTTACCGCTCAGTATTCCAAAGCGATTCATCTGGCTGGTCTTACATCAGGAGCATATATTGCAGAAATTACGGATGGAAAGACTACGGAGAGACTGAAATTTATTAAGAAATAATCATTATTCTGATCCCTTAGAATCTGATGGGAGAAACACCATGAAATTTTAAATATAAATAATGGAGAGTCTTTGAAAAAAGCTATCCGGAACATATCCAACCAGTTTTTTTATAATTGTGTATTGCCCGGCCCATGGGCCGGGCAATATTTTTAAAGTTTACAAGAAATAATTGAAGAAAGATGAATAAAATCTTCGCATTACTACTGTTATTCACTGTACTGTTTTCATGCACAGACAACAATACGATGGAGTTATATGATAAAGTACAGAAACCCGGAGAGGTTACTATCAAAGGATTTTCCAAACCTGATGTGCTGCAGCTGAGGTTTAACGGACAGCCTGTAACCATTGACGGAAAAACATCTTATACCAATAAAATAGAAACCCGGCTTCAGTTTGTACTGGATCAGGGAGAAACCAATAAACTGTCTGTTTATAACAATGAAACAGGTGCTGAAATTGCAAAATACAATATTACTTATGACAATATAGATGATTATAAGAACCTTTACTTTTTTAATCTTCCGGGGATCTACCTGCAGACTTATGCTGTAAAACCCCAGGTGAATTTGGGAAAAGTAGGTTTTGAATTTATTTTTCCTAACCTGGGAGAGCTTTCAGGAACATCTCTGAAAAATGTAAAAGGTATTCTGAAAAGGGAAAACGGAGTAGTGCTGGCCGAGTTTGATACTATCGGGAAGGATAATTTTACTGCAGTGAAAGTCTATAGTTTTTTCAGTTCTACAGCTCCGGTTTATCTTGAATTATACAAACCGGGAACTACAGAGCCTTACGCAGGATCTAAAATGATTCAGGTGAAATTAAAACAGCACACAGGGGCCAATATGATTGTCCTTCAGGAGAAGATGGAAAATGGAGAATGGGTAGTAAAAGGAGATATTGATGTAGCAGAATATCTGTAATACGTATGAAAAATTTTTTAAAAATTCTATGCTTTGCGATGGCAGCATTCCTCATTTCATGTTCAAATAATGATGAAAGCATACCTGTTTTCCCGGAAGGAAGTACAGAATCTGTGAATCTCTGGGTTCAGGACAGTATGAAACGATACTATTACTGGGCAGATCAGATGCCTGCAAAACCGGATTACAGACTTCCTGCCAAAGATTTTTTTAAAAGCCTGCTGTCTCCCCAGGACCGGTTTTCATTTATAGTGAATACTGAAGATTCTTCTACCTATCCACGGTCCATAAGGAATATGTACGGTTTTGATTATACCGTCGTTCAGCTGGCCAATAATGAAGTGATTACTGTGGTTAAGCTGGTCCTTCAAAATTCTCCGGCTTTCAATGCTGGGCTGGAACGGGGTATGATCATTACCAAAGTCAACGGGAAAGTAATGACGGCCGCAAATGCTGAAGCTATGGCTGCATCCATTAAAGATCAGACTGTTGTGGATCTTACGGTCGGAAAATGGCAGAATGGAACAGTCATCAATGAAAAAAATATTACCGTTTATTACGGCTTCTCTTTTGAACAGCCTATTTTATCTAAGATTTTTGATAAAAACACTAAAAAAGTGGGGTATCTGTATATCTATGATTTTCCGGACGGGATGACCCAGGCGCTGAATCAAAAATTTGCAGAATTTAAAGCTGCCGGCGTACAGGAGCTGATCCTTGATCTCCGCTACAATTATGGAGGTTCAGTATCTGCTGCGGCTGCACTTTGTTCACTGATTCCCGCCGGTCTTTCATCCGCTTCACCATTCATTATTTTTAAAGGAAATAAAAACGGAGGTGAAGTAAAAAGGACATTCGCAGAGCAAATTGCCTATGATCCCAAAGCTTTAAATTTTACAACGCTACGGGCCAATGCGTTAGGTTTACAGAAAGTTTTCATCCTTACTTCTAACAGTACAGCGTCTGCTGCTGAAATTGTCATCAATAATCTGAAGCCGTATATGCAGGTCATTCAGATTGGAAATACCACACTGGGGAAAGATATGGCAGGATTTGTGGTGGAAGACAAACGTAAACCGAGAAAAATTTCCTGGCAGATTCACCCGGTAATTTATAAAGTATTTAATGCCAAGGGCTCCGGAGAATACAGCAATGGAATTTCACCACAGATAATCGTTAATGAATATGCAGGACTTCCGCTGTTACCTCTTGGAGATCCTGATGAAACCCTTATCTCATCTGCTCTGAACGGTGGATATTTCAAATCAGCAGATCACGAAAAGAATGGAAATACCAGGATTTTATTTCAGAGTGATGTGCCGCCTATCGTAGCGGGGAAGTAGTTTATATCGAAAAGCGAAAAAGCAAAATAGCGAAAGACAAAAGAGCTGATTGCGGAATTTTAATAATGACAAATATAAAATAAGATATAGAATAAAAAGTAAAATCTATAAAAGTCTCTTTGCCGTTTTGCAATTTAGCCTTTTAGCCTGTTTGCTTCAATCTATTCAGAAACACCATAAAATCATAAAACCATGCAGGGAATAGAACCGAAACTTCACATGAACCTGACCAGCCGTATTGAATATTACCGTCTGCTGATAGAAGATGCGGAAGATCCTGAAAGCCAGCCCTCAGAAGTGATTACTCAGATTTCAGAACTGAGCCATCTTTATGAAGAGTATCTGCTTAATAAAAAGAATCTGGAAAACAGCATCAAAAATTACCGCGCATACCATAACGATTTAAGAAAAAAGCTCACCTCAAGGCTTCGGGAACTCAGAAGAAAGGCAAGACAGAAATAGCGCTAATGTAGACTTTGGCTGCTTTACTGTGAAATTCATACCTTTATGACATCAAGTTGAAGGATGAAGGATTTATGAATTTTAATCAAGCTGAACTTTCCGGTTATTTAAATATGTTCTGGCAGTTTTCCTGGCCGGAATGGATTATATTCAGCCTGATTGTCAACGTCTTTCTCTACCTGTTTTCCATAGGTTTATATATTTTTATTGAAAAAACCTGCCGTAAAAGTCTGTTGCAGGAAAAAAATCATCCTGTCAAAAGATCCGATTTTTTTCTCAGCCTGCTTACGATATTGTGTAACAGTTTCGTTATGTTACTCGGAGCTTTTTTATGGAAAAACGGATGGATAGTGCTTGGACAGACACAATCCTTCATGATAATAACAACGGAGGTTGCTGCTTTGCTCCTCTTAATGGATCTTCTGATGTATTTTTTCCATTTTGCCGCGCATTTACCTTTCCTGTATAAAATGCTGCACGGAAAACATCATGAGCATGTCAGTACGAATTTTTTGAGTCTCTTTGTTCTTCATCCTTTTGAAACGATAGGATTCGGACTCATGATGCTGGCCTTACTCATAGGATATGATTTTTCTGTAGTTTCCATTTCCATTTATCTTTTGCTTAATCTGATCTGGGGAACCATAGGGCACCTGAACAGGGAATTTTTTCCGGCTTCCTTCGACCGCTTTTTTGTGGGAACAACAAGATTTCACAATCAGCATCATTTGGATGAAAGTAAAAATTTCGGATTCTATACTTCTATCTGGGACAGAGTATTTGGTACATATAAGTAAGAATTGAGTTTTACAATTTTATATCATTCAAAACTTTACCCAGCAGATAATTAAAATTTTCCAGTTCTTTAGAAGTGAGTATAGAAGCCGTCTGCCGTGTAATATTCTTACGGAATGTCTCAGAATTTTCTATGATAAATTTTCCTTTATCGGTCACCGAAAGATTAAATTTCCTGTGATCTTTTTCCTCCTGTTTTCTGATAATAAAATCATGACTGATCAGAAATTTCAGCTGTTTTGAAATGGCTGCCTGGCTGATATTAAACGCTGTCGATATTTCTCTTCCCGTAGCGGTTCCTTTTCTTAAAATAAATTCAATAATATTATAATGGGCTGCGGTTACCCCGTTAATATCACCCCGGTTCATATGTGCCAGAATAAGGCACTGGAAATCGGTAAATGTGTTAAAAAATTCTTTTTCAATGGGTTTCATTATAAATATGCTTAACTTAGTTAAATATTAACAAAGTTAAGTATTTTTATCATGGAAAATATAGAAATTACGAATGCCCGGCAAAATAATCTCAAAAATATTTCCATAAAAGTCCCAAAATACAAGATTGTAGTTTTTACGGGAGTATCCGGATCAGGAAAATCATCTTTGGTTTTTGAAACCATAGGAGCTGAGGCACAAAGGCAGATCAATGAAACCCAGAACAGCTTTATCAGAAACCGTTTACAGCATTATGGCCTTCCGGATGTAGATAAAATTGAAAATCTGAATGTTCCTATCATTATCAATCAGAAACGGTTGGGAGGAAATGCCAGATCTACGGTAGGAACAGCAGCAGATGTATCTGCTTCTTTAAGGCTTTTATTTTCCAGAATGGGGGAGCCGTTTGTGGGATATTCAAATGTTTTTTCATTTAATCATCCTCAGGGAATGTGCCCGGAGTGTGAAGGATTGGGATTTGTTCAGACGTTGAATGTGAATGCCTTAATGGATCGTGAAAAATCTCTGCACGAAGGAGCCGTAAGGTTTCCGACTTTTCAGCCAGGCGGATGGCGTTTAACAAGATATACTTTATCAGGCTATTTCGATAATGATAAAAAGCTGAAAGATTTTACCGGTAAAGAATGGGAAACCTTGTTGTACGCACCGGAACACAAACCTAAACATCCTCATAAAGAATGGGGAAAAACAGTAAAATACGAAGGTATTGTCCCAAGAATTGAAAAAGCGTTTCTGAAAAAGGATTCTAAAGAAAACATAACTAGAAAAGACGCTCTGAAGAATATTGTCATAACGAAAATATGCCCTTCATGCAACGGAAAACGGCTGAATGAAAAAATATTATCCTGTAAAATTAAGGGAATGAATATCGCAGACTGTATGGCACTTTCCGTAGACGAGCTGCTGGAGTTTATTACTTCTCTGGATACAGGGACATATGAAGTCATTATTAAAGAGCTTTCAGCAAAACTGCAGAATATCATTACGATCGGGCTGCAGTATCTGACTTTGGACCGAAGCACCAATACCCTTTCCGGAGGAGAGTCTCAGCGTATAAAAATGGTTCGGAGTCTGGGAAACAGCCTGGTAGACCTGTTATATATTTTTGATGAACCCAGTATCGGACTCCATCCGAAAGATCTGCAGAATATCATCACCATCATGCAGCAGATTCGGGACAAAGGAAATTCTGTTTTAATTGTAGAGCATGATCCTGACCTGATTAAAATGGCGGATCGGGTTATTGATATTGGTCCCGGTTCAGGAAGAAATGGGGGAGAGGTGGTATATGACGGAACATTTAAAAACTTAAAGAATTCGGCTGGCAAAACAGGTTCCTATTTCGCAAAGAAACCCTCTGTAAAACAAAGGTTCAGAAAGCCTGATGGCTATCTTGAAATTAAAAATGCCAACAGATATAATCTTAAAAATGTGACTGTAAATATCCCAACCGGAATAATGACAGTTGTAACAGGAGTGGCTGGTTCCGGTAAAAGTACCCTTATTAATCGTATTTTACCTGAGCTTTATCCGGATGTGACCATTATTGATCAGTCTTTGTTCACTGCAAGTGCCCGTTCCAATTTGCTTACTTATCTTGGAATATCGGATACTGTTCGTAAGCTTTTTGCACAATCTAATCAGGTTTCAGACAAGCTGTTCAGCAGAAATAGTGAAGGAGCCTGTAAAAACTGTAAAGGATTAGGAATAGAAAAAATTGACCTTGCTTTTATGGATGATATTGAACAGCCATGCGAGGTTTGTGGTGGTTCAGGATTTGATCCCGACGTACTGAAGTTTACATACCACGGAAAAACAATTGCTGAAGTGATGAACCTGACGGTTTCTGAAGCCGCTGATTTTTTTAAGGATGAATTTGTTCTCAGAAATTTTGATCTGCTGATACAGCTTGGACTTGATTATCTGACATTAGGACAAAGGCTGGACAGCTTTTCCGGAGGTGAAAGACAGCGCCTGAAACTGACAAGAGAACTGAAAAATACCAATCAGATCATTATTCTTGATGAACCGAGCACAGGACTGCATCCAAGTGATATCCAAAAACTGCTTACGTTTTTTACCAGCCTTGTAGATCAGAACAATACCTTGATTGTCATCGAACACAATCTTGATATTATTTCACAGGCAGACTGGATAATTGATATGGGACCCGGTGCAGGGAAATTTGGCGGTAAGGTATTATTTGAAGGAACTCCGCTGGATTTGTTAAAAAATAAAATATCATTCACCGCAGAGTTTTTGAAGAAGCATATTCAGTGAAAGGAATGAAAAATGAAGAGTATTAAGTTGAGCTGAACTCACGAGATTGCTTCACCTGTGGTTCGCAATGACAGTACAGTTCAACTTAATATTCTTAAAACCTTATCACCTTAATGGTTAAAGATTATTTTTATTTTGCAGCTTTCACAGCGGTTTTAATAGCTTTTTCAACCATTCTCCAGTCATAATAATGAAATACTCTGCCATTACTCATCGCCACAAAAACTCCTTTCGGGAATTTCGGACCTAAGTTAACATTGGTCACTTCAGAACCATCACTTTCTAAGGTAGAAACCGGAATTTCTGCAATTCTTCCTCTGGACTGATCTTCCCTTAAATAGACATTGAAAGTATCATTCTGCTGATTTGAAACCAGAATATACCCTTTTCCCTGAGAAGTAGGATAGATCGAAATTCCTTCCACATCAGATGTAAAATCTCCTTTTCCGAAAACGGATAGCTCTTCATTTCCTTTTTTTGGATCAGCATAATATTTGTGAACCCCGAACTGCTCATCAGAATAATAGATATAACCCATTTCGTCATCTACAGCAATGCTTTCAATCTCTTTCAGACCGCTGTATTTTCCAAACTTGCGTACAACTTCTCCGGTAATAGAACCGTTTTTTTCAGAAAGCTTATATTGCCATAAGTACCCGTCAGCCGGGCCTGATTTTCTTCCCACAATGACAAATATTTCTTCTGTCTGTGGTTTCTTATACATTGAAATTCCCATCGGACCACGTTCCGTTTCTCCGTCAAATACAGAGATTTCACCCACTTCTTTCAGTTCGGGAAGCGAATATAATTTTATTGTATTGGTTTCCCTTTCAGTGACTGCTGCAATATCGGTTTTCTTCCCGTTTAAAATAAAACCATATTCAAGATCAACATTGTTGGGACGTTTTAATCCTAAAACTTTATTGATGATTTTCCCGTTAAGATCAAAGGCATACAAGCCTCCATCCGTATCTTTATCTGTTCCGATGATAATGCTTTTTGAAGTGTCCTGAGGATTGATCCATATCGCAGGATCATCGGTATCATGAACAACTGTTTCTGTAATAACAGTTGGTTTTAATTTTTCTGTTAATTGTTGCTGACCGGTGCAGTTGATCACAAAAGGAAGAACTGAAAGAGCCAGTATATAATGTATGTTTTTCATGTTTGTTTTAAAAATCAAATTTTACCCCCATCGTAAACCTTGGTCTGTAATATTCAGCCTGAGCGGTCCTGTCTGGGATTCCCTGATAATATCTTAACGGCTGGTTCGTCAGATTATTGGCTTCTGCAAAAACTCTGAGCTGGCTTGTAATCCTGTAGGAAGCATTGGCATCAAGGAAAAACTGTTTGTCATAATAACGGTCATCAAATGCCTTGCCACCGAGCTCATCAATATAATGAGAAGCATAATTCATGGAGATTCTGGCTGAAAAACGTTTATTTTCCCAGGATAAAGATCCGTTGAACATATGAGGGGCAGCTCCCGGAAATCCTACATCTGTTCTTTCAATACCTTCTTCGTTGGTAATACCTTTTGCTTTGGATTTGGTATAAGTATAGTTGACATATACTCCAAGTCCTTTCCAGAAAGCTCCGGGAATAAAGTCGAGCTGTCTTTGTAAAGCGACCTCAAAACCATAAATATCTACATTGTCACCGTTACGCTGCTGGGTAAACTTCCAGTTGCTTTCTCCTGCCGGAATCGGATTGGTTTGTCCCGCAAAATCATTCGCAAAATCATTGGCCGTATAATTTCTTTTTGAGTACGTATAAATAAAGTCGTTCAGATTTTTGTAGAATACGCCTCCGGAAAGAATCCCGACAGATTTAAAGTATTTTTCCGCCATGAAATCAAAATTGTAAGCATAGGTTGCTTTTAGATTCGGGTTTCCGGCTGCAACGATTTCATCTTCTGAAATAACATTCAGATAAGGAACGAGCGAATAGTAGTTCGGGCGGGCAAGTGCTGTCGTAAAGGCTGCACGAAGCACAAGATCCTGAACCGGCACATATTTGAAGGAAATATTCGGAAGGACATTCGTATAAGTATTGGTATTATTAATCTGTCCTACCAGATCCTTTTCATTCATGACATAGTTTCCGGTGTAATCAATCTGTGTTGTCTCTACACGGGCTCCAACAATCATGGACAGTTTGTCATTAAAATCCTGGTCCCAGCGGATATAACCTGCATAAATCTGCTCTTTAGCATTGTAGTTGCTGGATAAATATTTTTCAGGTTTCAGCTTACCATTGAACAATCCCGGATTGAATAAATCCAGATTTCCAAGGAAAGAAGGATCAACGAATGTTCCCGGAACATAATTTCCCGGCTGGAAGTTCTGACCGTCCAGATTTATTGTCGGAACGGATAAAAGGCTTCCCATACTGTTGACAGGCGTAAAAGCATAAAAATCATTTTCTCTTTCCTTTTTCTTCAAACGCATGCGGAAACCGGTACGAAGGCGTCCTTTCTGACCATCAATTACTGAAAACGGGAAACGCACATTCACTCTTGCTCCCAGTTCCTTTTCCTGTGTAAAGCTGTTGGCATCGGAAAGATCACTCAGTTTATAGCTTCCCGGATTATCTGCCGCCAGAAGATTGATCACAGGTTTTTCAGGATTGCTGAGGTCCGGAGAAAAATTCATTTTGCTGTTTTCAAACTCTATATAACGCTGGTGAGGCTTGTCTTCGCTTGCAATGGCATAGTTTACGGACCAGTCGAGATCCACTTTAGAACCTAATAAATGTTCCCCTCTTAAAGCGTAGTTCTGAACTTTCTGTTTTTCCAGGCGGGTGTTGTCATTATCGGCATCCCCCCCTTTATTCTGTCTTGTAATGCTTCCTTTCCAGTCTGTGATTTCAGTTTCATCACTGTTGTATACCGGTTTTATTTTATATCCTAAGGCATATCGGGTTTCTTTATCATTTCTGAAGTTGTACATGGCGGAAGCATAGATCTTGTTTTTAGAATTGAATTCATAATCCATATTAAGATCAAAACTATGTCTGATACGGTGTTCATTATAATAACGTACTCCCATTTTGCTCACATAAACAGTCTGGGCGATATCATTGGCCTGGCTCCATACAGGTTCAATATTATCTGAACCGAAATTGTTGTTGTTATAGGAGAAACTGAAAACTGCGCCTAATTTTTTATCCAGAAATCTGTTTCCATAAACAAATCCGGCTGTATAATTTCCTTTTTCACGGATCGGATTGTATCCTCCGGCGAGCGTGGCAGAAATTCTCTGTCCGTTAGGAGAAGCCCTTGTGATCAGGTTAACGGAACCACCGATGGCATCGGCATCCATATCCGGAGTCAGGGTTTTGTTAACCTCTATTGTAGAGATCATGTCAGAAGGAATCAGGTCCATCTGAACATTCCGGTTATCTCCTTCAGCAGAAGGAATTCTGTCACCATTCAGGGTAACGGAGTTAAGATTCGGAGCAAGCCCCCGGATGATAAGGTTTCTGGCTTCACCCTGGTCATTTTGTATGGTGACACCCGGAACCCGCTTCAGGGCATCTCCGATGTTGGCATCAGGAAAACGGCCGATCTGATCTGAAGAAATTACGTTGGTGATATTGGCATTATTTTTTTGCTTGTTTAAAGCTCTTGCCTGATTTTTTAATGTAGCTCCCGAAACTACAATAGCCGCAATGGATGTCTCTTTCTTGTCGAAAATAATATTCTGACGGGTGTTTTTTTCAGGCTCTACCGTTACATGATATTCATGAGTTCCATATCCCAGATAATCGATCTTCATGGTGTAGGTTCCGGGAGGCACATTCAGGAAAACAAAATTTCCATGCTCATCAGAAGTCGTATAGATATTTCCGGGGCTTAAGGAGATTTTGGCTCCCGGCAGGGCTATTTTCGAATCGTCATTAATGTTTCCGGAAAGAGAACCGGTCTGTGCATAGAAAAAAACAGAGGCACAAAATAAAACAGTTGTAAAAATTTTTTTCACTTTTTCCTTCTTTAGATAAAATCAGAAACAAAATTAAACGACTGTTTGGGAAACGAGTTGAAGAGAAAATTAAGTTTTTTTTAAGAATTGTTAATACAGGAAATTTATAAAAGATAAAAGATGTTTATTAAAATTCAATAGAGGTGGGCTTTAGCCCGCCTTAAAAGTACAAACCAATCACCGGCTTTAGCCAAAATTTAAATTTTGCTTAACGTGATGAACTAAGTATTTCCTGCACAATCATTTTAGATTTCTCTATCAGTTCATTCGATCTGTAAAGCTGGCTGGCCAGTATTGAGCTTTCAAAAAGAAGATAGATATGGGCTGATATCATCTCATTCTGAATAGCTTCATTGAAGGATTCTCTCAGCTTAACTTTATGATTGCGGATCACCTTATGAATTTCTTCCTTATCGGCAGGAATTTCCGACAGGATATTCAGAAAACTGCATCCCCTGAAATCTTCTTTTTCATTCATGTACATCAGGAAATCAAATGATTTCTGAAACTTTTCCTGCAGTGTTTTTGCTTCCGATGTGAATTTTTCAAGCTCAGAAACCCAATAGTCATACCTTTTATTAAGGAACTCTATGCAAAGATCATCTTTAGATTTAAAATGCTGGTAAAAGCTTGCCTTTGACACATCGGCTTCGTCAATAATCTGGTTAATACCCGTGCTGTTATAGCCTTGTCTATGGAAGAGCACCATTGCAGTGCTTACTATTCTTTCTCGAGGTTTAGGCATGATATAAGATTTTTACAAATGTAAACAAATATGAACAGACTGGTATGTGTTGGTTTTTAAATAAATCCTCTTGCATAATAAAGCTGAATAACAAAGAACAGCACTGTGAAAAACCATACGACATAAGGATGATAGCTGAAATTATTCTTCAGAATGTAATGGAGTGCTTTGAACAACTTGAAGACCCCGATAATTCCAATGATAATAAAAACCAGAAAGACCAGAAAAAACAGATAATCTCTCGTCCCGTATTCACTCACTTTGCCAAGACGGTCCAGATAAGCTTCCACATTTAATGTCTGCCCCAGAAACATAGCCGAACTGATTAATATAAAAAAGGGAGTAGTAGTGTAGACGGTTGTATAAATGAAAGAAAACAGCAATGTCCGGAAGGTTACCGTATTTACTTTTTCTTGTTTGTACCATAATAAAGCAACACTGAATATGACAGCAGTAATATTATTCATCAAAAATATAAAGAGTGCCTTTTCTACCATGCTCAGTCCCTTAATCTTGGAAATGATATTGTGCTCTCCGCTGTAATCCATCAAAAGTACGGAGACTATTACAGAAGTATAAACAGAAAGTTTGATAGGAGAGAGGTAGTCGTGAAAACGCTCGGTTTCTTCTTTTTCCATCTCGTGTGCAGAAAGATCATAGCAGCGGCGTGGGTCCTGAAACAATTTGAAAATGGTTACCGGAACCAGCAGTATTTCAATTATAATCTGCAGGCATAGCTTTTCAAAACTATCTATCAACTTTTCAAACATATACATGGGTATTAGGAAACGTACTATGCAATTTAATTAATTTTTGAATCATATCCTGAAGGTGAATAAAAAAAGAATGGATGATTCTGTTCAATCATCCATCCGCTATATATTAAAAGATTTTCTGTTATTTTGGAAGTCCTTTTTTCAAAGCAATATTGGCTTTTTCTACAGCTTTCCTTTCTTTCCAGTCCATATACCTTTTTTTATACCGGCCTTTCATGAAATTATCAAAATTACGCTGAATGGCAAGATTCCAGAGAGAATGTGCTTTTACCGCCCAGCTTTTATCCCAGGCACGCAGGGAAATAGAGAAAGAACCGTCCAGATATTTCATCCAGTGCCACCAGCCGGTAGGCATAAATAGAGTATCTCCATGCTCCAGAAAACACTCAATTCCTTCAATCCCGTCCAATGCTGGGAATTTTTCAAAATCAGGATTGGCAATATCATAATCTTCCAGGGCATAGGTAGCATAAGGAAGCTTATAAAGGCGGGTTTTCCATTTGTATTCAAAAAGAAGGACATGCTTTCTTCCATTGAAATGGGTATGGAAAATATGCGGCATATCAATATCATAATGAAGGAAAGTCACAGAGCCTTTACCTCCGAAGAACATACTTGGATATTT
Source organism: Chryseobacterium amylolyticum (assembly GCF_051011775.1). Lineage (NCBI taxonomy): Bacteria > Pseudomonadati > Bacteroidota > Flavobacteriia > Flavobacteriales > Weeksellaceae > Chryseobacterium > Chryseobacterium amylolyticum. The sequence continues at coordinate 153,527 of NZ_JBPCHX010000007.1, forward strand.
ATCTAAAAATCCACCCATAAGATTTTTTGGCGGAACATAATCATCCAGTAATTTTGGCGCAAATTTTATAGGATCAAAGAAAAAGATTCTCAGGTCGGTAGGCTCTCTTTGAATAAGGTCAACATACTCACTGAAAGGCATTTTTGTCGTTGGAGTATTAATAGGTGCTGCAGGATCTGCTTTTGAGCTGTCATAAAGGGGAACGATAACATCACCAACCACCTCCTTCATATAGTCCATCGTCCATTTTTGATAGGCAGGCCACTTTCTTGCCATGTTTCTGATTACTACCGGCTTACATGGCTTTAGATATTTTTCACGGAATTCTTCTTGTGAAATGTCATCTACAATATCAATTGGTTTAAGGATTATTCCCATTCGTTAAAATTATTGAGCTAAAGTATTAAATATTTGTGACAATAAATGGAAAGTATTCAAATTATTTGGAATTGATATAAATAAAATTTAAAAATACATATTCAGGTTTCTTTTTTTGGAGTTATTCTGATGTTTTTTAGCTAGCATGCCTTTACACAATAGACACTTCACAAGGCAAATGTTATTTGTAAAATAGGATAATTCTATGTATAATTGTTATCATTAAAAACCAGCCATGAAACGCTTCAACTATTATTTTTTCTTGTATCTGCAAGTGCTTTCTTACAACAATCAGCAGATTTGAAACCTATGAATTTGTGTTAACGGACAAAAAGTTTCCCTAGAGGCTGCTATCTGCTTAGAACAGAACAGTTTAAAATAAATGATAAATAGTTTAACCAACAATGAATGATAATCAGCTTTTATATGCAGCTTCAATAGTTTGTTTCTTACTTATTATTGTAACCTTTAGACACAGTTGGAAATTCGGTACTTTCAATATGATATTGTTCTTCATATACAATGCAGTATTATATTATCATTTACTATTTGACAGTGGTGGAGGTGCAGGACTTGTATGGTGGTTTTTGCTGCTTGTTGTGCCAGGGCTTCATATGCTTGCGCTTTTGATTTACTTTGTAATAATTACGATTATTAAAGACAGTCGCAAATATAAGAATCAGAAGTAAGGTCTTGTTCCTGAAAAAACTTAAAGTAACCTGGCTGTAATGGAAGGCTTTACTTTTTAATAAAGTTCAATATCTGTTTCTTTTTTTGACAAGCAGCACAACCATAGCAAGAATAAGAACTGTGATGCTTAGCCATACTACGTTTTCTATACCATAACGGGCAATACAGAATCCCCCCAAAAGACTCCCTGCAGTAACAGCAAAATTCCCGCACGAAGTAAAAATACTGTTGATGAACTCAGAGTCCTCTGATGTAGACGAGGTTACATTGATATTACTGATCAGAAAACCTCCGGAATGTATGAGCCCCCAAAAGCCTGTAATCAAAATCATAGGGGTAAAACAGCTCCCGTAATATGCAATCAGAAGGTGGATTCCGGATAGTAAAATCAGGAACGCCAAAGTAGTCTGAAACGGAAACCTGCTCATATATTTTCCTGCAATTCTGTTTCCTGCAATACCTGCAGTACCAAACAGAAAAAGCATCATACTGATTTGTTTTCCGTTCATATGGGTGACATTCTTTAAAAAATCTGCCATATAACCGTAGGTTGAATACATTGCTGTAATCATGAAGAATGCCAGAAGAAACCCGCCCCATATATGCTTATCCCGAAATGTTTTAATTTGGAATTTACCCGAAGATGCTCCTGTATTCTGAATGGATGGCAAATACAGCCATACTCCTGCCAGAGCAACACCATTAATGAAAGCAGTGAGTAAAAAGGAAGATTGCCAGGAGAGAAAATCAGACATAAAAGTAGCCAAGGGTACTCCCAAGACAGTTGCCAGCGTAAGCCCGGAAAAAATAATACTGACGGCCCTGGATTTCTCTGCAGCATCTGAGGTTTGTCCGGCCACAGATAAAGCAATAGACCAGTACACCGGATGGAAAAACGCAGGAATCATTCTTACGATAAGAAGAAGATAAAAATCAGGAATAAAGGCAGACAGGATATTGGCTGCGACAAAAACTGATAAAGAAAGAATCAATAAGCTTTTTCTTTTGAAAGAAGAGAGGATAAGAAGCATGAATGGCCCGAAAACAGCAACAATCAATGCAAATGCACTCAGCAGCCATCCCGCTTTTTCAATGGAGACCCGGAATGCAGAAGCGAGTTCAGGCAATACTCCAATCACTCCGAATTCTGTAGTGGTAATTCCGAAAACACCAAATGCCAGCAGATAAAGATTTCTATTCATATTCATTATTTTTTTTTGCAAATTTGCAGAATAGACTATCAGAAAACTATATACTTACCTTTTGGTTCTATACTTACTTTTTAGAAAGTGTTAATGTAAAAACATTTGTTATGCCTGAATTTTTCCATGATAAAAGATTATATTATACTCCCATTGAATTTGCATTAAGTCATATCGGCGGAACCTGGAAAATGCCGGTTTTGTGGAGATTACAGGAGAAACCTCTCCGTTTTAGCGAACTTAAAAAGGATATTCCCCATATTACAGATAAAATGCTGACCAGCCAGCTGCGTGAGCTGGAAGCTAAAGAGATGATCCACAGGGAAGTATTTCCGGTAATTCCTCCGAAAGTGGAATACAGCCTTACAGAGAAAGGAAAAAAAGCCATTCCGGTTATTGAAACTATCATGAAATTTGGTTACGACCTGATTAAGGATGAAGGAATTGTCTTCCCACCTAAAGAATGATAGGATTATATTTTTCTGTTAAACAAAGCTTTCATAACTTCACCATAAAATTGATTCAATACGATGAAGCTGAAGCTAGGGATATTAGACCAGTCACCTGCCGTCATGGGAGGAAATGCAGCATTGGCATTGACTAACAGTCTTAATCTTGCCGTATTGGCTGAAGAAACAGGATTTCATAGTATTATGTATTCTGAACATCATGGAGTAGAAGCTTATGGCAGCTCCAGTCCAGAACTTTTAGCGGCAATTGTCCTCAGTAAAACAAGCCGGATCAAAGTGGGGACAGCCGGCATCATGATGCGGAATTATTCTGCCTATAAAATTGCAGAATGGACCAAAATGCTGTCAACCCTATATCCGGAACGCTTTATTTTAGGGCTGGGAAAGGCGCCGGGAGGGTTAAAAGATGCCGTAATGGCTTTGAATAATCATAAACCGGTGGTCTTATCCGATATGGAGACAAAGCTGGAAGAAATCATTCAGTTTATCAGAGACGAAGAAAGTGTATACAACGGGCTTATTGCGCAGCCAACCCATGTGCTGCATATCCCCGAAATCATGTGGCTGGGCTCTGGAATAACTTCTGCCAGGGAAGCCGCAAAGCACGGGATCGGATATTCATTTGCTGCTTTTATGAACAATGAGAAGGGAATGGAAAATACAGATGCCTATCTCAGAGAATTTGATGTAACGAAATATTTTCCAAAGCCTTCTTTACAGGTTGCAGTGGCTGTATCAGTGGCTGCTACCATTGAAGAGGCCAGACGGAATGCCTATGGAATGGCTTATCAGTTTTTACAATCCCGTCAACTGGTAAGTCCGGATGCTGTTCTTTCCCCGGAAGCTGTTGAAGAAAAGGTTCTGGGAACTAAAGATGAAGAAGAGTTCTTTACTGTTTTAGACAGGATTATTACAGAAACACCTCAGTCTGTTGGTCAGAGATTACAGAAAGTTTCAGAAAAATACAATACGGATAATCTCCTGATATTATGTAATATGTTCCGTGAGGAAGACCGTATCAGCACTTATAAAAACATTATTAAAAATAATTATTAATACCCACAGAATCTATGGAAGCCTGGGTTTAATCAGATATAATTCAAATCCATGAAGCAGGATATTTTAACACGATATATTATTACCGGAGGTCCCGGAGCCGGCAAAACAACATTGCTGGAAGAATTAAGCCGCCATGAAGCGATTACAGTGCCGGAAGAAGGAAGGAAAATTATCAGGCAGCAGATTGATTCCGGTGGTGAAGGACTTCCCTGGCTCAATAAAGAACGTTTTGCAGAACTGATGTTTGAGGAATCTCTAAAAACCTACCTGGAAATAAGTGAAATGGGCTATACAAAACCTGTTTTCTTTGACCGCGGCATACTGGATACGCTTGGTTATATGAGACTTGAAAATATTCCCATCCCGGCAATCATGGAATCTAAAGCCAGAGCAATGGTTTATCACAACAATGTTTTTATTCTTCCGCCATGGAAAGAGATTTATGAAAATGATCCTGAGAGAAAACAAACCTTTGAACAGGCAGTGGCAACCTTTGAGTGTATGAAAGAAATTTATCAGGAGTATGGTTTTACGATCATAGAAGTTCCGAAAGTTTCAGTAGAAAGCAGGGTAAGTTTTATTCTTGATAAAATTATATAGAGTATATTCCTCACTTATCATTTATCAATCATCAATAAACATTTATAATATGAATCATCTCCCTTTTGAAAAAGAACTGATTGAAATGGCTGACAAAGACCTGTCTGTAAGAGAAAAGCTGCTGCTGGCCGGCGAGCTATCCGGAGGTTATCATCCTGAAATGGAAAAAATTCATAAAGCTAATGCGGAACGGCTGCGGGAAATCATGGCTGAAATTGGATATCCAACCATCTCAAAAGTAGGAGAGAAAGCAAATGATGCTGCCTGGCTGATTATTCAGCATGCTATCGGCGAACCTGAATTTATGAAAGCCTGCTATGCGATGATGGAAGAAAATGGCAGTGATATTAATCCCGTACATAAAGCTTATTTACATGACCGGATTCAGGTTTTTCAGAGTAAACCCCAACGATATGGAACACAGTTAACCGCCGACGGAACAATTTATCCCGTAGAAAATAAGGAAAATGTAAATAAAGAGCGTGAGACAGTAAACCTGCCGCCACTGGCCGGAACAGATATCAATAAAATTCCGGAATCTGAAGACATTCCGGAAATTGATGGCAAAGACGTTCAATATACAGTATGGAGAAAAAAAGTAGGATGGATTTAAAACGTTTTCTACTTTGTAAATTAATTTTTTAAAACATGATACATCGCTGCCTGAAGAAAGAAATTTCTACTTAAACTGCCATAACTTCCATCTCCCATCTTCCTGCTTCCTGCTTACTCATCCGCTTTCAAAACTTCACGGACTTCAATATTCCCGCCGATTTTAAAGATAGGATTTCCTTTCGCCATTTCCACTGCTTCATCTATAGATTCTGCCCGTACAATAATATATCCGCTGATGAACTCCTTGATCTCGGTATAAGGGCCGTCTGTTACAATATTGTCAGGCTTTACAGTTTTAGCGGTGCCGGGAGCAGGTAATAAAGTATTCCCTTTATCCATCAGTTTGTTTTGTGCTGCAATGCTTCCCAGCCACGCCATACGCTCCCGGATCTGTTCCGGAGAAGGTTTGAAATCAGAAATATCTTTCAGTCTGAAGATCAGTGCAAATTCTTTCATAAATTATATTCTTTTTTTATGACGACCGGGGGATATGAATGGGGACAAAGCTTTCAATATATTTTTATTTGTCCAGTAAAGGTCTCGGATCAAACAGAACCTTTAAAGTGTGAATCTTTCCATCCTTTATATGATACCATCCTGAAGATTCTATTGTTTTTTCTCCCATGTTGATATTATACCAGAAGCATACATCTTCTCCGGACGTAAAAGTCTTAAGAATTTCATATTTGAACTTCATCTGCTTCATATCTTTGATATAGACTGAAGCTCCGTCTCTTTTTCCCAGTACTCCTATAAATTTAAAATCAGGATCAAGGCAGCTTTCCGCTTTGTCAAAATTTTCTTCATTTAAATACCGGATAAACTGTTCTGCTGCGTTTTGAGTTGTATTGTCCATAAATGTTGTTTTTATCGTTGAATACAAAATTAACGGATTAATAAAGTTTACACTTGTGACTATAATCACAAAATAGTATTACTATTTTAAAAGAGGGATTCTTCCCTGGGCATAAGCAATCTGCTCTTTTTCCTTTTCCTGATCAGGCTTGTTTTTAAGGTATAACTGATAATACATGGCTGCATTTTTAGGCTGCTTCAGATTGAGGTCATAGAGAAGTCCCAAACGGTAATAAATAATATTGCTGGTACCGAATGTCAATCCTCTTTTATAAGCGGTTACCGCCTCGTTATACTGGTTTTTGGCTTCATAAATACCAGCCAGCGCGGCATAATAAAGAGTGGTGTGCTTTGAAACAGCTTCATCAATAGTTTTTTGTGCATAGATTTCAGCTTTATGATAATCTTTCAGCTCACGATAGCTTAAGGCCATATAATAGAACGTGCCTTCATTTTGGACCCCCATATCCTCAAGTGTCTTGTACATCATAATGCATTTCTGATAATCCTTTACATAAAAATAGGCCTGTCCCATGTCATTCATTACGTTGGCGTCAGCATGATTTTTCAGCAGTTTTTCGCCGGTCTCAATCACTTCCGGATATTTGGTTAGCTGGTTCGCAACCGGTAATAAAGCCTGCTGTAAGGTGAAATTTTCAGTATCGGCAGCGATGGCTGTTTTCAATACATTGTAAGCGGGCTGGTATTGTTTCAGGCCGCTGTACGTTAAAGAAAGATCATAAGCTACATCAGGATCAGCAGGATTGATAGTATTGGCTTTTTTGAGATAATCGAGTCTGGGCTCAGGTTGGTCGGCATAAGCTGCAAGCTGCTTGTAAGCGCTGAAGTTAAGGCTGTCAAGCTGAATAATCTGCTGAAGATAAGCTTTGGCATTAGCAACATTTCCCCTTCTGGAATTAATACCGGCTAAACTGAATAAAGTGGGCAGGCTGTTCGGTTGAAGAGTGTTAATTTTCAGATAGTTTTTCTCTGCTTCCGGCAGTTTACCGGCCATCATATTACAATAAGCAATTTGCGAAAGGGCTTTTATATCCTGTGTTTCTCCGGGATATATGCTCTGAAGATATCGGGCGGCATCGGCATAGCGTTGTGTTTCATAATATTCAAGCAGTTTTTCAGTATCAATTTTTGCGGATTGAGCGGTGATACTGTTAAAACCTAACAGAATAATACACAAACAGATTCCTGTTCTCATCATGGTTATTTTTTAACTAAAATATTGGTTATTTGGTAAGCTTCCAAATTTTGGACTCACTTATTAGGGATTTTTTTAATCTTATAAATGATTATGGTAAAAATCAAGATCTTATCTTTGGATTTCTTATATTCACTTTATAGAAAAAGGACCTGATAAAACAAAGGATATGGAAATAAAAACAATACAGTCATTCATAGATTATTACGGAAAAATAAGAGAAAGAACCAATCGTATTATAGAAATTGTTCCTCCGGAGCATATTGATTTTACCTATAAACCCGGGAAATTTACCATCGGAGATCAGATAAGGCATATTGCAGCCATTGAACGCTATATGTATGGAGAAACCATCGCCGGAAAAAAAAGTGCCTATCCGGGATGTGGAAAAGAGCTTGCCGACGGCTATGGAAATACAGTTAAATTTTTCAATGAAATGCACAGGCAGACCCTGGAAATTATTACCGGCCTTTCAGACGAGGATCTTACACGGAAATGTCTGACACCGGCTAATAGTGAAATTTCAGTATGGAAATGGCTTCGTGCCATGATAGAGCATGAAATCCACCACAGGGCAGAATTATACATCTATCTGAATCTTCTGGATATAAAAACACCACAGATTTATGGGTTTTCTGCAGAAGAAGTACAGGAAATGAGTATAAAATTATAGTATTAAAAGAATGCTCAAACGGTTAAGGTTAATTTGTATATTAGCCCATTCAAAAAATAATAATGACCAAACCTTTTATCATTCCCCTTTTACTGTTTTTAAACAGTGCATATGCACAGACCCATTCGGAGCTTAAGCCGGGAGATACCCTGAAATATTCACCACAATCTCACCGGCCATCATGGATCTCGGTACAATCCGCTGATGCCAATCTGGGAGTTGCATTGTTTATGGATGGAAAAAAATTAAAGGAACAGGATGATTCCAGAGGAATAAAAAGTGTTGAGCGTTTCTATTTTACCCCTGAAAAAGGGAAAAAATATGAAGTGAAGATCTGGGCCAAATCTTATCTTGAAAAAAGCAAAACAACAAAAGTTTCTGTTGTCGAGTCCAAAAGTGTCCCTGTTCTGAATGGTCAGTTTACACCTGGTCAGTTTGTGGAAGACCTAAGGGCATTCCGTTCTATCAGGGAACAGGCAAATTCCGGATTGTATGTGTACAGAAGTAAAAAACAGATAGACAGCATCTACCAGCAGGCAGAAACAGAAGCAGGAAACTGTAAAAATATTTTCGATTTTTATAAAATAATTGCCAGACTTACCGGATTTGAAGGAAGCTGTCATAATTATACAGACTTACCCAATCATGCCTCATACTATCTCACACAGAAATCTGAATATCTGCCCATTACCCTGAAAAATATTGACGGCCGCCTGCTTCAGGATTCAAAAGATGCAGCAATACCTCTTGGTGCTGAAGTCCTTTCCATCAACGGAATTCCTTCAAAAGAGATGATCAGCCGCCTTTCTCAGTATTATTTTTCTGATGGATATTCTATGCCTTATAAGGAAACCACAGGTTTTGAAAGAGGTATGCTGGATAAATTTTATATAGAATTCGGAAACCATAAAAATTATGTGATCCGGTATCAATGGAATGGAGCCGCAAAGGAGATTTCCCTGCCGGGGATCCCATTGGAAAACTTTAAAAAGCTTCAGGAATCAAGATATTCACTTGCTTTTGATAAAAAGCTGCTGTCTGAAAAATATAGTTTCAGCAAAAAAGGCGGGGGGATTTACAGGCTGTCTCTGAGAGGATTTGATTTTGCTACCGGAAAAGAAGATCCTGCTTATAAAAAATTCAGCGTTTTCCTTGATCAGATGATGGATACTCTGGAACGTGAAAACATACAGAACCTGATTATTGATCTCAGGGGAAATACTGGAGGTACAGGAGCTCTGTATGAAAAAGTGTTCTCTTATCTTACACAAAGGCCTTTCCGCGACAGTCATTATGCCTATACCAAATTCAACGAAGTTCCGTTGGAAGAAAAACTGGTGATAACCCCTCTTTTCCTTTCCAATGGAGTTCAGGATAAGCAGGGGCTGAATGCCTATCTGAAACAGCTTTATCCTAAAAATGTTCAGGGCAAATACTATTGGGCAGATGACAAAAATCCTTCCATAATGCCTAATGACAGAACCTTTAAAGGGCAGCTTTATCTGTTGGTAGACCAAAGGGTTGCTTCTGCTGCTTCCCATTTGGCTTCTCTGATTAAATCTTATACCAATGCCGTTGTCATTGGAAAAGAAACTGTAGGAGGCTACTATGAACATAACGGCCACTTTCCGCTGGTGTATGAACTTCCCAACACGGGAATCCAGACCGGATTCTCAATTGTTCATGTGATTCAGGATGCTCAGAATCTTCCGGATCAGAAAAGAGGGCAGGGAGTTATGCCTCATATTACCATACATCAGACCGATCAGGAATTTCTGGATCAGAGCGATGTTTATCTCAAAAAAGTGGCAGAGCTTAGAAAACCTTAAATGAATTGGTTGCAACTTTTATTTTTAAAACATTAAGGCTGTATTAAGTTGTAATAATTCATCTTAACTGTGCTTCGTTTCTTAACCGTTCTTAATGGTTTTAATAAATATACTTTTTTTATAAATGTAAACTCGTTTCAATAAAAACCAGCTGTTGATTTATTATTTGCAGCTGGTTTTTTATTACATGGTATTTTTAACTTATTTCTATTTTAAGTGATAAATTGCCCGTTTTTATTTATTAAAAATTGTTAAATATTTATTTGACACTGAGGGATTTGTTTCTTTTTTTTAATCATCTGTTTTGGAATTATTGATGAAAAGTCGTAGAACTACTACAAAATTACAGATTATATGTAGAAAATTTCCTGAATAACGATTACCGCTTTATCTTTGTAATACCACCAATCCAATACAAAAAATTAATAATGATTAAAACCCGCATATTACAACATTAAATCAGGAGAAATTCTGCCATTAACAGGGGGTAAACAGGACTTCGTATTTTGCTTTTCCTTTTTACCGTTTTTCTAATGCCTGTTTTGACCTCAATATCCGGCTCCGGCCCATAGGCGGAATCGGGTAATAAAGTTTATCTGATCTTATTGTTCAGATCAATTTTAGCTTAAAAAAATCTGACATCCAATCAATCAAAATATTACAACTATGTTTCAGGACGATCATTCACCCAAAACGCCTGTTTCTAAAGATAAAATTCCAGCTGTAAACAATATTAAAGAAACGTTGACAGATCAGGCGGTCAGCAGAACTGCTAAGGAAGTACAGGAAAAATCGAATGGAACCATTAAGAAGGCAACGGAAAAAATGGCTCAGGCCCAGGCCTATACAGGAATGGTTCAAAACGGCTCTCAAATGTTTATGAACCAGGTAAAACAACCTAATCCTCCCACTCTGGTAGAAGATAAAGTGTGGTCTAAACAGCCCACTTCAGGAATTTATAATGCCAATACGATTCCCGGAAACCAGGTCGCCGGGATCAATCGGGTGGTAAAGCTTGAAATTGTAATTGACGGAAAAGTAATCAAACATTTCAAGCATTTTAAATTAAAACAAAGTGCTGTAAGACATCATGAATTTGATCTGATGCTGGCTCACGATACCTTAGGAAGCTCAGAAAACCATAATCTTGAGGAAGCCCAGAACTTCCTGGGGAAAAGAATTACAGTGATCTTCAGGTATAAAGACGTTGAAGACGGCCCGGAAAGAAATTTTGTAGGAGTAATTACTGAAGTAGGTTTCAGCCAGGAAAAAGGAAGTCTGGGAAATATAGTTCTTACAGGTTCCAGCCCAACCGTTCTTTTAGATGCAGCTCCCCACATTCAAAGTTTTGGGGGATCTCAGGAAATCAGTCTGAACAGTATTGCAGATCAGGTAATCAAAGAAGGTCTGGGACAAAATACCTTTGATTTCAGGGTAGATGCGTCCCATGGGAATGTTTCCTACAGTTCACAATATGAAGAAACCCACTATAACTATCTCGCAAGAATTGCAGAAGCTTATGGGGAACAGTTTTATTATGATGGTGAAGTACTGCATTTCGGGAAACTTCCCCCTCAGGAAAAACCTGTAAAACTTACATACGGAAGCAGCGTGAGCGATGTTAAAATAAAAATGAAAGCGCAGCACGTGAATCCGTCATTTTATGGCTACAACAGCAGTAAAAATGAAAAATTAACCGCCGGAAGCTCAAAGATCAATCATACTTCAGATATTGCGAAAAGGGCGTATGAAATTTCAGAGAAAACCTTTACAACCCCATCACTGAGAGTTGCCCCCATAAAAGCAGTGTCTTTCATGGATGTTGAAAATTCCCAGAAAGGAACTGCAGGAAGCAAAGCTGCCGAAGTGTTTGTTATTTCAGGAGTTACAACAGTGCCGTTTCTATATCCCGGCTGTATTGCTGATATCGAAATGAGAAAAGCTGAAAGCAGTGAAACAACCTACTTTACCAAACTGATGATTACAGAAATGTATCATGATGTAGACGCAAGAGGATATTATACAGGAACCTTTGAGGCCATCGCATCAGATACAGGATTTATTCCCCGTCCGGAATTCCATACCCCAAAAGCGGATGCTCAGTTTGCCAAAGTAATTTCCAATGCAGACCCTTTAAATCAGGGACGGGTGAAAGTACAGTTTGACTGGCAGAACGGCTCTACCACGACAGAATATATCAGGGTGATGACTCCTGATGGCGGCGGAAGTGAAAAAGTAAGTAAAAACCGTGGGTTCATGGCTATTCCGGAAGAGGGAGATCAGGTGGTGGTCAACTTTGCCCATCAGCATCCTGACCGTCCGTTTGTGATGGGAGGAATGTTCCATGGAGGCGTTGGCGGAGGCGGTGGTGCCGGTAATAATATTAAAAGCCTAAGCAGTAAAAGCGGGCATACGATGAGCCTGGATGACGGGGGAGGAATTACAGTGAGAGATAAAGATCAGAACTCCGTTTTTCTGGATGGGGCTGGAAACATCACCATAGACAGCAAAATTTCCATTACGCTGAATTGTGGAAGCAGTTCCATTTATATGGATAAAGATGGAAATATCCAGATCAAAGGAAAAGAAATATTTGTTCAGGGAATTAATATCGGAGTAGGCGGAACATCAAGTATCGGTGTAGGGGTAGGCCCTGAGGACGGTGATCCTACTTCAGGAATCGGTATCAAATCCGATACGCTGGATATCGGAACCAAAACACTTTCCATGAGAGGAGATACCGAAGCCAATCTCAGCAGCGGGGGAAAAATAAATATTGGTGGCGGAAGCGAGACAAATATTGTAAGTGGAACTGTAAAACTGAATTAAGGCAGATGAATCCGGTAGATTTGGAGTTGATCAAATTAAAAAGGCAATGGCGGAAAGTTGTTTCAAAGAACGGAGAAAAACCCATGCTGATCTGTTTGGGAGAAAAACATGAAACCGATCTTTTTGATGGTTTTATCAAGTCGAAGCTTTCTGAGGATGAAGAGGGAGATGATGTTTTTTTGCTCCATTACCAGGAATTTAACGGGATGAATTCTTTCGGACAAACCTTGTTGGATGAATGGACGGAATTCTATGAAATGCTGAAGAAAAGTGAAGAAAATATTCCGGAATGGGAACTCAGACAACCTGACGAAACTTTTAAAACAGATGCATACAAAGCCTTTTATCCTTTACTGGAATTAAAGAAAAATTTCGCCAATATTAAGGATTCCTGCATCTACATTTATATAGCTCCGCTAAGGATCAGCGATACCGAAGAGCTTTCTTTGTGGGTAAAAGAATGGTGCAGGATCTGCGAAAAGTCGGGAAATAAAGATATTAAACTGGTCTGGGCAGAGCATCACCATTACAGGACCTTGTCAAACATCTCCTCAGCGCATAGTTTCAGGGTAGAAGTAGATATTCATCAGCTAATGCAGAATACCGCTGCCCATACCAATCGTAAAAAGAACAGTCCGGATACGGATTTTCAGCAGCAGATCCTTACAGCGAGTAATCATTTAAGTAAAGAAAGGTTCAGAGAAGCGGAATATGCACTGAAAAAGGCGGTGAAGCTTGCCCAAGAACAAAAGAATAAACAGGGAGAAATTTCTGCCTATTTTATGCTTACCCAGGCTTATACGGCAGATAAAAAAAAGGATAAAGCAGAAGACACCTACCAAACCATATTTGAAGAAGTAGAGCCGGATACTCCGCTGGAAGTTCAGATGTATATGAACTATGGAAGCCATTTATTAGGGAATTCCAAAAAATCCAGGGCACAGAAAGCATTTGAAAAAGCTGCAGAAACGGCTCGGAAAATAGGAGAATATGCAATGGCTATTGAGTGTTACAGAATCATCGGAACGTTGAATGATACGGTTCTGACAAAAGATAAAATGATCAGGTATTTTGAAAAATGCCTGGATATAGCAAAAGTGATGGATTCTTCAGCAAGGGAACAGAGCAGTCTGAGGTTTGTGGCCTCTATGCTTATTCTTAAATATGAAGGAGATACGGATAAAAAAGCACTACTGGATAACGAAATGAAGGGCTATTTTGGTGATGACTGGAAAGTGAGCGTGGAAAAACCGAAAGCGGGCTAATCTCAAATTAAAAGAATCATGGCAGATCTGAATAAAAAAACAGTAAAACCCATCAAGGTAGCAAAACCGGATATGAATCCGGACCGCTCCTGGAAGGTAAATGCAGATGTTACCTCGGTAAGCTGGGATAAAACCACACAGGGATGGAAAAACGGAATGAAGAATAATTTCGATTCACTGAATCCTGTTTCCATGGCTAAATCCATAGCGGGCGGGGACTCTGGCCAGCCGGCGAAAAGCAGTGGAGGCGGAGGTGGGGGCAGTGCTGTGACTGCAGAAAAAGCGGCTCCGGAAAGCAAAGTGAAGCTGATAAAGGTTAATACTCCTGCAATGCCTTCCACAGCCATTCAGCATACGAGTAAGCATTTTGATATTGTACTGGCGATTGATATTCATTGGACGCTCATTCCGCCGCCGCCTTCATTTATGCTGATTCCATTACCGTTGCCACATCCGTTTATCGGGATTGTTTTTGATATTATGGATTACATTACCATTACGATTCCGATTCCGCAATTTGCAAGAAACCTGATGCCGTCTCTTCCGGAAAGCATTCCGATGGGAGGGTCAATATATGTTCACGGAAGGCATAAAGCAACTACAACCACCAGTGTTATGGGGGTTGTAATCCCTTTCAGACATATCACTTCTTTGATTCCTGTTTATATTATTCCTTTTCCTCAGGAAGCTCCACACGAAGGAGAGGTCTATTACGGCTCGCAGACAGTTTTGGCACAGGGAAGTAAAATGAGCGGCAATCAGCCTCAGCAGGTGCTTACCTGTATGGGATTCCCTTTCGGAATGACCATGCTGCCTGCAATGCCTGATAAACCAAAGAAAAACCCTCTGGCTTATTTTGCTTTCTACAATAATTTTTCAAGTATGTATATCCAGATCAATACGGGCGGGCCGGTATTGGTGGGAGGAGCCTTTGTACCCCATGTTTATACTCCGGGAGAAATGCTGATGCGTCTTGCGGGAATGTTTTTAATGAGAAGTTTGACCAAGAAAATAGGAAAACTTGGAGCCAACGGTTTAAAAAAGCTTAATCACAGTGTTCTTAAAAAAGCTCCGTTCAATAAATTCAAATTTGCCAATGCTTTATCCAAGAAATTGTGTCATTGGGGATTTGAACCTGTGAATTTTGCAACCGGTGCTATGGTTTTCGAATGGGATGATTTTGTAATTCAGGGCAGTACACCTTTACTCTGGAAAAATATCTGGCACAGCGACCGGCCTTATGATTTTGGCCCGCTTGGAAACGGGGTTTTCAATAATCATGATCTGTTTATTCTACCTGAGGAAGATAATAAGTTTGCCGGATGGATGCATCCGGACGAAAATATAGCAATGCTGATTCCTGCTCCTGAAATAGGTGAGGAAATGACGTATTTCCGGGATCAGAAGATATGGCAGTACAGACCAAGCAGCAGCATCTGGGTAATCCGTAAAGGAACTGATATCTATACGTATCAACGTTTCCATCATATTTCGGAAGGAACTATATATAAAGTAATCCGTATTGAATATGGTGACGGAACAATCAGGGAATATGAATATGAAGACCGGAATATTGTCCTTAAAAGTATAAAAGATGTTAAGAGTGGCTGTAGTATAGAAACCATTATTCATCCTGAGTATAAAAAAGTAACAGAAGTTTACTATTGTTATAAAAAGCAGAGAGATCTGCAGGTTCGTTATGATTATGATGAGCGGGGTAATCTTACCCGTGTCTGGGATATTCATAAAAAGGCCATTGTGTTTCATTATGATGGAGAAAACCATGTGGTAAGAAGAACCAACCGTAACGGAATGAGCTATCAGTGGGAATATGACAAAAAGGGAAGGGTAATCCATACCAAAGGAACGGATGGATATATGGAAGGTAAACTTCATTATCATGATGAGGAAGGTTATACAGAAGTTATCTATCCAAAACAAAATAATAAAACAGAGGAGTACCATTACGATGAAAACTTTCTGGTTTATAAAAAAGTAGATGGAGAAGGTGGTGAAACCTGGTATGATTATACCGCACATAATGAGCTGAAAATGATTGGATCACCTGAAGGCAGAGTGGAAGGATTCACCTATGATGAAATGGGGAATATCAAAATTTACCATAGTCCGGATGGCGAAGAATATCACTATCAGTATAATGAATTTGGACAGGTTACAGCCCGTTTTTCACCTTCCGGAGCTTCAGAAACTTGGAGTTATGACGAAGACGGAAAACTGTTGAACTATACCGATCCCATAGAAGAAACCGTCTATTACCAGTATACCGATGGAGAAAGACTTCCTGAAAATAGCAGAAGAGGGGATATTGCAACTTACTATGAATACAATCAGAGAGGACAGATTACTCATATAGCCAATACGGCCGGAGCGGAACAATATCTGAAATATGATGAATACGGAAGAATGCTTGTTTTCAGCCCGAAACCATTAAACAGAACCATTCTTAACAGAGACAGGATGGGAAGGGTAATAGAAGTAGATGAACAGGGACAGCTTCCTTTAAAACTTCGTTATGATGCTTATGATCTGCCGGTATATGCCACAGACGGCCGGGCAGAATGGCTTCTGAGCTATACTCCGTTGGGAAGCCTGAAACGCAGAGTTAGACGGAATGCCATTACCAATAAAAAAGAAGAAACCCTGATCTTCGGCTATGATGCCTATGAAAATTTAGTAAGCATTACCAATGAAAAAGGGGAAATATATTCTTTTGAAAGAAATAATAATAATGAAATTATAGGAGAAACAGGTTTTGACGGTCAGAAAAAATTTTTTATAAGAGACAAAGACGGTCTTATTACCCAAAGAAGAACCCCACAGGGAAAAAATACATTTTACGAGTATGATTTGGGACGAAGGATTACGCAGACCCATTATCCGGACGGAACATGGGAAGCCTATCAATATGATACTTCAGGATTACTGATTAAAGCTGATAACGAAGACAGCAGCATCAGTTTCCAGAGAAATAAATTAGGGCAGATCACCAGTGAAAAGCAAGGTGAACATTCTATTCAGTATGAATACGACAGTCAGGGAAATCTCGTAGGTTTACAAAGCAGTCTGGGTGCGGAGATAGAATATGCCTACAATGATTTGAGACACTTTAAAACAGTAATAGCTGCCACTCCGGATCTTAAGCTGCCATGGCAGATGAACATTGATATCAGTCAGAGTGGGCAGCTGCTTTCCCGTGAAATCACAGGCGGAATAGAAAGTACATTCGAGTTTGATCATACCGGAATGCCAATAAGCCAGAAGGTGACAGTTAATAAAACTGATACAACTTTACATAAAGATTATAACTGGGCTGCAGGAAACCGTTTGTTCAATATTCTGGATAGAGTAACGGGCGGAAGAACAAGGTTTGATTATGATGCGTTTGGAAGCCTTGTGGCTGCAGAATACTCCAGTGGTGAGGTGCAATATAAAAATCCGGATGCTACAGGCTGTCTGTACGAAAGTGTAAAAAGAACCGATCGTGTGTACGATAAAGGAGGAAAGCTGATGCGTGACAAAAACTGGTTCTATCATTACGATGAGGATGGTAATTTACTATTAAAAAGTAAACGTCCGATCAATAATGTTTTACCGGAGCATCAGGACGAAGAAGATATTGTGCATCCTTATTACAAAACCATCGCTTCAGACTGGCTGAATACTCCTAAGCTGCCAGACGGTATAGATTTACCCAATGTAAATTCAATACCTTCCGCAGAAGTGCAGAGCCCGGAATGGAACCCTGGTGACTGGGCCTATTTCTGGGGTGCCAACGGAATGCTTACCAAAGTAAAACGTCCCGATGGGAAAGAGGTAAGCTTTAAGTATGATGCCATCGGAAGAAGAATCTCAAAAATTGGTCTAAAGAAAATAACTCGTTATATTTGGGATGGCAACGTTCTTCTGCATGAATGGAGCTATGATATTGATGAAGAACCTGTAACGACAATAGATGATGACGGAAACGTTCTTGAAGGAAAAGAACCTGTACAAAATGTGGTTACATGGATATATGAGCGAAATTCATATGTACCGTGTGCCAAAATTATCAATGGAGAAAGCTACAGTATTGTTTCTGATTATTTAGGAAGACCGGTACAGGCTTTTGATAAAGAAGGTAAAGTAATCTGGAGTACAGAATATGATATCTATGGAAATCTTAAAAATTTAAAAGGCGATAGGTATTTTATTCCTTTCAGGCAGCTTGGGCAATATGAAGACATAGAAACAGACGGTCTTTATTATAATCGATTCAGATATTATGATAACGATAGCGGAAATTATATTTCCAAAGATCCGATCGGCTTAGAAGGCAGAAATCCCAATTTATATGCCTTTGTGTTTGATAGCAATATTTGGATCGATGTTTTTGGATTGGATGCTTTCTACCAACTGTTTAGTAATGGTGTGATGGTGTATGAAGGAATTACGGAACGGCCTGTTCAGGAACGTTTTATGGAACATGCGAGAGATGGAAAGGTCTTTGATGAAGTGAAGTATGTTGATAATTTAAATGGAAGAATTGCTTCCAGGAATATTGAAGGCTCTGCATTATTTCATCATAAAAGCCAGGCCTTACTGAATAAGAGAAGGCTTGACGGAGGTTTCTATCACTCTTATGATCCTGCCAATCTGAAGCAAGGAAGAAAATTCTACACTGCGGCTGAAATAGATGATATTATGAGTAAAGCAGAAACCAAATCCGTGGAAAGCAACGGTAAATTTAAAGTTGAATGTAAATAAAGAAAAAATATATAAATGAGCAAAATACCTCAAAAGATACAGAAGAATATTGATAACATAGAATCGTTAAAAAAACAAATCTCCGGATGGAAAAAACTGAGTGCAGAGGAACTGTTTCAGGCTGTAAAAGAGTTTGAAAAGACACCGAGACTTGAAGTATCAGTATATTATAACAATCTTTTTAACGATGCAGAATTTGCTGATATTCTTTTAGATATTTATAAAAGTAATGCTGATAATACCAAACTGGTAGTTTTACTCATTTCTGCATTAGGAAATATGCTCCAAAGGTACAATTTGCCGGAAACAAAGGAGATCTATGAGTTGATGCTTGAAAATGCTTACAAAAAAAATATAGGTCCTTATGTGGCAATATTTCTTCCAAGAATGGAACATTTCAAAAATTACAATCAAAAGTGGCAGTATTTTATGGAGGTAAAGGAAATGTCTCCGAAAAAGGTAGCAGAAAGCTCTTTTGAGGTTATCATAGATTTGTATGGTGGTGAAATTCCTGAGGAAAATAAAAAAGAGGTAGCAGATTATTTTAACAAAAAAGCAGAAGAATCCAATAATGAATATGGAAAACAATATTATTTAGATTTAGCAAATCAGTTTAAATAATTGTGATATAAATCTTTTAATTTGCTTAAATGAGACATATGCATATGAAAGGTAATCACCAGTAATAAAAAGATAAGGTTATGGAAATTAGTAACTTAAAAGAAAGCATGATGTTAAAGAATAATATGATTGAGCACTTTTCCACCTATGTAAAATTTAATCCAATCCATATATATGAAAAAAATATTCTCTGAACTTAAAGGTTTCGTGATATTCAGTCCACAGCTTTTAGCACAGTATCTGCAGGACCATCATCTTTCAGGTACTAATATTTTAAAATATTTCGTAGAAAACGAACATGGAGATGTCATAACCAGATCCGGAATTGCTATTCCTATCATAGGAGTAGAGGAGGATTATTATGCTTTCCGGCTTTCCATGAATAATGAAAAGATTTTGAATGATGAAGAAGTAGAAGTAGAGTCGAAAGGCTGGATATTTCAGACTGCTAATAATGAAGTGAAAATTGTAGGCATCGGTTATTTAAAAGATACTGCTTCTATTAATGATGAAAACAGTATAACACTTTCATTAGAAAACGGATGGTATTCTTTAAAAATACGGGGTGGGAATAAAAATGGTGAAAGACTATTTGAACTGAATATGCAGAAGCAGGACGTGCATCCGGCTTTCAGTGGTGATGTAACTACGGAATATTACTATGGTTAAAAAATTAGTGAAAAAATATTGAACCGTAAATATTTCATCCCTGAGTTTAAATATCTGATATTGAGGTCTTAATATTCAAATTTTATATGGTTAAGGACATTGAAGTCTTGAACTTGTTTAAACTTATTTAAGAAAGAGTTTCCAGAAAAATTAGCAATTTAGAGTTGAAAAAAAAAGAACTAAAATCTGGAACTCATAAGCAAAGATAAACTGGAAAAATGGATTTTGCCTCATTTAAGTAAAGGCAAACGAAGATTTTCCACGAGATTTGATTTGGGCAAAATCTTAGCTCATTATAAAACAATTGAAAACAGGCTGCCAATGGCGGGAATTGAATCTAAAAGAATATTTTTCAAAAGAAACAATAAACTGGCAATTCGTTTATTATTTCAATACATGGTGTAAGGACGGTTCTTTCAGACGAATTTGGATTTCTCTTTTCCAGAATAATAAATGAAATTAGATCTTTCCAGTATACAATTAGATGGAAGCCATACCCCCAGCAGAACGGGAGGAGAATCAGTAGGGTATCAGAGAAGAAAATCATCCAATACTACTAATTGTATTTTTCTCTGTGATAACCGGGGCAAATGCCTTCAACGGGAAGTCCAATAAGCGGAGAGCATCATGACCTTTATAATATTGAAGAAACTTTAGAAGATATTTTTATTGATAGTTTCAAAGCTTTATAAGATTTGAAATACTAAATCTAATGTGGATAAATCTACATTATTTAGCCTTCTCTATTTTGTTTCTAAGAAAAATAAAAGTTTAAACAGATTTAACATTAAAATCCAGAACACTACAGATCTTAATTGTTCATATATTTTGCTCACAAAATAAATAATGAAGCTTTTTAAACTTTAATAATGCAGACGTTATGAAAAAAAAATATCCGTTGCTTTTTTTACGGCTCAGCTCGTATAGTCTCAGGTATCGGTAAATACCGTTAATCCCCAAGACACCTTTCATGCAGACGGGGCGAAAGATGATCCCGCGGCAGGAGCGCCCCGCGGCTTCCCAGCAGGCCAGCCCGTAAATCAGCAAACACCATAGATAAATAGTTTTATGGATGCTGCTGAAAATTGGAATTTAATGTAGTTTTTGGGCTAAATGTCATGCATTTAAAATTACAGTGAGTATCATCAATTTTTACAATATTTTTTTTCTGTTATTATTGATTATTGAGATTTTTGCATACAAAGCTATTTAAACTTTTTAAAGAAAGAGTTTCCAGAAAGTTAGCAATTTAGAGTTGCAAAAAAAGAACTAAAATCTGGAACTCATAAGCAAAGATAAACTGGAAAAATGGATTATACCTCATTTGAGTATATCAGGGAAGAAAATCATCAAAACCAGCAATTGTATTTTCCTTGTGATAAGCAGGGACAGATGTTTTCAACCTGGATAATCTAAATTATTTGGCTTTTTCTGTTTTGTTTCTCAGGAAAATAAAAGTTTAAACAAGTTTTACATTAAGTGGATATAATAAAAAAGTAGAATAAAAGCAATTTATTTCTATTCCAAATCCACTATATATTCTCTGTATTTTTTAACAGGTTTTATGTTAAACTTTTTTCTTACATAATTAAAAAAGGTGGTTACCTTATAACCATGATATTATGAAAAAAAATATGTTATTACTTTTTGTGTGTTTTTACTTTGGAACAGAAGCACAGCAATTGCTACAGCCCGTACAACATGACACTACAGAAAGAACAGGTGTCCCTTCGTCCTCTTTTTTTATTACTTCTAGCCTGAAAGCCCACACAAATTACCTTTTATCATTGGAACCGAAGAGACCGTTTTCATGTTTTGGCGTTGGCTGGAGAATAAAGAAAGAGCTGGATCCTGGACAATTAAGTTTTCGATACCGAACAAAAAAAAGAGGATATGAGTGGTCTGACTGGGAAACTGCAAATGCAGATTTTTCTCCAAAAGAAACTTCTAAGAATATGTACTGGACAGATGCACTGTTTAGTTACGATGCAACATCTCAAGATTTTATAGAATTTGAGTTTTCTAACACTGTAACAGCAGATGAAATGCAGATTGATCTGTTTGATGGAAATTATACAACAAAATATTTTGATACACCTAAAAATGAATATAAAACAGTAGCCTGTCCTGAATTTCCATCAATTATTACAAGGAATGATTGGTGTGGTGGATCTGCCCCTTGCAGTTCAGTAAATACTCCTTACTCCGTTGTAAATATTGTACCAACACACGTTGTTATTCATCATGGTGGAACACCTAATACTTATACAAACGGGGCTAATATAGTTCGTTCCTACTGGAATTATCACGTAAATACATTAGGATGGTCAGATATTGGGTACAACTATCTGCTTGACAAGGAAGGTAACCTGTATCAGGGCAGATACAATCCCAATATGCCTACAACAGACGTAAGAGGTGCTCATGCAATCTATTACAATTCAAAAGCAATTGGTGTATGTTTTCTTGGTCATTCAGATTTTACAATTTCAACTTCAGCACAGCTCAATAAGTTGTATAGTCTTCTAGGATGGTGGTTTAAGTATAAAGGATTTGACCCTACCTCTTCTGCTTCTATACTAAATACTATTCGGCCAAGAATTATGGGGCATCGTGATGTTGGTACAACTATATGTCCTGGAAACGATTTATATTCAAGGTTAGACACCATACGAATCAAAACAAAAATTGTGAGTGATGCTGTAGGATGTGAAACGCTTGGCATCAGCCAATATAGCAAATTTAACAATTCTTTTATGGTAATTTCTCCTAATCCTAATGATGGAAATTTTTCTCTCTCTTTTGTAAGCAATAGAAAGTCTACAATTTCCGTATCTTTCTATGACCAAAGGGGAAAAATTGTTCATTCACAAAAAGGTGAAGTGAAAAAAGGCGAAAATACTATACTATTTAATTTAAAGAAAAAGTTTGTGCAAGGAGTTTATACTTTGCAAATCGATCAGGCCGGCAAAAGATATTCGAAGAAGATTATCATAGAGAATTGATATTGAAGTCATTTAAACTTATATATAAAAAAGGCTTGGCTATTTTTATATTGCGAAACATAAAAAACAAATCAAGCCCATGAGTACCAGGTACTTGACAAAGATATAATAGAAAATGAAATAGTCCCCTACTGCACTTTATTTACAGACAGGCAGGGACTCCCTTTAGCCATCTCTGATCCTATCGCCGGGAATCATAATGATCTGTATCATATTGAAATGTATTTTGACAAGATCACTCAGACGCTAAAAAAAGCAGATATTGCTATAGAAGGATTATTTATTAATGCAGATGCCGGATTTGACGCTCAAGGCTTCAGAAAGCACTATGAAAGTAAAAATATCATCGCCAATATTGCTTTCAATAAGCGGAACGGATCAGATACCGACAATTTTTATTTTGATGAAATTTTATATCACCAAGGATATGCAATAGAAAGAACAAACGCTGGGTTAGACAGCTTCAGATCGTTGCTCAATCGTTTTGATACGGTATCCAGCTGGAAATCTTTCAATTATTCAGCCTTTATGGTAATTACTTCGAAAAAATTCAAAATGAAAGTTTAATTGACCTCCTCTTTAAACACCAGAAATACGAATTTTATTGAAAAATATTTTGCCAGTTATAAAAAACTTTCTATATTTGCACCACTGAAAACAACGGTACTACCGGAGTTGAAGGAGAGTTGGCAGAGTGGTCGATTGCGGCAGTCTTGAAAACTGTTGACTGTAACAGGTCCGGGGGTTCGAATCCCTCACTCTCCGCTAGTTGGGAAACTAAAATAAGCTAAAACGCTGTAAACATTAAATGTTTACAGCGTTTTTTGTTTTAGTGCAGGTTCCACAGTTCTGGAATTTCGGCCGTTTCCGAAATCCGGTCAGTATTTCCCGCGATGAAGTGATGCGCATCAGTAAAATCCGCTCAAAAGCCACCTATCATAAATGTCTGAAGAATCTACATTCTTCGGGCTATATTGATTATCAACCGTCGTATAATCCTTTCCAGGGAAGCCAAGTGGTGATGGTGGATTTTGTGGGGAGTTGAAGGTTGGTGTTAAACAGCAAATAAGAAAAGTAAAATGATTTTTTCCACTACAGCCATTTTATTGCACATAGACTGTTTTTATCTCTAAAGTTAATTACTAAAGAAAAGATTGATGATAATATATCTTCTTATAGTATCATTTGATTGTTTAATATACAATTGAATAATTAATAGTTCGAAAATTTTATTGTTTTCGATTAATAAGCAAATTCATATAAAAAAAATAATATATTTGTATTAAACCATTGAAAACTATTAAAGTGCAACAAAAATCAATCACATATTAATTCAAATACTAATTGATTTAGAATGGAATATTTTAAGAGAAAAATATTCTAGCTAAGTTTGATAGCATTTTGTTTATTTACTAATATGCATTTAGCATTGAAGATTTCATTATTCTAGTTTTCATCACATTTTCCATATGATAAAAAAGTTTTTATAAGAATTGGAAAGATATATGGTATTTTAATATTTATGGTTTTCCGTAAATGCTACATAAAATAAATATTTAATTTAAAAGCTTCAATAAATGAAGTTGAAACTTAATTGATAATGTCAACTGAAGAGAAATTAACTCAAAAATACAAGTCTAAACTTGGTAAGCTTTTCGTAGGAAATTCGCTTGAATTATTAACAAATGATAAAAAATTACGCAAATTAAAGGGAAAGGTAAATCTTATAATCACCTCGCCGCCTTTTCCATTAAATAATAAAAAGCAATATGGAAATGAAAAAGGAGAAGAATACAAGGAATGGTTTATCAAGTTAGCACCAATATTTTCTGACCTTTTGGCTGATGATGGCTCATTGGTTATAGAAATTGGAAATGCTTGGGAGCCTGAGAGACCAGTTCAATCTTTATTGCATTTAGAATGCCTTTTAGGGATGGTGAAACATCCTAAGGCTGACTTAAGATTAATTCAGGAATTTATTTGCTACAATCCCTCGAAACTTCCTTCACCAGCACAATGGGTAACTGTAAATAGATTACGAACGGTGGACAGTTATACACACGTTTGGTGGATTGCTAAAAACGATTTTCCTAAAGCCGATAATAGCAAAGTTTTACGTCCCTATAGTAAAAGTATGGAACAGCTACTGAAACGACAATCCTATAATTCAGGTAAACGACCATCAGAACATCAAATAAGTGAGACAGGATTTCTAAAGGATAATGGCGGTAGTATTTCCCATAACTTTTTTGAAATGGAGGCTCTAGATGAAAAAAGAGACGTTAGATTGCCACATAGTGTATTGAGTTTTTCAAATACTAATTCCAATGATTATTTTCTAAAAACTTGTAGAGAGAAAGGAATTATACCACACCCGGCTCGTATGTCTGGTGGATTAGTGAATTTCTTTATTCAGTTTTTGACAGATGAAGGAGATTTAGTTTTAGATCCATTTTCTGGAAGCAATACCACGGGATATTGTGCAGAAAAATCGAACCGTAAATGGATATCGTTTGAAATTAAAGAAGATTACATTAAACAAGCTATCATAAGGTTTAGTGATCCCGAATTAAAATCACCGCTTAAATAAACTGTAACCATGAGAACTGTAGATAAAATAAAACAACTTGCATCTGTAGACCCTTTAAAAGTGGGAAAACAGACCGAACTTTTTGTTGGCCATCCTTTTTTGCTTGACTATAATAAAGCTAATATCCTTGTTTGTGATGCTGATAAAGAAAGAGTTAAGGGAATAGCACAAGGAACTTTTTTACTTGCATTTTATGATAACGAAGAAACGGTTGAAGAAGCTATTCTTCTAAGAGCTTTGGCACCAGCAAAATTACCCACAGACAGTGCTATGATTAGCTCTATGATAGAATACTATAAAGACAACCTACCTACTTCAGGAAAAAGCTCTAAACTGGATGATTTTACACGTTATGAGTTTAGTTTTTCAGGACTAGAATGCCGTGTGTTAGGAACATTCTATAGAAATGGAACCAATGTAGAATTTGGTGCAGATTTAGAAAATTTTTATTCTGCTCATCATTATAGTGTTTATAAAGTCAATAAAGATGTTTTAGGTTATATTGTTAACCAAAGAGATTCCCCCGATATTATTCCTGGCAATGATAATGAATTTTCCATTGGACACGTACAGTATAGCTCCAGTCTTAGATTTCAAAGCAAAAATGAAGAAGACAAAGCAGAAGTTTACATTAACCCAACTGATCTACTGGGAAAAAGGACAGCTCTTTTTGGAATGACCAGAACAGGTAAGTCTAACACAGTTAAAAAGATTATTGAAGCTACATCTCAAATATCGAGTAAAGCTACAGCCATATTGCCTTCTAAATCTCCTGACACTATTGAGGAAAATCTAAAATCATTTGATACTAATGGGACTCCTAAATATCCGGTAGGGCAGTTAATTTTTGATGTAAATGGAGAATATGCAAATAAAAACTTACAAGATGAGGGAACTGCAATATTTGAAAAATATAAACAGAATACTATTAGATATAGTATTTTAGAAAAAAGTGACTCAGACTTTAAAATAATGAAAGTTAATTTTTACAAGGATATTGTAACTGGATTTAACTATATATGTTCTTCTTTGGAAGATGAGAAAGGAGATTACATTACAAGTTTAAAAGTATTAGATTTCACCCCGCCCCCCTTGGACAAAGAACATTTTGATGAATGGACTAGGTACAATAAAAACAAAGCGATTTATTTCTG
The DNA here is from genome assembly GCF_051011775.1 of Chryseobacterium amylolyticum. Classification (NCBI taxonomy): domain Bacteria; kingdom Pseudomonadati; phylum Bacteroidota; class Flavobacteriia; order Flavobacteriales; family Weeksellaceae; genus Chryseobacterium; species Chryseobacterium amylolyticum. The sequence goes on from NZ_JBPCHX010000007.1 coordinate 180,011, forward strand.
TTGTTTAAATAAAGCAGGCTTTAAGCCTTCAACAAATTTTAAAGTAAAGTTTAAAGCAGATGCATCAATAAAAAAAATAGTATCTGAAAAATACAAAGAGTTAGACATTGAGAAAGGTATTCCTTTGGATGAAGCAGAAAATTGGTTCTTATGTGCTTGGGAGAACACAAATGATAAAGTTTTTACAGATTATAAAAGAAAAAATGGTAAAGACTGGTTTTCAGATGAAATGAAATCACTTATGGTGTTTTTAACCCAAAAGAAAGATGGTCGTTCTGTAAGTGGATTTGACAAATTTAAAAAAGTTGCGAAAATGCACACAAATACAACCGATAATTCTTTTGAAGTTGATATATCTAAGCATTTAAGAATAGGAGGCATTGTAATTATTGATTTATCACAAGGAGACCCTAAACTTCAAGAAGTATTTCTTGAAAGAATATCAAAAAAGATATTTTCAGATTCAATGTCTAGATTTACAGACAGTATCCCTAATAACTTTATCCAATTCTACTTTGAAGAAGCTCATAATTTATTTCCAAAAAAAGACGATAAAGATTTAAGTCAGATATATAATAGAATTGCTAAAGAAGGAGCAAAACTAAATCTGGGAATGATATACGCTACACAGGAAGTAAGTTCAATAAGTTCTAGCATATTAAAAAATACACAGAATTGGTTTATAGCACATCTAAATAATGAGGATGAGATAAGGGAGCTTAGAAAGTATTATGACTTTGATGATTTTGCGGATGCATTAATTCGTTTCAGTGCGAAAAACGACAAAGGTTTTGTGAGAATGAAAACCTACTCTAATCCCTTTGTTGTACCAGTAAAGATTGATAAATTTTTAGTTTAAACCTCTTCATAAGTGTTATGGCATATAGTAGTAGAACAGGTAAGCGTCCTGATGAGTTAGCTAGTAAATCGTCACACTCATTTATTATAAATGATGAGGATGTTAAATCATTTTTGGAAAATTGTGAATATCCCAAATCTGCTGAAGAAGTAGAATTGGATAGATCTCTTGTTATTAAAGTTCAATATCCCGACGAAAATCCAATAGAACATATTATAGCAATGGACGGTGGTTACGCTACTATTCCGGTAAAGAAAACATTTCCTTCTTCATTGATAACATTTTTTCAATTCGGAGAGATCTTTCTAAATACCGAAGATTTAAATAACATTTCCGAAATGCCATTTATCTCTAGGGAAGCAATGTCAGCACTTAAAGACCTAGAAAGAAGCAAATTAGTACTTCCAACAAAAAACGTTTCATATAATAGCAATATCACCATAACTCATTCTGTTCGAAGAACAATTTACGAATATTTTAGAAAGAAAGGAGATGAAAAGAACAATTTACTTTCTACAACATATTGGCTAATTTTTAACTTGTTTAATCAACCTGTGGATAGTTTTAACCTAACCACTTGTCCGCATTGTGAAGAAAAAAATCAAAATATTTTACGTGCAAATTTCAACAGTGAATACACGACTAACTGTCCGGAATGTAATGGAATATTATATCTGACAGACTGTTTCAGATTACATGAAGTGATTGGTGATGAACTCGGAGCAGGTGGAATTCTTGGGTATCTTGTTAACCTAATCGAACAGATAAACATTATACATACAATCAAGTATATCAAAGAAACACAGCCTAAATTACTGGATAAATTTTTCTTTATTAAAGATGGACCGCTGGCATTTTTTGGGCAAACAGCCAATATGCATAAACACGTTCGGAAATTATGTAATTACTTATTTAGTAATCATAACTTATTTTTAGCCGGTTTAGAAAAATCAGGGGCATTTGTAGAACATGCAGATGAAATCAAAAACCTATTAGAACCAGGAGAAGCTTTACTTCTTAACAATAAACACATTTACACTTATATTTTACCAGGACCTTCTGATAACCCAGAACCATACGCACATACTTCATATTATAGTTCGAAGATTATTTTTAAGTCAAGGGATGAAAGAGTATATGTTATTACACTTCCTGTTGAAAATGAAAACATAGTACTGAATCCACAAAAGACTGATTTTAAAAATCTGGATACAATACTTTGGAATATAGAAAAGCTAAGATGTGATATGTATGATAATTCAATTGTACCGGTGGCTTTAGCCAATAAACTCATTTCACTATCTAGCCACCCGAGTTCAAGTATTTTGGAAAAATTTGCTAAAAAACATACAAAATGATTTACGTAGAAAGAAATATCATTCCTGTGCCAGAAGTCTTTTATTCAAAGGAAGTCGAAATAGCAAAAAAAAGACTGGAAGAGTTCTATTTAAAATCAAAAGAAAGCAGATCTCAGCAAAAATACTCACAACCCTTTGAAAAAGAATTAAGAGATAAATTCCTTGAAGCACTACGAGAAGTATTTAAAGAGAAATGTGCTTATTGTGAATCACCTATATCATTCAATAGAGCTCAATCTGAATATGATCATTTCCGTCCTAAAGGAGGAGCCAGAGGATTGGACAAGGAATTCTCAACTGATCATTATTGGTGGTTAACTTATGACTGGAATAATATTTACTTAAGTTGTTCCCACTGTAATCAATATAAATCAACATGGTTCCCAGTTGATGGGCAAAGAATACCATTAAACACACCTTACAAAGAAGTCATATATAATGAAAAGGCTCTGTTAATAGATCCATGTATAGATAGACCTGAAGAACATTTAATTTTTAATGAACAAGGAGGAATCGAAGCGATTTCTTCTAAGGGCACTATCACCATAGAAATACTAAAGCTAGATCGTTCTGAATTGGTGAATGCAAGGCTAGAAGTTTTAAAAGAACTTTATGGAGAATGGGAATTACTTTTGAAATTATTGAGAAAAGAAGAATCAAATCGAACTGATATTAAAAAGTTGTATAATTCTTGGCAATATAAATACACTAATCATTCTGGAGAATCTTATTTGGGAATACAACGATTTATGCTCTCTAAATGGTTAGGAAATAGACCTGAGATACAAGAATATTTTTCAACTATCAATGGTCAAGAAACCAAAAATCAAGAAATTATATTAACTCAGGATTTCTCATCTTCTAACACAGAAACTTTTAAAGAAACTGAAAAATATAAAATTGAACAATCTATAAATTCAATAAAGCATATATATGTTGAAAAAATAGAATTAAAAAACTTTAAGTGCTTCTCTTCTTTAGAATTAGAATTTAATCATAATTCTGATTCTCCTATTAAAAATGAACCTTGGTTATTGTTTCTAGGCGAAAATGGAGTGGGAAAAAGTTCATTGTTAAAGGCTTTTGTTATTGGACTTACAGGTCAAGAGTATATAACAGATTTAGGAATAAAAGGTGATCATCTGTTAAAACATGGTTCTAAAAAAGGATTTATTAAAATACATTTGGTTGGGGGACAAAAACCTATTGAAGTCAATTTCAATAAGAAAGAAATTAAAACATCTTTATTCCAGCCTATAATTAATATCGTAGCTTATAATTCCATTAGACTGAAACCTAAAATCGGGAAAATGGTACCGGAGAAAATAGAATTTTACGGAGCTAAGGCAAAAAATCTTTTTGATTATACCTTCTCTCTTGTCGATGCAGATAATTGGTTGGCAAACCTTCCAAAGGAAATTTTTGATCGCGCAGCAATTACTTTAAAAGACTTAATCTTATTAGAACAGGAAGATACAATTAGTATCAAGAATGATTTGGTCATTGTAAAAAGAGGAAATGACACATTTTTCATTGATGAATTAAGTGATGGCTATAAATCAGTATTTTATTTAGCAGTAGATATTATGGCAACCTTAGCAGGCGAAAATGTAACATTTGATTTGGCAGAAGGAATGGTACTCATTGATGAAATCGGTACTCATTTGCATCCACGTTGGCGAATGGAAGTTGTTACACGTTTAAGAAAAGCTTTTCCTAAAATTCGTTTTGTAGTAACAACACATGAACCACTTTGTCTGAGAGGATTAAGAGCTGGAGAAACTGTTGTGTTGACCAAAAATCAGGAGAATGAAGTAATAGCATTGACGGAGTTACCTGACCCAAGTGAATTACGGGTAGATCAGATATTGACTTCTGATTTTTTTGGATTAAAAAGTACTATAGACCCAGAAACAGAAAAGCTTTTTGATGAATATTACACCATTCTAGCTTTGGAAGAAAAGAACAGAAGCGAAGAACAAAAAAATCGTCTTTTAGATCTGAGTCATATTATTCCCCGGATAAAACACTTGGGAGATACAGAACGTGAAGAGCTTACATATTATGTGATTGATGAATTACTAGCTCGCAAAACAAGAGAACAGGGACCAAAAATCAAAGAGGAATTAAAAGCAGAGGCTCTGAAGCGGGTTGAGAGTATATGGAAAACATTGGACAATAAAAAATAGATCATTATGATAAAAATTGATAGATCTCAAGTGCCCAGACCATCTGCATTAGATAAAAAAAATAGAGCGGGTAAAACGGAAACAGAAAGGGCTATTGAATATTATACTTCCCCCACTTTTGACGGAACGACTAATTTTGAATTTAAAATATATTCAGATTCTGAGGTAAAAGACGCTCTAATCAAGCTATTCAAAGGAAAGTGTGCCTATTGTGAAAGTACATTTCTACATATTTATTCTGGTGATATTGAGCATTTTCGCCCTAAAGGAGAAATTGAAGAAGCTCCGCATAAGAAACCCGGTTATTATTGGCTAGCTGCAGATTGGGACAATTTGTTATTGTCTTGTAGAAACTGTAATCAAAAGCTTTCTCATTCCATTTACGGGGTAAGAACAAAAAAGACAATGGGAAAAATGAACCAATTTCCTCTGTCAGATGTGACAAAATATATACGTAAACATGATAGAGTAAATGGAATTGCAGATGAAGAACCTTATAGGCTTTTATTAAATCCATGTATTGATAACCCAGAAGATCATCTAGAATATGGTGATGAAGGTATTATTCGCCCTAAAAAAGATGCCTATGGAAACGAAAGTATCATGGCTAAAAAATCAATAGACGTCTATGTTTTACAAAGAATGTATCTTGTCCAATCTCGGGAAAAGAAACTTATTGAGATGCAGGCGCAAATACAAAGAGTGAAAGAAGCCACTGAAAATTTTAATGATGTAATTGGCACTACAGACACAACAAAGAAATTTTACTTTGAACGAATCTTAAAAAGAGAGATGGAGAGATTAAAAAAGTTTTTAAATCCAAAAGAAGAATATGTTGGTATGGCAAGGCAAGTAATTGGCGAATTTTTAAGAGTAAATTTTGGTATTGCTATATAATTATGAACTGGGTAAAAGAAAATCGGGATCAACTCTCCATAAATAACTATGTAAGAAAAGCAGATGCAAAAACAAATTATTGGCTTGATTTATCAGAGGGAAGAATTAACCATTATAGAGAGCTGATAGGTAATAATTTCAATATTATTATTTATGGAGATGAAGGTATTGAAACTGATTTTTATATAATTCCTTTTGAGGAAATTAAGCACCTTTTAGTTGAAAATAACTTTGCTAAGAGCGAAGGGAGGAGGCGATGGATTGGGAATATTATAAATCACCATCTTTCATTAAGTAATACAGGTATAAAAATAAATATTTCTCACAGATATAGTAATCCTATTTCTTTTAAGGTTGTACCCTTAATTTTAAGTATAGAAAACACTAACGATTATGCAATTGAAAATGCAAAAAGAGAAATAAAGGTAAGAATCAAGCAATCCGCTTTCCGAAAAAAGGTGTTAGAAAATTTTGACTATCAATGCTGTTTAACAGGAGTTACGGAAATTGAGTTATTGGTAGCCAGTCATATTATTCCTTGGGCAGCTAAAATTGAGACAAGATTATCACCTCATAATGGTCTTTGCCTTTCTACTCTATATGATAGTTTATTTGATAAGGGATATTTTACTTTTAATGACAGTTATGAAGTAATCATTACTTCAAAATTGGATAGATTGAGTTTGCAAGCTCAAAATTGGTTGAATGAGATTTCCGGAAAAGTAATTTCAAATCCTGTAAAATATGAAATTAGTCTAATTGCTTTGGAGTACCATCGAAATACAATTTTTGATAAGTTTTAAATGGATAAGAACTCTATAATATCGAAACTAATTGGAAACCTGTCGGACATCCAAACAGAAGCAGAACATATTACCGTTGCTGAACTAAAAACAATTGATAAGAATGGATTGAGGGAAACCATTGATATCAATACTGCTTTAGTTTCGCCCAGTCTAATTAGTAAAATAAAATCATCACATGTTAATCCTTATGTAAATCTGTCTGGAGCATACTATAGAGAAGATTATGAATATAAACCGTCATTTTCATTATACCTTTCAAAATCTTCTGGATTAAATAAAGCAGAACCTTTGGTGGTTTCCTGGTGTTCTGGTAATCATACAACATTATTGGTTGATCAAGGATTTTTAAGTGCCTTTAAATTGTCACCACGTATGTTAGAAGACGAAATTCTATGGGATGATTTAAAAGAACCTGATTACGATGTAGTAAAAATCAAACCTCTTTCTGAATATAAATTTCCAACTCATTCAGAGGCTTACGTGAAAATTAAAAAAGATTATTTAGAGACTTATTTAGCGTATAGAAAGAAAGTCGCTGTACAGGTATTCACCATAAAAAGAGATATCGCAATAGACGAAGAAATCTCTACACTGCTTAAAAATAAGAAACATTTTATTGAAGAATTTAAACAGTTCGAAATAAGACTTAGCAGATTTGACCATAAAGAGGATATAGCTCGCTTAGAAATAAATGGCTTTAAGGTTTTACTAGAAAATAGTGAGAATAATCAGAAAGAAGAAACAGTTACAGGACATCATTGGAAAGGAATTGATGGGTTGGTAACAGAGTGGCGAGCAAGACACGAAATGCCGTTTGAGTATGTATATGTTTCTGATAAAGTATTGGCAGTATATGAAGCAGACGAAGATTATGAACTTCATCCTTTATCAGGGAGTGTCAGCTATAGAAATCAGTGGGCAGTTACCCATTGTGATCGTGTTGGAAAAAATGCTATTAAAATTGACATCAAAAAGCTATACGAGGGTAATAGATATACAGTTATTGATTACTGGAATAAATTTTCGATTCACCCATCCGAGATTATTGAAGGAGAAAATATTGCTGAAAAAGCAGAACGTTTGACCAGGAAGTTCTTTTTGTTTGGGCGAATATTTACAGGATTATTTAATCACTTATTCGAACTTAATTATTCGGCAAAAGACTTAATTGGTTTAGATGAAGAACATATTGATTATACAGGATGGTCAGAATTCCCCGAATTCAATGCTATTGCTCAACACGTAGATTTAAAATCTTTTTCCAAAGAACAATTTATATCCAGATGTAAAAAGCTATACATTTTGTTAGGGGAACATCTTCAAGAAAAAACTTTACGCAAGATTGTAAATATGTTAGAATTTCCCATTTCAATAACTAAAGAATTCAGAAGTATAAAATTGCTTGAATTGATTATAGTTTACCTGAAAACTGCAGACGAAAGTGGCTTACACCCTGTCAACAATAAAGAAACAATTGTAGAAAGAGTCTTAGAAATTAAAAACTTCAATGCGTTATTAGAGTTTTCAGCTGTGAATAGCATCAGACAGTTAGATGCTCATAAAACTAATGATTCAAAAACAAGACTTCATAAAGCGTTAACGGATTTGGGAATACAGCCTAATTCTATTTCGAATAATTATGCGGATGCCATTTGGCAAGTGTACGATAGCATTGATAATATGTTTGTGGATTTAAATATTTTTCTTTCAAATGCTTACAACTTGAAATAGTTTGTAAGTAGTTAGCCAACCTAATTTATTTGATCATATAATATTTATATGTCTTTTATAAAAATTGAATAATAAGTGCACAAAAATAAAAACAGAAACCAAATATAATTCGCTTCCTAGCCCAATAACTAGATTCTATCAAGGTCAAGTCCGCCGGATTTTCGGAAAAAGTTTTTACGTATAAAATCTACGCAAAAACTTTTTCCAAAAAAACTTGACAGAATACCACGCTCATTTTCAAATGGCTTCTTTTTTTCGGTTTTTTCTTCGTTTTCTTTTAGAAATATTTAAACTCAGAAATTTCAGGCGTAAAGAGAGGGATTAAATTCTTGTTTTGAACTCTAAAAACGTGTTCAAAATTTGAACTTTTTACTTGCAGATTTGAACAGAAATTTAAATTTTACGTAGTAAAATTTAAATTAGGATTTTACCACTTTTTGCAAATGTCCTATTTGAGGTCATTCACAGAGATGCTACAGCGAAATCTTATCCATAAAGCGATGAGGAAGGGTACAAAATGCCTCACTCTCCGCAAGTATTAAATATAAGCCTACTGATTTCAGTAGGCTTTCTTCATTAAATTTTTCTTCCTACATTTCTTTATATAACAAGGATAGTTGCGTCTAAAAGTATTTTGTCTTTTTCAAAATAGAAATAGTCCTAATTCAAAAAATAGAAGGCATTACTAAAATCTAAAATTGATTGAGATTTTTCATTTATATAAATGCTGAAGCATACATAAAATCGGTTTGTATGCGGATGAAAACTATTCTAAATATTTAAATTTTCAATACATTGTACTTAAATTAAGAATAAAATAAGTCAAAGAGTTATAAAAATAAGGATTGATTGTGAATTTGAAATATTCTGGGCTGTTTAGTTGGGAATTCTCAATGAAAAGATATAGTTTAGCATGAAATAAAAAACACTAGTGCACAAATGTTTTTTAGAATTAAAAAATATTAATTTTAAAAATTGAGAAAAAATGAATTTATCAAATTTAAATGTACAGGAATTAAGTACAAAAGAAATGAGAGTGGTTGAAGGAGGTTTCCCACCATTAATTTTAGCCGCTTGGGGAGTTATGGCAGTTTGTTCAGTTGTTGCTTTGGGAATGAAAGAAGCATTAGACGAACATAATGCAAAAAAATAGTATTAACCTTTAAAATTGAATAATGAATTTAAAAAAACTTAATGTTACTGAACTAAGTAAGAAGGAGCTAAAAAAAACAGAAGGTGGATTTTGGCCTGTATTAGCTGCTGCTGCATCAGCTGTTGCGCTATATGAATTTGGATATCAATATGCAAAAAGACATTTAGAACATGCAAAATAGAATAAAAACATTTATGATTGTAGTTATAAGTATTTTCTCACTTGTTGTGCTTTACAATTGGGGGAAAAAATATGCAGAAAGGCATTTAGAGAAGATTAATACAACTGAACAAAATCATTAATAATTTTTATCTTAAAAACCTTGACTTTATTTCCTTAATTGTGAAATAAAGTCTTTTATTATTTAAAGTCTTCAAATAACTTCTCATGAGTATCTCTGTTTCAAAAGAAAAATTCCTGATAAAATCATTATATCTTTCAATAATTATCTCCATAATTTATATAGGATTATTTCTATTATTTACAAAAGATTATACAGAACTTTTAAAACAACCAGCAAATAGTATTAACAAATATGGAGTTACAACTTCTGTTATTATTTTTTTTGCAGTTCAAATTATAGGTTTTATTGTTCATGAGGTTATACATGGCATGTTTTCTATACTTTTCACAAAGGATACTAAGTCAATCAAGTTTGGAATTGCACCAAAACAAATGATGTTTTATTGTCACTGTTTAAAGCCTTTATATGTAAACCATTACTTAATTATGGTGATAGCTCCTTTTATTATAATGGGGGTTAATTCCTTTTGTTTGGGACTATATTTTGAAAATTTATTTGCCATTTTTTTTGGTTATGTTTTTTCAGTAGCAGCAATAGGTGACTTATATATCATTTATTTGGTTCTTAAAAACTATCAAAAAAATATATACAGGACTCAGCCTCCAATATTGGTGGTGAATATATTGAAATCTAACAATTATTAAAATTCAAAATTTATGTTTAATTTATCAATAGAGAAAGCACAACTTATTCAACAAAAAACGGAAGAAATTAAAAATATATTAGACAAGGAACTTATTACCCATTCTTCACCAGATGGTACAATTCATATTACGGTTTCTATCACTGGAAATGTTAAGGATATTAAGATTCCAGAAAATATAGAAATTAATTCTATTATTCCAACATTGAATGAGGTTCTATTAAAGGCTAACCGAACTTTTGAAATCAAACGGGCAGAAATATTGCAAGTAGAATTGATGAAATTATAAGCAATGGTTAAAAACCTCACTTATCTTGTTATTTTATTGGTTATTTTGGTTTTAGTTTCCTTGCCCATCATAAATGTACCCGTTTCTTCCTCCTCAAAGGGTGTTATTCGTTCTATAACAGAAAACACTAAACTTAATTCTGTGGTAAATGGTAGAATCATAGAAACCAAATTAGAAAAGAATAATCAATTTCTAAAACAAGGAGATACTTTACTTGTTGTAACAGCAGAACAATTAGACACTCAGAAACATCTACAAAATAGCCAGAGTGAAGATTATGCAGCACAGCTACAGGATTTAAACAGACTTACCAAAGGGCAATATAGTAGCTTACAGACAGGGCAATACCAAAGAGAACTTTCAGCCATGCAGGAAAAAATTGCACAGGTTCAAACTCAGCTATCGTTAGCTCAAAAAGAGTTAAACAGGGCTGTTCTACTTTACAAGCAAGGGGTTATTCCTAAAGCAGAATATGACAAGTATTACTATGACCATCAAGGTTTTTCTAAACAAATTGCCAATATTAAGGAACAGCAAGTTGCACAATGGCAAGCACAAAAACGAGAAGTTGAGAGACAATTACGTTCTTTCAGTTCAGAAATTCAACGTATCGATCAAGAACAAAAAAATTACATCATCACTGCTCCCATTTCTGGAAGATTAGTTAATTTTTCAGGAGTACAAAAAGGAAATTTTTTAGTTCAGGGACAAACTGTAGGAGAAATTTCCCCTGAACAATCTTTAATTATAGAATGTTTGGTTTCTCCAAAAGATATAGGATTTATCCAAGTAGAACAAAAGGTAAAATTTCAGATAGATACTTATAATTATAACCAATGGGGACTGTTAGATGGAAAGGTTCAGGAAGTAGACCAAAACATAAAGGTAAATGAACAAACTGGAGAAGCTTACTTTAGGGTTCTATGTGGAATGGATAAAAATTATCTGAAACTAAAAAACGGTTATAAAGGACAAATAGGAAAAGGAATGACCCTCACAGCTCGTTTCCACCTTATAGACCGTACTCTGTGGCAATTATTATTTGATAAAGCAGATGACTGGTTTAATCCAAAATTGAAATGATGAAAAAAGATATATTAATTAAGCAACATGATTTAAAGGATTGTGGTGCAGCTTGTTTGGCTTCCGTTTCTGCTTATTATGGGTTCAAAATGCCTATTGCTAAAATCAGGCAATTAAGCCATACCGATACAAGAGGAACTAATGTATTGGGGCTTGTACAAGGGTTGGAATCAATGGGGTTTAATGCCAAAGGAGTGAAAGGAGGTACAGATGTTTTATCTGACATTCCATTACCTACCATTGCTCACATTGTAAGTAAAGAACAGTATCATCATTATGTTGTTATTTATAAAGTAACTAAAGGCAAAATTTCTGTAATGGACCCAGCTTTTGGCAAAATCGAAGAATACACCATCGACGCATTTTCCAAAATATGGACTGGTGTTTTGGTTTTGTTAGAGCCTAATCAATACTTTGAGCAAAAAAACGAAAAAACCAGCTTATATAAAAGGTTCTGGAATCTGGTACAACCCCATAAAAGTATCTTAATTCAGGCTTTGTTAGGAGCTTTGGTGTACACTATTTTAGGGTTATCCACATCAATTTATATAGAAAAGATTACGGATTATGTTTTGATAGATGGAAACCGAAGACTTTTAAACCTACTATCAGTAGGAATGGTTGTTATTTTACTATTTCAGATTTTTATAGGAGCTATGAAAAGTATTCTCGTTCTGCAAACGGGGCAAAAAATGGATAAGCACCTTATATTAGGCTACTATAAGCATTTATTGAAACTTCCACAACGTTTTTTTGATACCATGAAAGTAGGAGAAATTATTTCAAGGATAAATGATGCAGTAAAGATTAGAGCGTTCATTAATGATGCTGCTATTCAAATATTTGTAAATATTTTCATTGTCATTTTTTCATTTGTTTTAATGTTTACCTATTATTGGAAGCTTGCACTCATAACAGCTTTAGTTATTCCGTTGTATTTTTTTGTTTATTGGATTACCAACAAGCTAAACAAAAAAGTAGAAAGAAAACTAATGGAAGAAAATGCAGAACTAGAATCTCATTTAGTAGAATCCCTAAATTCAGTCCGAACTATCAAACAGTTTGGAATAGAACCATTTGCTAATAATAAAACTGATAATGCATTCACAACGCTATTAAAAACAATATATAACTCTGTACTGAATGCTTTATTTTCAGGCAATTCATCAGAATTTTTATCCAGAATATTTACCATCATATTACTCTGGGTAGGTTCAGGATATGTGATAGACAGGATTATTACTCCTGGAGAACTTTTATCATTTTATGCTTTAATAGGCTATTTTACAAGCCCAGTATCTCAATTAATTGGAATGAACAAAACCATGCAGAATGCATTAATTGCTGCTGGCCGTTTGTTTGAAATTATGGATTTGGAACGTGAAGAAACCAACGAAAAAATAGACCTTGTAGCTGAAAATATTGGGGATATTCAGTTTAAAGAAGTTAATTTTAGTTATGGAAGCAGGGTTGATGTTTTTACTAATTTTAATTGTCTCATAAAAAAAGGACAAACAACTGCAATAGTAGGAGAAAGTGGAAGTGGAAAAACTACCTTAGCAGCTTTAATTCAAAACTTATACTCATTAAAATCAGGTAAAATCCTCATTGGAGATTATGACATCAATTATATTTCAAATGATTCACTAAGGAAATTAGTTTCAGTAGTACCACAACAAATAGATTTGTTTTCTGGCAATGTAATTGAGAATATTGCATTGGGAGAAGATTTTCCTGATATGCAAAGGATATTTAATATAACTAAAAAATTAAGAATACTTAGTTTTGTAGAGGGACTTCCAAACGGTTTTCAAACCTATTTAGGGGAAAATGGTGCTTTATTGTCAGGAGGTCAGAAACAAAGAATCGCCATTGCCCGAGCCTTATATAAAAATCCTGAAATTTTAGTTTTAGATGAAGCCACTTCATCATTAGATACTGAAGCAGAGATTGTTATCCAAAATACACTGCAAGAGTTTAGAAATCAAGGAAAAACAATAATTGTTATTGCTCACAGACTAAGTACAGTTGCCAATGCTGATACTATTCTGGTGATAAGAGAAGGAAAAATTATAGAACGAGGTAACCATAATGAGCTTATTTCTAAAGATTCTGTTTATAAATCTATGTGGGAAAAACAAAGTTTCAGATTAAATTAAATACAAAATTACACTTTACGATTGGATTTTGGAAAGTTGAAATTGGCTGAAATGATTGAAACCCAATCTGTCTTTATATTGATTAAGTTTTGATAATCAGATATTGATATGTAAAATGACAAATGTTTATTATTATAGTGTCCGCGAACCCTCTTTTTCATTAGTTCCCAAATTTCTTGACATGTACTCTTTTCTCTGATACTTTAATGGTAAACGGCTCAAGATTTATTAGTTTTCCTGCCTGAACGGTAACATTCTGATTTATTTTTTCACAGTATGTATTCGCGGGTAACGAGCTTTCCACGAGCTGTATAGTGTAAGTACCGGATCGGAGGAAAGAACCGAACTCACCGCTGTCATCAGTAACAACGCGCTGTAATAATTGATCCCCATCATAAATATTGAAAATAATTCCTGCCGTTTTAGATTCGAATTCCAGTGCTTTTTTAGAATCAAATTCATAATTGATTTTTCCCAGTATTGTTCCGTTCTGATGCAGCGGAACCTGAAGGAAATAGCTGTGTTTTTTCACTTCAAATTCAGAATCCTGGTAATACCATCCTTGCTGGATCACCTGTTTCAGCATATACTTGCCATATGGAATTGCCTTGTAAGCAATCTTACCTTCACTATTTGTTTTGAAAGAAACATTATTGATCATAATGATGTAATCTTCAGCACTTTGGTCTCCTTCATCATAAATATTGTTATGGTTATTGTCATAATAAACAAAGGCTGATATTTCTCCTTTTTTACTGGCATCCAGCCTGTTGGGCTGTAAATTGAAGGTTACGCCTGCTTCAACAGTGAAGAGGTTATTGCTGAAGTTGGTGGAAGAGTAATTATACCACGATGAGTTAAGGAAGACTCCGTATCTTTCTTTTGCATATTTCAGGTTAACAAACCCTGAAGGAGACTTACCATATAAAATATCATCAGTATAGGATAATCCCGAAGTGACAGTAAGCTTTTCACTCAGGAGATTTTTGTTGATAAAAGCAGAGACTGAAAACTTTTTATAAATAATGTCTTTACTGAAGATTCTTGATGAGGCAAATTCAGAGAGGTAATAGCTGCCATATTGATATATCCCGTTTATATTGAACCATTTATAACTATAGTTTCCTGTAGCTTTCATCTGAAACTGAGCATTATCAGACGAAGGATATTGTACGGATCCCGTTTCCAGCGCCAGTAATGAAGAATGCTTTTTATTGTTACTCGCCCAGGTTATATTTTGGGTGATTCTGAGTGCTTTCAGCTTCTGGATTTCCTGATTTCCTGAAGTATCCAGAAAATTATTATACGTATTGGAGCTTTCCTCCTGGTATTGAGCACCTGCTGAAAATCCGAAATTCTTCCTTTTCGCAAAGTTGATTCCGATATCTCCTCTTGTCGTATATGATTTGATATCATAATTGTAGGAATAGAATTTTGGCGAAAAATTAGAGATCATTACATTCGCATATAAGGAATGGTTTTTAAAAACGCTGGTTGAGAAATTCTGCTGTATTTGTACTATTCCTCTTCTGTTTCCGGGATAATAATCACTGCTGTAGAAATAGTTTCCGTTCAGATTGATTTTATTGATATTTCCGGAATACTGTGATTCTAAAGCCAGGGAGGGCTGGGTGAGATGTGTATTTTCATAAAAGCTCAGTCCGCTGTATACCTTGGAATTCATTTTCCAGGACTTATTGAAAGAATACTGAATATCCGTACCTAATACATGATGATTGGCCTTTTCATAAGGATCATTTTTGAAAATATAGGTCGCAGAAAAGTTTTTCGAAGCATTCTGGGCCCCGGTAATTCCTCTGGCATAAAATCCATATCCGTATTTCAGAAAAGAATTTCTTTCAATGAGGCTGAAGCTCTGATCAACAAAACCTACTTCTATTTTCTTATCTTTATCAGAAGAAGTATATGCATATTCTGCTCCTCTTCCGAATAGTGAAACTTCCATAAGTTTACTGATATTCCCCAAAGTAAATTCACTTTTTTCCCTGCGATAAGTCAGGTAAGTATTGCTCACCACGGGATCGCTTTGGTTGTTCAGGGTATAGATATTACCACGGATAAACATATAACCTGAGGGAAGATTAAAGCCACCCGATCCGATAAGCTGATACATATCTGTATTGTTACCAACACGTCTGTAACTTGCTGTTATGGTATTTTTACTGTAATTTGAAAACAGGTCGAATTCAGCGTCCTGATAACGCTGTGTAGAAGAAACATTTTGTACGGACACGGAAGTATTCCCGAAGATTTCTTTGTCCGGTTCTCTGAAGCCGGCAATATTCACCGTAAACTGGGAGCTTCTGAGCAGGTTGCCTGAAGGAACAAACCGAAAAACAAATACGGAATCTTTCTGTACATTGATCGTTCCCTTTTTTTCAATAAACAGATTTTTCTGGGTCGCTTCCGGAATCTTAAATACGATGGTCACATTCTGTTTTTTATTCCCTAAGTTGGAAACTCTTGCCCGGACTTCCAGAGAATCCTTATAAGTTCCCATGTAGACAACAGGATTTTCAGCGGTTATCCGCATGTTGTTATTCTCTGTCACTGCGTAAGACAGACTTTTCTTTACAATCTGGTGGTTTTTTTCATCAGTAATGGTGAAGACCAGATCCGCTTTACCTGAAAGTATTGTAGCGCTTTTCAGTATTTTTATGGGAATAAAAAGTTGCTGGCCGGGATTCAGTTCAATTTCAGGATTACTGTCAGAAATAGTTCTGAAACCAGTGGGTGTGTTTACTTCAACCCTGCCTTTAAAATGTTTGCTTTCATTGTTTTTCAAAACAAGCAGTACATCTATAATGTTCGGATTAGCTGAATTCTGTTCATTGCGGATTTCCATGCTGATACCTGCATCAGCCTGAGCTGAAGCCCAAATGGAAAACGGGATCAACAAAAAAAATATTATTTTCCTGAACAGCTTGTTGTGAAGCATTATAAATTATTGTGGCGTAATCTCGAATTGAATGGTTGTAGTGTAATCTTCTGATCTGGCATTGATGAATCTTTCATCATTAGGTTTGGTAGAATACCGCATGTCATAATAAACATCAGAATTTTGCGTGGGACCACCGTTAGCAATAAGCTGTGGTGCTGTACTCAGCAAAATAGTATTTACAGTTCCCATGTTGCTTGAAACCGGTATCAGATTAAGCTGTACAGAATCAAGAGGAAGAAAATTGCCGGAAGAAGCACTGAACTGGTTCTGAAGCGATTTTACTTTGATCTGATAATTCGTATTGCTTTTTACAGTAAGTGCATTAGCGTAAGTGACACTGGCCCCGTTTGCGTAATCCTGCATATTTTTAAATTCCAGAATACCATTCACTGCAGAAGCTCCGAACTTCATAGACAGCTCCGGAATATCTGTAGGGGTACCAGAAAGCGAGCCGATCTGAAACTGAAAATTATGATCCACGGTACCAAGAATATTATTGTACTGATCATAGGCTGTAAACTGTAACGGAGCTATAAAAGTGATCCATGCAGGATATGCTCCCAGGTATGATCCTCCTGCCAGGTTGATACTGTATTTGATCTGGAGGCTGTAATAACCATTGGGCTGAGCCGGCTGATTAAACAACGCCGCATTTGATTGCGGAATCAGGAATACCTCTTGTCCTTCCTTCAGGATTACATTAAGCGGCATGCCAATTTGCGGAATAGTGGGAACAGGGTTGGGGTAAGCTTTTCCTGACGATGAAACCGGTTGAAACGAAATTTTATTAGCTGGTAATATGTAATTCCCGTTGTTTGATGTGATAGGCTGTTTCAATCGTACAGAAACTCTCCAGTTGGGTATATTGATATTGCCATTTCCTGCTAAAGTAAGATTGTATGCATCAGGATTGGTATTGCCGTTATAGGAATTAACCTGCAGATAACCGTTTACCCATGAGCTGTATGAAACCTGTGAGAAACAGCTTACCGAGATCAGAAATAGGAGAAGACATAATATTTTATTCATAGGTAAAATTCAGTTCTGCCAACTCCAGGTTATTGTTGTCACCATAATCAATCATTACCGATGCGGTATATTTTCCCTTCGAAAGTGTTGCAGGAAGGGGAATATTCACTTCTCTTTTGTTTCCCGGCATGGTATAAAAAATAATCTGGTCAAGTGATATTTTATTACCGTTTTCTGTATTGATAAGCTCTGTCTGTATTTTTCCGTCTGCCCAGATATTCCCCTGATTTTCAAATAAAACAGTAAGGTCTTTTTTTGACTGAGCTAAAGCAAGGTCCTGGATTTCAATTTTTTTGGTTGCTTTGGCCGTCAACTTATGAAAAAGTTTAATTCCTGAACGGATGCTTACTTTGATATTGGCTCCTTTATTGTCCACATCATTCACGGGATTCATCTGGCTGACATACAGAACGGCAGTATGAGCCAACAGCTGATCCGTTAATGCATTGGGTGGAGTGATGGTTACATCAATGTCTTTTCTTTCCCCGGGGCCTAAGGTAAAATAAGTGTCTTCATTTTTTATGGTTACCCAGCTTGCGCAGGATGTCGGCAGCGTATTGGCAGGGGACATTTTGTTTTCTCCTGTTCCGTTGTATTCCCAATCTCCTAAACTGACAGCCATATCAAGGGAGTTTTTTGCGCTTACATTGGTTACCGTTACTTTTTGGGTGGTACTTTTTCCTGCGTCAGATTCGAAATAAAGTCTTGGAGGAGATACAGATACCCCTGTCTGAGCTTTAGTACTGGTGCACAAAAGTAATAAAGAAAATAAAATGATGATGTAGGAACGGCTCATTATTATAATTTGCTGTTAAAGTACAGATAAAGTGCTACAATCTGTAACACTTTATCCATATAATTTTATAATATTTAAATACTTATTGTGAAATAATAGTATACGTTAGCTCTGTTGTATAAACAGTAGGATCCTGACCTGCAATGTAATTGTCAAGATAAGCATTTGCGCCGGCACCTTTGTATTCAATGTTGATTTTTTTGTCTACACCGCCATTTGCAGATGTTACCAATGTTGCTTCAGTAGCTGAAAGCTGTACGTTTTGTGCATACTGAGCTCCGTTTACTCCATCAGTTCCTGCACTGGCTTTAATCTGAATGGTATTAGCCTGGATATTCTTGGCACCGCTTTGTAAAGCTGCATTGGCACTTTTTACCTTAACCTGGAAGCCGCCGGTACTATAAATGCTTAAATGGTCAGCATTTACGGAAGATACTCCGTTTGCATAGTCATCTTTGGTTTTATAGTCTAAGTTAACAACCTTTTGAGCAGGGTTAACGATAAGGGTTTGAATAGGCTTTAATCTGACATTTAAAGTTACGGTTTGTTGAGCTTTTAATGCGACAAAACCAAATAGCAACGTGGAAGCTACAATATATTTCTTCATAAAATAACAGGAGTTTTTATTAGTGTATTCTTGTTTTTTTTCAGGTGCAAATTTAGACAGAGCTACCGGTACTCATTTTGTGAAAAAGTACTAAAGATTTGTAAATTTGGTTTTGGAAAAAAACTTGATAATAAAGAGTATTTTATAAAGAAATATGATGATTTCAGTTAATTAAAAATTGAAAAAACTGTTGATATTGTTAAACGAATATTATATGATTATGAATTTACTAAAAATAAATCATCAAAAATTAAAAAAAATAATATTCAATGCATGGTAAACAGCATCAAATCTACTTATTGAGAGATTAAAGTTAACATCATAAAAGTGGACTTATCTTTAAACTGTTTTATAATTTTATCTATTTTTTGATTTATGATGAATTTTTTTTCTATAACCCCATTGTGACTTTTAATAAGATTATACTCATCATTTTCATCCTGCTGAATTCCTAACTGAAAACCGGACGGACTTGAAATGATCACAGAATTGATTTCCGGCTGGGCAGTTTCATTCATTTCATCAATCATTTCACTGTCACCTCCAACAGCAAGCATTTGTGTGGGGTAGAGCCGCACATTTACCTGAACATCATCTGCCTGGGCAAATATGTTAACGGAAACAAAAAAGAATACTATTGAAAAAATACATTTTATCCCCATATGTTATTTTTCACTTATTTGTTATTTATCCAAAAATACAATATTATTTTTATATTATTTCATTTCTGAGGGATTTTTTCCTGTATGTTTTTTAATAAAATTGCTGAAATTTCCTTCATCGCTGAATCCCAGCTCATAAGCGGTTTCAGAAATGTTGTATCCGGAGAAGCTAAGCGATTTTTTACATTCGTTGATGAGCTTTTCAATAATAATATGTTTAGCACTTTTTCCCAGAACATATTCGGTCATCTCCGTTAATTTTCTTGGGGTGATATTCAGTTCATTGGCGTAGTAGGAGACCTTTTTAGCTTTTTTATAGTCCCGCTGCAAAAGAATTTTAAACCGGTTTACAAAGTGAAGGTAATCAAGTTTTACATCTTTTTTCAGTGTTTCTGCGGGAATATGGAGAAATGCATCCAGAATCAGCCTTTCGATAGCATTATGAGCTGCTGAAATAAACAGGCTTTCGTCCTTGTGCTGAAAGTTGTGCATCCTTCCCATAAAAACTACGTTCATTTCCTTTATATTTTCAAAAGGGGCTATAAAAACATCAGAATCATAATTAAAAAAAAGCCTTGAATTGAGAAACATACTGTCTTTTGCAGATCTTTCATAAAAACTGGAAGAAAATGTGATAAGATAAACCTCACCTCGTTTGGTTTCACCGAATACAATCTGCTTTTGGGGACCTAAAAATGCGATATGGCCACCTTTTATGAAGTGCGGAATATTTTCTATTTCCAATGTGATGTCTTCTATAATGATATAAATACAGAAATACTCAAGTGTATTAAAACTTCTTTTATTATTATTCCTTTGTATTACATTATTCAATGTGTTAATACTAAATCCTAAATTTTTTAATTGGTCTGTTATAACGTACATAATAATAAGCCTCAATAAAAATGGTTAATCTGTCTTATAAAAAGAAAATTTATAAATCAGATAAATGACCCTGTAAATCAAATCAAAGTAGCATACATGTGATATTCAGTTCTCACTTTGTAACTTGATTTAAATACTTATATAAATGTATACAAAATAACTTGATCTTCAGAGGGCTTATCGGGAATATTTAAGTGTTTTTTTATACTACAGGTTACTGAAGGCTATTTTGAAGATGTAAAAAATAAAAAGCCTGCAATCCATACGAATTGCAGGCCTTATCCGGAGAATACAGTCTTTTTTTAACTTAATATCTCACATGGTGCTACACAGATTACCCATGGGCATCTTTTGATTCCCGGGGGTGGGCAGCATGCTTCGGAACAGCTTAAAGCTCCTCCGTTGATACTTTTCAACTGTTCTCTTGTGATTTTTTTAGAATTTTTCATAGTCAAGTAATTGTTTTAAACTAATTAAGGCTGGTTTCCACCACCACATCCGTCGTATGGCATGCATTGCCATTTACCACCAATTAAGCATAGCTGGCCGCCTCTGCAGTCAATACCTCCTTTAATTGTTTTCAATTCCTGTCTTTCGATTTTCTTTAAATTTTTCATAATAATTTAGGTTTAGTTCTTTCCGAAATTAGTAAATTTTTATCAACTGTTGTAGAATTATTGTGAAAATATTTACTTTCAATCATTAGAAAATTTAATATTTTACCTTTAATCTTCTGAAAATAAATAAAATGTAATGTATGTTACAGAGTGAAAACTATTTATTAAATGGCGCTCATAAGGAATAACCCTGTTTATATAAAATCTTGTCTTGTGGCAAGTTGGATTTCCTAATGGCTTGCTAATTTTGAATAAAAGTTTAATTACCAAATCCAATACTATTATGAAAAGTCTATTTAATTTCTCTGTTCAGTTAAAATCATTGCTGATGATAACTTTTTTTTCAGCCACATGTATGGTATGCGCACAAAAAGTGAAACCATCTGAAAGCGGTTATGCACCCGTTAACGGTCTCAAGGTGTATTATGAAGTCTATGGTGACGGTAAACCTCTTGTATTACTGCATGGTGCTTTTATGACCATTGACATGAATTGGGGAGCGCTGATTCCTGAACTGTCTAAAACCAGAAAAGTAATTGCTGTTGAACTTCAGGGGCATGGACATACTCCGTTCTCGGAACGTAAATTATCACACGCTGTTCTGGCCAGCGATGTTACAAAGGTAATGGACTATCTGAAAATCGATAAGGCTGATGTGGCAGGGTATAGTTTTGGTGGGGAAGTAGCTTATCAGCTGGCGATACAGAGCCCGGAAAGACTGAATAACCTGGTAATCATTTCGTCAACCTATAAAAGCAGCGGCTGGCTGCCGGAAGTCAATAAAGCATTTGAAGGAATGAAACCTGATCTCTTTACAAACAGTCCTATGCATACTGCTTATAATGCTGTAGCACCTGATAAAACAAAATGGACAAAATTTCTGGAGCAGATGATGGCCTCTGCCGGAAAGCCTTTCGACCTGGGGGATGATCATATTTCTAAAATTCCGGTACCTGTTTTAATCATCGCCGGTGATAACGATGGACTGGATAAAACCGAGCTTTCAAAAACCTATAAATTATTGGGAGGCGGGGTTTCTGCGGATATGGGAGCTATGCCGAAATCCCAACTGGCAATTGTTCCGGGACAAAGCCATGTCAGCGTGATGATGCAGACCGCAACCATTCTGAACTATCTGAACAGCTTTTTGAAATAATCTGATACCAGTGATCTATTTACCATTGTCAAAACTTATCTTATGATTACAAAATTTGAGGCAGGAATTAATATCGCTATAAAAATTCCTAAAAATAAATATGAAAAAACCGTTGCTTTTTATAAAGATATTTTAAAACTGAAAGTAGAGGAGAAGCCGATCAGTAATCCTACCGTGTCAAGGACTCATGAAGTACAATTCGGGAATAATGTGATCTGGTTAGACTGCGTAGACAATTATACCCATTCTGAAACCTGGTTACAGCTTACAGTTCCTGATGTAGAGGCAGCAACACAATATTTGCAGTCAAACGGAGTGGAAACCTGCGATGAAATTGAAGAGCTCCCTGAAAATATGCACTGGATTACCGATCCGGCGGGAACGGTGTTTAATTTGCAGCAAACGCAATAGAAAATATATAATATTCTCATTTAATAAAAAATAACCTCCCAAAATAAGGAGGTTATAAAACACGGACTTTGAATAACAGATTATTGAATGTCCGGGACTAAGCCGAACTTTTTCCATTTTGCAACAGTGTTTCTGCTGAGCTTATATTTTAAGGCTATCTGAGTGTTGTTGAGATTGTGCTTTTTTTGATATTCTAATATTTGTGTTATTGACTGCTCATCATAAGAGCGGTGCTTTTGGTTGAATATGTCAGTTTCAAGGCTGCTTGTTTCAAAAATAAGATTGTTAAGGGTAATAACATCTATTCCTGTTAAGTTTTCCTTACTCAGAAGGTTTTCACAAGCCTTTGCTTTTTGGGGATACTGATATTGAATGATATCTTTGAATATCTTCTTGTAATCCGGGTTATTCATTTTGCCAAGTGTACACTTTATTTATAATATTCTTTCCAGGCTGATACTGCTGTCGGGTGTTCCTCCGAAAGTAAAGGCAGCAACAGACAATCCGGGAGTGCTGATATTAACCCTGAAATTAACATCATTATTCACATCAAGGAACAAAACGGTGTCTGCTGATGCTGAAAAACTGTTTGCGCTGATAAAGGCCGCATTGGCTGACATATAGGCTTTTTGTTCTCCGTTTACAGCAATGGCAATATTTACTTTTACCCCTGCAAAACCTATATTTCCTCCGTTGAATAACACATTGAAATTGATTCTATACAGTCCCTTCTGGCGTATACGGAAAGTATCTGACGGTCTGAAAACAGACAGGTAATCCGAAAACTGATTGCTGTTATTGGGAATAGATAAAGGAAGGTTTCCTGAAGTACATAAGAAACTCAGGCATGCTACGCTGGAGGGTTCTATCCTCGCGCGGGTCCATGTAGTGGCTTTTCCCTGGGGAATAAATGTTTGTTTCCATGTTGTTCCGTCATACACTTTGGAAACGGATGCATTCTTGTCATACATCAGCATCGCTTCCATAGTAGCATCATCATTATAACCGTCAGGCTGGGCTGCATTATATTTCGGTAAAGTTGTTTTGTCATTTGCTGCAGGCTGAATGAGTACTTTCCGGCCTGTCGTATTTTGTAGTTCTAATTGGGTATAGGGAGTTTGTAAAGCACCTCCACCTATAATTACCTGTGCATTTGTAAATGCACCGCCCAGTATACATAACAATACTATATAATTTTTCATCGGTTTTTCTTTATAAGTTATTTTAATCTTTGTACATTAATAAATGTATCGGTATGGTCCGTAGAGTTGGAATACGTTGAAATAAGAGAGCTTGTAGATACGGCAGCTGCCAGCCTGATTCTGCTGTTGGCAGGTAACGTAATGGTGGAAGATACACTGGCACTTTTATTTCCGGATTGTCCGAGGTCAAGGAATATACCTCCGCTTTGGCTGGTTTCTTTAAAAGCCAGGGTAGACCAGGTTGCTCCGCTATCATAGCTTACATCAAGGTTTACCCAGTACGAAACATCCTGTCCTAAGCCCAGTAAACTGGTTCCGTTAAAACCTACTACACCTGAAATGTGGTATAGCCCTGCAGCAGGAATAACAATATAATCAGTTCCGACCTGTGCATTTAAGTTATTCACAAGGAGCTGCGGTCTGCTGGTTGCATTTGAGACAGGGATTGTTTGCCTGTTATTACTTCCAAACAGTTGGGATAATGCACAGGTATTAATACCAAGAACCGAGACACATGTCCAGTTTTGTGCTGCGCTTGCTTTTGTACGGGTTTCAAAGGGATTGTAAAATCCTCCCAGCTGCAATGCAGGAATCCATACGGTGCCGTCATATTTATAATACTGTTTATCTTCTTTATTGTATAGAAGGGCTCCTTCCAGAGCAGGGAGGTCATCGAAATGGTCTTCTGCTGAGGCATTGTATAGTGGGAAGTTTCCTATGCTATTCGTTTTTGTCAGTATGAGTCCTTTTGCAGGATCTTTTATATCAAGTAGTGCATTAACGTGTGGACTGCCTCCTGTTTTGGAAATCAGAACCTGTGAAGAGGCTGAAACACCAAGCAGTACAGAAAAAAGGAAGGTAAATATTTGTGTTTTCATTATGTGTATAATTAAAGGATTACTTTTTCAAAAACGAGCTCTCCGGTACCATTCATTCCATTGTTCTGGAAGGTAGAAGATATTGAGATACCAGGAAATGGTACTGCAGGGAAATACTGCATATAGCCAGCCAGACGAATTTTATCACCAACATTCAGTTGAGTAACAATTGAGCCGTTAAATACCGGATTATATCCTAAACTAGCGTTGTCTGAGGTAAATGACTGTGAATCAATATCTGCAAAGACAGTTGGGGTTGTTGCATTTGCTTTTTGAAGCTTTAACCGTACTTCGGTAGGTGCCGAACCTAACACCGCATAGGATCTGTAGGTAATCCTATATAATGCCGCTTCATTTACAGTAATAATATTGGAGGCAAGTGACAGGTTGATATTAGCTCCCTGAAAATCTGAAGCTCCTGAGCTGCTAATAGGTATTACAATGTCAGATACTGTACAGCCTGTTCCAAGAAAAGGAATAGTGCATGACAAAGTAACATTGGAAGGCCGGGAAAAGTGGGCAAGGTACTGCGGTTTGGTTTCAACAATATAGTCATAGGTACTTTTCCATCGTGTTCCATCGTGTTCGTAAACTGAAGCGTTACTCTTACTGTATACTAATGCTCCTTTAAATGTATCATCTCCAACAGGGTTTGCTGCGCTGCTTATTTGAGGTACGGAAGGCAGCAGGACAGCCTTGGCAGGAGTTGTGGATTTTACATCCAGAATGGCATTGGGATGTGGTTCATGATCACTGGAATTAGTGGAAATACTAATTTGTGCATATCCTTTAACGGCAAGCAGGCACACTAGTATGAAATGTGTTTTTTTCATTGTATAATTATTTTTACATTTTGTGTTTTTTAATTCAGATTTAGAAGGGAAGGATAAGGGAAGATATCCTTCCTCCTAATTCAAAATATAATGACATTTGTGTTAATAGAATCGAAACCTGATAAATATCTGATGATATAAATTTTACCTTTTCACTATGACAATAGTAATTTGCTAATCATTATTTCAACTGATCATCCGGATTCTGTGGCAAAGATATTTTAAGGGTTGATTTCTAATACTATAAAAGCATTGTCATAAACTAGCGGAATCTGTCATTTTGTTAATCGGGATTGTTAAAAAGATAAAAATGTTGAAAATTATCCATGATTTAGTATCCATGTATACATATTTTCCTCTGTGCTGATGTTCAGCTTTTTTCTGATCCTGTATTTTTTACTGATTACGGAATTGAGGGTTACCTTCTTATAACGTGCTATTTCTTTGGTATCAAACTTTAATTTGATCAGCGCGCAATATTCCAGATCAGAATGGGAGAGTTGCGGATTGATTTTCAGCAGTTGTTTATGAAATGTTGGAAAGGTTTCAGAAAACTTCAGATGGAAAGATTTGTCATTGTTATGAACGAGTTGTATGAGTTCATTAACAGCGTCAGTATTGATATCCTGTTTTACCCTTTGGTAAGAGGATGCATCATTTTGGTTTGAGCTTTCCTCGGTACCAGCGAGGGTTTCATCTGTTTTATGAAGGCTCTCTCTTCCGGAACAAAAAATATATATGATAATGCCTGCAAAAGAGATAGATAAAATAATAATGATTGTCAGTGATTTATTATCCGGTTCTGTTTGGGTTTGGGTATTCTTTTCGTCAGGAAGAGAAATAACATTATTCAATACCTTCTTTTCAACTTGTAAGATGCTGTCAGTTATTTTTTGTGCTTTTGCAGAATAGATGGCCTGGTTTTTATAATCTTCAAGGCCTAAATAGGATTCAGCTTTTCCTGAATAAATATCTTTTACCAGTAATGGATAAATTTTAGCTTGCTGGGATGCTTGGGCTGCCTTTTCAAAATTCTCTAATGCTTTTTTGTAGCTTTTCCTTTTATTCTCTATGTTTCCTTTTAATGTATAATATCTGATAAACTCTGATTGATCTTTTTCTGTTTTCATATCTCTGGCAAACAGCGCCAGATATTTTTCAGTATTTTTGATGTCATTTTTAGAATAATATTCGTTACTTAATTCTATAGCGAATGAAGAAATATAAAAATTTCTATAGGAAAATGCAGAGCTTGTTTTCTTTGATTCATTATAACCATTGTGAAGATATAGTAAGATAGAATCTTTTTTCCCGGTTTCATTTTCCTTTCTCAGGTTTCTTGCCATGGTTCTGTATACTGTCGCTTTAATGATATGAGCTTCTTCACTGCTGGTACTATCTGCCTGAGCAAGAGCTTTGTTGAGCGATTTCCGTGACCTTTTGGTATAGCCTAGTTCAGTATAAATCATTCCTTCTTCCAGATAGAGCCAGGCCAGCGTGTCATAATCATGATATTTCTCCGCTAAAATTTTGCCTTCAGGGATTATTTTCAGGGCTTCTTCATACCGCTGTTCATTCATATAAATGGAGGGTATGATTTTCATAGATTCCGTAATTCCTTTTGAATACTGAATGCCTTTGGATTGTGAAAATATGGTATGCCACAGTTTTAATAATCCTTTGCTTCCGATATTACTGTAAGCATCTTTACTTTTTCCAATTTTTATTAAACTGTCAATGCTCTTTTTCCGCCCGGAATAATCTTGCGGGTAAGAGTATATGCTGCTGAGAATAAGTAATATGTAAAAAAACAATTTTGTTCTCACTGTAGTAAGTTTAAAAATTCAATATTTTTTAAAGTCAAATAAAAATTTATCCGATATTCAGCATCCAGGTATACATGTTTTCATCAGTGCTTATATTCAGTTTTTTTCTGATCCGGTATTTTTTACTGACAACAGAATTTATAGTAACATTTTTATAACGGGCTATTTCCTTGGTATCGAATTTCAGCTTGATTAAAGCACAATATTCCAGATCCGAATGGGTAAGCTGGGGATTGATACTGATAAGTTTCTGGTTGAAAGCCGGAAAGGCTTCAGAAAACCTGAGAAGAAAAGATTTATCGTCATTTTTGGCCAGCTGAACAAGTTCCCGGAGTACTTCAACCTCTGTTTCAATCCTTGCATTTTCATAGATAATCATTGGTTTAGGACCCTGTTCCGGCAGGTTGTCTTCTACAGTTGCTTTGTTTGGTTTTTTACGATGTGTAATATAGAGCGTCAAACCCGCCAACATTATGAGTATACCTGCAACAAGATAATAATTGATATTTTCCTTGTCAGGAAAGGATTTCTCATTTTCATTAAAGTCTATTGTTCTGTTTAACAATTGCTGGTCAGCTATAACAATACTATCTGTAATTTTCTTTGCTCTTGTACTGTATGCTGCCTGATTTTTAAAATCATTAAGCCCCAAATAAGCGTCTGCTTTTCCTGAATAAATATCTTTTAGCGTGAGAGTATATATTTTATATTTCTGGTTGATTTCCAGGGCTTTGTTGAAGAAATACAGTGATTGTGTATAGTTATGCTTTTTATTTTCTATATTTCCTTTAAGGATATAATAATGGATGAATTCAGATTGATCCTTTTGCTGGGACATTATTTTCTTAAACTCATTCAGATACATCTCTGATTTTGATAAATCATTTCTCAGATAATACTCTTCTGCCAGGTCTGTTGCGAAAAGACTCAGAAAAACCTTTTTATAAGGACTTTTATTACTCATCTTTCTTATCTCCTCATAACCTCTGTATAGATAGACCAAAGCAGAATCCTTTGTACTGCCTGCTGCTGTTTGAATGTTTTTCGCTTTTGTCCTGTCAACAAGCCCTTTTATCAAATAACTTTCTTTTGCAGGTATTTTATTAAGAAGGAGCAAGGAGTTGCTAAGTGCTTTCTGAGATCTTTTAATATATCCCAGTTCAGAATAAACCACAGCTTCCTGTATAAGAAACATAGATAACAAATAATGATTATCATCTTTCTTTGCAAGACTTTTACCTTGCATAATCTTCTCAAAGGCGTCTTTATAATTCTGTTCATTCAGGTAAACTTCTGACATTTTCAGATCAGCCTGTATCATTCCGTTGGTGTAATCAATCTCTTTAGATTGGTAATATATTTCAGTACAGATCCGTAAGACTTCACTGCTTCCTTTGGTGGCATAAATATCTTTACCCTGAACAGCAACAATCATACTATCAATACTTTTTTGCTGTTCATTATTGTCCTGTGAATAACAAAAATTATAGAAGACAACTAAAATTATCAGTAAAAATTTAATTTTCACAAATAAAAGTTTTTAAATATTGGATAAATCCCATGGGTAAACACAATTGATGCAAAAGATTTACCTATTAAAGTTACTTATTTATTATTATATTTTATCGGATTATCATCATATATGATGACTAAGTTTTATATCTGTACGGATATAAGTAATTGTTTAAACTTTTTATAATATCCGATACTGCTTTTTGAACTCCATTGTCTCAACAGAGTGTAAAAGGGATAAGAATATATGTGATTGTATAAGAGACTGTAGAAGAACTGTTGATTACAACTAATGAAATCCATTTTTATATTTACCAATCCATTTATATAATGTGGTTTTAGGAATTCTGTATTCATTCATCACTTCCTTTTTACTTTTTTTCCCTGAATCAATAAGCTCCAGAATGAATGAAATAATTTCCTGGGTGTAGAGTTTTTTTCTAAACTGTGGGAGCGAAGATCGGGCATTGCTGTTATTTACTTTGGCAGGAGGTGCATAAAGGATCAGGTAATTGGAATAGACCCTGAAAAAATCATATTCAAGCAAAATACTGAATCTTAGAATCAGATCACTTTCTATGGATTTCTGGGATAATATTTTCGTTAATTCATCATCTGTACATTTTATAAACTTACAGATTCTGTTATTATCTATATTATATTCTTTTATTCTTTGGGTGATGAGGTCACCCATATGGATATTCTTAATATCGTAAATCATCCGTAGTATTAAATTTGTGTTTTTTAAAATAAAAATATTTGAAGCAGATTACAGCATTTTCAAATCGTATGCAAAATTATTAAGATTGCTTAAATACAGGAATTGTCATGACTGTCGATAACTGTCGAAACTTATCAAATTGTGTTATTTGCTGGCTGATTTTACCTTTCTGGGAAAAAATCAGCCATGAAAATATAAACTTTTAAATCCGATTATTAAACCTGTTTTTTACAAAATAAATTAAAATAGCTAGCTTTCATTTACTATCAAAATCATATAAATTACAATACAATTTTTGACATATTGGCTGTCAAAAAAAAATATAAAGTCTAAAATTGTATGATTTTTTTCGCAATGCAAATTTATCGATAGAGTGGTTTGGGTATGTAGTCCGATTTTGATAAAATATATAGTCCAGTTTTTTAAGCTTAGATTAATCCTTTCAGAATTTCTACACTCCGCTCAAGCTGGTCTATAGTGGACGAGGCAAAACCCAGACGTATTGCATTCTGATCATATCCTTCATACCGGTGTAAACTGCCATCTGATATGTATAAGCCTTTTGAATAAGCGTATGCTGCCAGTTTTTCAAGATTAATGCTCTTATCAAACTCTGTCCAGACAGTCATTCCTCCTTCAGGAACTGAAAAATCTATTGCTTTGTTAAGCTCAGATTTCAATAAATTACAGAAATGATCCCGTCTGCCCTGATATATACTTAAAGCTTTCCTCGTATAGCGCTGCACCGTTCCGTCGTTTATAATATCTGCTATGGCATTGTCAAGGATATGATCTCCCTGCCGGTCCAGCAGTACACGTATATTGGAAAGATGTTTAATGACATTTTCTGAAGCCACCAGATAACCCATACGAAAGGCAGGAGAAAAGCTTTTACTGAAAGAACCGCAATAGATGACCATTCCGTTTTCATCAGCACTGGCCAGCGGTAGTAAAGGGCGGCGGCTATAGTGAAAGTCAAAATCATAGTCGTCTTCAAAAATAATAAAACCATATTCATTGGCAAGTCTCAACAGCTCAAGTCTTCTGTCAATACGGAGCGATACCGTAGTTGGATAATGATGGTGGGGGGTTACATATACCATCCTCACTTTCGTTTTTTTACAGATCTTTTTCAGTTCATCCACACATACCCCATACTCATCTACAGGAATCCCTATGTGTTGGGCTTTGGCATGTATAAAATTGTGTTCTGCACGCTGCCATCCCGGAATTCCTGATACTACTACATCACCGGGGTTTATCAATCCTGTACAGACAAGATTAATTCCCATCAGGGTTCCGCGAACGGATAAAATATTTTTCAGAGAAGTTTTTAATCCTCTGGTTTCGTTCAAGTGATTGGATAAGGTGGTTTTGTAGAATTCGGAACCATCAGGAAAACTATAGCTCCCGAATTTATCATATAAACCGCTTCTGGTCAGCTGGTTTCTGTAGGCTCTGTAAAGTTCTTTTAAGGGGGCCAGCTTCGGATCCGGATAACCGTCATCCAGATGAAGATCTGAGTTGGGAATAAAGTAAGGATTAGGAAGGTAATGATTTTCATGAAGTTCAAAACCTGCTGTTTTAATTCCTTTATTGCTGACAATATCCTGAAGCTTTTCAGGATCGGGTTCCGGAATGTGTGAGGAAACAAATGTCCCGCGTCCGATGAAGCTTTCCAGCCAGCCCTGCATCTGTAATTCATCAAATGCTTTAGACGCTGTGATCCGATTGATATTGAATAGTTTTGCTATCTCTCTTGAAGAAGGTAGTTTTTGTCCTGTTTTTAATTTCCCCTGTCTGATAAGGATTAAAATTCCATCTGATAACTGGAGATATACTGCCCGGTTGGAAGCAGGATCAATGGTTATGTGATTCAGCAGACTTTTAATAATTGGACTATCCATTTTATTTGTATTGGATTACAAATATACTCCAATGTGCAGTTAATTTTGCTGCAGTTAAATAATAATCAAAATAAAATTTAACAGAAATAATATGAAATTTAATATTCAGCCTCATTTAGAAACTGAAAAAGTAGATTTATATCCTTTGAAGGAAGAAGATTTTGAAGAAGTGTATGCAGCAGCGGCAGATCCTAAAGTCTGGGAGCAGCATCCCAGTAAAGACCGATGGAAAAAAGATGTATTTAAAGTGTTTTTTGACGGAGCCATTCAAAGTAAAGGCGCATTCCGGGTGGTTGACAAATTCACGGGAAAGATTGTAGGAAGTACCCGCTTTTATGATTATAATCCCAGTGAAAACAGCATCTTTATAGGATATACCTTTTATTCGGTGGATTGCTGGGGTAAGGGAATAAATCCGGTTGTGAAAGCCGCTATGTTAAACTATATTTTTCAGTATGTTGAAAAGGTGTATTTTCAGATTGGAGCTGATAATGTCCGTTCACAAATAGCAATCGGCAGGATTGGAGCAGAGAAAGTAGGTGAAGAGGAAGTAAGCTATTTTGGAGAAAGCTCTTCATTGAATTATATCTATGAAATATCAAAGGAGAAATGGGAAGTTTATTGTAGTTCTGCAAAAAAATAAAATAATTAAAGGGAAATATTATTAAAGTTTTGTAGGACTGAATAATGTAATTTTAATACCTTTAACCTTCAAATCATTAGAATTTTAAATTATTCCATGAAGACGAAATCATTCAGGTTTATTGTAACAATCTTTTTTCTGGCATTAAGTGTAACCGCATTTTCACAGAAAACAGCAGCTTTAAATTCCTTATTAGACAGGAATTCAGAATTTATTTTCCCGCAGACAACCGATAAAATCTCAAAAGCATTGAATGTAAAGCCGGTTTTTTATGAAGATGCCAATGAAGAAAAATATGTGAAATGGCCAATGAAGACAGGGCTTGAAATGTATACCAGTCTGGGAAAGGATAATACAGTTAATGAAATGTTTTTTGTTACTTCAGACGACAGGCCAATAGTAGTAGAAGGGCTTCCTTTCGGTCTTATCATGAACAAAAGTACATTGCAGGATTGTAAAACAAAGTTCAGTAAATACGGTGCGAAGGTACAGAAAATGGGTGCAGGAAGTGAATTCCCCGGAGGGTCAAAACTTGTTTTTAAAAAAGGCAAACATTATGCAACACTGCAGTTCGACAGTAAAAGCCTGTTAAAATCATTAAGTTTAACAACAGGAGTTATAAATCCGGCAGTGAATTAATCAGCCGCAAAAAATACTACACAATCCGTCAAATAATGACGGATTTTTTATTTGTAACGTGAACTTTAAAAAATTATATCATCAATCCATGGTTGTTTTTTACCTCAGCCATCACAAAAGTACTGTGGGTACTTCCTATAGAATCTACGGAGCCCAGTTTATTGAATACGAAATCCTGGTAATGCTTCATATCCCTTACCTGTACTTTCAGAAGAAAATCAAAATCCCCTGAAATATTGTAGCATTCGGCAACTTCTTCTATTTCCAGAATCTCTTTTACAAAATCATAACCGACAGATCTGTCATGAATTTTCAGCTTGATCTGACAGAAAACGGTAAATCCGCGGTTGAGCTTTTCAGCATCGAGAACTGCAGCATATCTTTTAACGAAGCCTTCCTGTTCAAGCCTTTTTATTCTTTCAAAAACCGGAGAAGCAGAGAGGTTTACCTCTTTTGCAAGTTCTTTTACGGTCAGTTTGGCATTTTTCTGGAGCAGCCTGAGCAGCTGTAAATCCTTATCATCGAGTTGTTCCACAGAATATTATTCTTTAAAATTATAAAAACGGTCAAAGATACAGGATAATATGCTTTCAATTGTTATTCATACAGTTTTATTTGCTTAATTATTGCATTTTGACTGAATTTTTATTCTGTATTGTTAATTTTACCCAAAATTAAAAACTTTTACAGAAAGCAGCTGCTGAAAGTAAAAGTACAGTTCTTTAGAGATACTTCATCAAACAGAAAAGGTTTTACTTAACGTAGATTAATAGGGAATCGTGTGCAAATCACGAGCTGTCGCGCAACTGTAAGTAACACGCCAAAGGTTTCTGTCCTTGCATATCCACTGCCAAAGCGGGAAGGATGACAGAAACTGTTACAAGTCAGGAGACCTGCCTTTACTGGATTGACAGTGCTTTCGCGGTCTGAAGCTTTGGGTCATACAGATGATATATCAGATAAGTACGTTTTCTCCTGTGAAAACTGTAGGGTCTGCTATGCCATTTTCCCCGGAATTTCTATTCGTTAAGCATTAAGAAGCATTTAAAAAGACTTCACATCAAGTTTTAATATAAAAGTTTAAAAAATGCAAACTCACATTCTGGGCTATCCGCGTATTGGTAGCAAAAGAGAACTCAAAAAAGCCTGCGAGCAGTATTGGTCAGGTAAAATCCTTCCGGAAGAACTTCTGAATACAGGCAGAAATATCTGTAACCAAAACTGGAATATTCAGAAAGAAGCAGGAATAGATCTTATTCCGTGTAATGATTTTTCATACTATGATCAGGTTCTGGATATGAGCCTTGTGGTGGGGGCAATACCGTCCCGCTACCATGAAGTGGTTCTTAAAAAGAATAACTCTGAGCTGGATCTTTATTTTGCCATGGCAAGAGGATATCAGAAAGAAGGACTGGATATCACAGCAATGGAAATGACCAAATGGTTCGATACCAATTACCATTATATTGTTCCCGAATTTTATAAAAACCAGCAGTTTAAACTGAGCTCAGATAAAATTTTCAATGAATTTGCAGGAGCAAAGCAGGCTGGGATCAATGCCAAACCGGTTATTATCGGGCTGGTTTCTTATCTGTTATTGGGAAAAGAAAAAGAAGAAGGATTTGATAAGCTGGATCTGGCCGGAAACCTTCTTCATGTATACTCGGAAATTTTAACCAAACTTCAGGATCAGGGCGCAGAATGGATTCAGTTTGATGAACCTTTTTTGGCATTGGATTTAAATGAGAAGGCAAAAGAAACATATCATTTTGTATATGCTGAAATAAGGAAACGTTTCCCAAAACTGAAATTTATTATTGCCACTTATTTTGAAGGATTAAAAGATAATGCATCACTGGCTGCTTCACTTCCTGTGAATGTGCTGCACGTAGATCTTGTAAGAAATCCTGAACAGCTGGATGATATACTGTACATTATTCCTGAAAGTGTAAGCCTGTCATTAGGGGTGGTTGACGGAAGAAATATCTGGAAAAATGATTATCAAAAGTCATTGTCTCTGATAAAAAAAGCAGTGAATCAATTAGGCTCTGAAAGAGTTTTGATCGCACCATCTTGCTCATTGCTGCATTCCCCTTGTGATCTTGATTTTGAAACCAATCTTAATCCTGAAATTAAAAACTGGCTGGCTTTTGCCAAACAGAAAGTAACGGAAGTAGTAACGCTTAAAGAGCTGGTATCGGAAACAGAAATTGATCAGATTCTTGAAGCTTTTGAAGAAAATAAAAAAGCAGTTGAAAGCAGAAGAACTTCTTCTCTTATTCATAATGATCAGGTAAAGCAGAGAGCTAATGCTGTAACAGAAAAGGATACGCAAAGAATTAATATCTTCAGAATCCGTAAAGAACAACAGCAAAAAGCATTACAGCTTCCTTTATTCCCGACAACAACTATCGGGTCGTTTCCGCAGACTGCAGAAGTAAGAAGCTGGAGAGCAAAATTCAAAAAAGGAGAACTGACAGCAGAACAGTATGACAGGCTGCTGAAAGAAGAAACGCAAAGAACAATCCGCTGGCAGGAAGACATCGGAATTGATGTACTGGTTCACGGAGAATTTGAGCGCAATGACATGGTAGAGTATTTCGGAGAACGGCTGGAAGGATTTGTATTCACTAAAAACGGCTGGGTACAGAGTTACGGAAGCCGTTGCGTAAAGCCTCCTGTAATCTTCGGTGATGTTTCCCGCCCAACTCCGATGACGGTTTACTGGTCTCAGTATGCACAATCCCAGACTGAGAAATGGGTGAAAGGAATGCTTACAGGTCCTGTTACGATTTTACAATGGTCTTTTGTACGTGATGATCAGCCACGTTCGGAAACATGCAGGCAGATTGCATTGGCGATCCGTGATGAAGTGGTGGATCTGGAAAAAGCAGGGATCAGAATTATTCAGATTGATGAACCTGCGATAAGAGAAGGCCTTCCGTTAAGAAAAACCGAGTGGCAGAATTACCTGAAATGGGCAGTGGAAGCCTTCAGAATTTCAGCAAGCGGAGTAGAGGATGCTACCCAGATCCATACACATATGTGCTATTCGGAGTTCAATGACATTATTGAAAATATTGCTGATATGGATGCAGACGTAATTACGATAGAATGTTCCCGTTCCCAGATGGAGCTTCTGAATGCTTTTGCAGACTTTAAATATCCGAATGAAATCGGCCCCGGGGTATACGATATCCATTCACCAAGGGTTCCGTCAAAAGAAGAAATGATTGAGCTGCTGAGAAAAGCCCAGAATGTAATTCCTGCCGGCCAGCTTTGGGTAAATCCTGACTGCGGGCTTAAAACAAGACATTGGGAAGAAACCGAAAAAGCTCTGATAGCAATGGTAGCTGCTGCTAAAGAAGCTTCTGTGGAATATGCACTTTAAAAAACTTTACAATAATTAGATTCAATTATTCAGATCGTGTCGTGATTTTCATGACACGATCTGATATTTTAAAGAGTTAAAACATGGATAACTGCAATAGCCTGCTCACTTTTTATTCTATTTTGCCTGTAATGAGCTTGGAGGATAACCAAACTGTTTTTTAAAGGCAAAAGAGAAATGGGATAGATTTTCAAACCCCAGATCCAGATAAACATCAGAAACCGATCTTCCTTTTTGGGTTAGCAGAAAATGGGCTTCCTTTAATCTCCGGTGCTGTAACCATTGTCTCGGTGGAATACCGAATATTTTCTGAAAATCTCTTTTAAAGGCAGATAAACTTCTTCCCGTTAAATAGGCAAAATGCTCTACATTGACATTGAAGTGAAAATTTTTATTCATAAAAGATTCGATATCAATTTTATGAGGTTCTGAGAAATCAAATAAAATATCCTTAAGACCGGGGTCGTAGTTCAGCATCAGAAGTAACGCTTCTTTTTGTTTGAGACGCAGAAGTTCTTGAGATGAAGGTAATTCCTCGTAGGCAAGCAATGAATACATAAAAGAAGTTAATGCCTTCTGATTGGGTTTTATATAGGCGGGTACATTTTCTTTCTTCTCTGCCTGATATCCGTACTCACGGCTGAAATCCCGTAAGATAGCTTCATCAAAATAAATGGTTACAGTTTTGATTTCGCCATCTTTAGGAGGATATTTTGCAAACTTCACCAAACGGTTTTTTCTTGCAGAATAAAGCTCACCTTCTTTGAATATCGTTTTGGTGATCCCGTCATTCAGCTCCATTTCCCCGGAAAGAACAAGTCCCAGGCTGTGAATCCGCGCAAACTGTTCTCCTTCCCTGAATTCTGTAAAATGACAGGAGTAATTGATGGGAAAAGGAATATTATTTTCACTCATGGCTCGAATGTTATTTCTTGATCTGTTGTTTTTTCAAACTTACAAAACTTTTTAGCATCATCACAGCAAAATGCTCTTAGAACATTGTACTGTGATGAATATAATTTTTTATACAATAACAGCCTTTGGCTCCAGATAAGCTTCCAGCCCGAATACACCATATTCACGTCCTATCCCGCTTTGTTTAAAGCCGCCGAAAGGAGCATAAGGATCATGTGAAAAACCGTTGATACATATTCTACCGGCATCAATCCGTGCGGCTACACGTTCAGCATGCTCCTGATCAGAAGAGCTGATATAAGCTGCCAGACCATAATGAGTGTCATTGGCAATCGCAATGGCTTCCTCTTCATCAGCATAAGGAATAATGGATAATACAGGTCCGAAGATTTCTTCCTGGGCAATACGCATATCATTACGTACGTTGGTAAAGATGGTTGCCTTTACAAAGTTACCGTCTTCAAGACCTTGCGGCTTACCTTCACCACCTGCCAGCAGAGTTGCGCCTTCTTCCTGCCCCAGCCGGATATAACTTTGTACGCGTTCAAATTGTCTGACACTTACCATAGGGCCTACAAGAGTGTCCTCTTCGTCAGGATTTCCCACCTTTACCTGTTCTGCAGCTTTTTTAGCGAGTTTATTTACCTCATCCAGCCGGTTTTGGGGAACAAGCAGCCGGGTAGGGGCAATACATGCCTGCCCGTTGTTCATATAAGCTCCGAAAACAGCCATAGGAATAGCCTTATCAAGATCAGCGTCTTCAAGAATGATATTGGGAGACTTCCCGCCAAGTTCTAAGGTTACCCTTTTCATCGTATCTACAGCCCCTTTGGCAATCGCTTTTCCGGTCAATGTAGATCCGGTGAAGGATATTTTAGCGATATCAGGATGCTGAGTAATTTCTGCTCCTACTACGTTTCCTAATCCGTTAACTATATTGAATACTCCTTCAGGCAAGCCCGCTTCATGAAAACATTCAGTAAGCAGCTGGGTCTGGGCAGCACTCATTTCACTGGGTTTGATAACGGCGGTACATCCGGCAGCAATAGCGGTTGCGAGTTTGTTGCAGATAAAGCTGTTGCTGGCATTCCATGGTGTGATGATTCCTACTACACCCAGAGATTCAAAACGTACTTTAGAATATCCGGCTGTTCTTTCGAAACTATAAGATTCTAAGGTCTTGATCGTAGTTGTAAAGGCAGAAATTGCATTCTGAACGCTCATTCTGCAAAACTGTAATGTTCCTCCGTATTCATTGACCATGACGGAAACTAGTTCATCTTCCCGTTTGCTTACCGCTTCATGCAGCTTTTTAAGAAAACCAATGCGTTCTTCTTTTGTTGTTTTTGAAAATGTCTTAAAAGCTTTTTTCGCTGCTGCGATGGCCATTCGGGTGTCTTCCTCATTTCCCAAAATTACTTCGCCTGTTTTTTGATTGGTAACTGGACTTATAAGATCAAAAGTTTCTGTTCCGCTCGGCGTAACAAATTCGCCGTTGATGTAAATTTTATTAATCTGATTCATTTTGATGATTTTAATACCACAAAGTTCGTCAGAAACGGAAAAGACAGGTTTGTTGTATGGTTCAATTTTTGTTTGTTGTATGGTTCAATTTTTCCCGCAAATGGGGTGCAAATTTACTTACCTGGAATTAAATGTAAAAACTCACTGTTCTTCAATAAAATTAACTACTTTTATCATAACCAAGTAAACAACTTGTTTTGAGAACAACTCTTAAACTTATTATCGCTTAGTATCAGTCTCAATAACCACAGGCTGATCGTTCTTTCGTTTGGGTAATTCTACCTGAACAGGTTTTCATTTTATCATATTATTTATTGCAGTGCCTGTAAAAGCAACTGTGTCTGTATTTTGTCTGTAACAATGACGAAACTTACAGCAAACTAATCTTAAAAGAGTCTTGAGTAAAATCAGATGCATATCAACTTTACTGCAGAGTGTGAATAATATGGAAAAAATCCTACAAAGAATATTAAGCACAACTATAAGTAATGAGTACTATACATATATGGGAGGTAAAAGCGAAAAATACTCCCTTACTAAAAAAGAAATGCAATCATTGTAACAGCTACAGATTTCAATGCAGCGATAAATTCAGACTGAATGCTCAAAAAAAGAATATTGATATATGGTTAATTTACCGGTGTATACAATGCAATAATACCTACAATATAACTGTATTTTCAAGAATCAGGACAGAAGCTATCAGTAAAGATTTGTTTGATAAATTGTCAGAAAATAATTTGGAAACAGTTTGGACATATGCATTTTCACTGGAAACAATAAGGAAAAATAATGTGGAAGCAGATCCGGAAAGTGTAGAATATGAAATTATCCGTGAAGATCTTTCCGTTGAAGACCTGACAAATATGAAAAATGAAATGATTTCGTTTCAAATACAATATCCTTTCGATTTTAATGTAAGAGTTTCAACAGTTATAAGAAAATGTTTTGGCCTTTCATCTTCCCAATTGAATCAACTGATGAATATCAATGCGGTTTATTGTAATGAAAAACTCCTGCAGAAGAAGTATAAAATTAAAAATGGTGATGTTGTTAAAATCAACAGACAAGAACTCATCAACCTTCTTCTCATCGGGAAAGAGGATTGTTCTCAATAATCACAGATGCTAAATAATTATAGAAAAGTCTCTTGAATATTGGTCAGGAGGCTTTTTATTTTGAACACAAAAGATCAATCTGTTTCTGTAAAGTCTGCTTTTCCGGTTTTGATTTTGTCAGACGGATGGCTTCCTGATAATGATGAATAGCTTTATTGGTATCGAGTTCCGTATATAAATAACCCAGCAGTCCATGATAATATTCGCTGGTGATGAGGTTAAGTTTTTCAGCTTCAATGGCTGCCTTCTGATTTCCATAGACTTTTGAAAAAGCAAAAGTTCTGTTTAAGGCGGTAACAGGCGAGTATTCAATAACAACAAGCTGGTTGTAGAGATTTAAAATCTGCTGCCATTTATCCTCAGCCGATGAAGTGTGCCAATAGGCAATACCAGCCTCCAGATGATATTTTGAAACAGAAGAGTGGTTGGGCTGGCAGGCCTCTGTCAGGTAATAATTTCCTTTTTCTATTAAAGCTTTATCCCATAACGTTTCGTCCTGCTCATCAAAAAGAATGGCTTCACCTTCATCATTAATCCTTGCGTCAAGTCTTGAGCTTTGAAAACACATCAGGGCCAGTAATGCATTGGCTTTTGGAGTATTGGTGAATGGATGGTCAGTGAGAATCAAAGTGAGTCTCATAGCTTCCAGACAGAGGTCTTTACGAATTAAAAGATTATGGCTTCTTGAAAAATACCCTTCGTTAAACAATAGATATAAAGTAGTTAATACCGTTTCCAGACGCTGATGAATATCCTGTTCACTTAAAGAATCTATTGTAAAATGATGTGTTCTGAGTGCTTCCCGGCCTCGCTGCAGGCGTTTTTTTATGGTTTCCGTTTTGGATAGAAAAGCATTGGCAATCTCTTCTATGCTGAAACCACAAAGAATCTGGAGGGCCAGACATATCTGAGTTTCCTGGGAGTTGACGGGATTGCAGGCCGCAAAAATCATTTCCAGCTGGCTGTCGGAAATATTTTTGGTATCAAAATCGATTGTCTGGTAATTGTTTTCAGCGGTTTTTACATCTTCTTGTTTGTTTTTTTCAATAACGGCAAGGTGTTTGAAATAATCCTTTGCTTTATTCTTTGCCACGGTGTAAAGCCAGGCTGAAGGATTAT
The DNA here is from genome assembly GCF_051011775.1 of Chryseobacterium amylolyticum. Taxonomy (NCBI): domain Bacteria; kingdom Pseudomonadati; phylum Bacteroidota; class Flavobacteriia; order Flavobacteriales; family Weeksellaceae; genus Chryseobacterium; species Chryseobacterium amylolyticum. The sequence goes on from NZ_JBPCHX010000007.1 coordinate 220,835, forward strand.
CGGGAAGTCCGTGCAGTGCCCAATATTCTGAAGCCTTCAGAAAAGTTTCACTGGCAATATCTTCGGCATTTTCGATATGTTTGATATCAAAACTTCTGCAAAGTACTGCAACGATCTTGCTGTACTCAGTCCTGAATAAATGCGGGGTTATTTCATTCGGATTTACCATGATTTATGAAAAGGCTATATCAAAGGTAAGTATATTTGTTCCGGGAAACTCAAAAGCGCAAAGAAAATGAATCGATAATCTCCTGCGCTTTTGAGTTTGCAAAATCATGCTACAGTTTGCTGATCTCTCTTATTTCTACGCTACCACCCAATAGCAGGATGGGACATTCCTTGCATAAAGCGGTAGCTTCTTCAACAGATTCAGCATTGATCAGTGTATAGCCCAGAATTGATTCTTTAATCTCAGCATACGGTCCGTCAGAAATTAATCCGTCTGACTTTAGAACCTGTCCGGTGTTTTCCAGACGGTTACCCCGGTCTGCCAGTTTATTCTGAGCAGCAATTCCGGCGATCCAGTTCATCCATTTCTGGGTATTGGCCTGCATTTGTTCCGGTGATGTCTTAGGCATAGACTTGTAGTCTGCACGGAAGACTAATAAGAATTCTTTCATTGTATTCAATTTTTTTTGATTCACCTTAATGACGACTGGTATTCTTCTATGGGGACATTTTTATTATAAATATGAAAGTTAGTGCACATTCATGGTTGTTCTGAAAACACTTACTGCATTTCCGGTAATACTGACGGTATCAGGCTTACTATCTTTGATATTGACACTTACTTTTACTCTACCAACCCTGTTGATGGCTTCACCCTGTTTTCCGGTAAATTCAAAGGTGTCATCGGAAGTCTCAATGATTTTGTGTTGAATAAGATAGCCTCCAAGTGGTCCGTTCGCATTTCCTGTAACAGGATCTTCAGTAATCCCGATGGCAGGAGCAAACATTCTTCCGTTGGTTAATATCTCTTTTTCATCGGTATCGAAAGTAAATACAAAATATCCGTTACAGCCAATTTCCTTACTAAGTTTTGCCAAAGCGGTAAGATCAGGAGCCAGATGACTTAAAATCATATTGCTTTTAATACCGATCATTACTTTTGAATGTCCTGTTGAAGCAATTTGTACCGGACATTTTTCATCAAGATCATCCATTGTCAGTCCCAGTGCTAGTACAATTTTTTGAGTCATTGCAGGATCAAAAGCAGGACTTAGCTCAAATTTCCCCTGTGTCATGGTAATAAGATAATCATTGTCTTTCCTTTCAATATAAATCGGTAATATGCCGATTGGTGTATGTATTCTGATGGTACAGGAATCCAGATGATCTTCCTGAGCTTTTGCATAGAGTGCCGCAATTGTGGCATGCCCGCAGGAAGGCACCTCTGTGGTGGGAGTAAAATACCGGATGTGATAATCAAAATCTTCTCCGGGATGAGCAGGTTTAAAAACAAATGCAGTTTCAGAATTATTAAGTTCCCTCGCAATAAGTTGCATTTCTTCAGCTGTCATATTTTCAGCATTTAACACAACTCCAGCCGGGTTTCCTTTGAACTTTTCTTTGGTAAAAGAATCGATTTGATAAACGATAACTTCTTGCATAACGGATGATTAGGTTTACTGTAAAAATACGGAATCAAATTGGGTATCCGGTAGCTGTTTTATTGTTATTTGGGTAAATTCTTTGAACCCTTTCAAAAAAAGAAGACCACAATTTACAGGTAAATTGTGGTCTTCTTCAACTAAGAACTATTTAACTATGATTCTGTCTTAAGATAGCCATAATGTAAAGCAGTTTCCTTTCCGAATAAGCTTGAGAAAATATTCTGAAACTCATGGATGTATTTGCACTTGATGGCGTTTCCGTATATTTTCAACCCTTCCATTATTTTTCTGGAGCTCAGGTCGATATCATATTTTATAAATGCTTCCGGTCTTTCATATCGTATACTCTGGTCCGAACTGTCAGTCCGTGAGAATCCCAGCTTTTCAAGCCATTCTTCGGTTATTCTGATGGGCTTGATGGAAGCGGCCGGGACCGAAATACTGTGAATATCATTTTCAATTTTAACAAAATAAGCCTGGTCGACATTCTGAAAGATCTCAGTGATCGTATAAATCTGATTTTTGTACTCGACTAAGTTCTTGATTTTTAGATCTGCTACGTTCATAATATTTTGATTTTTAGGTGGTGATATGGTCCTTGATAAACAGCAAATAGTATGCCCGGCATTACATGGCCAGCCGTTGTTTTAAGTGAGATTAGGTTAAATTTTTACTATAAAAAATTAATAATGTGTTAAAATAGTACACCAATACACGAATTATAGCATTTTCACGAAAAATAAAGTGTGGTATCTGTGTGGTATCAGCTTTTTGCTTTTTCCCTTGGATTCACATTAGCTGTGGTCAAAAGGAGGGCAATAATAACAGACAGAATAAGGACACCTATGAAAATATTCCAGGAATAAGCATGAAGAATATAACCGGTACCGCTTCCCAGAATGCTTGAACCAAAATAATAGAAAAGCCAGTAAATAGAAGTTGCTGAAGACTTCCCACGCTTGGCATATAAAGCTGTCATCTGGCTGGCCATAGTATGTGCCGCAAAGAAGGAGAGGGTAAAAAGACCAAGGCCGAAGATAAGAACATACATATTTTCCGATAGCAGCAATGCAGCTCCGGTGAGCATAAACAGGATAGAGCCCTTAAGGATACCGTTCATGGGAAATCTTCTGGAAAGACGTCCCACAATCATAGTTCCGAAGACTCCGAAAATATACATCAGAAAAATAAAAGCAATAATAAAGTGGCTTAATGAAAATGGTTTCGCTTCCAGTCTGAATGTAAGGTAATTATAAGCGCTTACAAAAACTCCCATCAGCAATGCAGCAGTACAGTATAAACGAAGCATATAAGGGTTGGTAAGGAAAAATTTCATCTGTTTTACCTTAAGATGATAATCCGTTTTCTGAGGATTGAAAAACCTTGATTCCGGGAACAGTTTCCAGAATACAGCACCCAGAATGAGGCTTTCTATTCCGATAAGCAGCACAGCATTACGCCATCCGAATTCACCGGCAAATAAAGTGGCCAGTATTCTTCCGCTCATTCCTCCGATCGTATTGCCGCTGAGATACATACTGATGGCAGCAGGCACAGCAAGAGCATTCACCTCCTCTGTAAGATAGGCCAAAGCTACCGCAGAAACTCCGGAAACAACAAAACCTTTCAACACCCCGATAGCAATCAGAAGACTTAAAGCAGGAATCCAGGTAGAAATGATGGTAAGCATGGCAGATGAAATCAGCGAAAAGACCATCAGGTTTTTTCTTGAATAGCTGTCAGCTTTGAAAGCAAAAAATAATAATCCCAATGCCATACCTATTGTAGAGGAGGAGACAAGCAGGGAAGTATCACCTACGGATACCCCAAACTGCTGTGCTGCCATTGGCAGCATGGGCTGAAAGAGATACAGCTGTGCAAAAACCGAAAGTCCTGAAAAAAAAATACAAAGTTTTATGTATCGGAGACGCCGGCTTCCCTGAAAAGCTTTTTCAGATGAATTCATGAGTGTTTGCAATTACAATGCAGTGGATTAAACAGAAAATTAAGTCCCGTAAATTTCCTGATTATTTTCCGGATTTAAAAATTATTGTCTCAATGATTTTTATTGGTGAAACAAATCAGTGCACCTGTAAATTGCTGATATATTCAGATGGAGTAACGTTTTCCATCTGTTTGAATACCCTGTTGAAAGTAGATTGGTTGGAAAATCCTGCCTCGGTGTAAATATACATCAGGGTAACCTTTTCAATATCATTTTCATGAAGAAGTCTTTTCACGCATTCAATCCTGTGCATATTCAGATAATTGTTGAAATTGGGGTAGCCCTTTGCACGTATTGATTTTGATATATAACTGCTGTTGATATCCATTACTGTAGAAAGCTTTGAAATATTGAAATTCACATCTTTATACAGTTGTTTTTCCTGCATGACGGATTCGATTTTTTCAAACAGTTCATCTGCAAAAGGAATTTTTTCTGCCACCGGAGCGGACTGAGTTTCTGCAGCATGAACCTTGCTTTCAATTTCGTGGTAAATTTCAATACGTTTTATTTTATCCTTAAAATAGAGCAGGAGTGATATAACAGCAACATTGGAAATCATAAGGATCGTATCTGTAATTCTTACATCATCCTGACTGTGCAGAGGGAAATCAAAGCTGAAGTTTTTTGATATAAGATATCCTGCTGCAATATTCAGTACAACAAAGAGACTGTAAATGAAGACATATTTCCTTGAAAAGAAAACATAGGCTGCCAGCGGAATAGGGATAAGCCAGACAAAACTTGCTATGGAATTATTCCAGAACACAAGCATGATGTAAAAATTGTAAAGAGTGGCAATAATAATATAAGAATGCACCATAACATTTACAGAGTAAGTCTTGCGTACAATCAGGTAAGTATACACGAGCAAAAAAAGTCCTCCGTAAAGATACCAGGCCATGACCTGATCCGGAATGATAAAGGTAAATATCAAACCAAAGACGGCAAGAATAACAGACATCAGAATGTTGTAATAATAGATCAGCTGTCTTTTGTACTGTTCAATTTGTATGTCTTTTGTGGCGGTCATTTGTGGCAAGAGATAATTTTTTAAATCATTCAATATAATATATTGCAGTCATTTTTCAGAAAATAACTGATTTAACTATTTGATTTGCAGTTCATTGTGTTTTATTGAGCCGTTTCCGGTTTTTCATTGATTATTCAGAAAATTGATTGGTCAATGCAGATAACTTTGCAACCGCTAGCTCTTAAAGGCTGATTGATGGTATGTCAATTGACCTGCACGATTTATTTCCTTTATAAATCAATAATTTTTAAACAAATATACTAAAATGAAGAAAATAAAATTAACTCTTTCCGGTATTATGATGTGCCTTTCACTGGCTGCCTATTCCCAGGTTGGTATTAATACAGATTCTCCAAAAGTAACATTGCAGGTAGAGGGTAAACCCGATGCTGCAACAGTTCCCGATGGAGTAATGGCACCAAGGTTAACTGGGGATCAGCTGAGAGCTAAAGATAATGTCTACCTGGCTGCGCAGACCGGAACATTGGTTTATGTGACTCAGCCTGTAACCGTGCCTTCTGCAAAAACTGCAAAAGTAGACAAGGCCGGTTATTATATGTTTAACGGAACAACATGGAAGTTTGCATTTGGAGGGGTGGATGATGATATTACAATCGGAGATTTAATTTATTACCATGGAAGCATACCTGCCGGGGTTTCCGGAGTCAACACGCTGGCCAGCACATATCTTTCAGATCTTCCTGTTCTGGGCGGTTTTTTAAGGCTTGATGCACAATTTGACAGCAGTTCGGCAGGAACAGGAGCTGCCACAACTTTCAACCCAAGGCTTTATAATGTAGGAACATCAGATGTGAAGATCTGGGTATCAGAAATGTCTACTCATACCGGAGATTCGGACAACGGAAATATTAAATTATCACCAGGTGCCTACAGGCAGTTTGATGATGGTGTTTACCTGACGCAGACCCATAATGAGACCGTAACATTTGATATCACCATACAGGAGCCGGAGCCAAGATGGTACAGAGTATATTATGCATTCCGTGTTGATAACAGGTCCAGCACAGGAAGCAGTAATGCAACCACAACGGACTCCAATACTTCTGATAATACAAGAGAACTGTACCTTTCTGTACAGAGACTGTATTAAAGCTGTTACATGATTCTAAAAATACAATGATATATAAAAATAAACAAATCAACAGGTTATCTGTTTTCTAATGAGATTTGTGTTTTTTCTGGGGGCTGGAATATAATAAGGGTTCCGCCCCCTTTTTTAATGCATCATTTCATATACCTTGATCAGTTCTGCAATATTGGTGACATCAAGCTTTTGAAAAATTCTTTTTTTATAAGTACTTACAGTAGACATCTGAATATTAAGTCTGTTGGCAATTTCAAGATTTCCGTTTCCGTCTGCAAGAAGCTTGAAGATTTCGTATTCTCTGGATGACAGCTTTTCTACAGGATTATTTCTTTTGTTTTGAATAATCAGACCGATCAGCTCTGCAGGATAGAAATACCCTTTTTCAATTACCGTTTTCACTGCATTTTTAATTTCTTCTTCACTGCTTTGTTTGTTCAGGTATCCTTCAGCACCTTCTCTGATATACTGAATTGCAACATCTTTGTCATATCCTGAAAATATGAGGATCTTAAGGTCGTTCTGTATGCTTTTAAGCTCCGGAACCATTTTTTTATATTGGGTTCCCGGCATATCAATATCCAGAATGAGAAGATCATACCTTTGGTTTTCCAACTTCTTTTTCACCTGGTCATAGTTTTCCGCAAAATCTATTTTCAGTCCCGGATAAGCAGTCTCAAGGACCAGAGAGGTTCCGGCCCTCACTACATAATGATCATCAGCGATTAAAATTTTTTCATTCATAGAGGTTAGTTTTTATTGAGTGTTATTTCCACAATCGTTCCCTGAGGCTGGTTTTGCCTGAAACTTATTTCAGCATTGATCTTTTTTACCAGATGAATCACCATATGCAGCCCCAGTCCTTTTCCCTTGAAGCTGGGAGTTTCCAGTTTTGGGTTTCTGAACAGGTTCATATAAATGGCAATCTGTTCTGCAGACATTCCTGTTCCCGTATCAGTAATTGTTATTATGGATTTTTGCTGGCTTCCATTAATAGCCATGGTTATATTACCCTCGAAGGTGTTTTTCACAGCATTATCAAGGATGTTATGAATAATGGCTGTTAAAATACTTTCATTTACTCTGGAATAAACCTTCTGCTCAGAAAGATTGGTTATTGTTGTTCCTTTTTCTTTTGCGATTTCACAGAACAGTCTGTTCTTGATTTCCAGGATTCTGTTGATAGGATATTCTTTTTCTTCAAAGATGTTCTCGGCTTTATAAAGCTCGGTGTATTCTTTTAAATTGAGGGTAAACTGATACAGCTGCTCTGAGGATTTATAAATACTGTCAAAATACTTCTTCTGAAGTTCCACATCATCAGACTCATGAAGCTTTTGCGAAAGCATGGCAATAAACCTGATAGGAGTTGTAATATCATGGCTGATGGTTTCTACCAGTTTCTTCTGGTATTCCGTTTCTTTCTGCAGATTGCTTTTTACCAGCTCAAGGTGAAGGGATGTTTCTTTCAGCTCAGAGTTTTTATTATGTACTATCTGTTTCAGCGCCTTATTTTTTATCCTTAGGAAATTAGTCGTTAGCTGAACAATAACTATAATGATGATCAGGATTATGATAGAAACTGACACTCTGAAAAGCAGTGTCTGATAAAAAAGAGGCTGGATTTTGAAACGTACTGTCCTCACTTCATATTGCCCGTCCGGAGAAACCAGTACCCGAATGCTCAGGGTATAATCTCCCGGAGAAAGATTGCTGATCGTGTATTTTAGCTCCGTTCCTGTTATAACCTTTTCCCATTCAGTATTTTCTTTTCCCGATATCCTGGCTTCAATATAAAGATTTCCCGGATTGGAAAAATAAGGAATGTCAATAAAGACCTCTGCTGTTTTGTAATCATTCTTTAAATCAAATACCTGATGGAAATACTTAGGTTCAGAATTTCCGATTTTTACCCTTTCAATATAAATTTTGTTTCTGTCCGGATAATAAGTCCGGATACTGTCCGGATTGAAAAACAAAAAGCCATCCATCGACGGGAATACAAAATCCCCGTTTTCAAGAGCATATGCGTTAGGTTCTGAGCTTCCATTAAATTCATTCGTCAGAAAGCCGTCTTTTTTGGTGAAACGGTAATAGAATACCGGAGTGTTTTTGTTGTCTGCATAGCGCAGCAACTGTTTTTTAGGAACCTTAAACATACCGTTATTAGAAGAAATCCAGTAATATCCTTTTTGATCTTCAAGAATATAATGTGCAGACTTCAGGTAATCATTGATGTCATTCGGCATTTTGATAAGCCTGTGGTTTCTGAGAAGATAAAATCCGCTTTTATTCGTAGTAATCCATATCAGATTATCCTTTGTCCTGATAATACTTTTAACATGGATGTTTTTCATTATAGGAGTTATCCTGTTGCTCCCCAGCATTACAGAATACAGACCGTCACTGTTTCCGGTCAGAATTTCATTTTCACTGTACTGATAAAAAGTATTGATGAAACTTTTAAAATTAAAGGTATAATCCGGCTGGGTAAATATATCCTTCCTGTAAAGGTGGAGCTGGGTTCCTGAAGGATGGGTAAAGGCTGTTCCGTAAAGATTTCCGCTTTTCATAAAAGACTGAAGTCCTTTTCTGCACAGAGCAGAATCCTTCTTTTTATATCCTGAATTTTTATAAAACCTCATAATACTGTTTCTCTTTCTGATCAGAATATCCCCGGAATTGTCATACATCATCAGGTAATTGTCATTGTACCCGAAAAGATGCTTGTTTACAATGCCGTTTCTCCCGAATTCTGTACCGTCTTCACTAATGATCGTATTCTTACTGAAAGGAAGGGAGGTATAATAAACATTATTGGAAAAATCAGCTTCTTTTTTTGAAATATAAAAATTGGAAAGCTTAACGATATTCAGTCCGTTATTGAGCGTTCCAAGATATAATTTATTGAAATCCTTGTCATAGAACATAGCACAGTAAGGATGGTTTCCGATTTCCTCATATTTTACAAGAAATTTCAAACGAAGACCACTGGGAGAACCTTCTACGATATAAATAGTATTGTGGTTGATAATGAAAGTCTGATCCGTGATCTGCTGCCAGTAAACTTTGGTATCCGGATGATTAAAAAGCGTAGGTTGGGAAGAAACGGAAAGATGACCTTTGCAGATAGAGTAGGTTTTTCTTTTTTTCAGATCATTGATAAAAAGTGTATCATTAAAAACAAAAGTATTGTTCAGATCTTTATTGGTAAAGGGAAGTCCGATTTTTGTTTCTTTTTTTCCTTCCTTATAGATAATGGCATTTTCTGTAAAATGATAAACAGAATTCTTAAGCCGGATAAAATATTGCACATCATTATAGAAATCCGATGTAATGATGTTGTTCGCAATACGGTGTATAATGCTTCCCCCTTTGGAGTAGATTATTTTATCATCTTTGGTAATGTTTGCAAGCTTCGGGAATCTGTTTTTAATGATGATCTTATTCTCCTGAAAATTATTAAGAACCGTTATACTGTCAAGAAGCGGATCTCCGATAAATTCACCGAAATGCAGGTTATTTACCCTGAAATTATTAAAAGTAATAAACGAACTTCCATCATACCGTACCAGTCCGTTTTCTGTGGAGATCCAGATAAAGCCATATTTATCCTTGACGATGGCCTTTGCACTGCTTTGCGGAAGCCCATTATCTATGTTGTACCACGAAGAAGTGTGGCGCTGTCCGGAAATGTTTAAATATATGCAAGCAAAAATAAATGCCCAGATTCTCATATATGTGCAAGACTTATCTTTATCTGCTGCTAATGCAATAGATGGTTAATAATAATATTTGTATAAGTCAAAGTCTTTTTAAAGGGCAGGAACGATTGAGAATAAATTTTTATCATTGAAGTTTTCTGGTCTTTTGTGTTTTATATTTTTTGATCGTGTAAAAATAGTGAAATTATGGAGATAAATCAGCATCTTACCTCCTGTTTTCTGTAAGTTATATGGTGGTTTGCCGTTAATATGGTACTCAGAATTTTCCAAAAAATTATGATATATCAATAATAAGTGATAAATTTATGACAGATTCATTTTAAAATCCTTCAGTAAATCATAGTGGTGTACCGGGCTTTGGATTTATTTTAGAATTTATAAATGACAAATATTGATGTGTCTGTATATTTTTTACAGATTTATTAATAACGGCTTAAGCTTTTTTTAATTGTTATTTGTAGTAATAATTTGACAAAAATCTGAGGTTAATTCTACATGACATCTTTGCCAGGGCTCATGGATATTCATATTTTTGCAAAATATTCTCATAACGACTAAAGAAGCTTTATTGTCAAAATAATGATTCTAAGAACACAAACGGTTTTTATCTCAAAAACACAAGAGGCTGTACTGATAAACAGCCTCTTTTTGTTTCTAACCCTCACGGAATGACATTTTACAATAAAAAACCTCCCGGAAATGATGGGAGGTAAATAAAATTGATTGTATATTGAAGTATAATTCAATCACTATTGATGTTTTTCAAGCCATTGCAGCCTGCGCTGATCCGGAAGATGCTTTACTTTAAAGTTTTCAAAGGTGGCATTGAATCCTTCTCCGTCAGGACATGCTGCCATTAATCCGACCATCACAGGAGTATTATCCTGAAGAGGAGCATTGCGCATCATGATATAGTTCTTGTCATCAAAAGAATAGAAAATCTCAACAGCATCCAGCCTTCTTACCGCTTTTATCCATACTGCAGGAGGTGTTTTCTCCAGTGTAATGACACTCCAGTCACTTTTGTTGTGGGTTACTACCGTGCTTAGATTATATTTTCCATCTACAAACTCTACTCCTGCTTTGATATAATGCTCCTTATCTGTTCTCAGCATAAGCCCCATCTGGTCAAATCTGGCTTTATAGCTCCCGGTTATTTTTACTTTTGCTTCAAATTCGCCGCCATAAGTTGTATAATAAAAAGGAGCGTCATCTACAGTAAATCCATAATGTGAAACCCTCCAATAATCACTTTGAGGGGTTACGAACATCGAAAGACTGTTGTTTTTTATTTCCCATTTTTCAGGCTCGTTAAACCAGGTCATTTTCTCCAGGGTCTGGGCGCAAAACTTTTGAGTAAGGAATAAGGTGCAAAAACCTAAAATCAATTTCTTCATTCTCTTTGAAATAAGTTCTAAACGTAATTATTATTTTAGCAAAAGTATTATTAAACAACATTTTCGTCAATACTGATAAATAACCATTATGGAAATCCGTGAACAGCTTAGCGATAAATTACTTGATAGCACTTCAAAAAAGTGCCTGCTTGATATAGAAATCTATAAGCAGAGGACTCTGGCATATTCGCAGATGGAAGGTGCAATAGGTGTACTGAGTGATATGCAGGCGAATAAAAGTTATATTTATAAGTCTGAAGCGGCAGCAGAACTTGGCCTCAGTACAGATGAAAATCCTGCAGAAATTGAAACCATCTGGGAAGAAGAAATGCTGAAAAAGATACATCCGGATGACCGCCTGAAAAAATATATCCACGAACTCCGTTTTTTCAAATTACTTGATACGATGGAAAGGAAGGAACGTACAGCGTACAGTGTGCTTTCAAAAATCAGGATGAAAGATAAAAATGAAAAGTACAGATGGGTGAATCACCGTATGTTTTATATTTATTCACCTGACAACGGAAGGCTGAGGCTGGCATTATGCCTCTATAATATGGCCCTGACTTCATCCAATGCCCCTGATTTTATGATTGTGAATATGATAAAAGGAGAAGTGGTTGTAAAAGATAAGCTTGACTATAAAAGTATTCTGAGCCCGAGAGAGCTGGAGGTCTTGAAGTTTGTAGGTGAAGGATATGCCAGCAAAGAAATTGCAGATCTGCTGTCTATAAGCGTCAATACTGTAAGCCGCCACCGCCAGAATATTCTGGAAAAGTTGAAAGTAAAAAATTCTACGCAGGCTTTTAAAGATAGTTTTTATTAAACGTTGAGTTTAAATATCCGAAAAGTTCACCATGCTGTTTTGCATCTAATGATTAATTTTATAATTTGAATACAGATTAAGAAGAACCCTGAATGATGAAAAGAAGTGAAGAGATCACCCGTCAGTATTTTACCTTTTTAGACAAGCATATCCGGGATGTTATCTCCGGGGCTGTTCCGGAATTTATGGAATTGAATGAAATTGCCGGAGAGCTTGCGGTGTCCCATAAACATCTTACCGATACTGTTAAAAAGGAAACCGGGCAGCATCCCTGCTTTTTTTATGATGAAAAAATTATTGAACAGGCCAAATATATGCTCGTTACTACCCGTAAATCTGTAGCAGAAATTGCCCGTATTTTTACGTATGACCCTTCCAATTTTTCAAAGTTTTTCAAAAAAATGACCGGTCATACACCTGGGGAATTCAGAAAATCCAATAAATCTTAATCCGTCTGTTTTATTTCTTTAAAATTGCTTTAGAAGGGAATTTACGGCAAATTCTGTCTCTAGGTAGGGATTTAATCATGCTGTAATGACGGTTTAAAGATAATTTAGTGAATTATATTGTTAAAATTACCCGAAAATAATCTTTTATAAATGAGGTGGTTGTAAAAAATAATCGCATTTTTTTATTATTTATCTATTAATATTTCTTTATTGTTTACTTTTTTTATTAAATTTAGGTAAGAAAAAACTAATTAATTCAATAAAGAAAAATGTTAAAAAGAGACAGAGGTATACAATTGAGTTTGGTTTCCAGAGCATAAGAATAAATTATTGTGTCTTTAATAATATTTAATCTTAGTAAGGGAGCTTAAGCCCTTTAAATAGTTATATATTTGTTTTTTTTTAAACCACACAACAAACAAGATTAAGGATGAGCATCAACTTCACAACAGCAACTATTAAAGACTTTGAGAATATACCAGACAATGACATGGCTCAAAGGGCTGAAATTTTTTATGAATATTTAGACTATGTAAAGTCTAACGGGCACATGAACTACAGACTGAAGAATACTTCAGGAACCAATGCAGTACTGAATGTAAATATTGCAGACCGCAACAGAGAATTCGTTAGTTTCGTATCAAGTGATTATTTGGGATTTACACAACACCCAAAAGTAAAGCAAGCAGCTATTGAAGGAATAGAAAAATATGGTACAGGTACAGGAGCAACTCCTCTTATCGGTGGATATTTTGATTACCATAACGCTTTAGAAAAAAAGATTTCAGGTTTTTTTAAACGTACAGAAGACGAAGCTGTAGTATTTACTACAGGATATACTGCTAACAGTGCTACTTTACAATGTTTAATGCAGAAAGAGGATCTTGCTATTTTAGATATGGCGGTACATGCCAGCGTGCACGAAGGATGTGCTTTTACCAATAAAAAAACATTTCCGCACAATAATCTCGAATCTTTGGAACACATTTTGAAGGTATCTGAAAATCTGTACCGTACGAAACTCGTTGTAGTGGATGGAGTGTATTCCCAGGATGGAGATACTTCCCGCATTAATGAGATCTATAATCTTGTAAAAAAGTACAATGCCTTTCTGATGGTGGACGACGTACATGGTGTCGGCATCCTCGGAGAAACAGGGAGAGGAACTTTGGAACAGGCTGGATTACTGGATAAGGTAGATATCATTACAGGTACATTCAGTAAGACCTTTGGTAATCTGGGCGGTTATGTTATTGCAGATAAAAAACTTTCCGCATTCATCAGATTCCATTCCCGTCAGCAGATCTTCTCAGCTACAGCTCCGCCATCATCCGCAGGAATCGTTAAAGCCATTGATTTAATTGATGAAGAACCTATCTGGAGAGAAAAACTCTGGAATAATATCAACTATTTCAAAAAAGGACTTGATGATTTAGGATTAGATACCGGGGTAACCTGCTCCGCCATTATTCCCGTAAAAATTGGAGACCCTTATGTAACAGGGGAAGCCGGAAAACTACTAATAGAAAAAGGAATCTATACCAACCCGATTCTTTATCCGGCTGTACCAAGAAAAGATGCGCGTATCAGGATGAGTGTGACTGCAAGACATGAAAAAGAACATCTCGACAAAACGCTTAATGCGTTTGATGATATTAATAAAAAATTGCATATTGCGAAAAAATAATAATTATGCCTAGAAAAGTAGTGCAGGGCCCCATTAGGGACAAAGAAAAAACAAAACAGAAACTGCTTGCTGCAGTTGGTAAAATTTTAAGAGTAAAAGGATATTCCGGATTAAAAGTAAGCAAAATCGCTGCCGTTGCCGGATTTGATAAAAAACTGATCTATGAGTACTTCGGAAGTACTGATAAACTGATCGATGAGTATATCAAATCTCAGGATTACTGGAGCCAGGTCAACCAGGACGTTGATATGGACTTTTCTGACGGCGGACATGAGCTTACCAAAATGGTGGTGCTTAATCAGTTCGAAAACCTGAAGAAAAATAAGGAACTTCAGAAAATTATTCTTTGGGAACTTTCTGAAAGCAAGCCTATCCTTAAAAAACTGGTTGATCAGCGTGAAGAAGTAGGAGAGGTTTTATTTGGAAACATTTCAGATCCTTACTTCGGAGAAGGTGTGGCAACAAGGCACAGGGCAATTATGGCTCTTATTGTTTCCGGGGCTTATTATCTCAACCTTTATACAGGATACAACGCAAGTAAGTTCTGCGGGATTGACCTGAAAACTGAAGAAGGCAGAAAAGAGATTGAAGGCGCTATCGTTGAGCTGATCGACTTTGCTTACAGCAAAAAAAAGTAGGAATTAAAAGTTTTCCGATTTAGGCAGAAATATGATTTTTGTTGATAATTTGAAAACTTTTAATTTTCAAATTAAAACTATATTTCTTACTTTTGGCCAATGGAAAATTTTATAGTATCTGCAAGAAAATATCGTCCTCAGGAGTTTGATACGGTTGTAGGACAATCCCATATTACGGATACTTTAGAACATGCAATTGAAGAAAGCCAATTAGCTCAGGCATTGCTTTTTTGCGGTCCTCGTGGTGTGGGTAAAACTACTTGTGCCAGGATTCTGGCAAGAAAGATCAATGAGAAAGATGGCTCGGTTTCAGAAGACGGCTTTGCGTATAATATCTACGAGCTGGATGCAGCATCCAATAACTCTGTAGATGATATCAGGGAACTGATAGATCAGGTACGTTTTGCACCTCAGGTTGGTAAATACAAAGTATATATCATAGATGAGGTTCATATGCTGTCTTCTGCCGCTTTCAATGCTTTCCTGAAAACGCTGGAAGAGCCGCCTGCCCATGCTATATTTATTTTAGCAACCACGGAGAAGCATAAGATTATTCCTACCATTTTGTCACGTTGTCAGATCTATGACTTCAAGAGAATTGTCATTGAAGACATCCAGAATCATCTGAGAAATATTGCCGAGAAAGAAAATATCCGGTACGAAGATGATGCATTGTATCTGATTGCTCAGAAAGCCGATGGAGCCTTAAGAGATGCACTTTCCATTTTCGATAGGCTGTCTACTTTCTCCCAGAAAAACATTACGCTGGCCAAAGCTGCCGAAGTGCTGAATATTCTGGATTACGATCAGTATCTCAATATTGTGGATCTTGCCAAGGAAAATAAAATTCCGGAAGTCCTTTCTGCATTCAATGAAATTGTAAAAAAAGGTTTTGATCCTCATATTTTTATTGCCGGATTAGGAAATCATTTCAGAGACCTGATGATGGCACAGAATGCTTCAACGATGGAACTCATAGAAGTAGGAGAGAAGACCAAAGCCAAATTTGTAGAACAGGGACAGAAATGGGCCGCCCAGCAGCTGATTGATGGTATTGAGATCTGCAACCACGCGGACATCAATTATAAAAATTCCAAAAACCCAAGACTTACGGTTGAAATTGCATTAATGCAGCTGGCTTCACTGACAGCTAATTTAGGCGATACTAAAAAAAAAAGTTCCTGATACTGGCTCCGTTTCTCAGTGAGAAACAGGAAGTGAAAATTCCGGAAAAATCTCCGGAGAAGATAGAAGTTAAAGCAGAGCAGCAGCCTGCAGCTTCCCAGACAGTTCAGGCAGTTTCAGTAGCCAAAACAACCAAGCCGTTATCAAGGCCGGGAATCTCTTCCGGTTTCAGCATCAATTCCTTTTTGAATAAAGAAGATAAAGTGGAAGCTGCAGAAGATACAGTTGTGAGAACTGAAAATCTTCCTCAAAACCATTTTACAGATACAGATCTGCAGACAGAATGGAAAATTATGCTTAAGCAGCTCCAGGTTAAAAATAATTTTGTGTTCAATGCGGTGAAAACCTTTAAGCTGGAAAAAGCTGAAGAGCATAAAATCAAAGTTTTATTCCCTTCAGATTCTGCCAAAGTAGAATTTGACAAAATAAGTGGAGAATTTTTTAATCATTTTAAAAGAAAAGTTCAGAACCATAGCATCGAGGTAGAATACATCAGAGACGTTGAAAATCTGAAGATTGAGGTGGTGACGAAGAGGAAAATGTTTGAAAAGTTTATCGAAAAAAATCCACTTTTGAAAGATCTTGATGATTTAATGAAGTTTGATTTGACATAATTTTTATATATTTGTCAAATATTTCTGTCGAAAATACGTTTTTGACAAAAATACATTACAACCAGAAACGCTAAAACAAGACATTTCCAGAATAAAATGGAAAAACTGACTAACACATATCTGTCTTTTTTTGCACCCGCTAATTACTTTTTTAGCGGCTATTTTAGTTTTTCTGCTTCTTATTATAGAAATTTCAGAACCTATTACCGATTTTATTGGTACTGTTAACTGAATTTCTTTCCAAAAAATACAGGAGAAGTAGAGCCCTATTATTTTCCTGATTCCTTTAAACAATTTTGAACGGCATTTTTTGAAAAGAATTATAAATTAAATTTTATAATCCAAAGGGCTATTGCTGTCAACGAAAAAAGTATATAAAAAAACAATAAAATTTAGAATAATGAATTTAAATGATTTAAAAAATGAGTGGATCGATGGGCTTACACAGCCTTTAATGATTGCGGGACCTTGTAGTGCGGAAAGTGAAGCTCAGATGCTTGAAACTGCCAGGAGAATTAAAGAAGCCAATGCTAATGTTTCGGTTTTCCGTGCAGGAATCTGGAAACCCCGTACCAAACCGAACGGTTTTGAAGGAGTAGGGGTTATAGGCTTGAACTGGCTGAAAAAAGTAAAAGAAGAATACGGTTTTAAAACAGCTACTGAGGTAGCTAATGCACACCACGTATTTGCAGCTCTGGAGGCAGATGTGGATGTTCTTTGGATCGGGGCACGCTCTACAGTGAATCCGTTTACAGTACAGGAAATTGCGATGGCTTTAAGGGGAACTGATAAGCCGGTATTCGTGAAAAACCCTGTTAATCCGGATCTTGCTTTATGGATCGGAGCGTTGGAAAGACTATTAGGACAGGATATTAAAAACCTGGGGGTGATCCACAGAGGATTTTCAACCTACCAGAAAACAAAATACAGAAACAACCCGAACTGGCAGATTGCCCTTGATTTCAAGAGCCAGTTTCCGAATATACCCATGCTGATTGACCCGTCACACATCTGCGGAAACAGAACAGGTCTTGCTGATATTACGCAGGAGGCACTTAACGTAGGATACCAGGGAGCAATCATTGAATCACACTGCAATCCTGATGAAGCATGGAGTGATGCTTCTCAGCAGATTACCCCGGAGGTTCTTGCAGATCTTATTGGTAATTTAAAGGTGAGAAGCTCTAATCTTGCAGGTTTTGAAGGAGAAATGGGCAGACACAGAACTTTAATTTCGGACCTTGACTTCCAGTTAATTGAGCTTCTTTCCCAAAGGATGAAAATTTCTGAAAAAATCGGTAAGCTTAAAAAGGAAAACGATATTGCGATCTTCCAGCCTGAACGTTGGAAAGTAATTACAGAATACGCTACACAAAAAGCCAAAGAAACAGGAATGTCTCAGGAGTTTATTGAAAAAGTATTCAAAGCAATCCACGAGGAGTCTATTGAAGTTCAGAATAATATTATGATCGATAAAAGATAATAGAATTAAAACTTGTACCGGAATTTCGGTCTCAATATAATTTAGGGCTTAGGCATCAGTATTTAGGGAATTGAAACATGTGTTTTTAAACCTATTTCCTGAATTCTAAGCCCTAATTCCGTATATTTGCAGCAGTATTATCTATGAAAGGAAAAATCATTAAATCTACAGGCAGTTGGTACCAGGTTTTGGAATTGGAAACAAATAAAATTTTCGAGGCCAGAATCAGGGGAAAATTTAAACTGATAAAAACCAGACTTACCAATCCGCTTGCTGTAGGAGATTTTGTTGAGTTCCAACTGGAACAGGATGATATTGCGTGGATTACGAAAATTGAGCCGCGTTCCAATTATCTGATCAGAAAATCAGTCAACCTTTCAAAAGAAGCTCATATTATTGCTTCCAATATTGACCTGGCATGCTTTATCTTTACGCTGAAGCATCCTGAAACCTCACTAGGATTTCTGGACAGGTTTCTGGCGTGCTGTGAAGCCTACAATATTACCCCGCTTATTCTTTTTAATAAAATCGATGTTTTACACGAAGAAGAAATTGAAATTGTAAAAGACATTGAATTCTTATACCAGGAAATTGGTTATGACACCCTGGAAATTTCCTCCTATTCTAAATTGAATCTGAATCAGCTTCAGGAAATTCTGAAAGATAAAACTTCAGTATTCTTCGGGCATTCAGGGTGTGGAAAATCTACTCTGGTAAATGCTTTGCAGCCTGGGCTGAATTTAAAGACATCGGAAATTTCAGACACCCACCTGAAAGGAAAACATACAACAACTTTTGCGCAAATGCACTTCTGGGATTTTGGAGGAAATGTCATTGATACTCCCGGTGTTCGTGAATTTGCGATGATCGATATTGAAAAAGAAGAAGTACAGCATTACTTCCCTGAGATTTTCAAAAAGAGAGAAGAGTGTAAATTTCACAACTGCCTTCACGTAAATGAACCGAAATGTGCCGTTATCGAAGCGCTTGAAACCGGTGAAATCCAACATTCCCGCTATGCAACCTACATTAAGCTGATGGACGAGGCTGAAGAAGCTTCCCAAAAGTAAACTGTGCTATTTATTTGTCAAATACAGATGAATCCGGACGGATCTGTAACATTTTATCTGACACCAGATAAAATATTATTCTAATAAATTACTTCTTTAAAGATTAAATTTAGATACATAGAAGCATTTGTTTTTTTATGAATTATTTTTTTTGAATTTTAATGAAAAAAAATCTGTTTTTTGAATAATTCCACTTTTTGATCTACCTTTCTCATAAATAACTCCAATTTTGTCACATTTTGACTGAGCTTGAAAAATGATACTAAGGGTAATTTTGGCTATTGCAATAATAGCAAAAAAAATGATAAAATTATTTTATATGACTTTTTATGTGGTTGAAAATTATGGAATTAGTAAAAAAATGTGGTATTTTTTTTGAAATAAAAAACCCAGCCGAAGCTGGGTAAAAACTAATAACCATGAAAACTCAAATTAAACATGAGAATCGCAATAGAATAAACAATTACTGTGCCAAAGTTTACTTTGTAATTTCTTAATAAAAGTTATTTTTATGTTAAAAAAAATTAAAATAAAAATCAAAGATATTTTTTGTAATTTTGCGCCATTAAAAAAATATACATTTATGTCTAACATTACATTCACTATGATTAAGCCTGATGCTGTTGCTGACGGACATATCGGTGCTATATTGGGTAAGATTGCTGAAGGAGGTTTTAAAATCAAAGCTTTGAAATTGACTCAGCTTACAGTTGCTGATGCAAAAAAATTCTATGAAGTACACGCTGAGAGACCATTTTATGGAGAATTAGTAGAATTCATGAGCTCTGGTCCTATCGTAGCTGCAGTTTTAGAAAAAGACAATGCAGTTGAAGACTTCAGAACATTAATCGGTTCTACTAACCCTGCAGAAGCTGCAGAAGGTACAATCAGAAAAATGTTTGCAAGAAGCATCGGAGAAAATGCTGTTCACGGTTCAGATTCTGACGAGAATGCATTAATCGAAGCTCAATTCCATTTTTCAGGAAGAGAGATTTTCTAAGAAAATCATCTTATACAATAAAAAAATCCGGGGAATGTTCTCCGGATTTTTTGTTTTGCTATTGCGAAGGCTTAAAGATTATTTTCAATAGCTCCTACATTTTCTCTGTACAGCTCAAGAGGCTTATCAAGCAAAACTGCAATGACCGTCATCTGTTTATCCAGTCTCTCTTTAGGAATATCAATGTAAATGATTCCCGGTCTGTCACTCCAGTAAAGTTTATTGTAAATGGTATGGGTAAGCATGCTGCCTTCCCCTGCGATTCTTATTCTGGCAATGTTGTTTTTTATTCCCTTCAGTGCAATTGGTCCTGTTGGAATTCCTTCCACAAAAAGATAAAGTGTCTGTTTGTCTTTTGATAAAGCACTCATTCCCGGGAAATGACCTTCCGGCAGCCCTTTTCCTGTTTCAAATAAAGCCTCTGCATGTTTGCTTATCCATTGCAGCGTTTCCGGATTTGTTGCAGGAGTTTTTTTGATTTTCATATCAAGGCCATCATTGGTTAATCCTGCATTTGTGAACAGATTATTACCATTATATAAGGCATTGGCTACATCATAAACGGCTTCCCGGGTATTTTTGTTTTCCAGCATTTCAGCAAGAGGATGTTCTTTCTTTTTAAAATCTTTCAGAAATACAGGAGGAGTGTCAAAAATAAGTTCTGCAACTGTGACATCTTTGTCAAATTTTACATCGGAGAAGTTCAGTGTCAGAGTTTTTTCAGGATTATAATCCGCTTTAACAACAGCGGATGGTTCTCCGATGATTTTTACTGAATGAGGTTTTGTTGCCAGCCCATAGATCTTTGTAAAGTTTTTGGTTTCTTCAAGATACAGGAATAAAGATTTTTTGGAGACCGACAAAGAAGATTTCCCTTTGTAGTTTTCAAAAGGAATTCCACGGGTTGTTTCGTAAATGGCATGCTGATTTTTTGAGGTCCATCGTCCCAGGTTTTTAAGAATCTCAACCTGTTCCTCCGGAATGCTGCCGTCTGATCTGGGGCCGATATCAAGAAGGAGATTTCCTCCCATACTGATTACATCTGCCAGCGTTCTGACAATCATATTAGGGGTTTTATAACTTTTGTCAAAGGGTTGGTATCCCCAGGAATCATTCATGGTATAGCAGAGTTCCCAATATGGATTCTGAGGGGGAACTACCGGGACACCTTGTTCCGGAGTATCATAATCTCCGTGATTGTTGAGTCTGGAATTGATAATGATATTGGAATTGTATTTCCTCAGTAAATCTAAAGTCTGAGAAGCCTGCCATTCCTCAGAAGTATGCTCCCAGTCCCCATCGAACCAAAGAAGATCCGGAGCGTACTGAGAAGAAAGTTCATTAAGCTGGCTCTGATAATAGCTGATAAAATGCTGCCACCGTGCAGGATCATTTTTGATTTCATACCGCTTTTTTGTCCGGGTATTGATATCATAATAAGGATGGCTCCAATCCGGTAAGGAGAAATAAAGTCCTGTTTTTAATCCTGAATTTTTCAGTGCAGTAACAAAAGGGCTCAAAACATCCTTTTGGGCCAATGAGTTCTGAGGAATGCTTGTCGCTTTTTCTGCTTTTGAATTCCACAATGAAACTCCGTCATGATGTTTTGTTGTTATCACCGCATATTTTGCACCGGATTCTTTAATGAGATTTACCCATTGTTCCGGCTGATATTTTGAAGCTGAAAAACCATTCAGCTGTTTCATATAATTTTCGTGATTAATGTAATTATTGAAGAATGACCAGGATTCGGAGATTCCGTTGACGGAGTAAATTCCCCAATGAATAAAGATACCCAGCTTGGCATTTTTAAACCATTCCATTTTTTTGCTGTTGCCGGCTGTTTGTTCCTGTGCATCAATAGTACCCGCAGATAATATCAGGCCAAGGAAAACAGCTTTAATCAGACTGCTTTTCATATATAGATTAATTTTAACATTAAATATAAATAAAGAAAACCTTACAGGATAAAATAGTTTTAATATTGAGTAATAATTGTTATCAAACTGTTTCTTTTTATTGTATTTTAGAAATGGAACGTTTATTGTAAAATTTACCTGAAAAAAGCAATTATGAAAATTCCGGCAATATTAATGGCAAGTTTGCTAGCGGTAGGAGTCTCTGCACAGACTACCAAACCTGTAACTAAAACGAAAAAGCCTGTCAAAAAAGTAAAGAAAGCTGCTGCTTCGGATACGGTTGAAAAGAAAAAACCGGGAAGTCCTAAACCGGCCGTAAAAAAAGATACACTTGTACTTCATGGATATGGCTGCCCGGCCTGCGGGATGGGATAGGAGATGAGAAAGCCAATGCTGGGAGTATCGATGATGGCAGAAGCAGACTTTGTTTCCGCTGTTTTGCCATTGCTTCAGAATAATTCCATGGATGTGCTGGAATGGTCTTTTGATACCCTTTATCAACCGTATGAACCGGATTGGCTTCGTGATCTGTTAAACTTTTATGCAGAGAATGGGCGTTTGATTGGTCATGGTGTTTATTATTCTTTGTTTGATGCAAGATGGACAGAAAGACAGGATGAATGGCTGAAAAAGCTTAAAGAAGAAGTCAGGCTCCGGAAATACAGCCATATTACGGAACATTTTGGTTTCATGAATACGGAAAATTTTCATCAGGGGGTACCATTACCGGTGTCTTTGCATCCAAAGACTTTACAAATAGGAAAAGACAGGCTTTACAGGCTTCAGGAAGCAGTGGATATTCCCGTAGGGGTAGAAAATCTGGCATTTTCTTTTTCCATAGATGATGTTAAGGAGCAGGGAGTGTTTCTTGATCGGCTTACAGAAGATACAAATGGCTTTCTGATTCTTGATCTCCATAATATTTATTGTCAATCCTGTAATTTCGGGGTAGGAATGAAAGAGATTATTGATTTGTATCCTTTGCATAAGGTAAAAGAGATTCATCTTTCCGGAGGAAGCTGGCAGGAGAGTGCTTATGGAAAAAAGCAGGTGAGGAGAGATACTCATGATGATGCCGTTCCTCAGGATATTCTTTCTGTTTTGCCCTCTGTAATGGAGCAATGCCAACATCTGGAATATGTTATTATTGAAAGACTGGGGCATACTGTAAAAACAGAAGAAGAAAAAGCTTCTTTCCTGACTGATTTTAATACTGTCAGAACAATTATTGAGATATCCGATATGAAATGGGAAGAAAGGAACTGGAGGAAAAAAGAAATAACTCTTCCGGAAAAACCTTTGGAAGATTTGATACTATATGAAGAACAGTCGGTGCTTACTAAGCTTCTTTTTGAAAATGCTGATGTCTCAGTTATTAAAAATCATAACTTTCATTATTTCAAAACAGAAAACTGGGACCCTGAAATGATTCTTACAGCTCAGAACATCATTAAAAAATGGAATCCTTATTAAATTCTATTCTGATAACCAAAATCAAATTATATGAAAATGACAACATTAGTATTGATCATTACCGCTGTTCTCACTGCTTTGATAGGAGGACTTTTTTATGCTTATTCATGTTCGGTTGTCCTTGGGCTGGGAAAGCTCTCTGATCCGGAATACCTGAAAGCTATGCAGAACATCAACCGGGAAATCCTTAATCCTGTCTTCTTTATGAGCTTTATGGGTACTGTAGTTCTTCTTCCATTGTCTGCATTTTTATTCCGTGGGCAGCAACCTGTCTTTATTTTTCTCCTTTTAGCTACACTGGCTTACCTGATTGGAGTTTTTGGGGTGACGGTTGCCGGGAATGTTCCGATGAATGATGCGCTGGATAAGTTCGATATTTCAGGTTCCACTACGAAAGCGATCAGGCAGATGCGGGAAAATTTTGAAAACAGATGGAATTTCCTGAATAATATAAGAACTGTTTTTTCTGTCATTTCAATCATTTTTGTGGTCTGTGCCTGTGTCTGGAATAAGGAAGTATAAAAATTATAAATGGAATCAGGTAAAAATACGTAAACATCAGATTCAGTATTTCTACGGATGTGTACATGTGGTTTTATTCAGATCTTTGTCTTGTTAGTAAGACAGTTTTAAACATTTTCAACAAGTTGAAAAAAAGATTATAACCAAGACGACTTAAGTTTCCAAACAAGAGAAAAGGCAGCCAACGGCTGCCTTTTGTATATGATAAAAGATAATCTTAAATCTTTAAAAGTTCGATTGTTCTTTCAGGGCTTTCAGCTGAGAAAACAGCATTTCCTGCAACAAGAACATCGGCGCCGGCTTCAAATAATTTGGAAGCGTTGTCGAGATTTACCCCTCCGTCTACTTCAATAAGTGCTGTAGAATTGTTGCTTAAGATCAGGTCTTTGGTTTCAGCAATCTTTTTATAAGTATTTTCGATGAATTTCTGACCTCCAAATCCCGGGTTTACGCTCATTAATAATACAAGATCAACATCTGCAATAATATCTTCAAGCATTAGCACCGGAGTGGAAGGGTTTAAAACAACACCGGCTTTTGCTCCTTTATTCTGAATATGATGAATGGTTCTGTGAAGATGGGTGCATGCCTCATAATGTACAGAAACAAGGTCTGCACCAAGATTGATGAATTCATCAACATATTTTTCAGGTTCCACGATCATCAGGTGAACATCTACAAATTTTTTAGCATGCTGCTGAACGGTTTTCATTACCGGAAAACCAAATGAAATGTTGGGTACAAATCTGCCGTCCATTACATCAACGTGGATCCAGTCGGCCTGAGAATTATTCAGCATTTCAATGTCTTTTTGCAGGTTCCCGAAGTCTGCAGATAAAAGGGATGGAGCAATAAGCTTCGTTTTCATTTTTACTTTTATACTTTTTATTTAGATATAAGATATTAGATCTCAGATTTCAGATCTTTAAAGAGCAGAAATATGCAGTCATTTGAGTCTGGTGTCTGTTGTCTTATATCTGAAATCTCAATTAATGATATTTCAGTTTCATTTCCGGTTTGATCTTAAGGACCGTTTCGTAGATAAGTTTAATAACATTAGCTACATCTTCCTTAGACACCATTTCTACCGTAGTATGCATATAGCGCAAAGGTAAGGAAATTAACGCACTTGGTACTCCGCCGTTCGAATGGGCAAAAGCATCTGTATCAGTTCCTGTAGCCCTGCTGGCTGCAGCCCTCTGAAAAGGAATTTTTTTAGCCTTTGCAGTATCAATAATCAGTTCCCTGATGGTGTGATGAACACTTGGAGCGAAGAATACTACCGGACCTGCACCGCATTTCTGATCACCTTCTTTCTTCTTTTCAATCATCGGGGTTGTCGTATCATGGGTGACGTCTGTTACAATGGCAATATTCGGTTTGATAGTATCTGCAATCATATCTGCTCCGTATAAGCCTACTTCTTCCTGTACGGAATTAGTGATGTAAAGCCCGAAAGGAATTGATTTCTTATTTTCTTTTAAAAGTCTGGCCACTTCAGCAATCATAAAACCACCGATTCTGTTGTCCAGAGCTCTGCACACAAAATACCGGTCGTTCATTTCAAAGAACTCATCAGGATAAGTGATCATGCATCCTACAAAGATTCCCATTTCTTCCACTTCCTTTTTGGAAGTAGCACCACAGTCTATAAAAATATTTTCGATCTTTGGAGTCGGCTCATTCTGGTTTGTTCTTGTGTGAATGGCAGGCCATCCGAATACTCCTTTTACAATTCCGTTTTCTCCGTGAATATGTACCACTTTGGAGGGAGCGATGGTCTGGTCAGAGCCTCCGTTCCTGATGACATAAATTAATCCATCCTCAGTAATATAATTAACGTACCATGAGATTTCATCGGCATGTGCTTCAATCACTACTTTAAATTCGGCTTCCGGATTGATAATTCCATAGCAGGTTCCATAATGGTCTACTTCTATCTTATCTACATACGGTCTGATGTAATCCATCCAGACTTCCTGTCCTTTATGTTCGTAACCTGTTGGTGATGAAGTGTTTAGGTATTTTTCTAAAAATTTTAAAGATTTCTTTTCAAATTTCATAAAAAGGAATGATTTTTGCGTTCAATTTTTGTTCTTATAAGTGTAAAAATAATGAATTTTAGTAAGATTATCTGCCTTTTTATTCTCTTTTTTGGAGTCAGTGTTTTCGGTCAGAAAGATGGTATTGTGGCAAAACCTCTCAGTCAGTACCCGCCTGAATCCCTGAAAGTGGACGAATTTGGGAATAAGTATTATTATGACGAACAGCAGAAGATCAAGGTTTATGAAATCAATGGTGAGCCTGTCGTCGTTTTAGATGAATTGGTATTGGTGAATAAGCCACGATTTAACAATCAGCTGGATAAGAATTACTATTACTTCCTGAATAAAAAGCTCTATAGAGTATATCCGTTATTTGTTACCGCATTGCAGCAGTACAGGGATATTCAGAAAGATATGAATGATATGGATAGTAAAGCCAAAAGAAAGTTTGTAAGAGAGAGGCAGAATATACTGGCTGACCAATATGAAAAGCAACTGAGAGATCTTACTACTACCGAAGGACAGGTTTTTGCAAAGCTGATGAACAGGGCTACCGGCAAAAATGTATTTGAGATTATCAAAGAGCTGAGGGGAGGATGGAGTGCTTTCTGGTGGAATGTGAAAGGAAAAATGGCTGATATTGATCTGAAAGAGCGCTATGATCCTCATACCAACAGAAGTGATGAATTTATAGAATCACTGCTGCAATCCAACTGGAACTCAGGGTATTTACAGCCTTATCCGGGAGCAAGCGATTTTAAAGTAAAGAAATAATATACATTCCTGTAAGGTTACCTTACAGGAATTTTTCTTTTAATTTATCGAATACGATTTTATCTATCGGAAGCGGAAAAGGGTTATCCGGTCTGTCAATATCAATCCATTCTGTTTTTTCAATGCAGGGATCCATAATAATAAAATCTTCTTCATTGATGATCTCTACGATATAATATATGGTAAGCAGCTGTTCATTTTCTCGGAAGCGGGAAACCAGAAAGTTTTCCTGTGTGTAGAAATGTTCCAGTACATTTATTTTTACATTCAGTTCTTCATCAAACTCACGATGCAGGCATTCCAGTACACCTTCTCCGTATTCCAGTCCGCCGCCGGGAAATTTCATTAAAGGTTCGCCGGCATATTCTTCAAATAAGGTTAAAACCTGCTTATCTTTTACCGCACACGCATACACTCTAATGTTGATCTTATCTATCATATATATAATGTATAATATTTGTATAGCTAATGTAAGGAAATTTTATAGAGGTGAAAAGGCGAAATTGCCAAAAAGTAAATTTGAAGATCAGCTTCTGGATACTTTTGCCCCCTTTGCCTTTTTACAGTTTCACTGCGTTAATCATTTCTCTTTTCCCCGGCGGGCCCTGTTTTTTTTCAACCTGGAAATTCAATTCCTGAAGAATTCTTCTTACGCTGCCTTTTGAAGAATAAGTTGTTAATAATCCGTTAATGGCCATTTTGTCAGAAACCAGCTCAAATAACGGTTTTTCCCAAAGGTCAGGCTGTACTCTGGCGCCAAAACAGTCAAAATAAACAAGGTTAATTTCAGGCAGATCAATGTCTTTCAGGTCAAAAAAATCACATTCTATCTTTTTTAGGTTGAATCCACTAATAATTTCTACTGGCTTTTCCCAATCTGACAGATGAATTTTCTGATAAATATTTTTTAACTCTGGGTTATCAAAAAGTTCATCGTAAGCTAAATCTTTAACTTCGGATTCATTTATGGGGTATTTTTCGAGCGAAAAATAATTGATGACATGATTTTTGTCAGTTTTTAAATATTCATTAATTGTTACCAAAACATTCAAACCTGTTCCAAAACCGAGTTCTAAAATATTAATTTCGCAATCATTTATCAAATTCAGTCCATTTTTGATAAACACGTGTTCGGCTTCCTGTAGTGCTCCGTGATGCGAATGGTAGTTTTCGTTTAATTCATTGATAAACAGTGTTTTACTGCCATCGTTTGTGGTTTTAATTTCTCTTTTCAAGCTATTTTTTTGTCAAATTTACTCTAAAATTTTTATATTTAGAAAATTATGTTAAATTTGTAGAACATCGTAAAAATTTTAAAAAATGATAATTCAAAAAACTGAAAACTCCAGAATTTCTACATTTGACCCTAACAATTTTTCATTCGGAAATACTTTCATCGATCATATGATCATTTGTGAGTACGAAAACGGAAAATGGGGTGATGTAAAATTAGTTCCTTACGGTCCGATTCCATTTACGCCTGCTATGATGGGGGTAAATTATGGACAAGCTTGTTTTGAAGGTATGAAAGCCTATAAAGACAAAGACGGGCAGGTTTTCCTTTTCAGGCCAGAAAAGAATTTTGAACGTATCAATAAGTCAGCGAAGCGTCTTGCTATGCCTGAAGTGACTGAAGAAATGTTTTTAGACGGGTTAAAAGCATTAGTAGATATCGACAGAGATTGGATTCCACAGGGGGAAGGAATGTCTCTTTATATCAGACCTTTGATTTTTGCTACAGAAGAAGCTTTGAAAGCAAGAGTTGCCGATAAATATATGTTTGCTATCGTTGCAACGCCGGCGAAGAGCTATTATTCAGAACCGGTATCAGTGAAAATCTCTGACCACTATTCAAGAGCTGCAAACGGAGGAGTAGGTTCCGCAAAAGCTGCAGGGAACTACGCTGCTTCTTTCTATCCTACACAATTGGCTATAGAAGAAGGATATGAGCAGATCATCTGGACAGATGATGCTACTCACGAATATTTCGAAGAAAGTGGTACAATGAACGTATTTGTAAGAATCAACGATACAATCTATACCCCTCCGACTTCTGAAAAAATCCTTGACGGGGTAACGAGAGACAGCTTTATTCAGTTAGCAAAGAGAAGAGGAATCGAAGTGAAAGTAGAGCCTATTGCTGTAAAAACAGTAATTGAAGCTTTAAAGAACGGTTCTCTTAAAGAAGTTTGGGGAGTAGGTACAGCAGTAGTAACCACTCAATTCCAGGCTTTAGGATATCAGGGAGAAAAACTTGATCTTCCAAGATTATCTGATGAAGAAAGTTTTGCAGCGATCCTTAAGAAAGACCTTGTAGATTTACAAACGAACCTGTCTGAAGATCCGTTCGGATGGAGAGTTACTGTAGATCACGCTTTAGAAACAGTATAATAGCTTAAAATAACAATATGAAAGCCGGGTTTTTCCCGGCTTTTTCGTATCTATGTATTTATAAAAATAGATGAATAGTTGAAGATCACATTCATATTTTATTACATGCACACATTTCTTAATCAAGTTTTGTAATTGATTCCCGAAATGTGTATTTTCGCAAAAGTTTATGAAAAAAATACTCTTCATATCAGCCATATGCCTGTTGAGCTGCAACAGAAATGCCCAGACGGCCCATCCTCCTGTAGGCGGTGTTTTAAGCCAGAAAGATCTGGATGTTTCCAAAAACAGGATGAAAAATTTGAATACCATAGAACGGGGCCAGATTCAGGACTGGATCAATGGCCAGTCTGTGAAGTATTATCCTACGCAGCTTAATTACTGGGTAACAGTAGAAGGTTATGATCAGAGAGAGAAAAGGAAAGATGAAACCATGATTTCCTATTCCTATGATCTGTATGATTTTGACGAGACTAAAATCTATGACAAGCCTTTTGAGAGGAGAGATGCCAGATTCGGGCATTTTAATGAACTGAAAGCGGTGGAGAATGCTTTACGTTTTATACGTGATGGAGAGGAAGTAACGCTTTTGGTACCGTCTTCTCTGGCTTACGGAACCTACGGAGACGAAAAGAAAATAGACAACGACATTCCATTAATCATAAAATTAAAAGCTCTATAATACATGAAATTGTTTAACAAGAATATAATTCTGGCAGCGGCAAGTATTTCGCTGATGAGTTGTACCCCAATTTATAAAAAAATGAACGTAGACAAAGAAACTTACGAAGGTCTTAATGACGGACTTTATGCCAATCTTCAAACCACAAAAGGGAATATGATTGTGAAGTTTGAAGACAAGAAAGCACCAGTAACTGTAGCCAACTTTATCGGTCTTGCAGAAGGGAAAATCGACAACAAAGCTAAGGCTAAAGGAGTTCCTTACTATGACGGAACTATTTTCCACAGAGTAATCAAAGATTTCATGATCCAGGGAGGTGACCCTCAGGGAACAGGTATGGGAGATCCGGGATATAAATTCGAGGATGAAAGAAATGACCTTAAGCACACAGGAAAAGGGATCCTTTCTATGGCGAACTCAGGACCCAATACAAACGGTTCTCAGTTCTTTATTACTGAAGTAGCTACTCCTTGGCTGGACGGAAGACATACGATCTTCGGAAAAGTAGTAAAAGGAACTGAAGTGATTGATGCTATTGCCAATGTTGAAAAAGGAGCTCAGGATAAGCCTAAAACAGATATCGTTTTAGAAAAAGTTTCTGTTTTCAGTAAAGGTGACGAGTACAAACACTACGACGCGGCTAAAACTTTCAACGAAGGAAAAGCTAAAATCGCAGAAAACAATAAAGCTTTCATCGCTAAAGAAGAAGCTGAAAGAAAGAAAAAAGAAGAAGAATTCAAAGCTAACCAGGAGAAACTGGTAGAAAGCCTGAAAGCTGGTATGCAGAAAACTGAGTCCGGTCTTTATTATAAAATCACAAAAACAGCTGACGGTAAAGCTCCAAAAGCTGGTGACAATGTATCTGTACACTATGCAGGTAAATTAGTAGACGGAACTGAGTTTGATTCTTCATTCAAAAGAAATGAGCCGATCGAAATTCCAATCGGAATGGGAAGAGTAATCAAAGGATGGGATGAAGGGATCCTTTTATTGAAAGAAGGTGAAACGGCAACATTATTGATTCCGCCGGCAATGGCTTACGGAGAAAGAGGAGCAGGAGGGGTAATCCCGCCAAACTCATGGTTGGTTTTCGATGTTGAGCTTGTAAAAGTAAAATAATTGAATCTTCAAAATATTGTAAAAAGCCGTCCGAAAGGATGGCTTTTTTATTTTGCTCAAATATTCTGTAACGATCCGAGTAAATAGTACGACACATTTAACAGTTGGAAAGGTTAATAATTTTTCTGACAAAAATGTAACACCCTTCAATCATGAAAACCAAATCACTTTTCTTTCTGCTCATTTTGCTGTCTTTTACTGCTTTTTCGCAGACCAAGACGAATTCTGATGATACAGCAATAAAAAAATCACTTACCTACTTTGTAAACAGCATTCAATCCAGGCAGATCGGTCAGGCGGTAAGCTGTATATATCCAAAATTCTTCACGATAGTTTCAAAAGAGCAGATGACGCAGATTTTGAATATGACTTACAATAATCCGTTCATGAAAATTGAAGTACAGGATTTAAAATTTGGAACTATTGAAAAACCTGAACTTATTACGGGTGAATATTTTTCTATTACCCATTATTTTTTGAAACTGAAATGTAATGTCAGTTCATTAAGTGATGATATGAGAAAGAAAATGAGCAGCGCCTTAACAGGTAAATACGGCGCAGATAATGTAAAATATGTAGCTAACGAAGGGGCCTATCTCATCAACGCTCCTATGAAAGCCTGTGCTGTTGCAAAAGATAAAAAGGCATGGAAATTTGTTATTCTGGAAAAAGAGTATAAAAAAGAACTGGTGAAAATCTTACCGAAAAAAATTCTGGATAAATTTTAAAAGTTAAGCAGTAAAAGTAAACTGCCTTGAAGAAGCATTTCTTCGTTCCTGTAAATACCGTAAAAATACGGATTTGAGTAAGGAATTATTACTTCTATCTTTATCCGGCACTTATAAAAAACAAAATAAATATGTTGGATCTGAATTACGATGAAATAAAAAAGGAAATAGAGTCGGAGGTGTGTGAAGCGCACCATCTGCATCCGGAACTGATTAAAACAGATGAAGGCTTCGGAATAAAAGCCTGTTGTGAGCCTTTCAGGGAGAAGGTGGTTGAGAAATCCGGGAAAATGATTGAAGAAGAAACCCAGAAGATCCTCGAAAAAATGCTGAAGAATATGTTTAAAGAATAAATTTTTACGATGTGATGATAGCACTTGTTGTTATCACGGGAGCTGCTCCGGAAGGAGTGGCTTTTTTGTTATGTTTTTAACAACTTGAACTCAATAAAAAACCGCCCCAAAAACAGGGCGGTTTTCCAAGTAAAAATAAATTGAAAGTTATATGTTTTGTTATCTTTTCTTCACACTTGTTCCAGCCAGGGAACTGATGAATACAAGGCCAAACCCGATATAAGCGGCAAATGCCGTCAGGTATATAATTAAGCTGTTAAAGCTTGGTTTTGTGGCGTATACCAACACAGAAAATGCAGCAAAACTCAACACCAGCATTAGGCTCCATATATGTAATTTCGCAGCATCTTCATTTCTCTTAAAAATCATTTCAAAAAACGCTCTCATCATTACTAACATTTTAAGGGTTATACATTAATTTATATCATAAAGGCACACTCATCACGGTAAAAAGAATATATTCTTTTACTGGGCTAAGG
Organism: Chryseobacterium amylolyticum; assembly: GCF_051011775.1. Taxonomy (NCBI): domain Bacteria; kingdom Pseudomonadati; phylum Bacteroidota; class Flavobacteriia; order Flavobacteriales; family Weeksellaceae; genus Chryseobacterium; species Chryseobacterium amylolyticum. Next base: position 253,150 of record NZ_JBPCHX010000007.1, read on the forward strand.
TTCACGATGACTTGCCATTTATTTATATTACGATACCGGGCTGAAAGTCCGGGATATTTTTGTTTTTTTTGAATCAATAAATGATTCCTGGTTATTGTGATACCAGTCAGATACGGGGTGCAAAACTGCTGTGAAAAACTAATGGGGGTTAGTTGATCACGGACCCGTATCTTTTACGGCATCGTAGAAAAAAAAAGGGATTCATATTTACATATGAATTTGAATCAGTGGAAAAACTGAAAATCCACAGAAAACCTTTTTTCTCATCCTTAGTGTTTTTGTTAATTTTTTCTCATGAATTTACATGCCAATATTATGCCAAAGTTCAGATTCTGCGATTAACACTTTGTTTCACGGGATTGATAAGATTAGTATTGAAGCGTGTTTTCATCTGTTATTTCCTTAAACGTAGAAAAATTTTCTGTTTTGAAGCTTGAATAACCTGAAGTCAAGAAAATATTACGGAAGAGAAGTATTTTTATGTATTTAAAATTACTGGGCTATCCGACATCCTCATAATATAAACTATTCAAAAACCACGAATAACACAAATATTTTTCACGAATAACACCAATAAACAGTTCAACAGAATCAATAGGAACGGGCTAAAGCCCGTTCCTATTGAATTAAAGCGTAGTATCATAATATTTTACGTTTTCTGTTGTTGTATGTCCTGCTATAATATGTAAAAAGAAAACCGTCCTTACAGACGGTTTCATATTTACCAGTTTTTATCGATCATGTAAATGATCTGTGTCAAAGCCGTAGCGCCCAGTAAAAGCTCTCTTCGGTTCACCTTTTCAAAAGTATCTTCTACAGTATGGTGAATATCAAAATAACGCTGAGAATCCGGCATCAGTTCGGCTGCGGGGATACCCATATCGTGAAGCGGGTAGAGGTCCGTTCCTGAAAACCGCTCTTCAAAATTATAAACGCCGTAAGGGAGAAACAGGTTTGACCAGCTTTTGATCTGGTTTCTTTTGACATCATCCATATCCAGGGCAATTCCTCTCGGTGCAAAACCTCCGGCATCTGTTTCTATGGCAAAAAGATGTTTTTCATTCTTCTCTTTTACTGTCTTACCATACTGAATTCCGCCTTTTACTCCGTTTTCTTCATTGGCAAAACATACAACCCTGATGGTATGGTTATTTTGTATCCCTAATTTTTTAAAGGTTCTTAGAACCTCAATGCTTTGTACAATCCCGGCTCCGTCATCATGAGCACCTTCACCTACATCCCAGGAATCAAGGTGTCCGCCGACAACAATAACGCTTTGATCTTTTTTACCCGTGATTTCACCAATAACAGAATGGGAGAGTTTCTCCCCTTTCATTCCACAGTTGGAATTGAGTTTTGCTGTGACTTTCTGATTTTTTAATAATGCTTCCAGTTCATCTGCTGTAGTACTTCCGATGGCTACAGCCGGTATTCTGGAAACCTTGTCTTCATAGCGCATTGCTCCGGTGTGGGGAACATCGTCAAATGCGGAAGAAAGAGATCTTACGATAGCAAATTTACCTCCTTTTTTGGCTGTCAGAGAAGCCGCTGTAGTTCTGTATTTGGCAGCATCACCATATGCTTTGAAAGTTTCTATGAAAGACTGGCTGAAAGCATAGTTGAAGAATACAATTTTATCTTTCACCTTTTCAGCGGGAAGCTGATCATATTCTTCCATAGATTTTACCATGATAATTTCTCCTGAAACATCTTTTCCTCCCGTTCCTTCCGAGTTTCCAAGGGAAAGCATTTTAAGGCTTTTCCACTTTCCGTTCGAAGTCTGGATGTGCAGGGATTCTTTTCCTCTTACCCAAACCGGGATCATCACCTCCTGAAGCCATACTTTATCTGCTCCGGCATCACGGAGTTTTTGTTCAGCCCATTTTACGGATTTTTCATACGCCTCAGACCCGCTTAAACGATGCCCGATATTCTTTGTAAGCTCTCTCAGCTCAGTATATCCTTTTCCGTTGTTGAGGATTTCTGTGGAGATTTTTCTGAACTGAATGGAATCTTCTTTAGACTGGCCGAAAGAAAGCATTCCAAAAAGTAATAATGAAGTTCCTAATATCTTTTTCATTGTTTTACCAATTTTTATCAATCATATAAATAAGTTGTGTCATTACTGCAGCACCGAGCAGCAGTTCTCTGCGGTTGACTTTTTCAAAAGTGTCTTCTTCGGTATGGTGAATATCAAAATAACGCTGTGGATCGGGCACCAGTTCAGCAGTGGGAACTCCCATTTCATGAAGCGGAGCGATATCCGACCCGGAATATTTTCCTTCAAAGTTATAAACGCCATATGGTAAGAACAGATTTACCCAGCCTTTGATCTGGTTTCTCTGAGGATCGTTCATTTCCAGGGAAATCCCTCTGGGTGAAAAGCCTCCGGCATCCGATTCTATAGCAAAAAGATGTTTTTCATTGTTTTCTTTCGCTGTTTTGCCATATTGTTTTCCTCCTTTTGTTCCGTTTTCTTCGTTGGCAAAGCAAACCGCACGGATGGTGTGGTTATTTTGTATCCCTAATTTTTTAAAGGTTCTTAATACCTCAATACTCTGAACAATTCCGGCTCCGTCGTCATGGGCACCTTCGCCTACATCCCAGGAGTCAAGGTGTCCGCCCACAACAATAACGCTTTGATCTTTTTTGCCTGTAATTTCCCCGATAACGGAGTGGGATAGCTTTTCTCCCTTCATGCCACAATCGGAATTGAGTTTAGCAGTGACCCTATGTTTCTTTAATAACGCTTCAAGTTCATCAGCCGAGCTATTTCCAATGGTTACAGCCGGTACTTTGGGAATGTTTTTATCATAACGCATGTTTCCTGTGTGGGGAACATCGTCAAAGGCAGAAGAAAGAGATCTGACGATGGCAAATTTGCCACCTTTTTTAGCTGTTAAAGAAGCTGTGGTCCGTCTGTAAGCACTTGCATCGCGGTAAGATATGAAAGTCTGTACATTTCCCTGATTAAAAGGGTAATTGAAAAAGACAATTTTACCCTTTACTTTTTCAGCGGGAAGCTGATCATATTCCTCCAGTGATTTTACCATAATAATCTCTCCCGATACATCTTTTCCTCCCGTACCTTCAGAATTTCCAAGAGAAAGCATTTTGATACTTTTCCATTCTCCTTTGGCGGTTTGAATATCCAGGGATTCTTTTCCTCTTACCCAAACCGGGATCATGACTTCCTGAAGCCATACCTTATCAGCTCCGGCATCACGGAGTTTCTGTGCTGCCCACTGAACTGATTTTTCATACGCTTCTGACCCGCTGAGACGGTTTCCTATAGTTTTGGTAAGTTCTCTTAATTCATTGTATCCTTTTCCGTTGTTCAGAATTTCGGTGGAAATTCTTTTGAACTGTATAGAGTCTTCTTTGTACTGGCCATATGCGGCCATTCCAAAAAGTAATAATGATGTTCCTAATATCTTTTTCATTGTTACCAGTTTTTATCAACCATAAAAATCATCTGTGTGATGGCAACCGCTCCGAGCAGAAGTTCTCTTTTATTCACTTTATCAAAAGTATCCTGTTCGGAATGATGGTAATCGAAATATCTTTGTGTATCTACAACAAGCTCTGCCAGGGGAATATCAAGTTTTTTCAAAGGTGAAATGTCCTGAATGGCCTCTGTCTGGTCAAAATCATAAACCCCGTAAGGAAGAAAGTATTCTTTCCACGGGTACACCAGTCTTCTTCTCTGGGGTGACATATCCAAAGAAAATCCCCGTGGAGAAAATCCTCCGGCATCAGTTCCTAAAGCAAATACATGTTTTTCATCTTTCTTTTTCACATAAGCAGCATACATTTCGCGGCCCTGTCCTCCGTTTTCACTGTTGGCATATAAAACTACCCTGATAGTGTGATTATTTTCGTATCCAAGTGCTTTCAATGTCCTTAAAACTTCAATACACTGGACAACACCTGTTCCGTCATCAATGGCGCCTTCGCCAACATCCCAGGAGTCAAGCTGGGCACCTAAAACAATTACTTTGGAATCTTTTTTGCCCTGAATCTCAGCAATGATATTGGGATTTGTAGTATCGCTTTTAGACTGGGCGGTCATATTGATTTTAGCAGTAACTTTTTGTTTTTTCAGGGTTTTTTCCAATTCATCCGCAGATTTTACCCCGATAGACAAAGCCGGAATTTTAATTTTATCATCCGGTTCGTAATAAATCATTTTGGCATGTGGAGTGTCATCACCGGCGGTTGTCAACGATCTTATAATTAATGCTTTTGCGCCTGTTTTGGCAATGACAGAAGCGGAAATTAATTTTGATTTTGCCGTTTGTAAATAGGAATCACTGGTATTGATAATCTTCGGATCCATAGGAACATTCACAAAAACTATTTTGTCCTTTAACTGGCCTACTGACATGGCGTTAAGCTCCGAAGTGGAATTAATTAAAACAATTTCACCTGTCAGGTCTTTTCCGCCTGTTCCTTCAGAGTTTCCAAAAGAAAGCATCCTGATATTTTTCCAGTCTCCGTTTCCGGCTTTTATCTGCAGCGATTCTTTTCCTCTGATCCAAACCGGGGTTTTGGCTTCCTGCCGCCAGATCATGTTTATGCCGATTTCCTTAAATTTTTTTTCTGCCCATTCTACCGCTCTTGCATATCCTGGCGTGGCACTGAAACGCGGCCCGATTCCTTTGGTAAGTTCTCCCAGGTTTTCATAAGCGGCACCGTTGGTCATAATTTCATCCGAAATTTTTCTGAACTCATCATGATAATTGAATTTGGCAACCGTTCCTTTTTTTGCCGGATTTTTTTGTGGCTTTTTTTGAGAAAATAAAAATCCACTCAAAAAGAGTGGAAGTATAATGAATATTTTTTTCATTTATTATTTACCTTTCTTTTTCCTTTGATAAAATTAGGGAAAAAATAGGAATTTATTAAGGTTTCATATCATACATTACTAAGGCTGTAATCAATTTTGGCTCAATAAATGTACATTTCGGAGGCATGCTTAGTTTTAAGTCTGAAATTTTAATCATATCATTAAAACTTACAGGATAAATTCCGAAACCTACCTTGCCTTCGCCGTTATCCACTTTTTCTTTCAGAATATTGATTCCGTTGATATTGGAGGTTCCTTTTACATAAGAAATAAGCTCAGAGCTGTCCGGATCTTCAATTTTCAGAATATTTTTGAAAATATACTTGTCCAGAAGGTGGTGATCCAGATTGTCCAGAGACATTTCCTTGGAACGAAGATCATGCTTTACGTGAAGAGAGTAAAACTTACCGTCCATATACATCGAAATGTGGAACTTTTGAGAAGGGTAGTATGGTGTTTCTCCTTTTTCGTGAATAAGGAAATACTGTTCGAGCTGCTTCAGGAAATCTTCCGGCGAAGTACCATTCAGATCGTGTAAAATTCTGTTATAGTCATGAATCTTAATAGACTGGTTGGAAACAATAAAGCTGTATACAAAATTGTAATGCTCTGTACCGTTATGTTTTTTGTTTTTCTCTTTATGGTATTTGGCATTTAATGCTGTAGATCCGATTCTGTGGTGTCCGTCAGCAATGTAGAACGAATCAATCTGATCAATCACTTCTTTAAACTGCTGCAGCTTCAGACGATTGTCAATTCTCCATATTTTGTGTCTGATACCAAGCGAATCCACATGGTTGAAGATAGGAACATTTTTTTCCTCATGGTTCATCAGCAATTCAATCTTTGAATTGGCCGGATAGGTAAGAAGCACAGGTTCTGCCTGCAGATTTACCTTTTCAAGGTAATGGGCCAGTTTTTCCTTTTTCTGCGGAATGGTACTTTCATGTCTTTTGATTTTTCCATTCCAGAAATCTTCAATACTTGCCAATCCCAGAAGTCCTCTGAACATCTGTTTGTTGGGATAGATCTGCTCATAAAGATAATAGGCTGAATTGTCCTGGACCAATTTTTTTTCTTCCAGAAGTTCTTCAAATGTAGAACGGATCTTTCTCAGGTTCCGGTCAATATCTTTGGATTTACTTACAACATAAGGTTTGATCATATTGATGTAAGTATTTTCAACTTGAGCTTTCTCTGCAATCTCTTCCTGGGTAAAATTATCCAGTGGATGGGTAGGGAAAGTACTCTCAAAGTCTCTATGAGGTCTTATTCCACGGAAAGGTTTAAAAACAGGCATATTTATCTTATAGTTTCTTTTTGTAGCTTAATAATTTGTTCTGCAAGTTCAATACCGATTTTCTCCTGTGCATCTACTGTATTTCCGCCTACGTGAGGGGAAAGTGATAATGCAGGATTCATCAGTAAAGGTAATTCGGGGCTCGGTTCGTTTTCAAAAACGTCCAGTGCCGCTCCGGCTACTTTTCCTGATTCGATAAAATCAATCAGTGCCACTTCATTGATGACACCTCCTCTTGCAGTATTTACAATATAGACTCCGTCTTTCATCTTTTCAAACTGAGCGGTGTCCAGAATGTATTCATTCGTTTTCGGCGTATTGATGCTGATGAAATCGGCATCTTTAAGGAATGCTTCCATATCATTGGTGGACGTGATTTCAAAGTGAACTGACTGTCCGTCGAAGAAATTCAGCGTAAGAACTTCTGTTTTCGGACTTCTTGTCAGAACGGTTATTTTCATTCCTAAAGCGATTCCTATTTTTACAACTTCCTGGCCAATACTTCCAAAGCCGATTACTCCTAATGTTTTCCCTGAAAGCTCATGCGCATTGCTGAATGATTTTTTCATCGCATTGAAATGCGTTTCTCCTTCCAGAGGCATCAGTCTGTTGGATTCATGAAGGAATCTTGCCAGTGAAATGAAATGTCCGAAAACCAATTCCGCCACTGATTTTGAAGATGCTGTAGGCGTATTGATGACCTTAATGCCTTTGCTTCTGGCATATTCCACATCAATATTATCCATTCCGATACCGCCTCTTCCGATAATTTTAAGGCCCGGACATGCATCAATCAGATCCTGCCTCACTTTCGTGGCACTTCTCACAAGAAGAACAGTCACATTATTATCGTTGATAAAATTAATAACGTGATCCTGGGCCACTCTATTGTCCAGAATTTCAATTCCGGCTTCTTTCAGAGCGTTTTCTCCTGCTTTTGAGATTCCGTCGTTTGCTAAAACTTTCATTTGTTATTTTTACAGATGTTAGATACAAGATGTCAGAAATCAGACTTTGAGTCTGTTATCCGACATCTGTTGTCTGATATCTTTTTATTTTTTCGGTCGCCTAATATAAGCTATTTTATTGACTTCATTACATCCACCAGAACCTGTACACTTTCAATCGGCAGAGCGTTGTATAAACTTGCTCTGTAACCGCCAAGACTTCTGTGTCCGTTTAAGCCGCTGATTCCGGCAGCTTTCCAGGCATTATCAAATTCTTCTTTCTTGCTTTCATCCGTAATTCTGAAAGAAACGTTCATCAGCGAACGGTCTTCTTTTACGCAGAAAGTTTCGAATAACGGATTATTGTCGATTTCATCATATAAAAGCTTGGCTTTAGCTTCATTTCTCTGTTCTGCTGCTGCAATACCTCCGTTTCTTTCAAGATACTGAAGGGTAAGCAAAGAGGCATACACAGGAAATACCGGTGGAGTATTGTACATGGATTCTTTAGCAATGTGCTGGGAATAATCCAGGATAGAAAACATGTTTTCTCTTCCTGTCTTTCCAAGGATTTCTTTTTTCACCACCACTAAAGTAACTCCTGCAGGCCCCATATTTTTCTGGGCACCGGCATAGATCAGGTCAAACTTGGAAAAATCCAGCTGTCTTGAGAAAATATCAGAACTCATATCACAAACCATCAGTGTATCCACTTCAGGAAAAGATTTCATCTGAGTTCCGTAAATGGTATTGTTGGAAGTACAATGGAAATAATCGTATTCTGACCCAACTGTATAATTTTTAGGAATAAAAGAATAGTTTTCTTCTTTTGATGAACCTACTATGTCTACTGTTCCTACTTTTTTTGCTTCTTTGATGGCTCCCGCCGCCCATGTTCCTGTGTCCAGGTAGGCTGCTTTTCCACCTACTTTCATCAGGTTGTAAGGAACCATTGCAAACTGCAGGCTGGCACCTCCTCCTAAATAAAGTACTTCATAATCATCACCAAGATTCATCAATCTTTTTACAATGGCACGCGCTTCGTCCATTACCGCAACGAAATCCTTGCTTCTGTGGGAAATTTCAAGAAGAGACAATCCGATACCGTTAAAGTCCAAGATAGCCTGTGCTGATTTTTCAAATACCTCCTGTGGTAAAATACATGGTCCTGCGCTGAAGTTGTGCTTTTTGCTCATATTTTTATTTTTTGGTTGCTTTCGGATTGAGATTCCTTTAGCTTTATTTCTGGGTTAAATTGGGATTTTTGGACAAAAAAACCGCCTCACAGATCATGAGACGGAAATTTTTTATTCGCCGTGTAAGAATGCTTTTTTATTAAGCAGAGCTTCTTCAGATTCTACATGATCCTCATCAGGCACACAGCAGTCTACAGGACATACTGCTGCACACTGAGGTTCTTCATGGAATCCTTTACATTCTGTACACTTATCTGTTACAATGAAATATACATCATCACTTACAGGTTCCTGCGGTGCATTGGCATCTACAGTAAGTCCTGACGGCAAAGTAATTGTACCTTGAAGAGCCGTACCGTCAGAAGCTTTCCAATCTACAGCTCCTTCATATATTGCATTGTTTGGGCATTCTGGTTCGCAAGCCCCACAGTTAATGCATTCATCAGTTATTTTAATAGCCATCGCTAATTTTTTTTAAATTTGCACAAAATTACAAAATTTTACCCAATTTTAAAGTAATTATGAATACCGAAAATCAAGTTTTAGGACTTATTAAATTAAGCGATTATATAAAAGCGTTTTTAGCGAAGAAACCGGAGGATCACCATGAAGATGATGCTGATATTGAATTATTGTTAAAAAGATCTGAAATAGAGAACCCGTGGTTTACAGTTGATAATCAGAAATTTGCTTTACGGCAATGGGCCGAAATTCTGACTGAAGACAATATCAGAAACTGGCTTGCCAATTATTCCATTTCTAAAATTTCAAAAAGAGTTGGACTTATTTTAGCGGGAAATATTCCTTTGGTGGGATTTCATGATGTGATTTCCGTGATTCTGGCTCATCATATTCCTGTTATCAAGCTGTCTTCAAAAGATAAATATATGATTCCGTTTTTACTTAAAAAGTGGAATGAGTTTTCCAATGGGAATGTAGCTTTTGAATTTGTAGAAAAATTAGAAAATTTTGATGCCGTTATTGCGACAGGAAGTAACAATACAGCAAGATATCTGGAATATTATTTTAAGAATCATTTGAGCATAATCCGTAAGAACAGGACTTCTGTTGCGGTGCTGAAAGGTGATGAAACGAATGAAGAACTGCAATTGCTGGCAAAAGATATTTTCCAGTATTTCGGATTGGGATGCAGAAATGTAACGAGAATTTTTATTCCGCAGGATTTTGTAATTGACAGGCTGTTTGAGAACTTCCTGGGATTCCAGGATATTATCAATCATAATAAATATGCCAATAATTATGATTATAACAGAGCGGTTTATCTTCTGAATCAGGATAAATTCTGGGATAACAATTTTGTAATGCTGAAAGAAGATGAAAAACTGTTCAGTCCGCTTTCTGTAATCAACTTCAGCAGATATGAATCTTTGGATGATGTGAAAAGCTTTATTGCAGAAAATGAAGAAAATATTCAGTGTGTGGTGGCAAAAGAGGAGTTGGGACTGAATGCAATTCCGTTTGGTGAAGCACAAAATCCGGGACTTGATACGTATGCTGATAATGTAGATACAATGAAATTTTTAGAACTGGTCTGATTTTCGTATCTTCCATCACTTATTTCACCAGAACAAAAATGAATACTATGAAAAAATTATTGCTGGGTCTGGCTCTTGTTGGCGGACAGCTGGTTTTTGCACAGAAAGTAACCGGTGCAAAGGTTGGAAACAGTCCTGAAAAGGAAGTACAGGCTACTATAAGTAAAGAAAAGATCAGTTTGTATGATGATAACTTCCAGAAGTTCGCTGTGGCTTTGCAGGCTTCAGACCGGAAGACTATTGATGGACTGATTTCTGAGAAGGTAAAGGAAATTGTGACGGATGATGTACTTAAGAAAGTCAAAGACGGTATTGATCCCAACAAAAAACTTGAAGTCTTAAAGGCCGGATATTATAAAACAATGGATGGAATCAGTCATCCGAGTATTAAATACAGATATGCAGGAGAATCTTCCAGGGAAGTTATTACTGCTGTATTTGAGGATGACGGAAAAATTCTTGGGGTATTGCCTACGAAATAAGACTTATTTTATTTTCGATTAACAAAAAAATATTAACTATGATGACAGATGTTTTAGTTGCTCATTCTTCAGAGGTGGAGAAGGCAAATTTCTACAGGAAGACGTATTTGCATGTTGCATTATCGATTCTTGCATTTATTGGAGTGGAAACAATATTATTGAAAACAGTTCCGAAGGAAATTATATTTATGATGTTTAGTCAGAAATATATCTGGCTGCTGATTATCGGAGTTTTCTGGCTGGCTTCTGTTTTAGCTTCCAAATGGTCGCTTTCACAAAGCAAATCTACTCAGTATCTGGGATTAGGATTTTATATCCTGCTGGAAGCAATTATCTTTATGCCTTTGCTTTTTATTGCCACCAATATTGAAGGCGGGGCTAATGTAATCTTTCAGGCAGCTACTTTAACCATTGCTATGTTTGCAGGTATTTCTGCTGTGGCATTTACTTCTAAAAGAGATTTTTCTTTCTTAAGAAACATTATTGTAATCGGTGGGTTTATTTCCATAGGACTGATTGCAGGAGGAATGATCTTCGGTTTTAACCTTGGGTTATGGTTTTCAGTAGGAATGGTGATCTTAGCTTCAGCTACTATTCTATATCAGACAAGTAAACTGAAAGACTCTTACGGTACCAATCAGTATGTGGGAGCGGCATTGCAGCTTTTTGCTTCAATTATGCTTTTATTCTGGTATATTCTGAGTATTCTGATGAGCAGAAGAAACTAGCAGATAAAGATCTTTTTATAATAGTCCCGGTGATGCTTTCATCGGGATTCTTCTTTTTAACATAAATGGCGCAACTGATTTCGCAAATGACACGAATTCAATAGGAACGGGCTTTACCCGTTTACATCAATAAATTCCATCCAAAGGCTTTAGCCGAAACTTATGATTATTTAATCCCACGGATTTCACAGATTGACACAGATGATAATGTGTTTTTTGATGAATACCTTTTCAACTGCCTGTTGTATTTGTGAAATTTGTGTGAAAGCATTTGTGGTTTTGTGGTTTTGTGGTTTTGGGAAATTAAACCCAAAAAATCCTGATGAAAGATATCACCGGGATTTTATTGGTTACTCTTTAAAATTTTTACATACAGCTTCCAGCTTCATGTGACCGGTTAGGGTCCTTCGAAGTACATTTACAGTTGAAATAAAGATTCTTAAAGAATAGAAAAAAGTATAGTAATGAGGAAAAACCTCAGGTATTGTATTTTGTGTTTTTATAATTTTTTGATAAAGTTATCAAAAGATTATTTGTCAATTGAACCTAAAACTTTCTGAGCAAAAGAGTTTAAGGCATCTTTCTCGCTCATTCCGTTTTGTACATTGGCGTGAACTTCTAAAGCTCCGCAAATATTGGTGATTAATTCTCCTGCAACATTTAAATCTTCTTCGCTTGTTCCTCTGAACTCGCAGAAACTTTCCAGAACTTCTAATGTTTTTTCAAGATTTTCAGGAGTCTGATTCTGATAAAACTGTCTGATTACGGGTAACTTCATTATGCTAATTCATTAAAAAGGTTAATTAAACTTTCTGCCTGGTTAGACTGAACCTGGTTGACCAGTTCTCCGTTTTTAAAGATGGCGAAGGTAGGTAAATTGTCTACTTTTGCTAATTTTCTGCTTTCAGGAAGCTTTTCTGCATCTACATATAAAAATGGGATAGAATCATTTTCAGCTGCTAATTTTTTGAATTTCGGCTTCATGATTCTGCAGTTTCCGCACCATGTTGCACCATATTGAACAACTACTTTTTCGTTGTCGTTAACTATATTTTGTAATGTATCTTCGGTTAATTCTGTGTACATAGGTTAAATTTTAAGAATTAAAATTTAACAATGTAACAATTTAGTAGGGTATCACTGTGCCAATGAAAAATATCTATTGCAACGCCGATACATTGTTACATTGTTAAATTATTGGATTGTTAAATTGGATTAGTTCTTAGCCAAGTATTCTGCAGTAGAAGTTCTGTCAGCTTTCATCGCTTCTTTTCCTTCTTCCCAGTTTGCAGGACATACTTCACCGTGTTTTTGAACGTGCGTGTAAGCATCAATTAGTCTTAAGAATTCTTTTACGTTTCTTCCTAATGGCATATCATTTACCGCTTCGTGGAAAATTTTTCCGGTTTCGTCGATAAGGTAAGTTGCTCTGTAAGTTACGTTAGAACCTGTGAAAACTTCGTTTCCATCTTCATCATATTCGAAATCCTGATCAACAATTCCCAACGTGTTTGCCAATTGTCTGTGTGTATCAGCTAAAAGTGGGTAAGTTACTCCTTCGATACCTCCGTTATCTTTTGGTGTGTTCAACCATGCGAAGTGTACTTCGTTAGTATCACAAGATGCACCGATTACTTTAGTGTTTCTTTTTTCGAATTCACCTAAAGCCTCCTGGAAAGCGTGAAGCTCTGTAGGACATACGAAAGTGAAATCTTTAGGGTACCAGAATAAAAGAACTTTTTGCTGGTTGTTTACTGCTTCATCAAGGATGTTGATTCTAAGATCGTCACCCATTTCAGACATTGCGTCAATTGTTAAATTCGGGAATTTTTTTCCTACTAAAGACATAATTTTTCTGTTTTTATATTTAAATTTCTGATGCAAATATATAAAAGATTCATCTATCGAACAAACAAATATCGATAAATAAAATCTATAATTGTTTTTGACATGCTGCTAAATAAAAAAGCCCTGATATCAGGGCTTTTTGTTTATTTTAATAACCAAATATTTCAGTTAAATTAAGTTTTTTTACTTCACCTAATTTCTGCATATCAGCTTCATTTACTTTATCCTGAGAAGCAACAAGACAATAGGTGTAGTTCTTGTTCTTCATCTCTTTGTCATGGAAAGCATTGATGTCTGCAAAAGATAGCTTTGGAGCCTGTTCATACACAGTCTTTCTCATATCAAAATTGTTTCCGAGCCTTTGGGATTTCAGATAAGAGAAGATGATTCCGTCCTGAGTAATTCTTTCGGAAGCAATTGATTTTTTCAATCCGCTTTTTGCTGTTTCGAATAATTGTTCAGATTTTGGAAGCGTGGTTAAAAGCTCATTCATGGCTGTTGTAGATTCATTGAATTTGTCTGCCTGGGTTCCTACATAAGCCATGATCATATCCTTGTCTGTTTTCTTGCTTGGAAGGGCAAAATAAGAATAAGTGGAGTAGGCCAGTGCCTTAGATTCTCTGATGGTCTGGAAAACAATAGAACCCATGCCGCCTCCGAAATAATTGTTGAACAAGCTTACGGTAGGAGTCGTTGAAGGATTGTACTGGTCAGAGTTTCTCACCCAGAAAACTTCTGCCTGTACCATGTCATAATGGGCAAACAATACTTTGTTTTTATCTGTCGGCACCTGAACGAAAGTTTTAGACTTAGGAAGATCTTTCAGCGTTGCAGGAAGTTTGTGGATTGGTTTTAAAGAAGCAACCACTTCGTTTCCTGTTTTCGGGCCGTAATACAATACTTTATGCTTGAAATTGAACAGATCATGAAGAACATTGATCAGGTCTTCAGCCTTTAATGCATCAAGTTCAGCATCACTCAATACATTATTGAAAGGATTCTGAGGGCCATACTGAGCATAGCTTCTCAGTCCGGACATGATGACTCCTTTATTCTGTTTAGCATTTGCTCTGGCTTTTTTCAATCTTGTCTTATAAGCATCAAGAGCTGCCTGATCAGCCTGGCAGTTTTTAATCAGATCTTCAAATAAAGCAACGGTTTTATCGAAGTTTTCATTTAAACCTTCCAGTGATACATAAGTTTCCTCGTTCCCGGCACTCACATTGAAGCTTGAGGCAAGTTTATAGAATTCCTTACTGATCACTTCGGAAGATTTATCTTTAGTTCCTAAATACTGAAGGTATTCTGCTGCTAACGGAAGGATTTTGTTGTTCCATTTTCCTGAATCAAAGTGATAATACATTCTGAACAGGGCATTATCTGTATTTTTTACAGAAAGTACATCTACTTCTGCTAATTTGTTTTTAGCAATATCTTTATCATAATTCAACCATACCGGAGCAATAGGGTTTTCCGGCATTTCATCAATCTTCTTAAGGAAAGGAGACTGATCTTCTCTGTTAACGGAAACCGGAGTGATGGTTGGTTTGTCAACTTTTACAATGCTCTTGTCTTCTCCTTTTCTTTTGTAAACAGCAACATAGTTATTGTTCTGGAGATACTTGGAAGCAAAATCCATTATATCTTTTTTCGTAAGCTTGGAGATTTCGTCTACATATTCCAGCGATGTTTTATGATCAATGTCAGAAGTAAATTCATCCATCAGGATACTTGCTCTTGACGAATATTTTTCATCCTTCTGAATGATCCCTTTCTTTTCATTGTTTACAATGGACTGGATCAGATCATCGGAAAAATCGCCTTTTCTCAATTTATCAATTTCCTGAAGAAGAAGGTTTTTTACTTCATCTAAAGATTGTCCTTCAGTAGGCTTTCCTTGTAGAAGCAAAACGGAGTAGTCTTTTAAAGCATAAGATCCGGCGTAAGCTCCAAGTAATTTTTGCTTTTTTACCAGGTCAAGATCAATTAATCCTGCCTGTCCGTTGGTAAGCATATTTCCAACAAGGTTCAGCATTCTTGCGTCTTTCGTGGAAGCTCCCGGAAATCTGAAACCAAGCATTACATTTTCAGGATTGGGTCCTACAACCTCTTTTACAATCGGAGCGGTAATTGCTTTTTCCTGTCCGATTTTGTATTCAGGAATTGTTTTAGGCTTCATGTAAGAGAAAGCTTTGTCAATCTTTGCAATCACTTCATCCGGATTGAAATCTCCGGACATGATGATCCCCATATTATTAGGAACATAATATGTGTTGTAATATTCTCTGATAGCCTTCAGCGAAGGGTTCTTCAAATGTTCAATTGTTCCGATGGTCGTTTGTTTTCCATAATTGTTGTTAGGGAAAAGATTGGCAAACATCGTGTCGAAAACCTTATCGCCGTCGTCATCAAGAGATCTGTTTTTTTCTTCATATACTGCTTCCAGCTCTGTGTGGAAAAGTCTCAGAACAGGTTCTCTGAACCTTTCAGCCTGTACAGCAAGGAACTTATCCAGAACGTTGGCAGGCACATCTTCCGTATATACTGTCTGCTCAAAAGAAGTGAAAGCATTGGTGCCATCAGCTCCCATACCAGCCATCATTTTGTCATATTCATTTGCGATTGCAAATTTTGCCGCCTCTCCTGAAACCCTGTCAATTTCTTTGTAGATTTCTTTTCTCTTAGCCTCGTCCTTGGTCTGATTGTACTTTTCGTAAAGAGCGTCAATCTGGTCTAATAACGGTTTTTCTTTTCCCCAGTCTTTGGAACCGAACTGATTCGTTCCTTTGAAAAGCATATGCTCAAGATAATGGGCAAGACCGGTGTGGTCTGCGGGGTCGGTTTTACTTCCTGCTTTTGTTGCAATATAGGTTTGAATTCTCGGATCCTTATTGGTAGGGCTCAAAATAACCGTTAATCCGTTTTTTAAGGTGTAATACCTTGCGGAAGTAGGGTCGTTGGTTACATACTTGTACTTGTAGCCATTCGAAGTAGCTTCTTTCCACTGGAAATCCTGGCCAAAAGCATATCCTGCAAAACTCGCTGCGGCAATACTTGTGGCGATGGTCAGTTTTTTTAACAGATTCATTGCTGTCGTGTTTTATTTATGGGTTATTAATTTGTTAACTGAATTGTTCCAATAAGTTTTTGATTCGTTTCATAGCCTCTCTTAATTCCTCCTCAGAAGCAGCATAAGAGAATCTGATGCATTCCGGACTTCCGAAAGAGAATCCGCCAACACAGCCTACATGCGCATTTTCCAGAAGGAACATGGCAAAGTCATCAGAGTTTTTAATTTCAGTTCCGTTCAATGTTTTTCCGATATAGTACGAAATATCCGGGAAGAAATAGAAAGCAGCTTTTGGAAGTACGACTTTAAATCCAGGGATTTCTTTGATTAATTCATAAACAAGATCCCTTCTTTTTTTGAAGGCATCAATCATATACCTGTATTCAGAAGGATCTGTTTTTAAGGCAACGATAGAAGCTCTCTGTGCCATCGTATTGGCACCGCTTGTCATCTGCCCCTGTACTTTTTCGCAAGCTTTTGCCAGCCATTCAGGGCAAGCGGAATATCCGATTCTCCATCCTGTCATGGCAAATGCTTTCGACATTCCGTTGATTACGGCTGTCTGTTCATATACTTCAGGAAACTGAGCAATAGATGTCGTTTTTGTTTCGTAGTTGATATACTCATAGATCTCATCAGAAATGATCGTTATCTGAGGATATTTTGCGATAACTTTCGCGATAGATTTTAATTCGTCATAAGTATAATATCCTCCCGACGGATTACATGGAGAACTGAAGAGTACTGCTTTGGTCTTCTCTGTGATGGCTTCTTCAAGCTGTTCTGCAGTCACTTTAAAATCGGTAACATAAGATGTCGGAAGAATCACAGAAGTGCCACCCATCATTTTCACCATTTCATCATAGCTTACCCAATAAGGAGCGGGAAGAAGAACTTCGTCACCATCATTGATAATAGCTGCAAGAACATTGATAATGGCCTGCTTGGCACCATTTGAAACACAGATCTGAGTAGGTTTGTATTCCAGGTTGTTGTCTCTTTTTAATTTATAAGCAATAGCCTCACGCAATTCCAGAAATCCCGGAACAGGAGAATAATGGCTGTAATTCTGGTTAATGGCATCGAAAGCGGCCTGTTTGATATTGTCCGGAACATCAAAATCCGGTTCACCAAGAGTTAAGCTGATTACATCTATTCCGTTAGCCTTCATCTCCCTGGCTTTATTAGACATGACAAATGTCTGTGAGTATCCTAATCTTTTTACTCTATCTGAAAGTTTATCCATGTATTTTTTGAATTTTAACAAATATATGATAAAAACGCCTTGCAGGGATAATAAAAATGGGATTGCTTTGAAGATATTTGTCAGGTTTTGGTCAAATGTATTTTTTTGCAGACGATTAATTTTTAATCTGTACAGCGAGATAATCAGAATAAAAATTACCTATGAAGCCAGGTCTTTTGTATCTTTAAAATTTCTAAGACCTGTCCTATGAAGTATTCTGTTTTTTTATTGCTGATTTCATGTACCGTTTTCTCTCAGAAGCATTCCAAAGATGATGAAGTGAGAAGATATGTCTCACAGGTCAATGAAGATTCACTGAAATCTTATATCGGCAAGCTGGTAAGTTTTGAAACCAGACATACTTTGAGTTCAACAGATGATTCTAAACACGGAATTGGTGCGGCAAGAAAATGGGTCATTAAAAAATTCAATGATTATGCTGAAAATGCCGGCGGCAGGATGGAAGTATACCTTCAGCAGGAAGATATTCAGCCTGATGGAAAAAGAATTGACAAGCCGGTAAACCTGGGAAATGCCGTTGCTTTTCTGAAAGGGACAGACCCTGACGATAAAAGAATTTTCCTGATCGGAGGACACCTGGATTCAAGAGTCACTGATGTGATGAACAGAACTTCAGCAGCACCCGGAGCCAATGATGACGGCAGCGGAGTAAGTGCTGTTATAGAATCTGCAAGAATATTGAGCAGGTCTGCATTTCCGGCCTCGATTATCTTTGTGGCGTTCTCCGGCGAAGAACAGTCGTTGTTAGGTTCCAGACAGCTGGCGGAAAAAATAAATAAAGAAGGTTTACAGCTTGAAGCCGTTCTGAATAATGATATGATCGGGAATCCCAAAGCAGGAGAAACAGGGGAAATCAATACCCGGACCCTTCGTGTATTCAGTGAAGGTGTGCCTTACAAAGACCTCGATAAAAAAGCAATGACCATCAGGAATCTGGGTTTTGAAAATGACAGCGAATCCAGGCAGCTGGCAAGGTATATCAAAGAAATTGCGGAAGAATATGTGAAAGGGCTTGACATAAAGCTGATCTACAGAAATGACCGGTTTTTACGCGGAGGCGATCATACCAGCTTTGTCAACAACGGCTTTCCGTCTGTAAGGCTTACCGAGTACTATGAAAATTATGACCATCAGCATCAGGATATCAGGGTGGAAAATAACAAGCAATATGGTGATCTGCCTGAATTTATAGATTTTAAATATCTGAAGAAGAATGTTGCAGCCAACATTGCGGTGCTGGCCAGCCTTGCAAAATCCACTTCAAAGCCTGAGAATGTGGAAATGGATGTTAAGCAACTGACGAACTCCACTACGCTTCACTGGAAAAAACCAAAATCAGGAACGCCGGCAGGGTATTATGTCCTGGCCCGCGAAACTGACAGTCCGGTGTGGCAGAAAAAAATCTTTACAACAGGACTTTCCATAAAAGTACCGCTTTCGAAAGACAATTATATTTTTGCTGTACAAACGATCAGTCAATCAGGGAACCCTGGTGTGCCGGTAATTCCGGGAATTGCGAAATAATGATCTCCGTTAAAGCTGAGTTCAATGCTTATCCGGAAAGTAGATTTGAATACAAGAGAAATAAAACTTATTTTTGCGGTTTATAATAATTCACATGTCTGCATCGTTACTATTAAAATATTTCCCGGATCTTACTGAAAAACAGAGAGAACAATTTTCACAACTGGAAAACCTGTATAATGAATGGAATGAAAAGATCAACGTAATTTCCAGGAAAGATATGGAATCCCTGTATGAAAAGCACATCCTGCACTCTCTGGGAATTGCAAAAGTGATGGCATTTGCCCCCGGAACCAAAGTTCTGGATATCGGGACCGGAGGAGGTTTTCCCGGAATTCCGCTGGCTATCCTGTTTCCTGAAGTAGAATTTACTTTGATTGATTCTATCGGAAAGAAAATCAGTGTGGTACAGGCAGTAGCAGATGGAGTAGGCTTAACCAATGTAACGGCTATCCACGGAAGAGCAGAAAAACTGAAAGAAAAATTCCACTTTGTAGTCAGCAGGGCGGTAACCCAGATGCCTGAATTTTTAAGATGGCTGAAAGGGAAATTTGAAAAAGAACAGTTTAACCCTAAACATAACGGAATTTTATATTTAAAAGGCGGTGATCTCGCAGAAGAACTGGCTGGAATTAAATGTGAAATTTTCAACCTTAAACACTATTTTGATGAAGAGTTTTTTGATACTAAAAAGGTAGTTTATGTATCAAAAGGTAATTTTAATTCCTGATTTTTATGTAAATAAGGAATAATTTTTGCTAATATTTGTTAATAATCAGAAAATTAAAGGTTATGAAAAAACTTTTAAATATTGGATTTTCAGTATTCGTGTTTGGCGGGCTTCTGGTTTCGTGTAATGATGACGATTACCAAACGATTGAATCTATTGATAAGATCAAAATCGACAGCGTAAAAATTGTCAATGATACCATGGACGTTTTTGCAATACAGAGCATAAAGACTTATTCCACCTATCCGTCACACTGTGAAGGCTTTTACGGATATGATTATGTTTACAATACCAATCTGGAAAGAACGGTGACTTCCTATAAATATATTACGAACGGACCCTGTACGCAGGGAAATTACGTTGGAGCCAGCCAGATCAATTTCAGCCCGCAGAAAAAAGGGACTTATACTTTTAAATTCTGGAACGGAGGAAATAGCTGGATTACAAAAACAATTGTAGTAGAATAATGAAACTGAGTATTGTATTGTGTTTACTGACTGCCCAGGCGTTGTTCGGGCAGAAGATTATCTGGCAGGAAGATAAAAAGCTGACCTGGGATAATTTTAAAAGTCCGGTCAGTCATAAAAAGAATCCCGATGTGGCAGCATATACCCATTGTGGATGGGAGTTTTCTGCTGTAAAATCTTCAGATCCCAAGGCACCTGTTACGATTTCCATTACAACCATATTTAACGAAGAAAAATCATGGAAAGATGTCAAAAAAATGAATGATTACATTCTGCTGCACGAACAGAAGCATTTTGACATTGCAGAATTATTTGTGAGAAAATTCAGAAAGTCAGTTGCTGAAAAAATCAAAAATTCAGGAGATTACAACAAGTATTTCAAAGCAATTTATGATGGGATATCGATAGATTATAAAAATTTCCAGATGGCTTACGACAGAGAAACCCGTCATGGAATTGACAAAGAAAAACAGACAGAATATAATGATTTAATTTCTGAACAACTCGACAACTTAAAAAGCTACCAAGCCCTTTGAAATTCCTCAATAAGATCATCCACGAACTGCTAGCACAAAACCCGGATCTTTCTGCGTTTAATATCATTCTGCCCGGAAAACGTCCCATTGTATTTATCCGGCAGATTCTGGAAGAAAATCATTATTCAGGGTTTCTTCCCAACTTTTTTACCATAGAAGAGCTCGTGAATACTATTGCGGGCCAACAGCTTATTCAGGGTATTCCGCTGTGGCTTTTTTCATTTGATGTATACAGAAGCCTTAATCTTATTCCCAGGGATGATTTTTCAGACTTTCTGAAGTGGTTCCCGACGTTACAGAAGGATTGGGATGATATTCTTAAATTCTCAGACAGTGATCAGGCGGTTCTGCAGTACATGTTTGATGAGGAAAGGATCAAAGAATGGGCTCAGGATCTTGGAGAGGATGATGATGTTCCAAGAAAGAAATTCCTCAATTTCTGGCAGAATATGAATATTTTTCTCCCTGCTTTAAAAAAGAGGTTACAGGAAAAAAACTGGGCTACTTCAGGGATGATTCATGAGGCTGCCAAAGCTAAGGTTGCTGATTTTGCTAAAAATACAGGAGAAGAGTTTGTGTTCTGTGGGTTCAATGCCTTTACTCCGGTTGAAGAAAAGCTTGTAAGAAGCCTTTTACAGTGGAATAAAGCCCAATGTTTCTTTCAGGCAGACCGGTATTATTTCAATGACGAAAGACAGGAAGCCGGTAAGTTTCTCAGAAATCATAAAACATGGAAAGAATTTGATGACAACAGGGCTTTCCAGTGGATAGAAGATGATTTTAACCAGCCTAAAAAAATTAAGGTGTACGAAGTTTCCGGGAATGTAACCCAAACAAAAGTACTGCCCGAAATTTTTAAAGAGATTAATAATAAAACCTATTCCAATACAGCTGTAGTATTGCTGGATGAGAATCTTCTTCCTGCAAGCCTTGATGTGATGCATGGGGTTGACAACCTGAATATTACAATGGGATTTCCATTGAAAAACCTGTCCTTCTCCAATGCAATAAAACGTCTTTTCTATCTGCAGAAACAACTGGAAAAAAATAAATCTTCTTATTATTACAGGGATGTTTTCCCGATCCTGGAAGAATTGCCTAAATCTCCCGAGGATGAGCAGATTATTAATGATTTTAAAGCCAAAGTAGAAGAGAGGAACATTGTTTATATCTCTCATAAACTTTTACATGAACTGCTGAGCGGGCTGTCTTATTTCGGGCTTCTGCAGAAAGCTCCGGGAACAAATGCTTATCTGGATATGCTTATAGCGTTCTGCCAGCAGGTAAAATGGCTTGAAATAGATGATATTCAGTATGAGAATGTTTCTCACTTTGAAAATGCATTCAGAATCATCAAAAATCAGCTGACTCCTTACAATATTGAGATCAAGATGGAAACGCTGGAAATTCTGATCAATCAGCATATCAATTCTGAAACTATCGATTTTCAGGGAGAGCCATTGAGGGGGTTACAGATTATGGGATTGCTGGAAACGCGTCTTCTGAATTTTGAGAACGTTATTCTGCTTTCTGTGAACGAGGGAAAACTTCCGCTTGGAAACTCTCAGAATACCTATATTCCTTTTGATATCCGCAGGTTTTTTGATCTTCATACCTTCCTTGAAAATGACAGCATTTATGCCTATCATTTTTACAGGCTTATTCAGGATGCAAAGAATGTATATTTGCTATATAATGCTTTAAGTTCAGGAGTCAATACAGGAGAGAAGAGCCGTTTCATTACCCAGATTGAAATGGAGAGTTCCCATGAGATTGAACATCTGATTATTGAAAATTCTTCAGAGCCTATTGCAACGCAGCCTATAGAAATTTCGAAGACACAGATCGTGCAGGAACGGCTTGAAAAATGGAAGCAAAAAGTCTCTGCATCACACCTTACCAGTTATCTCTATAATCCGATTGATTTTTATCTTTCAAAGATTCTAAATACCTCGGAAACGGATGAAATAGAAGAAGAGCTTTCGGTAAAAAATTACGGAAATTTAGTTCATTATTCACTTCAAGAAGTGTATGAGGTGTTAAAGGGTAAAGTTTTAAAAGAAAGTGATTTAAAGAATTCAGTTAAAGCGATAGATCAATATATAAATATCGCTATTGAAAAGCTGAAGCATCAGCCTGAATTCTATGAAAAAGGGATGAACTATATCCATAAGGCCATTGCTAAAAAAGTAATTGAGAATGTTCTAAATCACGATCTTGAACTGATAAAGCAAGGGAACAAACTGGAAATTGTTGATATTGAAAGAAGGTTTGAAAATATAGATTTTCCTCTTGATGGAAATGATAAAATATCTTTCTTCGGATTCATTGACCGTATCGATAAACTGAATGGAACGCTGAGAATCATTGATTATAAAACAGCCAAAATTAAAAATCTCAACGTAAAAATTGATGAAGATAATGTGGCTGAATATTTTCACAACAGTGACCGAAAGCAGGCGCTACAGCTTTGTATTTACCATTATGTGGTACAGCATCTTCCCGAATTTTGGGGATTCCCGATTGAAACAGGAATCTGGAGCTTTGCAGATGCCAGAAAAGGAATGGTTTCCCTGCAGTTTGACAAAGGAAATATTGATGATGCCATGAGAGCTGTCAAAAGTCTTATCCTCGAAATTCTGAATCCTGATATCAGCTTTGTGGAGACCATAAAAACGTATTAAAAATATTTAATACTGATGCTAAAGGATATGTGATCTGAAAATCAGTAGGTTATTTATGGTAAGTCATTGGCTGGAATACATTTGTCTACTTCACATTACAGGTCAATTTATGGGCGACTTTTTTGTGTATCTTTACTCTTTATAAAACTTTTTTAAGTTAAAATCGGATGCACCAAGAATCAACAATGAAAAAGATCCTGATATTTTTTGCTATAGCTTTCTCTCTTATGATCAAGTCCCAGCAAAAGAATGATTCCCTGAACACAGCTCTTCAGAAGGTAACCAAAGACACCAAATTTGGCCTGGCACTCAGCGGTGGCGGAGCAAAAGGGTTCGCACATATCGGTATTCTTAAAATGATAGACTCATTGGGAATCAAGGTAGATTATATTACAGGAACCAGTATGGGAGGAATTCTGGGAGGCCTGTATGCAATGGGATATAATGCTGACCAGCTGAAGCATACCATCTATAAAATGGACTGGAACAGGATTCTCAGCAATAAAATTCCTTACAGCAAAGTCAATATCAGTGAGAAAGATGAATATGACAAATATATTCTTGAGTTTCCTGTAGTCAAAGGATTTCCGACTCTTCCAAGCTCTTATATTGAAGGGCAGTATATGGGAGAGGTTTTGAATACGCTTACTTTTAATGCCAAACATATCAATGATTTCAGCAAGCTGAGAATTCCTGTCCAGCTTACTTCCTCAGACATTGAAAACGGCGGTCTTGTGATGCAGAAGGAGGGATCTCTTCCATTGGCTATTCGCGCTACATTGGCAATTCCGGCAGCTTTTGCTCCTGTTTATATTGATGGAAAACTTTTGGTGGATGGGGGATTAGACCGTAATTATCCTGCCAATGAGGTTCGTGAGATGGGAGCGGATTTTGTGATCGGCGGTTATACAGGTTTCAGGCTTTTCACCAAGAAAGAAATTGAGAATCCTATGAAGATGATTTATCAGACCCATGCCATCCGGTCGGTAGAAGATTTCAAGCATCAGAAAGAGCTGTCCGATATCCTGGTGGATTTTGTAGATCCTTTGGGTGAGATTACAACGAAGGATTTTGCCAGATTCAGGAGAATCATCAAAATAGGAGAGACCGAGGCGAGAAAGCACCTTCCTGAGTTTGTAGCCCTTGCTGAAGCCCAGCGAAAAGCCGGGATCAAATATGAACATGAGATGATTGAGGAAGTAAAGCTGCCCACTACAAAATTTACCTTCAATGAAGAAGACGGAACTCCCATTAATGATGCCGCAGAAATTGAAGTGCTTAAAAAGCAGATGGGACTGACGGAAGGAAAATATTATGATGTAAAAACGGTAAATGAAGCCATAGACCGCGTATTCGGAATGCGACAGTATGTGAAGGTGTATTATACTTATACGAATGAAAATGATGGTCTGGTAATGAATGTTTTTGTGAAAAGAGCCAAAAAAGGTGCTTTCAAACTGGCTTTGCATTATGACACCGAGCAGTCGGTAGGAATTATTGTCAATTATACCTACAGGAATATCCTTCTGAACAGATCAAGATTTCTGGCAACGGTAGATATTTCTGAACGTTTTAAAGCTAAAATTGCTTACCAGCAGTTTTTAGACAGTGGGGAGCGGCTGTGGCTGGATCTGGAAGCTAAGATGATTCATCTTAAAAGTAACGACTTGAATTTCAGGTTGTATGATGTAGGGGCTGATGGCGGAGAGAGTTTTCCTAACCATATGTACCGCAATATAACCGGAAAGATAGCTTTGAACTATAATGTAAGCCCTAATGCTTATTTTTCACTCGGAACAGAGTTCAGTACGGAAAGAATGTACAGCTTACTGGATAAAGTGGATCAGTCAAAAGTTGATAATTACAGTAAAAAACTTTATAATCACAGCAATTTCAATACTTTCCTGAAATTTGAACAGAATAACCTCAACAAAAGATACTTTACAACCAGAGGGAATCATCTTCAGGTGAGCACAAGATTTTACTATGGAGATCAGTATGAACTTTATGATCTGAAAACCGTACAGCCTTTCCTTTATCTCATTCTTAATCCGAAAGAGTCTTACTATTATGAGCCTAAAAACCTCGTTTCATTCACCCTGAATGAGAACTTTTTCTACCCGATTACAAGAAGACTGGCCGTAAAAGCAAATGTGTTTCTCGGTACAAGCTTTGGTGGCAGAAAAGATCAGGTTCCGTATCTGTTCCTGAACCAAAAGTATAACCTTGGAGGCAGTGAGTATAATTATGACCTTCTAAGCCCGGAATTTAATGGACTTCGCCAGAAAGAGCTTCCGATGACTTCGGTGGCAAAGGCAGCTGTGGCATTTCAGTACAGGATTATGAAAAGACTTTATCTTACTCCTTCGTTCAGCTATGGGAAAGTGAGCGAGGAATTCTCTCCTTTTAATAACAGTTTTGATATGTTGGGGTATGGAGTGAATCTGGGGTATGAATCTTTAATAGGCCCTATCAGCCTTAATCTTTCCAGAAACAATCAGCTTGATTTTTCCAGGATATACTTTAGCATCGGGTTTAAGTTTTAAGGATATACTTCTTGTATAATTTTTTAAGACATTGAAACAAAAAGCACTTCATTGCTGAAGTGCCAAAAATTAACTTGAAATAAGATATTGAGGAGTGATTGATTTAAAGTTTTACTTTTTTATTGATGACTTTTCCATTAGATAATGTGATCTGTACCAGATATACACCGGACTCCAGGCTTCTGGATTCAAACAGTGGTTGGTTAACTTCCTGCTGAAGGATCAGTGAACCGGAAATGCTGTAAATGCTGATGTTTTTGATACCATTGCCTGCTTTTGCAATAATCTGTTGTTTTTGGGTAAAAATGTCTGCATTGCTCTCTGAAGATGATGTACCACCGGTTGCTTTACTGAACTGAAGGTTGTAATAAGGAGTTACCACCTCAAAGGTATAATTTTTATTTTCCAGATCCTGTACATTGATCCCTCCGGCTTCACGGTATTGTTTCTGAGAAATACTTTTGATAAGGAATTTATTTTCGTCAAAAATGTTGACTGAAGAAAGCTCGTCCTGATCAACTTTTAATTGCAAAACGGATGGGGTAGCAGATTGTACGATTTCGTTCTCAGCAACTTCTTTTGGGGTATTCTTGATGTATGGAATTATTTTGTTTTCATTGTTTTCCAGTACTTTCAATAAATAAACTCCATCTTTTAAGGTTGCTAAATTACGGTTGTCGGCTGCTCTTCTCTGCGTTTTTTCCTGATTGAAATCTGTAATTTCAACCAGCTGCATTGTTCCAAGATCCGGTTTTATCTGTGAAGAAAACAATACCGGTTTTTCAGAGGTTTTCTCTGCGGCCTGCTTACCGAAAACTGATCCTGCAATTGCCCATTCATTAAGTATGCCGCCGCTTCTCAAGGTATTGAATTTGGCGTTGGAAGCCAGAGTGAACGGGAGAATTCCCCCTACATGTCCGAGCGGCCCCCAATAAAATGAGTCCAGTTTATATTTATTCAGATCCCACCATGGGTAATATCCTCGTTGAACATCAATAGTTTTAGAAGTATTTTCTGGGGGAATAGCTAAATCAACAGTTGAATGCCCTAATGTCATCGGGGTTTTATTGTACCAGTCGTAGACGTCTTTAGGCTTCATGCATTGCCTTAGTTTATTGTTGGGGTTGTTGGTAACATCATTAACAAAACTGCTGGTGAAAAGTTTTCTCCATATTACCGGTCCCCATAACAGGCCTCCGTTATCCTGAACAACATGATAAT
Organism: Chryseobacterium amylolyticum; assembly: GCF_051011775.1. Taxonomy (NCBI): domain Bacteria; kingdom Pseudomonadati; phylum Bacteroidota; class Flavobacteriia; order Flavobacteriales; family Weeksellaceae; genus Chryseobacterium; species Chryseobacterium amylolyticum. The sequence continues at coordinate 280,101 of NZ_JBPCHX010000007.1, forward strand.
TGTATGTATCAAGATATTCAGCAGAAATAACTTCTGAAATGTCATTATTGTAGGTTTTATACCCCGTATTGTTGCAGGTATGAAGAACATTTGCGAGGAATGAGGTGAAAGGGTAAAAATCTTTTTCAAGAACTCCTTTATTTAAAGTTACTCCGGAAAAATCATAAGGTCCGTCACCCATATATGCATACTTGAATTTGATATTATCAGGGTTTGAAATACTTAATCTCTTTAATGTAGACATTGCAGCATGAGCTCCCTGGGAATAACCAGCTAAAAAGTATTCGTCATAACGTTTAATGTTCAGCTGTGCCAGTACTTTATTGGCAGCTGTGATAAAATCAATGGTTGCTCCGGCTTCTGTGGCGTAATCTACATAAGGGTGAGTTCCTTCCCCTGTCCCCATCCCTACATAGTCAGGAGCCATTAAGATATAACCATTAAGGACATAAGACAGTTCAACTACAAATCCTGCTGTTAGTGCTCCTTTGAAATTAGACGGAACATTATACCTGCTGTCTGTAGTTCCGTGGTCGGAAACTACTGTTGACAGCTTAAACGGTACGTTAGGATACATAAGCAATCCTGTTGCTTTTACAAGAACATTATTTTCATTTTTGGTGTAATAGGTGATTTTGTAACCTTTTAAACCAACATTAAAACTGCTGAGATAGCTGGAGAATTCCGGGGCGTTCTGTTCGCCGAGATTATTGACGATAAAATTAATAACGCCCTGCGGTGTTAAATCCAGTTTCTGTTCGGCGCTTACAACATCACCTGCCTGCTGTGCAAAGTAAAATGATGCTGTTAGACTTAGTAAAAGAGTTGTGATTTTTTTCATATTGTTTGTTTTTGCGTGGTATTAAAGTAATAAATTTAACAAAATGACAAAAACTTTACAATATCAATAATTATTCAGTGAATATCAATTCTCTGCAAAGTGAGTAAAACAAAGGAGTCTGGCCATTGGCCAGACTCCTTTGTTTATATTTTGTCTTTCTTAGAAGGCGTTGATTCCGGTAATATCTAATCCGGTGATCAGTAAATGCACATCATGCGTTCCTTCGTAAGTAATCACAGATTCAAGGTTAGCAGCGTGTCTCATCATCGGGAATTCACCCATGATTCCCATACCACCAAGAATTTGTCTCGATTCTCTGGCAATATCGATCGCCATTTTCACGTTGTTGCGTTTAGCCATTGAAATCTGGGCAGGAGTTGCCTTATGGTCATTTTTAAGATTTCCTAACTGAAGGCATAGCAACTGAGCTTTGGTAATTTCTGTTAAGAATTCAGCCAGCTTTTTCTGCTGAAGCTGGTAAGAACCAATTGGTTTACCAAACTGCTTTCTTTCTTTAGAATACTGAACAGCAGTACAGTAACAGTCGATAGCAGCACCAATCACTCCCCATGAAATTCCGTATCTCGCAGAATTCAGACAAGAAAGCGGGCCTTTTAGCCCTGTTACTCCCGGAAGTAGATTTTCTTTCGGAACTTTTACATTATTGAACACCAGTTCTCCTGTTTTTGAAGCTCTTAAGCTCCATTTATTATGAGTTTCAGGAGTGGTAAATCCTTCCATTCCTCTTTCAACAATTAATCCCTGCACCTTTCCTTCCTCATTTTTTGCCCATACCACAGCGATATCGCACAGAGGAGAATTGGTGATCCACATTTTAGCTCCATTCAAAAGATAATGATCTCCCATATCTTTAAAATAAGTTTCCATAGAACCCGGGTCAGAACCGTGGTTAGGCTCTGTCAACCCAAAAGATCCGATCATTTCTCCGGCAGCAAGCTTAGGTAAATATTTCTTTTTCTGTTCCTCAGAACCGAATTCATTGATAGGGAACATTACCAGTGAGCTCTGTACCGAAGCAGCAGAACGTACTGCAGAATCTCCTCTTTCCAGCTCCTGCATAATCAGACCATAAGAAATCTGGTCCAATCCTGAACCGCCATACTCAACCGGGATATAAGGTCCCAATGCACCGATTTTCCCCAATTCTCTCATAAGATTAGGTAGATCTGTATGATTTTGAGCGGCCTGATCAATCTGCGGCATTACAAAACTTTCAACCCAGTCCCTTACAGATTGGCGGATTAGTTTATGTTCTTCAGTAAGTAAAGCATCAATTCCATAATAATCAGGGATGCTTGTAAGAGGATAATATGACATGATTTTTTGATTTGGTTAAAAGTAACATTTTTCGTGTTGTCGTGAAAATTTTTTTGAAAACTTATCTTGATGTTGGTTTTCAGGCAGATAATGTTCTTTTTCCTTATTTATAAGGCAAATTCCATATTTTATGACTCCTCATCATTGGATATGGGATACTGGCTGGTAGAGTTATGAACCTTGCTTTTAAATTTATAGAGATAAGGCGCTTTATTGGCTGAACCGTCATAAAGTTTTTCAAGTCTGTCAAGAATATTTAAGCTTAAAATTTTACGCTGGAAATTATTTCTTCTGAATTTTTGTCCTAAAATCGTTTCATAGAGAGACTGAAGGTCTTTCATCGTAAATTTTTCAGGAAGGAGATTGCTGGCTGCCACCTCCGTATTGATGTTCATCCTCAGGTATTCTAGCCCGGTTTCAATAATCCTGTCATGATCGAAAGCCATCTTAGGTAAATTGTTGACTTCAAACCATTCACAGCTTTCATTAAAAGCATCAGGAAAAGTATTGGCCAGGGAAAAATCGATAAGGCTGCAATACCCCACAGTAATAAACCGCTGGAAAATCCAGTGATCCGGCGGTACCTGAATACCTTTGTTTTTAAGGAGAATCTGATGGACATTATTCTCCGTACGGTCTATTCTTCCAAACGTGTGAAACTGTTTCAGAAAAATATCTTCAAGATGTGTTCTTTCAAACAAAACTCTTGCTGCAGCTTCTCTTAAATCTTCATCATTGAAAACAAAACCACCTGGAAGCGACCACAGATCCAGATCGTGATACTTTAAAAGAAGAACTTTCAAAATATTATTATGAAAGCCGAAAATAGTACAGTCAACAGATATGTGAGCAACAAAATCTTTTGTATCGATCAGTTCCTGAAGTGTTTCTTTACTTTTTGTGTCTTTGATTTTCATGGCTGTAAAAATAAAACTATTTTCTTTTTGAAACGTTAAAAAATACCAAACTAATCACAAAAAGAAGGAGTACGAAAATTAAGATATATAACGGATAGAAATTCAGCCATTGTTTTTCAAACAGAACAGCCATAATAATAGAGCTTACAGAGCTGCCCAAAGAAGAAAAAATAACAATAAGGGAGGTGAAAAGATTCACCTGTTCTTTATCAATCTGTGCAATCATTTTTGAATTGATAACAGGGTAGAGCGGCGACAAAAACAAACCGATCACCGGGAATAAAAAGAGAATTATCCTTGAATCTGCCGACTCAAAATACTGTACTCCCACAATAATCACCAGTAAACCGATAATGAAGGCCATACATGACCTGTAATACCCCGGCAGTGAAAATCTTCTGATAATATTTGCTGTTACTGTTCTGCCTGCATAAGAAAATACGGCCAGAAAAGAAGTAGCCTGAAGTGCAAAAAATGAATTGACCTTCAGGTGATTTTTATAAAAAGAAGGAAGCCATGAATTAAATCCCTGCTCTATAAAAACGATAAAAAATATTACCCCAAGGAATAGTGTTACAGCAGGAGTCATGAATCCGGACAGTTCTGAAAAAATATTTTTGTTTTCAACGGGTCTGGCCTCAGCGATGGTAATGTTTGACAGCATGAAGATCGCTGATGCACATAAAAAAGCGATCAGTAAAAAACAAAATTTCCAGTATTCAGAATACGCGCTGGATACTACCCATCCAAAACAGGTATTAACAACAAAGATTCCGATCATGAAAGAAGCTTCTACACTGTTCATGGTCTTTGCCAGTGATTTTTCATCTGAAATATTATTCCGGATTATCCCAAAAACACAGATCTTTCCTATTGCAAAACAAGCTCCTATGATGGCGAACCATAATTTGAAAAACCAGAAAACTTCTGCGAACGGAAGAAGGCAGCAGCAGAGTCCTACAATTACCAATGCTGAAACCAGCGCTTTTTTCGTTCCTGTTTTGTTAATAAAACCTACAGCAAAAAGAGAAATAAAGGCAATGGGTAAATCTTTAAATGACTCTAAAAGCCCCAATTCTCCATAAGTGATTTTCTCTTCGGATAACTGCAGAATGATAAGTCCCATACAGTTCAGAACCATTGAAAAAATGAGAAAGGTAAGTTTTAACGGAAGGGAAATTTTGGAAAGCTTGTTGGTCATTTTGGGAGATATCTTTATTGTTTTTTTATGAAATTTTATGAAATATTAATGCGAAGATAGTGCTTCTAACCCTGAAAAATAAAAGAAAAATTAAAATTTTTATGAATAGAATGTTAATTAATTGAAAAAAAATTTATTTTTATTGTCTCAATTTGAGAATTAAACAATAACTGTATATGAATGTAAGAATATCAAGAAGCGTAGGAGTGGTTGCCGTCCTCTATTTTACGGCCAACTTCAGTGCCCAGACCACCAAGGTAAAGGACACAATTGCTAAAGAAAACAAAATAGACGAAGTGGTAGTCATCGGCTACGGTACCCAGAAAAAGAGTAATGTAACGGGAGCTATCTCCAGTGTGAGGGCGAAGGATATTGAGGATATTCCTTCAGGAAAACCTGAACAGGTCCTTCAGGGAAGGGCAGCTGGTGTTTCTGTGGTTACCAATTCCGGGCAGCCTGGGTCAGCTGCTACTGTGAGAGTACGTGGTGTTACAAGTTTTGGAGCCGGAAGTAATGATCCTTTATGGGTTGTAGATGGAATTGTGGTGGATAATATTGCATGGCTCAACCAGTCTGACATAGAAAATATTGAAATTCTTAAAGATGGTGCTTCCGCAGCAATTTACGGGGTTTCCGCAGCAAAAGGTGTTATTCTTGTAACGACCAAGAAAGGGAAAAAGGGAAAAATGAATTTAACCTATAACGGGTTTTATGGAATAGGTTCAGCTTCAAAAAAACTGGATCTTTTGAATGCCAGTCAATATGGAACTATAATTAATGAAGCGCTAACCAATGCAGGAAAAGCTCCGCGTTTCACTAATCCTCAATCTTTTGGAGTCGGTACAGACTGGCAGGATGTAGTTTTCAACACAGCTGAAAGAAACTCTCATGAATTCAGTCTGAGTGGAGGAAATGACAGGTCTACTTTTTATTCTTCCTTCGGATATTATGAGCAGGACGGAATTGTTCTGAAAGATATTTCAAATTACAAAAGGATGAATGTAAGGCTGAATTCTACCCATAAAGTTTTTGATTTCCTTACCATTGGACAAACATTCTCCTACACTCATCAAAAGACAAAAGGAGTTAACGCGAATGACGAATTCGGAGGACCTTTAAGTTCGGCTATAAATTTAGATCCTATAACACCGGTAGTGGTTACAGACCCTGCCTTACTGAATACAAGCCCATATAATAATGCAGATATTTCTCCTTATCTGATTAGAGACGCTTTCGGAAATCCATATGGAGTATCAACTATTGTAGAGAATGAGATGACAAACCCGCTGGCATTCAGACAAACCCAGCGTGGAAGATATAACTGGTCTGATGACTTTGTGGCGAATATATTTGCAGAGTTAAAGTTTCTAGAACATTTTACTTTTAAAACTACCCTTAACGGAAAGCTATCCTATTGGGGAAAAGAACAGTTTACGCCTAAGTTTTATCTTAATACCAATTCAAGAAACACTGTATTCAATAGCTTTTTAAGAGAAAGCAACAGGAAGCTTGAATGGAATACGGAAAATACATTGACTTATCAGAATAAATGGGGAAGTCATAATTTAAGTGTATTAATCGGGCAGGGAGCTTACTTTTATAATATAGGTTCAGGAAATAATACTACTTATATCAACCTGCCGGTGAATAACTGGGAAGATGCTTCCTTTAATTTTGATGTTCCACAGGAAAATCGCTCAACATCTGCTTATGACGGAGTTGAGACCCATAAGGCCTCTTATTTTGCAAGAGTGATTTACGATTATGAAGATAAATACCTCTTTACCGGGACAATACGTAGAGATGGTTCCTCTAAATTTGCAAAAAACAGACATTGGGGAAACTTTCCTGCCTTCTCTCTGGGATGGAATATCTCCAACGAAAACTTCTGGCCTGAGAATAAAATTGTTAATACCTTGAAATTCAGAGGAGGATATGGTGTTTTAGGTAATGATGCTATTGAAAACTTCAGATTTGCAAACTTCCTTAAATCAGGAAGTAATTATACCTATGGCGATAATAATATCATTATCGGATATGCTCCGACTACTCTTGAAAACCCGGATCTTCGCTGGGAAGAGACTTCTCAGTTAAATGTTGCTGCCGATTTGAAATTATTAAATGATTTTACCTTGACAGTGGACTGGTTTAAAAAGAAAACAACAGATATTCTCCGTCAGGTGGACATTCCGGGATATGTAGGTGCTCCGGACAGACCTTGGAGAAATGTGGGGGATATGAACAATACTGGAGTTGAAGTTAATCTCGGATATAAAAAGAACTGGTCTGATTTCGGAATTACAGTAAATGGTAATTTCTCGTATTTAAAGAATGAAGTAACAAGGCTTGAAGATGATAAAGTCTATGAGAACTTTGCTTCCTTCCAGTCTATGGGACCTGTAACAAGATTTCAGGTGGGTGCGCCCTATGGAGCTTTTTACGGATATAAGAATGTAGGCATTTTCCAGACGCAGGAGGAAATTAATGCATACAGAAATGCCAATGGTGATTTGATACAGCCTAATGCTAAGCCTGGTGATTTCAAAAGACTTGATGTAAATGGTGATGGTAGAATCAATCAGGATGATTATGAATATTTGGGAAGCTCTGTACCTAAGTTTACCTATGGTTTAACATTAAATCTTAATTATAAGAATGTAGATTTGATGGTATTTTTACAAGGACAGGGAGGAAATAAGATTTTCCAGGGCCTAAGAAGACTTGATCTTTTCTACAGTAATTATCAGACTACAATTCTTGATCGATGGACAGGGCCAGGTACTTCAAATACAGTGGCAAGATTGGATGCCGACGATAAAAATGAAAATTACACCAAAATGTCTGACTATTATCTTCAAAAAGGAGATTTTATGAGAATTAAACTGGTTCAGCTGGGATATACGCTGCCGGTAGATATTTCCAAACGCTTTGGTGCCAATAAGGTAAGATTTTATGTAACGGGAGAAAATCTTTTCACTTTTACAAAATATACAGGATATGATCCTGAAATTGCAGTTAACGATTCCTATGGTATAGACAGAGCCTATTATCCACAGGCCAGAACATTCATATTTGGTGCTAATATTCAATTCTAAAAAAACAACATGAAAAATAGATTCTATAAAGCAATAGTATTGATCGCTCTTACATCAGGTATTGGATTCAGTTCCGTATCTTGTGGTGATGAGTTTATTGAAGATGTGCAGAATAAAGGAGCTTTTGACTCCAATAACTACTTCCAGAATGAAGAACAATCCTTTAGTGCGCTTGTATCAGTGTATGATCTGCTAAGAAAATATTCTGGTGGGTTTGAAAATACGGTAACTTTTTTTAATGCAGCTTCGGATGATTTCTATTCTGGGGGCGGAAGTCCTACAGACGGTACCGGAATACAAAGTTTTTCCAACTATTCTATTGATCAGATCACTGTTCCTAAAACCTACTGGAATGATTTCTATCAGGGAATTGCCAGAGCAAATCTCCTTATTCAGAGAATTCCAGCTGCTAAAATGAATGATCAGACACGCAAGAGATTTATTGCTGAAGCTAAAACGCTGAGGGCTCTTTACTATTTTGAATTGCTGAAAATGTTTGGAAATATTCCACTAATTCTACAGCCTATTACAGCTGCCGATGATTTTTATAATATCCCTCAGGCAGAACCTCAGAAAGTATATGAGCAGATTGAATCAGACATTTTAGCATCCATTAATGATCTTCCACTCTCTATTGCGCCTACTAACAAGGCTGAGGTGGGAAGGATAAGCCAGGGAACAGCCAGAGCTATTTTAGGAAAAATTTATTTGTATAACAATAAGAAAGATCTTGCTGCAGCCCAATTTGCTGAAGTAAACGGAACACCGGGACAAGCCAGCCAGTATGGATATAAATTAATTGCCAATTATAATGATCTGTGGAGACCGGACAATAAGTTCACCACAGAATCTATTCTGGAAGTAATGCATACCAATAAAGGAAATTCAGATTGGGGCTTCTGGGGTCAGGGAAAAGATGAAGGAAACTCTATCTGTATAATGATAGGACCAAGAGGATATGATAGATTAAAAACTACGGCACCTGATATTGTTTCAGGCTGGGCATTTAACACTGCAACAGAAGATCTTTATAACTTTTTGAAGGATGATCCGAGAGTCAATGCCACTATCCTGAACGCGAAACAGCTGACGGCAAACGGAGAAATCAAATATTCACCTGCTCATAATGACACCGGTTATTTTTTGAATAAATATCTTCCCAGAAGGGATGAGGTTTCTAATCTTCCCGGAGCTCCGGAACTTAATTACAGCAGGAATTATATCGTAATCAGACTGGCAGACACATACTTAATGGAAGCTGAAGCATTAAACGGCTCAGGTGCGAGAGCCCAGGCTTTATTAGATGCGGTAAGAGCCAGAGTTGGACTGCCTTCAGTACCGGTAACACTGCAAGCTGTTAAAGATGAACGTAGACGTGAACTAGCCGGTGAAGGACACCGATGGTTTGATCTCGTAAGATGGGGAGAAGCACCTTCCAAATTAGCATCGAGAGGATTTAAACCCAATAAGAATGAGCTTTTACCGATTCCTTATAATGAACTTCTTAATACGAAGATCAAACAAAATCCTGGTTATTAATCCATGAAGTTTCACAACTTATATAGTTTCTTTAGAGGTGCCGCACTGCTTAGTGGTGTGGCCCTTTTTTCTTTATCATGTACCTCAGTGGCATCCAATAAAGGAAATGAAGTGCAGTACTGGCTTACCAAAGGTGATGAAAGTGTAAAATTACAGCAGCAGGCTTCCGTTAAATTTGTAAACAGCTCCAACAGCTTTCAGAATATTGAAATTGATGATACTCAAAAGTTTCAATATGTTGATGGCTTCGGATATACATTAACAGGAGGAAGCGTTGAGGTAATCAACCGCTTGTCGCCTTCCAGAAGAAAAGCACTGCTTTACGAACTTTTTGGAAATGACAAAAACTCAATTTCCATCAGCTATTTAAGACTTAGTATTGGGGCTTCCGATCTTGATGGCGAAGTATTTTCATATGATGACCTTCCCGAAGGGCAGACTGATCCTTCGCTTTCAAAATTCAGCCTGGCAAAGGACAAAAATCTGATTGCTATGCTGAAAGAGATTATAGCGATCAATCCTTCTGTTAAAATCATTGCAGCACCATGGTCCCCTCCCGTTTGGATGAAAGACAACGGTAAATCAAAAGGTGGAAGCCTGAAGCCTGAATTCTATGAAACTTATGCCCGATATTTTGTAAAATACATCCAGGGCATGAAAAAAGAAGGCATCATCATTCATGCGGTAACACCTCAGAATGAGCCTTTACATCCCGGAAATAATCCAAGTATGTATATGCCGTCTGAGCAGCAGGGAGATTTTATCAGAAATCATCTGGGGCCGGCTTTTAAGACGAATGGAATCAACACCAAAATTGTTGTTTACGACCACAACTGCAACAAACCAGAATATGCTATTGATATTTTAAAAGATGCTGAGGCAAACAAATATATAGACGGGTCAGCTTTTCACCTGTACGAAGGAGATATCTCCGCATTAAGTACGGTGCACAATGCTTTTCCGGACAAAAATCTATACTTTACGGAACAGTGGACAGGTTCAAAAGGAACTTTTACCGAAGATCTGAACTGGCATACGAAAAATGTAATCATAGGCTCCATGAGAAACTGGAGTAAAATCGCTTTAGAATGGAACCTTGCCAACGACCCTGAATTTAAACCGCATACAGATGGCGGATGCACAGAATGTAAAGGTGCCATAACCGTTTCTGATAGTGAAAACTTCACCAGAAATGTTTCCTATTATATTATTGCCCACGCTTCAAAATTTGTTCCGGCAGGATCTCAGCGCATCGCTACCACTCAGACTGATAAGCTTTCAACAGCTGCTTTTATGACTCAATTTGGGAAAATAGTTTTAATTGTACAGAACGATAATCAGGCAGATGAGAATTTTAATATTAAATTTGCCGGGAAAACCGCTGCTGTAACAATTTCCGGACGTTCTGCAGCAACCTATATTTTTTAATTGGATACTATGAAAAGAGTTTATTTCTTACTGGCATTTTCCACATTCGGACTGAATGCTTACGGACAAAAAACAATTGATCAGAAGGTGGCAGAGCTGCTGTCTAAAATGACCCTGGAGGAAAAAGTAGGACAAATGGTTCAATACAGCGGGTTCGAATATGCTACAGGACCTCAGCATTCCAATTCGGCTGCTGTTTTAGACGAAATTAAAAAAGGAAAAGTAGGTTCCATGCTGAATGTTGCAGGATCGGAAGAAACCAGAGCCTTTCAGAAACTCGCGATGCAGTCAAGGCTTAAAATCCCTTTACTGTTCGGACAGGACGTTATCCACGGATACCGGACAACCTTTCCGGTGAATATAGGGCAGGCAGCAAGCTGGGACCTGGGAATGATTGAAAAGTCTGAAAGAATAGCTGCTACAGAAGCTGCAGCTTATGGTATCCACTGGACATTTGCTCCGATGGTTGATATCGCCAGAGATCCGAGATGGGGAAGGGTAATGGAAGGTTCCGGAGAAGACACCTATCTTGGAACAAAAATAGGACTGGCAAGAATTAAAGGATTCCAGGGCAGAGGCTTAGGAAGTCTGGATGCTGTGATGGCCTGTGCCAAACACTTTGCAGCGTACGGAGCCGCTGTAGGCGGAAGAGATTACAATTCTGTGGATATGAGCCTCAGACAGCTGAACGAAACTTACCTTCCTCCATTCAAAGCAGCTGCAGAGGCAGGAGTAGCCACTTTTATGAATTCCTTCAATGATATTAACGGAATTCCGGCAACGGCCAATCAATATATTCAGAGAGACCTTTTAAAAGAAAAATGGAATTATAAAGGTTTTGTGGTTTCAGACTGGGGAAGTATCGGGGAAATGATTCCCCACGGTTATGCAAAAGATGCGGCCCAGGCAGCAGAAAAAGCTGTGCAGGGCGGAAGTGATATGGACATGGAAAGCCGTGTCTATATGGCAGAACTTCCAAAACTGGTGAAAGAAGGAAAAGTAGATCCAAAGCTGGTAGATGATGCAGCGGGTAGAATCTTAACCAAGAAATTTGAAATGGGACTTTTCGATGATCCTTACCGGTTTAGTAATGAGAAAAGACAGAAAGAGCAGACGGATAATCAGGAGAACAGAAAATTCGGAAGAGAGTTCGGATCCAAAAGTATCGTACTGCTTAAAAACCAGGGAAATATTCTTCCGCTTTCAAAAAATACAAAAACTGTCGCTCTGATTGGTCCTTTCGGGAAAGAAACGGTAGCGAACCACGGGTTCTGGTCTGTTGCTTTCAAAGATGACAACCAAAGAATTGTTTCACAATTTGACGGAATTAAAAATCAATTGGATAAAAATTCCACTTTACTCTATGCAAAAGGCTGTAATGTTGATGATCAGGACAAAAGCCAGTTTGCAGAAGCGATAGAAACGGCGAAAAAAGCAGATGTGGTGATTATGACATTAGGGGAAGGCCATGCGATGAGCGGGGAAGCAAAAAGCAGAAGCAGTATTGGTTTTACAGGTGTTCAGGAAGATCTGCTGAAAGAAATTGCCAAAACCGGAAAACCGGTCATTCTGATGATCAATGCCGGAAGACCTCTGATTTTCAACTGGGCATCAGACAATATTCCTGCAATTATGTACACATGGTGGTTGGGAACCGAAGCCGGAAACTCTATTGCAGATGTTCTGTTCGGGACAGTAAATCCTGGTGGAAAGCTTCCGATGACTTTCCCAAGAACAGAAGGTCAGATTCCTGTGTATTATAATCATTACAATACGGGAAGACCTGCAAAAAATAATACAGACAGAAACTATGTTTCAGCCTACATAGATCTTGATAATGATCCGAAATATCCGTTCGGATACGGGTTGAGTTACACAGATTTCAAATACTCTGATATGGTTTTAAGTTCTGCAAACCTTACAGGAAATCAGACACTGAACATCAGTGTTACGGTTTCCAATACAGGAAAATATGATGGAGAAGAGGTAGTACAGCTTTATATCAGGGATCTTTTCGGAAAAGTAGTAAGACCGGTAAAAGAGTTAAAAGGTTTCCAGAAAGTATTCATCAAAAAAGGAGAAAGCAAAAAGATCGATTTTAAACTTACTCCTGAAGATCTGAAATTCTTTGATGATGAGCTGAATTTTGACTGGGAAGGCGGAGAATTCGACATTATGATTGGAACTGACTCTCAACATGTGCAGACCAAAAGAATAAACTGGACCAAATAAATTCAATAGGAGCGGGCTTTAGCCCGCTTAATCAAAAGTCAGAAAAAATGGCTTTAGCCAAAACTTAAATCTACTTATGCATGAGTCTCAAAGCTAAAAATATCATCAGAATATGCGCAGCAGGAACTTTTTTCTTTACTGTTTTGAACTGCGCTTCACAAAAACCTGATGCCCGCAGAACACTGATATGGAGTGATGAGTTTAACGGTAAAGGGCTACCTGATTCATCAAAATGGAATTACGATGTAGGAGGAGGAGGTTTTGGTAATGAAGAGGCTCAGTTTTATACGAAAAACAGGCTTGAAAACGCCAGAATGGAAAAGGGAAGTCTTATTATTGAAGCCAGAAAAGAAAACTGGGAAAACAATAAATATACTTCTGCAAGGCTTTTAACCAAAGGAAAATTTGCCTTCCAATATGGAACAGTAGAAGTAAGAGCAAAGCTTCCCAAAGGCCGCGGAACATGGCCCGCCATATGGATGATGAGTGAAAATATGAAAAAATGGCCGGATGACGGCGAACTGGATATCATGGAACATGTCGGCTATAACCAGGGGTATATTCATGCTTCTGTTCATACCAAAAAATACAACCATATCCAGGGGACACAGAAAACCGATACGCTGTTTGTAAAAGATGCAAGCGAAAAGTTTCATGTCTATAAAGCAGACTGGACACCGGAAAAAATAGATGTTTATATCGATGACCAAAAGTTTTTCACCTATGAAAATAAAGAGAAAAATAATGATGCATGGCCTTTTAACAGACCTTACTTTATCATTTTAAATCTTGCAGTAGGAGGGTTTTGGGGAGGAAAAGAAGGCATTGATGATGCTGTTTTTCCACAGAAGTATTACATAGACTATGTAAGAGTCTATCAAAATAAATAATGAATAGGGGACGCAACTGTCCAAAATAAAAAAATCATGAGAAAACTAATTGTAAGTTGTTTTGTAGTAGGCGTTGTCATCAATGTCAATGCTCAGAATTATTGGAAAAAGAATGCAGGAAAAACAGCTAAAGTAATCCTTACCAATTCGAAAGCGAATGAGAAGATGGCGGATAAAGGAGCAGTTAAATTTGAACAATTCGGGCAGCCTAAAGAAACCGAGGCCTGTATTTTTGTGGCTCCCAACTTTAAATATCAGAAGCTGATAGGAATTGGTGGTGCTATTACAGACGCATCAGCAGAAACTTTTTATAAAATGCCAAAGAACAAGCAGAAGGAAATTCTGGATGCTTATTTTGGGAAAAACGGATTGGGATATACTGTGGTACGTACCAATATGAATTCCTGTGACTTTTCCAGTGATTCCTATACTTATGTAGAAGACAATGATACTTCCCTGAAGACTTTCAACATTGCCCATGATGAAAAGTATAAGATTCCAATGATCAAAGAAGCACAGAAAGCAATAGGAAATAATTTTACCTTCTATTTCTCCCCATGGAGCCCGCCAGCCTGGATGAAATCCAATAAAAGTTTATACAAAGGAGGAAGATTGGAGAATCAATACTACCAGACGTGGGCAGATTATTACATCAAATTCATTAAAGAATATGAAAAGAGAGGAATTAATATCTGGGGACTGACTGTTCAAAACGAGCCAATGGCCACCCAAAGCTGGGAATCATGCATCTATACTGCTGAAGAAGAAGGTGAATTCCTGAAAAAAAACCTTGGCCCAACCCTTTGGAAAAACGGATATAAAGATAAAAAAGTAATGATCTGGGATCACAACAGAGACCTTATCTATCAAAGAGCTACCACAACATTAAGCGATCCGGAAACATCAAAATATGCCAGCGGTATCGGGTACCACTGGTATGAAACATGGAATAATAAAACGCAGCTTTTTGATAATTTGGCAGAAACGCACAGAGCTTTTCCTGATAAATTCCTGGCTTTTACTGAAGGATGTAAAGAACAGTTCAGTATGGATAAAATCTATGATGTAAGCCTGGGTGAGCTGTACAGTAAAAATATGCTGAATGACTTCAACAAAGGAAATGCTCTATGGACTGACTGGAATATTCTCCTGGATGAAACCGGAGGACCCAACCATAAAGGAAACTTCTGCTTTGCCCCGATTATTGCAGATACCAAAACAGGCGAGGTGTTCTATACCTATGAATACTATTATATAGGCCATGTTTCAAAATATATCAAACCAAATGCACAGAGAATCGGAACTTCATCAAACAGGGCTGCATTAACTTCTTCCGCTTTTATGAATGAAAACGGACAACTGGTAACTGTTATCATGAACGATTCAGACAATGATATCGAAACAAACCTATGGATTGAAGGTATGGCGGCCAAACTGAATGCCCCGGCACACTCTATACAGACCGTAATTTTATAGTATCATATTAATATTATTTTTGACAGATCCGGCGGCCTCAAAGAGGCCGCCGGGTTTATTTACATACCATCATGTTCTGACAAAAAACAAAAGACCCATGAAAACTTCATGGGTCTTATTTATTGTAAGCGAAACTTTATCAGTCTGTTATTTTTCAGTATCATATTTACTGATCACTTTCTGGGTAACTCCTGAGCTGCTGAAACCGCCATCATGGAAAAGGTTCTGCATGGTCACTTTCTTCGTAAGATCAGAGAAAAGGGTAACACAGTAGTCTGCACATTCAAGAGCGGTAGCATTTCCCAGAGGAGACATATCTTCTGCATATCCAAGGAATCCTCCGAAACCTTTCACACCGCTTCCGGCAGTAGTCATTGTAGGAGACTGGGAAACCGTGTTTACACGTACTTTTCTTTCTCCCCAGTAGTTTCCGAAAGTTCTTGCGATACTTTCAAGATATGCTTTGTTATCAGACATATCATTATAATCCGGGAATGTTCTCTGAGCTGCGATATAAGTAAGCGCCAGAATACTTCCCCATTCATTCATACAGTCTTTTTCCCATGCTACACGCATTACTTTATGGAAAGAAACAGCAGAAATATCCCAGCCTTTTTCCAACCAGTCGTAATTCATTTCTGTATAATGTTTTCCTTTTCTAACGTTGATAGACATCCCGATAGAGTGAAGGATAAAGTCGATTTTTCCAAATTTTGCAACAGCGGCATCAAAAAGTTTTTCAAGATCTTCTACAGAAGTAGCATCAGCACCTATTACTTCAGAACCTGTTTTTTCTGCTAAACCATTAAGCTCTCCCATTCTTAATGCAATAGGAGCATTAGATAAAATAAATTCAGCACCTTCCTCATGGCATCTTTCAGCAACTTTCCATGCGATAGATTGTTCATTAAGGGCTCCAAAAATAATTCCCTTTTTGCCTTTAAGTAAACCGTATGACATAATTTTTTAATGTTTATTATACTACAAATGTAACAATAATTGTGCTTATGGCATAATAAAAAATGGAGCCTTAACAATTTAAGACTCCATTTTATTGAAAATATTTATATGACTGAAATACTAATTGGTTTTCTTATTCCATTCTGCCTTTACATCTTCTGCCGCATCTTTGGTTTTTTCCCATGCCTCATCTGCTTTATCCTTAATATCTTCCCAGGCATCGGATACATTAGCTTTTACCCTGTCTAGCCAGTCTTCCTGGCTGGCCTCCTCATCATTATTCCTCTTCTCATTGATATAGTCTTTAGCCTTGTCTGCCAATTCATTGATTTTCCATTTGGTTTTGTCCGCTGCATTCTGTAAAGAGTTTTCTACATTATTTACTGCATTTTCCGCTTTGTTATACTCTGAATTGTTCATAATAATATAAATTTTAGTGTTGTAACAATAATTAAACAATAACCATTCCTAAAACACCGCTTCTCTGTTAAATTTTTCATAATCTTTTATTATGTTTTCCCAAATCAGTAGTAACTTTAACGTGTAAAATTTGATAATCATGGAAAAAATACGTTGTGGCTGGTGCGAAAAAGATGATCTTTACAGGAAATATCATGATGAAGAGTGGGGAAGGCCCGTCTATGATGATGAAACGATATTTGAATTTTTAATTCTTGAAAGCTTTCAGGCCGGTTTAAGCTGGTATACTATTTTATCTAAAAGGGAAAATTTCAGAAAAGCTTTTGATCATTTTGATTATAAAAAAGTGGCGGCATATTCTGACAAAAAAATTGAAGAATTAATGAATAATCCCGGAATTATAAGAAACAGGCTTAAAATTCTGGCTGCAGTTACCAATGCTCAGAGATTTATGGATGTTCAGACAGAATTTGGAAGCTTTTCCCAATACATCTGGGATTTTATTGACGGAAAACCGATTGATAACAGCCCGGAGAGACTGTCTGATGTTCCTGCTACGACAGAGATCTCTGACCGTATTTCCAAAGACCTTAAAAAGAGAGGTTTCAAATTTGTCGGATCTACAGTAGTTTATGCTCATATGCAGGCTACCGGAATGGTCAATGATCATTTAAAAAGTTGCTTTACCAGAACATCATAACTTATTGATATTTTTGTATGATTAAAAAATGAAAACCTCTGTTGAAATATGAAGGAAATAGGAATTATAGGCTATGGCTGGCTGGGAGAAAGAATAGCATCCGTGTTATCGGGAAAACACAAACTATCCGTTACGACAACTACAGAGGATAAACTCCGCATACTGCATTCTAAAGGCATCCATGCAGTAGTGGCATCTTTTCCGGATTATCAGTTGTCTGAACCTGTTTCCCGGTGGGAAGAAATTAAAGATATGGATGTTTTGATCATTACCATTCCTGTTTCTGAAAAAAGCTGCTGTGTAAGTTCTTTGTATAACAGAATTCAGAATTTATCAGCTTTTATCGGAGATTTTAAAGGACAGATGTTTCTGATGAGTTCCACAGGGGTTTATCCTGATATTGCTAAAGAATTCACAGAAGAAGATGTTCCTTTTGAAAAAGTATCGGGCGAAAGAATGCTTAGAAGTAAATATCCTCAGCTGAATATTCTGAGACTTGGCGGTCTGATGGGAGACAACAGACTTTTAAAAAATTATAATGTCGGCAATCTTGATCATGCCGTGAATCATATTCATTATGCTGATATCAGCGGGATTATTTCAGAAATGATGGAACAGAAAGCTGAAGCTAAATTATATAATGTAACGGCTCCCATTCATCCGGCCAAAAGCCAGGTGATCAATGCACAGAAAGATATTCCGGACGAAGAAGAATTTGAGGTGAAAGGAAAGAAAATAATATCATCAAAACTGGTTTCAGAACTGGATTATGTGTTTCTTCATCCTGATCCGAGAAAGTTTCATTTATAATTGAACTATATTACTGCCAGATTAACGAGCCTCGCAAATTGGCTAAGATTAAAATGGACTGTTCCTAAACAGTTAAATATTTTTTTAAGGAGGATATGGAAGTGAAGAAAAATTTCTTGAAATTTAAAATATGATAGTATAATATATATACTATTGAGATTTATGCTTAATTGTCTTGTTTTCAGCATGTTAAATGATAAAAATAACTATTTTTGTATTATCAATACACATGCGAATGAAAAACAAATTACTCTCCTATTTTTCCATATTTCTATTTTGTATATCTGGAAAACTTGTATCCCAAACATATCAACTTAGTGGAAATCCAGTAAATACCGCGGGATGGGATTTTGTTCCTTCTGCTATTGTGAATGGGGATTTTGTGCAATTAACATCAGACCAAACCAGCCAGGTTGGTGGTATAAGATTACATGCTCCAATAAATTTAAAACATTGTAATAAATGGAAAGTAGAATTTGACTTTAGAATTGATGGGAATGGTTCATATGCCCATGGAAATGGAATTGCTTTTTGGTATTTATCAAATGCTCCGTTTAGCTATGGAGCAGGGGATGAGCTTGGAATTCCTAATAATGCAGCAGGATTAATGGTAGCATTTGATATTTATAATAACTCTAACCATACAGAGATGAGTAAAGTTCATCTTTTGTATGGGACCAATAGCAGTAATATAGAGTTTAACAATACTCCAGGAAGTACATTTCATTCTCCTGATCTTACTGCTCAACCTTTTGTAGGGCCAAATTATAAACATGTGGAAATAAATGGTGAAATAGATCCTGCAAATCTTAATAATTGGATTATTAAAATAAAAATCGACAATATACAAATTGTCAATCAGTCATTTGCTCCTTCAGGGGGAGCCGTAAATATGCCTCAGGGATGTTTGGGCTTCTCAGCTTCTACAGGCGTTGCAAGTGCAAGACACTCTATTAAAAATGTGAAAATATACACTGATAAAGTTCCAGTTTTACAAAATACTGTATCTCAATCTTTTTGTCCGGGAAATGGAACTGTAGATTTAACTTCTTATAATTCTCAGTTCGTTTCCAACCCAAACAATTATACTTTTACTTATTATGTTCAGGGAAATACAATACCTGTTGCGAACCCTACTAATTTCCAATTTAATACAGATACAACAATTTTAGTTGTTATCAAAGATTCTTCATCATTATTGTGTGATAATGGAGATTCGAAAATACTGCTCAACATTACTCAAGCAGGGTCACCTACAATTACAAGCTCATCACCCACAATCTGCTTTGGCGGAAGCGTTACCCTGACCTCCAATCAGGCAGCAGGCAATACCTGGTCTACGGGAGCAACGACTCAATCTATTACCGTAACAACTCCAGGAACCTATACATTAACCAATACGAGTGGCACCTGCACGAGCGCACCTGCATCAATT
>NZ_JBPCHX010000008.1:0-226864 GCF_051011775.1 Chryseobacterium amylolyticum
TTAATCCTTACCCAACATCTCAATCACCCTGCTCCTGCGCTCCGATTTATTCGGACTGCAAAGATACAAACTCTTTTTTATCCCGCAACTCTTTTTACAAAAAGTTTTGAAGTTTTTTTTCGTCTGTTTCTTTTCGGAGTCATAATGTCTCTGCCTATCCAAAGGCTCTTCTGCGCTTACTGATCTACTCTCGTTTTCAGTGGGGCAAAGATAGTAACTTCTTACAACGCAAAACAAGTTTATTTAACTTAAATTTTACCGTTTCGTAATATTTGCTCTTAAAGCGCTGGCAGGCAGGTAGAAAAATTTTAAACAAAAAAAATTATAGAATAGTTATTTTTTAAGATAAATCCTAAAATAACTCTTATCATTGATTTTTATGGGTTATTCTCTTTATAAATTACGCTTAAAAATTCCGCATAAGACTTTTCCAGACCAATAATATCTCCGGATTTCAGATTCAGACCTCCCACTCCTGTATTATCTGACTTTACTTTCAAAGATGAAACCTGGAAATAAAGATTATCATCATTGGCTTTTGGCTGAACTTTTACTGTAGAGCCTAACAATTTTTTTGTTGAGATGGTATAGATTTCTCCCGGGACAACTTTTAATTTTAAAAATGTTCTTGGCGGAATGGTATAGTCTTTACGGTTGATGTTTATTTTCTGATCTTTTTCAGAGGATGCAAATATATACATCTCTCCATGCTTAGTCCCCAATTTTTCTTTAGGTGTATAATATAAAGCAACTTTATAATTGGCAGCATTGAATGGCTGAGGCGTACCGTCAACATTCTCGAAAGGTTTTAACTGAAATGTGTTGGCACCGATCTCTTTTGCTTTTTTATATACGAGAGAAAATACAAGTGCATCATCTTTTGAAAATCCCTGTACTTCTACTTCTCCTAAATAAACAGCATCTGTGGCAGTGTCCTCTTTTCTGTAAAAGAATTTATCTGAGTTGTCATTTGTTTTTTCAACTCTGGTCATATAAACATTCTGGGCGCTCCACAGCTGGATCCATAACATGGAAAAGATGATTGCAATATTCTTCATATTATCTATTATTGGTGTGCAAGTATTTCAACACATTCTTCAAGACTGTTTTCCCAATGTTTGGGTTCTATTTTGTATGTCTCTTCAATTTTATCCAAAGACATAGTGCTTCTTACAGGCCTTTTGGCCGGAGTAGGATACTGTTCGGTGGTTATGGCATTTAATTTTACCGGTGATTTTGAAAACTCAGCAATTTTTTTGGCGAATTCAAACCAGGTTGTCTCCGGGTAGTTTGAGAAGTGGAAGATTCCATAGGTTTTTTGCGGAGCCTGGATGATCTGCATAATTGCTTCTGCCAAATCGTTCGCATTGGTAGGCTGCCCAAACTGATCAGCCACGATTCCCAACTCATCTTTCTGAGAGAAAAGGTTCAGCATGGTTTTCACAAAGTTCTTATTGAATTCAGAGTACAGCCATGAGGTTCTCAGAATAATCGTTTTTGGGTTGATTTCCAAAGCAAGCTCTTCTCCTTTTCTTTTTGATTCTCCATACACCCCTACCGGATTGGTAAAATCATCTTCGGAATACGGAAGATTGGTAGTACCATCAAAAACATAATCCGTAGAAACATGAATCAAAATGGATTTATATTCTGCACATGCCTGAGCAAGATGGGCTACTCCATCAGCATTTACAGCAAAAGCTTTATCTTTTTCCTTCTCTGCCAGATCCACCGCTGTATATGCAGAAGCATTGATGCAGTAATCAGGTTTGTTTTCATAAAAGAAATCGTTCACCTGTTCTTCACTGGTAACATCTAATGTAGAGGAATCGGTAAATAAGAATTCATATTGATGCTCAAAGTCAGGAGCTATCTTTTTTATGCAGTTGCCTAATTGTCCGTTGCTACCTATTACTGCTATTTTTTTCATTTGTTTATTATTAATTTCTAAATTGGAACCTTTAAGAAATAAGATTAAGAGTTTTTGGCATTCTGGCTCCTTAAGAACTTCACTCTTGACTGGAAGTCTTTCTGGATCAGATCTACATAGAATTTATCAAAAATTCCTTTGATCTCTTCAGGATGGACTTCAGATTTTCTTGTTTTGACATTAAAATAAATAACAGTCACCCAAAGTACGGCATGGATTGTTTTTTCATCCAGGCTTTTCATCAGAATTTCGACTTTTGCCGTTCTATCCTGAACGTCGATGGTTTTACTGCTGATTACTACCTGCGTATTGTATCTTACTTCTTTTAAATAGGCTATTTCATTTTGAATGGCAATCCAGGTACAGCCGGTTTTCTTGGTATATTCTTCGTAAGTGAATCCATAAAATGTTTCTACATGATCTTCTCTGGCATTGAACATATAATCCAGATATTTTACATTATTCAAATGTCCTATCGGATCGCAATCACTAAACCTAACCTTGACCGTTGTTGATACTTCTTTTTCCATTCCGCAAAAATAAAAAAACCACCTCTAAAAGAGGCGGTTGGTTTTATAAATCTTTGTTAATTTGCTGAAATTATTGAATTCCTAATTCTTTTTTTACAGCTGGAGTTGCATCCGGTCCTGCTTTATAAAGGAATGCTGTTGAGTTTGCATCCATAATATAATCGTATCCGTTAGCTTTAGCTACTTTTTCTACTGCATCATTTAATTTTTTCTCAATAGGTCCGAAAGCTACATCTTGCTTAGCCTGCAGGTCTTTTTGAGCTTTTTCCTGCATTTGCTGAATTTCATCAGCTAGTTTTTTCATCTCCTCTTCTCTGGCTTTGTTTTCATCAGCTGTTTTTTTAGGAGCTTCTGTCTGATATTGCTGATATTTAGTCTGAGCTGCGTCTGCTTTTTTCTTAATCTCAGCTTGTTTAGTATCTAAGAATGTTTTAAGATCAGCATCTGCTTTCTTTTTCTCCGGCATTGCGTTAAGAACTCCCATTACATCTAAAGTAGCAATTTTTTGAGCTTTTGCCATACCTACAGATACAACCATCATTACTGCTGCAAATAATACACTTAATTTTTTCATAACTGGTAAATAAATAATTTAATTTGTTTTTAGATTTTAAAATATAGCAAAAGTTAATTCTATCGTTATTTTTTGCCTTTGCTGTTTGTTTTTTCCTTCTTGTCTGTTCCTTTCAACAGAATAGACAATACTTTCTCGGTGTAATCATACTTTGACTGAAGGAAAATAACACTAATGTTATTGCTTTTATCAAGAACTATGCCCAAGCCATTTTTTTCGGACATTGTTTTGATGGCTCCCCAGATCTGATCCTGAAAAGGCTGGACCAGATTTGTTCTCAGTTTTGTAATTTCACCGTTAGCTCCAAAACGTAAGCTTGTTGTCGTTTTAATATTTTTATCAAGGTCTGTAACTTCTTTTTCCCGAAGTTTAAGCTGATCGCCTATCAATAATACTTTTTCACTTTCAAAAGCAGCTTTTTTTCTTTCGTATTCAGACTGAAGATTCTGAAGTTCAGACTCCCAGGTGTCGATCTGAGAATTTAATCTTGCTTCAGCTTCTTTATACTGAGGTAATTTATTCAGAATTTCGTTGGTATCCACTACTCCTATTTTCTGGGCATTGTTTAACCCGAAAAGCAAAAGTAATGCGAATGTGAAGATTATTTTAAAGTGCTTCATATCTGTAATTATAATGTTTGGTTCATCAAGAAGTGGTTTCTCCATCCGGACTTATCACCTGATAATGTCTTATCAAGACCTAATGCAAAATCAAATCCGATCAATCCAAATGCTCCCATATAAACTCTTACACCAATCCCCACTGATCTTTTCAGCTGGAACGGGCTGTAAGTGCTCCATGAATTCCATACGTTACCTCCTTCAGCAAATGTTAATGCATAGATTTTTGCAGTCTGGCTCATTGAGATCGGGTATCTTAATTCCAGAGTAAATCTGTTGTAGATTGTACCTCCTCCCTTCTGAGTAATATCTTCTGCCTGGCCTCCTTCTGTAGTGGCATTTTCATAACCTCTTAAAGGAATCAATTCTCTACCATCATATCTACCCCCGAAAAGACCTGTACCTCCCATATAGAACCTTTCAAATGGCGGAGCTCCCAACTGGTTGTTGTATCCATCCATGAATCCCATTTCAGCAGAAGACCTTAAGACAAGTTTCCCAATGATCTCATTGTAAACGTCTGCTTTAAATTTGATTTTGTAGAATTCCATCCACTTGTACTTGTCAATGGCTGACATTGATGAGTAGTCTTTTTTCTTAAACAATGAGTATGGAGGAGTCAGTTTTGCTGAAAGCTCTATATTGGATCCCATTGTCGGGAAAATCGGGTCGATACCTGCTGAATTTCTGCTCAATCCTAAATTGACACTAAAGTTATTGGCGGTACCATTATATTCTGTAGTTTCACCAAACTGGAACGGATAATTGTTGAAGTCATACTTCTGGAACTGTAATCCTGTATACAATGAGAAGTAATCATCAGGCCAGTTCAATAATCTGTTCAATCCTGCTGAAGCAGAGAAAATATTCAATTTTTGGGCACTTCCATATTGATCTGTATATCTTACTCTGGAGTTGTTCAAACTTACAGAAAGGGCTGTTGCTCTTGTACCAAATAACCAAGGCTCTGTGAATGATATTCCATAGTTCTGGAAGTATTGGCCGGCCTGCACCTGAATAGAGAATGTTTGTCCATCTCCCTGTGGTACCGGTTTGAAATCTTTAAATTTAAGGAAGTTCTTTAATGAGAAGTTATTAAATGTCAATCCTAAAGTTCCGATAAAGCTGTTACCACCGTAACCTGCCTGCAGCTGAACCTGAGAAGATCCTTTTTCTACAAGCTTCCAGTTAATATCAACAGTATTATCCACCTGGTTTGGCTGAATATCCTGACCGATCTGCTGAGGGTCAAAGAATGACATCCCTGCCAAATCGAAATACGTTCTCTTAATTTCTGTTTTCTTGAAAAGTTCTCCGGGTTTTGTTCTTAGTGCTCTAAGAATCACGTGGTCATGGGTTGTGGTATTCCCCTGCCATGTTACTTTGTTCCATGTAGCCTGCTCTCCTTCATTAATTCTTACTTCAAGGTTTACCGCATCTCCTGACACTGATTTTTCAACAGGGGTTACATTAGAGAAAAGGTAACCGTTATTCATGTAAACAGATTTGATATCTGAATCATCTTCTTTACCTCCGTCTTCTCCAACTTTTTTGTTGAATCCTACTGCATCGTAAATATCCCCTTTCTTATATCCTAATAATCTTTGTAAGTATTCTGTAGAATATACCGTATTACCCGTGAACGTAACGTCTCCAATGTAATATTTTTTACCCTCATTAAGTTTTACATTGATTTCGTAGTTATTTCTTTTGTTTCTCCATACTGAGTCTGAAACGATTTTCGCGTCTCTATACCCCAGAGAGTTATAATAACTGATAAGATTCTGTTTATCTTCCTGATATTTATCTTCAATGAATTTTGAGGATTTTAAAATACCTCCGATCCCGAAACGCTTTTGTTTAGTTTCTTTGAAAGCTTTGTTTCTAAGTTTTCTGTCGGTTACATTTTCGTTTCCTTCAAATTCAATATGGTCAATTTTAATTCTTTTACCCTTATCTACATTGATCGTCCAGTCTACCAAAGCAGGGTCTCCTGCATTTACTTTATCCTGAATCGTGATTTTGGCATCTGCAAAACCTTTTTTAATATAGTCTTTAGGGACATTGGTTTTAAGGCTTGAAACCAGGTTCTGAGTAATTTTGGTTCCCGGTTTAAGGTTATTATCCTTCGCCAGCTTTTCGCTTTTAGATTTACCGATTCCTTTCCCTGCAAATTTCACTTCTCCGAGTTCTTTCAGATCCTGTAGGTAAAATTTCAGGACGATAGTCTGTCCTTCAATGCTTTGAACATAAACTTCCACTTCAGAAAAAGATTGGGTATCCCAAAGTTTTTTTACAGCGTTGCTGATTTTCTGCCCCGGAATGTCTACACTTTCTCCTTTAGTAAGGCCCGTGAATCTCAAGATCTGAGCTGGTGTATATTTTTTTACCCCATCTACAACGATGTCTTTAAGTGTATAGGTTCCTGCCTCATTTTCTGCATGTACAGCATTATTTACTTTTGTGCTGTCTTGTGGAGTTACTTGTCCATAAAAATGTGCAGAAGCAGCAAACATAATGATGGGTAATAGTCTAAACTTCATTTTATCGAGTCTTTCTTTTCTTAAAATTTTATTGGCCTTTTACTTGCTCACCGGTTAAACCGTATCTTCTTTCTTTGTTTTGATAATCTACAATACATTGGAAGAAAATATCTTTGGTGAAGTCCGGCCACAGAACATTTAAAAACTGTAATTCTGCATAAGCAATCTGCCAAAGCAGGAAGTTGCTTATCCTTATTTCACCGCTGGTTCTGATCAGTAAATCTACAGGAGGAAAATCTTTTGTGTACAGATAGCTTTCGAATAAACTTTCGTTTATATTTTCTATCTCAACTTTTCCTTCTTTTACATCAGAGCTTATATTTTTTACGGCTTCCAGTATTTCATTTTGTGAGCCATAGCTTATAGCCAATACAAGGTTTCCTTTTGTGTTTTCTTTTGTGAGTTCTACCACACGTTCCAACTGCTCTCTTACCAATGGAGGCAGCTTGTCCAGATTTCCTATAACATGCATCCTTAAGCCTTTGCTGAAAATCTCTTCTGCTTCAAGCAGTAAGGTTTCTACCAACAGGTTCATAAGGGTATTCACTTCTTCAGCCGGACGACTCCAGTTTTCTGATGAGAAGGTATACAATGTTAAATAGGGGATATTGATCTCATTACAGGCATTAATGGCATTTCTTACAGCATTAATGGCATTTTTGTGACCGAAAGTTCTTTCTTCGCCACGAGATTTTGCCCATCTTCCATTACCATCCATAATGATGGCTACGTGTTTCGGTAAATTCTCAGAATTTATTTTATCTTTAATCAACGACATATTATTCACAATAACATGGAGGTCTTCCGAATGAATAAGTAAGTCCTAAGCTGAACGTATTTATCCAATCATTAGATCTGGTATCTCCAATATTTCTCTTTTTAATAAACTCTGCTTCTCTTTCTTTAGAAACTGCATAGTAATTTCCTGACTGTAATAATGAACCTCCCGTAGCAGGGTCCAGAATATCAGCATTAAAAGAACTTTTTACATCTTTGGAAAGGATTTTACTGTAATCCAGCTGATCCGTCAATGTATATCTGAATGTAGCTTCTGCAAATACAGCCCATGAGTGGTTGAATTTATACTTCAAACCTACACCAAAAGGGATATGCATGGTTACTTTTTTCCCTAATGAATAATTGGTTGTAGTGGTAAAATCCAATTCATTGATCGGAGCCTGTGCCACACCATCCGCATCTCTTCTGAAATCATTCACAAGAGTAGCCTTGGGAGCATCAAACATCAAAGCTCCTACCCCTCCAAAGATGTAAGGGCTTAACATGCTGATCTGCTCATTATTAACAGGAAAAAAGTTATATTCAAACATTAAACTCGCCTCATACACGTTATTTTTTCCGTATGAGTTTCTATTTCTTCTATAATCTTCTTTTGCCGCTTTATCACTAAACTGGATCTGGTTATATCCTAAATCCAATCTAACAGTCTGATGCGGGTTAAAATTAAATCTATATAATAAACCACCATAAAACGGGACACCCCAATCTGACGTTCTGCTTAAATCCAACGGCTTTTGTAAAATATAATTTGTCCTTCCTACATCTCCCACTAGGTTACTCATACCTAGACGAACTCCCAATTCGTTTCTTTGTGCTTTAACACCTACCACTCCAAGGAAGGCAAGGAAGCTAAACAATAATTTTTTATTCATAAAAGAATATGGATTTATGGTTATTTTAAAATTTAATTTTTGCAAATATAAAACATTTTTATATTAATGATAATCTTAATGTTTAGTTAAAAATAAACAAAAAAACATAATTTGTTATAAAGTAAACGGCAAAGTGGCAAAAATATTCTTTTTTTCATAGAATGAAAATACCGTATATATGAAAAAACCCCCATTAAATGAGGGTTTAATGCTTTATTTTTTATTAAATAATACCTGTACTCTATTTCTGATTCTTATCAATAACGGCTCTTTATAATTTTTATCTTCATCAAAATAGCCATAACCGTAACCATATCCGTAGCCATAACCATATCCGTAGCCATACCCCTGTTTCGTATTGTAGTCGTTATAAACAAGTCCCAAATTATCAATTTCATTATTGTGATACTTTTCGGTAATCATTTTCAGCATATACTTTTCTGTGTATTCATGGCGCACAACATAGAGGTTTGCATCAGAATACTTCATCAGTTCATATGAATCTGCCACTAATCCTACCGGAGGTGAATCTATTATAATGAAATCGTATTTTTCTTTAAGTTCTTCTATAAATTTGATATTTCTCTGGCTCATTAAAAGCTCAGATGGATTTGGAGGGATAGGTCCTGAAGTGGCAACATCAAGATTAGGAATTCTCGTTTTATTGATAATCTGATCTATTCCTACTTCTCCGGTCAGGTAGTTTGAGATACCATATTTATTATCAATCTTAAAATCACCAAAGATTTTTGGTTTTCTAAGGTCCATACCCAACAGGATTGTTTTTTTATCACTTAATCCTATAACAGACGCCAAATTGATAGAAATATAGGTTTTTCCTTCTCCTCCAATGGATGATGTGATCAAAATAACTTTTCCTTTTTTATTTTCATTATCCATCAGGAATCTCATATTTGCTCTTATTCCCCTGAAGGCTTCTGAAACAGATGATTTTGGCTGATCCAGCACGGTAAGCATATTTTCATTGCTGTTATTCCCGATCACTCCAAGAAGCGGGATTTTGGTAGCACTCAGAAGTTCTTTGATATTTCTGATTTTATTATCAAACGCTTCACCAATAAAGATAAACAATAACGGAAGCAGCAGCATTCCTGAGATAATAGCTGTCTTAGCCAGCTTTACATTAGGTCCGATAGGCCTCTGTCCCAGATTTTTAGCAGGGTCAATCACTGTAATATCGGATTGATTGGTAGCCATTCTCATCTGAGTATCACTCTGTCTGCCCAGTAAGCTGTTGTATGTGGCCTCAATCATATTATATCCTCTCTCTGCATCGAGATATTTTCTTTCTTTTTCAGGATAAGAAGCTAAATCTGAGTTGGCTCCTGAAATCTCACGGTCAATTTTATTAATTTCGTCGTAATATCTGTTATAATAGCCTCTTAAACTATTGGATGAGCCCATTCTTGCTTCATCAATCAGTCTGTTGATTTCTCTCATAGGCTCTGATGAAGGCTTATAAATGGTAGCCATTTCCGCTTTTTTGGCATATAAAGCTTTAAGCTCTGAAACCGTTGCGGAGAATATTCCATCTTCAAAACCGGCAGCATTGGTTCCAATCATTTTATCAAAATTCTGAGACTGCAGTGTGTTCTTGATATTGTTCAGGGAATTGATTTTGCTTATAATATCTGCTTTCTTAGCTTCCAGCTCTTTTATTTTTTCAAGAGATTTTTCATCCCTGTCCTTAATATTATAAAGCTTTTCTGAAGTTTTCAAATAATTCAGCACATTCGCACTTGAATCAAGTTTTTTACGAATGTTGGCAAGATTTTCTTTTAAAAAGATATCTGTATTCTTATTGACAACATTTTTGTCAGCCAATCTCTTTTTTTGTAGTTCTGCAACAGACTTATTAAGGAAATTAACTGTACTGTTAAGGTTATACCCTTGTTTAGTAATAATCATGATAGACCTGATTTCTTTATCAAAATCCACTCCTGTAGTAGAGATAATCTCATTCACACTCTCATTTACTGAGTTCAAACTTACAATGATATTGTCCAGCTGAATTTTAGTAGGAACAGGATTTTGGAGCAGCCTGAATCTCAGGTTAGGAGCATTGTACCACTCATTGACTTTAATAATTTTATCAGCCGGCCTGCTATAAGAGTTGATACTCTGAAAGCCTTCAACTTCATAATTATATAAATTGGTAGATTCTCCTTCTTCCGGTAAAACCACCTGATATGCCCCATTACCTTTTGGTATCAGGGTAATAGGATAATTGATCTGCTGAAGGTGTTTTTTATCAATCTGAAGAAAAACAGGTGAATCATTTTTATCCAGATAGGTAGATTTTATAAGTCCCTTTGTAGAATAGTTTACAAAAAGGTCTAGTTCTTTTACCAGAAATTCGTTATGTGTTCTGGATAAAAGCATTTTCTTCAGATAAAGACCATCCTGATTTCCGGTGTCTCCCCAAATAAAATTGATGGATTGGTTAGACTGTGTTGGTAGGAACTCAGAACCTTTACTGGAAGTACTTAAAGACAAATCAGATGCATAAATGTTCTGTGCATAGTATTTACTGTAAATCCATGCAATGGCATAGCCGATAAAAAACATGAGTACAAACCAGTACCAGTTTTTAAGGATTCTTCTTAAAAAGTGCTCTAAATCAAATAATGCAAACGACCCATACTTTTCTTTCTGAGAATTGCTCTTCTCTGCAGCGGTTACTCTTTCTGGAATCATGGCTAAAGATTTTTAAGAAGTAAATAAATAGACAATGCTGTAGTAATTACCGAAACTCCCGTAGTTAAAGTCTGAATAGGATCTTTTCCGAATCCATTCAAGCTTTTTGCTCTTGTGTTCAGATAGATTTCATCTCCGTTCTGTACATAATAGAAAGGAGAGTTCATAAGATCTTCACGGGTAAGGTCTATTTTAGCAATTTTGATTCCTTCCGGAAGTTTTCTGTGAATAACGATTTCTTTTCTGTCTATCGTTCTGTTCAGCCCACCATTAATGGCTAAAGCTTCGGTAATGGTTAGTGTATTTTTGTGAACTACTTTTTCTCCTGAAAGACCGGTAGTTTCCACATCACCAAGGATATAAAACGTAATACCATCTGTATTCAGACGTACTTCAGATTTACCTTCCTGGAAATTTTCATTTACTTTTTCCTGAATTTCTTTAGTAATATCATCTAATGTTCTTCCTTCGGCTTTTACATATCCGATACCAAAAACATTGATTTCACCATTGGCGTCAACTTTCAGACCATTGAAATAAAAATTTATATTCCCACCTCTGCTTCCTCCGCCATTTCCGCTCACTCCTGTTGCACTACCTCCAGTTATTGCAGGGCTGGCTGCACCTCCACCTCCAATACCTCCGGAGGTATTGTAAGAGGAGTAAAATTGTGCGGCATCTCCTTTGGGAGTGGTCACAATATTAAGGTTAAGGATATCGTTTTTGGTAATCCTGTACACAGGGATGTTGTAGGGAACAAGACCTTCTTCATTAATTACAAGACTCTCACTCGGCTGCAAGTATCTTACATCCTTTGTGGTAATACATGAGGTAACTAAAAGAGGGAATATTAAAAATAAATATTTAAAGTTTTTCATCATATATAATATTATTTACAAAAGTAATATTTAATTGTTAATTTTTGTTATTTCTCAGTCGATATAGCAAATCCGGCAGATAAGCGCCCAAAAAGCCCAGTGAAAGCACTACCAATAATAAAATATTGACATTAATGTGTCTCAGATAATACGCTACGGCAACAATCATCAGATAGTAAAGAATAATATAAAAAGTAGACCTTCTGTGGGTAAGATTCAGCTTCAGCAGCTTATGGTGAATATGGTTTTTATCAGCATCAAACGGTGATTTTTTGTTGTAAAGCCTGATCATAATCACATTTAATGTATCTACAATCGGAAGGATGAGAATGGCAACTGCAACCACCGGAGCAGACTGAAGGTGATACCTTGGTACATCCACCAGATTTTTATCGATGAAAATATCTATAAAACAAATAGAGGTAAAGGCCAGCAAAAAGCCAAGCAGCATAGATCCGGTGTCACCCATAAATATTTTACGGGTCCGGTAATTTGACAAATTATAGTATAAAAATGCCAGTACAGTCCCGATAATAACAACAGACAGCACTACCAGCGGATAATTATATTCTCCTAAACGGTAGTAGCTTATTCCAAACAAAGCGCTGCAGATGACAGAATATCCGCCTGCCAGGCCGTCTATCCCGTCAATCAGGTTGAAAGCATTAATCAGGATAATAAACGTTATGATACTGAAGATCACACTTACAAAATATTCCAGCTCATACACTCCCAATATCCCAAATAAGCTTCTAATTCTGATATCTGATCCGATAACGATCAATGCAGATACAACAATCTGCGCTACAAGCTTTTTGTAAGCCCTCATAACCACAATATCATCCATTACTCCGACATAAAGCAGAATAATTAGTGAGGCAAACAAAAACTTATAGAGA
Source organism: Chryseobacterium amylolyticum (assembly GCF_051011775.1). NCBI lineage: Bacteria > Pseudomonadati > Bacteroidota > Flavobacteriia > Flavobacteriales > Weeksellaceae > Chryseobacterium > Chryseobacterium amylolyticum. The sequence continues at coordinate 12,363 of NZ_JBPCHX010000008.1, forward strand.
TCAAATAACTCATAAGCAAAAATGGAAGCACAGATTCCTATGGAATAAAAAATGGCGATTCCTCCCAGATTGGGAATCTCTCTGAGATGCGAACTTCTTATTCCAGGCTCATCCATCAGGTTTTTTCTTCTGGAGATCTTGACAATGGTAGGAATAGAGAAAAATGTAATTAAAAAGGAGAAAACGAAACCCAGCCCTATTTTTACGTAGAAAATAGGTATTCCCGATCCGCTTAAGAACAATTCAAAGTTTTTCATTCTTTTCTTATTCAGCACTTGCATTTCTTCAATAAAACTTATAATGCAGGACTTATAAGGTCTTCATTATCATTTCTACTGGGCGAAATAACAGTACTTACATTTGTGTTTACTAAATTAATTTTCTTATCAACCTTTTCTGTCCGGCAAAAAATAACAGATAAAAAATCTTTTTCTTCAACGGCAAAGATAAAAGATAATTCTTACCAAAACGACTATACTTCAATATATCTTGAATTTTTATTTGTCTTTCCTTCATAAAAAGGGCCAATTGATCAGACATATTATAAAATATTCCTTCTTCTTTCACAAACGCCAGATAGGCCAGAAACGAATAAACCCCTTCAAAAATCTGAAAATTTTTCAATTCTTCTTTTTTATGGGAATATGAGGATTCTCTGAATACCTTTTCTACGTCGGAGACTGCTTTAAGCATGTCAAGCCCTTTTTCCGTATGGGTTTTTGTAATGGAATCGGTACGTTCAAGGTACTGATAATGGAAATTCTGGGTTTGTGCTATGGTTTCACATTCCAGCAAAAGTTGCGGAATAAGCTGGATGTCTTCAAAATGAACGCCTTTTTTAAATCTTTTCTGTTTAAAAAGTTCTTTTTTGAACAGCTTGTTGCATGCAAAATAACTGATATCTGCAAATACTGAAAAGTTCTCTTCAAGAGCTATCTTTTCAGGCATATTGGGAAGCTGAGTGAGCTTTTGGACAACCTTGCCGTTCTCATCCACTTTCTGGATATTTGCGATCACCATTTTAGCATTATGCTTTTCTGCTAAAAGAAGCATTTCCTCAAACATGGTTTCAGTAACATAATCATCACTGTCTACAAAACCTATGTAATCACCTGTTGCTCTGTCGATCCCGAAATTACGGGCATCGCTTAAACCTCCGTTTTCTTTGGCATACGCTTTTATTTTCTCCGGATACTTTTGCGCATATCCTTCAATAATTTTTTCAGAGTTATCCTTACTTCCATCGTTCACTACAATAATTTCAATATCCGGAAGGCTCTGCTTCACCAGAGAGTCAAGACATTTTGTCAAATAATTTTCGACATTGTAAACGGGAACGATAATGGATACTCTTGAGGGAACATTTGTCATACATTAAATTTTCGTCAGTCTTGCATTCAGCCATCCTTTTTTAGCTTCATCAAAATCTTTTCTGGAACAGGGAATACAGTTTTCTATATTTTCATCATCACCAAAATACCATAAATTACTGAAAGTATCACGCTTGAATGCATATTGCCTGTCATCTATCAACACATAGAACAGCTCATAGTTCCTTTCTTTCGGATGGGAATGCTGGATATTGATCCCTTCAATCAGATACCATAACATTTGTGCTAAAAGCTGGTGATTCAGCTGGTTTTCCGAATAAATATTATAATTAAAAATTCCTACGGACTTCAGATTTTCACTCAATCCTATTTCTTTCATGTAGGCGCAGATTTCCCTTCTGTTCAATCCATTTACCTGCGGATTCATTGAGAAAGGTTCGCTAAAGCTTTCGATAGCGTCACAGTTTACAGTTACCAGATCTGCTTTTCTGAAGAAAGGCTCTGTCTTTTCTGTGGAATTCATCATTTCAGCCAGTCTGATAATATCAAATTCTACTTCTTTGATCAGCCTTACGGAATCCATTTCGTTCAGATGTTTCTGATAACCTAAGTGATGATAATTTTTAATGGAGAAATTTTTGGCTCCGAAAATTTTGCTTAAAAAAGTATGTTCATTGATCGCTTCTCCCTGCTGAAGGGAAATGATGTTGCTGATCTGGGTATAATTGAGACTTTTCTTGTGAAAATTCAATGCTGAAAATAGTGAAAAGGCAAAATCGTTGGACCCACCGATAATCACCGGAATAGCTCTTTTATAATGACATGCCGACAGAACTTCCTGTAAGATGTAATGGGTATCCTGAACAGACTTCCCGGATACCAGATCTCCAAGATCTACCACAGGAATTTCGAAATCCATCTGTGAAAGCTTATAAAATTCTTTTCTCACAGCCGTAAAATCCTGAACCTCAGCATCACCTCCGGCACCTCTGTAATCTGACACAAACAGAAGAACAATACTGTCTTCTCTGATATCTTTAGTAATCCGACTTCCTATCTGCCAGCTTTCGGTTTTGAAATTTCTTGGTGAAATGATAAAGTCTTCGAAATCCATATTTTAATTTGAATGTAATAATTGATTAATTGCTTGATGAAACAAACATACAAAAAACATAGAAACTGAGTAAGACATGGATGCTTTTGTTCATAAAAAAAGCCGTCAACTGATGTTAACGGCTTTATATCATTATTTTACATTTACTTTTTCTTGGCTGCCGGCTTTTTGGCAGCAGTTGTCTTCTTCGCAGCGGTTGCTTTTTTGGCAGCTGGTTTTTTCTTTTCGGCAAAGGCTTTCGGATCCTGATCTGTAATCCATTTTTTCACCTCATCTAAAGAAAGTTCTTTCAATTCCTCAGCTTCATATTTTGTATCGTCTGCTTTTTTCGGAATTTTGAACATGGCTTTTCCAAATTTGATGAATGGCCCCCATCTTCCGTTTTCAATGGAAATTTTTTCTTTTTCCCACTGCTGGATGTATCGGTTGGCTTCTTTTTCAAGCTTGGCATCAATCAGTTCATTGATATCGCTTTGAGAAAGATTTTCAAAATCGTATTTCTTCGGAACATTCACGAAAATATCCCTGTACTTGATAAATGGTCCGAATCTTCCTGTTCCTTTTGTTACAGGTTCACCTTTATAAGTAGCAATAGGAGCATCAGCAATTTTCTTTTCACTGATAATTTCCTCAGCACGCTTCTGATCTACAGAAAGCGGATCTTCACCTTTAGGGATACTGATATACGTTTCTCCCCATTTTACATAAGGTCCAAATCTGCCTACCCCTACAGAAACCGGCTGTCCGTCAACTGCATTTAAATCGAAAGGTAATTTAAACAGTTCCAGAGCCTCTTCAAAAGTAATGGTTGCAATATTCTGACCTGCCATCAGGGATGCGAAGATCGGCTTTTCCTCATCATCCGTTTCTCCGATCTGGATCATCGCCCCGAATCTTCCGATTCTTGCATGTACATTTTTACCGGTCTTAGGATCTACTCCCAATAGCCTGTCTCCTGTTGCACGGTCTGCATTTTCTTCTACATCTTCAATCCTCGGGTGGAATTTTGAGTAGAAATTCGTCATCATTTCTTTCCACTTCTGATCACCACTGGCAATTTCGTCAAAGCTTTCTTCAACTCTTGCCGTGAAGCCGTAATCAAGGATTTCCCTGAAATTATCCGTAAGGAAGTCATTAACAACTTCACCGATATCTGTAGGAACGAATTTATTTTTATCGCCTCCGAATTTTTCCTCAAGAACTACTTTTTTGATCTTGTCTTTTACCAAAGACATTTTGATCACTTCACGGGTCTGTGGCTCGATTTCTCTTTTATCCACATACTCCCTGTTCTGGATAGTCTGAATAGTAGGCGCATAGGTAGATGGTCTACCAATCCCTAATTCTTCAAGTTTTCTTACCAATCCGGCTTCAGTATATCTTGCACTCGGTCTTGTGAACTTTTCAGTAGCAGTAATGGTTTTGTAGCTTAATACTTCTCCTACGCTTACTTTCGGCAGCAACTTATCGTTATTTTCTTCATCATCATCTTCAGTCTTCACAATTCCGTACGCTTTCAGGAAACCGTCAAATATAATCACCTCTCCCTGTGCCTCAAAATGATGTGGTAAAGATGTATTTCCAATTTCAATTACTGTCTTCTCGATCTTGGCGTTGGCCATCTGAGAAGCAAGTGTCCTTCTGTATATTAACTGATACAGCTTATTCAGCTGAGCATCTCCTATGCTTTTCACTCCAAAATCTGTAGGGCGGATGGCTTCGTGCGCTTCCTGTGCTGAAGCAGATTTTGTAGTATAGTTTCTTGGAGAAGAATATTCTGATCCGTATTCTGAGATAATTTGTTTTTTAGCGCCTTCAATAGCTTCCTGAGAAAGGTTTACTGAGTCTGTTCTCATATAGGTAATAAACCCTTCTTCATACAGCCTCTGCGCCAGACGCATGGTATTGGTCACGTTATATCCAAGCCTTGAAGAAGCTTCCTGCTGTAATGTAGAGGTTGTGAAAGGTGCTGAAGCAGAACGTGTACCCGGTTTGGTTTCAACATTCAGAACTTTAAATTCTGTGGTTTTTGCCTGCTCCAGGAATTTTTCTGCTTCTTCTTCTTTTTCAAAATCTTTCTTCAGCTTGGCAGCAATTTCCTGCTCTGTTTTATTTAAAAAGATACCGTCAAGTTTAAAGCTTGCTTTCGGAATGAATTCACGGATCTCTTTTTCTCTTTCAACAATTAATCTTACGGCTACAGATTGTACTCTACCTGCAGACAGTCCTGGTTTTACTTTTTTCCATAAAACGGGTGACATTTCAAAACCTACGATCCTGTCCAGCACACGTCTTGCCTGCTGTGCATTTACCAGGTTCTGATCAATATCTCTCGGATTGTCAATTGCTTTTAGAATGGCGTTTTTGGTAATCTCATGGAAAACAATTCTTTTTCTGTTTTCAGGCTTTAGTTTCAGCTCATCCGCAAGATGCCATGCAATAGCTTCTCCCTCGCGGTCCTCATCGGAAGCGAGCCATACCATATCCGCTTTCTTTACGGCAGCTTTTAATTCGGTTACCAATTTCTTTTTGTCTGCTGAAACTTCGTAATCAGGACTGAAAGTAGCAAGGTCTATCCCCATTCCTTTTTTAGGGAGATCCCGGATATGCCCGAAACTGGATTTCACTTCAAAATCCTTTCCTAAATATTTCTGAATAGTTTTTGCTTTTGCCGGGGACTCTACGATTACTAAATTTTTCGACATTCTAACTAAAAATTTTTGCAAAAGTAAAGCTTTTTTATTATATACTTTTTGTTAAACGGGTTTAATTTACTAATCCGAATGCTTTACACCTTCTTTTAATACCTGTTTTCTGAAGAAATAAGTCTTTTGTAGTATAGGTTTTAGACTATTATACAAATCTCTGCAGATCATGATATAGAATTTTTCACCAGCCGTAATAGACGTAAGAAATATCTTCGTGGTGGCAACAAGCGGAACAAAAGGCATTGTCCCCCTTTTTATTTATTTAAAACCTTATCGTTTTATAATTTTAACAGTTGCTTCTGAATTATTGATTCTTATCAGATATACGCCTGCATTTAAAGATGAAAGATCTGTCTGGTTATTGATAAACTGTCCTGATTTTACAAGCTGTCCCAGGGCATTAAAAATTTGAAAATCGTACTCTTTATTTTCTGTCGCTTTTATATAAAGAATATTGGACACAGGGCTGGGATACAGGGAGATCTTGTTATCGGCAGTTTTAAGTACGGCATTTTCAGTACTTAATGTAGGGCCGTTTGGTATGACGGTAGTCCTTGAAGCCGGTCCTTCTTCATTGCCATTGGCATCATATTCTATTTTTACACATCGGCATCCTGTTCCGAAATAGGGGTCATTATTGTCATGAAAAACTATCAGTCTATTGGTTGTAGGAGCCGCATCAAATAAAACATTGACTGATCTTCCCAGATAATTGGAATTTAAAGCGGCCGTCCAGACAGCCGGATATTGATAGTTGAGCACATTAAATGTTCCCTGTGCTGACTGATTTGCCGTCACACTTCTGAATCCTCTTGATCCGGAATCAGGATAATTTCCTAAAGGATATGCTGGATTATTAAAAATATATCCTACTGTAGCATTGGCAGCGTTTTTCACCCTTGTCCCCAGGTAATCAGTGGCAATACTGTATGACGTTGCTACATTTTTATCTTTTTTATACCAGGGAGTCTGTCCGAAATCTGCACCTGAAACCAAAGCCACATTGGTAAGGTCAGGAATTCTCCATCCTTCAGGGCAAGGATCAAAAGGGGATTTTTTACCTCCTCTGCCCCATCTGTCCGGCGCTAAGTTAGGTTCTGTTGCAAGCCAGTCTGTTCCGCTGGTATAATTAGGTGTCGTGCTGTTATAAGGTGCAAAAGTACTGGGAATCATGTACACCAAAGGGTTTTTCACAGAATAGGATAATATTCTGGAGATTTTGTCTACCGGTTTATCGGCAGCCTGTACATTTGATGCTGCAGCATAGATATTGTAAGGGACAATATAACTTCCTGAAAGATTATTATAGTCAGTCGGATTAAGCGTACTGTATGTAACCGTTCCATTGTCTGCAGCTGCTCCTAAAAACACATTGTAGAAGCTTCTGTTATCTGCATACTGAAACACAGGAATAGGGTCTTTTCTTCCCCATTGATAATGCAAACCGGTAGAGGCACGTATTTTTAAAAGTTCATCAGCGGTAGGAGCCTGCGGGTTGGCAACAGCAGGAAAAACATCTACAGCTCCGAGATTCCGATCCATAAAAGTCGTCTGGAAAACCACATCAGCTTTATTTACATAATTTACATAGTTTGTAACTGCTGCCGGGGCCTCGGTAGTATAGGTGTAAGATCCCACAGGAGAATCCGTCACCCAGATATGCCAGCTCCAATATACAGGTGATGATATACTTCCGTTATGGAGTGTTACAACCGCATTTCCACTTTCATTGGGGGCAATTTCCACAGCTATTTTAGAATTGGCAATATCCTGCAGCGATGAAGGTGAAGGATTCACCACTGTAATTTTACTGACAAGGCCTGGATTGGTAGTCCAAAGGACATTCCCTTTTAAACTATTAAAACTTGAAGGATTTAATATTTCAGCGTTATTCAGTAATTGACTTTGTACAGAGAAGGCCTTGCTGACCGGAATCACGACAGTAGTAACAGTTCCGCTTTTTACAATCTGGTACGTATTCGGATTATTGAATCCTTCTTTATATTCTGTAGCTGCAGGCAGATATTCCGTTGGAAAATCATAGTCATTGATCGTGTAAAGAGGATCTTTTATACATCTGCAGCCATTTGCATCCGAAGTGTACATTATGGACATAGGAAAGTAATAATAGCGTCCTTTAATATTAGGATAGTTTGCATCCGGGATATCAGGCTGTGTTTTATCCGGAATCATGGAAAGTCCTCTGACAGTAACGGCCGGAGAGGCATCAAACTGCCGGGCCATGGTAGCCGTCCAAAGTGCAGTGTGATGCTGGTCAGTATACTGGCCCTGGTGGGCTCCTCTGATAAGCTGTCCGTTTCCCGGAAAGATCCCCATATTGTATCCTCCGACAGCTGAAAGATCAAAACCCCAGTTGGGATAAATTTTAAATCCCGTCATGAAGGCAGGAACTCCTGCATTGGTAGGTTTTATAATGTGGTATTTATTGGTCTCAAAAACATTTTTCGCCATATTGGTCCTCACTCCGAAAGGTGAAAAGTCTATTCTGATATCGTCCACATAGGATGAAGAAGCCAGGTTGGCAACCAGCATAGAAGGGATTCGCCATCCGTTGGGACACGGGTCATAAGGAGATTTATCCCTGTAAGGTTTTGCTTTGTCATCAGTATTGTAAACGGCTTCTATTTTCCCCTGTGCATTATCAGACCAGAGATTAAGTTCTGAAAGCCTGTTGGTGGGTAAGGCTGTGGATTTTCCAAACCAATTGACAGGAAGGTTGAGATTATTGTTGTAGTACGCCTGGCCGGAGTTGTCATCTTTGTTCACATAAATAAGGCTTAAAGGATTTTTTACAGAAAGCCTTATATTATTGGTTACTTCCGCTGCAGAAAGCAGAACGAATTTCCTGAGATCATCAATACTTACAGCATTGGTCATATTCTTTGCTCCTCTATGTCTTATTCTGCCTATAGATCCTGAAGCTTCATAAAAATCATTTCCTCTTGTAACTAAGGGAGGAATAGGATCTTTTCTTCCCCACTGATAAAGAAGTCCAATGCTTCGGTTCCAGTCTGATGCAGTGATCGAACTTGTAACTGCTCCAAGGTTTCTATCCATCCATTTCCAGTCGGAATCTGGAATAACTTCAGTGGTTCCGTCTGATTTCATTCTCTTAATATTACTGAAACTTCTGTAAGTGGAACCGTTTGTAGGATCATCAGTCACCCAGATATGCCAGCTCCAATAAATTTCTCCATTTACTTTGAAAGCAATGACCGCATTTCCTTTTTTTGTTTTATTGACCGGGACTTTTATTTTGGCTTCCTGCCCGGTTCCAGTTATTTCCAGCATATAGTTTACTCCCGATTTTATAAGTCCATGAACATCTTCCCATAAAACATCCGCTGTTACAACACCAGCCGGAATACCGCTCCCGTTAAGGTATCCGCCGCCTTCCCACATTGCATACGCTTTTTTTACAGGAACCAGCAATCCCTCACTGTTCTGACCGGGGTCAAAAATGTAACTGTTAGGAGCTTTTTTCCAATCCGGAAGGAATAATTTTGTCAATTCGGGTAACGGTCTGGCGAGTGAGTCCGTATTTTTAGCCATCCATACTGCTTTAATATGCCCAGTTGAGGAAAGGCTTTCTCTGACATTCCCTTTAGAACAGATTCCCAATGATATCAGACAGAAGACTGCCGCTAATTTTTCAGCTAACCTTTTCATACCTTATAATTTAGTGTTATTACCCAAATACAATTTTTAAGCCTATTTCAATAAAAAGAGATTTATTTTATAAATAAAAATAACATATTTAAATTATGTTGTTAATAATTCAAAACAAAACTAGCAAACAGTACAAACATGAACAAGCCTTTCACAAAAAAAGACAGCCTAATGACTGTCTTTGTAATTAATATATTTTAATTTTCAAATTCTATGGAAGGACATAGTTCTGATAACGCTCTATTGAAAATCGTCCTGCTTTGATATTGTTAAAGATAGCAAAGACGACAAAATTGAACACGACCAGTGAAATAATAAATGCATAAATCATGTTTTTTACTTTTCCTGAAACCACATACATTGCATTTGGAATAATAACATAGGCGAATCCGATGAAAGCTCCCGCAAGTCTTGACGAGAATATAGGGTTATTTCTGAAGATAAAGTAAAGGCAGATTCCGGCTACAGCATAGTTTCTATGATATTCGTAATAAGGATACAGCTCTTTCATCTTGGTATCAAAAGCGAAAAGGAAGAAAGTAAGAATAGCCATCATCACCTCAGGAATTCCGATACCTCCGTTCAATCGTTCTACCGTCTGATCCATATATCCGTTAAATCCTTCTACCAGGGTACTGTCGGAAGCCATTCCATCTAAGAAACTACCAAAACTTCTGTATATCTCAAATGGAGATAAAAAGACAGAGCCTACAATCATAATCAGCATCACTGTCTTATTAATCGGAACACGTGCCAGCCAATACATAGGGAGGAATAAATAACACACACTGTGTATACCTGATCCTATGAATATAAAAAATAAGTAATGCCAGAGTCTCCTTTCTTTAATATACCGTATGGCAAAGTAAACGATAAAAGTACCTAAATTCTGTCTGATCTGCCCGCTTTCTCCAATAAAGAAGTTGGGAATAAACATAAAAAGGGTAAAGGTAAAAGGATAAAAAGTATTATCTTCCGTATACTCTACTTTAAAGATCATTGCAAAAATAGCAATGACCAGCGTAAGCATATAAAAAGGAGCATCAAAGATATTCAGAAGAATTTTATTAATCAGGGTATACAGCCATTCCACATCCAGGGTTTCCGTTCCTTCCATATGGAGCATCTTCATAAAGATACTGTAATAGCTTTTGGTATCAGAGTAAATATAAATTCCTTTATAACTTCCGTAATCCGGGCCCACATCTTTTCTAAGACCAACAATAATGATAAAATAAACAGCAAGGAACCAGAACCATTTTTTATCAACCTTCTTACCATACACTTCCTGAACACTGAAGAACAGCATATAGAGGATTGCAACTAAATAATATGGATGTAGTAAACTCATGCTAAATCTCTGATGTTTTTTTAAACTGATGATATGCTGTGATTATCCCGGTCAGAATTAAAGGCAGAAACAGCCTCACCTCCCAATACAGTCCTACTAAAGTAATCATAAGAAGATAAGGAATGGAGAAGAAAAAATACTTCCCGAAAACACTCCTGTTCTCCGGTGCTGTACAAAGCTTATATATAAAATAAATCACAACTAATGCAAACACCAATCCCGCAAGGTTGAAAGGGCTGGAAAAGTTTCTGTTGATATAAAAACCTTCCACAAATGTAGTCTCCTCCTGCACAAGTACAGCCCTCAATCCCAGATAAGGAATCAGAAAAGCAACGACCAATGGTATTATTTTCCGGATAATCTGATAGTTCCCTTTTTTCAGCTCGTCAATTTGAAAAAAAACAGCAGCAAAAAAAGCAATATTCAGACAGGCAGTTTCTCTTACCAGGGTAGAGATTGCAATTAAGCCGATAAGAATAAAAAAGAAAATATTTTTTCCGGTATCTGAATATTTCAGGGTCAGATAAACACCTGCAAGATAACAGAAGAGCGCTATAGTATCACAGTTTGTAGGGGCATACTGTGTTATTACAATAAAAAAAACAGATAGAAGATGGATGATTCTTCTTGCATTAAGATTCAGAAGAAGACCTGTTGATTTCAGCTGAAAAACAGCATTCAAAATCAAGGAACATAAAATAAAGAAAACACTATTCATCAGGAAGAGGCCATGATAAAAGGGCGTTCCATTCTTTGACAGAAAATCTTTAAAAAAAGAAAGAGGGCCGTTGATGAGGCAGTACATCAGATCCGTCATCTGGACACTCAGATAATTGGGAATCACTCTGTAAGCATATACCGAGGAAAACAAAAAGTCAGGCGTTTTTTCTGATGTTTTCAGTCTTGTATAAGAGGATTCAAATCCATAATAAGACATCGCAAACAACAGAAGCGGAAGTACTATTACAAATAGAAATCCGTTTATTTTTTCATCATTTCTTTTCAACATATCTAAAACAGATTCTTATTTTTTAATAATAATTGTGGTTTAAAAATACATTTTTCAAAAGGGAACTTTTGCAAAAGTAGAATATTTTTTGAATCTTCCTAGAATATTTTATTGATTTTCAGTCAAAACTTATTGCTAAATATTTTGAACTAATGCTTAAAAAATTAAATTTGCAGACTTGATTTAAATGCAATGCATCGCTTTTTTATATTTTTATATTATCTGATTTCCAAAAATAAAATTCTATCTGTACTGACAGCCATAGGAATTGCCGTTTTGTGCATTTTCTTTGCGTCAAAGATCAATTTTGAAGAGGATATCAATCAGATCATTCCTAAAAATGAAAAGTCGGATCTTACAGCAAAGGTTCTTAAACAGCTTAATTTTTCTGATAAGATTATTGTCATTATCGAGAACAAATCCAGCGAAGACAGCTTCCAGCTTTCTGAAACGGCAGATACTTTTCTGAAAAAAATTGAGCCTTTACAGAAATACATCGGTTCTGTTCAGGGCAAAGTGAATGATAATGAGATTTCAGAGACCTTTGATTTTGTCAATCAGAACCTTCCGCTCTTCCTTAATGAAAATGACTATAAGGAGATTAATCAGAAACTACAAAAAGACAGCATTGCCAAACAGGTAGAGAATAATTACATCTCACTGGTTTCTCCCACAAGTCTTGTCACTAAAGAGTTTATTAAAAAAGATCCTTTGGGACTTACTTTTTTAGGAATTAAAAAATTAAATGCTTTAAACATCAGCAAAGACTTCAAACTTGAAGACAGCTATATTGTAACCAAAGACGGCAAAAATCTCCTGCTTTTCATTGATCCTAAAAACAAAAGCAATAATACGAAAGCCAATGAAGCATTTGTAGATCAGCTCAACTCTATTAAAGACGGCATCAATAAGCAGTTCAAAGGAAAAACAGAAACCAGCTATTTCGGCTCTCCTGTAATTGCAGTGGCCAATGCAAAACAGATCAAAAAAGACATCCAGAATACAGTTGTCATTTCTATGACAGTTCTTTTGATTCTTCTGATCTATTATTTCAGGAATTTCTTTACTCCCATTATTGTATTTCTGCCCACCGTATTTTCTGTACTGCTGGCCTTATTGGTTCTTTATTTCATTAAGGACAAAATCTCAGCCATCTCATTAAGTGTGGGAGCCATTCTGATCGGGATCACGATAGATTACGCCCTGCATATTCTTACTCATTACAAGCATAACAATAATATTGAAGAGCTTTATAAAGAGATTACCCAACCGATCATATTAAGCAGTGCAACAACAGCCGTTTCATTCTTATGCCTGGTTTTTGTACGTTCTGAAGCATTGAAGGACTTGGGACTTTTTGCAGCCATTACCGTTATTCTTTCTTCAGTTACAGCATTGATTATCGTTCCCCAGCTTTATAAACCAAAAGAAAAGGGAGAGCATCCGAATACCAACTTTATTGACAAGATCGGCTCTTATCCGTACGAGAAAAACAAGCCTTTGATCATAGGGTGCTCTGTTATTATTCTGGCCTGCCTGTTTGGATTCAGACATGTAGGATTTAATGAAGACATTGGTGATCTGAATTACATTCCGAAAGAATTAAAAATCAGTGAAGCAAAGCTGCAGAAGCTTTCCGACATCACTTCAAAATCTATTTATACGATTTCTTACGGAAATTCTGAAGAAGATGCATTAAGCAGAAACTCAGAACTAAGCAGCTTCCTTGAAAAAGAGAAGAAAGAAGGCAAGATTTTAAGCTATAATTCGATCGGAAGTGTTGTCCTTTCAGAAAAAGATCAACAGAAAAAGATTGATGAATGGAATCGTTTCTGGAATGAGGAAAAGAAAAGCCGGGCCATTTCTGAACTGATCAGTAACGGAAATAAATTGGGTTTCAACAGTTCTGCATTTGACAATTTCAATGAAGTTCTGCATAAAGATTATTCCGTATTAAACCTGAAGGATTACCAAAAAGTGAAAGCGCTTCAGATTTCAGAATTCATGAGCAGCGAAAATGGTTTTTATACCGTTTCGAATGTTGTAAAAGTAAACGAAAATAAAAGGGATGCTTTTATCAAAGATATCGAAAAGAAGCATGATGCTATTGCTATTGACCGCCAGCAGATGAATGAAAATTTCCTTGGACTGCTGAAAAGAGATTTCAATACCCTGATCAATTATTCTCTTCTTGCGATCATTTTAACCATTATTGTTTTTTTCAGAAATTTTGAATTAACAGTGCTTACCATGTTCCCGATTGTTTTAACAGGGGTTGTAACAGCCGGAATACTTTATTTTCTGGGACTGGAGCTGAATATTTTCAGCACTGTAGTGTGCACACTGGTTTTTGGGGTTGGTGATGACTTTAGTATTTTCCTTACCCAGGCCATGCAGAAAGAACACACCACAGGAAAAAATGAACTGCCCACCTATAGAATTTCTATTATCCTTGCCGTTTTCACAACCATCCTTTCCATTGGCTCCCTGATTTTCGCCAAACATCCGGCCCTGCATTCCCTGGCTTTGGTTGCTTTAATCGGAATGTTCTCAGTTATCATTATTACCTCTACCCTATATCCGTTCTGGTTCAGACTGCTGATTACCAACAGAGCCCAAAAAGGACTTTCACCGATTACTTTCAGGCTGTTCATATGGTCTGTATTCTCATTCCTGTATTACGGAATTGGCGGATTGCTGTTTTCCGCTTTCGGCAGCGTCTTTGTCAAAAATTCCAAAGGAAAGACCCTGAATATTATCAAAATTATTTTAGCCAGATTTTTAACTTCTGTTCTTTATTCTAATCCTTTTGTAAAGAAGAAGGTCATTAAAAATCCGTCAGAAAATTTCAGTAATCCGGCCGTGATCATTGCCAACCATACATCCTTCCTGGATACACTGGCCATTGCAATGACGACCCATAAAATCATCTATCTGGTAAATGACTGGGTGTACCAGTCTCCTATTTTTGGAAAGCTGGTAAGAGCTCTTGGATTTTACCCCGTTTCACAGGGAATTGAAAATGGAATGGAAAAGCTGAAGGAAAAAGTTGAACAAGGATATTCATTAGTGGTTTTCCCCGAAGCAGAACGTTCTTATACCAATGACATCAAAAGATTTCATAAAGGAGCATTTTACCTTGCAGAACAGTTCGGCCTGGATATTCTTCCCATCTACATTCACGGAAACTCTGAAGTTCTGCCAAAAGGAGACTTTATTATCTATGATGGCAGCATCACGGTAAAAGTAGGCAACAGAATCAGCAAAGATGATATGAGTTTTGGTAAAAACTATTCTGAAAGAACCAAAAAAATCAATGCTTACTTTAGAGAAGAGTTTGCGAAACTTCGGGAAGAGATTGAGGATGAAAATTATTTTAAGAAGAAATTATTCCTGAGTTACCTGTACAAAGACAGTGAAGTGGTAAAAGAAGTAAAAGAGGATTTCAATACCAACAAATCGGTATATTTTGAACTTAACAAGCATATTTCCAATGACGCCAGCATCCTTCATATGACTGATGATTTTGGACAAAAAGATGTTTTATTAACATTGTATCAGGCAGGCAGAAGAATTTTCTCTATGATCCGGAATGATGAAAAGAGGGAAACCGCCGCACACAGCTATCTGGTAAAAAAAAGAAAAATACATTATATAAAAGACCTTTCTGAGATCAATAAGAAAATTGACATTCTTCTTATATCAGATGAACATTTTACAATGAATGACCTTCCGGAACTTCCTGAAACCATCATTTTTGTAAATACAAAAAACACCTGGTCAGGAAGTGAAAATTATACACTGAAATTCAGTTCCGAATCCATAAAAGTATTTAAATCTACCTAATAAATATGAAAAACATATTTTTGTAAACCCTAAAGAAAACTAATGAAGAAAAATATACTTGTCATATATTATTCACAAACCGGCCAACTCGAAGATATTGTGAAAAACATCGCCAGGCCTTTTGAAGCTCAAAAGGAGAAATATGATGTTACCTATTATAATATTAAGCTGAAGGAAGACTTTCCGTTTCCCTGGCCAAGTGATGTTTTTTTCAACACTTTCCCCGAATCCTATCTGCAGATTCCAAAAGAAATCTATCCTCCTTCAGAAGAAGTCCTCAATAAAAAGTATGATCTTATCCTGTTCGGGTATCAGGTATGGTATCTCACACCATCCATTCCTGTTATTTCATTCTTAAAAAGCGGGTACGCAGGCCGTATCCTTAGAGATACTCCTGTTGTAACCATTTCCGGAACCAGAAATATGTGGATGCTTTCCCAGGAAAAACTAAAAGTATACTTAAGAGATCTGCAGGCAAAACTTGTCGGAAATATAGCACTGGTAGACAGACATGACAATTATACCAGCGTGCTGACCATTCTCAGATGGCTTACCACAGGCCAGAAAGAAAAATCAGGAATGCTTCCGGCAGCCGGTGTTTCTGATGAAGAAATTGCAGGTTCTGTAAAGTATGGCGAGATTATTGAAAGACACTTCAATAACAATGATCTGATTAATCTGCAGCCGGATCTTGTTAAAAACGGAGCCATTGAGATCCGTGCGTTCCTGGTGCGTGTAGAGAAGGTAGGAAACAAAATTTTCACAGTATGGTCTAATCTGATTATCAAGAAAAAAGAGAAACGTCCATTGCTGATAAAATTCTTTAAGGTATATTTGATGGCCGCGATATGGATTATCTCACCTGTCGTTTTGGTATTACACCTTCTTACAACCCCTATATTTTGGTTTAAAAGACAAAAACAAAAAAGATATTTACAAGGAATTAATTTAAAATAGAATGTACGACGTATTTATAACAAAAGCATCAAAATACTTACCCAATGAGCCGGTAGCGAATGATGAAATGGAGACTTATCTTGGGCTTATCAATGATGCGCCATCCAAAGCAAAATCACTTATCCTAAGAAATAATAAAATCACAACAAGATACTACGCTTTAGATAAGGAAGGAAATCCTACACACACTAATGCGCAGCTTACAGCAAAAGCAATCGAAGGCCTTTTTGATGAAAATTTCAAGAAGGAAAACATGAAGTTATTATCCGTAGGAACCACTTCACCAGACCAGATCCAGCCATCACACGCTTCTATGGTTCATGGTGAACTGAACATCGGAAAATCTATTGAAATTAATACTTCAACAGGTCTTTGCAACTCAGGAATGAATGCTCTGAATTATGGATTCCTTTCTGTAAAAGCAGGTGTACAGGAAAATGCCGTATGTGCAGGTTCCGAAAGAATGTCTGCATGGATGACTGCTGATAAATTCAACCACGAGGCTGAAAATTTAAAACTGCTCGAAGAAAGACCTATCATCGCTTTCAAAAGAGAATTCCTGAGATGGATGCTTTCCGATGGAGCGGGAGCTTTCCTGCTGGAAAATAAGCCAAGAGAAAACAGCACTTCCTTAAAGATAGAATTCATTGATTTCTATTCATATGCACATGAAATTGAGGCATGCATGTATGCCGGATGTGATAAGCTTGAAGACGGAAGCCTGAAATCATGGGCAGATTACCCATCTGATGAATGGCTGAAGCAATCTATTTTTGCCATCAAACAGGACACTAAAATTCTGGATAAATATATTCTTGTAAAAGGAGCTGAAAGTTTAAGATCTTCTTTTGACAAACATAATTTGGATCCTGAAAAAATTGACCACGTACTGGCTCATATTTCTTCAGGATATTTCAAAGACGGACTGAAAGAAGAATTTGCTAAAAAAGGAATGGACTTCCCTGCAGAAAAATGGTTCTACAACCTTTCAGAGGTAGGAAACATCGGTGCAGGATCTATCTTTATCGCCCTTGAAGAACTGATGAACTCCGGGAAACTGAAAAAAGGAGAAAAAGTACTTCTTTGTGTTCCTGAAAGCGGAAGATTCGCCTATTCTTGTGCCTTATTAACAGTTTGCTAATGGAAAACAGACTCCCCACATCGGACAAAGATTTTGTAGAAAGCCTGATTCCACAAAGACATCCTTTTGTGATGGTACATGAATTGACTGAGTATTCTGAAAATCATCTCCTGTCAGGTTTTGAAATCAAAGAAGATAACCTCTTTATCCAGGATGGATTATTTCAGGCATCAGGACTTATTGAGCATCAGGCCCAAAGCGTTGCTTTACATACAGGATATAAATATTACCTTCTTGGAAAAGACGCTCCTACCGGATATATAGGAGCCATCAAGTCTTTTGAAGCTGAAAAACTGCCTAAAATTGGCGATCAGCTGAAGTCTGAAGTAACGATCCTTAATGAAGTAATGGGAGTAACCCTTGTAGATATTGTGACCAAACTGAACGGTGAAGTGATTGCAAAATCTCAAATGAAAACCGCTGTAAAATAAACTGTAATGGAAATAAAGGAAGAAAATATCATCAATATACACAACTTTTTACCGCATCGTGAACCGATGCTTATGGCAGATTATATCCTGGAGCTGACCAAAGAAAAGGTAGTGACTTCCTTTGAAATCAAAGAAGATAATATATTTGTTCACAATAATGAATTTGTTGAAGCCGGATTAATTGAAAACCTGGCCCAAACCTGCTCATCGATCCTTGGACAAAGCTTCTTTGAAAATCCTGAAGCAGATACAAAAGTGATCGGGTTCATTACCAATATCAAGAAGATTGAGGTCTTTGCTCTTCCAAAGGTGAATGACAAAATTATCTCCAAGGCCTCACTTATATCGCAGTTTGAGAATATCTGCCACATATTCTGTGAAACATTCAATCATGATGAATTATTGATCAGAGCAGAAATCAACCTGTTTATTCAGGAAGTAAAGTCGTAAATTACATTCCAATATATAATATAAAGCTGTACAAAACGTACAGCTTTTTTAGAATGGTCTATGGTTAAATTTCATTTTTTTAATTTGTGAATATTTGAGCAATTCATGTAGGGCATTAGTGTTTAAAAATCAATACCTTTCATTGAAGTAATTATAAAATCTTACATTAAAAATATTCATTATTATTTATTTCAACCCCAACAAAAACACACTCAAAACCACTGATAATCAAATCAATACCATTCATTAAATATCATCGGGAAATGAATTATTTCACGTGAAACATTTTATAAATCCGTGGAACACTTATTGCTAAAAGATTTCTAATACATACTCTGATCAGAGGGAATAACCCCTTCAGATTTAATATGATTTACATATAATGTATTTTCACTATTTTAGCCACCTGATTAAAAGAATCAAAAAACAGGTGAACCATTTCTCATCTGGAATCTAAAAAATAACATTATTTAGATGAAAAAACAAGACCTGCCTCAAGACGAAAGTAACCTGAAATCCGCCAACATGACTGAAGTCCTGTATGTGACGGATGAAAATGACAATTACACGACAGCAAACAGTACAGGCTGGGATGCCAAGAAAGCTGCTCTGGATGAATCGATGGAACTTATTCATGAAAGAATTGAGGAAGCAAAGAAAAATGTTGCCAATAATACTGTAAGCCCCATTGTTTATTTCATGGAACTGAATAAAATGGATATTGCCGTTCTTGCTTCATATGCAGGAATGTGGCAATGGAGGGTAAAAAGACATTTTAAACCAAAAGTATTTAAAACACTAAGCGAAACTGCACTGAAAAAATATGCCGATGCATTCGGAATTTCAGTGGATGAATTAAAAAACTTCGACGGGAAATAATGAAGCAAGGCTTCGTTTCACCTATGAAAAAGATACGATCAGCAAAATGAAATTAAACTTTGAACACCATCAGACTGCACATTGCGAAAACGGTGTTGCTTCTAATCTACTGCTCAACAAAGGCCTTAAACTAAGTGAACCCATGATCTTCGGGATCGGTTCCGGACTGTTTTTTGTCTATCTTCCTTTTTTAAAGGTAAATTTTGCTCCGGGCTTCAGCTACCGCCCAATGCCGGGTGCCATTTTCAGTAAAGCAGCCAAAAGATTAGGAATTAAAATTAAAAGAGAAAAATTCTCAAACCCTAAGGATGCCCAGAAAGCGCTCGAAAGAAATCTGGAACAAAATATACCTACAGGGCTTCAGGTAGGTGTTTTCAATCTTACATACTTTCCTGAAGAATATAAATTCCACTTCAATGCCCACAACCTGGTGGTTTATGGAAAAGAAGACGGAAAATTCCTGATCAGCGACCCGGTAATGGATTATACGACATCCCTTTCCGAGGCAGAACTGGAAAAAGTAAGATACGCAAAAGGAGCGCTTCCTCCGAAAGGGCACATGTACTACCCTGTTTATATCCCTGAAAATGTGAATCTTGAAGAAGCCATTAAAAAGGGAATCAAAGACACCTGCAAAAATATGCTGGCTCCGGTACCGCTTATCGGGGTAAAGGCTATGAGATGGGTAGCGAAAAGCATCCCGAAATGGGCAGAAAAGAAAGGAACAAAAGTAACCAACCATTATCTGGGACAGCTGATCAGAATGCAGGAAGAAATCGGAACCGGAGGTGGCGGGTTTAGATTTATCTATGGGGCATTCCTTCAGGAAGCTGCTGTTATTCTTAAAAATGATGAGTTAAAAGAGCTATCCAAAGAAATAACTGCTATTGGTGACCTTTGGAGAGATTTTGCCGTAGATATTGCACGTGTTTATAAAAACAGAAACTCGAAAAGCAATATCTACAATGAACTTTCAAAAACAATGCTGCATATTGCAGACCTGGAAGAAGCTTTCTATAAAAAACTGAGAAAAGCGATCTGATATGGCGGAAAATATGATTGAAATCAAAAACTTATATAAGAAATACAAGAATTCTGAAGATTTTTCTGTAAATGATATCACATTGAATATCAGCAAAAATGAAATCTATGGAATTCTGGGGCCTAACGGTGCCGGGAAAACAACATTAATTTCCATGCTTTCCGGACTGATAAAGCCTACATCAGGCCAGTTTACCATTAACGGACTGTCTCCGCAGAAAGATGGTTTCAAAATCAGACAGATCATAGGAATTGTTCCACAGGAATATGCATTATATCCTACGCTTACCGCAAAAGAAAATCTGATGTTCTTCGGAAGCCTTTATGGTTTAAAGCATAATCAGCTCAAAAAAGCGATTGATGAGTCTTTGGAAATTATGGGACTTTCAAAATTTGCCAACAAGCAGGTAGGACAATTCTCAGGTGGAATGAAACGCCGCTGCAACCTCATCGCAGGAACGCTTCACAATCCCAAGGTTCTCTTTCTTGATGAACCGACTGTAGGGGTTGATGTTCAGTCAAAAAAAGCGATTATTGATTATCTTCTAGATTTAAATAAACAGGGAACGTGTATCATCTATACTTCTCACCACCTTTCAGAAGCGGAAGAATTCTGTACTAAGATTGCCATCATTGATCATGGAAAAATCCACGCTGTAGGAACACCTGAAGAACTGGTGAACAGAGTCGCAAGCGCTGAAAACCTTGAAGATGTTTTCATTTCATTAACCGGAAAAGAACTAAGAGATGTTGTTGTATAAACTGTGGAGAAGCTTTATCAAAGAAATCCTTCTGCTGAAAAGAGATATCGGAGGTATCGTCATCATTTTTGTGATGCCGCTGCTTTTGATTGTAACCATTACCCTTATTCAGGATTCTACCTTTAAAAACCTTGAAGGATCAAAGATTCCGATCATTTTTATTGATAATGACAAGTCTGAAGTTTCAAAGAATATCAAAGCAGAACTGGAAAACAGTAAGACATTCCAGCTGCTGACTAACTTCAATGAAAAATCTGCACAGGATGCCGTTTTTTCAGGGGACTATCAGATGGCGATCGTCATTCCTGATCATTTAACGAAAGATTTAAATTCCAATATTGATTCTAAGGTTCAGACCATTGTAAGCTCGTTCGGGCTCGAAGGAGATTCTGCAAAGGTAAAAACTGCTGCTCCTAAGGCTAAAGAAATTCACTTATACTTTGACCCGGCAACCAATGCAGGATTTAAAAACTCAGTGATGAATTCCGTCAACAAAATGGTTTTCGAAATTGAAAATAAAAAGATTTATAAAGCATTTCAGGACCAGCTGGGAACTACGGAAAATCTTGACGAAAATAAAAACCTGATCAGCTTTAAAGAAATCACCCCGAAAAAAGGCGAAATGGATGTTATGCCAAATTCCGTTCAGCACAACGTTCCTGCCTGGACTCTTTTTGCGATATTCTTTATTGTAGTTCCTTTATCCATCAATCTGGTAAAAGAAAAAAGCCAGGGAACAAGCGTAAGAGCAAGAATAAGCCCTACTCCGTATTTTGTACATATTTTAGGAAAAACATGTACTTATCTTATTATCTGTATCATTCAGTTTTTACTGATGGTGGCCGTAGGAATTTATCTTTTTCCTTATATGGATCTTCCGGCCTTTGATGTATCCGGAAAAATGTTTCAGCTTATTATTGTAACATTGTTTGCCGGATTGGCAGCTATCGGATTCGGTGTGCTGTTGGGAACGATTGCAGATACACAGGAGCAGTCTGCCCCTTTCGGAGCAACTTCCGTAGTGGTTCTTGCCGCCGTAGGAGGAATCTGGGTTCCCGTATTTTTAATGCCGGAATTCATGCAGACCATAGCGAAATTTTCTCCTATGAACTGGGGACTGAATGCTTACTATGATATTATTTTAAGAAACAGCGGC
Organism: Chryseobacterium amylolyticum; assembly: GCF_051011775.1. Classification (NCBI taxonomy): domain Bacteria; kingdom Pseudomonadati; phylum Bacteroidota; class Flavobacteriia; order Flavobacteriales; family Weeksellaceae; genus Chryseobacterium; species Chryseobacterium amylolyticum. The sequence goes on from NZ_JBPCHX010000008.1 coordinate 34,228, forward strand.
ATCGGTGGAATTGCCAAAGAACTGGTCTTACTGTTCTTATTTTACCTTGCTACAGTAGCTGTTTCCCTATTTTACGAAAAGAAACAAAATGCAGTCTAAAGAAAATATATTAACCTGTACTGAAGAAGTAAGAGTCCGGTTCAATGAGACAGATCCGCTGGGAATAGTCTGGCATGGGCATTATATCGTATATTTTGAAGACGGAAGAGAAGCTTTCGGCCGTCAGCATGGCCTTACCTATCTTGATATTCAGAATGCCGGATATGTAACACCGATTGTAAAAAGTACCTGCGAGCATTTTCTTCCTTTAAAATACGGGGAAACATTCAGAATTGTGACCACTTTTATCAATTCTGTTTCAGCCAAGCTGATCTACAGGTATGAGCTTTTCAACCAGGAAGACCAATTGGTGTGCAGTGGTGAAACCATCCAGGTATTTCTTGACAGCAACGGAAACTTATGCCTGTATAATCCGGAATTTTTTCAAAACTGGAAAGATAAAATGGGGCTATTATGAGGAAGGATATTTATATCACAGATTACAATTGTGTAACCCCTTTAGGATTCAATGTAGATTCCAACTGGGATGCACTTGTGGAAGGAAAATCAGGCGTTGCTTTACATAAAATCACAGGCAGTCAGGATGCTTTTTATACTTCCATGATAGATTCTGATCAACTTCATGAAGAGTTCAGCAGAATCTTCGGCGACGCTCAGAATAACAATCACAATTTTACAAGACTGGAAAAAATGCTTCTTTTAAGCCTGCAGCCTCTTGTTGAAAAACATACCTTATCAGAAGACACGGCTTTTATCCTTTCTACAACAAAAGGAAATATCAGCCTGCTAAAAAACCAGTCTGAGTTGCCGGAAGGCGTTTACTTATCAAAACTGGCACAAAAAATAGCCAATTTTTTCGGATTCAAAACGAAACCTGTGGTGGTTTCCAATGCCTGTGTTTCAGGAGTAATGGCCATTGCAACAGCTAAAAATATGATTCAGGCAGGAAAGTATAAAGATGCTTTTGTAATTGCGGGAGATGAACTTTCTGAATTTGTTATTTCAGGATTCAACTCGTTTCAGGCCATTGGTTCCGGGCCATGTAAGCCTTATGATAAAAACAGGGATGGAATCAACATCGGTGAAGCGGCAGCAGCTGTGTATATCACTTCATGTCTTTACGAAGAACAGAGTAACGAAGCAATCTCACAAAACGAAAAATTCAGGTTTAAAATTCTGGGGGATTCTGCAGTCAATGATGCCAATCATATTTCCGGGCCTTCAAGAACAGGAGATGGCTTATATGCCAGTATTAAAAATGCTATGACAGAAGCAAATGTTTCGGCTGAACAGATTGATTTTATTTCTGCTCACGGAACAGCGACTTTATATAACGATGAAATGGAGGCCATTGCCTTTAACAGAATGGGACTTCAAAACATTCCTCTCAACAGTATGAAAGGCTATTACGGACATTGTCTGGGTGCATCAGGTCTCCTTGAAAGCATTATTTCTATGGAAAGTGCCCTTCACAGCACCTTACTTCCATCAAAGAACTTTGAGGAAACGGGAATAACCAAACCTTTGAATATTATCAAGGAAAACCAGACTGCAGAAGTAAAATACATACTGAAGACAGCTTCAGGGTTCGGTGGCTGTAACGCAGCTGTTGTGCTGGAAAAATGTTAAATTGAACATGATGAAGAAAACAAACATCTGTACCATAGAACATTCAAAAATAACCGTTGACGGAAATATTATTTTTGAAAGCCAAAGCGAAACCTTTCAGGAATTTGCCAAAGAAGCCTACAGAAGCTTAGACCTCAGCTATCCGAAATTTCACAAAATGGATAACCTGAGTAAGCTGGCTTTTCTTTCTGCTGAAAATATTCTGAAAGAGGATGACCACACCAGAACAGCTATTGTTTTTGCCAACAGATCTTCCAGTCTGGACACCGATTTCAAATACCAGGAAAGCATCAACGACGCTGACAACTACTATCCGAGTCCTGCCGTTTTTGTATATACTTTACCTAACATCTGTGTTGGTGAAATCAGCATTAAACATAAAATGCAGACGGAAAATGCTTTTTTCGTTTTGGACGAATTTGATGAAAATTTTTTAAACGATTACTCCGAACAGATTCTCAGATCCGGAAAGGCTGACAAAGTATTGTGCGGCTGGGTAGAATTGTATCAGGAAAATTACAAAGCTTTTGTATATTTGCTCACATTATAATTTAACAATGTACCAATCTGAAAATGTACCAATGCTAAAGGCAATAACAACTATTGGTAAACTGGTACATTGATATATTGTTACATTAAAATAATATTTATGGAAAACTTAAAAACGGAATTGAAGCACAAAATTATCGAAGTTCTTAATCTTGAAGACGTATCTGTGGAAGAAATCAAAGATGCTGATCCATTATTCGGAGGCGGATTGGGACTGGATTCTATTGATGCTTTGGAACTGATCGTTCTTCTTGATAAAGATTACGGAATAAAATTAGCTGATCCTAAAAAAGGAAAGGAAATTTTCCAATCTATCGATACGATGGCTGCATTCATCGAGAACAACAGAACAAAATAAATGAATGTAACAATCTAACAGGGTATCAATATAGCAATTATTGGTATTGTTAGATTGTTGCATTGTTATATGATTTAATACCATGAGTCAAAAAATTGCCATAACGGGAATGGGCATCATTTCCTCCATCGGAAACAATGTGGAGGAAAATTTTATTTCATTACAATCCGCAAAACATGGGATTTCAGATATCGAAATGTTTGAAACCCGTCACGCCGGATTCATTAAAACGGGTGAAATAAAATTATCCAATGAAGAGCTTGTACAGAAACTCCATCTTGATGAAGACAACAACGTCACAAGAACTTCTTTACTGGGTATGATTGCTGCGAAAGAAGCTGTAGAAAGTGCAGGAATTTCAGATATCAATGGTTACAGAACCGGCTTGATTTCGTCTACCAGTGTAGGCGGGATGGATATCACTGAAAAGTACTTCTACTCTTACGAAGACTTCCCCGAAAAGCAAAAATATATTGACGCACACGATGCCGGAAATTCCTCATTGGCCATTGCCGGTTACTTAGGATTAAAAGGCATGGTTTCTACCATCAGTACTGCCTGCTCATCAGCTGCCAATGCTATTATGATGGGTGCAAAACTGATTAAAAGCGGTGTATTGGACCGTGTGATTGTTGGCGGAGCAGATTCTCTTTCAAAGTTTACGTTGAATGGTTTCAATACCCTGATGATTCTTACAGATTCCTACAATACTCCTTTTGACAACAACAGAAAAGGACTGAACCTTGGAGAAGCAGCAGCTTTCTTAGTGCTTGAGTCCGAAGAAGTGGTCAGAAAAGAAAATAAAAAAGTCCTGGCTTATCTTTCAGGATATGGAAATGCCAATGATGCCCACCATCAGACCGCTTCTTCAGAAAACGGACAGGGTGCATTTTTAGCTATGCAGCAGGCTTTGAAAATCTCCGGTCTGGAAAAAGAAAATATAGACTATATCAACGTTCACGGAACAGCAACTCCTAATAATGATTTATCAGAAGGTATTGCCATGATCAGAATCTTTGGAGAAAACATGGTTCCTGAATTCAGCTCTACAAAAGCATTTACAGGACATACCCTGGCTGCTGCAGCAGGAATTGAAGCTGTATTTTCAATTTTAGCCCTGCAGAACAACGTTATCTTCCCTAACCTGAATTTTAAAACGAAAATGGAAGAGTTTGATCTTACTCCGGTAACCGAACTGAAAGAAAAGAACATTAATCATGTACTTTCCAATTCATTCGGATTCGGAGGAAACTGTTCCACACTAATTTTTTCAAAATCATGAGTACAGTATACATCAACAGTGCATCCTGTATCTCCGTTCAGGACACTTTAAACGAAAATATCCTTCAGAACCTTCAACCTGAGAATTCTTCAAACGTCCTTAAGGCTATAGAACCCAATTACAGGGAGTTTATTCCGCCTGCCATGATCAGAAGAATGTCCAAAACAGTAAAAATGAGTTCTGTAGCCTCACATTATGCACTGAAAGAAGCCGGAATTGAAAAGCCGGATGCCATTATTGTAGGAACCGGAATGGGCTGCTCACAGGATTCCGAAAAGTTCCTGAAAAACGTGATTGACAATCATGAAGAGTTTCTTACTCCTACTTTTTTCATCCAGTCTACCCATAACACGGTAGCAGGACAGATTGCTCTGGGCTTACAATGTCATGCTTACAACTTCACCTATGTAAATACTTCTTCTTCGCTGGAGTTTTCATTACTGGATGCCAAACTTCAGATTAATGACGGAGAAGCAGAAAATGTTCTTGTAGGTTCTACAGATGAGCAGACTGACAGAACAATGGAGCTTTACTGTTTAAATAACACCATAAAAAAAGAAGCAGATCTTCCCGCTGATTATCTGCATTCCACCACCAACGGAGTGATCTGGGGTGAAGGAGCCAGCTTTTTTGTTATAGGTAAAGATAAAACTGAAAATTCTTATGCCCAGCTTAAGAATATCCATATCAGCAACAAAGTTGAATTGAATGAAGTACAGGATTTTATCCGGAATTTTTTAGCCAAGAACAGCCTTTCAATTAATGATATTGATGCTGTTATTTTAGGATTCAGCGGGGATGCAGATTCAGATACTTACTATACAAAAGCGATGGATATCTTTCCGGATTCCGCACAGCTGTATTACAAGCATCTGAGTGGAGAGTTCAATACCGCAAGTGGTTTTTCAATCTTTATGGCCTGTCATATCCTTAAAGAACAGCAGATTCCGGAAGTGATGATGGTTAACGCAAAGAAAAAAGAAAACGTAAAGAACGTTCTTCTTTATAATCATCTGGGAGGTGATGATCACAGTCTGGTATTATTGGAAAAGGCATAATTGTTGAAATTGAAATTATACGGTCTATTTGTCATTCAGAGCACAGACAAAAGGTCTGCGAACAAGGTTCTGAAGTGAAGCGTGGAATCTAAATTAGAAATTAGTGTGGACTCCTACGGAGTGACAATGGTATACAATAAATATTACGGCTATAAAACTTGTAATAAAACAACCGGCAATGAAACACTATCCATTCATCCTGTTCTATCTTTTCTGTAACGTTTTTATTTATGCGTTCCATGGGAGTTTTTGGGTATATCTTTTTTGCTTTTTTGCTTTTTCTGCAGTAGTCGTCTGGGGTTCTTTTGATATTGAACTGGGATATTTTGTTAACAGTATCACCCATAAACGTACCCGAATTAAGGAAATTGCCCTTACTTTTGATGACGGACCTACTGAATTTACCCCTAAGTTTTTAGACCTGCTTAAAGAACATCAGGTAAAAGCCACCTTTTTCTGTATCGGGAAACAGATTGAAAAATATCCTGAGACATTTCAGAGAATTATTGCAGAAGGCCATACAATTGGAAATCATACCCTTTCACATTCCGGTTCCACAGGCTTTTTATCCACATCAAAAATGATTGAGGAAATTAAACGATGTGATGAAGTTATGAAAAATGCAGGCAATATCAGCACTGACCTTTACAGGCCACCATTCGGAGTGACCAATCCCAATATTGCGAAAGCGATCAGGAGAACCCGTAAAGTAAGCATCGGATGGAATGTACGTTCTCTGGACACCATCATTGACGATGAAAAGAAAATCTACAACAGAATAACCAAAGGCCTGAAAAAAGGCAGTATTATCCTCCTTCATGACAATTCGGAAAAGACCTTTCGCGTGCTGGCCAATTTATTAGTATTTTTGGAGGATAAAAAATATTCAACTTTTACTGTTGATACAGTTTTAAATTCAAATAGAAATGATTAAAAATATTGCTTTCGGAGCATTTTTACTGGTTTCAGGATTCTTTTCTGCCCAGAATACGGCAATGTCAGGAGCTGAAGCTAAAGCATTTGTGTCGAAGGTTTCTTCAGACACCAAAGAGATTAAAACTTTACAGAGTGATTTTACCCAGACCAAAAAGATGGATTTTCTGGATAAAAGTATTGTGACCTACGGCCGAATGTCGCTGCAGACACCCAATATGCTGAGCTGGAAGTATACAAAACCCTATCAGTACAGTATTGTTTTTAAAAGCAATAAGATCTACATCAATGATCAGGGGAAAAAGTCGTCTGTAGATGCGAAGAGCAAAACATTTGAAAAAATCAATAAGCTGATAGTGGGAAGTTCCAACGGAACGATGTTCAATGATCCTGAGTTTACCGTAACCTATTTTAAGAATGGGAATTACAATGTGGCGAAGTTTGTTCCTAAAACAACCCAATTGCTGAAATACATCAAACAGATCGAGCTGTATTTCCCTAAAAGCCAGTCTACAGTTTCCCAGGTAAATATGACTGAAGCTTCCGGAGATACCACAAATATTGTCTTCAAAAATACCAAGATCAATGCCTCCATTCCTGCGTCAGAGTTTTCTTTATAGCCTGATTCTGATCCTGGCTGTTTCCTGTAAAACCTATAGGTTAACAGAAGCAAAACCTGTTTCATCTTCTGAAAGAATGGTGGAAAACTTATATTTCTCTTCCGGTGAAGATTACGTGTATAAATGCCAGATGGATATTTATAAAAACCATGTGAGCGGTATTCTGATTATCAAAAAGCTGAATGAAACGACGCATCGTGTTGCTTTAACGTCAGATTTTGGGAATAAGCTGATTGATTTTGAAGTTTCAGACCATGATTTCAAACTGAATTATGTACTTCCTGATCTGGATAAAAAAATTGTCATCAACTTTCTGAAAAATGATTTCCAGCAGCTGCTGAAAAGACAATATCCGGTAAGCGAAAGCTTTGAGAATGGAAATGCTAAGATTTATCTTTCCAAAACTGATAATAAAATCTACTATTTATTCTTTAACAAAGAAAATAATTTGCTAAAACAGATTGTTTACACGAAAAATAACAATGAAAAAATCGATTTTACTTTTGATGCAAAAAAACCTATCTTCGCGGATAGCTTACAGCTGCAGCACAAGGACTTTAAAATCAATATAAAACTATTTCAAATAACTGAAACGGAATAATTTCCTCAGGAAAACTGCCCAAAATGAATGTAGCTTTCCGGAAAGAAACTGATGATATATTTAATCTTAAAAATAAGATCATGCAAACCATTCTTACAGACTTTTATACTTTAACATCATACGAGAAGACAGAGGACGGAAAGTTTACTGCTCATATCCATCTTAATAAAGACCACGATATTTTCAAAGGTCATTTCCCTGGAAATCCTGTCACTCCCGGTGTTTGTATGATGCAGATCATCAAAGAACTTACGGAGGAATTTACCGGTTCAAAATTATTCTTAAAAACAGCATCGAATGTAAAATTCATGGCAATCATCAATCCTTTTGAAACTCCGGATTTACAGCTCCAGCTTGATATTAATGAAGATAATGAGGATGTTAAAGTAAAAAACACAACTTCTTTTGGCGAGACTATTGCATTGAAATTGTCTGTAAGCTACAAAAAAATATCATCATGAAACTAATCCTATCATTCATAGCAGCATTTGTTTTTTTCTTTCAATCTGACCTTGAAACGCTGAGAAACAGCTATGCTAAGGCGAACGAATCCAATACCAATACCCAAAACTTTATTGATACTGCGGAAAAACAATCCGGTTCTGATGCTGTAACTGCCGGATATAAAGCAGCAGCAAAGATTATGGAGGCGAAAATTGCCAAAAGCAACAGAAAAGCTCTGGTAAAGACAGGCGCTACAAGTCTTGAAGGCATTATTAAAAGTAATCCTAACAATGCAGAGCTTCGTCTGATCAGAATGAGTGTTCAGGAAAATATTCCAAAGATCGTAGGATACCGCGGGAGCCTGAAGGATGATAAAGCTTTCCTGCTGAATAATTACAGCAAACAGAATACAGCTCTGAAGGGCTATATCAAAAGGTTTGCAATGCAGTCTAAAACTATTACAGAGGCTGAAAGAGCCACTTTAAAATAAAAAAATGTCCCTTGCTGAAGTACAAAATGCAATTTCTGAAAAGAAAATATGTGTTTTAATACCTACCTACAATAATGAAAAAACCCTGAAGAGGGTAATTGACGGTGTTCTTAACTACACCGAAAGTATTATTGTGGTCAATGATGGCTCCACGGATTCTACGCCACACATTCTTGCTCAATATCCTCAGATTACGGTAATCTCTTTACCGGAGAACAAAGGAAAAGGAAACGGGCTTAAAACAGGCTTCAGGGCCGCAAAGAAGTCAGGGTTTGATTATGCCATTACCATTGATTCCGACGGACAGCATTATCCGGATGATATTCCGGTATTTGTAGAAGCTCTTCTTCAGGAAAAAGAAGACGTTCTCCTGATTGGAAACAGGAATATGTCTCAGGATGGCATTCCAAAGAAAAGCAGTTTCGGAAACCGTTTTTCGAACTTCTGGTTCTGGTTTGAGACCGGTATAAAGCTGGAAGACACGCAGTCCGGCTACAGGCTTTATCCTTTGCATAACATTCCAAATAAATATTTTACCCCTAAGTTTGAATTTGAAATCGAAATCATTGTAAGAACTGCATGGAGGCATGTTCCGGTAAAGAATGTTCCGATCAGGGTTTTGTATGACCCTTCAGAACGGGTTTCCCATTTCAGGCCTTTCAAAGATTTTACCAGAATCAGTATTCTGAATACAATTCTGGTGACGATTACTTTATTTTATATTATTCCGAGAAACTTCGTGAATAATTTCAAAAAAAAAAGCTTTAAAAGATTCATACAGGAAGATGTCTTAGAAAGTGACGGGAGCAACCGTACAAAAGCATTTTCCATTGCATTGGGAGTATTTATAGGGCTTTCTCCATTCTGGGGATTCCAGACCCTTCTTGTGATCAGTTTGTCTGTGCTTTTCAAGCTCAATAAAGTCCTTGCATTTGTAGCCTCCAATGTGAGCCTTCCTCCTTTTATTCCTTTTATTATTGCCGCCTCTCTGTTTCTGGGGGCTCCATTTGTGAGTGGAGACAGTGATATCTTAAACCAGGATTTAAATTTCGAGCTGATCAAAAACAATCTGCTGCAATACGTTATCGGCAGTTTTATCTTAAGCACTACTTTTTCTGCGATTGCAGGAATAACTTCTTTTTTATTTTTGAATAAAGTAAGCCCGGAAAGCAATTAAAAAGCCTGAAACAAAATTCCAGGCTCATAAGATCAATGATCCAATTTTATATTTATTTGAGGATAAAATCTGTCAGGTCTCCCAAAAACTGCTCATCTACTTTTCCTTTTATTTCGTAGTCTTTTGGAGAAGGTTTACCGGAGCCTGCAATAAACAGATGGCTTAATTCAGGATAAAATTTAAAAACTGCTGCCTTGTTATTTTTCAGGGTTTGTTTCCAAAGATTGAAATCTTTCTCAGTTACCTGGTAATCTCTTCCTCCCTGTACAAACAGCATGGGTGCCTTGATTTTTTTCACTTCATTAAGTTGATTGTAATCCTTCAAATATTTCCAATACGCTGCAGACTGACCTAAAGGAAGTTCTGATGTAGGTGATTTAAAATTAAATTGGGATGAGTTTAAAAAGGCAACCTGCTTTTTTATTTCCTGAACAGCTTCTGCCGGAACATTCGCCTGGTCCAGAGAGTGAAGGTATTCGTACTGCTCCACTAACAGATCCTGCAAGGGTCTTGCATTCCCGGCCATAAAAACATATTTCGAAACCTGAGCCTTTTCTGCAATTTTTGGCATCAGATAGGCTCCCTGGCTGTGTCCAAGGATAACAATCTCATATCCTTTATACTCAGGATTATTTTTGAAATAAAGAGCAGCATTTACCGCATCATTAATGGTTTCATCTTCTACCGTAGATTTCTCGTTGAATGTTTCAGGGGAGGAATAGATCCTTTTATCATACCGGTAAGAAGCAATTCCGTGGTTGAAAAGATATTCGGCGATATCTTTAAAAGGTTTGTTTTCTCCTATTGTTTCGTCTCTGTCATGGGATCCCGAACCATGCACAAAAATCACCAGTCTCTTTTTATTATTGGAAGGGGGAACCAGAAGTGTCCCCTTAAGTTCAACAGCATCACTCTTTATCCTGAACTCTGTTTTCTCATCTCGTTTTTCAAATGTTTTATGAGGAACCAGGAAGAAACCCAGCAGTTTATTGTTCTCTCCAAAGGTAAGCTGGATATCCAGTTTTGTCTTTTCAAATTCGGTGTAGTAATAATAAATATTCCCTTCGTTATTCACTTCAAGGATATTTTTCAGTCCTCCAACCTGGCCCTGAAGCTGTTCCGGAATCGCTTTAAGCTGCTCCACAGGAATCTGGCCCGCTACCGAAGGATCAAAATAAGAATGTGCTTTTTCTATATTTTTATCCACCAGTAAAGCTTTAATAAAAGTATTTCCAATCTCTTTTCTGTCCTGAGAAAAAGAGAATAAAAAGCATACGACAAAGAACAGGGTCAAAAATTTTTTCATAAATTAATTATTTAAAAACCACATCCGAAAATGAAAGTGGCGTCATCATTATGGTAACAAATATCGCAATAATTACCAGAGCCAGCTGTGTGATATGATATGTTTTTTCTCTTTCATTTTCATTGATTTCAAAAGTAAACTTTATCTTATCCGGCCTTCTGATAATCAACCAGATAAAAATAAGGACAGCCAGGTTCATCAGCACCGGAAATACCAGAAATATTTTACTTCCGTAGTTGTCTTTCATATTTCCATACCCATGAATTGGAATGGTGGCAGGTATCGAATTGTAGACTGTACACAGGTACGCGGAATAGCAGATGATAATGACAAAAGGAACGCAGAACAGCAGCTTTATATATTTTGGGATCATTTCAGTTTGTTTAAAGTTTTCTTCAGGTATTTTTCTACATTTTTCCTGTCCGGAACCGTTGTAATTTCTTTCGTCAATGCTTTTTCAAATGCAATTTTTGCCTGTGAATATTCTTTTTTGCTAAAATAATATTTTCCGGATTGATAATACACCAACCAAAAGTCAGGATTCATGGCCTGATAGGAAGGAATAACATCATCTCCCAACAGTGTATTTTTATCATCGGCAGCCTCATTGATTTCTTTCCCATACATTTTAGACAGCTCATAGTTTTGGAATTCCTCAGAATCTGAGAAGGGATCTCTTTTAATATTGAGTTCTGTTTTAGCCCGGAGACTTTGCGGTAACGGATTTCCTGAAAAAATTTCATTCAGGTCATAGCAGACAAATTCCCCCAGCTGATAGGGACTGGAAGAAACCCAGACCAGTCTTTTCTGAGGCGAAAAGATAACAGCATGATGTGCCAGAAGCTGATTGAGTGCTTTTTCATTGCCATAACCAATCGGTTTATCTTTTAAGCCCGATCTGTTCCTTAAAATGGAAGCCATTTTTTCCGGAGTGATCTTTTTCTCCTCCTGCAAAAGTTCCTGCAGTTTTTCATACCTGTATTTTGAATGGCTTTCTTCGATATGTTTCTGATTTCTTTTGTCATCCTTATAGGCATCCGACTGAAAATGATTGGTGCAGAGAACCCTGCTGGTATTCTTCACTTTGTATACTCCGAAATTTTTAGGTGAGACCTCAATAATTACGGCATTTTTGTCTGCAGCACTTCCAACAAGAATAGATTCTGAAACGAAAACTTTCCTTTTTTTAGCAATATCAATCGCTTCATCTATATTTTTAGCATACTGAAGAATTTCTCTTGTAACAAGGGAGATAGGAGTCTTTGCCGTCAAAGGAATTTTTGATTTTCCGGCATTAATCGTTACGGTGATGCCTTCTTTATTCATCCCGGAAACCACACCGATCATTCCCGGCCAGCTTACCGACATGTAAGGAATTCCTTCTTCCGGCTGAACAAATTCTACCAGTTTATTTTTTGCAAAATCATCTCCCACATAAAAATCGAAATTTCTTCCAATCAGAAGATCTCCGTCCTCCGTATTTTCATTCCATACAGCAAGAGACGTACAGCCTACCATGGCCAGATCCTGCATGGCATGCCCGATATCGTGGGCTCCGTGCAGGTAAAGGTTTCTTAAATATTTGGGAGCAATAAAATCATACCGGTCAGATGAGTATTGTGACAAGCCGTATAATTCGGCCTGATAATCTTCTCTTACATTGAGGTACATTTTTCTGTTGTACCATTTTAAAAAGCCCCTTAATAGTCTTTGTTTAAATTTTGATGGAACGAATCCTTCCACTTTTGAGAAAAAGATTTCTTCCTGCTTCTGCATCAGCCTCTGCGTCAGTGCACCATTATTATAGCCAAGTTGCAAAGGATTTCCTTTGATGTAAAGCTCCCAGAGCTGCTGCTTATTTTTGGTAAGATAATTTTGATTGTAACTGAAAGTGCTGTCGTTGATTCTGTTTACTTCAGGAACCTCTAATGAGTATTGCTTTACTTCAGGAATATGATGAACAGACTTTGAAATTCCGCAGGATGTAAGTGAAAAACAAAGGGTAAGATAAAGAAGCGTTCTTTTACAGGATGAATATATGGTATTAGTTTTTTTCACTTTTAGTTTTTATTAATCATTTGTGCCAACCTCATATCTATTGTATCTTTTCCAAGAATCTCCGCACAGGTATTAAAAGCTCCGATGGTTACTCCTAAAATCCCGTGCATATTAACAGACTGTCCTGTCAGAAACAGATTATCAATTTTGGTACGGGGGGAAACCATTGTTTTAAGAGGATTTTCAGAACTTTTCATGTATCCGTACATATTTCCTTCAAAGTTTCCTATATAGTCCCTGTAAGATAACGGAGAAGAAGTGTATATTGTTTTGATGGCATGCCTTATGTTAGGAATTTTCTTTTCCAGCGCATCCAGCATTTTCTCGGTCTTTTCAAGCTTAAATTTTTCATAAGCTTCACCTCTTTCATGTTCATCTGCTACGGTATTGAAAGTATTTTCCCATTCTTTCACCTCCTCAAAATCCATATAGGAAATAGCGGTGAGGCTTTCTGCAAAATCAGGGTAATGTTTTGAAGGCGTGGATGAGAGCATATAGGTTTCCGGCCATGATTCTTTTTGGTATTGGCATGCATTCCACACCAGGTCTTCTGATGAGTAGTGATATCTGTTGTAATTAAAATTCGGAAGGCTGTGAGGTTTTAAAACCAGATAAACACTAAAGCAGGATGAAACCGGTTTCCAGCTTAAAACTCTGTTCAGAAAGGATTTCTTTAATCTTTCTTCGCCTATCAGCTTAATGGTGGAACGGATCTCAATATTGGAAATAAATTGTTTTGCGGCATATTCTTTTCCTGTCTTTGTTTTTACGGACGTCAATGCATTATTTTCATTAAAGACAAATTCAGAAACCTCAGAATGTTTGTGTACTTCTGCCCCATATTCGCGAAGTTTTCTGATCAGAAGCTTAGAAATCTGGCTGCCTCCTTTTACACATTTGTAGGCACTCTGGATATAAGAGTTTACTGTTAAGGCATGTACATAAAAAGGTACATTTTCAGAGTCTCCGGCATATAAAAAATTGGAACCCAGCAGAACCGACTGAAGTTTTTTGTTATGGGTAACAGATTCAATGAATCTTTTGGTATTGAGGTGCAGGATTTCTTCGTTGTAATGGTCTTTCCCTACCACATGATATCTTGGAAACTGGCTGCAGACATATTGAATCTCTTCGCAGTAGTTCTCAAGGTTTTCTTTTTCTTCGGGAAAGTATCTGGAAAGCTGCTCCACAAAATTCTGATAGCCCTGTGCGTGCGGATATTCTGTTTCATCATCACCGAAACTGATCCTGTCATACCCGTCTTCATCCATCAGCTGAAGCTCAAGATGATCCATAATTTCCAGGTAGGAAAAGAACTGATTCAGATTCTGCCCTTTGGATAAGCCTCCGAGATAATGGACTCCTGTATCAAAAATAAGCTTATCTCTTGAAAAGGTCTGCAGATTTCCTCCGTATTGGTTATTTTTCTCAAGAACGCATACTTTCATACCTTCTTTCGCCAAAATAAGAGCCGAAACAAGACCTCCCAATCCGCTGCCGATTACAAGTATGTCATATTCTTTCTTCAAAAGAGAATGTGCTTTAATATAATTAAGAAACAGGGAATTTAAGATATTTAAAGCTTACTTTGTCTTGTAAGCAAAGAAAATTTTCGGAAATATTTTTTAATCATCTTAATTCTCGGTACATCTTAATGGTTTTAGTTTTTCGTTAGTTTTTACGGGATAAAAATAGAAAAATTAATCAACATCATCCCAAAAATCAAAATAATTGAACCATTGAAGGGGGTATTTTTTCACCATAGCTTCAAGATTCTGTACATAAGACTGTAAAAGCCCCTGCGAATCACGGTTTTTGATATTCTGAGCAATCCTGGCGTAAAGATGATAATGAAGATTATTTTCTTTCATCACATAAACATAGACAACAGGCACTCCCAATCTTGAGGCAATCAAAAACGGGCCAGCCGGAAATTTTGCGTTTTTCCCCAAGAGTTCTGCTTCCAGATATTTGGATCCCTCAAAATACCGGTCTCCGGTAAAACAGATCAGTTCATTTTCGGATAAAGCCTTGTTGATCTCAAAGATATGCGACATATCGTCTTTAACATAAATGAACTTGATGTTACTCTTCTTTACAGCAACACTTTCCAGATATTCTTTTATCACCGTCACTTCCTGATCTGTGGTCACCAGATTGATCTGGCAGTCGAAGTCGATATCCGCAAAGAAGTGTTCTGCAATTTCAAAATTACCGATATGCGCACTGATCAGTACGCCTCCTTTTTTAGCTGCTAAAAGGTTTCTGAGGTTTTCAATACCGTCAAATTCATAGGTGTATTTTTCTCTGAGTCCGGCAGAGATCGCTGTTTTATCAATCAGAACTTTTCCGAAGGTAAAATAGCTTTTAAAGATGGAAGCTTTAGATTTCCAGTATCCGTAATTCAGCCTTTTCCGGAAGTAATAAAGAATATATTGGTTGCTTTTTTTCTGAAACAGAGAATAATAAGCTGCTACAAAATAAAGCACTCCGTATGAACTTCTGATTCCGATATTTCTAATACACCAGACGAATATCCTGTATCCGAGCACTGTTCCTTTAGATTTACCTTTCCACTTGTTCATAATCCAGTTTAATATAACAGAGAACCAATGTAATCATACCTTGTTGTGTTCATTACTGAAGCACTGTGATATTATTACATTGGCACATTTTATAGAATAAAGATTGACTCAATAACTAAGCGTTTTTTTCAGCAATCTTGTGTTCAATCGTTGTATAGAAATCATCAAATGTTACCATTTTCTTGAAATCTGCTTCTCCTAATTTCACCCCGAAATTGGATTCGATCACGACTACCATGTCGATATAATCCAGGCTGTCCAAGCCCAGTGTATTTTTAAGGTTGGCATCATTACTGATTTCGTCTCCGTCTACCTCGAATTCGTTTACCAGAAAATCATTAACGATAGCAACAATTTTTTCCCTTTCCATGTTTTTAATCAAATTTTTTAACTATTAGTGCAGAATTGGTTCCCCCAAACCCAAAAGAATTCGACAAAAATACATCAATTTTTTGATTTTTTGTTTTTGTGACCAAATTTATCTTTTGTGCCTCATTATCAGGATTTTCCAGATTAATATTCGGAGCAACGAAATCATTCTGCATCATCAGAATGGAGTAGATAACTTCACTTGCACCCGCCATCCAGCATTCATGTCCGGTCATGGATTTGGTAGAACTTACCGGAACCTCGCTACCGAAAATTTCATAAATAGCTTTTGCTTCATTGGCATCACCAATCGGGGTAGAAGTTGCATGAGCATTGATATAATCGATATCTGAAGCGTTTAATCCTGACTGCTTTAATGCTCTGTCCATGGCCAGAGCAGGGCCGTCTACATTCGGTGTGGAGATATGACCTCCATTTGAAGAAAAACCATAACCGATAATTTCAGCAATAACGGGTACTCCTCTTCTTTGAGCGGATTCCAAGCTTTCCACAATCAGGGTGGCTGCACCTCCGCTTGGAATCAGCCCGTCTCTTCCTGAATCGAAAGGTCTGGAAGCTTTTGCAGGCTCATCTTCTCTGACTGAGAATACTCCCAGTCCGTCAAAGCTCGCCATGGAATATTTGTTGGTTTCCTGAGCTCCTCCACAGATGATCATGTCCTGAAAACCATTTTTGATCATCATATAAGCCAGTCCCAATGAGTGCGAACCGCTTGCACACGCTGCACTGATGGTAAGATTGATCCCTTTCAGCTTAAAGATCGTAGAAAGGTTCATGGTTACCGTTGAGTTCATTGATTTAAAGATCGCTCCCGATCCCATCAATGTTGTATCTTTTTTTTCCCTTGCAATATCGATAGATTCTACAACAGCCTGGGAAACGCTGTCATTTCCGTATAAGATTCCCACTTCATGGGCATCCAGGAATTCTTCGTCCAGATTCGCCTGCTTCAATGCATCAATGGTAGCCAGATAGGCATATTCGCTTTCTTCTCCCATGCTGACACGCTGGCGCCTGTTCAAAAGATTTTTAAGATCCGGTTTTGGAACCACACCAGTAAGACCTGATCTGAAACCAAATTCTTTTCTGTCCTGATCTAAAACAATACCGGATTTTCCTTGATATAGGGATTCCCTGACCTCTTCTAAAGACGTCCCGATGCAGGAATAAATTCCCATCCCGGTAATTACAACCCTATTTTCCATTTGTTTATATTGAATTTAACAATGTATCAGTCTAGCCATGTAACAATATTTTCATTAACATCAATCAACATTGGTACACCGATACATTGGCATATTGTTAGATTATTTATGAGTAAATTCCTCCGTTAATATTAATCACTTCCCCTGTAATGTAGGATGATTTTTTAGATGCTAAAAATGCGACAAGATCTGCCACTTCTTCTGCTTCTCCGAATCTGTTGGCCGGGATCATTGCTTTCAGCTCTTCTTCATTGAATTCCTGAGTCATATCTGTTTTGATAAAACCTGGAGCTACCGCATTTACGGTAACATTTCTTTTGGCAACTTCCTGTGCAAGGGCTTTTGTAGCACCTACCAAAGCCCCTTTTGCGGCCGAGTAATTCGTCTGGCCGGCTGTTCCTTTTACTCCGGATACTGAAACCATATTGATGATTCGTCCGTATTTGTTGCGAAGCAGCTTTTGGATAAAGAAATTGGTCACATTGAAAAATCCGTCCAGACTGGTATTGATTACACTGTTCCAGTCTTCTTTCTGCATCCACATAAAGAGACCGTCTCTTGTGATTCCCGCATTATTGACAATCACTTCTACTACTGCATCAGGATTTCTCTCCTGCCATGCTGTTAAAACAGCCTGTGTTTCTTCGGTATTCCCTACATCAAATTTAAGGATTTCTCCCGTAGCCCCAAGTTCTTCCACTTTAGCCAATGTTTCTTTGGCTGCGGTTTCGTTTGAAGCGTAGTTGATAAGGATGTGATAGTTTTTCTCTTCAGCCAGTTTTATACAGATTGCCCTCCCGATCCCTCTGGAGCCTCCTGTTACAATTGCACATTTCATGCGTTAGTGTTTATATCGTTTTTAGTTTTTTTAATTGATGCCGGATATCTATTTTAGAGACAATCCATAACAGCTAATAGTTACATTCCTTTCAGATATTCCTTTACTTCTTCCAGATACGGATACATCACCATATCGTCTGAGAAGGCAGGAATAATTTTTCTGATTTCGTCATACAATTCTTTTGTAGATGATGAAACCTTATCCTGGAATCCAAGATATTCAATAGCCTGAATGATGGTAATCGCTTCAATGGCCAATACTTCAAAAGCATTTTCAATTACTTTTCTGCAAATCACTGCTGCATTGGTTCCCATACTAACGATATCCTGATTATCATTATTGTTCGGAATACTGTGAACATACATAGAATTTGACAGCATCTGACTTTCTGCCGTAGTGGAAGTTGCTGTAAACTGCACGCCCTGCATCCCGAAATTGAAACCTAATTTACCCAAATTTACAAAAGGCGGCAAAATTTCATTGATCTTGGCATTCAGAAGATAGTTCAACTGTCTCTCAGCGAGCATTGTCAATTTGGTAACCACAATTTTAAGCTTGTCCATTTCCAGGGAAATGTAATCTCCATGGAAGTTTCCTCCATGGTAAACATGCTGATCTTCAACATTGATAATCGGGTTATCATTCGCTGAATTGATCTCATTTTCAAGAACTTTTTCCGTATATTCCAGCGTGTCCAGTACCGGACCTAAGATCTGAGGAACACATCTTAAAGAATAATATTCCTGAACTTTCTCCTTAAATACTTTTTCCTGCTCTTCAAAGTGTGTATAAAGATGATCTTCTCTTTTTCTGATCAGTTTACTGTCCGCCAGATGAGCACGCATTCTTTCTGCCACTTTCTGCTGGCCGTAATGCCTTTTTGTTCCGTTCAATGCTTCTGACAGGTGATCATCATAAGCCTGTACAATTTCATTGATTGCACACGAAAGTCTGAGGGAAATATCTGTCAGCTGATTGGCTTTATAAGCATTTACAATACCGATTCCGGACATTACGGAAGTTCCGTTCATCAAAGCAAGACCTTCCCGGATCTCTACTTTTATCGGTTCTAAGCCTTCTGTTTCAAAGACCTCTTTGGTTGATTTTTTTTCTCCTTTATAAAATACTTCTCCTTCTCCGATCAGGACCAAAGCCAGATGGGCAAGCTGAACAAGGTCTCCGCTTGCTCCTACCCCTCCGTGTTCAAATATCAACGGAATAATATCCCTGTTGATGAGCTCCTGAAGAAGGTAAATTACAGACTGGTGTACTCCTGAATTTCCCAGTGACAAGGTATTCAGTCTCGCCAGCATACATGCTTTTACCTCTTCCGCAGGTAAAGGATTTCCGATACCTGAAGAATGGCTTCTGATCAGGTTATACTGGAGCTGGTGTGTATCTTCGTCACTGATCTTGAACTGAGCCATCGGGCCGAAGCCAGTGTTCACACCGTATATTACTTTATTTTTTGAAAACTCTTTTAAAAACTGAAAACTTTTATCCACTCTTGATAAAAGCGATTCATCCAGTTCTATTTTTTCATTCTCAATGATAATTTTTTGAAAGTCTTTCAGTTCTAAAAAGTTATTTATTTTCATCAATTAAAAGTAATAGTTGATAATTTTGTAAAATATTAATTATTTGTCACTAATTTTGCGGCAAAGATAAAAGTTATTATTAAAATAAAAAATCAAAGATGAGCAAAGAATTTGTTGACGTTCTTGTAATCGGAGCCGGACCTTCCGGATGCGTGTCTTCTTCATACTTAAAGAAGAATAACGTCAACGTGAAAGTAGTCGAAAAAACAAAATTTCCCAGACTGGTAGTGGGAGAAAGCTTAATTCCGAGGGTAATGGACCACTTTGACGAGGCCGGACTTTTCCCTGCATTGGACAAAATGGGCTTTGAAAAGAAGCTTGGTGCGCGTTTTCTTCGCGGTGACGAAATCTGCATTTTTGATTTCAGCAACAAATTCGGGGAAGGCTGGGACTGGACATGGCAGGTTCCCAGAGCTGATTTTGACAATACGCTTGCTCAGGAAGTGATTAATAAAGGAATTGATCTTGAATTTGAGACTGAAGTTATTGATATTAAGTTTGACGGAACAGATTCTGTGACTACAGTAAGAAATAAAGATGGAGAAACGAAAGAGATCCACGCTAAATTTGTTATCGATTCCAGCGGTTATGGAAGAGTATTGCCCCGTTTACTGGACCTTGAAAAACCTTCAAAACTATCTCCCCACTCTGCTATTTTCTCTCATGTACATGACATTAACAGGGAGCCTGGAGAGGAAGGAACTTTAATTTCTTTTGACATCATCGAAACAGAAGTATGGCTTTGGGTCATTCCTTTTTCTAACGGAAACACAAGTTTAGGGATTGTAGGCCCTACTGAATATATTGACAAGTTATCTGAAAACGGAGATACCACTGAAGCCTTAAAAAAAGCAATCTCTCTTTCCGATTATTATGTAAAGCGTTTCGGGAATGTAGATTTCCTTTTTGAACCAAGACATTTGAAAGATTATTCCTGCTCGGTAAAAAGTTTATTTGGAGACGGATTTGCTTTAACGGGAAATGCATCTGAATTCCTTGATCCTGTTTTCTCTTCAGGAATGGCTTTTGCCACAGAATCAGGAATGCTGGCCGCCAAACTTGCCTTGAGACAGCTTAATGGAGAAAAAATTGACTGGCAGAAGGAATACACAGACTATATTTTATATGGAGTGGATGTTTTCACTACCTATGTAAAAGAGTGGTATACCGGAAATCTTCAGGAGTTATTCTTTCATCAGCCGGAAAATCCTGATGTAAAGAAAAAGATATGTGCAGTTTTAGCGGGTTATGTCTGGAACAAAGACAATCCTTTCGTAAAGAAACATGATACAGTGATTAAAAATCTTGCGAACCTCATCAAGCTGGAAAAACAGGAACAACAAAATCAAGCATAAAAAAACGGTCTGAAAATTCAGACCGTTTTTTGTTATTTTAAAGATTTTTTGATTTCTCTTCCCAAATACCTTCCGGCAGATTCATAAGCTGATGCTATTCTTCCATACTCCATTACAAATTCTTTATTTTGCACAAATTTATCAAACTTTTTAAGTTCTATTTCAGCTAAAACTGTAGAAGGATTATTGGTTTCCACCAGTTTTATTTTCCCGGTTATTTCGGCAGTCATTGCTGTAATTCCGGCATGCCAGCCAGGAAAAATCCAATTTGTCTCTACCAACAGGGTATATTTTGCGGCTGCATCTTTTTTAAATGAAATATTTTTGTAAGTTTTATTCAGTCCTTTTGCGAAATAATCCACATAATATTCCTTTTTGTATTTTTCCCATTCTTCAATCCATTTTTTCCAGGCTTCTTCGCCTCTTTTAGGATTTTCAATAACTTGTTTTTTTCTGTTTTCAAGGTACTGAGCTTCTGTAATATTTTCTTTCATAAATAATACATTCTCAAATTTTACCTCAACATTTACTTCGGTCTGATCTTTCAAAACCCCCAGACTTCCGGCAACTATTTTCATTTTCTCCTGTCCGAAAGCTGTTGTCATTATAACTAAAAAGACCAGCAATAATAATTTTTTCATAGGGTATTAGCTTTTATTTTAAGAACCCAAAGATATTATAAAAGAAAGTTCTATTGACTCTTTATTTTAAATTTTATCTCAAATCAATAAAAGTAATAGGTTTCCTGCTGCTTGGATTAAAAACTGTTTTAGACAGAATATCAAAATCAATAATTTCAATTTTCGGGCTTACTCTTAGTTTGGCCCGGAAGTGATCTCTTACTTCATTTACAAAGGTTTCATGCTCTTCTTCTGTGCTTAATTTGATGATAATTTCATCTAGTCCAATTTCGTTGGCCTGAATAACAATCTGATAGCATAAGATATTGTTGAAATCATTCAGGATATCATTCATTGCCGGTGGATACAATGTTGTTCCCTTATATTTGATCATCTGCTGTTTCCTTCCTATCACAGGTCCTAACCTCATCGTATTTCTTCCGCACTGACATGGCTCATGGTGAGCTTTTACAATATCTCCTGTTTTAAATCTTAATAAAGGAATGGCTTCCACCCCTAAAGTTGTAATGGTAAGCTCCCCGCTCTCTCCTTCTTTTATGGGATTGCCTTCATCATCCAGAATTTCTGTGATGATCAGCTCCGGATGGTGATGTCCTCCGATCTGGAACTCACATTCTGTAAAAGCGGTGCTCATCTCGGTAGAAGCATAGGTGGAAAAAAGTTTGATATCCCACTTTTCTTTGATCTTCTGTGAAAGGATATTATCTGTAAAATCCTGATTTTTGATACTTTCTCCAATACATACGGCTCCATACACGCTTGAATTTTTATAATCCAACCCATGTTTTTCGGCATAGTCAATCATTTTCAAAAGAAAAGAAGGCACTGTAATCAGGTATTTCGGTTTGTATCTGAAAATAGAATCCCACTGCAGTTCAGGAATTCCCGGTCCCATTCTCACCACGCTTGCCCCCATTTTTCTTAAGCCTAAAAAATAAGCAAGTCCTGCCATAAAACGTTTGTCGATGGTTGTAATCATCTGCACAACATCTCCTTTCTGAATTCCTGCACAGGCAAATGATATGGCTTCATTGTAAGCAAGTCTTTCAAGATCACCATCAGACAATCCGAATGTCACAGGATCTCCCAATGTTCCGGAAGTGGTACTGTAATCAACAATTTTATCAGGTGCTATGCAGAAAAAATCATGATTATGCTGCTGAAGATCATTCTTTGTGGTGGTAGGAATCTTCTGAAGATCTTCCAACGTAAGAATATCGGCAATATTAATATTATTTTCTTTAAACAGCTTCTGATAAAAAGGCGAATGGCTTTCCAGGTAAACCAAAAGCTCATGAAGTTTTACTTCCTGAAATTTTTTGATTTCCTGAATCCCTGCTTTCTCAATTGACGGATGAAATTCCAATGATTTTAATTTTTAAAAAGCAAATTTATTTAAAATTACATGATTGTAAGATGTATTCATGTAAAATGTATTCAAGATTTCTACCATAGCTTTTATCTCCGGAAGGCAAAGGTCTGTATGTTTGTATTTCCAGCAGTATTGATGGTGGTTACTTTTAAAGTATGAGAACCGGACCCTTTTGGACATTTTTCATCAAAGACATACACAAAATCATCTTTTACACGGGCAAATCTCAGCCATATTCCGTCCAGTTCAGCCCGGAATGAAACAATATCTCCCACTTTTGCGGTTCCCTTTAGTCTCAAAGAGCTGCTGCTGATCAAAGCACCCTCATTCCAACCTGGCGAAACGGATGGCAAAGTATTATCAATCACCAACTGCGCTGTACCCAATCTGTTGAACTGTCCTTCTGCCCGGTCAGCATTCCATTTTGCTTTTACGAAATCTTTATCACTCCCGTAATCAAGAATAATAACAGCTTTGTCTTTTTCTGTATTGGATAATTTTCTGTTGGGATTTATTTTCAAAATATATTCATCATGAACCGGAATATATGGATTATGTAAAACAATACTGTTCGAAGCCGCATCCGGATGAGCGGATGTTTTTTCATAGGCATTGAAATTTACAGCATCATAGAACGCATTTTTACTGAAAATGATTTCTGCATTTTCGGTTGTAAGCATTTTTCCTTCATTAGGCACAACTGTTTTACCTGAAGATGCAATTCCTGTTCGTGCATTGCTCAACTGGACTTTGGTGGCTAGCCTGCTGGTATTACCTTTTACATCCTTTACAACAATTTCGATATTGTGAACATCTTCATCCTGAAGATTGATAATTCCTGAAAGATCAGACACACTATAATTTTGCAGTTTCATCCCCGGCAAAGCAGACAAATGCTGAATCCCCATTTTGTCTCTGATGAATTTCGTATAATCGATACAACCGTTGATATATCGGGTATCATCATAATGTACTTTATCAATTTTAAAACTGTACATCAGCTTACCATCCATCAATAGTTCTGCATTATAAATCCCAAGATTAAATCCCTGATTGGCTTTATCCACAGCCTTAATTCCGAAACTTATCTTCGGTGAACTGACTCTTATAACATCTGCAGTGTAAATACCCCCTACTTTTTTCACTGCAATTCCGTTCGCTCCTGGCTCATATGTACTGAATCTGCGGTCATACCAATACAATCCACTGATAATGGGAGCTACAGAATCCGGAATATTAAATCCAAACAATAAAGGGTTAAGACATTCTTCCGTTTTGGTATCTCTTATTTCGAAATGCAGGTGCGGACCAGCAGATCCTCCGGTATTTCCACTCAATGCAATCTGTTGTCCTTTTTCTACCGGAAACTGTCCGGGCTGAAAAGTAATATCCTGTTCCCACTTTTCGTCTTTGTACTGCTTTTCCTTTACAAATTCATCGAGCTTACCAAAGTATTTATTCAGGTGAGCATATACTGTGGTATAACCGTTGGGATGAGTGATGTATATTGCATTACCGAAACCATATCTTTCTACCTTTATCCTGCTTACATAGCCTTCTGCCGCAGCTAGAACCGGTAAATTTTCCTGACTGTTGGTTCTTAAGTCCAGCCCCATATGAAAATGGTTCGTCCTGATAGCACCAAAATTAGCCGCCAACTGCATGGGAATATTCAGCGGGTTACGGAAATAGTTTTGAGGGTAATTATTCTGGGCGTTTATGATGATTGTACAGATAAAACAGATAGCAGCCATCAGTTTGGAAAAGATTTTCATACAGCATTTGGGTTTATAGGTCTACTTAAATGTACAAAATTCCGGCCAATAAGAGGTTGCTGCACCAGCATTCTTAAGATCTTTGTGAACTTTGCGCAATCATTAGGCTTTGGCTAAAGCCGTTGGATTTGCCTTTTATTATTTAAGCGGGCTAAAGCCCGCTCCTATTGAATACATTACGCTAAATTTTATATAAAAAACACCCAGAAAAATTCACATATTCACCATTCACCATTCACTTTTACCTTACATTTTATTTATATTTCTGAAATTGAACTTTTTAATAGATGATATCAAAATAAAACATATATTATAAACCGACAAATTTTAGTAAATTTGCAGACTTAATTAATCAACGATATTGAGATATTTACAATGAGCCAATTTAAAGAATACAAAAACCTCAACCTTATTGACGTAGCAGAGAATGTAGCGGAATTTTGGAAACAAAATAAAACTTTCAATAAGAGTGTTGAGATTCGTCAGGGAAATCCTGAGTTTGTTTTTTATGAAGGTCCGCCTTCAGCAAACGGTATGCCCGGAATTCACCACGTAATGGCAAGAGCATTGAAAGATATTTTCTGCCGTTACCAGACCCAAAACGGGAAACAGGTTTTCCGTAAAGCAGGCTGGGATACGCATGGTCTTCCTGTGGAACTGGGTGTAGAAAAAGAATTAGGAATCACGAAAGAAGATATTGGCAAAAAAATCTCTATTGAAGACTATAACAAAGCTTGTCGTGAAGCCGTAATGCGTTATACCGATGTCTGGAATAACCTTACGGAAAAAATCGGATATTGGGTAGACCTTGATGATCCGTACATCACGTACAAGTCAAAATATATGGAAACGGTTTGGTGGCTGTTGAAGCAATTGTATGATAAAAACTTATTGTACAAAGGTTACACGATCCAGCCTTACTCTCCAAAAGCGGGAACAGGACTTTCTTCTCACGAGCTTAACCAGCCTGGGACATATCGTGATGTTTCGGACACAACGGTTGTGGCTCAGTTTAAAGTGAAAAAAGACTCTTCAGCATTGTTCAACGATGTTGACGGGGATGTTCATATCCTTGCATGGACGACAACTCCGTGGACACTTCCATCCAATACTGCTCTTACTGTAGGAAGAGATATTGAATATGTTTTGGTTAAAACCTTCAATCAATATACATTTGAACCTGTAACTGTAGTTTTATCAAGCGTTCTTTTACCTAAAGTCTTCGGTAAAAAATATGCAGAAGGTACAGATGAGGATTTTGCCAACTATACTCCGGAAACCAAAGTAATTCCTTTCAGAATATTAAAAGAATTTACAGGGGAAAAACTTGTTGATACGAGATATGAGCAGTTAGTTCCTTGGTTTACACCTAATGACAATCCTGAGAATGCATTCAGAGTAATCTTAGGGGATTTCGTAACGACAGAGGACGGTACCGGTATCGTACACACAGCGCCTACTTTTGGTGCGGATGATGCGAGAGTTGCTAAAATGGCTCAGCCTGAGATTCCTCCCATGTTGGTAAAAGATGAAAATGACAACCTTGTACCATTGGTAGATTTACAGGGTAGATTCATCAAAGGGGAAAATGTTCCAGAGGTGTTTTCAGGAAAATATATCAAAAACGAATATTACGATGAAGGAACAGCGCCTGAGAAATCATGGGATGTGGAACTTGCGATCCTGTTGAAAACGGAGAACAAGGCCTTCAAAGTAGAAAAATATGTCCACTCTTATCCACACTGCTGGAGAACAGATAAACCGGTATTGTACTATCCGCTGGATTCATGGTTTGTGAAAATGACCGCTGTAAAAGACAGACTGGTTAACCTGAACAAAGAAATCAACTGGAAACCCAAAGCTACCGGAGAAGGACGTTTTGCCAACTGGCTGGAAAATGTAAACGACTGGAACTTATCCCGTTCAAGATATTGGGGTATCCCGTTACCGATCTGGAGAACAGATGATCTGAAAGAAGAAAAAATCATAGGTTCTGTAGAAGAACTTTATAACGAAATCGAGAAATCAATTGCAGCAGGACTGATGGCCGAAAACCCGTTCAAAGGTTTCATCATCGGAAATATGGCAGAGTCTAACTATGAGCTTGTAGATCTTCACAAAAACGTGGTTGACAAAGTGGTATTGGTTTCTGACTCAGGAAAAGCAATGAAGCGTGAAAGCGACCTGATCGACGTTTGGTTCGATTCAGGGTCTATGCCTTATGCACAGTTGCATTATCCTTTTGAAAACAAAGAATTAATTGACAATAATAAAGCATTCCCGGCTGACTTCATTGCGGAAGGTGTTGACCAGACCCGTGGATGGTTCTATACGCTTCACGCGATCGGAACTGCAGTGTTTGATTCAGTTGCTTACAAAAATGTAATGAGTAACGGTCTTGTTCTGGATAAGAACGGGCAAAAGATGTCAAAACGTTTAGGAAATGCTGTAGATCCATTCGAAACACTTGCAGTTTACGGACCGGATGCTACCCGTTGGTATATGATCTCCAATGCCAACCCTTGGGAAAACCTGAAGTTTGATATTGAAGGAATCGATGAAGTAAGAAGAAAGTTCTTTGGAACCCTTTACAATACGTATTCATTCTTTGCTCTGTATGCAAATGTTGACGGATTCAATTATTCGGAAAAAGAAGTGGAAAACCGTCCTGAAATCGACAGATGGATCCTTTCTGAGCTGAACCTTCTGATCAAGGAAGTAAAAGCATTCTATGAAGACTATGAACCGACAAGAGTAGCAAGAGCAATCAGCACTTTTGTGAATGACAACCTGAGTAACTGGTACGTAAGACTGTGCAGAAGACGTTTCTGGAAAGGAGAATATTCTGATGACAAAATCTCTGCTTATCAGACTTTATACACTTGTCTTGAAACAGTAGCCAAGCTTTCCGCTCCTATTGCTCCGTTCTTTATGGATCAATTGTATCAGGACCTGAATAAAGTAACAGGAAAAGAAAACTGTGAATCTGTACACCTTACAGATTTTCCGGTAGCTGATGAAAGCTTAATCGATCAGGATCTGGTTGAAAAAACACATCTGGCTCAGAACATTACAAGCATGGTCTTCTCTCTGAGAAAGAAAGAGAATGTAAAAGTTCGTCAGCCGCTACAGAAAGTATTGGTTCCTGTATTGGATTCTAAAACAGAAGAACAGATTCTAGCTGTTGCAGACCTGATCAAGCAGGAAGTGAACGTAAAAGAATTACAGTTAATCAATGCGGAAGAAGCATCGCATTTAATTGTTAAACAGATAAAACCCAACTTCAAAGCGCTTGGTCCTAAATTAGGAAAAGACATGAAGCTGGTAGGTGCAGAGATTGCTAATCTTAGTGCAGAACAGATTGCCGTTCTTGAAAAGGAAGGAAAAACAGATGTTCAGGGATATGAAATTACCCTTGATGATGTAGAGATTTCTACCAAAGATATCCCGGGATGGACAGTAACTTCTGACGGAAAAACAACTGTGGCATTAGATTTGACGTTAACCGATGAGTTAAAATCTGAAGGAATCGCAAGAGAGTTCATCAACAGAATTCAAAACCTGCGAAAAGACAAAGACTTTGAACTGACAGACAAAATTTCAATTGCATTGGAAGAAAGCTCTCCTTTCTTGAATGATATTAAGAAAAATGAGGAATATATTTCTTCTGAAGTCTTGTCAAATAAAATAGAAATTGTATCTTCACTTTCAAATTTTAACGAAATCGAAATAGATGAGGTTAATTTTAAGATAAATATTGAAAAAAATTAACATGTAGTTATTGTATTTCAAATTCCATTTCATAATTTTATTAAAAAAGAGAAAGAATATGTCAGACGAAAGAGTTAGATACAGCGATGCTGATTTACAGGAATTTAAAGCGATCATTAAAGAAAAAATAGAAAAAGCAGAAAAAGATCTTCAGCTTATCCGAGAAAGTTTCATCAACGACCAGAATAACGGAACGGATGATACGTCTCCTACTTTCAAGGCTTTTGAAGAAGGAGCAGAAACGTTAAGCAAAGAGCAGAATTCTATTTTGGCAGGAAGACAGGAAAAATTCGTGCGTGACCTTAAAAATGCTTTGATCAGAATCGAAAACAAAACGTACGGTGTTTGCAGAGTGACAGGAAAATTGATTCCTAAGGAAAGACTTCTGGCTGTTCCTCATGCTACGCTGAGCATCGAAGCGAAAAATATGCAGAAATAGCCGTAAGGTTTGTAAAATAATATTGGGTTTATATTGTATTCAAGGATACTTTATAAACCTAATTTTTAATGTATACCCATGAGCGAATTATTAATTTTGGGCGTTATCATCGCAGCAGTATTGTTGTTTGTCAACAGGACATGGATCAAAAACAGATTTTTTCCTGATCCGCAGAAAAACTATACTATTGATGACAAATTCAATGCTGATAAACGTGAACGGGAGAAAGAAATCGACAGACTTCTGAGCAAAATGGGCAAAAACGGAGTGAATGATCTCTCTGAAAAAGACAGAAAGAGACTCGATGAGCTGTCTAAAATGTAACAATTAAATAAAAGAAATGGAATCTATCATAGTACATCCTAAAAATTCTATGGAACTGAGTGCACTGAAAAGTGTTCTGAAGGAAATGGGCATTAAATTTGAAAAAGCTCACGTTAAAAGCTCGTTTAACGGACAGAAAGTAGTCAAGAAAGCAAGCGACAACAAAAATGTAAAGCCGGCAGCAAAGCCTTCAAAACCTAAAGGACAGTAATGAAAAAGATTTTAGCGATAACCTTTTTAGTGTTGTTAATTGACCAGGCTTCAAAAATTTATATTAAAACTCATTTTGGGCTAGGTGACAGTGTTTCTGTTTTTCCGGGTTTCAAACTTACTTTTGTTGAGAATCCAGGAATGGCTTACGGATTTCATTTCGGAGGTATTATCGGAAAATATTTTCTTGTTATCCTAAGAATTTTCCTGATCGGAGGAATGCTGTATATGTTTAAAAAATGGTTAAAAGAAGGAGCATCCAACTACCTTCTGATTCCAATGGCCATCATTTTTGCAGGGGCTATCGGAAACCTTATTGACGGAATGTTTTACGGAATGATCTTCGACAGCGGAAGTATCTATGATGCAAGTGTTGACAGATGGCTTGATTACGGTGGAGTTTCTAAACTTGTTCCTTTTGGACATGGATATTCTTCGTTTATGAAAGGATGTGTAGTAGATATGCTGCACTTCCCGCTGGTAGACTGGTATGTTCCTGAAAGCTGGCCTTTGATAGGCGGAAAACACATTGAGTTCTTCAAGTATATTTTCAATGTTGCCGATTCTGCGATTACCGTGGGAGCAGCATTCTTATTGATATTCAGAAAAAAAGCTTTCCCGAACGGTCTGGAGTTTTAAAATGACATATTTTCGGATGAAAAAAATAATCAAAAATATTTTTAAAATTTTCCTGCTTCTTCTGGTTGCAGGAATTATTTTTATTGCCTGGGCAAATTACAGCATTAAAAAAGACAGCGAATCCTTCATTTCTTATAATATTGCTGATCTGCCTGAAGCAAAAACAGGTTTATTGCTGGGAACCGGGAAACTCCTGAACAACGGACAGCCAAATGCTTATTTCTACAACAGAATAAAAGCTGCAGGTGATGTATACAAAAGCGGAAAAATACAATACATTATTGTCAGTGGTGATAACAGTACCAAGGATTATAATGAACCTGAAGATATGCAGCTTGCCTTGATACAGGAAGGAGTTCCAAAGGATAAAATTATTTTGGACCATGCGGGATTCAGGACACTGGATTCTGTAGTAAGAGCCAAGGATATTTTCAGCCAGACCAGACTCATCATCATTTCTCAGAAGTTCCATAATGAAAGAGCCGTTTTTCTGGCCAGAAAAAATGGGATGGAAGCCTTTGGGTACAATGCAGCTGATGTAAATAAATATGCAGGGTTAAAGACTAATATGAGAGAGTATGCAGCCAAAGCTAAGGCCTATTGGGATCTGCTTTTCGGAGTAGAACCGAAATTCGGAGGGGAGAAGATTATGATTCCTTGATTTTTTCCCACAGATTGCAGAAATCGTCACAGATGATTGAGAAAAGAGAGATGATTATTCCGGATGGATAGATTTTGGCTAAAGGCAATGGATGGATGTTGAATTGTAAGCTGGCCGGGCTGAGCCCACCCCTATTGAATTTTAATAACAACATCTTTTATCTTTTATCTTTTATCTTTTATCTTTTATCTTTTATCTTTTATCTTTTATCTTTTATCTTTTATCTTTTATCTTTTATCTTTTATCTTTTATCTTTTATCTTCGTTATTCCCGGCAAACCTCGTAAATTTGCTATTCATTAATTTTTAAATATAAATTGTAAACAAATGTCAAGAATTCTTACCGGCATTCAAGCCACCGGAACACCCCATCTTGGAAATTTATTAGGGGCTATTATTCCTGCGATCGAACTATCCAAGCAGGAAGGAAATGAATCATTTTTATTTATTGCGAATCTTCACACACTTACACAGATTAAGGATGCGCAGACTTTAAGACAAAATACCTACGAGATTGCTGCGGCTTGGCTTGCTTGTGGGCTGGATACTGAAAAAACATATTTCTACAGACAAAGCGATATCGCTGAAACCTGTGAACTTTCTTGGCATTTATCATGTTTTTTTCCTTATCAAAGATTAACATTGGCCCATTCATTCAAGGATAAGGCAGACAGGCTTCAGGATGTGAATGCAGGTTTGTTTACTTACCCTATTCTGATGGCTGCGGATATTTTGCTGTATGATGCAGAGATTGTTCCTGTTGGAAAAGACCAGCTTCAGCACCTGGAGTTCGCCAGAGATGTCGCGTCAAGATTCAACAATCAGATGGGTGAAGTTCTTGTATTGCCACAGTCTGAACTTCAGGAAGACACCAAATATGTTCCCGGGACAGACGGTCAGAAAATGTCAAAATCCAGAGGAAATATCATCAATATTTTCTTACCGGAAAAGGAACTTAAAAAACAGGTGATGAGCATTGAAACGGATTCAAAAGCTTTAGAAGACCCTAAAGATCCTGAAACGGATAAAGTTTTTGCTATTTACCAGCTGATTGCTACTCCTGAACAAACCGAGGAATTAAGAGCCAAATATCTTGCCGGAAACTTCGGATACGGACATGCTAAAAAGGAATTGCTGGATCTGATTCTGGTACGTTTTGAGAAGGAAAGAGAAACGTTCAATTATTATATGAATAATCTTGATGAGCTTGAAGCAAAGCTTCAGCAGGGCGCTGAGAAAACCAGACCTATTGCTCTGGAAACCCTTAAAAGAGTAAGAACAAGCTTAGGATTTTAATGCTAAGTTTTTTATCATAAGAAAGCCTTTCGTTTTGAAAGGCTTTTCTATATAATATAGCTGCTGTTATTTTTAGTGAGAATAAAGTAATGCATATGATCTGCATATTCATACTTAATTTCCCATCCCGGATACTGCCTGATAATAGTTTTAACGATAGACAGCCCCAATCCGGTAGAAGTATGATCTGACCCCTGCTTATAGAACCTGTTAAATATCCTTGCCGAATCCAGCGGCACAGAGCTTCCGCTGTTTTGAAATGTTATTCTGTTATTTTCAACGATAATATTTAGGGTTCCTTCTTCATTATTGTATTTGACTGCATTCTTAAGAAGATTAGACAACAGAATATCCGCCAGATCCTGATTGAAACCGGCTATAAATTTTCCTTTTTCAATAATACTGACCTCTACTTTTTTAAAAGCAATAAAATCTTCATAATTCTGAACCAGCCGGGTAATCATTCCGTTAAAATCAACGTCTGAAGTTTTGTTAAACTGGCTGTTTTCAATTTTGGAAAGCATTAATAATGATTTGTTTAAGCCTACCATTCTTCGCAGATCATTCTTAACTTCGGTAAGAAAGGCCAGATTTTTTTTATCAAGGTCATCATTCTGAATCAGAAGATCAATCTTATTAATCACGATAGCCAAAGGAGTCTGAAGTTCATGAGACGCATTTTCAATAAATTGTTTCTGCTGATAGAAAACAAGCTCATTACGTTCAACCATTTCATTGATTTCCTTATTTAATTCTTCAAACTCGGTGATTTTGTAACTGTACTTTTCCCGGGAAAAAGGAATCCCAAACTGATATTTTTTAAGCTTATCCAGAATCTGATAGAAAGGCCCCATCGCCTTATTCAGCAGATATCCATTGACTACCACAATACTTATCACCAAAAGGATATAAAGTACGATTAAAGCAGTAGTAAGATCGTATATCAATTCGTCTTCCTCCACCGTTGAAGTTCTTATAACAAGCCGCTGATGACCTTTGAACTGATCGATAAAGTCTGCTTCCAGAACCCTGTAAGGCTGGTCTTTATCATCATACTCCATGTAGTACATCTTGTTGTAAAGCCTGCTTTTGTTTTGATATTCTTCAGCTTTAATCGGATTGATTTTAAATTCATTGAATCCAAATTCGTTATTCTTCAACAGCTGCGGATTAAGATAAACAGCTTTGATAATCTGTATTTTCCGGTCCCTTAAACCATCATCTACATTGTCATGCACTTCATCCAGGATATACGCATAAAAAAGACCTGCCCATACGGCTATAATCAGCAGCAGGATCATGATCAGGTATTTTATGGTGTAATATTTTAATGAGGTCTTCATCAGATCAATTTATATCCTATTCCGTATACAGCCTGGAAATCCGCTTCTGCATGTAGGGTTTTCAATTTTTTACGAAGATTTTTAATCTGGGAATAAATGAAATCCAGACTGTCTGCCTGATCGATATAATCTCCCCAAATGGCTTCAGCCAATGTTGTTTTCTGTAAAGTTTTCTGCGGATGAATCACAAAGTAATACAAAAGATCATATTCTTTACGGTTGAGGGCAAGCTCTTCATTCCCTACTTTCACAATTCTGTTCTCCGGATCAATGCTTATATTTTTGTAGCGGATGATATTTTCTCCGTCCTGATTTTTTCTTCTGATCACGGATTTGATTCTCGCCATGAGCTCTGCAAGGTGAAAAGGCTTTGCCAGATAATCATCAGCTCCTATTTCCAATCCTGCCACCTTATCATCCACAGAGTCTTTGGCAGAAAGGATGATCACCGGATCTTTCTTATGCATTTTCTTGATCTCCTTCAACAGATCTATCCCATTTCCGTCAGGCAGCATAATATCGAGTAAAATACAGTCATATTCGTAAGAAATAATTTTTTCCAGCCCGCCACTGTAATTCTCTGCGTATTCCACAATGAAATGCTCTGCTTCCAGAAATTTCTGTACGGTATCTTTCAGTTCGGGTTCATCTTCTATTATTAAAATCTTCATATTTCTGGATCTATTTACTCTGCTGCATGGTTAACTTATATCAAATATAGGAAATTAAAAGCTGGAAGATTGAAGTGAGAAGCCGGAAGTTATTCAGGCTCCATCAATCTATGCAGTTTCATTTAACTTCCGGATTCCTTACTTAACAAAGCGCCGTCTGCATCAAAGACAAGACACAGACCATTCATCAAATGAATTTTGTAAGCATTGTATTTTTTTTCAATAGAATCAATGATGCTGCAGGGATGATTCCTTGTCATAAATGAAACTATATTCTTTCTGATCTGAGCAGAAGAAATCTTTCTTCCGTTATTGTTTATTATATTCCAGTTGACCATAATATTAAAATTTAGTGTGTTAGTGTTAATCATCAATTTTTTTGAAGTTCCCGTTCCTGTCGAACTCAAGCTCAAGCCCGTTGGACAGTTCGGCTTTATAAGACCATCTTTTCTTTTCTATTTTGGTGATGTAAGTATTCGGAAAGTTCTTCGTACTGTAATTTCTGATTGATACAGGAATAAAACCATATGGAATTTTCTGGTGCTTGCCATCTACTTCTTTCCAGTTTCCGCTGCCGTCGAACTCCATTTTCATTCCATTGGTCAGATATACTTTGTATTCATCCACTCCATAGATCTCCCTGTCTTCTATGGCTGAGTTTACAGGTATGCCTTTGAAATGGGCAGCAAGAAAGTTTTTTGCTGTTTTTGGCAATTGGTTGGGAGAGATTGCTCTATCCTGTGCAGCAATAAAACTTCCCATCAATAAAAACATGATCATCAATACCCCTGTGATTTTCTTTACATTTTCCATACTATTACATTTTTGTTGTTATTCTGGAGCAAAGTTCATCATCAATTTGGGAAAGAATTGGGAAAATTATTCCGATAAAAAAATAAATAATTTGATGATTAAGTTTAACTTCAGATTTTCACGGATGATCACAGATGGTTGGATTGATTCTTAGAGAACATTCAAAAACAAAAAAGCCACTAAGATGATCTTAATGGCTTTTTATACTGTAGACTTTTATTGTCTTACCCTTTATAAGTATTCCTTAATCTGCTGAAGGTGGGTGATGGCTTTTAATCCTTCTTTCTGCTTATCTTCTTTATATACATCGAAAAAAATAGCGTCCATCCCGAAATCTGTAGCACCCATTGCATCTGCAATCCAGTCGTCACCGATCAGGATACTTTCCTCTTTTCTTGCTTCAGAAAGTCCCAGCGAATATTCAAAAATCCTTGGATTAGGTTTTCTTACCCCTACAGAATCTGCACTGGTAATTGTTTTGAAATAAGGGGCGATTCCGGAAAGGGTACATTTCCTTTCCGTCACCTCCTGAAATCCGTTGGAAATGATGTGTAATGTATAATTCTTGGCTTTCAGATATTCCAGAACATCTTCTGCTCCATCTACCAGTTCATTATAACTCACAATATTATCAAGGAAGTTTTCTTCAAAATAAAGGGCAAGCTCTTTATTATCTATTCCGAAATGTTTAAATGAATCATAAAAACGGTGTTCTCTCAAATACTCTTTGCCAATAATCCCGTCTCTGATCTTCTCCCATAATTCTTCGTTGATATCATGATAAACAGAATGAAATTCTTCAAAGTCAATATGATACTTCGAATTGATTTCCTGTTTTTCAAAAAGGTCTTTGATGGTAAGATAGGCATTTCTGCGATGATCCCAGAGCGTATTGTCCAGGTCAAAAAAAACGTGCTGCATTTTCATACAGCACAAAGTTAGTAATTTTAATTTTTCGAGACAGGGTAATTCTTGCTCTTGCTTTTGACAATTTCAAGGCTTTTAGAAAAGTTGAGCAAAAAATCGATTGTTTGTTTCTTAGGTTTCAAAGTTTTCACTTTTAAAGAATCATTTTTTTTCATAGGCGAAGTATGTTTTTCTTTAAAACGTGAATTTATTTGAAATATTATTCTACCTGGTCAATATTATATTATTTTCATCCATGATTTTTCTCAGGTTTATCAAAGCATATCTTACTCTGCCTAAAGTTGTATTAATGCTCATCTCCGTATGGTCTGCAATTTCTTTGAAACTCAAACCATCAAAAAACCTCAGTTTGATTACCTCCTGCTGGTTTTGGGGCAGAAACTGTAACATCTTCAGAAGGTCCTCCTGAATCTGGTTGGTCACAAGCTGATCTTCAATATTCTCTGAAGGTTCTCTGATTAAATCAAAGATAGAATACTCATCTGTTTCAAAAGTAGTTTCTGAAACTTTGATATTCTTGGCTTTTGACCTGAAATGATCGATGATTAAATTGTGGGAAATTCTTTTCGCCCAAAGAATAAATTTACCTTCTTCGTTATAGCGCCCTTCTTTTAGCATCACAATAATCTTCATGAATGTATCCTGAAAGATATCATTGGCTAAATCTTCATCATTAATTTTGTAAAAAATGAATGTAAACAGCTCTCTCTGATGTCGGTGAATGAGGGTTGATAATGCGCCCTCGTCTCCTTTTTGGTAAAGGGAAATTAGTAAACTATCCGATTTTGATTTCATAACTCTTCTCAATATAAATAATTCGCAGACAGGCATTCCTCCAGATATTTCATCTGGCCTTTGCTGTATCAACAAAACAGTTCTAGAGTAGAGTCTATTCTATAGGCGGTACAAATTATTATGATGTAAATATAATAATTTTTTAATAACTGTTAACCTATTATTAAATTTTATAGAGAAAAATCTAAAAAAAATCATTTAAACATGTCATGAATAAACACGGTAGGGATATTTAATGTAAAATTAATATTAAGTCCTTTCATCTCTTTCCCATTCAATCGGGTATCTCCGATAGGAAAAGCATATCCGCCTGTAAGGTCAAGCATCCCAAATAAGGTAACTCCGATTTTGGGAGCAATGTATTTACTGGTTCCTTCAACTCCTGCTAAAAAGTAATATGAGTGATAGAAATCTACATTTTTTTCAAAATTAAGCAGGACATCAGCCTGCAGTTTCGGCATGATGGCAAATTTGGAACCCACAGATCCCATCAATGCAGAACCTCCCAATCTGTATATCACATCATCATTTTTAAGAAAAAGCAATTTACCTCCTACTTCACCAAAACTCTGATTCTGGTAGGTATATCCCACACTGATCATTTTATGCATGGTATATTGAGCTTTAACAGCCGTACTCAGTAAAAACAAAGACAGGATGGCAACTACAGTTCTAAAATTCATCATCTTTTTATATTATAAGGTGTAAAATTAAAAAAAACTGCCTTATCCAAAGATAAAGCAGTTCATTTATTATTGTTTAAAGAGAAATTAAATTCCAAAAGCGGCTTTAATCTCCTCTACTTTGTCAAGTTTCTCCCAGGTGAAGAATTCAAGATCTTTCAATGTAAGCTCGTTTTTATGTCCTTTATTGAACGTTTTATCTGCTACATAATGCTCTTTACCCATATGCCCGTAAGAAGCTGTTTCCTGATAAATAGGATTTCTTAATTTTAAGTTCTGCTCAATAGCATAAGGTCTTAAATCAAAAATAGCAGAAACTTTTTTCGCGATATCTCCATCATGCAGATCTACTTTTGCCGTTCCATAAGTATTGATGTATAAACCACAAGGTTCAGCTACTCCAATGGCATAAGAAACCTGTACCAAAACTTCGTCTGCAACTCCTGCTGCCACTAAGTTTTTAGCAATATGTCTTGTTGCATACGCAGCACTTCTGTCTACTTTAGAAGGGTCTTTTCCAGAGAAGGCACCACCACCGTGAGCTCCTTTACCTCCGTAAGTATCCACGATGATTTTTCTTCCGGTAAGACCGGTATCTCCGTGAGGTCCTCCGATTACAAATTTCCCTGTAGGATTGATATGATATTTGATCTGATCGTTAAATAAAGCTTTGATTTCTTCAGTTTGCTGTGCAACAACTCTTGGAACTAAAATATTTTTGATATCCTCACGGATCTTGTTCAGCATTTCTTCTTCAGTTCCAAAGTCATCATGCTGGGTAGAAACTACGATAGAATCAATTCTGATAGGTTTGTGGTCATCAGAATATTCAATAGTAACCTGGCTTTTCGCATCAGGACGAAGATAAGTGATCTCTTTATTTTCTCTTCTGATGGCAGAAAGTTCTTTCAGGATTGTGTGGGCAAGATCCAGTGCTAGAGGCATATAGTTTGCCGTTTCATTAGTTGCATATCCGAACATCATTCCCTGGTCTCCGGCACCCTGAGCATTTGCTTTAGCTTCGAAAGACTCATCATTTACAGCTCTGTCAACTCCCTGGTTGATATCAGGTGACTGTTCATGGATGGCAGAGATCACTCCGCACGAATCTCCATTGAACATATATTCTCCTTTTGTATAACCGATTCCGTTGATTACTTCTCTGGCAATGGTCTGTACATCAAGGTAAGCATCTGATTTTACTTCTCCTGCCAATACCACCTGTCCGGTAGTTACAAGAGTTTCACATGCTACTTTTGAATCTTTATCATATGCTAAGAAATGGTCGATTAATGCATCGGAAATTTGATCGGCAATTTTATCCGGATGTCCTTCTGAAACTGATTCAGATGTAAATAAATAAGACATATAATTCTTTTGTTTTTAAAGATTTAAAATAGTGTTTGCGAAAAATATGAATGAAATTGCCCAGAAAAAAGAATACTGTTTTAGCATTTTTTTATAGAGGTTGCAATCAGGTCAAATTTTTCCTCGTAATAAACGTCAGCAAATTTAAGTACTATTTTCGTAATACTCAAAAATTTTGTTTATTAATTACACTTTTATTTAAATTGATGATTTCTATCACTTTAAGGCATTTCCTGTTACTGAGGCTTAATGCTTACAAATTCTTTCGGACTTTCGTGATAATTCAGTTTAAGTTCCAAAGAACTCTTGATAGAATGTGATAATTCATCAATGATTTTTTGCTTGAAAGTAGGCTTATAATAAATAATACT
This sequence comes from Chryseobacterium amylolyticum, assembly GCF_051011775.1. Lineage (NCBI taxonomy): Bacteria > Pseudomonadati > Bacteroidota > Flavobacteriia > Flavobacteriales > Weeksellaceae > Chryseobacterium > Chryseobacterium amylolyticum. Next base: position 72,865 of record NZ_JBPCHX010000008.1, read on the forward strand.
GATCTCGCGATATGGGAAAGGTTTTTTGAATCTGAAAACATTTTTCTTCTGCTCTTCGGAAAGCTGGCTTAGTGCAAGCTCCGGCAGAATACTGATCCCTCCTACTTTATCCACCATATGCACCAAAGTCTGAATATTGGAAGCTAAAAAGTCTAAATTCTTAGGCTTTAATGTATTTTCTTTCAGGTGGCAGATATTTTCAAACTGATTTCTCAGACAGTTTCCTTCCTCCAGCAGCCATACTTTTTCTACATTCAGATCTTCCGGAATGATGTATGAATTTTTCTTATTGGCTTCTGTGTTGGAACTGTAGATCATCAGCTCTTCGTTGAACAGGAAATCCTGATAAAACTCATCAGCAGTATCATAAGGAGTAGAGATAATTCCCGCATCCAGTTCTCCTGCTTTCAAAGCTTTAATAATATTATCAGTGGTCATTTCTTTTACATTCATCTGGATCTTTGGATTATCCTCCAGGAATTTGAAAATTTCCGTTGGCAGAATGAAAGAAGAAACAGTAGGGATGATCCCCAGATTAATGGTTCCTCCCAGAATATTATTCAAAAGGTTTGCTTTATTCTTCAGCTCATTCACAGACTCGATAATTACTTTTGCCTGATCGATAATCTGAAGGCCAACATCCGTAGTACGAATCGGATGAGTTGTCCTGTCGAAAACCTTCACATCCAGTTCATCCTCAAATTTCTGTATCATGGCACTTAACGTAGGTTGGGTAATAAAACACGCCTGAGCGGCTTTACCAAAATGTTTATACTTATCAACAGCGATAAGATACTCCAGTTGCTGAATGTTCATTTGATTAATATTATCTATTACAAAGATATAACGTTTTTGCTATTAGCAATTAAAAATTCAAGTAAATTTGATATTCACTACCTTTACACTTGGATTTAGAAAAGAAAAACAATTATTCAAATCATCAATTATATGGATTCTAAAAAATTAACGTTAAGTAACGGAGCGCCTTATTATGAGCATCAGGATTCCCAGACGGTAGGACCAAGAGGCCCGGTATTGCTGCAGGACTTTATTCTCCAGGAAAATCTTGCACACTTCGTTAGGGAAAGAATTCCTGAAAGGATTGTGCATGCCAAAGGAAGCGGAGCTTATGGAACTTTCACTGTAACACACGATATCAGCCAGTATACCAAAGCAAAACTGTTTTCAAAAGTAGGAAACTCTTGCAGAATGTTTGCCAGATTTTCTACAGTAGGAGGCGAAAAAGGAAGTGCAGATACAGCAAGAGATCCAAGAGGTTTTGCTTTAAAATTTTACACTGAAGACGGAAACTGGGACCTTGTTGGAAACAACACGCCTGTTTTCTTTATTAAAGATGCCAAAAAATTCCCTGATTTTATTCATACCCAGAAAAGAGTTCCGAAAACCAATTTAAAAAGTGCCACCATGATGTGGGATTTCTGGAGTTTAAACCCTGAATCTCTTCACCAGGTCCTCATATTAATGTCAGACAGAGGAACTCCTTATGGATACAGGCATATGCATGGTTTCGGGTCTCATACCTTTTCTATGATCAATGACAAAAATGAGAGAGTATGGGTAAAATTCCATTTCAAAACAAAGCAGGGCGTAAAAAATTTCACAGATGAAGAAGCTGTAAAAATGGCCGGTGAAAACCCGGATTTTGCACAGGAAGATCTTTGCAATGCTATTGAAAACGGTAATTTCCCGAAATGGACGATGTACATTCAGGTGATGACAGAAGAACAGGCAAAAGATTTCAGATGGAATCCGTTTGATGTAACAAAAGTGTGGTTCCATGATGATTTTCCTCTGATTGAGGTAGGAGAAATGGAACTTAATGAAATTCCTGTCAATTATTTTGCCCATGTGGAACAATCTACTTTTTCACCAAGCAGCCTGATCAACGGAATCAGTTTTTCCCCGGACAAAATGCTGCAGGGAAGATTATTCTCTTATCCTGATGCGCACCGTTACAGAGTGGGCGTAAACGCTCACCAGCTGGAAGTAAACAGATGCCCTTTCGCTGTTAATAATTATCAGAGGGATGGTTATATGGCGGACTCAAGCCACTATCAGGACAAACCGAATTATCACCCGAACAGCTTTGATGATATTAAGCCTGACCCTTCTTATAAAAACTACGAATATGAGTTAGACAGTGCTCATGTTGCCAGCTACAACAGAAATGATAATGACAGTGACCACTATACCCAACCGGGACTTTTGTACTCAAAAGCAATGAATGCGGAGGACAGAGATCATCTGATCAAAAACATCGTGGGTAGTATGAACGGTATCAGCGGGCCTAAAAGAGACGAGATTATCAACCGTCAGCTATGTCACTTTTTCCGTGCCAACATTGAGCTTGGCATGAAAGTAGCTTCTCAGCTAAATGTCAATATAGATGCAAATATGATGAATCATTCCAAATAATCATATTGAATAATAAATTAAAAAAAAGGAAAAAAAAATAATATTTTTTCCTTTTTTTTGTAAAAAATTCATAATTTGCAAAGGATGATATTTTAAAGTGGAAAAATGAGTTACGAGAATATATTATTAAAAAAAGAAGATAAATTATCTATTATTACCATAAACAGACCTGAGAGTTTAAATGCTTTAAATGCAAAAACCATTCAGGAAATCAGTACCGCACTGGATGAGCTTAATGCTGATACTTCCTGCAGGGTAATTATCCTTACCGGAAGTGGAGAAAAATCTTTTGTAGCGGGAGCTGACATCAAGGAATTCAGCGAATTCGGACAGGAAAGAGCGGAAGAACTTGCAAGAAACGGACAAAATACATTGTTCAACAAAATTGAAAATATGTCCAAGCCTGTGATTGCTGCCGTTAACGGTTTTGCATTAGGAGGAGGTTTGGAGCTTGCCATGGCATGCCACATCAGATATGCATCTGAAAACGCCAGATTAGGGCTTCCTGAAGTAACTCTCGGTTTAATCCCGGGTTATGGAGGAACTCAAAGGCTTCCTAAGCTTGTAGGAAAAGGTATTGCCAACGAAATGATCTTCTCGGCCAAAATGATCCCTGCCCAAAAAGCAAAAGAGATCGGACTGGTGAATGAAGTATACCCTATTGGAGAATTATTAACCAAAACAAAAGAATTAGCAAACACTATTGCCTACAATTCACCAATGGCAATATCAAAGGCAATAAATGCCGTGAATCTGTCTGACACGGAGAAAGGTTTTGAAACTGAAATTAAATATTTCGGAGAACTTTTTGAAATGGAAGATAAGAAAGAAGGAGTTACTGCGTTTCTAGAGAAGAGAAAGCCGAACTTCTAATCTTTCTAAAAGACTTTAATCCAAATTATTTCGAAAAAAAACAATGCTGCGGTATGAATAAGTTTGATAAAGCTTATCTAAAAATGGCTCAGGAATGGGCAAAACTCTCCTACTGTAAGAGAAAACAGGTGGGAGCTCTTATCGTAAAAGATAGGATGATTATTTCAGATGGTTACAACGGAACTCCTTCGGGATTCGAAAACTGCTGTGAAGATGAAGAAGGGAAGACACACTGGTATGTATTGCATGCTGAAGCCAATGCTATATTAAAGCTGGCCGCTTCTACTCAATCTGCAAAAGGGGCAACGTTATATCTGACGCTGTCTCCCTGTAAAGAATGCAGCAAGCTGATCTTACAGGCAGGAATTACAAGACTGGTGTATATTAATGAGTATTCGGATGACGATGGAATATCGTTCCTGAGAAACCATAACATTGAAATAGAACAAATATCGGACTGTGAACTAAAAAAATAAGCACAAATGACTTGGGATGAAAAGATCAAAGATTTTGAAATATTTCTTCGTTTCGAAAGAAATTTTTCAGAAAACACGCTCGACGCCTACGTTCGGGACATTAAAAAATTAAAAGATTACGCAGAAGAGGATCTGGAAAACGTCGGTCCGGACTCTATCGCCTACGAAAACCTGCAGGAATACATTTTCAATCTTTCCAAACAGAAATTCAGTGAGAGATCACAGGCAAGATGGATATCCTCTATCAAGGCCTTTTTCAAATTTCTGCTTGAGGATGAATACCGCGAAGATAACCCTGCGGCGCTGCTTGAAGGCCCTAAACTGGGATTATATCTGCCTGATACTTTAAGCCTTCCTGATATCAACAAAATTATTGCTGCTATTGAGGTCAATACAGATCTCGGAAAAAGAAACCAATGCATCATAGAGGTATTATATGGCTGCGGGCTTCGTGTTTCTGAACTTATTGATCTGAAGATCTCCAATATCAACTTCAAAGAGCAGTACATCAAGGTACACGGAAAGGGAAACAAAACCCGTTTTGTTCCTTTAGCCGACTATACTGCGGATCTGCTTGACAGTTATATCAAAGAAGTACGTTCTAAAGGTAAAATCAATAAGAAATATGAAGACACCCTGTTTTTAAACAGCCGTGGAACATCCATGTCCAGAGTGATTGTATTTCTTATTATTAAAGAACTTACAGATAAAGCAGGGGTTAACAAAAAAATATCTCCACATACTTTCAGACATTCATTTGCAACCCATTTATTACAGAATGGGGCAGATTTGCGTTATATCCAGGAAATGCTGGGACATTCCAGCATTACGACAACGGAGATCTATACGCATCTGAAAACTGAAGAATTGAGGGATGTTATTTTGAGTTATCACCCGAGAAACATTAATATTACTCAATGAAAATATTGAAATATTGCCCGAGCTGCGGCAAGGAGTCCTTACACTGGGATGGCGAAAAAAAATGGAGCTGCCCGGAATGCGGTTTTACTTTGTACAATAATGTGGCAGGCGCTGTAGCCGTTGTCATCAGATGTGGAGACGAAATATACCTTACCCGAAGAAACAGGGATCCCAAAAAAGGAAAACTCGATCTTGCAGGAGGATTCGTAGACCCTAAAGAAAGTGCAGAGGAAACCTGTAAAAGGGAACTTTTTGAAGAACTTCAGCTTGATATCGATATTTCCAACCTGAAATACCTTACCAGCCTTCCTAATGTATATCAATACAAAGAAATTGATTATAATACGATTGATCTCTTTTATGAATACAATGTTTCGGAAAAGTTTGAGGTAAGCCTTGAACTCTCCGAGATCTCGGAAGCCATCTGGGTTCCTGTACAGGATCTTGATCTTGAAGATATCGCTTTTGATTCTCAGAAGAGATTTTTCAAGAGCTATTTAGAAAAATAATTTTTGTAAAAATCCTCCCGCAGATTTTACAGATCAGGCAGAATATAATATGCTTAGTTTGTAAAATCTGCGGGAGTTTTTTATTGCAGAGCCTAATAAGTTTTGGTTTTCAGCATTTCTTCAAAATACTGAGTCAGTAATGCTCTTTCCGCTTCTGAAAGACCGGCTTCTTTATGATAGACTATGTAACCAGGCATTGGCATCGTCCTGTTGCGGATTGTCTGGATAGATTGGGTAAGCATATTCTCTTTCAAATCTTTGTTATATGTTCCCCAGACAGAAAAATTAAGATGTTCCCTGCCTTCATTCACGTGACTTTTCACAGACCATGAAACGGGAGCTATAAAAGCATATTTCGGATAAACCGTCTCATTGGAATGACAGTCATAACAGGCATTTTTAAGCAGTGTCCTGACCTTTTCCGGAGTTTTCCTTGCATCAACAAAGTTAACAGCAGCATCAACAGGTTTATTGGTCCTGTCAATAGGAAAAAACTGAATCAGTGCAAATGCAACCAATGTCCAGAATAGTATTTTCTTAGCGGTCTTCATTGCTTACTTAGCTGGAGTTAAAACGGCATTACCTGATTTAAATTCTTTTTTCAATACGGGTTTGGCTGCCTTAGATTCAGCAGGTACCGTGGTTTCCGGCACGGAAGCTGGAGCAGGTGTTGGAGCTGGTGTTGCAGGCGTTGGTACTGATGTCGATGATTTCGGGCTATCAAGTGTTCTCGTATCTTTCAGATCCCAATCTTCTCTTGTTTCCCATAATCCTCTTACGATCACTTTTTTATAGAAGATATAAGCATCTTCAGCAAAAATGTCATTGGCGAAATCTGCTTCATCCCAATATTTATTTCCGTTATTATCTACAAGAATTCTTACGATATATTCTCCGGGTCTCAGAATATCAAACTTTATCCTATCTCCTTTTGTGTATTTCTGATAGGCTACCTTATCTGAAGAATCGATCAGCTGTATCCAATAGTTGGCTTCAGGAGCATTCGAAATGGAAAATTCAACACTTCCGAACTGGTCTACTTTGGCAACATCAAAATCGAAACGTTTTGACTGGGAATTTTTTGCAAAGAATGAAGATACAGTTTCTTTAGGGACAGTAAGCTCATAGCTTTTCCCCATTACAAAATCGGATTGAACTAAGATCTGGTAAGGGTTTGTTTCTGAGATTTTAGCATTAAACGGTATTGTTGTCAAACTGTCTCCTTTAGCTCTTAAAGTCCATTTTGAAGGGTCAATTTTATCAATAATATAGTTAGATGCAATTTTTAAATCTGCCTTTGGAGCAATTGAAGTACCATCGTTATCACTGAAGACATCCATGGCGTTTTTCTTATTATATCTGTAAAACAAAGAAACGCTGTAGGCACTGTCTTTTTTCGGACCTTTGTTGTGGGTGAAAATCAGTTTTTCATTAGCATCCTGCCCTACATTATCTTTTACGGCATCAAACCATATTCTGACAGAATCGGATTTCGGATGATGTGTTATTTTGACATCTTTCAGTTTTTCGTTCAGTGACTGTACTTTCACTTCATCAGGATTACCTTCGAACGTCATTAAAACTCCTCCGGCAATTTCTTTCATTTCTACATATTTCACCGGTTTTCTGGAAGGATAAACTTTTAGATTTAACCCTGAAATTGATTTCTCAACATTGACAGGATCTTTCTGGAAGCCTACTTTTTCTTTGCCCGGATCATACATGGAATTACCGTTCTCATCTTCAAAGGCTATAATTTTATATTTCCCGGGAGTCAGATAGTTTAATTCATAATATCCGTCTTCATCTACCTTTGTAATATAGTAAGGCTTTTTCTTGTAATCCATTGTATCTTTCACCTGATACAATCCAACTACCAGTTTATTTTCAGTAGTTGTACCGGCTTTCTTTTTGGTATCCAACGCGTCTTTTACTTCACCACTGATGTAAAGATCATCCAGTTTATCCCCTGTAGAAAAGGCAAAATTGAAATATCTCAGAACATTAGACTCATTATTATCAACAATTGAGTTCCCGAAATTGAAATTGTAGGTAGTGTTGGCCTGGAGGGTATCCGTCCACTGAATCAGCACAAATTTGTTGGCTATATTCGAAGGAAGGATTCTCGTTATTCCCTTAATCGGGGGTGAAATAATCAGATTTTTATTGATATCCTTCAATGTCACATATTCGTCAAAATCCAGACGGAGTTCACGGATATCTCTTTTGACATTAATTCTTGTGGTATCAATGTTTGAGCTTAAAAACTTCGGTGCCAGAGTATCTTTAGGCCCACCAACAGGTGATCCTACTCTTGCACATGAGTGTACAAGAAAACAGATAACAAATAATAAAAGAAACCTTTTCATGAAAATGTTTAAGCAAAAGTAAACATTATTCTCCAAAAACTTCCTGTCCGGAATTCAAAGAATCTTTATTATCATTCATCACTGTATGAAGCTTATCTTTCTGCAAAGGGAAATCTTCGAATAATCCTGATAAAGCAAGGGCTGTATACACTTTGTTTGAATATTTGTTTCCAATGGCCACAATGGTCACTTTAGATTTTAAAAGATGGGCAAATACAGAGTTTGTACCGTGCCACCATCCATTGTGATAAGTCAGTTTTTCACCATTGTCAAATATTTTCATTCTGAATCCTAATCCATAGTTATTCATTCCTGCTTTTTCATTGCTGTAAGGGGTGAATACCATCTGCATCAGTTCCGGCTTCAGGAAGTTCTTTGAAAACATTGCTTTTGAGAAGTTGTACAAATCTCTTGGTGTTGTGTACACATTTTTATCTCCGTAGATAAGATCCAGCCTGTCTAAAGGATAAAGTTTATTTCCTCCGTAATAGAAAGACTGTGAAGCGGTAGGAATATCTTTTTCCTGGAAAATGTAAGTATTATTCATTTTCAATGGTGTGAAGACCATTTCTTTCATTGCCTGGGGAAAAGGAGTTTTGGTCACTTTTTCAATTAACAGGGCTAATAAAGCAAAGTTTGTATTACAGTACATAAATCCTGTATCCGTATCTCTTGCCAGATCAGGTTTGTATTTGATAATCATATTCAATACATCCTGATTGGTAATGAACGGTTTGGAAAGCTCTGCCGGAGCCGGCTGTATTTTGGTGATAAAGTACTCATATTTCGGAAGGCCGCTTCTTTGATCCAGTAAAGTTTGTACAGTAACATTCGGGTATGGAAATCCCGGGAAAAACCCGGTAAGGTGATCCGTAAGTTTTATCTTTCCGGCCTCTATCAGCTTCATCATCGCCATTGCTGTCAGGGTCTTTGAAACGGAAGCTACATGCAGAGGGGTATTTTTATCAATCGGCATCTGGTTTCCTTCTCTTCCGAATCCTCTGTAATTTTCATATAAAATTTCATCACCCTTGGCAACAAGAATTCCGCCACTCAGATCAGCTCCTTCCCATACTTTTTTGTAATACTGATCTATATAATTTACCGTGGTCTGTCTGTTCAGAAGCTGTCCGTCACCCTTCGTGAAAACATTTCCAAGATCTACATTTCCGTAATTAGGGAGATTGGTGGTATTTTCTGCTGAAACTTCTTTAGCTTCAGACTTTTTTTTACAGGAAAACAGAGATAATAAAACAGTTAAGATAAGTACTAAATTACGCGTCGTCATGAGATTCAAAAATGAGCGGCAATTTAATAAAACTCAAAATAAATAATAAACATGAGCCGGATATTATGAATTATTTAACATACATGAATGGAGAGTTGCAAAAATAAAAAAGACGAATTCACTCTTTTGCAAATCCGCCTTTTACCTTTTATTGCTTCACAATACTTGTCTAGCAATGCGAAGCTACAATTTTATCTACAATAAACTGAGCCAGTTTTTCTTTACTCTGGTGTGTCCAGCCGGCAATGTGCGGTGTTACAATGGCTTTTTCAGATTCGAGAAGATACTTTAAATCTTCATTTTCCGCTTCCAGATGTTCGAAAGAAGACTTTTCATATTCCAATACATCCAGACATGCGCCTTTTACTTTTCCGCTTTTCAACGCTTCTACTAAATCTTTAGTTTTCACGTTTTTTCCTCTTGCTGTATTGACAAAGTAAAAGTCGTTTTTCATTTCTGCAATGAAGGTTTCATCAATAAGGTAATGCGTTTCCGAAGTCAGAGGAATATGTAAGCTTACAACTTCCGCAGACTGTTTCAGCTCATCCAGTGAAACCTGTGTTGCAAATTCATCTGAAAGTCCCGGAAGGATATCGTGGAAAATCACTTTACATCCGAATCCGGAAAGCCTTTTGGCAGTTGCTTTACCCATATTTCCATATCCGATCAGCCCGACTGTTTTTCCTAACAATTCATCACCTCTGTTTTCTTCACGCTTCCAGATCCCGCTTTTCACTTCCTGAGAGGCGATAAAAAGCCTGTTCATGATAACAAGCAACATCCCCACCACGTGTTCGGCTACCGAATCTCTGTTTCCTTCCGGAGAATTGATCAGTTGAATTCCCAGCCTTTCAGCGACAGGAATATCTATATTTTCCATTCCGGCTCCTACTCTGGCGATAAACTTCAGGTTCTTCCCTTTTTCCAGAAAGTTCTGATCTAATGGAATACGGCTTCTGATGATAATTCCGTCATAGTTTTCAATTTTATTACAAACCTCATCGTACGACGATGTAAAATCCTCTTCCAGTATGAAATTTTTAGCAAGCAGCTGTTCTGTGATAAGAGGATGGTTTTTATCTAAAAGAAGTATTTTCATTTTGTATAAATGATTTTAGAGATAGGAACAGATTCCTAAATGATTACAATTTTATTATACCGCTAAGTTCGAAATTTCTGAAAAAACAAATGCTTTTAAGCTCGCAAAGGCGTTAGCACTCAGCAAAGTTTAAAAGCATTTCTATTGATAAAGTATATAAGTTTTTACTTTTTATCTTTCTTAGACTCCTGCGGCTCTTGGAATAACTTTTTAAGTTCTACAGATTCCAAAGGTTTCATTCTTCCGGAAAGGATCAGTGAAAGTTCTTTTCTACGGAATGCAGCAGCAAATCTTTCTTTTTCCTCATCTGTTTCAGGAATCATTTCAGGAATAGGAATCGGACGGTTGAACTCATCCACCGCAACGAAAGTATAAATCCCTGCATTGGTGTGTACTTTCTTCTGATTGATCGGGTCATCCAACCATACATCCACATATACTTCCATCGAAGTAGAGAATGCTCTGGAAACTTTAGACTCCAAAACCACTACACCACCCTCCGGAATCGGATGATTAAAGGATACGTGATTTACGGAAGCTGTTACTACTCTTCGCTCACAGTGTCTTGCTGCAGAAATAGACGCACAACGGTCCATTTTTGCCAGAAGCTCACCACCGAAAAGGTTTCTTAAAGAATTGGTTTCGTTCGGAAGAACGATATTGGTCATAATAGTCAGGGATTCTGACGCTTTTTTTATTTTTGCCATCTAGTCTTAGTGTTGTTTTGGACAGCCGGAGCAGATTGTTTTACTTTTCCAGCGGGTTTTACTAATGAATCTTTTTTCAAAGAATCTGAAACGGGTGTTTCCGGGGTATGTGCCATCACTTTCACCGTATCTTTTACAATTCTGTGGGTAGAGGTCTGTACGGAAACATTATTAAAAGATTTTTTTCCAAAAAGAAGTTCCTGCTGGGTAAATGCCAGGTATAAAATTCCCAGAACCGGAATAATCAGAAGGAAAATCCAGAGAATTGTTTTTTTGAATTTAAAATCTTTCTCGCGGTTAACTGTAGTATTTACTTTTTCCCCGTTATTGATATCTGAAAACCGGATCTCTTCCAGTCCGTAAAAATCCGGCCGGCCGGATTCTATTCTTTTTCCTTTGAAATGAGTATGCCCTTCTTCAATGAAAACGGTTCCAAGGTTTTGAATTTCAAGAACCTGCTCAGCCTGAAGTTTTTTCTTCCAGAAATCAGTCTGGATTTTAAGATCACTCCTTGAAGCTTCCAGGGACATCTGTTTCTGTTCTGCGATAAAAGCAGTAAGATCTTCGGCCTGTAATTCATAGTCTATGGTAAATTCTATCTGACTGGCCGGAGGTAAGATGCTCCCGTTTTCGGAATTGATAATTGCCTTAGAATTTTTCAGTGAAAACACCCCAAAGCCTGGAACTGTGGCAGTTCCAAATTGTTTTAAGTATTCTAAAATGTATGCTGAAATATTCATTTGGCAGCAAATTTATAACTTTTTCATGACTTTTTGTAATATTTAACGGATATAAAAAAGACTGCCGAAACAGTCCTTTGATTATTCTGTATTAAAACAGATATACGGTTATTTAAACTTCTTTTTTTAAGCTTAAAAAGGGTAAATCTGCTAAAAGGCAAAAAGGCCGATTGTAAATTTAAATATCTTTATATCCGGTCTTTGCAATTTTACCAGTTACTGAATTTTCCAGCTCACCCCAAACATGAAATTCGTTCCTGCCTGTGAAAAATAATAAGGCTGTCCTTCATAAACTGATCCGTTGTTGACATATTTTTTGTTGAACAGGTTATTCACCAGAAGTTTTAAGGCAATTTCATTATTGGCAATTTTAAACTGGTACTGCGCATTGAAATCTGTCAGGAAATAATCTTTAAGCTGAAGATTTGAATCTTCCGTATTGTCAAGATATTGCTTTCCCACATACTGATTCATTAAGGCAAACTGGAAGTTCTTTGCAGGGCTGAATTTTAAGCCTAAATTGGCTATCACATTCGGTGAGAAAGAAATCTGGGTATTCCCGAGACTTTTAGGCACATCTCCATTCTGAATATTAAAATCCTGGTTTCTGTTCTGGCTCAATGTGACGTTACCGGAAACTTCCCATTGCCTGGATAGTTTTGCCAAAGCACCAACCTCAATACCTCTTCTGTAGCTCTTCCCTGAGTTTGTTCTGATAAATGCTCCTACATTATTCAATTCTCCATTCAAAACCAACTGATTAACATAATACATGTAATAGACATTCGCAGTCAATGACACTATTCCGAACTGTTTTTCAAAACCGGCTTCAACATCGTGGAGCTTTTCTGCTTTCACATCATTATTGGCCATCAGATCATCTCTGTTCGGCTCACGGTGAGCATGAGCGTATGAAAGGAATATTTTACCGCCGTCAATTCTGTAATTCACTCCGGCTTTTGGATTAAAGAACAGCCAGTTTTTGCTTAAATCTGCTCCTTCATCATCACCTGCTGTCAGGATTTTGGTATTGTAGTTGATTTTCCTAAGCTGTAAATCACCAAAAAATTCGAAATTATCCAGTCTGAATAATGCCTTTGCAAAGCCTGAAACCTCATTTTTCACAGAACGGTTTCTGTAGTATTCACTTTCATCAATCTGAGGAAAGAAAACACCGGTAACATTTCCATAATGCCTTCCATAATATTGATTGGCTACAGCACCAAAGTTCAGGTCCAGATTTTCGAACTTCCCGTACAATGTGGAAACAATTCCGTAAAAATCGTTATTCAGCCATTTTTTTCTGATGAAATCTGAATATTTTACTGTTTCTCCCCCTTCAGTAATGTCCGGCAGATTGTATCTTGAGAAAGGATCTCCCTGTTTGTAATTTTCGTAATATCCTTTTCCTTTTGTATAATGAAATGTGGTTTCAAGATTCCAACGGTCATTGAATTTCTGTTCCCAAAGTAACTGATAATGGTTTTGTCTGTAATTATCGGTTTCGTTGTCGTAGAAGCCTACAATATTTTCCCAGCTGGCATCATATATTGCTCCCGAAATATTGAATTTCGGATCGGTTTCCCACGTTTTACGGTCAATCCCGTTCCATGCCTGATAGGTTTTCTCTTTTCCTCCGAAGGCCATTAGGCGCAGTTTTGTATTTCCTTCCTCAAATAAAGCCGTAAAATTATAGGAATGTAAATTGGAAGAAGCCCTGTCAATATAGCCGTCAGAATGAATATGCGTATATCTTCCCATTACGGAAAGACGGTTTTTCCAGAATTTCCCGGAACCTATTTCTGCTGAATATTTGTAAGTATTAAATGAGCCGTAGCTGTCATCTGTTTTAAAGTAAAACTTCTCTTCAGGGTCTTTAGAAAGCACATTAATACTAGCCCCGAAGGCAGAAACACCATTATTGGAAGTTCCGACCCCTCTCTGAATCACAATTTGTGAAGCAGAACTGGTTAAATCCGGAACGTTGACAAAAAAGGTTCCCTGGCTTTCTGAATCATTGTATGGAACACCATTCATCATTACATTGATTGCACTTCCCGAGACACCACGGATTCTGAACCCGGTATATCCTACTCCGTTCCCTGCATCTGAAGTAGAAATAATGGAAGTTTGATTTTTCAAAAGAATAGGGAGATCCTGTCCCAGGTTTTTCCCGTCCAGATCTTTCTGCACGTTGATGATTTCCTTCGCTACCGGCAGTCTTTTGGTAAAGTTGACCGCTTCAATTTCCCTTATTTTCAGGGAATCTTTATCCTGAGCCTGGATAAATGCTACAGAGCCTATACTAAGCCCTAAAAAAAATAATCCTTTCATTCTATAAATCTTGACATTTAATGAATAAAAGGGGCGGATTAAATAATGCAGCAATTTTATTAATTTAACAGTCTAGCAATGAGAATGGGTACATTGTTATCCTGTTCATTGGTACATTTTCAAAATTCCCTAAACAGCATTACCTGTTCCAGGTTCATTGGGTATAATCTCAGCCTGTTAAAGCACCCCTTTATTTCAGGTGCAAAATTACAAAAAATATATGAGATCGAGGTGCGCGGTGCGGGATATTGGGCTGCGGGATAAAAATACCATGAAAAAACAGGAATTATCAGATGTATCAATTATCATTTATATTTCCTAGTACGTTTTATTATTGGCATCAATATAATAGTAATTCTGTCCGTCTTTTGTCACTTCAAACATCTTGCCCAGTTTCCAGCTGAAATTTCTTTTAATATTGGCATATTCAAATGGAATGATGATTTTATTGTTAACATCAATAACCCCGAATTTATCATTATGGGAAGCTACAATCATAGGATTAGTAACATCATCTCCTTCCAGGATAAAGAGATACTGATATTGAGGATAGATCTGATATTGCCTGTAATCCGCTGCATTCACGAATTTTGATTTTTCTATGATTCCGTAAAAACCATTGAGAATATAGGCCTGGAATAACTGCTGCTTATATTCTTCGAATTTACATTTTCCAAAGTCTGCTTCTTTAAATTGATACACTCTCTTTCCTGACTGGTCTATCCTGTAAGAAACCATATCTTTTTCTACGGTTGCATAATTTTTTGTCCCGAATTTTCTCACTTTTTCGTTGGGTGAATTCAGAAGGTTGCAGTCTTCATAAAAAAATACAGCAATATGATATTCCGGCTGAATGATGAATTTTCCGTTTTGGTTTACATACCCAAACTGGTCGCCTTTCTTTTTAGGGATCAAAACAGGGAGATCCTTATTAATGATCACCAGATCGGGATTCGGTTTATTGGCTGCACCGGCTTTTTTAGCCGTAGTTTTTGTACTTTTTTTCACACCCGTTTTCTTCACAGATTTTGTCTGCGAGAAAACGAAAAACGAAATAAAAACACACAAAACATTCAGGAAATTTTTCATATTCTCCATTTGTTAACAAAAATACGGCCAAAAATAGATATTATAAAATTCATATTTATAAAGAATCTAAATAATTTCACTCTTATAAAATACTAAAATTTCGTAATTTTGGGAACATTTTGAAATGTTTGATAATTTTAAAAAACTTTTAAAAAAAGTGTAGATTATGCTGACTTTATTCGGTTAATGTTGCGTCAAATGCGAGAACTCAAAATGTCATTAAACTGTATTTATACAGACCGGTAAAGAAAAGGCAGGCTACCTTTAATTTTGAAAGACCTTCTATTATGAGTATTTATAAGGATTACATCAAAGAAATTGAAGAAAGAAAAACCCAGGGGCTGCATCCAAAGCCTATTGATGGTGCTGAATTACTAAGCGAAATCATTACACAAATTAAAGACTCAGGTAATCCTGACCGACCGGATTCTCTTAAATTTTTTATTTATAACACACTACCCGGAACAACAAGTGCAGCGGGAGTAAAAGCTAAATTTTTAAAAGAAATTATTCTGGGGGAATCCGTAGTAGAAGAAATTTCTCCGGCATTTGCTTTTGAATTATTATCCCATATGAAAGGCGGGCCTTCTATTGAAGTGCTTCTGGACCTTGCTTTGGGTAATGATCCTGCTATTGCTAAAGAAGCAGCTAATGTTCTTAAAACGCAGGTTTTCCTTTATGAAGCAGATACAAACCGTCTGAAAGAAGCCTTCAACAGCGGTAACGAAATTGCAAAAGAAATCATCGAAAGCTATGCAAAAGCTGAATTCTTCACTCAACTTCCTGAAGTTGCCGAAGAAATCAAAGTAGTAACCTATATCGCTGGTGAAGGAGATATCTCTACAGATTTACTTTCTCCGGGTAACCAGGCTCATTCAAGATCAGACCGTGAACTTCATGGTAAATGCATGATCACTCCTCAGGCTCAGGAGGAAATTAAAGCTTTACAGGCAAAACATCCTGATGCAAGCGTTATGCTTATTGCTGAAAAAGGCACAATGGGTGTAGGCTCATCAAGAATGTCAGGAGTAAATAACGTTGCTCTCTGGACAGGAAAACAAGCCAGCCCTTATGTACCTTTCGTAAACATCGCTCCAATCGTAGGAGGGACAAACGGTATTTCTCCAATCTTCCTTACCACAGTAGACGTTACCGGAGGTATTGGGATCGACCTTAAAAACTGGATAAAGAAAGTAGATGAGAACGGAAACCCTGTTCTTAACGAAAACGGTGAACCCATTCTTGAAGAAGCTTATTCTGTAGCAACAGGAACAGTTTTAACAATCAATACAAAAGAAAAAAAATTATACAACGGAGATAAGGAGCTTATCGACCTTACAAAGTCTTTCACTCCGCAGAAGATGGAATTCATCAGAGCGGGTGGTTCTTATGCCATTGTATTCGGTAAGAAACTACAGACATTTGCAGCTCAGCTTTTAGGAATTGAAGCGCCTGCTGTTTTTGCTCCATCAAAAGAAATTTCTCATGAAGGACAAGGGCTTACTGCTGTAGAAAAGATCTTCAACAGAAACGCTGTTGGAGTAACTCCAGGAAAAGTATTACACGCAGGTTCAGATGTTCGTGTAAAAGTGAATATCGTAGGCTCACAGGATACCACGGGTCTTATGACTGCTCAGGAACTTGAATCTATGGCCGCAACCGTAATCTCCCCTACTGTAGATGGTGCTTACCAGTCGGGATGCCACACGGCTTCTGTTTGGGACAAAAAAGCACAGGCAAATATTCCGAAGCTGATGAAATTCATGAACGAGTTCGGTCTGATTACAGCCCGTGACCCGAAAGGTGAATACCATGCCATGACTGACGTTATCCACAAAGTTCTTAACGATATCACTGTAGACGAGTGGGCTATCATTATTGGTGGTGACTCTCACACAAGAATGTCAAAAGGAGTCGCTTTCGGAGCTGACTCAGGAACTGTTGCCCTTGCATTAGCTACCGGTGAAGCATCTATGCCGATCCCTGAATCTGTAAAAGTAACCTTCAAAGGTACTATGAAAGAACACATGGATTTCCGTGATGTGGTTCATGCAACGCAGGCTCAGATGCTGAAGCAGTTTGGAGGAGAGAACGTATTCCAGGGAAGAATCATTGAGGTTCACATCGGGACACTTCCTGCTGACCAGGCATTTACATTTACAGACTGGACTGCTGAGATGAAGGCAAAAGCTTCTATCAACATTTCCGAAGATAATACATTAATCGAATCACTGGAAATCGCCAAAAACAGAATCCAGATCATGATCGATAAGGGTATGGATAACCACAATAAAGTTCTTCAGGGATTAATTGATAAAGCCAACAAGAGAATTGCAGAGATCAGATCAGGAGAAAAACCTGCCCTGACTCCGGATGCAAACGCTAAATATTATGCTGAAGTAGTTGTAGATCTTGATGCTATCGTTGAACCAATGATTGCTGACCCGGATGTAAACAATGAAGATGTTTCCAAAAGATATACCCACGATACCATCAGAGATCTTTCTTACTATGGAGGTGAGAAAAAAGTAGACCTTGGTTTCGTTGGATCCTGCATGGTTCACAAAGGAGACCTTAAGATCGTTTCCCAAATGCTTAGAAACCTTGAAAAACAACAGGGAAAAGTAGAATTTAATGCTCCGCTTGTGGTGGCAGCTCCTACCTATAATATCATTGATGAATTAAAAGCAGAAGGAGACTGGGAATTATTAGAAAAATATTCCGGATTTGAATTTGACGACAATGCTCCAAAAGGAGAAGCGCGTACAGAATATAAAAATGTAATGTACCTTGAGCGCCCGGGATGTAACCTTTGTATGGGTAACCAGGAAAAAGCAGCTAAAGGAGATACCGTTTTAGCAACTTCTACCCGTCTTTTCCAGGGAAGAGTTGTTGAAGATTCTGAACGTAAGAAAGGAGAATCCCTGCTTGCATCTACTCCGGTTGTGGTATTATCTGCAATTATCGGTAGGATTCCTAGCATCGATGAGTATAAAGCAGCCGTTGAAGGCATTGATCTTACAACGTTTGTACCTTCTATTAAAGAACTGACAAGTACAAGCGCTCACTAAGAAAATTAACAAATAAGTCGCAAGACTTTTGAAAACTATACAATTGAAAGATTTTAGTCCTTTGGGATTTAAGATCTTTCAATTTTTTGTTTAGAATGTTTCTATTTTAAGTTAAATACGATTTTTTTTCAATACAACCTGAAAACGAAATCTATTTTTTCTTAAATTGAAAGTTATAAAATCTCTTGATTTTATAGTCAAAATCATTCCTATTAATGGACAATAGGAACGTTTTTTGATGTGTAAAGAAATAGTTTTTTCTTTTTCACCATCAGAGAAAGAAGCTTTAACAGACAAGAACAAAATTAAATACGATATGACTTTTGATATTGATATGATCAAAAAGGTGTATGAGCGTTATCCCGAAAGAATTGCAGCAGCAAGACAAATCGTGGGAAAACCTCTTACCCTTTCAGAAAAAATCCTTTACACCCACCTTTGGGAAGGAAATGCTACACAGGCACATGAAAGAGGTAACTCTTATGTAGACTTCGCGCCAGACAGAGTAGCGATGCAGGACGCCACAGCACAGATGGCACTTTTACAATTCATGCAGGCAGGAAAGGCTAAAGTAGCTGTTCCTTCTACTGCGCACGCAGATCACCTTATCCAGGCAAAAGTAGGTGCTGATAAAGACTTACAGGAAGGGATCAACAAAAACTCCGAGGTATTTAATTTCTTAAGCTCTGTATGTGATAAATACGGAATCGGGTTCTGGAAACCGGGTGCAGGGATCATTCACCAGGTAGTATTGGAAAATTATGCTTTCCCCGGAGGTATGATGATCGGTACAGACTCTCACACAGTAAATGCGGGAGGACTTGGAATGGTAGCCATTGGTGTAGGAGGTGCTGATGCTGTAGACGTAATGGCAGGAATGCCGTGGGAGCTTAAAATGCCTAAACTTATCGGAGTAAAATTGACCGGTAAAATGAACGGATGGACTTCTGCAAAAGATGTCATCTTAAAAGTAGCAGGGATCCTTACGGTAAAAGGAGGTACAGGATGTATCGTAGAATATTTCGGGGAAGGAGCAGAATCTCTTTCAGCAACCGGTAAAGGGACTATCTGTAATATGGGTGCTGAAATCGGGGCTACAACTTCTACTTTCGGGTATGATGATTCTATGAGAAGATATCTTGCCGCTACCGGAAGACAGGATGTAGTAGATGCAGCGGATAAAATTGCTGAACATTTAACAGGTGATGCTGAAGTATATGCTAACCCTGAACAATATTTCGATCAGTTAATAGAAATCAACCTTTCTGAACTGACTCCTCACTTAAACGGGCCTTTCACTCCGGACTTAGCGACTCCTGTTGCCGAATTCAGAGCTAAAGCCGAAGCTAACGGATGGCCTTTAGAAGTTGAATGGGCTCTTATCGGTTCTTGTACCAACTCTTCTTATGAAGACTTATCAAGAGCGGCTTCAATTGTTGAGGATGCTGTTTCAAAAGGAGTTAAACCTAAAGCTATCCTGGGAATCAACCCTGGTTCTGAGCAGGTGAAATTTACTGCAGAAAGAGATGGTTTCTTAGATTCTTTCAGAAAATTTGAAAACGCAAGAATCTTTACCAATGCTTGTGGGCCATGTATCGGACAGTGGGACAGAGAAGGCGCTGAAAAAGGTGAGAAAAACTCTATTATCCACTCTTTCAACAGAAACTTTGCCAAAAGAGCTGACGGTAACCCGAATACCCATGCCTTTGTAGCTTCTCCGGAAATGGTTGCTGCAGTTGCGATATCAGGCAGACTTGACTTTAACCCAATTACAGATACTTTAACTAACGAAGCTGGTGAGCAGGTAAAGCTTGATGAGCCTAAAGGTTATGAGCTTCCTTCAAAAGGATTTGCAGTAGATGACAACGGATATCAGGCTCCATCAGAAGACGGATCTAAAGTTGTTGTTAATGTAAGCCCAACTTCAGACAGACTTCAGTTATTGGAAGAGTTCCCGGCCTGGGACGGTAAAAACATTACAGGGGCAAGAGTACTGATCAAAGCTTTCGGAAAATGTACTACCGACCACATTTCTATGGCTGGACCATGGCTGAAATACAGAGGTCACTTAGATAATATCTCAAACAACATGTTGATTGGAGCTGTGAATGCTTACAACATGGAAACCAATAAAGTTAAAAATGAATTAACCGGTGAATACGGTGAAGTTCCGGCTGTACAAAGAGCTTATAAAGCTGCCGGGATCCCAACAATCGTTGTAGGAGACCAGAACTATGGTGAAGGTTCTTCAAGAGAACATGCTGCGATGGAACCGAGACACCTTGGCGTGAAAGCGGTACTGGTAAAATCATTTGCGAGAATCCACGAAACCAACCTTAAAAAACAAGGGATGCTTGGAATCACTTTCGCAAACGA
Source organism: Chryseobacterium amylolyticum (assembly GCF_051011775.1). Lineage (NCBI taxonomy): Bacteria > Pseudomonadati > Bacteroidota > Flavobacteriia > Flavobacteriales > Weeksellaceae > Chryseobacterium > Chryseobacterium amylolyticum. The sequence continues at coordinate 93,153 of NZ_JBPCHX010000008.1, forward strand.
AGCAGATTACGACAAAATCCAGGAAGACGATATCGTTAATTTCTTAGATCTTGATCAGTTTGCTCCGGGAAAACAGCTGACTTTAGAATTTATCCATACAGACGGAACTAAAGACATTATCATGGCTAACCATACTTACAACGATCAGCAAATTGATTGGTTTAAGGCCGGTTCTGCCCTGAACCTGATCAAACAACAGGAAAAATAAGATTAATTGTTAGATTAATTAATATAAAGGCGGCTTCAATTGAAGTCGTCTTTTTTATTTAACTTTAAATTTCCTTTGCTGAACTTTGGTAAATATTCCAAAACCTTACAGGTTTAGAAACCTGTAAAGTTGAGCTCTCATATGAACATTATGATATTCTATCCAGAAGACCCGCCCTGTAGCTTTCACCGATAGGAATTTCATAATCAGGAAGAATAATTTTTTTTGCCCCGATGCTTTTGATTTTATCCAGATTGATAATAAAAGATTTATGTACCCGTACAAATTTTTCAGAAAGCTGGCTTTCCATAGATTTAAGCGTATCCAGAACAATATATTCATCATTTTCCGTACGGATATTGACATAGTCTTTGATGCTTTCGATATACAGGATTTCATTGAAACCTATGCGATGTCTCTGCCCTGAGGACTTTACAAAAAAATGGGTATTTTCTTCCTGTGGAAAAGAAAACCGTTCCCGGGCTTTTAATACACTTTTCTGAAACCTGTCGAAAGAAATAGGTTTCAGAAGATAATCAACAACATTATGCTCATATCCTTCCAGTGCATACTCCGAATAAGCGGTTGTTACAATATATTTTTGATCTGCCCCTACAATCTTCATAAAATTGATCCCTGTAAGTTCCGGCATCTGGATATCCAGAAAGATAAGATCAGAATCATTTTTCTGCAGATATTCCAAAGCCTGAATCGGATTCTCTGTAGAGAAAACCAGTTCCAGGAAAGGAATTTTTTCTGCATAATGTTCCAGAAGGGAAATTGCCAGGGGCTCATCATCAACGATAATGCACTTTATCTTATTCATTCTTTAAATCAATTTTTAAATCTACAACAAATTCCGTTTCCGAATCTTTAATCTCAAGCTGATGTTTGGGGTACAATATTTCCAGTCTTTTTTTCACATTCTGAATTCCGATTCCGGAAACAACATCTTTCATTTTCCGGGTTTTATAATTAAAAAGATAAAAATGCAAGACCTCATCAGGATCTGAGATTTTCATTTCAAAACCTTTATCCCGGAAATCACCATGCTTGAAAGCATTTTCCACAAAAGGAACCAGCAGCATCGGAGAAATCTTCAGGTGAGGATGCTGAATATTTTTCTCTATGATCAGCAGTTCCGGGTTTCTGATCCTTAGCTTCTCCAGCGCTATCAGACTGTCAATATATCCAATTTCCTTATCCAGAGAAATGGTATCTTTTTCAAGATCTTTTGTGCTGTATCTCAGCAGCTGCCCAAGCTCTTCAATAGCGGGAAGCGCCTTATCCGATTTCTGATAGACAAGTGAATAGATATTATTTAATGAATTAAAAATAAAATGAGGGTTGATCTGGGTTTTCAATGCCTGAAGTTCTGCCTGTTTCTTGTCTATCAGGAGCTGCTTTTTATCATTTTCAGCCACTCCATATTTTTCCAATATCCACAAAATCCCTGCTATGAAAGTAGGGAGCGAGCTATTGTAAATATTATCAAAAAAATAAAAGAAAAGTTCTGTACCTTCACCATAATTCCTGAATCCTAATGTTTCCGGAAGCATAATTTCCTCAATGATATAACGCAATCCGGCAAAGAACAGAAAAGCCAATATAAAAACGAAAACGGCGGAATACAGTTTGTCTATTTTAAAAACTTTAGGAAAAACAATGAAATAGGCAAAGTAGAAAGTAAGAATCTTCACAAGGAAGAATGTAATTCTGAGAACATGCATATTAAATTTATTAGTCTCCGGAAAAAAATAATTCGGAGTGATCACTGTTCCTATAAAATTAAAGCTCCAATAGATAATCTGAAGCCAAATAATTTGCTTTCTTTTCATATTCAAATATACCTTGTGCAGTTTTATTTTTGCATTATTTTTCGACAAAAACCTATTTTTTTCCGACGAAATTTATTTGATACACAGAATTCTGCACTTCATCTAAAAACTGTTTTGCCAATAGTCTTCATCCTATATTTTTGCCAGAGAAATGTAATATAATCATCATTTAATCTGTCATTTATAATATGAAAAAACATATTTTACTTATTGCTACCCTGATGTGTTCTTTTTCAGCAGCTCAAACCAAAGACACCGCCAATGTCAACAAAATAGAGGCGGTTACCGTGAATGGTAAAAAGGTTCTGGTAGAACGTAAAGTGGATCGTCTTGTTTACAATATCCAGAATTCCATGCTTTCACAGGGAAGCTCGGGAACTGAAGTTTTGGCCGGTACCCCTTTATTACAGGTGGATGAAAATAAAGGACTGCTTTCTATTGCCGGAAAAAACGGCGTTTCTGTGATGGTCAATGACCGGATGCTGAATCTTTCCGGATCTGAGCTGATGAACTACCTCCGAAACCTTCGTTCGGAAAACATATTGAAAATTGAAGTAATCACGACTCCTCCCGCCAAATATGAAGCTCAGGGAAACAGCGGAATTATCAATATTATTCTTAAAAAAAATCAGAATCTTGGATGGAATGGTTACATGAATACCAGTTATACACAAAAAACATATGCGGCGTTCAATAGTGCAGCAGGCGTAAATTATCAGAATGAAAAAGTGAAAGCCTCAATAAAACTTCAGGGATATGACGGAGACAAAAGATCGGTAGAAAATTATAAGATAATCGGCCAAAGTTCTTCCGTCAGCAGGGATGAAAGACGGGATATGAATGACGGATTGGGATTGAATGTTAATGTTGATTATTCTCTTTCCAAAAATTCCAATATCGGATTGGTATATGATATTTTGAAGGGACATTCCAATATGGATATCAACTCGAAGCAAAACTATTTTACTGACAATATCCTCACTTTACAAACAGATACGGATTCCAGGCATCGTTCTTCTTTTACTTCACAAATGCTGAATTTATATTTTGATCAGAAATTCGGGGAACATAAGCTAAGCCTGGGAGCCAATTATTATGGAAATCTTCCGGATACAGAGGTAAATTTTATCACAAAAAATGTTACCAGCAATTCAGCACAGGTGGTAAGAAACCTTTCATCAGTGGATTATAAAATATATTCAGGGCAGGCAGATTTAACTTTAAACTTCAAAAAAATACAGCTGGAAACCGGAGCAAAATACAGCCAGTTTTCTAATAATTCGGACATCGGATATTTTAATTTCATCAATGGTGATTACATTATAGATCCTTCGAAAAGCAATCTTTTTGATTATAATGAAAAAAATTATGCAGCCTATCTGAGTGCCAGTAAAAGCCTTGGAGAAAAATGGTCTGTAAAGGCAGGACTCCGTTATGAATATACACAAACCAACGGATTTTCCCCTGCTACACAATCTCAGTCCGAAAATAATTATGGCAAGTTCTTCCCAACAGCCTATCTTTCTTATAAAGCCAATCAGGATAATCAGTTTAGTATTAATTATTCCAGAAGAATCAACCGTCCTTATTTCCGGGCTCTGGATCCCTTCCGCTGGTATTCCAATCCGAACACTTATTATTCAGGAAACCCAAGCCTGCAGCCTTCTTTCAATCATAATATAGAGCTCAACTATATGTTTAAAAATAAATTTTCTGCCAATCTTTATTATCAGAGAACAACAAATAATTTTGATCAGATCACATTCCTGACCGGGATTAACCGCGTTAGTACATTTGAGAATTACTATAATCAGGATAATTATGGTATCAATCTGAATTACACGGATACTTTCTTCAAAATATGGGAAAGTAATATTTCAACTTCTTTCAGTTATAATGAGACTCAGATTACAAGGTTCAATCTGGTTCCTAAAAACGGACAATCTTTTTATTATTCTTTCAATAATACATTCCAGCTGAATAAGGCCAAAACGTTCATGTTATTTCTGAACTACTGGCATAATCTTCCTTCCCGTGACGGATACACTGCTGTAAGGAACAGAGCCAGCCTTGATGCAGGAATAAAGATGAGTTTTGTGGAAAAAGCACTCCAGATAAATCTTTCGGTGAGTGATATTTTTAAACAGTCCGGATATAAGGGAGATCTGTATTTTACAGATAATACACAGTCATTCAACAACTATTGGGATGCCAGAAGAATGATACTCAGCATCACTTATAATTTTGGAAACCAGAAAATTGAATCGAATAACAGAGCGGTGAATTTCGAAGAGAAAAACCGCGCACAATAATAATTTAACAGTAACTTTAAAAAAATAAACTCATGAAAACTTTTATTTATATCCTTTTTATATGCCTTTCTACATCAGTATTCGCTCAAAAAAAACCGTCAGATTTTTTTACAAATTCAAAGACGAAAGTTTTGGTAGTCGGATCATTTCATTTTGACTACCCTAATCTGGATGCTCATAAAATCAATAAAGAAGATCAGATAGATGTACTTTCTCCTAAAACAGCAAAAGAAGTTACTGAACTTGTAGAATATATCAAAAGATTTAAGCCGACCAAGATTGCAATTGAGGCCTGGCCAAGCTGGAATGCCAATCAAAAGCTGGGAGAATACAATGAAGGTAAACACCGTGACAAAAGAGATGAGCGTTATCAGCTTGCTATGCGACTAGCCAGTGAGCTTAAAATAAACGAATTGTTCAGCATTGATGCAGAATCTGTTCTGGATGATCTTGAAAAACACTTCGGTAAAACTGATTCTGCATTTTTTAAAAATCTCAGTAAAGATTATGATTTCAGGAGTGATGACCCTATCTCCCAACAGTTTATTGCTTTCTACAAGAGTTCTGAGCCTAAAAATTTTAAATCTCTTCTGGACACTTTTACTTATATGAATTCCAAAGAAAGCCATCAATACGGATACGGAGCCTATCTGAGCGGCGACTTTAAACTGAGAGAACATGACGGTGCGGATATGCTTGCGCTTTACTGGTACAGCAGAAACCTGAGAATGTTCCGTAATATTCAAAACATTCCTCACAACAGTGAAGACAGAATTCTTGTAATTGCCGGAAATGGCCATGCCGCCGTATTAAGACAGCTTTTTACCTCATCCGCAGAATATGATTTCATTGAATTTTCTTCACTGAAATAAATAAAAAGACAGAGATTCGGTCTCTGTCTTTTTTTCAAAACTTCTGAACGCTCTATATCAGAAATTGAATTCAATTCTTGCAAATAAGAACCTCCCGCCTATACCATACTGGGAAACCTGTCTGGAATACACAAACTGGTTATCTGCTGTTAATGAACTTATGGCAGGGCTTTTAGAAGGTAATATATTTAAGATATTATTGCTTCCTACTGTTGCTGAAATATTTTTATTAAAGCTATAACCTACAGATAAATCTGTTACCAAACGGCTGTTAAGGACGAAATGCTCGGTACTTCCCGTTATTCCGTCAAAGTTGGCATCTACCACATCTGCATCGGTCACTTTACCAAAGAAAGAATTACGCAGTACGAAAGTAAAGCCGGAAACTCTTACTGTGTTACCCAATGTGGCTTTTACACGGGGTACAGCTTCTTCAAAATAGATTCTGTTGGGTTCCGAGAAATAATTATTAATCTGGCTTACCAGTTTAGGAGACGCATGGATGTCCCCGATTCTTTTGGTTTGATTAAAGTTGATTCCCAGGTTATTCTCCAAACTAACCGCTGATGAGATTTTTGAGTTCTGGGAAATGGTAATATCCAGACCTTTCGTCTGAGAATCCACTGCATTGGCAAAGAAATTGGCAGCGCTTGCCCTTGCCAGATCAAAAGCATCCTGTAGAACGGCCTGATCTGAACCTGGAGAGAAACTACCATCAGGGCGGTAGAAAAGATCGGTCAGTACTACCCTGTCTTTAATCCTGATTAAATAAGCATCTGCTGTGAAAGTCAGGTTTAAGGCCGGAACCTTCCATGTAATTCCTGTGCTGTAGGATTGTGAGGTTTCCTGTTTTAATTTTGGAATCCCTAATGCCTGTGCAGCCTCAGAATTATTTCTGAAAGTACCCACCTGGGTTGTTTTTCCCTGCTGAATCAACGTAGAAGTAGAGCTGTAATAAATTTGTGCCAGTGAAGGCGCTCTGAACCCCGTAGAAACAGCACCTCTCCAGTTGAGATTGGAAGCCAGCTTTACATTGGTTGCCACCTTATAATTGAATGTAGATCCGAAGTCTGAATAATTCTCATACCGTACAGCTCCTTCCAACAGCCATCGGTCTGTAATTTCCAGTTCTGTATCAAAATAAGCCGCAATACTGTTTCTGTTCCCGGAAACTGCATTTTCAGGACTGAATCCCGGAAAAACCTGAGCTCCGGCAGGTCTTACATGTCCAAAAAAATCGGTTACTTTTTCATTTTCAGGGGTTTTCGCTGTCACTACCCGGCCATAGATATCATAAGAAGCATAAGAGTTTTCTTTTCCGGCATTTACTTTATAATTCTCGTGTCGGTATTCACCTCCAAAGGCAATGTTCAATCCTTTCAGGACATCATATTTTTTAGAGAAATCCAGGTTGACTGTATTTTGTGAAAATTCAGAACCTCCGGCATCAAAAGTCCTTGGAGAACCGTCTGTAAGCGAAGCATTAAAAGTATTGACAACGCCAAAGCCAAAAACGTTTTTCCCAAATGTATTACTGAAATCGATATTCCAGCCATCCCATTTTCCTTTGATTCCGGCAGCAAGGGAATAATCGTTCACAGTGGCTTCAATCTGCGGAAGATACCCGTTGGGTGTAACAGCATTGATGTTTCTTTCATTGTTCGGAAGCCTGTAAAATCCTCCGGCATTCCCAAGACGATAGCTGTAACCTCCAAAAGAATAAACTTTCCATTCTTCATTAACAGGAATTTCAGAGTTGAAAAAAAGCTGCCCTGACTGCAGTTTAGATTGCCCGGCTCTCAGGCTGAAATCCTTTCTCTCCAGCCCTCTGTAATTAAGTTCCTGAGAGGTAAAATCTTTGCCCAGTATATTCTGAAGATCAGAAATACTGTTTGCCCCTGAGATCTGAGTTTGAAAATCATTCCCAAAATAATCTACCTTAGTCGCATATTGCTTAATGGTATTGATAATCTGCTGAGTATTGGGAGTATTGGTAATATTTTTATATAACCCATCAATATTAACGCCATCCTGTAATGCTCTGTAATTAATTGCGTTATAGGCATTGAAGATATCACCTTCCCGCACTCCGGCTCTGGAATAAGGATCACGGTATTGGGCAGAACCTGTCACATTAAAAAATCCGGTTTTCCCTATTTTAGCTCCGTAATTAAGATCTACGGAAATAGTCTGCCCATCTGCTCCGCCGGAGAAATTATTGGTAACGGGAGAAGCATATCCTCCTAAAAATACCTGCCCTGAAAGTCCCAATCTTTTTTTCAGCCCAAGGTTTATTACTCCTGCAATTGCATCAGAACCATACTGGGCAGCAGCTCCGTCCCTTAAAACCTCTATTTTTTCCAATGCATAGGCAGGAATAGCATTAAGGTCGGTTCCCACAGAACCTCTTCCCGGCGTAAGGGTAACATTTATCAGTGAAGACTGGTATCTTCTTTTTCCGTTTACCAGAACCAAAACCTGATCCGGACCAAGTCCTCTCAGGAGCGCAGGATCTACAAAATCGGTTCCGTCATTAACGGTGTGAGAGGTGGATGAGAATGAGGGTACAATATAATTTAAGGCCTGACTGATACTGTTAGACGGGCTTTGTTTTAAAATTTTTGAGATATTAATGATATCTACCGGAACGGGGGTCTCCGTCAATGATCTTCCGGAACCCCGTGTTCCAAGGATGACCACATCATCTATTTTCTTAGATTGTAAGGTATCCGTCTGTGCATAGTAAAATGTGGAGATAAGTGCGACAGAAGGAACAAAGAATCTTTTTTTGAAATTATGCATGTTTGTTGTGTACTTTTTGTTGATAAAATTGTTTTTTTAAGCAATACAAATCCTGTAACCCTAAATTGTAAGGTTACCACAGAATCCGAAATGTTTGTATTATTTTTTAGAAAAAGAAAAGGCTAGAAACAACAACACATGCGCATGTAGAAATGGCATGAGAACATATCAGAATAATGAAGGTTCACTTCATGATCTGAAGAATAAAAAATTACTGATGTTGGGTGATTTCCCTTGTCTTTAAACATTTGATTTTAACTTTAAAACAAAAATTCAAGATGGGAGTAATGATAGAATGATAAACATTTTTTCCGGAAGATCCGGCTTATCGATTGCAGCACCTTGCTTGTTTTTGCAGGTTGCTATCCCATCTAGAGATTCTTGATAATTACCTGGCAAAGATATAATTATTTCGGAAATAAAAAAATATTTAGTCTAAATTTTCGGTTTTCAAACATTTACCGTAACAAATGATCTTTTTCTGCGTCTAACCGGATAACAGTAAAACCATTATGAAAAAAACAATTTTCGCTTTATCCTTGCTAGGCTCTGTTTTTGTTTTTTCGCAGGAAAAAAATAATAAACCTCAGGAAAAGCAAATTGAAGGCGTAGTCATTACCAAAACTAAAAAGGCCGTTGAACAAAAAGCAGACCGAACTATTTTCGATTTTTCTGAGCAGCCTCAGCTGAATAACGGAAACGTTCTGGAAGGAATAAAAAAACTTCCGGGGCTTGTATCTACCGATATCGCAGGAATGATGTATCAGGGGAAAATGCTGGAAGTGTACCTTAACGGAAGACCTCTGAACATTACCTCAAATGAATTGAATTCTTTTCTGGAAGGTATGCCCGCCAACTCTGTAGAAAGAATTGAAGTGATCACCCAGCCAGGTGCCGAATTTCCAGCTACTTCCGGAGGTGCGATCATGAATATCATCACCAATAAAAATGCAAATAAATATTTAACGGCTACTTATTCAGGGAATTATTCTTTCACGAATTATGACCAATACAGAAGCAGAACTACGAATTCCGTTAATTTAAATGCAAGAAATAAATATTTCGGATGGCAGCTTAATGTTGGGCAGAATTACCGTGAAAGTATGCTGAACGGCCAGCAGGATGAGCTTTTAAACAGCCATACCGACAGATACGGGCGCGGATATTTTGCAAAATCCGGGTTAACTTTTGATCTGGGGCAGGACAGATTATTATTAAACTACGATATTTATCACAACAATAACGACAACTACACTTTAAGCAACGGCCACGGAGATTTGCCTTTCAGGAGAAATCCGGAGGATTTAAAAGAGGCTTTTTATACTTCTTCAGATGTTGCCCATACCAATAACCTGAGACAGGAGGCCGTTGTAACCTATCAGAAGCGTTTTGCTGACAAATCTCAAAAACTGGACTTCCAGTTTGGCTATACAAGATCAGACAGCAAGTTTTCCCAGGATAATTACTTCCAGGATGGGACATTTGTAGCTTATCCCACGGAGCCTCTTGATAGCCCTACCAATGGATTAAAAGATATTCTGAATAATAAATCTGTGATGAATATTGCCAACTTTAAGGTAGATTACGCCCAGCCTATCAAGCTTCTTGATGGTGGAAAGGTAAGCTTTGGAGGATTGTATGAAAAGCAGGATTATGACACGGAAAGCTTTGGCTTAACCAACCTTGAATACCAGAGACAGACAGCTTCTACCTATCTGGAATTCCAGGCTAAGCTGAAAAAGTTTGATTTCACATTGGGTTCCCGTGCTGAAAACTATGATATTTCCGGGATAACAAGATATATTGATAAGAATAAAAAACTGGTTGAAGCCGATCTGATTCCTTTCAATAAATTTAAGTTTTTCCCGAACGCGAGCGTACAGTATAACATGATGAACCAGGTGTATATTGCTGCGAATTACAACAGGAAAATCAGTCTGCCAAGCATTTCTGCCCTGAATCCGAATAACGTAACGTTCTCCGGACCAAGTACGGAGGTAAACGGTAACCCGAACCTTCAGCCTACTATTTTTGATAATTATGAAATAAAAGTATCTGCTTTTGATTATGCATTTATTGGGTATAGCGTAAGCTCGGCAAGCAATCAGGTGGCACAGATCATCCGAAAAGACGGAAGAAAACTCTTCAATGAGCAGGTGAATATTTCAAATATGAGAATTCATAACTTTAATGTAGGGTTACCGGTTCCTTTTATGATTTTCAGTAAGCCGATGAGTGAGATTATGAAATTTAATTTTAATCCGGATAAAATTAACTTCATGTACCTGTATGCCGGTTATCAGAAACATGAAATTGACAATCTGAACAATAAAGGGTTCTGGATCTTCAATATCATGACACAGATTATTTTGCCGAAAGATATTAAACTGACAGCCAACTACAGCTATCTGACCCCAAAGGCGGGATATTTCTACTTCACGGCAGAGAAACCATTCAACAACTCGTTTGATCTTACGCTGACGAAGAAGTTTATGAATAACCGTCTGACACTTTCTGTTTTTGCGAATGATATTTTCAACGGACAGGTAATGCAGGTGCGTTCTAATCCGCCGTCAGGAAATCCGGTGATGATCAGCAGCAAATATGATACGAGAAACTTCGGACTTTCCATCAATTATAAAATTCCGACGAGAAATAAACTGGCGAAAGAGGATCCGAATATCTTAAATCAAACCAAAAAAGAAGATACCGGAGGTGTAATGCAGCAGGCACAATAATTCTTTTACAATAGAAATAAAACAGGTGGTAATCATTTTTACCGCCTGTTTTTTTATAGGGTTTTGGCTAAAGCCAGTGGAAGAATATTAAAAAGTAAACGGGCTAAAGCCCGTTCCTATCGATATATAACTTTGTATAATTGCTTTACTCTGTTTCTATTGCCCGTAAAAAAGTGTTATTTGTGAAAACATCAGTGATATTAGTGTTTCTTTGAATCAAAAATCTACCGTCTGAAATCTCCAGTTCAGCGTATCTACCAATGTCAGCTGATTAACACATACCGGAAGATCTGTGATAATTTTCAAGGTCTGAAGAGCCATCATGCTGCCTATTATCCCAGGAAGAGCGCCCAAAACGCCAAGGCTGTCACAATCCGGTACATCATCATCGAAAGGCGGTTCCGGGAAAATATCTCTGAGATCTTTACTTCCGTTATGATTAAATACAGCTACCTGTCCGGAAAATCCCAGAATACTTCCGTAGACCAAAGTTTTTTTCAATTTTACGCAGGTATCATTTACCAGATATCTTGTTGAAAAATTGTCTGAGCCGTCAATAATAACATCGTACTGCGAAATAATATCCTCAGCATTCCCATCATTGATTTTCTCTTCAATTCCTTTGAATGTAACCTGATGATTGAGTTCTTTTACATAGACTTCTGCACTCCTCACTTTGGATAATCCTACTCTGTTTTCGGTATGGATAACCTGCCGGTTCAGATTATGAAGTTCAACCTCATCAAAATCTGCAACTCCTAAATTTCCTATTCCTGCGGCAGTCAGATATTGTATAACCGGACTTCCCAGACCTCCTCCTCCAATAACAAGGACTTTGGCAGCCATTATTTTCTTTTGTCCTTCCAGTCCTATTTCTTCAATAAATATCTGCCGGCTGTACCGTGAAAAACGATCTTCTTTTTTCATACTTTATAATAGTTGAACCATTAAGATTCTTTAAATTTTAAGAAGAGTTAAGCTGAGCTTTGATTTAAAGGATGCTATCTTAAAAATCTCCGGTTTTTCTTAATTAAACTTCACTTCTTCAAAGTCCTTACTGGTTTAAAAGTTTTAATATCCACTGTACACAGAATCCCAGTCTTTCATCACAGGATCGTAGCCTGCTTTTCTGATCATGGTTTTGATCTCTTCCATACTCCGTTCATCACTGGTTTCAAACTGTTCCAGAGATTCTTTATCTACGGCATAGCCTCCCGGATTGGTCTTTGACCCTGCACTCATCGCAGTTGCTCCCAGAGACACAATATTATTTCTGAACACTTCATTTTCTCTGGTAGATATGGAAATTTCAAGGTCTTCATTCCAGATTCTGTAGGCACAAATCAACTGAAGAAGATCTCTGTCTTCCATGATAAAATTGGGTTCAATGATGCCTTCAGCAGGTCTGAGCCTTGGAAAGGAAACCGAAAATTTGCTTTTCCAGTATTGTTTCTGAAGATAATCAATGTGCAAAGCATTGAAAAAACTGTCCACCCTCCAATCTTCCAGTCCAAGCAGGACTCCCAGTCCTATCTTATGAATTCCTGCTCTCCCGATCCGATCCGGTGTTTCCAGACGAAAATGGAAGTTTGATTTTTTACCTTTCGGATGGTATTCCCTGTAGACATCCTGATGATAGGTTTCCTGATAGACTAATACGGAATATACTCCTTCTTCATGAAGCAGTTTATATTCATCTTCCATGAGCGGCTGAACTTCGATGGAAATATTGGAAAAATGAGGTTTTAGCTTACGGACAGCATTTTGAAAATAAGGTACACCTACTATTTTATTGGCTTCACCGCTTACCAGCAGTACATGATTCACACCCATTGATTTCAGGACTGATGCTTCAATCATCAGCTCCGTATCGGAAAGTGTTTTTCTTTTCAGATGATTGTCAAGGCTGAAACCGCAATAGGTACAGATATTCTGGCATTCATTACTGAGATACAGCGGTGCATAGAGCTGAATGGTTTTACCAAACCGTTTCTGGGTAATTGCCCGTGTCATCACTGCCATCACCTCCAGTTCCTGAGAAGCTGCTGGTGAAAGGAAATTAAGAAAATCCTCAATTGTTTTGTTTTTCTTCTGAAGACTGTATCTTACATCAGCCAGACTTACCTTTTCAAGCTTAGATTTTATTTCATCCCATCGGTAGTTTTCAAAAACCTCTTTAAAGCTTTTCATAATCCTGATTTATTCAAACAAAAACGAAGTAAGCGGACTTGAAGCTTCGGCATGACTGGAAATAGCTCCCAAACCTGATTCAAAAGCCCTTCTCCCGGCAATAACTCCTTCTTTAAAAGCGACAGCCATATTCAATGGATTTCTCGCAACAGCGATCGCAGTATTCACCAAAACGGCATCAGCCCCCATTTCCATGGCTTTTGCAGCATCTGATGGTGCCCCGATTCCCGCATCCACCACCACAGGGACATTGCTCTGACTGATGATTATTTCCAGAAAATCCTGTGTTTTTAATCCTTTATTCGTTCCAATAGGTGCCCCCAAAGGCATTACTACAGCTGTTCCGGCGTCTTCAAGCCGTTTGCACAAAACAGGATCAGCATGAATGTAAGGCATGACCACGAATCCTAATTTAGCGAGTTCTTCAGTAGCATATAAAGTTTCAATGGGATCCGGCAGTAAATATTTCGGATCCGGGTGGATTTCCAGCTTTACCCAGTTGGTTTCCAGCGCTTCTCTGGCTAGTTGCGCTGCCAATACAGCTTCTTTAGCAGTTCTGGCTCCGGATGTATTTGGAAGAAGATGAACATGGGTTTCCTTCAGGGAATCAAGCAGATCATCTTCATGGGATTGCGCATCGATTCTCTTTAACGCCATTGTTACCATATCGGTTTCTGATGCGATAACAGATTGGACCATATCTCTCATGCTTCCGAACTTTCCTGTTCCCAAAAACAGCCTTGATTCAAAAGTTCTTCCTGCTATTTCTAATTTCTGATGGTTCATATCATTACTTTTTTTAGTTCATTAATTATCGCAGGCTGCTTTGTAATGAGGCCTGAAACGGCAACACCGTAAATTCCAATTTCCTGCAAGGGTAGGATATCTTCAAAAGCAACACTTCCGATTGCAAATATTTTAGGAACAGCAAAGGATTGTTCTCTTACTCCATCTACGATTTTCTGATATCCTTCAAACCCAAGAACAGGGCTTAGTTTTTCTTTGGTCGTGGTAAATCTCAATGGTCCCAAACCAATGTAATCACAAGCTTCACTGATTCTCCGGATGACATCAGAAAGAGTATTGGCTGTTCCTCCAATAATTTTATTTTCACCTAAAATCAGCCTTGCATCTTCAACAGCAGTGTCATTTAATCCTACATGCACACCATCTGCATCAATTTCTTTAGCCAGATGTACATGATCATTGATGATACAAACCGACTGATATTCTAAGCAAAGTTGTTTTGAAATTTCACAAAGACTGATTAATTCATTTTCAGGAGCATTTTTCCATCTCACCTGCACCCATTTGATTCCGTTATCCAGAGCTTTACGGATATGAAGTTCCTGTTCCTGCCTGGTATTTCCCTGTGATATGTATTGTAATTTTTCCATATTTTCTATGAATGTGTTCCCAGTAAAGAGGGATTGCTTTTTAAAAATTTTCCGATATATAATTTCCCGTTCCGGCAGGCCGTTTCCATATTTTCCCCTTTCGCAAGTTCTGCTGTAATGGCTGACGATAATACACAGCCCGAGCCATGTTTAGGAAAATATATTGTATTGTTTCCGGCTGGAACTAATAGAATTTCTGTTTCCTTTTCAACTAAAATATCCGTTCCTAAATGATCTTCCCTATGCCCTCCTTTGATTAATAATGAACATTGATGTGTATCCGGCAAAAGATTATTTTCCTTTAAAACACTGTATTCATTATAATTGGGAGTTATTAAACTGAGCTTATTAATGGTATTTTTTAATTGAGGAAGTGTCTCAAGATCAAAAAAAGTGAATTCGGAGGTACTTTTCAGGACAGGATCCCAAACGATTTTAACTTCAGAATTATTCTTTTGAACCGTTTCTACAATTTTGCTTAAAAAATCTGCATCTTTCACAATTCCGATTTTCACTGCTGATACGGGATAGTTTTCCATCAGGACCTGTATGGTTCCAGTCACTTCCTCCACAGGACGCCATTCAAGGCTCATACATTGGGAAGCTGTTTGCAGTGTTAATGCGGTACATACCCCCAAGCCCATCACTTTGGATTGCTCAAAGGTTTTAATGTCTGATAATAAGCCCGCTCCACCACTGGGATCAAAGCCCGCAATGCTTATGACATAAGGACGTTCCTGCATTTTTTGAATACTTTTAAAGGTTCTTCACTTTCCCAAACTGCTCCTAACAGAGCTGCTCCGTCTGCACCCGATCCGAAAACTTCATGAATATTATCCTGATCAATTCCTCCAAGGGCAATTAATTTCACATCCGGATTGTTCCGAGATTGTATTTCTTCTTTAATAGTAGAATCTGCTCCATACCCTTTTTTGGATATACTTGGAAAGAACGGGCTTATAAAAGCATATTCCCATTCTTTATCCAAAGTATTGTATGTTCTGATATCATGTACTGAAGTTGAAATAATATTTTCCGGCAAAAAGGGTTTGCATTTTCCTTGCTCACGGTCAGTCTCCCTGAAATGAAATCTTGAAATATGATATTCTTTCCCAAGGTCATAATGTCTATGAAGCACCAGCTGCGAACGAAAAGATTCGTCAATTTGGGTGATGAATTCAATCATTTCATTACGGCTGATCCACGGTTTGCGGATATGGAGCAGATCAAGACCTTCATAAAACATCTGATTAATACTATCAGGTTCGTTCGGAACAATCAATTCAGGAGTGATAACCAGGATCATATATAGATTTCTTTTCCTTTTTCGATAAATTCCTGTGACTTATCCAGCATTCCTTTTTCTGCAGATTCCCGAATTTCCTGAGTGATTTTCATGGAGCAGAACTTCGGTCCGCACATAGAACAGAAATGGGCAATTTTTGCGCCCTCTGCAGGAAGGGTTTCATCGTGATACGCTCTTGCCGTTTCAGGATCTAACGAAAGGTTAAACTGATCTTCCCATCTGAATTCAAATCTCGCTTTACTTAAGGCATTGTCTCTGTATTGCGCGCCAGGATGTCCTTTTGCCAGATCTGCCGCATGGGCTGCCAGTTTATAGGTGATTACCCCAACTTTCACATCTTCTTTATTCGGAAGTCCTAAATGTTCCTTAGGTGTTACATAGCAAAGCATGGCACAACCAAACCAACCGATCATGGCTGCTCCGATTCCGGAAGTGATATGATCATAACCCGGTGCAATATCCGTGGTTAAAGGGCCTAAGGTATAAAACGGAGCTTCATGGCATTCCTTCAGCTGTTTATCCATATTTTCTTTGATCATATGCATCGGAACGTGTCCCGGACCTTCAATCATTACCTGTACATTATGCTTCCAGGCAATTTTGGTCAGTTCACCTAAAGTTTCCAGTTCTGCAAACTGAGCTGCATCATTGGCATCTGCAATAGATCCCGGACGAAGCCCATCTCCCAAAGAGAAAGCCACGTCATATTTCTTCATGATTTCGCAAATCTCTTCAAAATGGGTATAGAGAAAGCTTTCTTTATGATGGAACAGACACCATTTTGCCATAATTGATCCACCTCGGGAAACAATTCCGGTTACTCTGTTCGCTGTTAAATGGATATATCTCAGTAAGACTCCTGCGTGGATGGTAAAATAGGAAACTCCCTGTTCTGCCTGTTCAATCAGGGTATCTCTGAAGATTTCCCATGTCAGGTCTTCAGGAACACCTTTTACTTTTTCCAGTGCCTGATAGATTGGAACGGTACCAATCGGAACCGGACTGTTCCTGATGATCCATTCTCTGGTTTCGTGAATATTTTTCCCTGTAGAAAGATCCATAATGGTATCTGCTCCCCATCGGCAGGCCCATACCGCTTTTTCCACTTCTTCTTCAATACTGGATGAAACAGCACTGTTTCCAATATTGGCATTGATTTTCACCAGGAAATTTCTCCCGATGATCATCGGTTCACTCTCCGGATGGTTGATATTATTGGGAATAATCGCTCTTCCGGCAGCAATTTCGTCTCTTACAAACTCCGGAGTGATCTTACCTTTCGGAGTATTCGCTCCAAAGCTGTGTCCGGCATGCTGAAAAGCCATTTCTTTCGATACGGAATCAAGCTGCTCTATTTTTTGGTTTTCCCTGATGGCCACATATTCCATTTCCGGGGTGATGATACCCTGTTTTGCATAATAAAGCTGGGTAAGTTCTTTTCCTTCTTTGGCAACTTTAGGTTTATGATCGTAGGAAAACCTCAGTTCATCAAGGCGGGGATCTGCCAAACGTGCTTTTCCGTATTCAGACGTAATTCCGTCCAGGATATTCACATCATTCCTGTCCAGAATCCATTGTTCTCTGATTCTCGGAAGTCCTTTCTGAATATCAATAACGGCATTTTCATCGGTGTAAGGTCCTGAAGTATCATAAATCGTGACCGGGGCATTATGTTCAAAGCCACCATTGGTCAATTTGGTTGGGCTAAGCTGTATTTCACGCATGGCTACATTGATAGGATGTAGTTTTCCTTCAACATAGATTTTCTTTGAGTTCGGAAATGGCGAACATGTAATGGAGTGAGCCATAAGTATTGGTTTTTAATATGAAAATTAACCGCCCTGAGTGGCAGTAATGATTAAAATTGAATCGTTATTGTTGAGGATGGTTTCCGCCCAGACGGACAGCGGAATAATGCGATTATTGAGGGCTACTGCAATGCCTTTCTTTTTTCCGGGCAGCTCCATAGCCAGTAATGCTTCCAGATTTTCAGGAAGTACATCGAATGTTTTTCGGGTGTGGTTGATTATAAGTTCCATTCCTAAATAATTTAAATCACTTCAGGAATGGCCATTATTGTACAATAGAATGTACAGCAAAAGTCATCTACTTTTCCCTACGCTGGTATGATCCAGATCAGGTTCAAAGGGTAAAGTCTCAGTCTGTTGATAACAGACACCCCTAAAGTCTGGGACGAAGTTAGTTATTTTTTCAGAATGGGCAAAATCTGATTTTTTTGAGCATAAAAAAGGCCGGAGACTATTACATCTCCGGCCCTTACTGATTGAATTACAATAAATTATTATTTTTTAATCACTTTTTTATGTTCCAGAGAACCATCTTTCATCTCCAGAACCAGCATATACATTCCCTGCGAAAGATCGCTAAATCTCAGTACAGAGTCCGGGTTATCAATCGTTCTGATCAGTTTTCCGGTAACATGTGTTACTTTTATTGATTTTACAAGTTCCGGTCTGCTGATGTTAATATAATCAGAGAAAGGATTCGGATGTACTTTTATTGTTTCTTTCGTTTGAGCTTCTGAAGTACTTAAACAGTTTACCGTAGCTGTTACCATTGTCCTGTCTGATTCACAAATTCCACTTACTTTCCAATTGTACAGGTAATAATAATAATTCGAACTGGGATTTGAACCGAATCTCGCCGCTTTTATACTGCATACTCCCGATAATATATACGGATAAGAAAAACCTGATAAAATTTCTCTGCGCAAGTTGGATATTCCTGATGCTCCATCTACAACAAGCCTATAATCACTTCCGGCTGCCGGCACATTAAAGTCAAGTGCAACCGTATTCAGTACACCCGCTGTAGTTACATTCACATTCATTGTTTTAGTAGCCAGAATAGTACCGCCTGAGTTTTTCAGATTAATGGTAACGGTTCCTGTTGTACCGTTTCCCATAGGATATATATCAACTTCTTTTATTACCATTGGAGAGTAAGCATCAAATACCAACCCATAATCAGCAAATCCAGAATTCCCGCCGGTAGAAGTTGGAGAGTCTTTACCTACATATGAATCAGCTCCTATAGTTGCCGCTGAAACCCAATAATTGGTGGTTGAAGCAAGCGGAGGCGTAATATATGACGTCCCTGTACCTACATTATTTCCATTCGTACCGGCATCATACCATAGAAGCACAGACCCACTACCCGTTGTTGCTGATAATGTTGCACTCTGCCCGGGACATACCATAGCTCCGGAAGATGTAATGACTGAAGGAGGCTGACATTGCGTTCCAATTTGTAAAGGCTGAAGAGACCATATACTTGTATTGCCTGAACCACAGTTCGATCTTATCCAAATATTATAAACGGTGGAAGGAGTTAAAGAATTCAAAGTAGCTGACAAACCTGATACCGGAGGTACACTTGGTGGTGTAGAAGCGGTAGGAGCTGTGTTGCTTGTACTATAATAAATATCATATGCTCCGGGAACAGAAGGTGAAGCACTCCATGATAACGCAGCAGTATTAGCAGTTGTTGCTCCGGCTGATATTCCTGCCGGAGCGTAGCAAGATGGTGGCGTCCAGGTATAAGTAAATCCGGGAGGCGGCATTCCGGGAACCGAATTTACTGTATTGAAGGCCTGGGTACTGCTACTAGCCATTCCCGACGTAGAGTTCACGAATTCTGATGTGGCGGCATTCAGCCGGGTATTAAAATCGGCAGCGGTATTCCCTCTCAAACCAATCTGAGCAGTTCCGGAAACACCGGTTGTTCCGGCTAGATACGTTCCGTTATTATAAACCATCCGGATCACATTAGAAGTTTCCTTTAAGCGGATCTGAAAGGAAAAGGCATACACAGCGGTTGTGGAAGTACTGCTGTTTGGTCTGAAATTTTTCCATTGAATGACCACTTCCCGGTTAGGAGCTGCGCCTGTAGTTTCCCAACTGATATCTCCGGTTACACCATTAATATCAAAAATACTGCTCAGGTCTCTTCCAAACACAGAGATCGCCCCTTCATAAGCCGTTATTCCGGATATGGGTGCCGTATATATTGTAGAAGGGGCTGTAGCTCCGAATGTAACGAAACCGTTAGTTGATACATTTAATGAATTATATGATACTCCATTAAATACAAAACCAAAAGGCAATGTCAAAGGATAAACATTACTGTTAAGATTAGTAGATGTGGTATTTCCTGTAGCAGCCTCCAGTACGGTTCCTGTAATTGGAGTATAAGTTCCTGTGGTCTGCCCAAAGCTATAAGCGCTTACCTGGGCCATAACGGCAGAAGATGCTGTAAGCAATGCAAGCGCCAGCGTTCTTTTCAGATGCTTTTTATTCTTTTCGTAATTAAAGAATACTTTATAAAATTGTTTCATATAAAAATAGATTAGATGTTGGCTAATTTACAATTGTTTTAACAATAATTAAATAAAACTCAATTTTTATTACAAAACAAATAATACAATCATTAAAATGTAATGAATTTAATATAATAACAAGGAAATAAAAGAGAAATTAGAAAAATATTAATACAAACCACTTATCAATGTGATTTTTTATTCTTCACAGGCTCGAAATCATAAGACAAAGAAAAAGACTACCTCAAAAAAGATAGTCTTTCATTTTAACCGGAAATATTTTTAATAAAATAGTTTATTCTTCACAAGCTCTCCAGATCGCATCATTCTGTGGAACAGGCGCTGTAATTTCAATTTTTTCTTTGGTCACCGGATGAATAAACTCCAGCTTTCTCGCATGAAGATTGATTCCTCCATCCGCATTGGAGCGTGGAGCACCATATTTAAGGTCTCCTTTGATCGGAATTCCGGTTTTTGATAACTGGGCACGGATCTGATGATGTCTTCCTGTTTCAAGATCAATTTCAAGAAGCAGGTAATTATCCAAAGTTTTGATCACATTATAGGTGAGAATAGCTTCTTTTGCCCCTTCGGTTGCCTTCGGAAAAACGATGGCTTTGTTATTTTTTTCGTTTTTCTTCAGATAATGAACCAGTCTCTGGCTCTGCGGGATCATTTCTTTACCAACAACTGCCCAATATGTTTTTTTCACCTCACGGTTTTTTACCATCTGTGTAAGACGGGAAAGCGCTTTGGAAGTTTTGGCATAGATCACCAGCCCGGAAGTAGGCCTGTCTATACGATGCACCAGGCCGAGAAAAACATTTCCCGGCTTAGCATCTCTTATTTTTATAAAGTTTTTGATGGATTCCAATAGTGATTCATCACCGGTCTTATCACCCTGAACAAGCTGCCCAACCTTTTTATTAATCACCAGAAGATGATTGTCCTCATATATAATCTGCTCCTTCATACCTTTTTAAGTCTATCTTCTTCTATTGGATAGCGACAGGATAATTCCTGCAAGAAGCCCAACCGTTTTAATGACTGAAAGTTTTGAGTCTTCCGGAATGAATGCTCCGAATACACAGATAGCTGCAGCAGCGTACATTGCATAGACAAAGTTCTTATTGGTAAGTAACGGAGCCTGAATAAAGAAACTCACTCCTATCAGAATATAAAAAACTTTTCTTGAAAGCAAATGATTAATTTCCGGAGAGAATAGATTAAACCATCCCACAGCAAGACAAATCAATGCTGCGATAGATAATATTCCCTGGACAGATTGTTGATTTTGCATGGATTAATAGCTTTCGTTTTCGTTTGGAAACTCTACACTTTTCACATCTTTTACATACTGGGAAACCGCTCCTGTAATTTCTGTGTAAAGGTCAAGGTATCTCCTTAAGAATTTCGGACTGAAACCTTTGTTCATTCCTACCATATCGTGGTATACCAAAACCTGTCCGTCGCAATGTGATCCTGCCCCGATTCCGATGGTTGGAATAGAAATACTCTCTGTCACTTTCTTTGCCAGATCTGCAGGAATTTTTTCCAACACAATCGAGAAACAGCCCAGCTCTTCCAGAAGCTGCGCATCAGCAATCAGCTTTTCAGCTTCTGCCTCCTCTTTAGCTCTTACTTTATACGTCCCGAATTTATAGATCGACTGTGGTGTTAATCCCAAATGCCCCATTACCGGAATTCCGGCATTGATGATTTTCTTAATTGATTTCGAAATTTCTTTCCCTCCTTCGATTTTAACAGCATGTGCACCGCCTTCCTTCATCATTCTTACCGCAGACTCCAATGCTTTTTCAGGATTACTCTGGTACGTTCCGAAAGGTAAATCTGCTACCACTAAAGCCCTGTCGGTTCCTCTTACCACACTTTGGGCATGATAGATCATCTGATCCAGCGTAATCGGCAGTGTAGTTTCAAAACCAGCCATTACATTCGCTGCAGAGTCTCCAATCAAAATAGCATCTACTCCGCCGGCATCTACCATCTTTGCGGTAGTGAAATCATAGGCAGTAAGCATTGTTATTTTTTCCTTGTCGAATTTCATTTTACGCAAGGTTTCAGTCGTAACTTTTTTAATTTCAGAATGAACAGACATAATTTATCTATTTTTAAAAGTTAAAAAGTCGGCCCTGAGCCGACTTAAGTTTTGTATGATTTTTATAAAACTACGTGACCGAGTTTCATGAGTTTATCGTGATTTAGGATCTTGATATTTCTTCCGTCCACTTCAATCAGGCTGTCCTGTTTGAATTCCGAGATGAGACGGATGGCACTTTCTGTAGCAGTACCGATAATGTTCGCAATTTCTTCTCTCGTCAATGAGATCTTGATGAATCCCTCAGGATCTACTCCCAGTTTCTGTTCCAGAAGCAAAAGAATTTCTGCCAGTCTTTCTCTTACTGTTTTCTGAGCAAGGAAAGTAATGGTATTGGATGATTCTCCCAACTCGTAAGAAATTTTCTGGAGCATAACAAAAGAAAGCTGTGGATCTACTTCCAGAAGATACATAAAAATATCGGCAGGTAAAAAGACACATTCAATATCTGTCATGGCTTCTGCTTTAGCCTGGAAGTTTTCCCCGCAAAGCAAAGAACGATAGCCGATGATATCTCCTTCTTTGATAAATCTTAAAATCTGATCTTTCCCGAATGCTCCAGATTTTGAAAGTTTGGCAGCACCTTTTTCCAGGACATACACTCCTTTTGGAGTCTCCCCATCCTCGAAAATGGTTTCATGTTTCTGAAAACTCAGTTTCTTTTTGCCATTAATATATTTTTCAAAATCTGCGCTAGAAAGTCTTTCCTTAAATGATTTATCATTAAAAACTCTGGCGAACCTCTCTTCAATTGCTATCTGTTGTTCCTGCGGCATTTTATATGATATTTATCACAAAAATAGAACTTTTTAACGCGATAAACAAAAAAAAATGTTATAATTTTGTAGTTCAATATTTTATGGTGGTGAGCGAGAACTGTTTTCATTGTGGTCAAGGTATAGAAAAAGAGAGAATTTTATTTGACGAAAAGACTTTCTGTTGCAATGGCTGCAAGTCTGTTTATGAAATTCTAAATACGAACAACCTAAGCAATTTTTATCAGCTTAACAAAGGGGCAGGAATTCGTCCAAGTGATGAAAATTCTTCCCAGTTTGACTATTTGGACACGCCGGAGATTTTTGAAAAAGTAACTGATTTCTCTGAAGGAAACACCAGTCTTGTCACATTCAAAATCCCTGTAATTCACTGTTCTTCCTGTATCTGGCTGTTGGAAAGCCTCCATACTTTAAATCAGCACATCAAATATTCCCAGGTTAACTTTACAAGGAAAACCTTACAGATCTCATTCAATCATAACGATATGAAATTAAGCGAACTAGCTAATTTCTTAACCAATCTGGGATACAAACCTGTTATCAGTCTTGAAACTGCTGAGAAAAACGTTGACCATCTTGATAAATCACTTCTTGTAAAATTTGCGATCGCCGGTTTTGCATTTGGAAACGGAATGTTCCTGGCATTTCCGGAATATGTAGGAGGGGAAGATTACTGGATGGAACATTATAAAGGTCTTTTCAGAACCCTGATGTTCCTGCTGGCCTGCCCGGTTGTATTTTACTCAGCTTCCGACTATTACAAATCCGCGTGGTATGGATTAAAAAATAAAATTGTCAACATTGATGTTCCTATCGTACTGGGAATTTTTGTTCTCTTCGGCAGAAGTATCTATGAAGTGGTAACGGATTACGGCCCGGGATATTTTGATACGCTTTGCGGACTGCTTTTCTTCATGCTGATGGGGAAAATTTTCCAGAAAAGAACGTACAGTGCTCTTTCTTACGACAGAGATTACAAATCATTCTACCCTATTGCGGTAACCAAAGTAGATTTTGAAGGCAAACAGGAGAATATCCTTCTTTCTGAAGTAAAAGTAGGAGACAGAATTTTAGTTAGAAACCAGGAAATCATCCCGGTAGACGCCATACTGATCAACGGAGAGGGAAACATCGACAACAGCTTTATCACTGGAGAAAGCGAAAGCATCAGCAAGCAGCCTGGTGATAAGATTTTTGCCGGAGGTAAGCAGATCGGATCGTCACTGGAACTGGAAGTGATCAAAGATGTGGATCAGAGTTATCTTACCCAGCTTTGGAATAAGGAAGCGTTCAAAAAGCATGAAACCGGACTCGACACCTTAACCAACAGCATCAGTAAATACTTTACATTCATTATTTTAGGTATTGCTCTGGTTTCCGGAATTTATTGGTCATTTATTGATTTAGAAAAAATGTTCCAGGTTATTTCAGCCATCCTGATCATTGCATGCCCGTGTGCGCTTGCATTGTCTGCACCGTTCACTTTCGGGCACATTATGAGGATTTTAGGACGAAATAAGTTTTATGTAAAAGATACGTTAACGATTGAAAAAATCGCGAAGCTGGATACGATTGTTTTCGATAAAACAGGAACAATTACGCACAGAAAAAAATCAAACATCAAATATGAAGGAGGTGAGATTAATGAATTTGATTCCCTGAATATCAAAACATTATTAAAAAACTCCAACCATCCGCTTTCAAAGTCACTGTATGAGTTTATTGATGTAAACGATGATTATTTCCCTGTAGAGAACTTCGCTGAAATCTCAGGAAAAGGATACGAAGCCAGTGTAAGGGGAAATCTTTATAAAATTGGTTCTGCCCGTTATAATAATCAGGAGCCTAAGAATCTTGAGACCGCAGTTTATATCAGTAAAAATGGTGAATATCTTGGTAAATTCATCTTTAAAAATGAATACCGCCCGAAACTGAGAGAGCTTTTCACAAAATTAACCCACTACAAAATATTTATTCTGAGCGGCGACAATTCCTCAGAGGAAAACCAGCTTAAAGAGCTTATTCCCAACTACAAAGGAATGGCCTTTAATCAGAGCCCGGAGGATAAATTGAATTATATTAAAAACCTTCAGGATCAGCACATGAAAGTAGCGATGCTTGGAGACGGACTGAATGATGCAGGAGCTTTAAAACAAAGTAATGTAGGAATTGCTATTGCTGATGATACAAACAGTTTTACTCCTTCTTCAGATGTTATTATGAATGGTGAAAAAGTGGTTACACTTGACCACTACCTGAATGTCTGTAAGGGCTCTATCACTATTGTGAAAATGACATTTATAATCAGTTTCCTATACAATATTGTGGGTTTAAGTTACGCTGTTACAGGACATATGCATCCGCTGTTTGCTGCAATCATTATGCCAATCAGCTCGATCACAGTGGTTACCTTTACAACACTTTCAACCTGGATTTTAGGTCGGAAATATTTCAAAAAACAGGCGTAAAAGCCCTTATTTAGACTGATTTTAAATTAGCTGAAATCGGCATTTCGTGATGAATGTCATTATTTTTCACTAAATTTGAACCCCGAAAATAGGTTAATTTTGTTGTCCAATGGATATTCTATATTTAATGATCCTCTGCAGTGTTTCTTTAGCTGCGATTTTCTTGGTCGTATTTATAGTGTATGCCCGAAAAGGACAGTTTGAAGATGATGAATCTCCTGCTGTCAGAATCCTTTTTGATGATGAAAAAGTCAAAGAAAATGATGAAACCGGCGACAAAAGTAAAGACGAAAAAGAAATAGGAGAAAATAATAAAAATTGAGAAAAATAGTGAATAGTTGATATGGAAACACAAAAGTTTAGTTATGACAACAGTATTGTCCGTGCGTTCCTATATGCGACCATTGTCTTTGGTCTTATAGGGTTCACATTCGGGCTTACGGCGGCATTAATGCTTTTCTACCCAGAGTTACCTGAATTCTTTTTCGGGACAGATGATACGACCATTAAAAGTTTGGCATCGGGTAATATTCAAGGGTTAATAAACACACATGGTGCATTTGGTTTTGGTAGAATCAGAATGCTGCACACCAATACCGTAATCTTTGCATTCGTTTGTAACATTGTTTACACGGGTATTTATTACTCATTACAAAGATTATTAAAAACAAGAATGTACAGTGATACATTGTCATGGCTACATTTCTGGACTTGGCAGTTTATGATCGTTGCTACGTTCATTACATTCTTTATGGGAATCAATACCTCTAAAGAATATGCTGAACACGAGTGGCCGATCGACATATTGATCGCATTCTCATGGATCATTTTCGGTATCAATATGTTCCTGACTATTTCGAAGAGAAGAGTGAGACACCTTTATGTAGCCATATGGTTCTACATTGGTACCTGGATTGCAGTAGCAATGCTTCATATCTTCAACAATCTTGAAGTACCTTTATCTTTCACAGGCTGGAAATCTTATTCAGCGTATGCAGGGGTAAAAGATGCTATTGTACAATGGTGGTATGGACATAATGCGGTTGCATTCGTACTGACAACTCCGGTTTTAGGTTTAATGTATTACTTCCTTCCGAAGGCTGCAGACAGACCGGTATTCTCTTATAAACTGTCTATTATTCACTTCTGGTCATTAATTTTCGTATATATCTGGGCTGGTCCTCACCACCTTCAGTATACAGCTCTTCCGGCTTGGGCTCAGGCGGTAGGAACAGGGTTCTCTATCATGCTTATTGCACCATCATGGGGAGGTATGTTAAATGGTCTTCTTACGTTAAGAGGAGCTTGGGACAAGGTAAGAGAAAATCCTATCCTTAAGTTCTTTGTAGTAGCTGTTACCTGCTATGGTATGGCAACATTTGAAGGACCGCTTTTGGCAACTAAAAACATCAACAAAATTGGTCACTTTACAGACTGGGTTATCGGTCACGTACACTTGGGAGCTCTTGGATGGAATGGCTTCATGGCATTCGGGGTTATCTATTACCTGGTACCAATTATGTGGAGAACAAAACTTTGGTCTGTAAAATTAGCTAACTGGCATTTCTGGTTAGGTACTTTAGGAATCATCTTCTATGCAGTACCAATGTATATTTCAGGATTTACACAAGGTTTAATGTGGAAACAATTCAATCCGGACGGAACCCTATTATGGAAAAACTGGCTGGATACTGTAACTGCAATTATCCCTTATTTCAAAATGAGATTCTTAGGAGGTGTATTCTATATTTCAGGAGCCATCTTAATGATCGTAAACGTAATCGCTACGGTAAGAAAAGGATCATTCCAGAAAGATGTTCCTGCTGAAGCTCCTGCACTGGCAAACATCAGTAAGAACAGAAAAGAAGGAGAGGGTACTCACCTTTGGTTAGAAAGAACACCTGTATTATTAGGAATTCTGTCTTTCATCACAATATCTATCGGTAGTTCAATTGAAATTATCCCTACACTATCCCTTAAGAAAAGTGTTCCTACCATTTCTGCAGTGAAACCTTATTCACCGCTTGAACTTGAAGGTAGAGACATCTATATCCGTGAAGGATGTAACGCTTGCCACTCTCAGATGGTAAGACCGTTCAGAGATGAGATCGTTAGGTTTAACGGTAAAAACGGACAATACTCCAAAGCCGGAGAATTCGTATATGACAGACCATTCCTATGGGGTTCTAAGAGAACAGGACCGGATTTACATAGAGAAGGAGGTAAAAACCCAAGTTCTTGGCATTATAAACACATGTATAACCCAAGATCTACTTCTGCAGGTTCCATTATGCCTCGTTACCCTTGGTTAATTGCTACTGATTTAGACAGAACCAAGATGGTAGACAAAATGAAGCTGATGAAGAATGTATTCGATGTACCTTATACCAAGGCTGAAATCGACTCTGCAGACAAATGGGCTAACAACCAATCAGCAAAAATTGTAAAAGATATCTTCTCTGAAGCAAATGACCTTAAACAGGCTTATGCTAAGAGACCTCAGGGAGAACTAGAGAAAAAAGAAATTGTAGCTCTTATTTCTTATCTTCAGAGATTAGGTACAGATATCAAAACAACTGAAATCAAAACAGCAAGTAATAACTAACATTAAAAGGTTCATATGATTCCTCAGAACTTTAAAGATATATTATCCAATACAGAAAATGCTGGCTTTTACCAGACACTGGCTCTGATTTTCTTTATGCTGTTCTTCATAGCTTTAGTAATCTATGTTTTTAGCAGGCCTAAAAAATATTACAAAGAAGAAGAAGAGGCACCTCTTGGGGATGATGAAGATGACGATTTTAATTTAAAAAATTAAACTATTTTTTATGAAACAAAGAACACCTGTTGTTATAAACATCTTAATAATAATCGGACTTTTAATAGTTTTTTATTATTTATTTGTACAGAGCTACGCGTTCCTTTCTTCACCTTACTTCTGGGGAACTGTTGTGATCGCTGGTATCCTTGCTTACATTCATGGAGCTATCGGAGACCTGATTGAAAACAACAAATTCAAGAAATTGTCTCCTGAAGAGAAAGCGGCTTATTTAGCTGAAAAGAAAGTACCTTACTTCAAAAGATTATATCAAAGCGCATTCAAAAAGCAATCTGCTTCCGAAGAAAAAGATATCCTTATCGACCACGGGTTCGATGGAATCATGGAGCTGGATAACCAATTACCAAAATGGTGGGTAGGTTTATTCTATTTTGGGACCGCTTTTTGTATTGTATATATTGCAGCATACTCTTTCACAGACTTCGCTCACCCGTTAAGCGAGTATGAAAAAGAATATAAGGAGCAGTTGGCAAGTATTGAAGAATACCAGAAATCACAGCCTCCTGTAACGATTGAAACAGCTAAATATTCAGCAGATAATATCGCAGAAGGTAAAGAATTATTTAAAACAAACTGTGCATCTTGTCACAAGGAAGACGGTAGTGGAGGTATTGGTCCAAACCTTACTGATAACTACTGGATCAACCAGCCTGAGAAGACACTATTCAAAAACGTATTCCATATGGACTGGAATGGTTCTCCTACTAACCCTGCGATGAGACCTTTCGGTAAAAACGGAGAAGTTTCAGGTGCAGAGATTGAAAAGATTGCTGCCTATGTATATCACATCAATCAGGAACAACCACCAGTGACTCCGGCTCAGGGAGGAGCAGCTCCTCAAGGAACTGAAGCACATTGGGAAAAAGAATAATTTAAAAAATTAGAAACATATGAAAAAAACATAATTTGTTATTAGATTAAAATAGTAACGAATTATGTTTTTTCTTTTTTAAAACCTATTACATATGTCAGACATAGAAGAAATAGAAGTACGAGGCGGACAGGGACAGGTTCTGGACCCTGAAACTTACAGAGATTCTATAGGGACAATGGAGCAATCCGGAAAAAGGAAATGGGTATTTCCAAGAAAACCTAAAGGAAAATATACCAACTATAGAAATATTGTAAGCTATTTACTGTTAATTATTTATTTTACATTACCGTTCATCAAAATCAATGGTAACCCATTATTGATGTTCAATGTTATAGACAGGGAGTTTTTCATCTTTGGACAGCCTTTCTATCCACAGGACTTTTTTATCCTTACTTTAGGTACTATCGCATCTTTAATCTTTATTATTGTTTTTACGATTGCATTCGGAAGAATTTTCTGCGGGTGGATTTGCCCTCAGACAATTTTTATGGAATCTATCTTCCGTAAAATAGAATACCTGATTGAAGGTGACAGAAATAAGCAAATGAAGCTGGACAGACAGGAGTGGAACAGTGAGAAAATCTGGAAAAGAAGTTTAAAATGGACGGTTTATATCATCATATCACTGATCATCACCCACTTTATGTTCATGTACATTGTTGGATATGAAGAGGTATTTAAGATTGTTGGAGAAGGGCCATTTGCCCATCCTACCAATTTCATTGTGATGATCCTTCTTACTGCGGCATTCTATTTTGTATTTGCGTGGTTCAGAGAGCAGGTTTGTACACTGGTATGTCCTTATGGAAGACTTCAGGGAGTATTGATTGACAAAGACACCATCAACGTTTTTTACGATTTCAAAAGAGGTGAAAACAGAGCGAAATGGAGAAAAGGGGAAGACCGGAAAGCAGCTGGAAAGGGTGATTGTATTGATTGCCATCAGTGTGTAGTGGTATGCCCTACCGGAATTGACATCAGAGACGGGCAGCAGCTGGAATGTATCAACTGTACAGCTTGTATTGACGCCTGTGATGAAGTCATGGAGAAAGTAGGCCTTCCGAAAGGATTGATCAGATATGCTTCTGAGAACGAAATTGAAAAAGAAACTCAGTTTAGGTTTACAGGAAGGATGAAAGGTTTCTCCATATTCTTATTCCTTCTTGTAGGGTTCTTAGGATATCTTCTGTACAGCCGTGGCGAAATGGAAGCTAAATTCATAAAACCGGCGGGAAGCACATTCTTTGTAAGAGACGGTAAAATTACCAATACCTATAATTATACTTTCCTTAATAAAACGAATGATAAGAAAATTGTTACCATCAAAGTAATAGATCCGGCGCATGGTGAAATTACTTACAGTGCATCCAGTAAGATTCAGGTTGACAGAGATAAAATTTCCAAGGGAACAATCAATATCAGCTTCCCGGAAGATGAAATGAAGCTCTCTAAACAAAATATCACCATTGGTGTATACGATATGAAAGGTAAACTTATTGATTCTTATCAGACTTATTTTGAAGGACCATTCAAACTGCAATTTTAATTAGAAAAAATGAAGAACTTTAGTTGGGGACACGGTGTTGTAATTGCATTATTTGCATTCATAGTTTTTATATTATCCATGATGTTCCTGTTTCCGAACGGACAGAAGAACTCTGAAATGGTAACCGATAATTATTATGAAGAGGAATTAAAATACCAGGATGTAATTGATGCGAAGAAAAAAGCTGATGAATTACAGGAAAAACCTGTTTACAGCCAGGATACCAAAGGAATTAAAATTACTTTCCCAAAAGATTATAACAACTCAAATACTACGGTAAAATTTGTTTTAAACAGAACCGACGACCAGAATTTAGATATCAAAAAATCTGTACAGCTTGACGCCGGGCAGTCTTTCACAATTCCTGCACAAGTATTGAAAGTGGGAAATTATACATTAAGGCTGAGCTGGACGAAAGATAAAACAGACTACAGAATGGATTATGATGTGATATGGAAATAGGACTTATTGTGTCGGCTATTGCATTAGGCTTTGCTTCCGGCTTTCATTGCATCGGAATGTGCGGACCTATTGCCTTGTCGATGGGATTAACCAAAAAACAGGCTGCCAATTTCTATCTTCAGAACCTTACCTATCAGTTTGGAAGAATTTTCACCTATTCTTTATTAGGTGCGCTTCTGGGAATCATCGGACAAGGATTTGAAATGGCAGGCTTCCAGAAATACCTGACCATTACTGCCGGAATTCTTCTCATTATTATGGCTGTATTTTCATTCGGAGGAAAAGATTTTGCTTCAAAAATTCCTTTTCTTTCTAAATTCCTGTACAGCGTAAAAATGAATCTGGGAAGACTGCTTCAGAAGGCAGATTACCGTTCAAGATTTACCACAGGGCTTCTTAATGGCTTCTTACCATGCGGAATGGTCTATATGGCCCTTACTGCCAGCCTCGCAGGAGGAGGAATATGGCAGGGAGCGTTATATATGGCACTATTTGGTCTTGGAACCCTTCCGTTTATGTTTGCCATTGTTTTGGCTGGAAATCTCATGAATCAGGCTTTCAGGATAAAAGTTTTGAAAGCTGTTCCGGTAATTATGATTATTCTGGGAGGATTATTCATTCTGAGAGGTCTTGAACTGGGAATTCCTTACGTTTCTCCGAAAGCAGAAGCTATGACAATTGTTAAAGATCCCAACGGAGCTGTTAACTGCCATTAAATTTGTATTTATATAAACCATGAAGAAAACTATTGTCTTATTTTTAATAAGCCTTTTTATGCTGCAATCCTGCAGTGTGAATTCTGAAATTGTCTATCACAAGGATGCCGCTTCTACTTCTGTTACCGATATCGATACAAGAGAGTTTATGGCAGAAATGATGGCTATGACGCCGGACTCACTGAAACAAAAAGAATTTGGAGAAGTGGATAAGCTTCCAACAACCTGGACAAGCATGTATGACCTTGCCAAAAAGGAAGGAAAATTAAAAACTGAAAATCCGGATTCAGTCAGGATCATGAAAAAGATTTTCATGAAGTCTGCGAAAGAAGACAATAAACTGGCTGGTTTTTCTTTTAAAATGGAACACTTTGCACCGGACGATTATAAAGCATTGAAAAACTTTACAAAAACCGAAAAAATTCCTCTGGATCAGAATATTTATAGCAGCTGGGACGGAAAGACCCTCACCATTGATACTGAGAATTTAAATCTAAAAAGTATTGAAGAAGCGATCAAAACCAAAAGCTCAAAGGAAGAATCTGAAAAAATAGCCGGTATGATGGTTATGTTTTTCAAAGAGATCGGGACTACATTAAAATTTGAGAATCCTATAAAATCAATTTCAGGAAAACATGATTGGGTGAAGCAGATTGATGGTCATTCCATAAGAATAGAATATGATCTGAAAGCCATTTATGATAAGGATACAAAACTTAAAAATGCTGATAAAAAGATTATTATCGTTACAGAATAAAGTAAAAACCACCGGTTTCCGGTGGTTTTTATTATATACTCAATCAAAGATTCTTTTAGTTAATCACATCAAACCTTGCATATTCTGCAATCTTCTTCGGAAGTTTAATTCCATCCGCTGTCTGATTGTTTTCCAGCAATGCTGCCATAATTCTTGGTAATGCCATTGCAGAACCATTCAGGGTGTGAACCAATTGAGATTTACCATCAGCTTTGTAACGGCACTTCAGCCTGTTAGCCTGGAATGTCTTGAAGTTAGACACAGAGCTTACTTCCAGCCACATTTCCTGAGCAGCACTCCACACTTCAAAATCATATGTCATTGCAGATGCAAAACCTGTATCACCACACAAAGTCTTAAAACTCTGAACGGAAGCTCCAGATCTGTAAGGATTTCTTTGATGTGTTCTACCATTTCTTCCAGCACAGCATAAGAATTTTCCGGTTTCTCAATTCTTACGATTTCTACCTTTTCGAACTGGTGAAGACGGTTCAGCCCTCTTACGTGGGCTCCATAACTTCCCGCTTCTCTTCTGTAGCATTGAGAGAATGCTGTATTTTTAACCGGAAGATCTTTTTCATCAAACAGAACATCACGGTAAAGGTTGGTCACAGGAACTTCAGCCGTAGGAATAAGGTATAATTTATCTTCATTGATATAATACATCTGTCCTTCTTTATCCGGCAGCTGTCCGGCAGGCCAATACCAGAGATAATTCCGGTGTGGATGCCAGCCCGTGAATCAGCACCACAGAGAAAGAGTTTTATGGATTCTGCTGAAAATTTATCAGTCAGGAAATTTTAATATGTAGTTTTTGGGCTACGTGTCATGCATTTAAAATGACAGTGAGTATAATCAATTTTTACAATATTTTTTTCTGTTATTATTGATTATTGAGATTTTTGCGTACAAAGCTGTTTAAACTTTTTTAAAGAGAGAGTTTCCAGAAAATCAGCAATTTATAGTAAAAAGCTCAGAGAAATACATTATGAAAAATATATTTTTTATTATTTTATCAATTTTCAGCATTTTTTTAAATGCTCAAACAGTTACATTAGAAACAATGTCTCAATACAGTCCTGGATATTATCCTAATGCAGATTATGTTAAAGACAGCAATGGACTTCTTAATAAATATGTAGGAACGTGGAAAGGGACTCTAGATGGGACTACATATGAATTCAACTTTATCAAAAAAGAAAATGTCGCTAGCGAGTTTACAACTACAAAATGGGATATATTAATAGGAAGAGTTAAAATAATTAATTCCAATGGAGTAATAGAATTTAATAACTTCAATAATGTTGATAATCAAGCAAATTTGGGGTATAAACTTCAAAAAAATTTAAAAATGTATTTAATATATTTTTCAGGAGAAAAATTAGGATGTGTTGATTATGGCTATTTATATCTTGATGTAAAATCAGAAACTCCCAATAAAATGTCAATTAATTTCCATCCCAAAAATGACATCGTAACACAGGACTGCAGTAATTTTAAAACTACAATCCCTACTAATAAAATTATACACTTAATCAAACAATAAATTATATTCCTTGATTCAAAATCCGGGATATATGGGATATAAAAAATCTCCCAATCAAATTGAAAAGGAGAAATATTGAATCGGCTTGTTTTTCTAATTAATCACATCAAACCTTGCATATTCTGCAATCTTCTTCGGAAGTTTAATTCCATCCGCTGTCTGATTGTTTTCCAGCAATGCTGCCATAATTCTTGGTAATGCCATTGCAGAACCATTCAGGGTGTGAACCAATTGAGATTTACCATCAGCTTTGTAACGGCACTTCAGCCTGTTAGCCTGGAATGTCTCGAAGTTAGACACAGAGCTTACTTCCAGCCACATTTCCTGAGCAGCACTCCACACTTCAAAATCATATGTCATTGCAGATGCAAAACCTGTATCACCACCACAAAGTCTTAAAACTCTGAACGGAAGCTCCAGATCTGTAAGGATTTCTTTGATGTGTTCTACCATTTCTTCCAGCACAGCATAAGAATTTTCTGGTTTCTCAATTCTTACGATTTCTACCTTTTCGAACTGGTGAAGACGGTTCAGCCCTCTTACGTGGGCTCCATAACTTCCCGCTTCTCTTCTGTAGCATTGAGAGAATGCTGTATTTTTAACCGGAAGATCTTTTTCATCAAACAGAACATCACGGTAAAGGTTGGTCACAGGAACTTCAGCCGTAGGAATAAGGTATAATTTATCTTCATTGATATAATACATCTGTCCTTCTTTATCCGGCAGCTGTCCGGTTCCAAAACCTGAAGCCTCATTCACAACGTGAGGAGGATTCACTTCTGTATATCCTTTTTCTACATTTTTATCTAAGAAATACTGAACCAAAGCTCTCTGTAATCTTGCGCCTTTTCCTAAATAAACAGGAAACCCGGCTCCGGCAATCTTTACCCCCAGTTCAAAATCGATAAGGTTATATTTTTTTGCCAGTTCCCAGTGAGGAATTGCTCCTTCACCAAGCCCTTCTACAGGATGAGACTGGAAAATAATTTCGTTGTCATCAGCTGAAGCACCGCTTTTTACCAGTTCATTTGGAATGTTCGGAAGCTGGTACAGGATATTCAGTAAGTCGTTTTCCTTAACTTCCAGTTGAGATTTCAATTCTGAGCTCGACTCTTTGTATTGTGCTGTTTTAGATTTTGCTGATTCCGCTTCTTCTTTTTTCCCTTCTTTCATCAAAAGTCCGATTTCTTTCGAAATTTTGTTGATTTCGGAAAGCTGGGAATCTAGTTCAAACTGGATTCTTTTTCTTTCGTCGTCGGCAGCGATAGCCTCGTCTACCAACTCAAGATTTTTGAATTGTCTTTTCTTAAGACCTTCTAAAACGCGTTCCTTATTGTCGCGCAAAAAATTGACTTGTAACATTTTATTTAGATGTTAAATATTAGATGGTTAGCTTACAATCAGCTAACAATTGTACAAATTTAAAAATTATTTTGTGATCGTAACGGTATTTATCGAAGTAGGAGCATCTGCATCTTTTGAAAATACCTGAACCCTGTTATACAAAACTTTTGAAACCTGAAATACCGTTGGTGTATTGCGATACTGAACTTCCAAAGTGTCCACAACATTATCACTTGCATTAGTACTTTTTGTAAATGTAATCTGCATTCTCGAATAATATGAATTACCTGTACCCGGATTGTCAGGACTTATAGAGTCCAGACGTCTTCTTTTGGCACCCGCAAGATATTCCATATAAAACAGTGAATCTGTAGTCATTTTCAATGGAATGCTTACCGGAGAATTATCTTTGGCCCCAAAAATATCATTGACGGAAAATCCTGTATAAGATCCTGTTTTCTTGCTGTTCAGCAAATCCTGGCCGGCACTGTTCTTTATGTAGATATTCAGTACCTGATCTATTCTCTGCAAAGAATCATCATCACTTTTGCAACTTATCAGTGCAAAAACCGCAACAAGTATACTCCAAAAATATTTCATCATAGCTACAAAGGTAAAATATTAATCTTTAGGCACCTTCTTTATTTTTCAAAATATTTCTGATACCATAGCTCAAAAGTAACCAGCTGCCATATTTTCACCCAGTCATATTCATGTTCCTGATGATTCCACCACTCATCAATCACTGCAGCATTAAAGAAATTTCTTTTTTTTAAGCTTTCAAGATTTTCAACGATAAAGTCTCTTACTTTTTTTTCGTTTTTAATGAAATAATTGACAGGAAATGAAAATCCTTTTTTAGGCATATTCAGAACTGATCCCGGAAGATATTTCTGTGCGGTTTTCCGTAATAAGGGTTTATTCTGAGCACCATTAAATCTGATATTCTCCGGCAGTGCCGCTACATAATCTATCAGGCTGTTGCTCAGGTAAGGATAACGAAATTCAACACTGTATTTCATTGCACTCAGGTCATCACGAAAAACATGGTGGGATGAAAGTGAATATTTCATATCATATTCAAAATATCCGGAATAGCTTTTTGCTTCTGAAAGGTGATATTTTGAAAGATCCGGATCAATTGTATTATAAATATCCTGTTTTATAAGACTTTTAGCTTCCAAAGGCCTCATACTGATCTGGCTCTGTCTGAAAAAATCAAACATAGCATTCTGAGAAAAATAGTTTTTTACACGCTGTGAAAGCTTATCTTTTGTAAAGATGAAAGGACTTATAAAATTAAAATGCCTCATGAAAAGCCATCTATTCAGCTTCAGTGTATGGGAATACCCTGCAAAAAGCTCATCGGCTCCGTTTCCGCTTAACACGACTTTAAAATTTTTATCATGTGCATATTTTGCCGCATTGATCAGCACTTCAAAACTGCTGTAGGGTTCTTCAAAATGCTGGATATTTTCTTTAAGCTGTTCAAGCGCTTCTTCATCACCCACTTCTTTCACCTCATGTGAAACTCCAAAATGCTTAGCCGCTAAAGCCGCATTTTCCACTTCTTCTTCCGAAAACGGATATGATATGGTGTAGGTGTTAATATCAGTCTTATAAGCTTTTGATTTCGAAGCAATTAAGGTAGAATCTACCCCTCCGCTCATCATCACCGCTACAGGAACATCTGCATATAACTGTTCTGAAATACTTTCAGAAAGAAGCTCATCTATTGTTTTCACAACTTCATCTTCAGCAATATTTCCAGCAGAAGATAAAGGCAGTTTCCAGAACTTCTCTTTGCTGATGTGCTGATTTTTTAAATCAACCGTCATAAAAGAAGCCGGCTCCAGAGAAAAAATATGCTGAAAACAGGTTTGCGGAGCTAAAGTAGTCTGAAAAAGGAAATTGGTATATACTCCATTCCAGTTGATTTCAGGCTTTACAAACTCATTTTTGAGTAATGCTTTTATTTCCGATGCCCAAACCAACCCATTTTCACTCTGATGATAAAATAAAGGTTTCATTCCCACCCTGTCCCTTGCCAGGATAAGTTTTTGCGAGATAATATCCACAATACAAACAGCAAACATTCCATCCAGCTTTTCAAAGGCTGCGGTTCCCCACTCTTCATATGCCTTGAGCATAACTTCAGTATCAGAAGTACTTCGGAAAACATGCCCGAAACTTTCAAGTTCTTTCCTTAACTTTTTAAAATTATAAATCTCACCATTAAACGTAATGATAATATGTTCATTTTCTGAAAGCATGGGCTGATGACCTTTTTCAGAAAGATCAATAATCGATAATCTACGGAAACCCAAAGCGATCTCTGAATCCCCACCCTTTAAAACCGGAAACTGTTCTTTAATTTTTTGTGTGGAATCATTTCCTGAAAAAGAAACTCCCCGGCCATCTTTACAGAGCCAGAACCCTTCATCGTCCGGCCCGCGGTGCTTAATAGCCTGATTCATTTCCAGAATATTTGTAGAGGAAATACTTTTATGAAATGAATAATAGCCGCTGATTCCGCACATAGTAAACTTAATAGATTTGTAAAAATAGGGAAATGACTTTATTTTTCCGTATGGGTATAGAATAATTATTTTTTCAAAAACTTCTCTCTGAAAAGCAGTATTTCTTCTTTTGAAACCATATAATCTTTAAAGCTGAATGCGGTAGCACTATAAAATCTTCTGAACAGCAGAAAAGCGGAAACCAAATAGGATGATGTAGTGGCAATACATGCCCCCAAAATTCCCCATCTGGGTATCATCATGAAAGACAGTACCACCGTAACCACCAGACCCACAATTGATTTGATATTAAGGATTTTAAGCTCGCGCATTCCTGAAAAGTAATGCCCTGCCATATCACTTACAGCAATGGCAAAAATTCCTGGAGATAAAAGAAGCATAATTTCTTTGGTATCCCTGAATTCTTTCCCGAAAATCATTTCATAAACCTGTGCCGGAATGATAATAATTCCCAGAACGAAACCTATCATCAAAATAAAAGTCAGTTTTAAAGACTCCTTAGTTCTGTCTATAGATTCTTCCCGGCTTTTACTGTTAACTACATCTGAGTATAAAACAACAGCAATACTGCGGGTAATGGTCCATATGGCCTCCGAAAAAGTAACGCCGATGGAAAAAATCCCTACGCTGGCAATGCCTTCAAAATGTTCTAAAAAATAAAACGAGAGCCTGTAATTGAGAAACTGGACAAAAGCACTCAGCTGCGTTTTCCAGCCATATTCAAACATATTCCTGCCTACATCTTTACAGAATGATATTTCGGAAATCTTACACTTTTTGATAATTTGAAAAAAACTCGTCAGGAAAAGGAGTGCCAGGCAACCGATCTGGGCAAGAAAATATACGGATACATCTTTCTTTCCGAACATATAAACCAATATTCCAATAAATATAATATGTACCAGTTGTTGCAGAACAGTATATGCATTGAACTTTTTAATATCCTGTGTTCCAATAAATAAACTGATATTCGTAGATAAAAGCGAAGAGAACACTGAGATTCCGATAAGATAGAAAAGATATTCGCCCTGAATAGAAGCCAGACTGAATAAAAAAGGGATTAAAAGCCCTGTCAGAACCGACCAGAGATAGGCATAGAGTAAGACTTTTTCTATTTTAAATCTTGAAGCAAAATAAGAAGCGCTGCTCCCTGAAAAAATATTACTGAAGAAACTCACTGCAGCTGCATTGGCAATTACGATGGAAATAGTTCCCTTACCTTCACTTCCCCACATATTCGTAGAATAGATCACCAGTCCGAAACTGAGGATCAGAATAAGAAAACGTGAGACAAATGTTTTAATGATAGTAAGCTGCATAGTGATTATTTATCAATGGATTTTTTCACAAAATCAACGAAAGAATCCTTTATCATCTCCCAATTGTATTTTTCTTTAAATTCTTTTACAGCATTGAGCGCATGAGCGTGATACAACTCAGGATTCCTGATATAATCAATAATAATATCCGAGATCCCATCAGCATTATGAGGATCTGCCAAGCTCCCAAAAGAAAGTTCTCCCATATGTTTCCGGATCCCTTTCAGATCTGAATAAATTACCGGT
This sequence comes from Chryseobacterium amylolyticum, assembly GCF_051011775.1. NCBI lineage: Bacteria > Pseudomonadati > Bacteroidota > Flavobacteriia > Flavobacteriales > Weeksellaceae > Chryseobacterium > Chryseobacterium amylolyticum. Next base: position 132,710 of record NZ_JBPCHX010000008.1, read on the forward strand.
TTTCCCGCTCCCATAAAATAAAACAGCTTTATCGGCAGAGAATGGTTGTTTTCAAAGTTGATTTCCCGAAGATCAAAACAAAGATCTGCATCAGCCAATTCTTCTGTAAACTGTTCAAAAACCGTTGGTTTTCTTATCTCAATATCGTCGAAATTATATTTCTTCAGTAGCGCTGAGAAATAAAGCTTATCCCTTTCTTCTACAGCGGACCCGATGATCAGGATTCTGATATGAAGCGAAGAAGCTTTTTGACGGAGTTTATCTACAGCCTTAAAAAAATTATCAATTCCTTTATCTTTAGAAATCCGACCGGTATAGCAAAGGGTAATTCTACCCTGTTTAAGCTGTTTAACACTTTCTCTGATGTAATGAGTATCCGGATAATAAGGAAGAACCATCTGCTTTTTAAATCCGAAAAAATAGGCTAAAGGGAACTTTTTTGTCGTTTCTCCAAAAATAAAACGGGTACTCAAAAATCCTGCATACAGCTGAATAAAAGTAAATTTCACGGCCTGAAAAATTTTAACAGGAAACCGGTACTTCTGGAGCATTGACATGGAAGGATACCATTCTGTAACATCATAAATACAAGCTGCTTTATGCTGCTTTACAAATTTTCTTACTGCTACCACTGCAAGAGGTTCGGAGCAAATGATACACTGAGGCTGAAACGTATGGCAAACCTTTCTGAAAGTTTCCATTTTCTTGTCAATATTTTCTTCCAGTACAGCATAAGATTCTATGTCAATGCCATCAATACTACCGCTGTAATCTGTATATAAACTGCATATTTTTACTTCGCACCCCTTATCTCTAAGAGCTTTTGCCTGATGATAGAAAATACGGTCATCATTATAGCTATGGGATGTCGTTAAAAAAAGTACTTTAGGCATTAGTCTCTACTCGAATCTACACAAAGATACATTAAAACAAAAAAGTGGAAATATATTTTCCACTTTATGATTATTCTGCTGTATTGGCTTTACAGCGGTTATTTTATAGAGGCCGCCCAGCTTTTCTCCAAAGGAAGAAGGAAGTGGCTCAAAAAATCCAGATAAGTATTTTTAGAGAAGTCAAAAACCTGGATATCATCTGAAAGCTCTCCGTTTCTCAGCTTTGTCTTGAAATCCATTAATTTTAAAGTTTTTACTTCACCATTCTCCACAAAACTTGCTTTCATTCTGTCGAAAAGACCTAATTGATATTCTTCATCAATTTCTCTCATTACTTTTCCTAAGGCATCAATACTGCATCCCGAGGCCATTTCTTTTTCTTCGTCTACGCAAACGATGATAAATTGATTTTTTTCAATTTTAAATGAAGAAGAAAGTGGTTTTCCATGCGCTGCCCATGTTGCAAGGAAATCAAATAATTTTTCAGTAATGGCTTTTGCTTCTTTGGTTTCAAAAGGTCTTGAAGCCGGATATATAATGACTCTGTAGTCGTTGGTTTCTACAATATTAGATTCTTCGATTTTCATATCCTTCAATTTAGATGATAAAATTACGATTTTTTCTCCAGAGTAAATAAAAACAATAAACTCAGGATGGCTCCTGAGTTTAAATCTATATGTAAAATTGATTACAAGTCTTCTGCTTCAGCAAGAAGTTCTACGATATCTTTTACGGCAACTTCAGTGTTTTTATTAAAGTGTTTTACCCCGTCTGTCATCATGGTGTTACAGAATGGGCATCCTGTAGCAATTACTTTAGGTTCAAAAGATAAAGCTTCTTCTGTTCTTTCAATATTGATGTCTTTATTTCCTTTTTCAGGTTCTTTAAACATCTGGGCACCTCCTGCTCCACAGCAAAGCCCATTGGTTTTGCAGCGTTTCATTTCTACAAGCTCTGCATCCAGTTTTTCAAGAAGCATTCTTGGGGCTTCATATTCGTCATTGGCACGTCCTAAATAACATGGGTCATGGAAGGTAATCTTTTTTCCTCTGAATGCGCCTCCTTCAATTTTCAGTCTTCCTTCTTCCATCAGGCTTTTAAGGAACTGAGTATGGTGAACCACTTCAAAGTGCCCGCCTAAACTTGGATATTCGTTTTTAAGAGTATTAAAACAATGCGGGCAAGCCGTTACGATTTTTTTTACTTCGTAAGCATTCAATACTTCAATATTGGTAAGAGCCATCATCTGGAAAACGAATTCGTTTCCTGCTCTTTTCGCAGGATCTCCGGTACAGCTTTCTTCCTGTCCCAGAACAGCAAATTCAACTCCTATTTTATTTAATATCTTACAGAATGCTTTTGTAATTTTCTTTGCACGGTCGTCAAAACTTCCCGCACATCCAACCCAAAATAAAACTTCAGGGGCTTTTCCTTCGGCAGCATATTCTGCCATTGTTTTTATATTGAAATCCATCTTTTCAAATTTATCAATATGCTAATGTACCAATTTACCAATGATTGCTACATTGCTGCATTATTTTACTTTGTTACATTAATTTTCATTGGCCCAGTTCAGACGGTCGGCTTGATTGTACTGCCAAGGAGCAGCATTGTTTTCCACGTTGGTCATCATCAGGTTCAGTTCCTGCGGAGCAGCTGACTGTTCCATCACGAGGAATCTTCTCATTTCAAAAATAATGGAAAGCGGGTCAAGCAATACCGGACAGGCTTCTGTACAGGCATTACATGTTGTACAAGCCCAAAGCTCTTCTTTTGTAATATAATCGTTTAACAACTTTTTACCGTCGTCTACAAATTTTCCGTTTTTATCAATGTTTCTTCCTACTTCTTCCAATCGGTCTCTGGTTTTCATCAGGATCAGTCTCGGAGAAAGTTTTTTACCGGTAATATTGGCCGGGCACACTGAAGTACAACGTCCGCATTCTGTACATGAATAGGCATTAAGCAATTGTACCTGATTCAGATCAAAAATATCTTCTGCTCCGAATTTTGAAGGCACATCAGCTTCAGCACCTTCAGCCGGGGCAGCGTAAGGATCTGCATTTGGATCCATCATTAATTTGATCTCCTTTGTTACGGACTCAAGATTGTTGAATTTTCCTTTTTTCTCAAGATTGGCATACCATGTACTCGGAAACGCAAGAATGATGTGTAAATGTTTTGAATAATACAGATAATTCATGAAGAAAAGAATCCCCACAAAGTGGAACCACCAGGCAGCTTTCTCTGTGAACATCAAAAATCCGTTATCAAAATTGAATATTTCCAAAAACGGGACAAATGTCATTTCACTGATCGGGAAACTTCCATGTACCGGTAAAACACCTCTCGACTGTAAAATAAAATCTGAAGCATTCATTTTAAAGAAAGCCATCATCAGGGCAAATTCAATGATAAGAATCCAGTTGGCATCTTCTTTTGGCCATCCGAAAAGCTCTTTCATTGTTAATCTTTTAACCCCGTAAAAGTTTCTTCTGATGAAAAATATAACGACACCAATCACAACCAGAAGTGCCAGGACTTCTAAGGTAGCTGTAAAGAAACTGTAGAATCCGTGTCCCAAAACCGAGGCCAGAAAACGGTGAGTTCCAAACAGTCCATCAACAATTATTTCAATGAGTTCTATATTAATGATAATAAAACCAACATAGACAAAAATGTGTAAAATCCCTGCAACAGGGCGCTTTACCATCTTACTCTGTCCCATAGCTACATTAGCCATGGTGCTCCAGCGCTCAGATTTTCTGTCATTTCTATTGATTTCACGACCCAGCCTGATATTTCTGTAGATCTTCTGCAGGCTTTTGGCAAACAGCCCGAATCCGGCTACTAATAAAATCAGGAAAATAATGTTATCGATGTACTGCATAAGGCGTATTAGTCTTTGTTATTTTTACCGAAAACCGAGAAGTTGATGTATCTCTTCGGATTCGCTTTCATATCTTCGATTAATGTATTCAGATTGGAAGAGGCTGAATTCAGGTTGTTGTAAAGCTGATCATCCTTCATCAGTTTACCTAAACTTCCTTCTCCTTTATCAATACCTCCAATCACCTGATTCAATTTTCCTACTGTAGCATCTAAACTTGCAATGGTAGCATTCAACTGTTTAGTGTCAATACTTTCTGCAAGATGTCCGTATTTATCTAATGTTACTTTTCCGCTCTGCATGGTAAGGCTTGCATCATCCAGCACCTTTTGCAGCTTTGGATCATTATGTCCTACCAGATTGTTTACACTTCCTGCTGTAGCCTGTAATGCACCAACCGTTTTGTTAAGGTTAGCTAACAAAGCTTTAATTTCAGCTCTGTTCTGAGCATCAAAAACCTGGTTTGCATTGGCCATCAGGGAGTCTACTCTATGAAGAACCACCTGTAACTGATCTTTTACAGGGCCTACCTGAGAAGAAAGGCTTCCCAGCGTTCCCAGTTTGAAAGCTCCTTTTAATGTATCACCGTCTTTTGCAGTCGGCCCTCCATACATAAGGTTTACTCTCATTTCTTTACCGGACATTAATCCCGGCTCAAAGATCTCCAGTGATGAGTTTTTTGAAAATTCAAATTTATTGTCGACAGTAACTTTTACAACAAAATTAATTTTTCCATCTTTTGAGGTGATAGGAATAATCTTGTCTACCTGCCCCACTTTAAGACCATTGATAGAAACTGCCGCAGACTGCGCCAGACCTTCTACATTGTCATATTTTGCGTAAAATATATTGTCGGTAGTAAAAAGGCTTTTCCCTTTCATAAACTGAAACAATACCACAAAGCCTACGATAGCTAGAAGTGCAATCACACCAGCTTTTAATTCTTTACTGAACTTCACTTGCTAATTTTTTTCTAATAAGCAAATATAATACATTTTAAATAAATCTTTTCCTTTATTATTCTGCGTTAAATACAAAAAAAGCGACAAAAAAATTTGTCGCTTTTTATATCATTGAAATGAATTTCTTATTGTTGCTGATTTCCCAGCTTGTTCCAGATCTCGATTCTGTAATCTTCGATATCTGCATTGTCCTGAAGACTCTTCATCCAAGCCTGTCCGAACATTCCTGCACTTCTCTGTGTAAGAGATTCTGTAAACTGCTTAAGATCTCCAGGCTGTTTGTTTACTGTTTCTGATTTTTTGATCAGAACATAAACGCCTGTTCCTCCTTCAACCGGATTAGAAAGTTTACCTTTTGCAACACCGAATGCTGCACCGGCAACTTTAGGCTCCATGGCACCAGCTACTGAAGGGTTCAATAGATTCACCTGAGCTGATTGTTTTGGAGCTGCAAATAATTTAGCAATCTGATCTAAGCTTGAAGCTTTTGCTGCTGCAATTTTTTCAGAAATTTGTTTTGCGGCCAATTTATTTTTAACGATAACTTCAATCTGATCTCTTACAGATTCAGGATCAGCAAGACCTGCCTCCTGTTTTCCGTTCAGATAAACTACAATTTTATCACCTGTTCCGTCTACTGTAAATAATTCAGTATCTCCTTTTGTTCTTTTCTTATCGAAAGCCCATGTAAGGATATCTGCATCTTTTTCAGTACCTAAGCCCTGAAGCTGGCCTTCAAATCTTTTAGCCGCTTTCGGATTAGAGAACTGGTAATTATTTTTCTTGGCAATATTCACGAAATCGTTGAAAGATTTCCCCTGAACCTGCTGAATGAATTTTCTTGATTTTTTGTCTGTTTCAGCCTCGGTAGCATCTGAAGGTTTGATTGCTTTTACAAGGTTAGCAACTTTATACCCCATTGATCCTGATTTTTTATCTTCAATATTGATGATATGATAACCGAACTGAGTTTCTACCACCCCTGTTGCTCCTTTAGGATTGTTGGCAAGGTAGGTAAGGAATTCAGGAACGAAAGGTGTTTCCGGAGTTGTCCATCCAAGGCTACCACCCTGAGCTGCAGAATTCGGATCGCTGGAAAGCTTAAGGAATTCTGTAAATTTAGCAGGAGTAGCTTTTACAATAGCACCAATAGAGTCTGCCAATTTCTTAGCCTGCTCTTTGGTTCTTGTCACCCCTTCCCCTGCAGGGCTTCCTTTGAATGCAATAAGGATATGTCTTGATAATGTAGAATCTGAAGGTCTTTTACCTACCAGTTTAGATACTACATAAACATCTTGTTCTTTATAAGGACCAAAAGTCTGGCCTACTGCTGCTGAAGTAATCTGATCTTTGATCGTTGGAGGCAATTGAGCAGGATTCAAATACTGAGGGTTGAATGGCGCATCAGAGTTTGCGGTTACAAACATTGAGTCGTTTTTAGTATTCTGGAAGTTTTCAGTACCTCCGCTTGCATCCGTACCTCCTGAATATAATTTTGTAATTTCTTTCAAGGCTGTTGCATCATCTGCTGCGCTAGGCTTGGAAGGGAAAAATACGATACCGATATTTCTGCTTGGCTCAGCTTTGAACATTACAGGGTGCTGTTTGATGTAGTCAGCAAGATCCTGTGTAGTCACATTGATCTTTGTTTTTTGAAGATATGCCGCATAATCCACTTTCACGAAGTCGATATCTGCAAGCTGATCTCTCTGCTTCATCAGCTCCTCAGCCTCTTTCTTACCTGTAGTGATACCTGCTGAAAGATTAGTAAACACCTGTCTCGCCATCAGTCTGTACTCAATTGTTTTTCTGGTTTTCAGCCATTGAGCATATCCCTGGGGGTTGGTGTTTTGTAATGTTTCAATTTCTTTTTTAAGCTCTTGAGTTTTAAAGTTACCTTTCTCATCAAAGAACTGCTGATTCTGAGCGAACATCTGATCATACTGGATCTGATTCCAGAAATAATCATCAGTCATTTCAAAGCCCAGTTTTTCAAACTGTTGTTTGATAAGCTTAGATTGTACAAGTAACTGCCATGCCTGCTCTTCAAGACCGTTTTTCGGACGACCTTGCTGCTCAGCCTGCTGCTGCAACACGAAAAGCTGATCATTGAACTCTTCGCGGGTGATTTTCTCACCATTTACTTTTCCTAAAACATCAGGATTCTTACCAAAAACCTTGTCGATACTATCCGGGTTCACCAAAAACGCTAAAAGCGCTAAGGCTATTACTCCCATTAAAAGCCAAGGCTTACTCCTAATCTGTCCTAAAATTGCCATTTTATAAATTATAGTTTTTTATCAGTTTGCGAAAATACACATTTTTAAGAAATTACAGAAACAGAACTGCTTTATTTTGATTTTTAATGCAAAGATTATCTGAAAAAGGAAATTTTGACCGTATTTTTAAGTAAAAAACAAATGGCATAAGTATTGTGCGTTTTTAGAATATTATAATATGCCACACGTTTTCAGCGCATATTGTAAAAATTCCCTTTAACGATAAAAAACGAAAATGACAATTTGTCATTCGATTGACTATGACAGAATTTGAAGATATTAGTTTAGAAGAAATGATTAGTGACGGATTTGATATCGTGACTGAAGAAATCAATCTTTCAGATTTCGCAGAGACTGATAAAAATTCCGAACAAAAAATATTCCCTATCCTTCCTGTAAGAAATATGGTAATGTTTCCCAACGTGGTAATTCCTATTACCGCAGGAAGAAAGACATCAATACAGCTTCTTGAGGAAGCACAGAAGAACGGAGATTTCATTGGAATTGTAAGCCAGAAAAACTCTGATCTGGAACAACCTTCCGAAAAAGACATTTATACTGTCGGAACATTAGCAAAAATCATTAAGATTATTAAGCTCCCGGAAGGCAATATTACTGCTATAACCAAAGGTTTTCACAGGTTTAAGATCAAGAAAATTGTTGACAACCGCCCTTATTTCAAAGCAGAAATATCAAAATTAAAGGATACCCGTCCTAAAGATCAGGAAGAATACGAAGCATTGCTGGAGAACATCAAGGACCTTGCTTTAAAAATCATTGAGCTGGATCCTAATATTCCTAATGCAGCCAATTTCGCGATCAAAAATATTAACAATAATGATGATCTTCTGAATTTCATCTGCACCAACGCCAATTTTTCTTCGGTAGCAAAGCAAAAACTTCTTGAAGAGAAAAGTCTGATGACCAGGGCTAACCAGTGTTATGAAATGATGCATGAAGATTTCAGAAAGCTGGAACTGAGAAACCAGATTCACCAGAAAACTTCAAAAGATCTGGATAAACAGCAAAGAGAATATTTTCTGAATCAGCAGATCAGAACCATTCAGGAAGAACTGGGCGGAGGACCTGAAAGTGATGTTGAAGATCTTCTTGCAAAAGCTAAAACCAAAAAATGGAGCAAGGAAGTAGAAGAACATTTCCAAAAAGAAATCAGCAGACTTCAGCGTCAGAATCCTAATTCTCCGGACTATAACGTACAGAGAAATTACCTGGATTTCTTTACAGATCTTCCGTGGGAAACTTATACAAAAGATATTTTTGACATCGCAAAAGCTGAAAAAGTACTTGATAAAGCCCATTTCGGACTGGAAGACATCAAGAAAAGAATCCTGGAGCACATGGCTGTTTTAAAATTGAAAAACAACATGAAGTCTCCTATTCTGTTATTGGTAGGTCCTCCGGGTGTTGGTAAAACGTCTTTAGGGAAATCTATTGCAGACGCTTTAGGAAGAAAATATGTAAGGTTATCATTAGGAGGACTTCACGACGAGAGTGAAATACGCGGACACAGAAAGACCTATATTGGAGCTATGGCGGGCAGGATTTTACAGTCTATCAAAAAATCCGGTACTTCAAATCCGGTAATCGTTCTTGATGAGATAGATAAAATCGGACAGGGACTTCATGGGGACCCAAGCTCCGCACTACTGGAAGTCCTTGATCCTGAACAAAACAAATCATTCTATGACAACTTCCTGGAAATGGGTTACGATTTGTCAAAAGTAATGTTCATTGCTACAGCCAACTCACTTTCAACAATACAGACTCCTCTTCTGGACAGAACGGAGATCATTCAGATTGCCGGTTATACGCTGGAGGAAAAGATTGAGATCGCCAAAAGACATTTGATCAAAAAGCAACAGGATGAAAACGGTCTGGATGCAAAATCATTTAAACTCGGAAATGCAGAGCTTAAACATATTATTGAAGCGCACACTTCAGAAAGCGGAGTAAGAACACTGGAGAAGAGAATTGCTGCCGTTGCAAGATGGGTAGCGCTGCAGACCGCTTTGCTAAAAGAATATGACCCAAAAATTTCAGTTGAAAAAATAGATGAGATCCTTGGGGTACCAAGACCGAAAAGCTTATCTGAAATCACTGGTGTTCCAGGTGTTGTAACAGGGCTTGCCTGGACAAGTGTGGGCGGAGATATTCTTTATATTGAAAGCATCCTGAGCAATGGTAAAGGAGCTTTAACAATGACCGGAAACCTTGGAACGGTAATGAAAGAATCGGCTACCATTGCCCTGGAATATATTAAAGCAAAGCATGACGAACTGGGCATTCCACAGGAAGATCTGGATAAGAAAAACATTCACGTACACGTTCCTGAAGGTGCAACGCCTAAAGACGGACCCTCTGCCGGTATTGCCATGCTGACTTCAATGGTTTCTTCATTTAAAAACAAGAAGGTAAAACCTCACCTTGCCATGACCGGAGAAATTACATTGAGAGGCAAAGTGCTTCCTGTAGGAGGGATAAAAGAAAAACTCCTTGCAGCAACAAGAGCAGGAATTAAAGACGTCATTCTTTGCGAAGCCAACAGAAAGGATGTAGAAGAAATCAAAAAAGATTATCTGAAAAACCTGAGAGTACATTACGTCAACAGAATGGAGGAAGTCATTGACATCGCCATTGAAGAATAAAACAACTTATAACATATCAACTTCTCAATATGAAACACGCTCTGAATATCAGAGCGTGTTTCTGTTTTGGGTGTAAAAAGTATAACATTCCCGGCCAGCTGGAATAAAATTTGCTTCAATACAAGAAAAATCCCTTAGAATTGAATAAAATTTTCAATTTACACAGGTTTTTTCTTATTTTTATTCCACACTGCAGACTTATAGATTATGAATTTTCTTAGACTTCCTTTCCTTGTCAAGCTTACACTTGTGGTGGTTTCCATCATCGGGCTTGGCTATCTTCTGGCATTGGGACAGAGTATTTTAGCTCCGTTTTTCCTGGCATTCCTTATGGCTATGTTGTTTTTACCGGCAGCCACTTTTATGGAAAGAAAGTTAAAATTTCCAAGATCAATGTCTACAATGACCTCAGTGTTCATTATGCTGATGATTTTAGGCGGTATTATCTACTTCTTTACCAATCAGCTGTCTGATTTCAGTAAAGATCTTCCCCACCTTCAGGAACAGTTTACCACTGTTTTTAACAACCTTCAGCATTGGGTTTCCAAAACTTTCAATGTAAAAGTGGATGAACAGGTGGATTATATCAACCAGGCATTGAATAAACTGTTATCTTCTTCAGGAGTAATTTTAGGATTTACCTTCGGAATTTTTTCAACGGGATTTGGATTTATAATATTTTTCACGCTGTTTTTTATCTTCATTTTAAATTACAGAAGACTTTTAAATAATTTCATCGTTACGGTTTTTAATGAGAGACACAAAGCAAGCGTACAGGAAGCGGTAAATGAGATCCGTATCATGACCAAGAAATACATCTTCGGGCTTTTTCTCCAGGTGGTCATTGTTTCTATTTTAACATCTATTCTCCTTACCATCCTGGGAGTAAAGTATGCTATTCTCCTAGGAGTTCTTACGGGATTACTAAATGTTATTCCGTATCTGGGAATTTTTATTTCACTTTTAATTTCCTGCTTTATAGCTTTTGCCACTTCTACTCCTTCAACGTGTATTTATGTTGCTTTGGGCTATATTGCCATTCATGCTGTAGATGGAAACATCGTTCTGCCATTTGTTGTGGGTTCTAAAGTCAAGATCAATGCCTTATTTTCCTTTATCGGTATTCTTCTGGGAGAGCATCTTTGGGGAATTGCAGGAATGTTTCTGTGTATCCCGGCGATTGCTATTATTAAGATTATCTGTGAAAGAGTAGATGACCTTAAACCGTGGGGCAGATTACTCGGTGAAGAACAGAAGCCTGATAAGAAAAAGAAAAGTTATAAGATTTCCAAGAATATTACGCTTAAGGAAATGGACTAAGCATGAGTAATGAGTAATAGGCAATAAGTAATAATTGCCATACTCCTGCCGATGAATTTAGATTTTAAATAAGAAGACTGCCTTTTCGAGACAGTCTTTTTTATTGTATTATGGAAGAGGGCACAACGGGCTCGTTCCATTTGGACAAGTTTCTGTACAGAGGATATAAGATGGGTTATCCGGGCAGTATCCATAAGCCGGGCCTTCAGGATTTCCTCCGGGACCTCCTAAACAAGGATCTCCAGGTGGAATCTTACACGGACATCCTATTGGTCCTATATCACATTTTTCAACTCCTCCATGGATTTCTCTTAAACTTGTACGGTTTAATTTTTTAAGATTTTTTAGCATTTATTATTAGTTTAGTTTGTCCTCTAAGATACAGAATAAAATTACATATAAACCATTAACCAACACAAATAAACAATCGATTTCATATTTTATGTTAAATAAATAACAAAATATTCTATTTTTATTTTACATTTGATATAAAATCATCAATCATGAAAGTAATAAAATTTATCTTATGCTTACTTTTCGGACTTATGTTTATTAATGCCGGATTAAACAAGTTCTTTAATTATATGCCAATGGAGAAACCTACTCCTGAGCAGATGAAACTTTTCGCTGCTTTTGGAGAAATAAGCTGGCTGATGCCACTGGTAGGTACTGTAGAAGTAATTGGCGGATTATTGTTTATTTTCCCAAAAACAAGAGCACTGGGAGCGATTATCATTTTACCTGTTATGGTAGGAATTGTGGCTCACGTTTTCACATTGGACAAATCTCCAATGGGAATGGGTATTGCCGGAGTAATGTTCCTGATCAACCTTTGGATGATTATAGACAATAAAGAAAAATACAAACATTTAGTTTCGTAAGTGACAGATAATGGATTTCAGGTAATAGGCTGCAGGTGGCAGTACCAGTAAACTTCAAACGCTACTTTACTACCTACAACCTATTACCTGCTACCTATTACCTGCTACCTGCTACCTATACAAAAGCACTGAAACCTGTAATCGATCGTCCAACGATGAGCGAATTGATTTCTTTTGTTCCTTCATAGGAATAAATGGCTTCTGCGTCAGCAACAAATCTGGCTACATCATACTCCAGCAGAATTCCGTTTCCGCCCATCACTTCTCTGGCTCTGGAAACAATATCTCTTGTTCTGAGTGTACAGAAAACTTTTGCCAGTGAAGCATGTTCATCTTTTAAAATTCCTTCATCCTGCATTTCAGATAATCTGAATACCATGGTCTGCATGGCAGTAAGATTAGACAACATTTCCACCAGATGCCCCTGAATCATCTGAAACGACGCGATAGGCCTTCCAAACTGTTCTCTTTTTCTGGTATAATCCAGTGCACTTTCATAAGCTCCTCTTGCACAGCCTGTAGCCATCCATGCCACTCCGGCTCTTGTCATTCTCAGTACTTTTCCTGTATCTTTGAAGGAATTGGCATTCTGCAGGCGGTTTTCTTCGGTGACCAGACAGTCTTTTAAAGTGATCAATCCGTTCTGGACAATCCTTAAAGCCATTTTCCCTTTGATTTTTTCCACAGAATATCCGGGATTATCTTTTTCCACAATAAATCCTTTTACTTCTCCGCTATCCAGATCTCTTGCCCAGATAATGATCAGGTCAGCAAAAGTGGCATTACCGATCCATTTTTTCTGACCGTTAAGCACCCAGCCTTCGGGTGTTTTTCTGCAGGTTACCGTAAGTCCGCCTGCTGCTCCTGAACCTACTTCCGGTTCTGTAAGCCCGAAAGCTCCTATCTTTTCAAATTTCTGCATCTGCGGAAGCCATTTTTGCTTCTGCTCTTCTGACCCGCAGATATAAATGGATCCCATTGCCAATCCTGACTGTACTCCAAAAAAAGTAGCAATTGAAGCATCAATTCTGGCCATTTCCATTGCGATGACACCTTCCATAAGGAAAGGCATTCCCGGGCAGCCATATCCCTGATAAGTAACTCCACAGATATCAAGCTTCTGAAACTTCGGGATCAGTTCAAAAGGGAATTCATCCCTGAGCCAGTAATGATTGACAAGAGGTTTGACTTCTTTTTCCATGAAAGCTCTTACTTTAAGCTGAATTTCACGCTGTTCGGGCGTCAGTGTATGGTAGATGTCATAGAAATCGCCATCAACAGGAGGAAGCTCTTTCTTTTTCTTATCCGGATCAAGCATTTTCATCAGCCCGGAAAGCTGTTTATCATCCAGTTTTGAAAAATTATGCATCAGTTTTGGCAGATCCACTTTTTGAGAAATGGCGCTCAACTGATCAAAATCTATGGATGTGAATAACCCTATTGCGTTTCTGATTTTGGAAAAAGTATTTGACATAGTGATAGATTGTAGTTTTGGTTTGTAAAAGATAAGCAAAAACTGCTCCGAAAGCAATGGCTGAAGCCCTAGCCTGTTTTACAAAACCCTAAATTTCAATTCATTAAAACTGAAAATATTATTTACAACCTTTTTACTTTTGATTTTCAAGCGTTACAAAAGATCCTGACTGAACTTTGACTCAAGCAAACATTTAAAATCAACGCTATGAAAACCACTTACATTACATTATCTCTATCTGCAGCTCTTTTATTAGGAACTTATTCATGTAAAAAAGGAGAAGCTGCCATCTCAGATCCTGAAGCTTATGCTACTGCCGATTCAGCCACCACTATTGTTTCAGACAGTATATCATCTGCAGCCGGTATGAAGGTAAAGGATAAGCAGTTTATCAAGACCGCTGATGTGAATATGGAAGTAAAAGATGTGTATAATGCAACGATTGCTATTGAAAAATCCGTACAGGAATTTGGTGGTTTTGTTACTAAAAGCAACCTTCAGAGTAATGTGGTTTCTGAAAACACTTATAATACTTCCGACGATGAAGCTATGCTGGTAAAAAAGTACCAAACGGAAAATACAATGCAGGTCCGTATTCCTACTGAAAAACTGGGTGAACTTTTAACAGCCATCAATACGAACAAATTGTTTCTTAATTCAAGATCCATCAACGCGGAAGATGTGACTGCCAACATCAAATATTCTGAACTGGAAGGAAAAAGAAATCAAAAAACCTCTGAAAATATCAGCAAGCTGAAAACAAATAAAGATAAAGTGAATCTGGATGACGGGAATATGTCTGAAGGGAATGCCCAAAAGCTGGCAAGTATGAATATGGCAGACAATCTGAAATACAGCACTATTGATATCTACATCAAAGAACCCCAGCTGCGTATTGCTGAAATAGCAGTGACCAATACCACAAGCATCGACAATAAATACAGGTACAATTTTATCTATGACGCTAAAGATGGTTTTGTGTACGGATTCTATCTGATTCAGAGGATTATAGTCGCCCTTATCAACATCTGGCCTATCTTATTAATTGCTGCAGCAATGGTCTATTTTTTAAGAAAAAGAAAAGTTTCAAAACCGGAACATTCAAAAGTACAGGAATAATAAAGCAATCCTAACCAATTGGTTATCACCATAATTTTAGATTTTACGGCCTCCTTTCCCGGGAGGTTTTTATTTTTTTGAAAATAAACTGTAACGTTTACCATATTTGTTTTACCAACCTTTTAAAAGAACAGAAAATCAAAACATGAATACTATGAAAATTTTAATAAATTGGGGTTCTCAGCAGTAGTCAAAAGGCTATACCGTAAAACCCGCACCATACTTAACAGTAACCCAACCATGAACCCATTGTGAGTAACCCAACTGAAACTACTTTTTTAAAGCTTGTTAACCGGCATAAAGGCATTTTATATAAAGCCTCACGGATCTATGCTGATTCTGTAGAAGACCGGGAAGACCTTCAGCAGGAAATTCTTATCCAGCTTTGGAAATCCTATCAGAATTTCAAAGGAAACAGTGAGTTTTCTACCTGGATGTACCGGGTGGCCATCAATACCGCTATTACTTATTTAAAAAAGGAAAAACAGAGGTCCCGTAATCATACTGATGTCCCTCATCACTTTGAAGTACAGCAGGAGGATTACAATCCTACCAGAGACAGGCAGCTGGAAATTTTCTACAGTGCTGTTCAGGAGCTGAATCCCCTGGAAAAAGCCGTTATATTCTATTTCATGGAAGGAATGTCACATAAAGAAATCGGAAACAATCTGGGACTCAGTGAAGGCAATGCCCGCGTGAAACTCAACAGAACAAAAGAAAAAATACAGCAAATCATAAAAAAATCAGGCTATGAATTTTGATGAATTAAAAGAACAGTGGAATAAAGAAGACAGCAATGTCCGTATTCCTGATACCATAGAGCAATTAAAGGAAAGCAAACACCCGATAGAAAAAATCCAGAGAAATATGAAAAGGGAATTTCCCATGCAGATTCTTGCCATCATTCTCATCGCCTTGTTCCCTATTCAGTTCCAGTTTCCGTCTTCACAGTACATCATTTATTATGTATCCTATACGGTAATGGTTGTCATATCATCTTACTATCTGTCTGGGTTTTATAAGTTTTACAGGCAGACAGAGCTTTATACCGGAAACACTAAAAACAGCCTTTGGAAAATATATCATGAACTGCGTCTGAATATGGAACGATACCAGTCATTCGGGTTCTTACTGCTCCCTCATTTTCTGGTAACGGCAGGCCTGATCATCTATAATGCGATGGAAAAACAGGGAAAATCATTGGCAGAGCTTACTTCTTCTCATCAGCAGGGGCTTATCATCTTAGTGCTGATCGGAACTTTGGCAATCATCACAAGCATTGTTCTATGGACAAAATACATCTATGGAAGAAGCGCTAAACAACTGGAAAATATTCTGAATGAAATGGATGAATAATATCTCAGCTCCCATTATAAAAGACTTGTCACAAAATCTCAGAGTAGCTCCGGGGTTTTGTTTTTTTAAAAAATTGTTATTTATCATCTTCAAATTTATCTGAGGTTTTATTTTTCCGTAAATTTGCAAATCAGAAATAAATGATTATGGATTGTCAGCCCTATCATCCATATATGATTTTCTGAATGATAAAAATTCTGTAATATGCTATCAAAAATAAATCCAACACAAACCAACAGCTGGAAAGCACTTGACGAGCACTTCGGTGGAAATGACTTTGACCTTAGAACTCTTTTCCAGTATAACCCGAGCCGTTTTAATGAGTTTTCCCTGCAAAAGGACAACTATCTTTTTGATTATTCTAAAAATTTAATTGACTCAAAAACAAAAGATCTTTTATTACAGCTGGCAGAAGAATGCCAGCTAAAAGATGCTATTTCCAAAATGTTCTCCGGTGATAAAATCAATGAAACAGAAGGAAGAGCGGTTTTACACACAGCATTGAGAGACTTTTCTGACCGTGAAATCCTTGTGGATGGAGAAAATATCAAACCACAGATCAAAAGGGTTCTTGAGCACATGAAATCTTTTTCTGAAAAAATTATTTCAGGAGAGCATAAAGGTTTCAGCGGAAAAGAGATCACAGATGTAGTAAACATTGGGATCGGCGGATCAGATTTAGGACCTGTGATGGTTTGTTCAGCTTTAAAGCATTTTAAAACAAGATTAAACGCTCACTTTGTTTCCAATGTGGACGGGAATCATATCGCAGAAGTGGTGAAAAATCTGAATCCTGAGACCACTTTATTCATCATTGCTTCCAAAACTTTTACAACCCAGGAAACGATGACGAATGCACATTCAGCCAAAGACTGGTTCCTGAAGGCAGGAAAACAGGAAGATGTGGCGAAGCATTTTGTTGCCTTATCTACTAATATTGAAGAAGTTAAAAAGTTCGGAATCGCAGAAGAAAACATTTTTGAATTCTGGGATTGGGTTGGCGGAAGATATTCTCTTTGGAGCGCTATCGGATTGAGTATTGTTCTTTCTGTAGGATACGAAAACTTTGAACAGCTTCTGAGAGGTGCTTATGATACTGACCAGCACTTCCAGACAGCAGAATTCTCTGAAAATATTCCGGTATTAATGGGTCTTTTGGGAATCTGGTACCGTAACTTTTATGCTGCCACTACTTACGCAATTCTCCCTTATTCTCAGTATCTTGACAGATTTGCAGCGTATTTCCAGCAGGGAGATATGGAAAGTAACGGAAAATGTGTTGACAGAAACGGTGAATTCGTAGAATATGAAACGGGACCTATTATCTGGGGAGAACCGGGGACAAATGGCCAGCACGCATTCTATCAATTGATTCACCAGGGAACAGAATTGATTCCGGCGGATTTTATTGCTTATGCTAAAAGCCCGAATCATGTTTCTGATCACCAGGATAAATTATTAGCCAACTTTTTCGCTCAGACTGAAGCACTTGCCTTCGGAAAACTGGAAGAAGAAGTTGAGGAAGAACTTAGAAATGCAGGAAAATCTGATGAAGAAATAGACAGGCTCATCAATTTCAAAGTCTTCCACGGAAATACTCCGACTAACTCTATATTATTCAAAGAGTTAACCCCTTATTCACTAGGACAGCTGATTGCTTTATATGAACATAAAATTTTTGTTCAGGGTGTGATCTGGAATATTTTCAGCTTTGACCAGTTTGGAGTGGAATTAGGAAAAGTATTAGCCAATAAAATCCTTCCTGAACTTGAGAACAATGAAACCATAAGTTCTCACGACAGTTCTACCAACGGATTGATCAATTACTATAAGGAAAACAAATAGTAAGTAAAAAAGAAAGTAAAAGTAAATCTATAAAGTAAAAAAGTAAAAATGGCAGAAATTCTTGACGGACTTAAAGTATCCAAGGAAATTAAAGCGGAGATCAAGGTTGAAGTAGAAAAGATTCTGGAAAGCAAAAGAAGAGCACCGCATCTGGTGGCTATTCTTGTAGGAAATAACGGAGCAAGCAAAGCTTATGTAAACTCCAAAGTGAAAGACTGTGAAGAAGTAGGATTTCAATCCAGCTTAATCAAATTTCCAAGCACAGTTTCTGAATCTGAACTATTGGAAAAGATTGACGAGCTTAACAAGTCTAAAGCAGTAGACGG
Organism: Chryseobacterium amylolyticum; assembly: GCF_051011775.1. Classification (NCBI taxonomy): domain Bacteria; kingdom Pseudomonadati; phylum Bacteroidota; class Flavobacteriia; order Flavobacteriales; family Weeksellaceae; genus Chryseobacterium; species Chryseobacterium amylolyticum. Next base: position 150,721 of record NZ_JBPCHX010000008.1, read on the forward strand.
GTTTATCGTTCAGCTGCCTTTACCGGATCAGATTGATCAGGAGAAGATCATCAATGCAATTGATCCGAGAAAAGATGTGGATGGTTTCCATCCTGAAAATTTCGGAAAAATGGCCCTTGAGATGGATACTTTCTTACCGGCAACACCTTTCGGAATTTTAACATTATTGGAAAGATATAATATTGAAACGAAAGGGAAAGACTGTGTAATTATCGGAAGAAGTAAAATTGTAGGAAGACCGATGAGTATTCTAATGGGAAGAAAAGATTTTCCTGGGAACTCTACCGTTACCCTTACACACTCATATACAAAAGACATCGAAGAATACACCAAAAAAGCAGATATCGTTATTACCGCTTTAGGAGATCCTCACTTCTTAAAAGGAGACATGATCAAAGAAGGAGCCGTAATTATTGATGTGGGTATTACAAGAGTAGACAACGACTCTCCAAAAGGATATTACCTTGCAGGTGATGTGGATTTTGACAGCTGTGCCGCAAAAGCAAGCTGGATCACTCCGGTACCTGGAGGTGTAGGCCCAATGACGAGAGCAATGTTGATGAAAAATACCATCATTGCTTACAAAACTTCGGTCTATAACGACTAATTTTAAAATGAATAAAGAAGAAGATATTTTATTAAAAGAAGGTAAAATGCTCCCTGTGATGGAGCATTTTTACACTTTACAGGGAGAAGGGGCACATACCGGAAAAGCCGCCTATTTTATCAGGCTGGGAGGCTGTGATGTAGGATGCCACTGGTGTGATGTAAAAGAAAGCTGGGACCCTGAACTTCACCCTCTTATGAATGCAGAAGAAATTGCAGAAACAGCTGCCAGACACTGTAAAACAATTGTGCTGACCGGTGGTGAACCTTTAATGTGGAATTTAGACATCCTGACATCCAAACTGAAAGAGCTGGGATGTACCATCCATATTGAAACTTCCGGGGCCTATCCTATGAGCGGACATCTGGATTGGATTACTCTTTCGCCTAAGAAAACAGGGCTTCCGAAAGAAGAAATTTATCAAAAAGCCAATGAGCTTAAAGTAATCATTTTCAATCATCATGATTTTACGTTTGCCCAGGAGCAGGCAGCAAAAGTTTCTGAAAACTGTAAGCTTTATCTTCAGAGTGAATGGAGCAAGAGAAATGACATGTATCCGAAGATCACAGATTTCATTCTGGAACACCCTGAATGGCAGGCATCTGTTCAGACTCATAAATATCTGAATATCCCGTAAAAAAGTGTAAATTAGCTGGTGTTATTCGCTATAATACCGATAGATGCAGAGAATTCGATACTCTAGATACCTGAAATCGATCATTATGTTGCTTGACCTCATGGTTATTGCATCTATCTTCATATTCTTTTTTATAACCAGAAACGAAAATTTAAAATACCATAGAGAAACCTGGTATCAGAATATTTTTTCTCTGATTCTGTTGTTTTTATTCTGGGTGCTTCTGAGCGGCAGAACAAAAATATACAATATCCCGAGGAACCTTACCTATACCTTGTTTCTTGAACGTCTTTTAATTCATTTCCTTTTTTTTATACTTGGTGTTCTGCTTATAGGAAAGGTAAGTAAAAATGTATTTTTCAATTCGGATATTTACTGGCTTTCACTATACCTTTTTATTTTCATTTTTTTGGTGAAGTCATTGATCTATTTCGCCATCAAGTATTTACGATCGCTTGGAGCCAATTACAGGAATGTTATGTTTTTGGGAGACAGCCATTCCACAGAAATTCTGAAGAATATTTTTACAGAACGTAAAGATTATGGATACAGAATATTTGAATACGGAAATTCTGAGCTCAGCCTCAATGAATTAGTCGCCTTCTGGAAAAAAAACGGAATTCATACCTTGTTTTTATCAATGGAGAACTCATATGATGAAAACATGGAAAATGAAATTTTCAAACTGGCAGAAGATAACAAGATTCATATTTCACTCATACCAAGTATTACTCAAAGCGATTTTTTCCTTTATGATCTTGGTTACATCCAGACTCAGCCGGTACTTAACCAGGCACGGTATCCGCTGGATTATTATTCTAATTATCTGATGAAAAGAACGTTCGATATTTTCTTTTCTGTCATTATATTAGTTTTCATCTGTTCATGGCTTTTCCCTATCATTGCCATTTTAATCAGAACGACTTCCAAAGGACCTGTTTTCTTCCTTCAGAAAAGATATGGTTTTCATGAAGAGGTTTTTAATTGTATCAAATTCAGAACAATGGTTGTCAATGATGAGTCTACCACCAAAACCACATCATTGAATGATTCCAGGATCACCAGAGTGGGAAGGTTTTTAAGAAAAACCAGCCTTGATGAGCTTCCCCAGTTTATTAACGTGTTGAAAGGAGAAATGTCTGTGGTAGGCCCTCGCCCGCACATGTTGTCGGTTGACAATTATTACAAGCCAAAAATCGGAAGATACAGCTTAAGAAGTATGGTTAATCCAGGTATTACGGGGCTGGCACAGGTAAACGGACTGCGTGGTGACTTCGGAGATGTGGAAGTAGAAATGAAGAAAAGAGTCCTGGCCGATGCCTTTTATGTAAGAAACTGGAGTTTTGTACTCGATCTGGTCATTATTTTAAAAACCATTTTTTTGGTTATCGGAGGAGATAAAAATGCAAAATAAAAAAACGGGCAAGGTTATCACTGAAATAAATTTTAACACAAAACCAGGCTTCAGTCTTATCCCTGACTCTAGCCCAATTAAATAAAAAAGTCTAATTTAGCAGTATGTTAAAAAAGTTTTTCACAGCGGTAGGGGAATACATTATCCTCTTAGGAAAATCCCTGCAGAAACCTCAGAAAATGAGGGTTTTCTGGAAGCTGTTCATGAGAGAAATTAATGATTTGGGAGTAAATTCTTTCGGGCTTGTAGTCTTCACATCAATATTTGTGGGGGCTGTAGTGGCCATTCAAATGTTCAATAACTTTGACGCTTCATCATTTCCTATTCCTACTTCATTTGTAGGATATGCTACAAAAGCAGTATTGGTACTGGAGTTTTCGCCAACCATTATCAGTCTCATTCTGGCAGGTAAGGTAGGTTCCTATATTGCATCCAGTATCGGGACAATGAGGGTTTCCGAACAGATTGATGCCCTGGATATCATGGGTGTGAACTCACCAAATTTTTTAATTTTCCCCAAAATCGTTGCTTGTGTTCTCTTTAACCCCCTTCTAATTGCCATCAGTATCGTATTTGGTATCGGAGGAGGATATATTGCCGGAATCTTAACAGGAAACTGGACCGAGAACGACTATATTGTGGGAATTCAAATGTATATGCCCAATCTGTTCATTTATTATGCATTTATCAAAACGACTGTTTTTGCCTTCATCATTGCCACTGTACCTTCCTATTTTGGATATAATGTAAAAGGGGGATCGCTGGAAGTAGGTAGAGCCAGTACGCAGGCGGTAGTGTGGACAATGGTATTCATTATCATTTCCGAATTAATTTTAACCCAATTAATATTAAGCTGATGATTGAGGTAAAAGATCTTAAGAAAAGTTTTGGAGACGTTGAAGTACTTAAGGGAATTTCAACTTCATTTGATAAAGGAAAGGTAAACCTGATCATCGGGCAGAGTGGCTCAGGAAAAACTGTTTTTCTTAAAAGTTTATTGAATGTATATATGCCTTCATCAGGAGAAATCCTGTTTGACGGAAAGGATATCAATACCATGACAAGAGATGAAAAACAGCACCTTCGTTCAGAAATCGGGACCGTGTTCCAGGGGAGTGCATTATTTGACTCTTTAACTGTTGAAGAAAACATTATGTTTCCTCTTGACATGTTTACCAATCTTACCTACAGAGAGAAAAAGAAAAGGGTTTTTGAAGTAATAGGAAGGGTACATCTTGATAAAGCTGAAAAGAAATACCCTTCTGAAATTTCAGGGGGAATGCAGAAAAGGGTTGCTATTGCAAGAGCTATTGTAAACAATCCCAAATATCTGTTCTGTGATGAACCCAATTCCGGACTTGATCCCTATACTTCAAAAGTAATAGATGATCTTCTTTACGAGATCACAAAAGAATACAACACCACAACCATCGTCAATACCCACGATATGAACTCTGTAATGACGATTGGCGAGAAAATTGTATATCTAAGACTGGGAATCAAAGAATGGGAAGGCAACAAAGACATTCTGATTACCGCAGGCAATAAAAATCTGATTGACTTCGTTTATTCTTCAGAACTGTTTAAGGAACTGAGAGAATATTTACTTGAGAATAATAAAACGATTGAAACGACAAATACAAAAATAGACGATAATGAAAAAGGTACTTAGTATAGCGTTATTAGGGTTTTCAATGTGGGCATCTGCACAGATTTCACTGGCAGGTAAAGCTAACTTAATTTTTCCTACAGGGTCTCCTTCATGGTCCAATATCAAAGGAACAGTGAATGATGCGATTGAAGGAACAGGTAAAAATAATGTAGGATTTAATGTGGGACTTTCATTAAAAGTGGGTCTTCCTACTTCGCTGTTCGTGATGCCGGAAATCTATTATACTCATTTCAAAAATGAATTTACTACGGAGAATACTACTTTTGATGTAAAAAGCAACCGTATTGACGTTCCGGTTCTTTTAGGGTATAATCTTCTGGGAAATATGCTGGGCGTTTTTGCAGGACCTGTTGGAAGTTTTAACCTGAATAAAGACAATACTTACAACGATTTTAAAGAAAATGCCAAGAATGACTTTACAGTAGGATACCAGTTTGGTGCGCAGCTTGAAATCAAAAAGCTTATTGTAAATGCAAGATACGAAGGTGCTTTCAGTAAAGATCAGAGAAATTTTATCAACAAGGTTTCCGGTTCGGAAATCAGATATGACAACAGACCTAATCTGTTTATGGTAGGTTTAGGATATAAATTTTAATTTGATATCGAAAATAACAACTTTAAACCCTCAGATTTTATATTTGAGGGTTTTTATTTTGTTCTTCGAGTTCAGCCTGGCGTTTTGCAATTTCTGCAGCCTGTTTTTCAAGCTCTTCTTTGTCTTTCTGCAGCTGCTTGAATTCTTTTTTCTTCTGTTCCGCTTTAATAGCGCTTCCCTTACTTACATATCCAACCATTCCCCCGATGATAAGCCCGATACCGACACCAGCCATCATTCCCATAATGTGGGAAATTTTTATCTGCTCTACGGCAAAATCGGTTGTTAAATAGAAAAGTAATGCGGAAACAGCCAAAAGTATAAGTCCGGTAATTGATAAACTCTTCATAATATTGTGTTTAGGTGGTTATATAAAAAAGCCTTACCAAATTTACTAAAAATTTAATAAGGCCTTACTCAAGATTAAAATTCTAATTATAATTTTCCTCCCGCAGCCTTATAATATTCCAAAGCTTTCGGAAGATCTTTATTGATATCTGAAATTCTTGTTTCCGGGCTTGGGTGGGTAGATAAGAATTCAGGCTGTCTTGCTCCTGAAGAAGCTGCTTCCATTCTGTTCCAGAAAGGAATGGCTGCTCTCGGGTCATATCCGGCCATAGACATCAGATAAAGCCCCATTTCATCTGCTTCAGATTCCTGCCCTCTTCCATATTTCAGTAAAGCCACTTGTGAACCGATAGGATATACCTTCTGGAAAACACTGGCCCATTGTGCATTGGAGATGGTTCCTCCCAGGATAGCACCTCCGTACTGAGCTACCATTGCCTGAGAAATTCTTTCATTTCCGTGACCTGCCAGTGCGTGGGAAACCTCATGTCCCATTACCACTGCAAGACCGTTATCGTCTTTTGTTATCGGTAATATTCCGGTATAAACCGCTACTTTACCGCCAGGCATACACCAGGCATTCAGCTCGTTGCTCTGCAACAGATTAAATTCCCAGCTGTAGTTGGCAAGATCTGCTGATCTTCCTATACTCTGATAATATCTTTCTGCTGCACTTTTAATTCTGTTTCCTACATTTACCACTCTCTTTGCATCTGCCGTACCGGTAATTACCTTACCTTTAGACAATGTCGTTCTGTATTCCTGCGAAGACATTGTTAAAATTTCCGAATTGTTGGCCAGCTGTAAAGAAGACCTTCCTGTAATCGGGTTTGTAGTACAGGCAACAGCCGACAGAGCAATAGCTCCTATTCCAAATAGATGTGTAACTTTCATAGTTTGAGTGTTAATAATTCAACCTTAACAATTTTTATTCCAAAATATTTTGGAAAGAATATATTTGCATACATTTTGCTGTTTAAATTTAATAATTATCTCATTATGAAAAAGTATATTTCCTTACTGATGATTTTTGGATTTCTGTTTCTCTTTCAGAGCTGTGCATCACAAGGAGCTTCAGATCCGAAAACGGTGAGCGCTTTGGTAGATTCCCAGGAGTTTACTTTCTATGCACAAAGAGCTAATCCTACCAATTATGATGTTATCAATGTCATGAATTCAATGCCTAATGCCACTGCAACCAGAATACTTAATCTGAATGGGGATTATACCATTGATGTCAGTAAAAATACGCTTGATGTAGTTCTGCCTTATTTCGGAAGACTGTTTAATCCAACTTATGGAAATACAAGTGATAACAGCTACCGATTTACTTCAAAAGATTTTACAGTAACTAAAACTCAGAATAAAAAGGGAAAATGGACTTTAAAATTCAAGCCGAAAGACGTAAGAACCGTTGATGAAATCAATATTGAGATCTTTAAAAACGGTAAAGCTTTCGTTTCTATGAGAAGTAATGACAGACAGCCGATTAGTTATGACGGCTACATTTCTAAAACTGAGGTTAAACAGGAAAAGGGCAAACCTTAGTTTCTGTTTTCGTCAGATAAAAATTTTTCAACAAATAATTTTGCTTCAGTACTTGGATTGGAAACCATTGCTGAAGCATTTTTTTTGTGCATATGGTAAGCTTCTTCTATGGCATTGCTTTTTTTCATGAGTGATAAAATATATTCCTGCACCCAATATTCGAATCGCTTTTCAGCCTGCTGAACACGGATTTCTTCAAAACGGCCGCTCTTCTTTTTCAGATCAATAAATTCAAAGATTTTATCATAGACTTCCTGCAATCCTTCATTGTGGAGGGCAGAACCTAACAAAACAGGGATTTTCCATCCTTTTTCTTTAGGCGGAATAAAATCGAGCGCTCTTTTTAATTCAAGTCTTGTATTTTTTGCTTTCTGAAGATTGTCCTGATCCACCTTATTGATAAAGATAAGATCTACCATTTCCATAATTCCTCTTTTTATACCCTGGAGCTCGTCTCCGCCTCCAATGATTTTAAGGAATAAAAAAACATCGGTAATATCAGCTACCAATACTTCTGACTGCCCTACTCCAACGGTTTCTATTAAAATATAATCATATCCTGCGGCCTCGCAGATCATCATGGTTTCAAAGGTAGTATTGGCTACTCCGCCCAGAAAGCCTGAGCTTGGGGAAGGACGTATGAAGGCCTTTTCTTCTTTAGCAAGCTCTTCCATTCTGGTTTTATCCCCTAAAATACTTCCTTTGTTGATTGCCGAACTGGGATCAATAGCCAAAACCGCTACTTTTTTTCCCTGAGCAATAACCAATCTTCCGAAATTTTCTATAAAAGTGGATTTTCCGGCTCCCGGAACACCGGTTACTCCTACCCTCACAGAGTTTCCGGTAAAGGGCATAATCTTCTTCAGCAGCTCCTCTGCCTGTAGCCTGTGTTCAGCTTTTTTACTTTCAACCAATGTAATAGCTTTTGCAATCAGGCGTTTGTTTCCTGATCGTATTCCTTCTATTAGCTCTTCTGTAGAAAATTTCATTGATTCAAAATTAATAATTAAAATGGGAATGATCAATAGCTGCCTCATAATGACGGGACAAAAGGCATAAATTGCCTGATCTTATACGGACAATTCTCTATCATTTAATTTTTATTTCTTCTAAATTAAAACTACAAAGCCCTATATCAACGGCTTAAGGAATTTATTACATTTGTTATATATCAAAAAAGAAACATGAAAAAACTTATTGCTGCGGCTTCGTTAACTGCTATTCTGCTGGTTTCCTGTACGCCGAAAGCTGCTACATCCACTGCTACTGCAGGCGCTTCAATATCTACTGCCGAACAGATCGCTCAGGGGAAAACTATTTTTGAAAATTCCTGCGGAAGATGCCATAAACTACCGGATCCTGCTTCACATAACCCTGTACAATGGGTAGGAATCATGAATTCTATGGCTCCCAAAGCTAAACTGACGGATGAACAGCATCAATGGGTCTATGATTATATTGTTTCTGTGAAGAAGTAATCATCAAACAAAAATAGTATGAAAAAATTCATCTTAACCGGTATTGCAGCATCAGCATTTCTGGTGTCTTGCGGACCAAAAAGCGTGGCTGTAACAGGGCCTAAGTATACCTCATCTGAGCAATTGGCACAGGGAAAAACAATTTTTGAAAATTCCTGTGCAAAATGTCATAAGCTGCCGGAACCTACCAAGCATGATGACAAAGGATGGATCAATACGTTAAGCAGAATGGCTCCAAAAGCCAAGCTGACGGATGACCAACATCAAATGGTATATGATTACCTGATTTCTGTCAATAAAAAATAAGCTTTCATTAGAAAGCTTATTTTTTTAGTATGAAGTCCGGCCGATTATTCTGTCTTCTTTACTGTTCTCGACCGTGTTACTTTTCCTTTGACCAATTTTTCTCTTTCTTCAATTGTTTCAAGCGCTGCCCTGCTGTAAGCAAATTTTTTAGCTTCTTTAAGAGTTCCCAAAGCCTGCTTATACTCAAAATTTCTTTCCTGTAAAAGCGAGAGACAGTTCAGAATTTCTGATTTGTCAATTCCTTTTATTTTTATAGCAAATGCGATCAGCTTTTCAGCTTCTTTATAATCTTCGTTATTCAAGAGGCATTCGATATAATATTTAGGCGTATTGATATTCCCGATGTTATTCTGCATGGCTTCATCAAAGTACTTCTTTGCCGTTTCATAATCTTTTAATTCTTCGGAATATACTCTTCCCATCAGACAGAGACTGTCTGCATCTTCAGGCTCATAAGATAATGCATAGTTCAGTGCATCCATACATTCAGAAAGATTGAATGGAAAGTAGTCTAATGCTTCAAAATAATATTTACTTTTAGTTAAGGTCATTTCTATAGTTTTTGAGTTCATTTTTCAAGGCATTCCTTTGTTTTTTGAATGTCCTGTCTTCATAATTCTTTTTAAAATCCGTCCCGGAAAATGTACGGACCGGATTTCCGCGTTCTACCTGCATCTGAAGGGACCATGTATCTTTCATCTTTCTTTCCAGCTGCCGGATATAAACGGCCATTACCTTTTCTTTAAGTCTGATAACGGATCGCTTTTTGTTCTCCAGCTGCGAGCGGGAATCCTGTACAAAGACCGTTTCATTAGTAGGAATATGGGTGGCTCGCACAGCGGTATTTACCTTGTTTACATTTTGTCCTCCGCTCCCCTGGCTTCTCGCTGTCTGAAACCGGATATCTTTTTCATTGAACTCAATCATTTTTACATCATCAAGTTCAAAGATCCCGATAAACCAGTTACTTCTTTTATGCAGTTTTCTGAATGTACTTTTTCCTGTCCAGCAAACAGTTCCCAACCAGTTCTTTAAGAAAAGATTCATCTCTTTTCCTTTCAAAAGGATAGTCACAGATTTTAATGTCAGATTTTCATCACCGTTTTCACGATGAATGATTTCGTATTCTATTGTATTTTGTTTGGCCTCTTCAAGAAAGGTCTTCAGAACCTTGGCGGCTACCCACTGACATTCCAAAGGACCTCTTCCTGAAGTGATCTGTATTAATTTTTCCATTTTTATACAGGCATTTTGCTTAATAAAGGGTGTCCAACAGGATCTGTTCCCTTTTGTAATAAATCTTTTGCAGCCATCACTGCCCAGCACTTGTCACTGGAGTGGATATTTCTGTAAAATGAAAGTAAAATATCAGGACTCACAACGGTAAAACCATTAACCTCTATGGTTTCAAGATCATTTCTTTCAAAGAAGTCTATGGTAATTCTGTGGAATGTATCATTTTCAAGCTCTACCGTTTTTTCATACCTGCGGAAGTTCTCTTCACTGGGCAGATGATCATACCGGGTCCAGACTTTCTGAAAGCCTTCCTGCTGAAGGATGATAACAACATCTGCTACATTTTCTTTTTTTACAAAAACATCAATATCCTTATGGTCATGAGCATGCTTATATTCTGTATGTCCTGTTTCAGACATAAAATGCCATGCCCAGCCGCCTGATATAATGACTTTATCTTTTAATTTACCTAAAATTTCGAGTCCGGACCGGATTCTGAATTCCGGCCAGACTTCACCGTATCTTTTTATGTTATGTGGTGCTCCCATTCTTTTGTTTTAAGTATTTCTTTATTAAACCTTACAGGTTTTTGAAACCTGTAAGGTTGTAAAATATCAGGCTGACTACCTATCCATTCTCACGATTCGCGGCTGGAAAGTTCCCAGGATATCTACCAGTCCGCTCTGTGCATTCATCACTTCATTGATATCTTTATAGGCCATTGGTGCTTCTTCTGCATTTCCGCCCATCAGGGTGACATTTTTCAGCTTCAGCTCTTTTTTAATATCATGCTGGGTAAAAAGGCTTCTGCACTCTCCTCTGGAATATGCTCTTCCTGCTCCATGTGATGCTGAATTCAGGGATTCCGCGTTTCCTTTTCCACGCACAATAAAGCCTTTCGCTGTCATGGATCCCGGAATCATTCCCAATTCATTTTCGTTGGCAGGCGTTGCTCCTTTGCGGTGAACAATCACTTCTTTTCCATTATGGATTTCTTTCCATGCAAAATTGTGATGGTTCTCAATCCTGGCCTTTACTCTTCCACCAACCGCTTTAACGAGCCTTCTGTGAATATCGTCATGGCAGGCTGAAGCATAATCTCCTGCAAGATTCATGGCTGTCCAGTATTCCAGTCCCAGATGGGTGCTCAGATCAAGCCAGGCGAAGTGTTGAGCTTCTTTTGGCAACGGGCACTGTTCTGCAGCCATTCTTGAGTAATATTGGGCAATCTCTGCTCCCAATCCTCTTGAGCCGCTGTGAGAAAGAATCCCCAGATATTTTCCTTTTGGCAGGCCAATTTGTTCGTCTTCTTCAGTGATTTCCACTTCCCCGAATTCTACAAAGTGATTTCCGCCGCCTGAGGATCCCATCTGTTTGACCGCTTTTCCTTTTAATCTTCTTAAGATCGGGATCATATCAAATGTATCTCTGTCGAAAATCTCATGATCTATATGAGATTTATGTGTTTCATACATTCCGAATTTGGTATGCTCAGCAAGCGCTTTTTCATATTTATCCCTTGCTCCTTCAAGATATGAAACGGGTGTATCCAAAATACTGAGACTCATTCTGCAGCCAATGTCCATTCCAACTCCGTAAGGGATTACTGCATTTTCTGCTGCAAGAACGCCTCCTATCGGAAGACCATAACCACTGTGGGCATCCGGCATTAATGCGCCCTGAGTAGAAATTGGCAGTTTCAAAGCAGTGTACAACTGATTTTTTGCCTCTTCCGAAATATTGTTTCCAAAAATCTGAAACGGGGCACGCTGTGAATTCAGCATTCTCTTTTCAGTTTTTTTGGATGAAAGCAGGGTTTCTGCAATTTGCCCGAAGGTGAGATCTTTTTCAAAGCTCTCCGGATTCAGCAGGATTTCCTTTAAAAGAGATTTTACATGGTGAATATTTTTGGTTGCAAAATTTCTTTTCATGACTTCCAATGCTACGTTTACGCTTTGGTTATTTGGATAGCCCAGTTTTAATATATCTTTTCCTTTTAGTTTTAAATTTCCCATTGTTTTTGTTTTAAATAACAGTCGGACTTATACGTCCTGTAAGCTTTCTGCAATCTCTGTTGCAGACATTTTGTAGTGAAAATATTTTGTACTTTCATTTTGATCAGATTTGTATTTCATCTTCCATGAACTAGGCTTTCCATATATTGTTTTATGGATAATCCCGGCAACCTTATGCTGTCTCAAATAGGACTCCAGCTCTGCATATTCTTTTTCAAGTTCGAAATCTACAGGCTTATAATGGGTAATCATATTGGGTTTTATTCTAAGAATAAACCTCCATGGTTCAATGAATTCGTAGTAAATCTCATACTTCTTCCTTATAGGACAGTATTCTTCCTTTTGTAAAAAATACTGTCTCTCCATTGGTGTAAGTCCGAATTTAGGATCATTCCAGGCATATGCTGAAACTCTATTGAGCTTCTGTTCTCTTTCCACATAGATTCTTCTTCCGGATTTTCTTTTCTTTTTAAGAAATTTTCTGCTTTCAGAATACATGTATGTATTGATTTTCTTCAGAATTCCTTCAAAGAACTCTCCGTATTGGGATCTCATTACATCTTCCCTTACTACAAAGAATCTTACAAATCCTCTTTGATAAGGTTTATCCAAAGGAATCCATGGGATATTTCGTCTGATTTCCCAAAGTTCTTTACTACGTTGATATTTTTTTCTGATCTGTTTTTCTACATCTTTTCTAATTGTTCTTTTTCTGCTTCTTATGCTTCTCAGCCTGGAACACAGAAAGTTATCATTTTCCATTGTTTACAGAAGTCTGATACGAGATTTTGCATTCAGCTAATTATCTCACACAGCTTTTAATCAACTAAAACATTAGTTGAATGGATTAATAATAGACGATTACAGTATGATGATATAATTCACCTGATTCGTCTGTAATGACACTAAAAAAGATTTCGGGTAAACCTGGGAGTTTGAAATATTGCGCAATAAAAAACCCGAAATCTCTACGACTTCGGGTTTTGATATTTCATTGTACTGTTATTCTAAGAATGTACCAAACCACGAAGCCTTACCACCATAAGTGGCAATCCAACTGTAGAATTCTGTTTAGTTCTGAACATTGCTTCGTTGTCTTTTATTGGTTAAACTTGATTTTCAGGTGCAAATATATAAATTTTTCTGATAATCAAAATTATTTTAGTAAAAAAGCTGATTAAAAAATAACCAGCCTTATAATTTATCGTGAAAATTAATCTTTTGAGCCTAAACTATCCATTTCGTCATCCATTCCTTTTACCTGATTGGAATGATAGACTCTTTCTGATCCGAGAAAGTAGATGTCATGTCTTGCTTTGGCAATGATTCCATTATATTCATGCTCAGTCATACCATCCGGAATGCTGTCTCTTCTTTCCGAAGGTCTGCGATAAACTTCAAGAGCACCATATTCATTTAATACTTCTTTGGCTGTTTTTGCCTGTTCAAGATCATCGGTATAAACGATAACATTGCTTCTGCCTACACTGTGCTTGCGGTAAGCGTCCAACATTTCCGCATCGTGAGCGAAAACATAGTCAAAAAAATCCTGTGTCTGTTTATCTTCCTGGTACTGATCAGACATTCCACTTTCTACTCTGGACTTTGAAATAATAATGTTTGCTTCGTCAAAGCCTTTTTGTTTTAATCCTTTTTTAATTTCCTCTGTATCTACAGTCACCGGAAATACTGAAATTACTGTATAAGCCATAATGAAATTTTTCATTAAACTATACAAAAGCCATGCAAGTTATTCTTTATAAGGGATTAATTTAGAAATCTTTTCAGAATTTCCACGGCACATTTCGGAAGATTGGTTCCGGGTCCGAAAATAAAGTCTGCACCGTTGGCATACAGAAATTCATAGTCCTGTTGCGGGATTACTCCTCCTACAACGATGGTAATATCGTCTGCTCCCAGTTTAGCCAGTTCTTCCACAACTTGCGGAACTAATGTTTTGTGTCCTGCTGCCAATGAAGAGACTCCTAGAATGTGAATATCATTTTCCACGGCCTGTTTAGCGACTTCTTCCGGTGTCTGGAATAATGGAGCGACATCGACGTCAAATCCCATATCGGCAAATGCTGTTGCTACTACTTTTGCACCTCTGTCGTGGCCATCCTGACCCATTTTGGCAACCATTAGCCTTGGGCGTCGTCCTTCTTCTTCTTCAAATTTCTGAGTCAGTTGAAGCGCTTTTTCAAAGTATTCATTTTTACCGGCATTCATTGCGTATACACCAGAGATTGTTTTAATATTTGCTTTATATCTTCCAAAGGTTTCTTCCATGGCATCACTCATTTCACCAAGGGTAACTCTTCTTCTCGCCGCTTCGATGCATAATGCCAGAAGGTTTCCTTTTCCTGTTTTGGCGCTTTCGCGGATTTCATTCAGGATCTGCTCAACAGCCTGGGTATTTCTTTCTGCTTTAATCGTATTCAGCCTTTCGATCTGTTTTCTGCGGACTTCTGTATTATCAATGTCCAGGATTTCTATCTGGTCCTGTTTTAATGAAGATTTGAATGAATTCACACCAATGATGAATTCTTCACCACTGTCGATCTTAGCTTGTTTTTTGGCAGCAGCTTCCTCAATTCTCATTTTTGGAATTCCGGCTTCGATGGCTTTGGTCATTCCTCCTTCCTGTTCTACCTCATCAATATACCGCATCGCTTCTTCAATCATCTGCTGGGTAAGGCTTTCTACAAGATTGCTTCCTCCCATCGGATCTACAACATCACATATTCCGCTTTCCTGCTGAAGAATGATCTGTGTGTTTCTTGCAATTTTTGCTGAATAATCTGTGGGAAGGGCAATGGCTTCATCCAGGGCATTGGTGTGGAGAGACTGCGTTCCTCCTAATGCTGAAGACAAGGCTTCAATAGCTGTTCTTGTGATATTATTAAAAGGTTCCTGTTCTGTCAGGGACCATCCGGAAGTTTGAGAATGGGTTCTCAATGCCAGAGATTTCGGATTCTGAGGGTTAAACTGTTTTAAAAGCGTTGCCCAGATGTATCTTGCGGCACGCATTTTAGCAATTTCCATGAAATGATTCATCCCGATGGCCCAGAAGAATGATAACCTTGGCGCGAAATCATCAACATTCATTCCTGCTTTGATTCCTGTTCTTACATATTCAAGGCCGTCTGCCAATGTGTAAGCCATTTCCAGGACGGGAGTGGCTCCGGCTTCCTGCATATGGTAACCGGAAATAGAGATAGAATTGAATTTTGGAATGTTTTGCGAAGTATATTCAAAAATATCTGCAATGATCTTCATGGAAGGAGCCGGCGGATAGATGTAGGTATTTCTTACCATGAATTCCTTTAGAATATCATTCTGAATGGTTCCTGAAAGCTGTTCCTGTTTTACGCCCTGCTCTTCTGCGGCTACAATGTAGAAAGACAAGATAGGGAGCACGGCACCGTTCATGGTCATGGATACTGAAATCTGATCTAACGGAATTTCATTGAAAAGGATTTTCATATCTTCCACAGAATCTATGGCAACACCTGCCTTTCCTACGTCTCCTACGACTCTTGAGTGATCAGAGTCGTATCCTCTGTGCGTTGCTAGGTCAAATGCTACTGAAAGTCCTTTCTGACCTGCAGCAAGGTTTCTTCTGTAAAAAGCGTTGGACTCTTCAGCGGTAGAAAATCCTGCATACTGGCGGATTGTCCACGGTTTCTGTACATACATCGTAGAATACGGTCCTCTCAGGTAAGGTTCAATTCCCGGAGAAGTCTGTGTTAATGATTCATCTTTTACATCTTTTTTCTCATAGGATGATTTGAGTTCAAGCCCGTCTTTTTCAAAGTTGTAAATCTCTTTTTCCTGAGGTGATACACCAAAATCCGGTTTTTTCACAGAAATTGTCTTTCGCATTCCAATTATTTTTGTCCCGTAAAGTTAATTTTTTTGAACGAAACATGAAACTTCTGTTAACCTTCTGTTTTTCTTCTGTTTAGTGAAATAAAAAAGGCCGGGCAAATGCCCGGCCTTTTTTATTGGAATACTTGTAAAAAATCTATTTCATTATTCCCATTTCATACAAAGCAAATGATATAAGATCTGCATTTTCACTGATTACCTGATCTGTTGATCTTCCTGCTCCATGACCTGCGTTCTTTTCAATCCTCAGCAAAATAGGATTTTTACATGCCTGTTTTTCCTGAAGCTCGGCTCCGAATTTGAAGGAATGCGCCGGCACTACCCTGTCATCATGATCACTAGTAATAATCATTGTTGATGGATAACAAGTTCCTGCTTTTACATTATGTACCGGAGAATATGATTTAAGGTATTCAAACATTTCTTTACTGTCTTCTGCAGTACCATAATCGTAAGACCAGCCTGCTCCGGCCGTAAATTTATTATATCTCAGCATATCCAAAACGCCTACTCCAGGGAAGGCTACTCTGGCCAGATCAGGACGCATTGTCATGGTTGCCCCTACCAGCAATCCTCCGTTTGATCTTCCTGAAAGTGCCATATATTGTTTTGAGGTGTACCCTTTATTCTGAAGGTATTCTCCGGCAGCGATGAAATCTTCAAAAACATTTTTCTTCTGTTGTTTTGTTCCGGCATCATGCCATTTCTTACCATACTCACCTCCTCCGCGGATGTTTGGAACGGCATAGATACCACCATTTTCCATCCAGATCGCATTTACTACAGAGAATGAAGGCTGTAAACTGATGTTAAAACCTCCGTAAGAGTATAAGATAGTAGGATTTTTACCGTCAAGTTTAGTTCCTTTTTTATAATTGATCATCATAGGAACTTTTGTACCGTCTTTTGAGGTGTAGAATACCTGTTCTGAAACATAATCGTCCGGATTAAACTTCACTTTAGGCTTTTGATACACTTCAGATTTTCCTGAGTCTACATTGAATTTATAAGTGGTTCCCGGTGTAATATAATTACTGAAAGAAAAGTAAACATCTTTCTCTTTTTCTTTTCCTCCAAACCCTGAAACATTGCCTTTACCGGGAAGTGTAATTTCTCTGATCAGTTTTCCGGTTTTATCAAATTGCTTCACCTGGTCTATTGCATCAATCATATAGGTTGCAAAGAAATACCCTCCCCCGGAAGAAATTCCCAATACATTTTCAGTCTGCGGAATCACATCTTTCCATGTTGACGGAGCAGGGTTGCTTATCGTAGTTTTTACCAGACGCATATTCGGAGCATCTTTATCGGTAAAAATAAAAAGATCATCACCTTGTGTATCTACAATGCTTGCGTTGATATCAAATCCGCTTACAACCTGTACAAAATCTCCTCCTTTTTTCAGGTCTTTAATATACAGTTCGTTGCCATTGGTAGCATTAGCAGCAGAAATGATAAGATACCTCTGATCTTCAGAAACTCCTGCGCTCAGATATCTTCTTGGTGTTTTATCACCTCCGAAAATTAATTTATCTTCAGACTGTTTTGTCCCCAGCTTATGGAAGAACACCTTATGTTTATCTGTCATTCCGGAAAGTACGGTTCCTTCTTTTGGTTTGTCATAACTTGAGTAATAGAACCCTTCATCTCCCTGCCAAGAAATCCCACTGAATTTCACATCCAGCAATGTTTCGTCAATCTGTTTTTTGGTAACTGCATCAATGATAATAATCTTATTCCAGTCACTTCCTCCTTCTGAAATGGAATAAGCCGCAAGATTTCCTTTTTTATTGAAAGAAAGATTGGAAAGAGAAGTGGTTCCTTTTTCCGAAAATTTATTGGGATCTAAAAATACTTCTGTAGCATTGGTTTTGTTATGGGTTCTGTACAGCACAGACTGAGCCTGCAAACCATCATTTTTATAATAATAGGTATAATCTCCTTCTTTGAAAGGGGCTGAAATTTTTTCGTAATTCCAGATATCTTTCAGCTGATTTTTAATTTTTTCCCTGAACGGAATTTTAGAAAGGTAATTCTGGCTGTAGGCAACTTCTTCATCTACCCATTTTTTAGTAGCTTCAGAATCATTTTCCAGATCTCTGAAAGGGTCAGAAACAGCGGTTCCGAAATAGGTATCTGTCTGGCTTCCTTTTAATGCTTTAGGATAATTCATTTTCTGAGAATAAAAAGATGCTGAAAACAATACTCCAGCAGTTAGCAATATAGGTTTAAAATTCATACTGAACGGTTTTCTCAAAAATACGTAAAGTATATGAAATAAAAAAAGTCCCTTCAGACGGGACTTTTGCTCTTTATAACTGTGTTTTCTACTATTCGTTTGCTCCGAAGCTTTCAAAATAGAAATCGGTGAGGTTGGTAACAATCTCATCCGGGCTGCCGTTCCAATAGTATATTTTACCGCCTTCCTTCAATTCGTAAAGATTAAAATTCTGCTCAGTAGTTACAGTTTTATCCGCATTTTTGAAGTCCTGAGTTGCCTGAATCAAATATTTTTTCAGTTCTTCCGGTTTTATTTTATTGAGGTCACCTTTTGGTCCTGATGTTAATTTTGACGGAACAAGGAAACTCACGGAATAACTTATTTCTGCTATTTTTTCGTCTTTGAGATATTCATTCGGGACTACTTTTACATTTTTAACCGTCAGCTTTCCGGTTTTAAAATTCCCAAACATGGCAGTGAAATAGTCTTCTGCCTCTTTTTTGCAAGCCGCAGCGGTAGCTTTGGGGAAAGCAGCAAGGAAATTCTCCACACTGCCGTTCATCATTTCTTTGGAAGTTTCTTTAAAATCTACCTGGTAAGCATTCTGCCCTTCAACGGTAGGCTTCAGATAGTCATTAAGCTTATTCAAAGCTGCTTCATCATTGTTGACAAAAGTTCCGAAGAACAATTCAAAAGCTTCTTTTGGTTTCTTTACTTCCGTCTGAGCAAACACATTCTGCCCGATCATCGTAAGCAGCAACAACAAAATAATTTTGTAATTTTTCATAGTTTATATTTATGTTTTGGTATTAAAAACAAAGCCCCTGAAGGATCAGAGGCTTTGCTTATCTATTATAATTTTTAATAATTTTCTTCTTCCCCTTTCATTTTCTCTGCATTTTCTGCCATGATTACCGCATCAATCATTTCAGAAATATCACCATTCATGTAAGCATCAAGGTTGTACATAGACTTGTTGATTCTGTGGTCTGTTACTCTTCCCTGAGGATAGTTGTACGTTTTAATTTTTGCAGAACGGTCTCCTGTAGATACCATAGTTTTTCTCTGAGCTGCAATATCTCCCTGAACTTCCTGAAGTTTGATATCATATAACTTGGCACGAAGCATTTCCATTGCCAGCTCACGGTTAGCCAGCTGAGAACGGGCCTGCTGGCAAACTACTACAAGCCCTGAAGGTTTGTGGGTAAGCTGAACTTTCGTTTCAACCTTGTTTACGTTCTGACCTCCGGCACCTCCTGAACGTGAAGTCTGCATTTCAATATCAGCAGGGTTGATCTCTACATCTACCTCTTCAGCTTCCGGTAAAACCGCTACTGTAATCGCAGAGGTATGTACTCTTCCCTGAGATTCTGTTTCAGGAACACGCTGTACACGGTGCACTCCCGATTCGAATTTCATGATTCCGTAAACACCTTCACCTTCCACTTTCATGATCAGTTCCTTGTATCCTTTTGCTGCTTCGTTGGAATCTGTTACTTCATGTCTCCATCCCTTGGCTTTGAAGTACATGGTATACATTCTGTAGATGTCTTCTACAAAAATAGCCGCTTCATCACCTCCGGTTCCCGCACGTAATTCTACGATAACGTTTTTATCATCAGCAGGATCTTTAGGAATCAGTAATACTTTCAGCTCTTCTTCCAGTCCCGGAATTTTAGCCTGGGCTTCCAGCTTTTCTTCTTTAGCCAAATCTACAAGGTCTCTGTCTGAACCATCGGCAATGATTTCTTCAGATTCTGCGATACTGTCCAAAGCCCCTTTATACTGATCGTAAACTCTTACAATTTTCCCCAAATCACTGTATTCTTTGTTTAAAGAAGAATATCTTTTTTGGTCTGAAATGACATCAGGCTGTATAATAAGGTCTGCAACCTCATTATATCTTTGTTTTATAGCTTCTAATTTTGGAATTAATGATTTAGACATTGTAGAAATTTTGTGGGTGCAAAGATAAGAATTATTAATTCAAAATTAAAATTCCGAATCAGCATAAATTTTTGAGCTTTAGGGATAAAGGGAGCAAAATGGCAAAAAGGGTGTATTCTAAATTTGTTTATCCGGGCTTATCTGGTGCAGAAACCGGCTCTAGTATCTTTTAGAAAGTCTTCTGTCAATAAGATATAAAACAATTCCTACTGCGATAATTCCCAGTCCTATAAGACTTTCTTTAGGATTATGAATAAATGTAAAATAGAGAATATACATACTGAACAGCAGAAAAACGGCCGGGAAAATGTGGAAGGCATTCGATTTAAAGATTTTTCTGTCCTTTTTCTTCAGGAAGAATACAGTAGAAATAGCCAGACTTGCAAAAAGCTGTAAAATAAAAGCAGTGTAAACAAAGATCTCTTTGAAACTTCCTGTTAAAATAATAACAGCAGCAATCACAGCATGAGCAAAAATGGCTCTTACCGGAATTCCTTTTGCATTTCCAACTGATAGCGGTTTCCAGATAGAGGTATGTTTCGCAAAAGCCTGGGTTAATCTTGACCCTACCCATAAATATCCGCTTATCGTTGCAATCAGCTGCAAAGCAATAAAAATGTTAACGATTTTTCCAAAAGCAGGACCAAGCATATTGACCGCTGCTTCTCCCATGACGTCTTCTTTTCCTGCCAACTGGCCTACGGGAGCATGTTTCAGCATAATATAATTCACCAGAATATAGCTTACCGTCACAAAAACAGTTCCTATAATGAGTGATTTGGGAAGGTTTTTCTGAACATCCTTAATTTCTCCTGCGATATAGGAAGCTGAATTCCAGCCTGTATAGGAATAGGTTACAAATACCAGCGAAGTAGCAAAAGCAGGGAGCATGATCTCATTCTGCCAGCTGTCACTGAAATTCAAACTGCTGCCGATCTGTGGTGAATCTGAAAGCCCCACTCCCAGAATAACCAGTACAATAATAAAAGCTATTTTAATGAAAGTGAAAAAGTTATGAAACCGGCTGGATGTTTTCAAACTGAATGACAAAGTAACCGCGATCAGAAAAATGGCGGCAATCGCAAACCCGTTTCCGAAAGAATAATTAAATACGGAAAGATATTTCGACATAGCCAATGCAGCTAAAGCAACAGGAGAGGAAAATCCGATAATCAGCGAAATCCAGCTTATAAGATACCCGAATAACGGATGATAGGTTTCTTTCAGATAAATAAAGTCGCCTCCGTTTCCTTTGAAATGTGAGCCTAACTCTGCATAGCAAAAAGCACCAAACAGAGCCAGGATGCCTCCAATGATCCACAGCAGGAAAATACTGTAGGTGTTGGTAATATCGGATAGCTGAAATCCCAGGGTGGTAAAAATCCCTGTTCCGATCATATTGGAAACAACAATTGCAGCAGCTGTTTTCCAGCCAATCTGATGTGAGGTAGTACTCATTTAATGATTAAAAGTTAAAATTAAGTCTTCCGAAGAAATAATTCCCCAGCGTTCCCATCTGCACCGGCGCATACTTGAATACCCCATAGTATGAATTTCTGTAAATCTGGCGATCCGGGAAAACATCAAAAATATTATTGGCACCTGCTGTAAAGTTGATACTTTTTGTAATATCATATCCAACACTGATATCAGTAACGACTTTTGGAGAGAACTCCTGCACTTCTCCAAACGGATAGCCATCTCTTATGACTTTGCCAAAATAGGTATTTCTTACGAGAAAATTGAACTTCCCGATTCCGTAATTTAATCCTAATGAAGCTTTTGTTTTGGGAGACAGTGTTTCAATGATATTGATCTGATCCGGGCCAAAAAACTGTTCCTGAGGCGTTCCTAAATTTTCCGGAAAATGGAAATCTGTGATTTTTGTCTCCGTATAATTTCCGGCAAGATTCATATTTAATTTTCCGTTGCCAAGAATCCAGTCATAGGTGACCACTACATCTACCCCTTTTGTTTCTGTATCAATGGCATTGGCGAAAAATCTTCCGCTTTCAACCTTAAACTGATCTAGCCTTGTGTCGGTAATATTACTGGTGATCACAATTCTGTCTTTCACTTTAATCCAGTATCCATCTATAGTGATGGTCAGATTGTTTAAAGGTTTCAGGGTAAATCCGGCACTTGCATTGACTGAAGTTTCCTGCCTGAGCTTATCAAATCCAAGAATTGCTGCGGCTTTGCTATCATTACTAAAGATTCCTTTGGTAACAATTTTCTCGCCGGAAGTAGAAATATCCGCATAGGAGTTATTAAAATACTGCTGCTGAAGGGAAGGAGCCCTGAATCCTGTACCCACAGCTGCTCTTACTGCATAATTTTTTACAAATTCATATCGTACAGCAAGCTTTCCATTCAATGTATTTCCGAAATCTGAATAGTTTTCAAATCTTGCAGCCGCATCAATGTTTAACTTTTTATCCAGATCATAGGAAACATCTGCATATACCGCTGTGGAATGCCTGTCCTTTTTCAGTGCATTATCCGGAGAAAATCCGATAAAGGACTGAGATCCGCCTGCACCAAGCACTGTTGAACCTTCGGTGGCGATATTACCGTTGGCATCATACTGGGCATAAGAAGCTTCATCACCAGCTTTGATCTGATATTGTTCAAATCTGAATTCTCCCCCGAAGGCAATATTGAAACGGTTTATATTTCTGGAAACATCAAGATTAATGGTGTTTTGTAGGAAGCTGTGTGCTCCGGCGTAGAAACTTGTTGGGGATTTTGCTCCTAATGAAGCATTATTCGTATTGTTTACATTGTAATTGAAAGTATTGCTTCCCAATGTATTACTAAGATCCAGAAGCCAGTCACTGATATTATATTTTGCTCCAACAGCATAAGAAATATCGTATATCTGGGATGCCAGCGTTGCCTGAAACCCATTCGGGTAAATGGATGAAACTACGTTAGATTTTTCACTCGGGAGCCTTCTGAAGCCAAAACCTTTTCCTTCCTTAATGCTGAAACCTCCGAAAGAATACAGTTTAAAATGGTCATTAAAAGGATATTCTGCATTGAAAAATAACTGTCCCTGTCTGATCTGTGCATCCCCGATCTGAAAATTAAAATCGTCACGTGTTAGTCCTCTTTTTTGAATTTCTGCATCATCCGCAGCTCTGGCAGCTTTTACGGCTTCATCATCACCTGCAAATTCATAAGCAAAATTATCCCCGAAAATATCCAGATCATGATTTTGTGTTCTTGTTGTTTTCCCTCTGTGGCTTAGCTGCAGTGAAAGATTGATGTAACCGTCTTTCTTTCCTAATGAAGCACCGTAATTCGCTCCTGCCTGATATGTATCGCCATCATTTCTGCCGCTTATACCGTAAGTAAGGCTTGCTGATGCCCCGGCATTCTTTTTAAGAATAATATTGATGACTCCTGCAATGGCGTCAGATCCGTACTGTGCGGCTGCCCCGTCTCTCAGAACTTCAATTCTGTCAATGGCAATCACCGGAATGGTACTTAGATCTGTTCCCACAGAACCATTCCCTACTGTATTCTGATAATTTACCAAAGATGTTGTATGTCTTCTTTTTCCGTTCAGCAATACCAGAACCTGATCCGGACCCATTCCTCTTAAGGTAACAGGGTCAATATGCTCTGTGCCGTCTGAAGCGGATTGCCTTACTGCATTAAATGACGGAATCACATAGTTCAGCAGATCCTGGGCAGTCATTTGCGGAGCACTCTTCTGAATTTTGTCGATATTAATAACATCTACCGGAACCGGTGTCTCCAGCTTTGTCCTTTTGACATTACGGTTTCCAACAATGATAATATCTTCAATTTCTTTCTCTTTATTCCCGCTCTCCTGAGCAGCCACCCAGATTGCTCCAAGCAATAATACAGCTGTACTTATTTTTTTCATTTTGTTCTTCCCAATTGATCATAACTTATTCGGCGGTTTTTTCCGCAGATACATAAGACTTCAAGAAATGGGATTCATATAGGCAGTCATTTCACTTATCTTCCCCTCGGGTTGGAATTAGCACCTTCGCACTTCCGGAACCGTGCAGGTTGCTAAGGTTTCACCGGGCCAAATCCCTCCACCTTTCTTGATAAATCTACTGCAAAAGTAGACTATTTTTTTAAATGAACAAAAAGGCAGATCTGCTGTCTGCAAATCTGCCTTTATTTTATAGAAATTGTTTAAACTTTTATTTTTGAACCATTAAGATGTAATAAGAGTTTAAGAGTATTAAGACAAGCTTGGCTTTAAGCTTAAAAATCAGAATGATTCACCTTAACTATACTTTATTTCTCAAATCCTTCTTAATGGTTTTAATAAATCAACATTTTTATCAGTCTAAACAACTTCATAATCTGTTTTTATTTAATCATCATCTTTTGAATGGCGGTTCCTGTGTCTGACTTCAGCTGTACCAGATAGGTTCCTGCCGGATAGTTCACTTTCACTTCATAGGTTCCGGCTTCTTTATCCAGTTTGAATGAATTCAACCTTTTACCGGTCATATCAAAAATGGAAATTTCCCCGTTTTTCACTTTATTAAAAATTAATTTTGCCGTTTCGTTTTGTACCGGATTATCCGCAATCCGAAGCGATAGTTTGTTGTCTGCATTTACATCTGCTGCAGACAAAGCACCTGCATAATTTCCAAAGATTCTGAATTCTCCCGGCTGCAAAGTAATCGGAGCCGTTGTAGAAGCCACATCCGAAATACTGTCATCCATAAGGTTCTGCCATTGGCCTGTATAAGGAAAATAAGGAACCACATTTTGTGCAGTAGTTGTATAATTGGCCAATACCACCACATTCTTTATTCCTGTAGTAATAGCCGTATCGTAAAGGTAAATTCTGGTGATCAGCCCATTAGGGTCATTCGTAAGGTTATTGGACTCTATGCTGTATGTTTTGGTTTTGAAAATCTGATGGGCATTTCTGATGGTAATGATTTTTGCCCATGTATCATATACTGCTTTTCTGCTTGCATTGGTATCATATCCCAGTGTGAATGCGACAGGTTTCTCATCGGTTCTGCAACCACTGTTGATGGTACCGTCCGCACATCTGTTAATACTGAATTCATAGCCTAATTCTCCAAACTGCCAGATCATTTTCGGGCCGGGAATGGTAAAGAAAGTTGCACCGAAAGTTTTCATTCTGTCAAGAGCAGTATTCAGGTTTTTAACATCATAACTTCCGTTTACTGCACCGTAAGCAAGGTTTTTAAACATCAGCCTTTCCTCATCATGACTTTCTCCGTAGCCTACAGCACTCATGTTGGTAAAACCGTGAAGGCTGTGGTTCATACGGTCATAATTGCTGTTTTCCTTATATCCCATCGTATTCTGATTATAAGGATCTGTCTGTTTATTCCAAAGC
Source organism: Chryseobacterium amylolyticum (assembly GCF_051011775.1). NCBI lineage: Bacteria > Pseudomonadati > Bacteroidota > Flavobacteriia > Flavobacteriales > Weeksellaceae > Chryseobacterium > Chryseobacterium amylolyticum. The sequence goes on from NZ_JBPCHX010000008.1 coordinate 176,010, forward strand.
ATAACACCTTTTCCTTCTGCTATTCTGTAGTTGGCCCACTGCTGTTCTTCCGCATCTGTTCCCAGGTGTTCAAAAATCATGTATGAATTCGGATCGATTGCCCACTGTCTGTCTGCATAATGTTTCATAATATCTACTCTGTCCTGCTGATAGGCATTGGTGCAGGTTTCATCATTTTCAGAACAGCTCTGAGTGAATCCTTTGGTTAAATCCCAGCGGAATCCGTCTATGTGATATTCTGTCAGCCATTGCTGAAGGCATCTTTCAACGTAATATTGCGTTGAAGGGCTTGTATGGTTAAAGTCATTGAATACATTGTATGAATGTTTCGGAACCTGATTAAAGTAAGGATTGTCCGGAGCTACATTTCCATAACCGTCGCCATCCGGATCTATATTCCAAAGTCTCACCAAAGGTGAACGTCCTGTAGCATGATTAAATGCGACATCGAGAATCACTGCAATTCCGTTCTGATGGCACAGGTCTACAAATTCTTTGAATTTTTCAGGAGTTCCGTAGGCTTTATCCAATGCATAATGGAATGAGGTATTGTATCCCCATGAAAGGTTTCCGTCAAATTCCATGATGGGGAGCAGTTCTATCGCATTGATTTTTAAATTCTTCAGATAAGAAATTTTATTGATCAATGACTGCCAGTTCTTTTCCTGTGTAAAGTCCCTTAATAATAATTCATAGACTACCAGGTTTTCTTTTGCCGGCCTTTGAAAGTTGGTCACCTGCCAGTTATAAGCAGTCTGCCCGGTTTTAAATGTTGAAACTTCAAAACCCTGCCCGGCCGGAAATGCAGGTAAATTCGGATAAGTGGCAGCCGAAATCCACTGATCATCATATGAAGACAGGATTTGTGGTGAATAGGGGTCTGCTACTTTTCTCAGGTCATTGGTTCTGTATTGAAAAGTATAAAGCTGCTGTGGAGTCAGTCCAATCAGTTCAATCCAGTAAAGATCAGGATTGGTGGTATCTCTTTTCATTAAATACGTATCATTCACTACCCAGTTGTTAAAGCTTCCGATAACATGGACGAAATTTTTACCCGGCGCATATAAAGCCAATCCTACTTTAGTCTGATCTGTCGGGTGATAATTGATTCCTTGTTTTATCCAGTTCGGTATTGCTTCAGAAACCACATTTCTCGGAACCTGCAGAATAAATGCAGCGTTTTTTGAACTGGATCCCTGCGTCGCAACGAGCTCCATATTGGCATCCTGGGTAACGGTATAACTGTAAGAATAGGACTGTGAAGGTGTTGTCGTAGTGTTGACAACCGTTCCGTTGGCTTTTAACTGAAATGTTGCGTTGACATTGGTTGTAGCAGTAATATTGATGGAATTACCAACCGGAACAGAAGTCAGGCTATTCACCAATGGGTTTGTAAGGTTTAGGCTTAAAGTCCCCACATTTACAAAAATATCTGGTGAGGTCTGGTGTGACCCTGTTTTATCTTTTAATAAAAACCCGAACCTTCCGATTCCTGTTCGCCCGAAGAAAGCAGTTGGAGTAAAGGTAAGTGAATAACTGTCCGTTGCTGCATTATAATTCAACTTATTCAGGTCGTTGGAATTGTTCCAGCTTCCATTGGTAGGACAATCCTGACTGTTCTGATAATTGGTATCAAAAGACCAGCTCCAGATATAAATGGCATTATTGGAAACTCCCCAGGCAGATTCATCAATCTGATCTCCGGGAACTGTAAGCGTAATGGCGTCTGTTTCATTAAACGGATTGGGGGAAATTGTATAACTGATCTGCCCCAATACACACATGGCAATCAGCAGAAAAGCAACAGAATAAAATTTTCTCATGTCCTATTTTTTTATCGAATATAGGATTAATTTTTATTCATATTGCCTGTTTTTATTAAGTTCCCGGTAATATTGCCGTTTTCAGAGAAAAAATAAATAAAAAAAGACTCATGAAATCTCATGAGCCTCCCAATAAAAAGTAATTGTAATGAACTATTTTTTATATGGCGAATATCTTACCAATCAATTGGATTAATCTTTTATAATCTTTTTAGAAACGATCTGTCCGTTCTTTAATTTTAATTCTACGAGGTATAACCCTGAAGGAAATTCTACCATGTTAATCTGATTATTTGAACATTGTACATTCATTCTTTGCCCTACCGCATTGATAATATTTACTTTTTCAATCTCTGAATCAGATTTAATCGTAAGAAATCCTTTTGTAGGGTTAGGATACATTCCCGCCACAGCATTTTTAAGTTTAATTTCTGATGTACTCAAAGAAGATGTAGGTTTGATGCATCTTACTGATGCCCCCTGCCCTCTCATGGCACCAGCAGATGGATTGGCAATCGTTGATCCGATATAAAGATATTTTCCTCCTAAGCTTGATGTATCAGAGCTCCAGAAATACCCTCTTTGTCCTACGAAAGTAAAGTCTCCATTACTTGAGCCTCTGTACCCTCCCGCCGGTAGTTTCAGATTACTGCTGTAAGCAGTTGCAGGACTAAAAATTCCTTCAGCACCTACTAAAGTTGTCCAGTCTGCCTGAGAAGGCATCTTCCAATCCTGTCCTATTGCTTTACAAGGATCTGCTCCAACTGATGCATTAATCTCCGCAACTGATGCTCCAGTCCAGGCATCTCCACCTGAAAAACCAGCCCACCAAGCCGGAGAACCTGCTATATAACCACCTCCGGTAGTACTTATTCCTTCCGGTGTATTAGGGAATGGCGCCTGTACAATCTGGGAATTTCTAAGCTGATGGCCATCATCCCATCTTCCCCACTGGAAGAGATCTCCATATGAATTGGCATCAGCCACTGAGGAAGCAACCTGTGCGCTTCCCAGGTTCTGCTGAAGCCATATTTTTCCATCTGCTCCCCTTACAGTGGTATAAGCAACCTGCTGGCCGCGATACATAAAACTTACACAGCCTATATCACCCGTATTGGCACCAGGGTCTGTATTGCTGCATGTTTGTGGATTTAGATCCAGGGAAATTCTTTTAACTTTTGTTGTATCGCCGGAATACGCCAGAACCAGGTAATTTTGTGACTTATCTATGGCCAGATCATTATATTTTGCTTCACCATCTGAAACAAAGTCTCCTCCAAAAGGAATCCAGTTTTGTGAATCGTCTAATTTATAAACGGTATTTCTCAGGAAATTATCATTTTCAAAACGGCTGGCCACTACATATGGTTTTCCGGATTCTGTTACTGCTAATGCAATATGCTGCACCTTTCCATTGGAGAAATTAGCATTTCCAACCTGAATCCAGGAGTTCCCGTCAAACTTTTTAACATTCAGTTTTCTTCCTTCTCCTGAACCTGAAACATAAGCTACATAAATCATATTGGATCCGTCCAAAGCGATATCAGCATTGTACTGTTCACCCGATGAAGCAGCATCTGCAGCAGTTCCGCCCACCAGGCTCCAGTTTTGTGCTGAGCTGGCATCAGTACTGTTCTGATACACATTTATACCTCCGGAAACATTACATGTATAGATCATATTATTGGTTCCGATAACCATTTCAGCAAATTCAGCGCCACCCGAAAAGCCAGTATTGCCTACCTGCTCCCATGCTCCGCCGGAATATCTTTTAACTGTTCCAGAACCATAAGATCCATAAGTGAATAGGATATTATCAGAAGATACTGCTGAAGCCTGATAGTTCACAGCACTATCTGTAGCATTAGGAAGCTGAGACCATAAAGATCCTGTGAACAGACGTACTTCCATTCCGGAACCCGGGTAACTCAGCTGATTGGTGTAATAAATACTATTTCCGCCTGGGTTTACAGATAATGAATTGTAAGTGGCTATTCCTGTAGTTACTCCAGCAACACCTCCTAAGTAAGACCATGAATTTCCGTTAAATTTCTGAACAGAACCTTTAGTTACAGAAACATCATAATATGACAGATAATAGTTCCCTGAGTTGTCAATAACAAGATTATTAAAACTACTTCCGCCTGCAGATACATCCTGAACACCTCCTACATTTTCCCATTGCTGGGCATACATATAGCTTCCGGCAACGGTTAACAGTGCTAATCCTGTTCTGATTTTCTTTACAGCAAAATGTAAATCTTTAAACATATACAATATTATTTTTAATTATTCTAAATTTAATTTAATTTTGCGCAAAAGTACCTCTCATTATTAACGCCGGGTTATCATTTCCGAACTTTTGGTTATCCTGCGAAGGACTTTCAATTTAAGAAGTTGTACCATAGCTGTAAAAATGTGCTGTATGAGGAAAACATCCGAAAGCGGACTGCTGTTCAGCTCCGAAGACATCAAAATCATCATGCAGGAAAACCTGTGCCCTGACCATTCATTCAGATCTCATATACGGGAAGGAAAATCAAGCTTTAATCTTATTTTCCTGCTGAGTGATGGCATCTACTTAGAAGCTCCTGATTGCGGAACGAAGTTTCTGTTCAGAAAAAGCCAATATATCCTTCATTATTCTCCGAAGGAAAGTATGGCTGAACTTTGGACAGTAAACCAGGAAATACTGAAATACCTTCAGATTCAGATCAATTATCAGTATATTTTTAACCTCATCAATCCAGGACTTCATCGTGATAATGCTGAAATTCTTGAAAATATGATCCGTAATAATTTTATATTCCTGCATAAAGAAACACCACCGGATATGACGGTTGAAATGCATATGATCGTAAGGGAAATTCTGGGCTGTACCAAACGGGGAATTATGCAGAAACTATTCATAGAAGCCAAAATTATCAAACTTCTTATTCTGATCTTTGAGCAGTTCAATGAGAAAAACACACTGGAATCTACCCCAAAGACGCCTGAAATGATCAGAAAATTTATTGATGAAAATTACCACAGAAATATAAAAGCTGAAGAGATAGGAAAGTATATCGGGATGAATCAAAGTATCATCAGAAAGGAATTCAAATCTCGATATCATACAACAATAGCTCTTTATATTTCGGAACTCAGGATGCTGAAAGCTAAAAAGTTAATCACCAATAAAGAAATAATGATCAAAGAAATCGCAATAGAATGCGGTTACGAATATCTTCAGAACTTTACACGGGCATTCAAAAGGAAGTTTGGCATCTCTCCTGAAAGGATGAGGAATAATAAATAGAAAAACCGCTTAAAAAAATTAAGCGGTTCATATATGTTGTTTTGCTTTGATATTACTTTTTCAGAATTCAGGTGAAAAAGCAATGACAATCAATTAATGATGTCCGTGATCGTGAATGAAAGGTCCGTTTCCTTTAGGCTCGTTATAAATAACCTCTACACCTTCCTGCTCAGTAATAAGCTTTCTTCTGATGTCTTCAGGATTGAAAGGTTTTACTTTTCCGAAATACTCTTTCAAACCTTCAGTTAGCCACATTGGGATTACTAATCCGAAGAACATAAAAATACACCAGAATCCTACTAAGAACATAGTAATAAAGAAAATAGTCCACAGGAACTGGTAGAACGGCCAAAATGCTGATAAAATCGTTATCATTCTCTTAAAGATTTTAGGCAAAAATAGAACTTTTTTCCTTTTTACACAAAAGATCAGCGTTCTATTTTGTTATTTATTTTAATTTTAAACTAATTAATGGGCAAGATCTGCGAAGAAATCGTTGCCTTTATCATCGGTAATGATGAATGCGGGGAAGTCTTTTACTTCGATTTTTCTTACGGCTTCCATACCTAATTCAGGGAAGTCTACAACGTCTACAGACACAATATTATCCTTGGCAAGGATGGCGGCCGGTCCTCCGATAGATCCAAGATAGAAACCTCCGTATTTGTTACATGCATTGGTAACATCTTTACTTCTGTTTCCTTTTGCCAGCATAATCATACTTCCGCCATGGCTCTGGAATTCATCTACATAAACATCCATTCTTCCTGCAGTAGTAGGCCCGAAGCTTCCTGAAGCCATTCCTTCCGGAGTTTTTGCTGGTCCTGCATAATAGATCGGGTGATTTTTGAAATACTCCGGCATTGGTTTACCGCTGTCAATAATTTCTTTGATTTTTGCGTGAGCGATATCTCTTGCCACGATCAATGTTCCGTTCAGCTTCAGTCTCGTTTTGATCGGATATTTAGAAAGTTCCGCAAGGATTTCCGGCATTGGCTTATTCAGATTGATCTCAACAGCTTCTTCCAGGTGCGGAGGTGTATCAGGCAAGAACCTTTTCGGATCCTGTTCAAGTTGCTCAAGGAAAATTCCTTCTTTGGTAATTTTTCCTTTGATATTTCTGTCTGCAGAACAGGAAACTCCCATTCCTACAGGACAGGATGCGGCATGTCTCGGAAGTCTGATTACTCTTACGTCATGAGTAAGGTATTTTCCACCAAACTGAGCTCCAATGGCACTTTCCTGACAGATTTTCTGAACTCTGGCTTCCCATTCAAGATCTCTGAATGCCTGTCCGGCTTCATTTCCTTCTGTCGGAAGATTATCGTAATATTTTGCTGATGCTTTTTTAACAGCCGCAAGGTTGGCTTCTGCTGATGTACCTCCGATTACCAATGCCAGGTGATACGGCGGGCAGGCAGCTGTTCCAAGGTCTGAAATCTTTTCTTTGATGAATTCTTCAAGAGATTTTTCGTTCAGTAAAGATTTTGTTTTCTGGTATAAGAATGTTTTGTTGGCTGAACCTCCACCTTTTGTCAAAAATAAAAATTCGTAGTAATCTCCTTTTTTAGCATAGATATCAATCTGTGCCGGAAGGTTAGATCCGGAATTCTTTTCATCAAACATCGTTAAAGGTACGACCTGAGAATATCTTAAGTTTCTTTTCTGGTAGGTATTGAAGATTCCTTTGCTCAGGTATTCTCCATCGTCTACTCCTGTATATACATTTTCACCTTTTTTTCCCATTACAATTGCGGTACCTGTATCCTGGCATGAAGGAAGAGCTCCCTCAACAGCTACTGCAGCGTTCTGCAAAAGATTGTAAGCAACGAATCTGTCATTATCTGTAGCTTCAGGATCATCAATGATTCTTCTAAGGCTTTCCAGGTGTGAGGAACGAAGCATGAAAGACACATCTGCCATGGCCTCTTCTGCCAGTAACTCCAATCCTTTCGGGTCTACTGTTAAGATTTCTCTGTCACCCAGTTTTTCAACCTTTACATAGTCTGATGTAAGTTTCTTGTACACCGTATCATCTTTCTGAATAGGATACGGATCCTGATATCTAAAATCCATTCAATTTTTGTTTGTACAAAAATACGCCTCCTTAAAAAAATATGAGTAAAATCAGTCAGTTAAATTGATATTTATAATGATTATAAATTGTGGGTTTCTGAGTTTATAAGTACCTTTATAGAAGATAAATAAATTAAGCCAAAGCATTATTTTTTTTCATTACAAATTAATAATGTCAAAATTTCATGGCCTTTAAATCAACAGATCATACAAATTTCAACCACTATGAATTACAGAATAGAAAAAGACACTATGGGGGAAGTGCAGGTTCCTGCAGATAAATTCTGGGGTGCACAGACAGAACGTTCCAGAAACAACTTCAAAATAGGGCCTGAAGGCTCGATGCCGCATGAAATCATTGAAGCTTTTGCTTATCTTAAAAAAGCAGCAGCCTATGCCAATACTGACCTGGGAGTGCTTCCTGCTGAAAAAAGGGATATGATAGCGAAAGTATGTGATGAAATACTGGAAGGAAAATTGAATGACCAGTTTCCTTTAGTGATCTGGCAGACAGGCTCCGGAACACAGTCGAATATGAATGTCAATGAAGTCATTTCAAACAGGGCTCATGTGAATAACGGAGGAACATTAGGTGAAAAGTCTGAAATTCACCCGAATGATGATGTGAACAAATCCCAGTCTTCGAACGATACTTATCCTACAGCCATGCACATCGCTGCTTATACAAAAGTGGTGGAAGTAACGATTCCCGCAGTGGAAAAATTAAAAAATACACTGGCTGAAAAATCGAAAGCTTTCAAAGATATTGTCAAAATCGGAAGGACCCATCTGATGGATGCTACCCCACTTACTCTTGGACAGGAATTTTCCGGTTATGTAGCCCAACTGGAATTCGGATTGAGAGCTTTAAAAAATACATTACCTCATCTTTCCGAGCTGGCACTAGGAGGAACTGCTGTAGGAACGGGTCTGAATACCCCTAACGGTTATGATGTAAAAGTAGCAGAATACATTGCTCAATTTACAAAACATCCTTTCGTTACGGCTGAAAATAAATTTGAAGCTCTTGCCGCCCACGATGCCATTGTTGAAAGCCACGGTGCACTAAAACAGCTGGCTGTATCTCTGTTTAAAATCGCTCAGGATATCAGGCTCATGGCTTCAGGGCCGCGTTCAGGAATCGGGGAAATCCATATTCCTGAGAATGAACCGGGATCTTCTATTATGCCGGGAAAAGTAAATCCAACTCAAAATGAAGCAATGACCATGGTGTGTGCACAGGTTTTAGGAAATGATACCACGATTTCGTTTGCCGGAACTCAGGGGAATTACGAGCTGAATGTTTTCAAGCCGGTAATGGCTTTTAATTTCTTACAGTCTGCCCAATTGATTGCTGATGCATGCATTTCCTTCAACGACCATTGTGCCGTAGGTATTGAACCTAATCATGAAAGGATTAAAGAGCTTGTAGACAAATCTTTGATGCTTGTTACAGCTTTAAATACCCACATCGGATACGAAAACGCCGCTAAGATCGCTAAAACAGCTCATAAAAATGGTACGACATTAAAAGAGGAAGCCATCAATCTTGGTCTGTTAACTGCTGAACAGTTTGATGAATGGGTAAAACCTGAAGATATGGTAGGAAGCTTAAAATAATGATTATATAACTGATACAATGTAAAACTCCGGGAGCAGGTCTTCCGGAGTTTTTGTTTTGCAATCAAAATATATTTAATCCAATCCGATGGCTAAGCCGAATATCAGCGCTTTATCATTTTTAAAATAGCCGTCCTTAAAGAAGTTGCTGAAGTCTTTTTTTACAAATATGCTGAAGCCGTTATAAGAAAGAGTAAGCTGTGCCCCATACACAAAAGGATTTACCTGATAATTTCCGCGGTCTCTTCTTTCTCCGTCACCGTCTTTCACAATATTATTCGTAGACATTTTCACCCCTCCATATACATTCGCTCCTATTTTAAATCCGGTATAGTAACTACGGTACTGGATATCCATGCCGGCATTTTTAAGTTTGGAGAAGTTATACTGTATTCCAAGAGGAACGATAATATATCCCGTTCTCAGTTTACTTTTATCCAGATTTTGATTGGCCTGAACCAAAGCAACTCCCTGGTCTGCACTTTTTGCAAAGTACATATTATTATCTGTTCTGACGGTTCTCCAGGAAAACCCTAATCCTGAAGTAACCGCCCAGGGGCTGGTTCTGCTGAGCTGATAATTCAGTTTCAGCCCAAATTCCAGATTATTCGCATATCCGATGTTCTTATCCAGTTCGTTATCCTGAGAGCTGTTTGTCAGTGTCATAATTCCGTAGGAGAAATATCCCGTAAAGCTTCTGGTAGGACGGAATTTTTTCAGCAGTTTTTCTTTAAGCTCTTCATTGGAAGTCACATCAGTATTCAAAAGAGAATATCTTACCTGCTTCTGAATCACATCATCCAGATCAAATCCCAGTTCTTCAATTCTTTTATCCATTTTCTCGGAATAGCGATCTGCAATCAGGGCCTTTTCTCTGTCGAATTCAGCCTTGTCCAGATTCCTGGCCTGCAACACCTTAAGCTCTTCTTCCATGAGCTTTTTTTCTTCCTGGATAATGGCATTGATCTTAGCAGCATATTCTTCCACTTTTTCTTTGACAATCGGGCTTACCTCAGTATCTTTTTTGGAAGACAGGTTAATATTGAAGGTCTTTTGTGCATGGAAAGATGCTGAAACAAAGCATAGCAATCCCATTACGATTAATTTCTTGATCATATTATTAATTTTTAAATTTTCGGATGGATTATCTGGCATTCAGGTCAATAGTAGTAGCAACGTTGCTACCATCCTTCGTTTTTTCGATAACGTCTTTATGCTCTACTGAAAAAAGGAGCGTGGACGGGTCTACATATTTCTTTTTTTTGACCGGAGTTTTTAAAGAATCGGCTTTTGCCATGAGCTTAGGAGTGGAAATCTGGATAAATTCCGCTTTCTTTGCAGGGACAGTTTCTTTAGGAATCATCTTCTCTGATCCTATTGCCACAGCAGAAACCACCTCTTCCTTATCCTGAGCAGGTATTTTTTGTATGTCTTTTTTATCATTATTCTCGGCTGCCAGCGGAATGCTGTTCTGTACCGGATCTTTTACGATATTGTCAGCAGTAATTTTTTCTGTTTTCTTTACAGTTTCAGGATGAATTTCCGCAGGCTGATTAAGAAAAAACAGAACGGCACCTAAACCAAAGGTCAACATTAAACATGCAGCTATTAAAACCCATTTCATTTGTAACCTTGGTGAACGATTACTGTTATTATGGAACTCTATTTCAGACCACAGATCACGGGACGGAGTGATCTCTCTTTCGTCAATCTGCTTTTTGATCTGATATTCAATATTATCTTTAACCGTTTTCATTTTTCACTTTTTTTTGTTGTTGAAAGTAGACCTTTCTTAATTTTTCTTTTGCCCTGAAAAGTTGTGTTTTACTCACGGCAATTGAAATCTGCAAAGTATCGGCAATTTCCTGATGAGAATATTCTTCCAGTACATACAGGTTAAAGACCATTCTGTAGGCATCCGGAAGCTGATCCAAAAGTTCCTGCGCATTAAAATCACAGTCAATCTCCGTTTCGTGGATATCTTCATGAAAAGATTGGTTGATCTCATCCAGATAGAAAACTGTTTTATGACTTTTGATAAAATTCAGGCATTCATTGACCACAATTCTTCTTGCCCAGCTTTCCAGGTTCGACTCTCCTCTGAAGCTTTCTATATGCTTAAAAATTTTACAGAATGCTTTAATGAGACAATCTTCTGCCTGGTACAAATCGCTTACATAGCTTTTGCTTATACTCAGAAATTTCTTTACATTCTGTTCATAGAAAATCTTCTGTGCCGCCGGATCCTGTTTTTTCAGGAGGCTCAACAAATCATTCTTTTTATTTCCGAACAAGAGTTTCATGCTTATGCTGTTTCTATACTAAAGACAATGAAAACAAAAAAAGGTTACACGTTTTAAAAAAAAAATTATTTACAATCTGTTGTAAACTTTTCAGAATCATTTAATTCCGAATAACAAAAAATTTAAACAGTTTCTATATTAAAAAAGCTGCCTTGAAAGAGGCAGCCTTGCATTTATCCTGAGAATTCATCAAGCATATTTCTGGTAGGAACAAAGAAAAGCGTTCCGGTAACGGCTGTGCTGAAGTCTAAAATCCTGTCATAATTTCCCGGCGGGTTACCTATAAACATATTGGTCAGCATCTTTCTGGTTGTTGTAAATGTGCTTGCATAAGAAATAAAATAGGTCCCAAAGTCATTAGTAGAAGGGCTTCCGAAAGGCATATTATCCCTGACAATTTTCAATTCTTCCCCATTTTCACCTTCAATATTGGCTAAGGCAATGTGAGAATTGGAAGGTTTTACATCATCAGACATTTCAATATCATTTTCTTTTGATCTTCCGATTACTTTTTCCTGCTCTTCTGTGGATAATCCTTTCCATGCATCCATATTATGAAGGTATTTCTGTACAAAAAGATAGCTTCCGCCTTTATACTGAAGATCTTCATCTCCGATTTTTGCAAAGTAATCACGGTCGTCCCCATGCGGATTTTCAGTTCCGTCTACAAAACCAAGAATAGAACGTGCATCCCAGTATTTGAATCCGTGAATCTCCAGAATACTTTCGCCTACCGGGCTCAGCAGTTTGGATATTTCCACAGCCATATCAAAGATCAGGCTTTTGTTATCTGCTCTCAGGTGAAAATGGAGATCTCCGGGAGTGGAAACAGCGGTATGTTTTATTCCTTTTATTTCTTCAAAACTGACTAATTCCTTTGGAGGAGGTGTCGGAAGTTCCAGTTTTCTCCATGCCTCGGCACCAATTCCCATCACACAGCTTGCCCTGCTGTCCGGAAAACGGTTGAAAACCGAATTATTAAGATTTAAAACCAAAGCGCTTAGCCTCTGAAAAACATCCTTCAGCTGTGGACTTTCATTAAGTTTCCAGACCATAAAAATAGTATTGCTATTTGGATAATCTGTTACGTTCTGTGATTCTATCGTATTCATACCTCTTTTTTTGTGGTATTAAATATCCGAAACAGAAACCTGATCTGCAAAATATTGCTCAAGATCTTTCAGGGTTTCCGGGTTGGTCTGAATATCTTTTACCAAAAGACCTTTATTCACCACCACAATTCTGTTACACACTTCTGTGGTGTGAGAAAGATCATGGCTCGATATCAGGAAAGTAACTCCATCCTGTTTAGACAGTTCTTTGATCAGGTTTTTGAGCTTGATCTGCGTAGACGGATCCAGATTGGCAAACGGTTCGTCAAGAATAATAATCTCAGGATTTCCAATGATGGCCCCTACAATTCCCACTTTTTTCTGATTCCCTTTTGAAAGGTCACGGATATATTTGCCGGATTTAAGGATCTCCCCATTGAAAAAATCATGGAAAGGTTTCAGGAATTCATCTACAGATGCCTTGTTCTGGCCTCTCAGCTCCCCGATGAAGTAAAAATATTCTTCAGGAGTAAGATAACCGATGAGGAATGTATCATCCACAAAAGCTGAAACTTTATTCTTCCACGCTTCGGATTCGTTAACTTTAATGCCATCAATACTTACATACCCTGTAGAAGCCTGGATCAAATCCAGCATCAGGCTGAAAAGCGTTGTTTTTCCCGCCCCGTTATTTCCTACAAGACCAAATGTTTCCCCATTTGGAATTTCAAGATGTTCGATATTAAGAACAGTTGCTGTTCCGTATGTTTTGGATAAATTATGGATGTTGATCATGGCTTAACTTTTATTTTTAAATGCATCAAGTGTGCTGTATTTTTCTTTCTTATAATGTTTTACGATGATATCGAAGATCTTTTCTCTCAGGAAAAACCCGATAATTCCAATAACGGCAATACTTATTACTCCTGCGGTAATACCGGAAAAATATTTTGCCACCGCAAATACTCCCATTGGAAGAAGCATTTTTGGAATCAGCAGAAGCATTGCCACAAGATTGAAACTTCCTTTTTGCCCCATTCTTTTTTCTTTTGAATTCAGATCAATCTGGGTTTTGTTGAAGGCGCCAGACCATAAGGTAAACTGGGAGTTCACTCCAATATTGTATAATCCGGCTGCAAAAAAGGTAATGTAAACTTCCCAGCCAAAATACGCATAACAAAGAGCTATAATCACAGAAGCTGCTGTTACAATATTCATCAGCCACCATTTTGCTTTCAGATATTCTTTGTAAGGAACGTTCAGGGTCATCATCAACGGATAATATGAACTGTCAAAAGCCGGTACTCTCTGCCCGAACAGAAACTGGAAGCCTCCTGTTACAAAAAGCCCCATAAACATCATCATTGCCGGAGTTTTATACAGTGAGGAGGTAAACATCAGTAATCCGTAGAATAAGAACATAAAGCTGCCCAGCAAAATGCCTTTGGTCACCTTATTACGTCTCAGCATTTTTATATCATTATTGATAAATGTACCGGTAACTCCATACTTGTTTAGGAACGCTATATTTTCTGTTTTTCCAACGGTTTTCTTCGCTTCAAGTCCCTGATCAAGATAAAATTCGTTACGAAGGTAGCGGAAGCATATCCACCACAATATTACGAACAAAGCAATAGGAATCAGGGCAAAGTAAGGTTTTTCATAAAAGCTGAAGAAAACAGACTCAGAATAAGACAAAACCGGAATCATATTGTAATATCCCAACGCTCCTATTGTCAGGAAGCATATACCAATGATCACTGCCAGGGTCTCCTTACCGTTGAAGAAAATATTGATGAAATTATTCAGATAGAGTAATGAAATCACCCCTATAAGCCAGAGTACGATCCCGGGAATACTATATCCGTTGAATACAGCAATGAGTGAAAATGTAATGAAGAACAAAGAGCTCAACCAGCTGAATGCTGAAAGAAAAGTTTTAGCCAGCATATAATTGACCAATGTATTCTTCCTGATATTCAGGGTGAGAAACGGCTTGATATTCTGTGTAGGAATTTCCTGCCAGAGGTATTTGAGGGCAAGATCAATGATCCAGCCAACAATCAGAAATTTCGAAACCACTTTTAAAGGATTCTGGTGCATTTCCTCCTGCACGTAGAAAAAAGCAATAAAAGCTCCTCCTACCAGACAGCCCATGAAATAAAGTATTCCGATAAACCGGAGTATTTTCATGGTTAAATTGATCCCTAAAGATGTACCACGGAAAAAGCTTTTGATTTCAAGCCTAAGGAACTTTAGAAACATATGTTAGTTTTTTTACATTAGTAAATATAATGTAAAATATGTTACAAATTTTTCAGTAAAAGTATGATTTTGCCACTATCCGATAAGCTCTTTCGCCTGGGCTAAAGCAGCTTCCGTAATTTTACTTCCGGAAAGAAGCTGGGCAATTTCATTCAGCTTTTCTTCGCTGTTCAAAGGAATAATTGTAGATTGTGTTCTGCCGGAAATATCCTGTTTCACCACTTTATAATTGTCATTACCTTTAGCGGCAACCTGTGCAAGGTGAGAAATAACAATGAGCTGCATGTCTTCAGACATTTCACGCATAAGGTTTCCGATTTCTTCTGCTACTTTTCCTGACACTCCGGTGTCAATTTCGTCAAGAATCAAAGTGGGAAGCTCGTCGCTTTCTGCAATAATTTTTTTTACAGCAAGCATCACTCTTGATCTTTCTCCTCCTGAAATAGCTGTCTGGATCGGCTTTAAAGGAAAACCGGAATTGGCCTGGAACAACAGCTGGATATTTTCCTTTCCAAACTGATTGAATTCATCAGCATCCTGCAGTTCAATATCAACTTTTGCTTTTTCAAGCCCTAATTTTTTCAGAAGACTTTCCGCTTTTTTAATAAAAACAGAAATATTCTTATGTCTGTTCTTTGAAAGTTTGGAAGCAAGACTTAGAAGTGTTTTTTCTTTTTGAGAAATATTTTCTTCTGTTTCTTCAATCTGTGATTCCAGTTCTGAAGCTCCTTTCTGATCTCCTGCAAGCTGGTTTCGGATTTCTATCAGCTCATTCAGATCCGAAACATTATGTTTAAGGAACAGGGTATTGATTTTATTATTCAGATCGGTAAGGTATACGAGATTTTCCGGATTAATCTCTACTCTTTCCGCTTGATGTTCAAGTTCAGAAATAATGTCTTTAAGTTCAACAAAAGAGGTTTCCAGCCTTTCATCCAATTCTGCGAAACCGGCAGAAACTTCGGAAATTTTTGAAAGCTTATTGGTTGCCTCATTAAAGAAGGACAGAATTCCTATTTCCTCCTGATGAAACCTGGATAAGATCTGCCCAAGATTTTCAGAGATCATCCCTGCATTTTCCTGGACGGAAAGCTGGTTCCGGATATCTTCATAATCCACGTCATCAAGCTTCAGCTCTTCCAATTCGTTCAGTAAAAATTCTTTGTAATCACTTTCTTTATTGGTTTCAGAAAGTTGCGTTTTCAGTTTTTTCAGCTGCAGTTTAAGATTTTGAAAATCAGAAAATTCCTGCTGATATTCTTCAATGATCTTTTTATTTTCAGATAATCCGTCGATAATTTTAAACTGATATTCAGAGGTGAAAAGATTGGAAGTTTCAAACTGGGAATGGATATCGATCAGTTGAGAAGAAAGCTCTTTAAGAATATCCAATGTTACCGGCACATCATTAATGAATGCACGTGACTTCCCTGAAGGAAGAATCTCTCTTCGGATAATGGTCTGAAGCTCGTAATCCAGATCGTTTTCTATAAAGAATTTCTTAAACTGGTTATTGAGTGAAAATTCAGTTTCCACCACACTTTTTTCTTCAGTTTTAGCGATAGATTTTACATCTGCCCTCTCTCCTAAAATAAGCCGGAGAGCACCTAAAATAATAGATTTTCCAGCTCCTGTTTCTCCGGTAATAACCTGTAAACCATTTTTCAATGATACTTCAAGGGTATCAATCAGGGCAAAGTTTTTAATGTAAATTCTCGAAAGCATTGATAATCCGGGTTATAATCCAATTTCAGTTTGAAATGTAAAAATAAGTTTTTTTTTAATGAATTGAGAAAATGTTTTTTCACTCCGCTCACCAATAATGTTGAGTATTTAACTTATCCGGAATTTCTAGACTTTCCACTTATTCCATTTATTGTCTATATTTTTTGGCGAAAGGATGATCATTGTTTGTTTTAGATCATTGAGAATCAAGCCTCCGTTATTTCCGGAATTGAAAATATTGAAGATTTCATCACTTTTGGTATCCATGAACAGGTTAAAGAAAAATGCCTGCTGAAAACTGTTCTCATACATTTTCAATTGCATCAGGGCATCAAAAATCACTTTTTTTCCAGGCGTCTGGTCCTGATTGAAAAGATTATCCAGTCCTGCTCTGTGGTAGGTATAAATGGTAGAACGTAACTGACTCCAGTTAGGGTTCATGATTTCGTTAATCAAAATAGAACGGCTTCTGGGCTCGTTGATGGTATTCCATCCCTCATAGTTTCTGTTTTGGGAATTCTGGGCAATCTGTTGTGCTTTTGCATACCATTGCGATCCTCCCATAGACTGAAAGCTGTCTGCATCCATCCCCAGAATCACATAAATATAGAAACTGATTACATCTGTAAGGTTTTTTCCTGAAAATTGTCTTTCATTAAAAATAAGGCTCTCATTCTCAATATATTCAAAAGCAAATCTCTGATCCTGAAGATTCAGCAGGGGAGATTCATAGGTAGTATTATAAACAGGCCTTACTGCCTGGATAACAATAGATCCCTTGAACTTGTTAACATCCCTTTCCGAAATAACAATGGAAAAACCACATTTTATTTTTTCAAAATTCTGAAGTTTTTTGCCTGTCCAGCTGGTATTATTGATAAAGTCTCTGAGACTTTTCTCCAATGCCTTATACGCCTGCTGGTTACTTCCTCCCAACTGCTGGGAGTTTACCTGCACCGTTGCCAGCAGCTCCTGGGAAAAACTTTGGGTGTATAGAAAAAACAGAAAAAATAAACTTATAATTTTTTTCATTGTCTATTAAAAATTGAGAACGGAAATTTATTAAAATTATTTTAAAAGTTGAGACTCAACAAAATCGAGAATATCTTTTGCCACATCATCTTTGGATTTCAGGTTGAATTCCTTCTTTTCTGTTTTGGTAAATATCCTGATTTTATTGGTGTCATTTTTAAACCCGGCTCCTTCGTCACGCAAAGAGTTCAGAACAATCATATCCAGATTTTTCTTTTCTAACTTCCCTTTTGCGTTTTCCTCTTCATTTTGGGTTTCAAGCGCAAATCCTACCAGAAACTGATGGGTTTTCTTTTCTCCCATCGTTTTAAGGATATCCGGATTCTTAATCAGTTCTATGGTAAGGTTTTCATCATTCTTTTTGATTTTTTCCTTAGCCACCTCTTTGGGGGCATAGTCTGCTACGGCAGCACTTGCAATTCCGATATCTATCCTGTCGTAAAATTCAAAAACTTTTGCCAGCATTTCTTTTGCAGAAGTCACTTTATGAAGCTCAACATTCGGGTCGTTAATAGTTTGAGAACTTGGACCGGAAATCAGAATAACTTTTGCTCCTCTTTTTGAAGCTTCCCCTGCAAGAGAAAACCCCATTTTTCCAGAGGAATGGTTCCCGATGAATCTTACCGGATCGATAGCTTCGTAGGTAGGTCCGGCTGTAATTAAAACTGTTTTCCCCTCCAGGCTTCCGGAATGGTTTTCTGAAGTAAAATAATGTTCAACAGTATTAAAGATCGTAGCCGGCTCAGCCATTCTTCCCTGACCGATCAGTCCGCTTGCCAGCTCTCCGTTCTCTGCAGGTATAATGATATGCCCGAAGCTTTCTGCCAGCGACAGATTATTTTTAGTGGAAGGATGCGCATACATATCAAGATCCATGGCAGGAGCAATGAACACCGGGCATTTTGCAGACATATAAGTTGCAATAACCAGATTATCACACATCCCGTTGACCATTTTGGCTAAGGTATTGGCTGTACAGGGAGCTACAATCATGATATCTGCCCATAAAGCCATTTCCACATGGCTGTTCCATGTTCCGTTATCTCCATAAAAATCTGAATACACCGGCTTTCTGGATAATGTAGACAGGCTTAATTTTGTTACAAAATTTTCTGCATCAGGAGTCATTATTGTCTGTACTTCGGCACCATTCTTCACAAAATCCCTGATCAGGAAGTGAATTTTATAAGCCGCAATTCCTCCGGAAACAGCGATAAGTATTTTTTTACCGGAAACACTCATTTAGTTCTAATTTTTTGAAATACTAAAGTACTTATTTTTTCCCACACAATGAGGCTTTAAAACAACAAAGGTCATAAAAGAAGTGAATTCCTTTATGACCTTGATTTATTAAAACACAGACGATTACTTTCTCTCTTCTGTTTTTCTGAAATAGACTTCATCGTTTAACCATTCTTCAATAGCAATTGAAGTAGGCTTTGGAAGCTTTTCGTAATGTTTAGAGATCTCAATTTGTTCTCTGTTTTCGAAAACCTCTTCTAATGTAGAATTGTGAACAGCAAATTCATCCAGTTTATTGTGAAGTTCCGTACGGATCTCCGCATTAATCTGCTCTGCTCTCTTTCCCATGATAACAATAGCTTCATAGATTGAACCTACTTTATCTTCAATCTTATCTTTATCGTAAGTAATTGTATTTACTTCTGCTTTTGTATCTTTTACACTCATTTTGAGAAAATTATTTTTATTTTAAGATGGCAAATTTACGAATTATCTTTGAATTTTGAAAGTCGCTGCCGGAGGAGGGGTCTTAAGTGCTGCACTGTCCCTCTGTAACTGCATTGCTTTCTTTTCATTGCTGATCTGATCTTTAATCTGCTGCTCGGTTTTATCTTTATCTGCCAGTTTTTCAGCTTCTTTTTTCTGTCTTGCTGTTAAGGCTGCCATTCTCGCTTCAGTCTGTTTTTTAACAACAGCAAAGTTCTGTTTTTCCTTTTCCAGTTTTCCTCTCAGATCTACAGCAGTTTTAGAATATTCCGTATCCGGAAGTTCTTTTTCTACCAGTTTTGTATAGGTTAAAGCACTCTCAATACGTTCTTCTTTAAGATTATACACGGATTTCATTGCCAGCTCGTAACGGGACTTCATGATATAATCATAAATTTTTGAACGAAGTTTTGTACTTGGAAAATCTTCCAGAACATTATCAAATGCTACATTTGCTGCTTTATATTCACCCATTTTGTAGTATTGTCTTGCATTTTCATAAGCCTTAAATTCCAGCTTATAAGACAATTCATCAATTAACTGGCTGATGTTCTTAGATCTTTCAGAGTTAGGATAATTGTTCAGAAAGTCCTGAAGCTCATTGATTGCCAATTCTGTACTTGACTGATCCAGGTTGTAATCCATAGATCCTTCATAATAGCATAATGCAGACATATATGCTGCCTCTTCTGCTCTCGGGTCTTTGGGAAAACTTACTGCGAAATTTTTAAACTGATGTCCTGCCAGCTTATAACTTTTGTCATAATAGTTGGCGTACGCTGTATTGAAACCTACGTTAGGGAAATCATCTGTTCCCGCCACAAGATTAGCAAGTCTGTCATAAAGAGCCAATGCATTTTTCCACTTTTTCTTGGCGAAGTTTTCATTAGCAGCTTTTAAGATAAAATCTTTATCAGCACTCCTCATTGCTCTTTCCTGCTGGCTTACACAAGACGTAACCACCGCTACAGCAAAAAGACCTAAAATATATTTTTTCATATAAAAAATTCAACAGTTTTCGGATTATACAGCCGATTTACTAATTTGCAAAAATATAACTTTTTTGTCAATAGATTTTTTTTTATGAATATTTAACGTAATTTTAGTCTGCAGCGTATCCCAAAATTGCAAAAACACTTAATAAAAGATTCATTCTCACCTTTTTCTCAGCTTCTTTTGCATAGGTTTCTTCATTTTTACTGGGAACATACAGTTCGTAAAAGTTTTTATTCCTGATCACAAATAAAGTAGAGCCTATGATCATCGTAAGAATATCCTCAGGCTTGGGAGTAAATGTAAAAACACCTGACGCAACTCCTTTTTTAATGACATCATCCAGCTTTTTTACAAACAGCTGATAGAAATCAAGCAGCTCATCCTTCAGGTTTTCTGTATGACGGAGCTCCTGGGTCACAAACCCATGGAAATAATTATACTTGAAAAGCTGGGCAACGATATACTTAATCATCTCGCGAAGCTGCATTTCCGGTTTGCCGTCTTTGATGGTATCTGCAAATTCTGAAAAGTTCTCTCTGGTCTTCAAAACCCTGTACTGATAGAGATAGGACATCATTTTCTCTTTAGAACCGAAGTAATAAGAGATCATGGCGACGTTGATATTTGCTTTAGAACAAATATCTCTTACAGAAGTTCCCTCGTATCCTTTTTTTGCAATCAGCTCTTCTGCAATATCCAGTATGTGAATCTGTTTTTCTGTAAATTTTTTTTTCATGAAGTGTACTTTGAGTAAAGTTAAGAAATTTTTAACACATTTATAAACGATCGTTTAATAATTTTAGATTAAATCTGAAATTACTTATTTTTGAATATGGATTTTTTTGATTTTCATCATCATAAGAAATATATCAGAAACGGAATTTATAACCTGGAGATCGGCCAGATGCCACCTGATTTTCCTTATTCTATCGGAATTCACCCGCAGGATATTGACGTTAACAATATAGAGGAGCAGTTTTCCCGGATGAAAAGCACGATATTCCAAAACTGTTTTGCCATTGGTGAATGTGGTTTGGATTCTTTGGTTTCTGTGGACCAGAAAATCCAGGAGGAAGTTTTTTTAAGACAGATAAAGATCGCCAATGAAGTAAAAAAACCTCTGATTATTCATTGTGTAAGAAAATTTTATGAGGTCATTTCATTTAAAAAGAGGACGGAACAGCCTATGATCATCCATGGTTTTAATAAAAAGCGTCAAATTGCGGAAGATCTTCTTTCCAATAATTTTTACCTGAGTTTTGGAAAAGCTGTTTTGTATAATTTATCTTTGCAGGATATTTTGAAAAACACTCCATCAGACAAGATCTTTTTAGAAACTGACAATGAAGATTTTAACATCGAAGAATTGTACCATAAGGTTTCGGAAATAAAAGGAATTTCTTTGGAACAACTCAATGAACAAATTTTAGAAAATTTACACACAATAAAAAATGGATAAATACTGGCTGGAAAGAACTGAACTTTTGATAAAGGAAGATGGATTGGATAAACTGACCAAAGCCAATGTACTTGTTGTAGGCTTAGGCGGGGTAGGTTCTTTTGCCGCAGAATTTCTGGCAAGAGCCGGTGTAGGGAATATGACCATTGTGGATGGTGATACGGTAGATATTACAAACATCAACAGACAGCTTCCTGCACTACACTCTACAGTTGGAAAGCATAAAGTAGAAGTGGTAGCTGAAAGGCTTCTTGACATCAACCCGGAGCTTCATTTAACCAAAATCAACGAATTCCTGAATCCGGAAAGGATGGATGAAGTGCTTGATTCCGGAAAGTTCGATTATGTCCTTGACTGTATCGACAGCGTAACGCCGAAAATCTGTTTGATAAAAGCTGCAAGAAGAAGAAAAATCAAGATTGTAAGCTCAATGGGCGCAGGAGGGAAAACCGACCCAAGCATGGTAATGGTAAGGGACATCAGTAAAACCCACAACTGTTTCCTTGCAAAACAGGTGAGAAAAAGGCTGAAGAAAGAAAAAATCAATAAAGGGTTCAGATGTGTATTCTCCAATGAAATCCAGAAAGAGGAAAGCCTTAAGATGACTGACGGGAGTAATTTCAAAAAGTCATTCTACGGTACTATCAGTTTTATTCCTGCCATTTTCGGGTTGTATGCTGCAGCTGAAGTAATTAATCATTTAGTGAAGAAAAAAGATTAATGCAGAATTCCAAATATCCCAGAGCGGAAAAGCTCAAAAAAAATACGGAGATCAGTTTGCTTTTTGAGAAAGGCAAATGGAGAACCAGCGGAAATCTGAGAATTATCATTCTGAAAGACAAGCCCGGTCTTCCTGTATCATCAGGAAAATTTGGTGTTTCTGTATCTAAAAGATATTTTAAACGGGCTGTTCACAGGAACCGTATCAAGAGATTGCTGAGAGAATGCTACAGGCTGAATAAAGAACTGTTTAAACAATCTTTCGGAAAGAAAACAATGGCTATGCTGTTTTGGGTTTCTTCTGAGATGCCCCCAAAATTCCAGGATGTGGAGGCTCAGTTTATCAAACTTTGTGAAGCGCAGAAAAAATAATCTGTTTTCAATGATCTGATATTAATAAAATTCTGCTGAAGTTTATTTTTCCACGGATGACACGGGTAAATACAGATGATTGCACCTATGCTTTGTTTTTTTATTCAAGAACAGTAAAGTTCACATCACACATCACTGGGCCCCGGCTTAAAAATTAGCAGCACTTAATATCATATAGTTTTTGTAATTTAGGGAAAACAATAAATCTGAAAATTAACATGTTAGACAATGTTCCCTATTTTTCTTATATCATCAGTGCATTTATCGGCATTGGACTCGCTGCAGCTACGGGCTTCCGGGTGTTTCTCCCTATGTTTATTGTAAGTATTTCCTCTTATTTCAACTGGATCCCTATGAATGAGCATTTTGAATGGCTTGCGGGCCTGCCAACGCTTATTACCACCGGAATAGCCACCATTGTTGAGATTCTGGCTTATTATATCCCTTTTATTGATCATTTGCTGGACACCGTATCTATTCCTATGGCAACGGTTGCCGGCTCTATATTATTTGCCAGCCAGTTTACTGAGCTCGGAACCTTTCCGCAATGGGCATTGGCTTTAATAGCCGGTGGAGGTACAGCAGCTACCATCAGTTCCGGGTTTGCAGGAATACGGGCCGCCTCTACAGCCACTACCGGAGGATTGGGGAATTCTGTGGTAGGAACAACAGAAACTGCAGGTGCAGGTCTTATGTCTGTTCTCGCAATGGCCGCTCCTGTTATTGCTGCAATCTTCGCCGTAATTACATTAATTCTTGTTATTGTATTTGGACGGAAGGCCTGGAAAAAGCTGAAAGGAAGTAAAAACGATTCCCAGAGTTTATAAAAATAAAAGGTACTGTTCTGATCAGTACCTTTTATTTTTAATTTTTACTTCTGAAATCCTTAATATCCTGAATTCTGGATTCAAAATATTCTTTTTTCTCAGGAGTCTTTTTGATTAATATTTCAAACGCCTTTATTGCTTTTGTATATAATTTCTGTTCAAAATAAAGATTAGCCAGTGTTTCTGTCATCAGATGCGAGATATCGTCATTCTTTTCTTTTACTACATATGTACTTTCTTCTTTTAACTGACTGATTCTCGGATTATTTTCAATAAAGGTTTCAATAGCCTTTTCTTTAATTACCGACTTTTCCTTTTCGATTTCCTGCTTTCTGTCTATCTTCAGCCAGCTTTGCCATGTATTGATAAAACCGGGAACATTGCTGTCTATTGGTGACTGAGTCGTATTCTTCATAGTTACCTCCTGTACTTTTTCCACAGGCTCTTCTTTCTTTTCCTCCTGCTTGTCTTCAACTTTAAGTGTAGAAATATCGGTTCCGAAGAATGAAACATTCATTACAGGAACATCTTCTTTTAAGGTTTCTGTTTCAGTTTTTTCTTCTTCAACGGCTTCAGTTGATACAGATTCTTCCTGAGTTTCTGCTGACTGCGGAACTTCTTCCTGAGCAGCTGTCTTAACATCTTCAACGGCCTCAGCATGCTGTGCCTCTTCTATAACAGCTTTGCGTTCCACAACAGGAGTTACTTCTTCTGCCGGAGCTTTTATTTCTGGAACTGATACTTTTTCAGATTTATTGATTAAAGAATCCGGCAAATTAGATTCTACACTCATTGGTTTCCATGCTGACTGAACTTCAGGTACTTTTTCTCCTTTTTCTTCTGCAGCTTCAACGACAACATTTTCATCTACAGGCAATTGGTTTTCAATAATTTCTTCCTGTACCGGCTCTTCTTTGATTTGCTCAGGTTTTTCTTCGCTTGTTGACCAAAAATGAAAACTCTGGGTCTCAGCAAAGCTAATTTCATGATCTTCAACGGATTCAGGCTCTGTTTTTTCTTCTTGCGAAACAGACTTAGTCTCCTTCATCTTTTTTTCAACCTCTTCGATCAGACGTCTCATTTCCTCTTCATGTTTATTAACATTCGGCTGGGAAATTTCAACGGTCTCAATAGTTTCCTCATTATTTGCCTGGATTTTAACGTCCGGCATAAATG
This sequence comes from Chryseobacterium amylolyticum, assembly GCF_051011775.1. Classification (NCBI taxonomy): domain Bacteria; kingdom Pseudomonadati; phylum Bacteroidota; class Flavobacteriia; order Flavobacteriales; family Weeksellaceae; genus Chryseobacterium; species Chryseobacterium amylolyticum. The sequence goes on from NZ_JBPCHX010000008.1 coordinate 200,482, forward strand.
AATCGGTACCATGGAAGCTTACTTCAGCATCAGATATATCTGCGGAATGCGTTTCTTCATTACTATTTCCTTCTTTTGAAATCTGATCTTCATCAATAATGATTTCCGGTGTAAAGCTTTCTCCTGCATGTTCTGCTTTTTGCTGAGCAGGTTTTTCTGCTATTTTATTTTCAATGTCTTCTTCAGGCAATAAAGGTACTACTCCATGGAAGCTTGTATTTTCGTTTTCTTCAATTTTTTCTTCTTCTTTCTCTGAAGATATCTGATTTTCATGAATGATCGTTTCCGGAGTAAAGTTTTCTCCTGCCTTTTCCTCTGTTTCAGCCTGTATTTCTTCTTTTGATTTCTGAACAGGTTGTTCTGCTGGCTCAGCCTTTTGCGTCACCAGAGTTCCTGATTCCAGAGTGGATTCAATATCTATTGTTTCAGAATTCTGTTCATTCAGGAAATTTTCTTCTCCTTCAAATAAAATCCTGTTTCGCTCACCATTTACATAAATATGCTTAACCTCATGTGCAATGGGTAAAACACCTGCTTTTTCCTTCTCTTCTGCCAGTTTCTCTGCCGCAACTTCTTCTTCTCTTTTAATAGGAAAAGACTTCGTTTTCGGGGCCAGTTGTGCAGGCTTTTCAACTGTTTTAGATGGTTTCTTTTCTTCAGCAATTTCAGCTTTTGGTTCCTGCCTGATCTTTCCGTTGATCAGCTGATACAGAATTTTTTTATCTGTAGTATAGGCCGCTGTTGTAGAAAGCTCTTTCTGATAGTTCTCTTTTTCGTACAGGTGCACTCCATACAGATGGAGCGCCCTGATATTCTGGATATAAGGAAAAGTGTGAATCTCTTCTTTCAAAAGACCAAGGTCTTCCAACTGAATATTTTTCGGATTTTTTATTAATTCTAAAACTCTCGGATTCATCTTACCAATTCGCTACAATGTCGTTAAATATCTTATTAATAATTCTATCTGTCACCAGCTTTACCTGCTGGTCTTCGATCTGGCTTAGAGATACATCACTGTTGAATGCAGCTTCATCAGAATACGTTCTGTCAAAACTCGCATCCGGATGAATTTTATTTTCATAATGTACCTTTACTGTAATCGTAAGTTTATTCTGTGCCTGCTGAACTACTCCGCCCGAAGGATTTGTCTGGGTATTGGAGCTGATTGTGGTAGGGGTAATGGAATAGTCCGTAATTTCACCTTCAATCAGGATATCAGGATTTTCTTTTGTTCCCTTTAAAGTTGTTCTCTGAAGGAATCTGTTTTGTATTGCCGTAGAAAACTGCTGTGATAATGCAGGGTTTACAAGAGGTGCATTATTGGGAAATTCATTGATCTGAACTGTTTTCTCGTCTGTAAGAGATGATCCCGTAAAACTGTAGCATGAATTTAAAACTCCCAGCAATGCAAAAAGCATTACCGTTAGCAGCGACTGTTTCAGGCTGATATTTTTAATCCTGATATTCATTTTTGTGGTATTTCCTGTTATTTAAAATCTTAAATCTTCATTTTTGATTTTAATCTTCCAGATTATATTGTTTTATTTTTCTGTATAAAGTTCTTTGTGAAATTCCCAATTCATCTGCCGCTCTGTTCCTGCGTCCCTTATGCTTCTCCAATGCTTTGATAATCAAATCTTTTTCATTATTCTGAAGAGAAAGAGATTCCGGTCTGTTTTCTTCAATTTCAATATCTTCAACATCTTCGTAACTGTCTTCAGGATTTGAAATAATTGTAGGAGTCTGAACTGCCGGTGTATCATTATTGTTCTCAAAATATAATAACGATCCGGAATTCATCTGCGACTGACTTTCAGGGGTATAAATCCTGTTAATAAGGTTTTTCTCATGATTACTCAGATCTGCAGTTCCTCTGTTCTTGATCAGTTCCGAAGTTAAGGATTTTAAATCATTAATATCATTCCTCATATCAAACAGAATTTTATACATAATTTCCCTTTCGCTTCCGAAATCATTCTGCTTTGAGGTGCTCTGGTTATTTACCACCATTGGAAGATGTGTTTCCATTGGAATATATTCAGCAAGCTTCTCTGCAGTGATATTCCGGTTTCTTTCCACAACGGTCATCTGTTCCACTAAATTTCTTAGCTGACGGATATTTCCCGGGAAAGAATAGCTTTCTATGTAATGAACTGCACTCGGCTCCAATTCAAGCTCAGGCATTCTGTATTTCTCAGCAAAATCTATTGCAAATTTTCTGAATAACAAATGAATATCCCCTTTTCTTTCTCTTAAAGGCGGCATATCAATCTGAACAGTATTCAGACGGTAATACAAATCTTCACGGAATCTTCCGTCGTGGATGGCCTTCATCATATTAACGTTGGTGGCTGCCACAATTCTTACATTGGTTTTCTGAACCTGTGAAGAACCTACTTTCATAAATTCACCGCTTTCCAGCACTCTTAAAAGACGAACCTGGGTCTGCAGAGGAAGTTCCCCTACCTCATCCAGAAAGATGGTTCCGCCATCTGCCACTTCAAAATAACCTTTTCTTGTAGCTGTAGCTCCTGTAAAGGCTCCTTTTTCGTGTCCGAAAAGCTCAGAATCTATGGTTCCTTCCGGAATTGCCCCGCAGTTTACGACGATATAAGGCTGATGCTTTCTTCTGGATTCTGAATGAATGATTTTCGGAATAAACTCTTTTCCCACTCCACTTTCTCCGATCACCAGTACAGAAATGTCTGTAGGTGCAACCTGGATAGATTTTTCCAGGGCACGGTTGAGTGCAGGAAAGTTTCCGATAATTCCGAAACGGTTTTTTATGTTTTGTAGCTCGTTGCTCATAAGTAAATTTTTGATTATTGATTTAATGTTAATCTTCTACAGCGCTTCAATCTGTTGTCTGTAGACTTTGTTAAAGTGATGAGTGTAGACATCTTTCATGGTCTTTCCTTCATCATACGTTTGTAAGGCTAACTTTTTTAAATCCAAATAATCTTTATTTCTGATCTTAGAAACTTTACTTTTAAAGTATATATTCTCAGCAAAGTCGTATTCTTTGCTTTGTTTTTCAAAATTTTCCAGGGCTCTGTCATATCTTCCCAGCTCGAAATCGGTAACTCCCAGCTGATAATGATCAAACATTCCTTTCACATAACCTCTGGTAGCCAGAAGCCTTTCTATAATCCCTGCGGCTTTTTCTTTCTCCCCTAGCGCACTATAAGACATGGCTCTTACCACATCCAGATTATAATCGCCATTCTGGGATCTTCCAGGGTCCCCCGGGTAATATTTTTTTAATTGTTCTAAATCCTGAACAGCTCCTTTATAGTCTCTTAAAAACTGAAACTTTGTCCAGCCTCTGTAACCAAGGTACGTTTTGGGATCTAAGGCAACTGCTTTATCAATCAGAATCTTCCAGGTTACGAAATCCCCGTTTTTAAGATATGGAACTGCCTTTTCCATATAAGCATGGGAGAAATCAGGGTAAAGTTCAATAGCTTTATCAAAGCCTTCCTGGGATTCTGCGAAACCTTGTAAATCTGAAGCCCAGTTGTATAACCCGCACGCTTTTTTGCAGTTCTCACCCTCTACTGCATTACAGTTGACCTGTGCAATAGTATTGGTGTAAACTATAAGTAGCAAAAAGCTAAGGTAATACCTCTGAAACTTTTCCATTTTCAATTTTATAGGTTAAATACTGATAATAATCTACTTTTAAACCTTGTATCTCTTTCGGCATCCAGCCACCGAGTGATTTTGTAAACTGCAGCAATTTTTTTTCCAATTCTTCATCCGGCACAGAATCTTTCAGATCCGGACTCATATGCCGTAATCTGAACAGGCCTGTCTTTCCTTCACAATTTACTAAAAATCTTACGGTAATATAACCGTTGATGTTTTTTTCTGAATATATATTTTCTTTTTTAAGTTTTTCAGTGATTGCGATCTTTTCTCCTCTGTAGCTAAATTGCTTTGCACCCTGATAGTGCTGAAAGCTGACGCGTCCCCATTTTTCTGAACCGCACTTTTTAAAGTCAGGATCATCCTGTCTTTTATCAAACTCAATATCACCTACGGTATCAGGATACTTTTTCAGTTTGTTTTCTGTCTGGCAGGAAGCCATAACAAAGCAAACAGGGCAAAAAGATAAACCGCTTTAATCAAAACTTACATTTATTCCGCTGTTCTCCCTAAAAGTGTGCCCTGCGTATTGTCATACACAAAAACGTTCACAATGTCACCTATTTTCTGTCCTTCAAGCTTATCAAAGACACATACGGCATTCTGAGAGTTTCTTCCCTTCCATTGGTTTTTATTCTTCTTTGAGATACCTTCTATCAGAATCTGATGTACTCTTCCCACATAGGATTTCATTCTCTGTTTGGAGAGCTCACCCTGAAGAGCAATTACCTCTGCAAGGCGTCTCTGCTTTACATCAGCAGGAATATTGTCTTCCATTTTTTTATGTGCAGGGGTTCCCGGTCTTTCTGAGTAAGCAAACATATAACCGTAGTCATATTCCACTTCTCTCATCAGGCTTAGGGTATCCTGGTGATCTTCTTCTGTTTCGTTACAGAATCCCACAATCATATCCTGTGAAAATGCTACTTCCGGAACAATTTCTTTTGCTTTTCTGATCAGATCAAGGTATTCTTCACGGGTATGCTGTCTGTTCATCGCTGCCAGCATATTATTGCTTCCGCTTTGTACGGGAAGGTGTACATATTTGCAGATGTTGTCATGTTTTGCCATCATTCTGAACACCTCAAGACTCATATCCTGTGGATTTGAAGTAGAGAACCTGATTCTCAGTTCAGGAACAGCTTTAGCTACGAGATCAAGCAACTGGGCAAAATTAACAGCTGTTGCTTTCTGCATTTCAGATGCCTTGGCAAAATCTTTTTTAGGACCGCCACCATACCAAAGGTAAGAGTCTACGTTTTGTCCTAAAAGGGTAATTTCTTTGTATCCGTTATTGGCAAGATCTTTACACTCTTCAATAATAGAGTGCGGATCACGGCTTCTTTCTCTTCCTCTGGTAAAAGGAACCACGCAGAATGTACACATATTGTCACAGCCTCTTGTAATGGTAACAAAAGCAGTCACTCCGTTCCCTCCTAAACGAACGGGATTGATATCTGCATAGGTTTCTTCTTTGGAAAGAATTACATTGATGGCATCTCTGCCGTCATCCGTTTCTTTTAAAAGATTAGGCAAGTCCCGGTAAGCATCCGGGCCAACTACAAGGTCAACCAGTTGTTCTTCTTCCAGGAATTTAGTTTTCAATCTTTCCGCCATACATCCCAAAACTCCTACCGTCATATTCGGTCTCTCTTTTTTGAGATTTTTGAACTGGGAAAGACGCATTCTTACCGTTTGTTCTGCCTTTTCACGGATAGAGCATGTGTTTAATAGAATCAGATCAGCTTCTTCCACTTTCATCGTTGTATTGTATCCCTGTTCGTTAAGAATGGATGCAACAATCTCAGAGTCAGAGAAGTTCATCTGACAACCATAGCTTTCTAAAAACAGCTTTTTAGAATTTTCCGGTCTTTCGGCAATAGCAAAAGCTTCGCCCTGCTTTGTTTCGTCTATATATTTTTCCTGCACGATAATCAATTTAAAGCCCGCAATAGTAAATTACGAACAGATAAGTTTGCAAAGATACAAAATATTGTGACAGAATGTCAGGAGATTATCTGTATCTGTTGTTATGAAAATTTTGATCCATTATTTTATTCTGATCTTCCAACTCTATCTGAAGATCAAATTGTTGAAAAATTGGTTGACTAATTTTAGCTCTAATTGGAATATTATTAAATGTAGCAGGATTCCATTTTCCTTTTATTTTAGATAGACTATTGATGATATCTTTCTTTTCATAGTCAAAAAAATCACCTTCAATTTTGAAATCCTCCATTTCACCATTCTCATTGACAACAAATGTCAACAAAGCTCTTTTGTCCTCATTTTTCTTTATGTAGCTTTCAAAAATGGACTTAATCTCAAATCTAAAAGCTTTTATTCCTTTTTTAAAAGTTGGGTTTTTCTTTTCGTTTTTACTTGGATCATCTTTGGAATTAACTAAATAAAAAGGATTTATTTCAATTTTGGTAATTGCTCCAGTAAATTTCTCGTTCACTTTTGCCGGCATCCATCTTTTGAGATGAGGAATAATTTTACGACTGAAATCAAATGCACATTTATTTTTTTGAATATCTACAGTATCAAAATCTTTAACATAGTTGATAGTTGAATTTGCATAGACAAGAATCTGTACATTATACCGTTCTTCACTTTTTTCACAAGGCAACAGCTTTTGTTCTTTAACAACCTTTACCATTTCCTTAGTTAATTGATTTAGCCCACCCGCATAAAAATCTTGGCCATAAGGATATTTATCCAAGACTACATTTTGAGCAAAAATTAATTTTATTGTAAAGAAAGTGATAAGCAGCAAAAATTTCTTAATCATGATCATAGGCATTGTTAATAGAACTGATTTTCATTTATTGTTTTTAGAATCACTGAAACTCCTTTTTGATATTGGATTTTCATTTGATTTTTATTTTATCTCTTTAATAAATATCTCCTTAAATTGTGAAAAGAAAACCTTCACATCTAATTGATATCCAAAGACATTGAAGAAAAATTCATTTTAACTTTAATCTGTGAAGCCACAGGCTGCCCGTTACAGGAAGCCGGAGACCAGTTTTTTTTGATTCGCCTTACTACATACTGCATGTCGTCAAAGAAAACTTCGCTGTTGGCCACTTTAGGCATTCCCTTCACATCCACTACTTTTCCTTTATCATCAAGCACCAGAGTAAACGTAAAATCACCTGTAAGGGCATAGAAGTCAGAATTCAGATATGCATACATATATTTGTTCAGGATATCTTTATAGGCTGCAACGCCTCCTTCATAAGCTGCCGGTTTAAAATCAGTACATTTCACGGCAACCTGCATAAAAGGTTCTTTGATATCTATTTTTAAAAGATTTTTATTGCTTTCCCGGATAAAAGAGTCATCACGTTCTTCCTGATCCTGTGCAAAAGAAAAATTCACCGCACATAAGGCCAAAAATAAAAGTATCGTTCTCATAATTTACTAATAATAAACAAAGGTAAATATTTAGCCCTGTTATAAAAAAGAAAAACTTCATACAATGTATGAAGTTCTGTAATATGAATATCCTGAGTTCAGAATGTATTTTGAAATAAATACCCTTAGACCTTACAGCAGACCTTTAATATGCTTGTAATTGGTTTTTACCGTCTCAAAAACCTCATCCATTTTACCTCCCAGCATCAGCTGTGCCATAGATTTGGTCATTCCCATAATTTGGTCAAATTCAATCTTCGGAGGAAGGGCCAGCGCATTAGGATTCGTAAAAATATTCAGAAGATAGGGTCCGTTGTAATCCAGGCATTCTTTGATAGCGCTTTCTACATCTTCCGGCAGATGAACGTTTTTACCCGGATACCCCATTGCATGAGCCACCATCGCAAAGTCAGGATTAATCATATCTGTTTCATTATCGGGCATACCGCCAACTTCCATTTCCAGCTTTACCATTCCCAGAGCTCTGTTGTTGAAAACAATCAGTTTTACGGGTAATTTATATTGAAAAATTGTTGCCATATCACCTAATAACATGGATAATCCGCCATCACCACACATTGCAATAACCTGCTTTTCAGGATGAGCCAAAGCCGCCCCGATAGCCATTGGCATCGCATTGGCCATTGAGCCATGATTAAATGATCCCAGCATTTTCCTTTCACCGGTTCCTGTAATGAATCTTGCCCCCCAAACACAGCACATCCCTGTATCTACTGTAAAAACAGCATCATGCTTAGCCAGTTTATCTAAAGTATAGGCAACGTATTCCGGCTGGATTGCATTTTCTTTTCCCGAATCTTTTACATACTCCAGCTGGCTTTCTTTTACTTTTTCGTAAAATGCAAGCTGTTCATTCAGAAAATGGTCATCTGTTTTTTCTTCCAGCAGAGGAAGCAATGCTTTAATTGTTTCTTTGACATCGCCGGTAAGTCCCAATTCCAGCTTTGCTCTTCTTCCTAATCTTTCGGGGCTTTCATCGATCTGTACTATTTTATTTTTTACAGGCATGAATTTCTGATACGGGAAATCTGTACCCAGAAGAATCACCAGGTCAGCTTCATGCATGGCATGATAGGCAGAAGGAAAGCCCAGCAGCCCTGTAAGCCCCACTTCATTGGGATTATTCGGCTGAATAGCCATTTTCCCACGGAATGAATATCCTACAGGTGCTTTTAAATGCTTTGATAATGCAATGACTTCCTCACTTGCTTCAGCAGCACCGATTCCGCAATATAAAGTCACTTTTTTACTATTGTTTATAAGCGATGACAAGCTTTTTAACTCTCCGTCCGAAGGCCTTATTACAGGATTGGTTTTAAAGATCTGCGCTGAAGTAGTTCCTTCTTCTGCTTCCAGTTCCGATACGTCTCCCGGAAGGCCTATCACAGCAACTCCCTTTTTGGAAATGGCATGCTGAATAGCCGTCTGAACGGTTCTCTGTACCTGTTCCGGCCTTGTAATCATTTGATTATAATAGCTGCAGTCATCAAACAGCTTTATTGTATTGGTTTCCTGAAAGTAATCCATTCCCATTTCATCACTGGGAATTGTAGAAGCAATAACCAGCATCGGAACATGAGAGCGGTGAGCCTCATAAACCCCATTGATCAGATGAACGTGTCCCGGTCCGCAGCTTCCTGCACATACAGCCAGGCCATCCAGCTCAGCTTCTGCAGCTGCCGCATAAGCACCTACCTCTTCGTGGCGTACATGAATCCATTGGATACTGCTTTTTTTAACAGCAATATTCAGATGGTTGAGGCTGTCGCCGGTTACTGCATAAATTCTTTTCACATTGGCATTTTCGAGCATTTCAACAATCTGCTCTGCTATGTTTTTGGCCATAATTACTCTGTTTTGGTGGTTGTTCTTTTATGAAAAATAAGAATTGTAATGGGTATAAGCCCCTACTTCTATCAAATTTAGCTAATAAAGTTGGAACTATCACCCCGTTTCAATGTTAAAACTTTGTAATTTGTGGTGGAAGCTTATTGTTTATTTTTATTTTCACTCAAACCCTATAGGTTTTAAAAACCTATAAGGTTTAGAATATCAACAAATCATACACAGGCTCAATTAAAACAAAACAGCCACCCAAAATGGCGGCTGTCATATATTATATTTGAGAATTACATCACTATTTCGATCTGATTTCTCAGCAGGTCTTCAAACTCATCTCTTTTACGGATAAGATGAGCTTTTCCGTCCAGGAATAAAACTTCAGCAGGTTTTAATCTTGAATTGAAGTTGGAACTCATTTCAAAGCCGTAGGCTCCTGCATTATGGAAGGCAAGAATATCTCCTTCTCTTACCTCATTCAGTTTTCTGTCCCAGGCGAATGTATCTGTTTCGCAGATATTTCCTACTACTGTATAAATTCTTTCTGCTCCTTTTGGATTGGATAAATTCTCTATCAAATGGTAAGAATCGTAGAACATCGGACGGATAAGATGATTGAATCCTGAATTTACGCCTACAAATACGGTAGCGGTCGTCTGCTTGATTACATTAGCTTTCACCAGTAAATATCCGCTTTTTCCCACCAGGAATTTCCCTGGCTCAAACCATAATTCAAATTTTTTACCGGTAGATTTTGAAAACTCAGAAATTACTTTTTCTACTTTTTTGCCTAATGTTTTCACATCCGTTTCTTCCTCACTGTCCTGATAAGGAATTTTAAAACCACTTCCCATATCCAGGTATTTCAGGTTCGGGAAATGCTCAGAAAGCTCCAGCATAATATCCAGAGCCTGCAGGAATACATCCGGATCTTTAATTTCACTTCCTGTATGCATGTGAAGTCCTTCCACATTAAGATTCGTGCTTTTCATCACTCTTTCGATATGACGAACCTGATGAATGGAAATACCGAACTTACTGTCGATATGCCCTGTTGAAATTTTATAGTTACCCCCGGCAAAAATATGCGGGTTTATTCTTACCAGAATAGGATATGTATTACCATACTTATTCCCAAACTGCTCAAGAATAGAAATGTTATCAATGTTGATATGAACTCCAAAAGTCATTGCTTCTTCTATTTCAGCCAGGTCAACACAATTGGGAGTAAACAATATTTTTTCTTTCGGAAAACCTGCTTTTAACCCAAGTTTAACTTCGTTAATAGATACACAATCCAAAGATGCTCCCAGGTTCTTGACGTACTTAAGGATATTGATATTTGTCAAAGCCTTCGCTGCGTAGAAGAACTTAGTATGTTTTAAAAATGAAGAGGTAAGTTTTTCGTATTGAATTTTGATGGACTCAGCATCATAAACATACACCGGGGTGCCAAACTCATGGGCAATCTTTAATAATTCTTTTGAATTCATAATTTCATTTTAACATAAAAAAAGGCAGATTCTTCGGAAAAGAGCCTGCCACAATGATTATTTTTTATGCAAGACAACTCTTTTAAATATTCCAAACCTTAGAGAACTTTACAGCTCCCTTTTTTCCAGTTTTATTTTGTTTAAAATTTTGCATTGCTTCTATTTATTTTTCTGCAAAAATACTATTTATTTTTTTATTCTCAGAAAATGATTTGAGCTGCCATTCTTCTGAATAAAACGGTAAAGGGTTAATTTTTATATTATTTTGGCAGCGGTAAGGTTTCAAAATCGCCGCGAAGTAAAGCCAGCTGTAATTCATTATTCAGATCTGTGGAGGATAACTGGAGATCGATTTTCAGCTTCGCCAGCTTACTCAAAGTCTGAATCTGCGTAAACAGCTCATAAAAGCCGAAAGAAACTACTTTTCCGTTTTCTATAATTAAAAATAATTTTTCACCAAGCTTTCTTCCCGGTCCCAGCCAAAGCTCATTCCTTTTTCTGAATTCAATTTTCTGTCTCAATACGGAAAAATCATTAAACTCTTCCTGAGAGCCAATAAACTGAACAGCCTTTGTTCCCTGGGTAAACGATCTGAATTTTAAAACCGGTTTTTCAGTTTTATTGAGCTTATTTTTTTCAACAATATATTTATTGTTTCTGAAATAAAGCCCGAATGGTAATATTTCTTTCTTTCTGATATTCTTTGAATTCAGAATCAGTTTTGCAATAATATCTGTTCCGGTAAGCTCAAAATTGATCTGCTCAACATCTTTCTGAATCTGCTCCCATTTTTTTGATTTGGAGTTGAAAACCTTTTTTGAAAATTTGTTGATATCCTGAACATAATCCGAGAACATGATACGTCCTGCCTCATCCTGAAAGTATACAAAGCCTTTATCATTCGGAAGATCCTGAGTAAGCTCCTTGATTTTATTGATGTAGGTTTTGGCATTAGACTCTTCATGCTGCTTCTGAATAATTTCATTTTCAGTATCCTTGGAAATCAGTAATTTAAAGAGTTCCAAGGTGGCTCTTGCATCACCTTCTGCCCTGTGATGGTTGGTCAAAGGAATTCCCAGCGATTTTACCAGCTTTCCCAATGAATAGCTTACCTCATCCGGTATCAGTTTTTTTGCTAACGGAATTGTATCTAAAGTGTTGATTTTAAAATCATAACCAAGCCTCTTAAATGATTGGCGAAGCATTCTGTAATCAAAATCAATATTATGCCCTACCAATGTCGTATTTTGAGTTATTTCGATGACTCTTTTGGCAATTTCATGAAATTTCGGAGCCGTTTTGACCATTTTCGGGGTAATGCTGGTCAGTTTCTGCACAAAAGGAGTGATATCACCTTCAGGATTTACCAGCGATATAAACTGGTCGGTAATTTTCTGACCATCATATCTGTAAATGGCAATATCTATAATGCATTCATTTCTATAACCTGCACCATTACTTTCTATATCTATAATCGAATACATTGAATGTGTGTTAACTGCTGTTTGTCGTTCGTATTTAAACCCGATGTATTATTCCCCAATAAACCTGGTTTTAGTATTAATGTTATAAAGATAACCTGCTAAAATAACAAAAAATATATCAAAGCAAGGCAGGTTATCCTTCAAAATTATCTTCTCCTGCCTCCTAAACCAAACATTCCGAGGATAGCTTTTGCTCCTTCTCTCATTAATGTATTGGTAAAGGTACGGCCTGCTTTACTCTGTAATACCTGCTCAAACATTCCCGGCTCTTCTTTTACCGGTTTTGTTTTTTGTGTTGGTAATGGATTTTGCGCGGCCTGCTCCATTCTGTTCGTAAGCATTTCGTAAGCAGATTCTCTGTCAACAGCCTGCTCATACTTGGCAACAAGAGCTGACCGAGCTGTAAGTTCAGAGATTTCGGCTTCGCTCAGGACATCCATTCTTGACTCCGGAGAGATCAGGTAGGTATGAACCAATGGTGTAGGTATTCCTTTTTCATCCAAAGCCGTTACAAATGCCTCTCCAATTCCTAAATTCTGGATAAGGCTGGAAGCATCATAATATTGTGTTGTAGGGTAGTTCTCAACAGCTTTGGTGATTTCTTTTTTATCTTTTGCTGTAAAGCCTCTCAGCGCATGCTGTATTTTCAGTCCTAACTGAGAAAGCACATTTTCAGGTACATCTCCGGGAATCTGAGTAATAAAGTAGATCCCTACTCCTTTGGAACGGATCAGCTTTACCATCGTTTCAATTTGTGAAAGAAGAGCTTTTGAAGCTTCATCAAAAATCAGGTGCGCTTCATCAATGAATAACACCAGCTTTGGTTTTCCACTGTCTCCTTCTTCCGGGAAAGTCATATAAATCTCCGCAAAAAGCGAAAGCATAAATGTTGAAAAAAGCTGCGGCTTATTCTGAATATCTGATACTCTTAAAATATTGACAACTCCTTTTCCGTCTCTTGTTTCCAGCAAATCCTGAACATCGAAGCTTAGTTCTCCGAAGAACCCTGCCGCTCCCTGCTGTTCCAGAGCGACAATTGACCTTAAAATCGCTCCGAGAGAAGCCGGTGCGATAGATCCGTAATTGGCAGCAAGCTCTGCTTTTCCCTGTGCATTATCCGTTACATACTGCAATACTTTCTTCAAGTCATTAAGGTCAATCAAAGGAAGCCCTTTATCATCACAGTATTTAAAGACAATAGACATAATGCTTTGCTGAGTATCATTAAGCTCAAGGATTTTGCTTAATAAAACAGGACCGAATTCTGTAACGGTAGCTCTCAACTTTACGCCTTTCCCTCCTGAAATACTCATCAGCTCTACCGGAAATCCCTGCGGATTGTAAGGCAACTGGGTTTTAGCATACCTTTCTTCAATAACTGGATTCATTTGTCCCGCTTCTGCAATTCCGGAGAAGTCACCTTTAATATCAAGGACCAATGAGGGAATTCCTGCATGGGAAAGCTGTTCTGCAAATACCTGTAACGTCTTTGTCTTACCGGTTCCTGTTGCTCCGGCAATAAGACCATGGCGGTTAATTGTTTTCAAAGGGATTGTTACATTCACTTCAGGAACCACTTGTCCGTCAAGCATTCCTTTTCCTAATATAATGTGTTCTCCTTTCGGAGTGTATCTTGCGTTGAGTTCTTCAATAAATTGTGTTTTGTCTGCCATCTGATCGCTTTTTAACTTATAAATATAAAATTTTTACAGAATATTTAAAGATATTTTCCAATGAACTTATCTTTATTCCACGAAAGAATAAATTTTATACTGCATAAGCAAATTTTAAACCAGATACAGTATGAAGCTTTTTAACCTTTAATAATGCAGACGTTATGAGCTAAATCCACCGGGAATACAGGAATAGACCCGCTACACCCGACACTGACGCGTTGCCGGAACTCAGATCCAGCATCTAAGGATTTCTACTCCAAAGGGGAGCCCCTTACTTCTCCAGCCTTACCGTCACCGCTTTATGCCCACGCTGCCGGAATGACAGTGTATAATACAGCAACAGTAAATAGCTTGTCCCCAGGGCTATATCTGAGTGACAATTCCGGTGTGGATGCTACAACGCGCAACCAGTTTCAGGTAGGGATCTGCGATTCAAACGGATACAGGGGGGATGACGGCCGGTCTGTAGGATTTGTTATTGTCGGATAGTAAAGCAATCCCGGTTCAGACGGAGAGGTATTGGACTCCGGATTTTCATTCCCATGTGTTTCCTGAAATATAAGTGAACGGCGAAGTATTGGTCTGTGGGGCCATCATTTAATACCTTTTGGAAGAACGACCGGAACAAATAGAGATAGCAGCCAGCCCGAAATCAGCACCACAAAGAGTTTTATGGATTCTGCTGAAAATTTATCAGTCGGGAAATTTTAATATGTAGTTTTTGGGCTACATGTCATGTATTTAAAATGACAGTGAGTATTATCAATTTTTACAATATTTTTTTTTCTGTTATTATTGATTATTGAGATATTTGCGTACAAAGATGTTTAAACTTCTTTAAAGAAAGAGTTTCCAGAAAATCAGCAATTAATAGCAAAGAAAATCCACGTAATGGAATTTGGCTTTATTGTTTTGTTTCCCAGGAAAATAAAAGTTTAAACAAGTTTTATATTAACTGAATTCCAAACTTGTTAAACTAAGCAAACATGATAAAAAACAGCATTTGCAAATTGGCAGGTCGTAAGGCATTCTTTTTGCTGAAAAGCATGTGCATTTTAACAAGTATTGAAAGAAACTATCAATGGAATTTAACATTTCATTTAGAATTTATCTAATACTTCGTATCTTTAACTCATTAAAAAAAGACCCAATGAAAATTGAACAAATATATACGGGCTGTCTGGCTCAGGGTGCCTATTATATTGTATCAGAGAATGAAGCTGCCATTATTGATCCTTTAAGAGAAGTAAAACCTTACCTGGATCGTCTGGAAAAAGACAATGTCACTTTAAAATATATTTTTGAAACCCACTTTCATGCAGATTTTGTATCGGGACATCTTGATTTAAGTAAGAAAACCGGCGCTCCGATTGTATACGGACCTACAGCAGCTCCTGAATTTGAAGCCATTATTGCAGAAGATAATCAGGTTTTTGAAATTGGGAAAGTAAAAATAAAGGTTTTGCACACTCCGGGTCACACCATGGAAAGCAGCACTTACCTTTTAATAGATGAAAATGGTGTTGAAACGGCAATCTTTACAGGTGACACGCTGTTTTTAGGTGATGTCGGAAGACCTGATCTGGCGCAAAAGGCAACCAACCTTACCCAGGAAGATCTTGCGGGTATTCTGTATGACAGCCTTCAGAACAAAATCATGCCACTGGATGACAGTATTACGGTTTATCCGGCTCACGGGGCCGGTTCTGCCTGCGGAAAGAATATGCAGAAGGAAACGGTAGATATCTTAGGAAACCAAAAGAAGACCAACTACGCTCTTAATCAACCGGACAAAGCTTCTTTCATCAGAGAAGTTCTTGATGGCTTAACAGCACCCCCGAAATATTTCGGAATGAATGTCGCATTAAACAAAGGAGGTTATGAAAGCCTTGATGTTGTCATGAAGAAAGGACTGCACCCTGTTGCACCGGAAGATTTTGAAGCCGTAGCAGAAGAGACAGGAGCATTAATTTTAGATACAAGAGGAGCTGCAGACTTTCACAAAGGCTTCGTTCCCAATTCTATCAATATAGGACTGAAAGGAGACTTCGCTCCATGGGTAGGAACTCTTATTGTTGACGTAAAACACCCTCTATTACTGGTAACAGATGAAGGAACTGAAGAAGAAGTTATTACCAGACTAAGCAGAGTAGGATTTGATAATGTGGTAGGTTATCTGAAAGGAGGATTTGAAAGCTGGAAAAATGCAGGGAAGGAAACAGATGAGATCAGAAGAATTTCCCCGTCTGAATTTGCAGAACAGTTTACTGAAGATGCTACGGTAATTGATGTAAGAAAACTGACTGAATACTCAGCTGAACACATTGATAACGCATACAATAAGCCATTGGATACCATCAGTGACTGGGCGCGCACTATTGACGACTCTGAACATTTCTTCCTTCACTGTGCAGGCGGATACAGAAGTATGATTGCAGCAAGCATTCTTAACTCTCACGGAATCAGGAATTTTACTGAAATAGAAGGAGGTTTCAACGGGATCAAAAAAACGGAAAAATTCCCTACTTCGGATTTTGTATGCCAGTCTAAAACTTCTTAAGATCATAAAAACTAAACTATGTCACAAAAATTCCAGGAAATCATTGATTCTGAAAGACCCGTACTTATCGATTTTTTCGCCACATGGTGCCAGCCTTGTAAAGTGCAGTCTTCGGTACTCAATACAGTAAAAGAAAATATCGGTGAGGGTGCCAGAATCATAAAGGTGGATGTTGATCAATATCCTGCCTTAGCCGCTCAATATGGTGTACGTGGAGTACCTACACTGGCTATTTTCAAAAAAGGAGAATTATTATGGAAGGAAAGTGGTGTTCATGATGTGAATACACTCACAAAACTTTTACAAGAATATGCTTAAACTGTGATTTTTCACAGTTTTTGTTTTTTTAATTCCCACAGATCACCCGAATCTCTACAGCTGTGAATGTTATTAACACCTGCGAAATCTGTGGGAAAATCTTAAAATTCAATAGAAAAAGAATCCCGGTCATTCAGAAACTGGAAATGTGTTCTGAAATCTTTCAATTCATCCATATTTAATTCTGCGAACACAAGATTACCTTGCTTTTCGGAAATTTCTTTTCCGTCAGCAAAGAAGCAGTGGGAGCTTTCCTGATAAAACAGATTATTTCCATCTGTTCCGATTCTGTTTAAGCCAAATACAAAAGACAAATTTTCAATGGCTCTTGCTTTCAACAGATGTTCCCATGCTCCTACCCTTTTCTCAGGCCAGTTGGCAACATACAAAACAGCATCATAATCATCATTATTTCTTGCAAAAACAGGAAAACGCAGATCATAGCACACCTGAAGTAAAAACCGGATCCCCTGATATTCAACAATTACCCTTTCTTTTCCCGGTGTATACACTTTATCTTCTCCCGAAAAGGAAAACAAATGTCTTTTATCGTAAAAACACATTTCACCGTCAGGTCTTACAAAATACATTCTGTTATAAAACTTCCCGTTCTGTTCTACAGGAGCACTTCCACAGAATGCAGCATTTTTTTCTTTCGAGATCTTTTTCAGAAATTCAAATGATTCCTCATTTCTGTCTGACACTTCAGAAGCATCCATGCAAAAGCCCGTCGAAAACATTTCAGGCAGAAGAAACAGATCAGCTTCAATATGCTGAAGCCCGTTTTCTATGAGTTTAAAATTTTCAGTTTTATTTTTCCAGATGATATCTAAATTAAGCCCTGCAACTTTCATCTTTTATTCTTTTTAAGTTATTCCGAATCTGACGTATAAAAATACAGCTTTTATCATTACAAAAGAAGAATTAAACTGCTGAAAGAAGAGGTTCTTCCCTGAAAACAGGGCTATATTTCTTAATAATTTATTAAAGTCAGCCTTTTTTAGAATACTCACATTCTTTCGGTTTCATTTTTGATAGAGATATTTTTTATTAAAATCCTTAAAAATTTAAAATTTATGAAGAAATTGTTTTTTATGGTAATGATCTTCTTTTTTGGTGCAATGGCTAATGCCCAGGCATGGACAGGTAAAGGGGATCAGAAAATACAGCTGGGGCTGAGCGCCTGGGGATATGGAACCGGAATAACGGGAACTTATGACTACGGACTCAATCAACTTATTTCAGTAGGAGCCGGGATCAATGGCTACTTCGACAATTATAAAAACAACGATAAGGATAATCGCGTTTTTGTTTTCGGAAGACTGAACTTTCATTTGCAGGAAGCCTTGAATCTGCCTTCAAAATGGGATATTTACCCGGGAGTAGACCTTGGAGTTGTTGGAAAAGATTTCGGAGTAGGTGCTCACATCGGAGCCCGATACTTCTTCACGGATAAAATAGGAGTGTTTGCCGAGGTAGGTAATAACGGCAGCCTTGGGGTTTCTTTCAATTTATAAACAAATCGTCTTTAAATATGACAAAGCTTCCCGAAACGGGAAGCTTTTTTATTTGGCATAGTTTTGATAATTGTTACCTTTGCAAATTAAAATCTAAAATTTATTAATGGAAATAGCAATCAAACTTTTTCAGTTCATTCTGAGCATCTCTATACTTGTGCTTCTTCATGAGCTTGGGCATTTTTTACCGGCAATATGGTTCAAGACCAGAGCAGAGAAGTTTTTCCTGTTTTTTGATCCTTACTTCTCCATATTCTCCATGAAGAAAATCAACGGAAAATGGCAGTATAAGTTTTTATCAAAGAACCTGCCGGATTCTGAAGTAATAGAGGTCAACGGAAAGAAGGAAGAAGTTCCTATCGATATATCTAAACTTCCGGACAATGACTGGAGAAAACATCCAGAACAAACCAAATACGGTATCGGATGGCTTCCTTTCGGAGGATATGTAAAAATTGCGGGGATGGTGGATGAAAGCATGGATACTGCCCAAATGAAAAAACCGGCAGAGCCATGGGAATTCAGATCAAAACCAGCATGGCAGAGGCTTATTATTATGTTGGGTGGAGTTACCGTTAACTTTTTCCTTGCATGGTTAATCTATAGCTGTCTTTCATTCTTCAACGGTGAAACGTACACAGATATTACAAAATTCAGCAACGGTATTGAAGCTACTGCCGCAGGAAAGAAAATGGGCTTCCAGAATGGTGACAAAATCATCAGCGTAGATGGAAAGCCGGCAGAAAGACTTGAAAACACATCAATCAACATTCTTTTGGGAGATCATGTTACTGTACTGAGAAATGGCCAGGAAGTTACATTCCCGGTAAATGCTGATGGTGTAGCTGATGTTCTTAAACAAAGAGAGGCAAAACTGTACATCACACCAAGAGTTTCTATGGTTATTGATTCATTGGCGACTCCTTCTTCTCAGGCTTCAGGATTAGCAAAAGGAGATAAAATCGTAGGAATCAATGGTAAAAAGGCCGTATTCTTTGATGAAGTAAGCACTCTTCTGAATGAAAATAAAGGAAAAACAGTTTCTGTTGACGTTGAAAGAAACGGAGCTTTACAGACATTACCGGCAGTTTCTGTTGACAAAAACGGAAAATTAGGTATCGCCATTGATACAAAAAGTATTGCAAAATCTATCGTAACCAATAAAAAATATTCTTTCGGAGAGGCTATTCCAAGAGGATTTACGAGAACTATTGAGGCATTAACTACTCAGGTTAAGCAGTTCAAGATTATGTTTAACTCTAAAGTTCAGGGGTATAAGAATGTCGGAGGCCCTATTGCGATTGTAAAGAATATGCCTGTAGATAAAGACGCTGACGGAAGCTTTAAAATCAACTGGGTAGCTTTCTGGAGCTTTACTGCAATGTTCTCCGTATGGCTGGCATTTCTGAACCTGATTCCTATCCCGGGGCTTGATGGCGGACACGTTTTATTTACGTTATACGAAATTATTGTAGGCAAACCGGTTCCTCAGAAAGTTTTGGAAAACGCACAGATGATTGGGGTTATCTTCCTGTTAGGATTGATGTTACTAATCTTTGGAAGCGACATCTTCAAGGTATTTACAGGGAAATTATAATTTTTTTAAAATTTTTCTAAAAAATATTTGTAGGGTATAAATATTCGTCCTATATTTGCACCACTTAAAACAAAGGACATTCCTCCTTAGCTCAGTTGGTTAGAGCATCTGACTGTTAATCAGAGGGTCGCTGGTTCGAGCCCAGCAGGAGGAGCAGAAAGACTTACAGAAATGTAAGTCTTTTTTTGTTTTTATATCCTTACTTTAATTTAAAAAAGACAGATATTTGTAATTTATCTCAACCCTTATGAATTATTTATCTGTTTTACTGAATATTATTCTCCTTCTCAGGTATTTTACATGTAACGATTCCTTTAATAATCCGACTATTCTTTTAAGAAGTATATGGGTTTGAAAAATCTGCGTCCCATCAATACTTTACAACCAAAAGCATAAAAAATCAATATTATACTATTGCATCATATCAAGTTATACCATGAAGAAAACTATTATTTCGTTACTCACAGCATTTTCTATGATCGGGATTTCGGCACAGGAAAAATCCTATTTCTTATCAAGTCCTTCGTTGAGCCCTGATGGCAGGACGGCTTATTTTTCTTACGACGGCGACATCTGGAAAGTCGATTCCAACGGTGGAAGTGCCTCAAGGATTACCGCTCTGGACGGCGAAGAAATTAACCCCCGCCTTTCTCCGGATGGAAAATGGCTTGCATTCAGTTCCAATCAGTACGGAAATTATGACCTTTATATAATGCCTTCAGAAGGAGGAACGATCAAGCAGCTGACGTTCCATACCGGAAAAGACGAAATGGAAAGCTGGTCCTGGGATAGCAAAACAATTTACTTTACTTCAAGCAGAAATAATAATTTCGGAAGTTTTAAAACCACAATTGAAGGAAAAACTCCACAAAAGCTTTTCAGCAATTATTTTAACAATACGAATGGCCTGGCAGAAACTCCGGCAGGAGAATATCTTTTCACAAGTTCATCTGAAAGCGCATATCAGGTACAGCGTAAGCGCTATAAAGGAGAAAACAATCCCGATATTTTAGGATACAATCCAAAAAATAATACGTTTAAGCAGTACACCAACTATGAAGGAAAGGATTTTAATCCAAGTGTAGATAAAAACGGTATTATTTATTTTATTTCTGATGAAAATAACGGAGAATACAATCTTTATAAAATTGAGAATGGTAAAAAAACGGCTTTGACCCAATTTGACACTTCTATTAAAAAACCTTTTGTATCCGCAGACGGCTCTAAAGTTATTTTTGAAAAAGACTATCAGCTTTATACTTACGATGTAGCTTCAAAAAACACAAGGCTTCTTAACGTTAATCTGAATACCAATAAAACACTGGAGAAAGAACAAAACTTCAATGTGGAAAATAATATTTCCTATTATGATGTATCCCCGGATGGTAAGAAAATGGCATTTATAAGCCGGGGTATTTTATTTGTTTCTGATGTAGAAGGAAAATTTGCACAGCAGGTTACCGATGGAAAAGAACGTGCTATGGAAGTAAAATGGCTGAAAGATAACCGCACTTTGCTTTATAATCAGACTTATAACGGATATCAGAACTGGTTCACTGTTTCTGCAGATGGAAAAGGCCGGCCCAAACAGCTCACTCAGGATTTAAGAAACAACCGAAGCATTACGCTTAACAACGATCTTTCAAAGGCGGTTTACTTAAGCGGCCGTGATGAAGTAAGATTACTGGACTTGAAAAGCTTTAACTCAACAACCATTGTAAAAGATGAGATCTGGGCATTCCAAAACTCAAGACCCTCTTTTTCTCCCAATAATGAATATGTCTTGTTTTCAGCGAAACGAAATTTTGAGCTTGACATCTTCATCTATAACATCAAAAAAGAGCAGACTCTCAACCTTACCAATACCGGTGTTTCAGAAGAAGATCCTGTTTGGTCGCCTAATGGCAGGTACATTTATTTCGCCAGTGACAGAACCAATCCGTCCTATCCTTTAGGAATGCAGAAGTCTAATATTTACAGGATGGCTTTGGATTGGTTTGACGAACCTTTTAAATCTGAAAAATTCGACAGCCTTTTCACTGAAGAAGAAAAGGAAACAAAAACTGATACAGCCAAAGATACCAAAGGCAAAAAGAGTAAAAAAGAGGAAGACAAGAACAAGGAGAAAAAGGAAGAGAAAGAAAAAGAGCCGGTAATAAAAGAATTGAAAGTCAATCCTGAAGATACACTGGACAGAATTGAACTGGTTACCGACCGTTATGGATATCAGGACGACCCTGCGGTTTTTGCAGACGATAAAAAGGAGATCCTTTTATTTAACTCTAACCAGGATAACGGAAAAAGACAGCTTTTCAAAAAGGTATTTACTGATTTTGAACCCGCCAAATCTGAAAAAGTTTTTGATAAAGCGGCTTATTATCTGACTAAAAATGATAAAAATCTATTTGCCCTGATTGAAGGAAATATTTATAAAACAACTGTATCAGCTTTAAAACCTGAAAAAATAAACATCCAATATAGTTTTGATAAGGATTTAGCATCCGAATTTACCCAGATGTATGCTGAAGCATGGACGGGTGTTGAGGAAAACTTCTATGATGAAAAATTTCATGGAATTGACTGGAAAGCAAAAAAAGAACAGTATGCAAAATATCTTCCGTACGTACACAACAGAAATGATCTGCGAATTTTACTCAATGATCTTTTAGGTGAACTTAATTCTTCCCATACAGGATTTTCTTCATCCGGAAAAGAAGAAGCAATGTTCCTGAACTATTTTACCAACGAAACGGGGATTATCTTCAAAAAAGACCAGCCTTATGTAGTAGAAAGTATCCTAAGGAAATCTCCCGCCTTCCGCACCGGTGTTGATATTAAACCAGGAGACCAGCTGATTGCAGTGAACGGAAGAAAGGTTGATCCTGATGAAAACCGCGAAACTTATTTTACCACTCCTAAAAAGCAGGAGGAGATCGTTCTTACATTCAGCCGTGGTGGTAAAAATATAACAGCCAAAGTACATCCTATTTCAAATATTGAATTAAAATCATTGCTTTACGATGATTGGATCTACAATAACCATCAGCGTGTAGACAAGCTCAGCAATAACCGCATTGCTTATTCATGCATGAAAAATATGTCTACTGATGAGCTGGACCGTTTCCTTCTGGATATGGTAGAGCAGGAAAACAGAAAAGACGCTGTTATTCTTGATTTACGTTATAATACGGGCGGAAATGTTCATGATAAAGTACTGAATTTTCTTTCTCAAAGGCCTTATCTGCAATGGAAATACCGTGAAGGAAAAGTAACAACACAGCCTAATTTTGCCCCTTCAGGAAAACCTATTGTTCTCCTGATTAATGAAGCCTCATTAAGCGATGCTGAGATGACAGCAGCCGGATTCAAGGCGCTTAAGCTGGGTAAAATTATTGGCCAGGATACCTATCGCTGGATTATTTTTACATCAGCAAAAGGTCTGGTAGACGGCTCTTCTTACAGGCTGCCTGCATGGGGAACTTATACTCTGGACGGACAAAACCTTGAAAAAACCGGTGTAAAACCTGATATTTATGTAAAAAACACTTTTATGGACCGTCTTCAGGACAATGATCCTCAATTGGAAAGAGCTGTTCAGGAAATCCTTAAAGATTTAAAGAAATAACATATTGTTTTAATATCCGGCCCTGAAATAACGTTACTTAATCATTTATGTCAGGGCCGGATTAAAATAGGATATATTAGCACAACCAGCATAGCTTATTTCCTCTATCTGCCGGGACTGACTGAAAAAAGATAAAATATTTCTTATTGAAATTCAATACATTTAGTTAAAAATCTTTAAGAATAAAGGATAAAACTTGCTTGGTACCAATATTCATATTATATTTGCACCACTTAAAACAAAGGACATTCCTCCTTAGCTCAGTTGGTTAGAGCATCTGACTGTTAATCAGAGGGTCGCTGGTTCGAGCCCAGCAGGAGGAGCAGAAAGACTTACAGCAATGTAGGTCTTTTTTTATTTTTCTAATTCCTTAAAAGTATCGGAACCGACTTATAAAGACAGTTGCATTATCTATTTATTAATCCTCTGATTATTATCCTTTAAGCGTTAAATTTCCTATTATTTTTTCAATAGTACTTATATTATTTTCGTTACTTTTGTCGTTTTATAGGGTAGAATAAAAATATTTTATTTTTTTACCTTTTTTATAAATAAACTGCATGCTTTTTGTTTATGCTAATTGCCTGAAGAAACCAATGATGTTAAACAATAACTCCAAAAAACACTATCTTTTATTTTTTTTCCTGATTATCTCCGGTTCCGTATGCGCTCAAAACAAGGCCAGCGGCAAGGTGGTTGACGAAAAGAACAATAAAGAACTGAATAAAGTTGATATTTTCATCAACAATAATACTACCCCTTCCCTGACGACAACTTCAGGCAGTTTCACCGTTCAGTCAGACAGCATTATTCATCAGTTAAGATTTTCCAGAAAAAACTATGTTACGGAAACCCTTGATATTACTCCCGAAAATGCTGAAAATATTTTCGTACAGCTTTCACAGGCCAAAGTAAGTGATATCCAGGAGATTGTCCTCCAAAGCGGCAAACCAAAATACAAGAATAAAAAAGAAAACCCGGCTTATGCCATTATGCAGAAAGTCTGGGCGCAAAAAAGAAATAACGGATTAGAAAAATTCGATACCTATTCCTACAAAGAATATGAAAAAACGCAGTTTGACCTGAATAATCTGGACAGTGCGTTCATGAAGAAAAAGATTTTCAATAAACTGGATTTCATTTTCAGTTATGCGGATTCTACTGCGAGTGGAAGACTTGGTCTCCCTATCTTCCTGAACGAAGCCGTTTATGAAAATTATGGTAAAAACAAGCCGGATAAGGATAGCAAAAGAACTTTGGTTGCTCAAAAGACTTCGGGTTTCCAGGACAATCAGGTAATTACCGTTTCAGCTAAAAACCTGTATCGTGATATTAATATTTACGATAATACCCTGAATTATTTTGACATTGGATTCCAGAGCCCTGTAGGAACAGATGGTTTCAGTACCTACGATTACAGCCTTATGGATACCATTACGATCCGTGGGGAAAAAGCATTCCAGATAAGATACCAACCCAAAAGGAAAGATATCCTTGCATTCCAGGGAAATCTTTATATTGATACAGATACTTATGCTGTATTAGGAGCAACATTGAAGTCAACACAGAAAATCAATGTCAACTTTGTCAACAGTGTCTATACTCAGGTAGAATATGACAATCCTGATGATGCTACTTTTCTTCCTAAAAAACTGGTTACTGAATTTGAAATGAGTCCTTTTTCAAAAAAGAAAGGAGCCAAAAGCATCATCGCCAAAAGATCTGTAGATTATTCCGATTATCAGTTTAATCAACCTCTAGATCCAAAGGTTTTCAAACGTACTGAAGAAGAGTATGAAGACCAATTTACCAATAAAGATGAAGCCTATTGGACCAAAGTCCGAC
Source organism: Chryseobacterium amylolyticum (assembly GCF_051011775.1). Taxonomy (NCBI): domain Bacteria; kingdom Pseudomonadati; phylum Bacteroidota; class Flavobacteriia; order Flavobacteriales; family Weeksellaceae; genus Chryseobacterium; species Chryseobacterium amylolyticum. Next base: position 225,528 of record NZ_JBPCHX010000008.1, read on the forward strand.
CTGACACTTTATCCAAGGCAGAGCAGGGCGTTTACAACATGCTTGACCAGCTTCAGCAGACTCCGAAATTCAACCGGATGGTAAAACTGTTTGAAACCCTGGGTTCGCGTTATTATAATGCCTTCAAAGGAATAGATATTGGTCCCATATTTTCAATTTACGGAAGAAATGAAGTAGAAGGAGACAGAATACGATTGGGAGCAAGAACCTATTTCGGATTGAATGATACGTGGAGAGCCCAGTTTTATACAGCCTATGGATTCAAAGACCAGCAGTTTAAATATGGCGTTGAAGCAAGGTATATGTTCAATAAGCTGAACCGTTTTATGATTGGGGCAGGAACCAGCAGGGATATTGTTCAGCTCGGAGGACAGCTCACATCCGGTGATGGTGTTACGCCACAATCTTCATCTACCAGTACCTTTTTTGCAAGAGGAGAAAATATTTCTTTAAGCTCTGTTAATAAAACAAGTGTTTTTGCAGCTATTGAACCGTGGAAAAACTTTCAGATAAGAATAGATGGAGTGATGCAGAGTATTAAATCTGCAATTCCTGAAAAATTCAATCTGATGTATTATAAAGACGGCCAGCTAAGAAAGACTGTTAACGATTCACATGTTACCATCAGTTTAATCGCAAAACCCGGCGCTAAGTTTTCCCAAACCGGGATTGATCGTTACCAGGCCAGAAACCTGGCACCAACTATTGTTTTAAGATATACCAGAGGTATTGAAGGTTTATTCAATGCTGATTTTAATTATGACAAGCTTCAGTTTATGCTTTATAAACCGTTTTTGATTGGAAGCATGGGAAAACTGGTTGTCAATTTCGAAGCAGGAAAGAATTTCAGCACTGTTCCTTTGGCATTACAGAATATTATCCCTGCCAATCTTTCCTATGGTTTGGCACCCAATACATTCTCACAGCTTAATTATTATGAGTTTGTTACAGATGCTTATACCACCCTTCAATTAGAACACCATTTTAACGGTAAGATCCTTTCTTACATTCCTTTGATTAAAAAACTGAAGCTTAGAGAAGTCGCATTTATCAGAGGTGCATACGGAACTTTAAGTGATGCATCCAAGGCTATCAATGTGGAAGGGTTTAAATATTCTGCACCTAGCGAACATATTTATTATGAATACGGATTCGGGATTGAAAATATAGGAATCGGAAATCTCAGAATTTTCAGAGTGGATTTTAACTGGAGAGGAAATTATCTTGACAAACCGGATATCTCAAAATTCGGTGTTAAAGCAGGATTCCAGGTAGGATTCTAAATAATATAAAAACAGTTTCGGGGGGGGGGGAGAGGAGGGAAAAAAGGCGGGCTG
>NZ_JBPCHX010000009.1:0-125486 GCF_051011775.1 Chryseobacterium amylolyticum
TCCCATTCCGAACACAGAAGTTAAGCCCACCAGCGCCGATGGTACTGCTAACGCGGGAGAGTAGGCCGCCGCCAGTTTTTATTTTATTTTTAAAAATCCTTTATCATAACGATAAAGGATTTTTTTTTGCTTTATACCCAAGACAGGCTTAAGCTATGAGTAATGAGTAATAATTGATGAATGATAAACGATACACCAATCACTCATTATTCATCATTCATCGTTTATCCCACGTTGTCACTCCGCAGGAGTCTAAACAATGCATTTACATTTGAAATTATAATTCATTATAAATCTTAAGCATTCAAAGCCTTTATGACCACTCAACTTTGGGACCCTGAAGCTCTGATAACTAAGTCTGGATTCCTGCGGAATGAGACAACTAGAACAGGGGTAAGACCATTGAAACACAGGGTATTTATAAACTCAAGGTGTATAACTCTTTATTACTTCCATCCCAAACCCCAGAATCCATACCCCGGAACCCGTATCCCGAGTCTTGTAACATCATTCATCATGGGTCTCTTATCAGTAAATGATGTACTGCTGTCACTATTACCGTTTATCATTCCCTCCACGTTGTCACTCCGCAGGAGTCTAAACAATGCATTTACATTTGAAATTATAGTTCATTATAAATCTTAAGCATCCAAAGCCTTTATGACCACTCAACTCTGGGACCCTGAAGCTCTGATAACTAAGCCTGGATTCCTGCGAATGACACAACTGGAACAGGAGTAAGACCATTGAGACAGAAGCATTATAACCCACGGTTTACAACTTTATAATTTATGGTATGGATTAAAACTCAGAAGCACATACCACGGTACGCGTATCCCGAACCCAGGTTCCGATCATTTATAACTCATCATTCATCGTTTATCATTTACCACTCATCACATACCCCCTTGTCACTCCGCAGGAGTCTAAACAAGCCATTTTACATTGAAATTATAGTTCATTATAAATCTTCAACATCCAAAGCCTTTGACTGTTCAACTCTGGGACCCTGAAGCTCTGATAACTAAGTCTGGATTCCTGCGGAATGACATAATTGGAACAGGATTAAGACCATTGAAACAGAAGCATTATAACCCATGGTTTCAACTTTATAATTTATGGTATGGCTTAAAACTCAGAAGCAGATACCACAGAACCCGTATCCTGAACCTGGTTCCCATCATTAATAACTTATCATTCATCATCATAGCCCCGATAGCAATGGTTACCCCGCAGCAAGCGCTGAGACCCTTCGGCTTCGCTCAGGGTGACAGCGCAGGCGCGAGGAGTAAGAATGAATAGCGGGAGAAAGCTCCTGATGTACAATTATATATATGATGGCCAACAGAATGAATAGCTACAGTCTGATGATAGCTGATATTTCTGAATTTGTATCCAACTTTATTCAATTATAAGAGATTTTTGTTTTTAGAATTCCAAAATTATGTAACTTAGTACCATCAAATTCATTACGAATCTAAAAATATATAATATGAAAAAACATTTATTCCCTTTATTTTTACTGCTATTAGGTTTAAATGCGCAAGCACAGCAGGATTTCTTTGCGATTACCGGAAAAGATACTCAAAGTATTACTTTCAATGATTTTCGTGCTATTGATGGTACAAACGGAGTGTCAGGAGAGAAATTTTTTACGGCAGATTCTTCTGCAAAAGTATTTTCACAAACTAAAAAAGGTATTGTAGCGGAAGACAGAAATTCTTACAGCAATTCTCAGGCAGTAACGTTAGCTGCACTTGCATATGATACTTCGAATAATAACCTGGTATACATGCCTATGTTTTCTTCGAATATCTATGTTTTGAATCCGAAGACAAAAGAAATCACTTTAGTGGAAAATAATGAGGCAAGAGTGTCATCATGTGATATTAATTCTCATATTGCCAGGATGGCAACGGGGTATAACGGTAAGATTTATGCTGTAAATAATGCCGGAACACAATTTTTAGAAATCAGTAGAAAGGATGGACAATATGTGGTGAATGACCTGGGAATTATCAAAGATGATGCTTCTAATGGCAGAAATTCATTTACCGCTATGGAAACTGGATTTGGAGGGGATATGGTCGCAGATGCAGATAACAATTTTTATATTTTTTCGGCTTCGGGAAATGTTTTCAAAGTCCTGACGAATGATTTAAAAGCTAAATTTATAGGTAAGATTGCAGGCATTCCGGATAACTATTCTGTAAACGGATCGGCAGTAAATGCTCAGGGCAAAGTCGTAATAGCCAGTGCAAAAGGGGGAGCATTATATGAAGTAGATCTTGCAACTTTACAGGCAAAACAGCTACCGGGTGAGCAAGGACTTCATATTTATGATCTGGCGAGTAAATATTTTGTGAATGATAAACATTCAACAGCAAACACTTTTGCAGATCTTGATATTTATCCAACAAGAGTTGATGAACATTATATTAATGTTCATGCTGGCAACAAAATAAAAGGCACTGTTAAGCTGAATATCTTTGATATGGCAGGTAAGAATGTTATGACTCAGAATGTTTCAGTAAAAGAAGGCTCATCAGATGAGAAAGTATACCTTAAAGGATTGGTGACCGGTGCTTATATTGTAAATATTACTGATGAATCAGGAAAAGTAATATTCAATAAAAAGATTCTTGTAACCAAATAGCAGATTGCTATAAATCAATATATAAAAACCTTTTCAATCTGTTTTGAGAAGGTTTTTTAATGATTATTTGATATTCAATAAGTTTTATTTTTCGATATTAAAATGTACTTTTATAAAAAAATATAGATGAAACTATACTTTAATGTAGGATATATTGTAAAGGCGGGAGAGAATTTGCAGCTGGTATTTGGTGAAGATGAACATGCCTTACACGTCCATACTATGTTTTATGCAGAAAATGGGTTATGGAAATGCGAAGTAGACTATTTCTCAAAATCCATTACTTATCGATATAGGGTTGTTAATGAAAAAGGAAATGTTTTAAGAGAGGAATTCGTTCCGCATCATTTAAGTTTTCCTCATAATTATAAGGAGTTTATCATCTTTGATGAATGGAACAATAAAAACTTTCCTGAAAATTATTTAAACAATAAAATTCTCTATAACAAGCTGCATGATTTTGTTCCTGAAAGAATAACGGTTTTAAAAAAACATACCCATCTCTTCAGAATAGAAGCTCCTATTTATAATCCGGATTGGAGAATTGTTCTTTTTGGAAGTACAGCATCTTTGGGAAACTGGAACTATGACAAGGTTATTCACCTGCACCAGACCGATTTTGGAATGTGGGAAGCCTCTGTTGAAATTCCTGAAAATGAATTTGTCGAGTTTAAATACTGTATATTTGATATCAAGGAAAACAGGGTCATAGATGTAGAAACCGGCGGAAACAGATCAACGGCTGCCAATCTGTTAAGCGATGTACTGCAGATTGTTTCCAATCATTATTTCAGGTTTAAAGGATACCAGATGTACCATGATGCCGGTGTGGCAGTTCCGGTATTCTCTCTGAGAAGTGAAGATGGCTTCGGGGTAGGAGAATTTGCGGATTTAAAAAAACTGGCAGACTGGACGAAAGAAACTAATCTTGGTATTATTCAGATTCTTCCGATTAATGATACTACAGCCAGTTATTCCTGGACAGATTCATATCCATACGCTGCAGTGTCCGTTTATGCTTTACACCCACAATATATCTCTTTAGAAAACCTTGACTACCTTATACCGAAAGAATTAGTTGAAGAGTATTTGTCTCAAAAAGAAAAGTTAAACGCCTTAGATCTGATCGACTATGAAACGATGATTGAAGGGAAATGGAAATATCTTACAGCTGTTTTCAATAAGGAAAAAGACAAAATTTATAAAGACAGAAACTTCAAAAAATTCATTAAGGATAATGAATACTGGCTCGTACCCTATTCAGCATTCTGTGTTTTGAGGGATAAATATAAGACACCGAATTTTAATGAGTGGAAAACCCACAAAAAATATATTGCCGGAAAGATCTCACAGTTCTTTACCACGAAAAGCAAAGATTACGATACCTCAATGCTCCATGCCTGGGTACAGTATCAATTACACTTGCAGCTGAAGGATGCCGTTGATTATACCCATAACCTGGGAATTTCGTTGAAAGGAGACCTCCCGATCGGTATTTACAGATACTCTGTGGAAGCATGGACAGAACCAGAGTTATTCGGAATGGATTTTCAGGCAGGTGCACCACCGGATCAGTTTACAGAATTGGGACAGAACTGGGAATTCCCTACCTACAATTGGGAAGCTATGAAAGCAGATGACTACAGATGGTGGAAAAACAGGTTCAAAGCATTGGAGCAATATTTTGATGCCATGAGAATCGACCATATTTTAGGTTTCTTCAGGATATGGAGAATGCCTGTTTCAGCCGTACAAGGAATATTAGGGTACTTTTATCCGGCTGTTCCTATTGTAGCGGATGAATTTAAGGCCTGGCAGATTCCGTTCAATTTTGACAGGTATTGTAAGCCATTTATCAACAACAAGATCTTATGGGATTATTTTGGAGATGAAAGCGGAAAGGCTCTTGAATTGATGAACCGTAATGAAGACGGTACCTATGCTTTTAAAGAAGAGTTTGATACCCAGAGGAAGCTGGTTGATTTCTTTAAGAAAAAATCCTATGGCCTGCTGGAAGAAAAACTGATTTCTCTATGTGCCAACGTTTTATTCCTCCCAGAGGAAAGAAATGGGAAAACGGTTTACCATCCGAGATTCAATGTATACAATACAGAATCTTATAAATACCTTCCGGAATCTGAGCAGAAAAATATTTATGATTTGTACCATGACTATTTCTTCAGAAGACAGGATCATTTGTGGTATGAAAAAGCCATGGAGAAACTTCCCGTTATTCTGAATGCTACCAAAATGCTGATCTGTGGAGAAGATCTGGGTATGGTACCTGCGTGTGTTCCTGTTGTCATGGATGAATTGGCCATTATCGCTCTTAAGGTGCAAAGAATGCCTTCTGAAAATATACCGTTCTATAATCCTAAATATGCCAATTATATGAATGTGGTAACCGCTTCTTCCCATGACAGCTCAACATTAAGACAGTGGTGGAAAGAAGATTCCGTTCTTACACAGAGATACTATAACGAACAGCTGATACAGTATGGCAAAGCACCTGAAGACCTGAACCCTCATCTTGCAGAGATTATTATGAAGCAGCATCTGTATAATGATGCCATGCTTGCTATTTTCCCGATTCAGGAATTTCTGGCAACTGATGCAGAACTTGCCAATAAGGAAATTGATAATGAAAGAATTAATAATCCCGCAGTTTTCCCCCATTACTGGCGCTACAGAATGCATATAAAACTGGAAGACCTGAAAGAAAGAACATCTTTCAATAAAAAAATCGCCCATTGGATAAAAGACAGTGGAAGAGTATAAATTTAACAATTGATTATCAGTTAGTTAAAAATATTTTAAAAGAAGTTTGATCTTAGGATTTAACTTCTTTTTTTTATTTATATCAAAGAGATAGAATTAAGATATTCTGCTATATATTAACCAATTAACGACTATAGAGATGAAAAAAATATTTTTAGGATTAGCTTTTGGGTTAGGCGTTTTGGCGTCTGCTCAGCAATATCCGAATAATGGTTGGAATGATGACGGTTATTATCAGAATGATGGAGGCTATTACAGCGATGAAGATGACAGAAATTATTTTCCTGACGATTATTACTACAATTATCCTCAGGATTATTATCCAAATGATTATTATCAAAGCTATTATAACGACTACAGAGGAAGTATTATTAATATCGACTGGAACGGATTTTTTATACAGAACAGATTAAGCAGATGGCAGGTAGATCAGATCATGAGATTGAATAACCTGTATGCAAGTTTTTCAGCATGGAATAATTTCTACAGATATAATCCGGACAGATGGTACTATGACAGGTTCTATGCACTGGAAAGAATCCTTGGACCAAGAGTATTTGTAGTTTTCCAGAATAACTACTACAGAGGCTACAGCCCGGTTGTATATTTCCAGAATTACAGAAGAACATATTATGTGCCGAGATATACTGTAATGCCGAGATACAGAAATATCAATGTTAATATTTACAGAGTAGACCGTTCAAGATTCCGCAGAATGGATAACCCTACTTTTAATATTATCAGAAGAGACAGCAGGCCGGACAATGGTTTCAGAAACACAAGAAGTGAGAACTCGGGAGGCTTCCGTGGTAACAATGGAAGTAACAATAATTCAGGATTCAGAAACGATCATAACGGTGGTTTCAGAAACAGCAATGGTGGCGGTTTCAGAGGGAATTCTGATAATGGAGGAAACAGAGGAAATGCAGATGGCGGCTTCAGGAATAATGGAGGTGGTTTCAGGGGAAACAGTGAAGTAAGAAGAGAAGCTCCTAAACGAGAAGATAATGGCGGTTTCAGAGGAAACAGCGGTGGAGGATTCAGACAGAGATCTGAAAATCCTGCTCCAAGACAAGAAAACCGTGGTAATAACGGAGGCGGCTTTAGAGGCAGTTTAGTAAGGAATTAATTTTCATATATTATATTTAAGTGGTGTGAAGGGCAGGTTTTTATAATCTGTCCTTTTTTTTGTTGTTTTATTGGTTTATTTTTGTTAAAAATTAACATTATTTATGAATTTGTTAATTTAACTTGTGTTTTAATTCATAATCAAAAAGACATATAACAATTAATTAAATTTTAAAAGATGAAAAAATTAGTTTTAGCAATAGCATTTATCGGAATGGGAAGTTTTGCAATGGCCCAACAAACTACAACCCCACAGGACAGACAGGCAAGAGCTGTTGAAAGGAAGCAGAGAATGGAGCAGAAACAACAGGAACATTTAGACAAGATGCAGAAAGACCTTAACCTTAATGCATCTCAGGTCGCGCAGATAAAGGCACTTCAGGATAAAAGAAAAGCTGAAATGAGAGCTGAGTTTGACAAAAATAAAATTGAAAGACAAGCTAAAATGCAGGAAATGCAGGCCAAAAGAGCACAAATGGATGCTGACATGAAAAAAATCCTTACTCCTGATCAATATGATAAATGGCAGGCTGACAGAAAAGCAAAAGCAGAGAAAATGAAAATGGCAATGAAAGAAAGAAGAATGATGAAAAAGCCTATGAATACGGGAACTGCTGATGTAAAATAACAGTTTGTAATTTTAGTTTTTTAATGTGTTAAGGATGGATATATTTCCATCCTTTTTATATTAATTTTCCCTAAAACTTTTGATTTCGGGCTTTTATTCCCTATTTTTGACTATAAATTTAATACTTATGGTTAGCGAAAAAATTGCGAAATTAATTAACGAACAAATTGCCCACGAACAATACGCTGCTCAATATTATCTTTCAATGTCTGCATGGTTTTCAGGAAAAGATTTGGATGGAATTGCCAACTATTTCAGAGTACAGAGCAAAGAAGAATTGATGCATGCAGATAAAATGTTTGATTATTTGAATGATGTAGGTGGGGAAATTATCATCGGGGAAATTCCAAAACCTCCGCATGAGTTCGAAAACGCAACAGATATTTTTGAGAAAGCACTGGCACATGAGAAAATCGTAACTAAAAGTATTTTCAATATTGTAAAAAATGCAAATGAGGAAGGAGATTTTGCAACGACATCATTCCTTCAATGGTTTATCAATGAGCAGGTAGAAGAAGAAGCAAGTGCCTCTCAATATGTAACGAAAATCAAAATGGTGTGTGATAATCCGTCAGCATTATACCTTTTTGACCAGGAATTGTCTCAGAGAGTGTTTACTCCTGATACAACAGCTTAAGATTGAAAAGCATTCAAAATATAAAACCGTTATCTTCTGGGATAGCGGTTTTTTTTAAGATGATATAGTTATTTCCTATACGGCTGCCTTTGGATTCTCACAGCGGAAATAAAAACTACTGCTCCCAATACAAAACCTAGAAATAAAGAATTGGCAATGTTTTCAGCGGCCATATAATAGTGGCCATCTGATGTAACGGGAGGATCTAAACAATCAACAATATTGTAAATGACCACTGTAGAAAATAACATGATGATCAGACTTATTAAAAAGGAGTTTAAGTATATTCTCATGGTTGGTTAGTTGTAATCAAAATATAATCAAAGACTATATAATTGTATTCGTCTTTGAATAAAAATAATAAAATCTTTTATATTTTGAAAGGGTTTTACAAAAAAATGTTATAGTAATGTTTTGAAAATGTTCAGATTATAGATAAATGATCTGAGTTTTGAGTACTTTTTTGCCCAGGCGTTCAAGTATATTTTTATAACCTTCTACCTGCGCCTCATCCTTGGCCTTTGGTTCACCGGTCTTGAAATCCACAATAATGTAACCTTCTTCACCTTTCAAGATACGGTCCGGCCTGAATAGGTGGCTTTCTCCTCTTTCAGTGATCATAATGTCTTTTTCATTGATCACTTCCCACTTCTCATCGAAGAATTCTGCATAGGTCCTGACAATTTCCTGCAGCGTAAATTGTATCTCATTTTTTTCCTCCAATGTGATCTGTCCCTCCAGGGCATACCCTTCCAATACCTTGTTGATGTCCTTTTCTGTATTGATCTTTGATAAAAGCTCATGTACAAAAAGTCCGATTCTTACCTTTTCATTCCGTACCTGGTAGTTTTTAGACGGAGTAGCGATTTTGATAGATGTACTCTTTTCATTAATGTTCTTCAGATGCCGGATATTCTGGGTCTTAAAAGAAGAAGTTTTATCCCTGGAATGTTTTTTCAGCATTTCAGGATGTACAGGATATACATCAAATTCGTCAGCCTGCTCCGGATTTTTTGTTTGAAGGAAATCCAGAAGTTCAAGATTGTTAGACGTTTTATTAGGTTTCTGTAGATAGAAAAAAAGCTGTTCAACAGGTCTCGTGGTAGCAACATACTGTAAACAGAGCCTGTCAATCAGATTTTTATAGGAATTTTTTGTGTTGAAAAAAAGAATTTCATCATCATAAGCCTCCAGGTTTTTGCTGAACTGGTTGATATTCACAGATTTTAATGTTTCATTTTCATTCGTGTCAAACCAGTTGGAAAATTCGCTGTCGCGGTTTTTGTTCATCATAGGAATAAAAACAATAGGAAATTCCAGCCCTTTAGATTTGTGAATGGTCATGATCTGGATAGCGTCAATGTTTTCCGAGGCTTGAATAGTGTACGACGACGCTTCTTCATCCCAGTATTTCAGAAACTCTTTGGTACTTGCTCCGGCATTTTGTGTAAAATTGAAAAGCATTTCCAGGAAATTCAATAAGAAATCAGTTTCCTTGTTTTCAACAGAAAATTCGTTGATATAATATTCAATAAAATTATAAAGATTAAATCTTGGGAAATTATCCTGTTTAAGCTGAAGTGAATATTTCTCCTGAATGAACTGCAATATTTCCTCATGGCCATCAAGATCCAGAATTTCTTTCATACCTAAGGTAAAATCCGGCATATGAATTTTTCCCAGTGTATTCAGATGATACATCATCATGATCAGGCAAGGCTTATTCTTTGGGTTAAGTTCCCATCTCAGAAATTCAATGACAGCTTTTACAGTATTGGAAAGCTCCAGTGTAAGGCCTTTATCAGAAATCGTTTTAATATTGGTTTCTTCACCCTTATAATTAACTTTTAAGCTTCCCAGCTTTTGAGAATAACTGAAAATATCAAAATTTCCCCGGCAAAGGATCGTAATATCGGAGAACTTAAAACCATTGTCCAGACATTCCTGGATATCTTTTTGCATCCTTGCGGAAGTATCGGTATAAAAGTCTTCATTCGTAAGATTTTCGATCAGATTGATCTTTACCCGCCCTTCAATCTTTGATTTGGAGCTTTGTTCAGCATCAGCACCGAAGATGTTTTTATGCTCTTCCAGAAGTCCTTCAGAATGGAAACGGTACAATTCATTGTTGAACTGTACAATGTTTCTGGCACTTCTCCAGTTGTCCTTTAAGACAAGAAGGTCTGCTTCTTTCGGTGAGAATTCTTTTTTGTTGATAATATCCAGCATCAGTTTACTTTCCCCGCCTCGGAAACGATAAATACTCTGCTTGGGATCACCTACCAGTGTGAAAGAAGTATATTCTGTAGAAACACTGTGATCTCTCAGCGGAACGAAATTCTGCCACTGCAGCTCAGAAGTATCCTGAAACTCATCAAAAAAATAATGTTGAAACTGTGAACCTACCTTTTCATAAATAAAAGCAGAAGGCTCATTTTTAAGATTTTCATTGATCAGGATATTAAACTTGGAAAGAAGGACAAGATCATTTTCTTCCTCAATTTTTTGAAGTTCGTCCTGGATATCCTTGTTTACTTTTAAAGGAAGAAGCGCTGATAAAACTTTCTCTTTCTTTTGAGTTTCAATATACATAAGGATAAGTTTCATCCTGTTTTCCAGAAGCTGATCAAGGATTTCAAAAATTTCAGATTCCTTATGCTTTGACTTTGAAGATGCTCCTTTCCTGTAATTGTTAATAACAGATTCCTCCAAAGTAGTCGGAAAAGGGAAGCCGGGTCTTTTCTGCTGATAAAAATCGATCACTTTAGTAAAGAAACCTCCGATTCCGTTTTTGCCCTGGGCAAAATCTTCAATATCTATATTTCTTGATTTGAATAGCTCAATAGAAGCAGCAGCCAGTTCCGCAGACTGCTTTTTATTCTGCACGATCTCTTTACGGAGTGCATTCTTTATATTTTCATAATTGGCATCATCAAAACTTTTATTGCTTTTCAGATGTTCGTAATGAATATCCTTTACAAATTCCTTTGCAGAATCATACAGGTTTTTATTGAGATTAATTCTTTCATTATTTTCAAGACTGTAGTCTACATAATCCATGAAAGAATTGGAGATGGTTTCATTCTCTCCGATCTGGTCCAGCATTTTATCAACCGCTTCTATCAGAAACGGTTCTGCTTCAATTTCAAGATTAAAATTCTTAGCCAGTCCCAGCTCATAGGAAAAGCTTCTTACCAGTCTTGAATTAAAACGGTCAATCGTTCCGATATTTAATGTGGAATAATTGTGGAGAACGTAATCCAGTAATTTCTTGGAACGCTGGTGAAGATCATCAATGGTAATTTTCAAACCCTGTTCTTCAAATGCTTTCTGGATATTTTTCAGGTCTGCATTCTCTGCATAATCTTTGGCTGAAAAATTGCCCAGCCACGATAAAATTCTCTCCTTCATTTCGTTGGCTGCTTTATTGGTAAAAGTCAGTGCGAGAATATTCCTGATCGACTGCTGCTGATTAGGATACCGGAGACAGATCATCAGAAGTCTTTGTACCAGAGCATATGTTTTCCCTGATCCGGCAGAAGCATTGATGACTGTATAAGAATTTTGCATTGTTGAAAGAGAATTGAGACTGCAAGTTAGCTAAAATTTAAAAGAAACTTTAACAATTTAATCAGCCTATTTAACAGTTTACAGAGTAAAAATCAAAAAGAAATATTAAAACGCGTTAACTGTGGTTAAACTTATGGTATAAATTAAAAATAATTTTAGCTTTGCTTTATAAAAAACAGCCCGTGAAACTCAAACTATTCTTTTTTCTATCCTTTATTCTCTTTATTCATACCCATGCCCAAAGCTATATCTTTGGTAAGATCACTTCAGAAAGCGGCACAGAAATGCAGGATGTGAATGTAATTAATATCAGAACAAATGAGATTGTAGTTTCAAACCGGGACGGGCACTTTATGATTTCCGGAAAGCAGGGCGATGAATTGCGCTTTATAAAAGCGGGTTATGAACGTATTACCAAAATAATTTCCCAGGAAAACACACAATCTCCAATGAATATAAGTATGGTTCGCCAGACTATCCAGATTCCTGAAGTTGAGGTGAAGCAAGGACTGACCGGAAACCTGAAGATTGATTCAAAACTTTATAATAAACCTAAAAAGGTGGAAAAACTGCTCAAAGATATGGATCGGTATATTGCTCAGAAATCAGATCCCAGAATACTGGCAGCAAAACCTGGGGAATTTGTACAGCCGAAAGGGCAGGGATTTTCTATTGGAAAAGTTAAAGATAAATGGGACGATGTAGATTTAATGAAATACATAAGAACAAGTCTGGGAGATGATTATTTTACCAATCTTAAAATAGAGAAGCCTCTGATAGATCATTTTATTTATTATGTTTTTGCAGGTGGTTTTGAAAGAAAAAAAATACTGAAATACGGATTTTGCAGTGATGCGGATCTGAACAGGTTTCAGCGTTTTGTCCTGACAAGAATTTCATCTTATCGTGCTCCGCAAACTCAAAGATAAATGGAAGTAAAATATATCAGCAGAGCTTTTTTTCTTGTGCTTTTTTGTATCACTTCTGGATTGTGGGGACAGCAGAAAGTATCAGGAAAGGTAATCACAGGGGATGAAATGGATTTAGCTCCTGTGCTCATTGTTAATATTTCAGCCGGCAAAAGCATATTGAGCAATATGTCCGGAACATTTGAAATCGAAGCCAAGGAAAATGATGAAATAAGATTTGTAAAAGAAGGATATTATCGGGTTGATAAGAAGATTACCAAAGAAGATATCAGCTCTCCGTTCAATATCATTCTGAAAAAAATAGAGATTCAGATCCCCGAAGTGAAAATTCAGTACAGACCTACCGGAAATCTTGCAAAAGATAATCAGCATTTGAATGAATCCAGAAAACTTCAGGCATTAAAATCAGACATGGAAGAATATATGAAAAGTCCGCTTAATCAGCCTTTACCTAGCAATGCCATATCTAAAACTTTTACCGGACATGATTTCAATGCAGGACAGGTCAATCTGTTTGGTGTCTTTAATGCTGTAAAGAAATTGGCAAAGCCTAAGGTTACCAAAGCGAATTATAATGAAACTCAGGATTTTCTTAAAAGAGTAAGGAATGAAGTGAATCTGGGCTTCCTGAAGAAATATGGAATGGATGAAGAGCAGATTGATGCATTTCTTCTGTATGCAGATAAAAACCGCTCATTGGCAAAAAGATACCGGAAGGATTTTAGTATTGATGTTATTGAATATGAGCTTAAAATAGCCTTCGGGGAATACAGTAAAATGAATAAATTAGAAGGAGGTAAAGAATAATTCTTATTAAAATTAAAAATTGAGTTATAGTACTGAAAATATGGAAGCATTTGGAAAACGGAAAATTTCTCTTTTCCTGATGCTTCTGTGCAGTATTTTTATTTTTTCCCAACAGACCGTCACAGGACGGATAGTGGATGATAACGGAGAAAACCTTAGCAAAGTAATTGTTATCAACATGTCTACTGATAAAAAAGTATATTCTGATACAGAAGGCATATTTTCTATTGATGCCAATCCTGATGATGAATTAAGATTTGTAAAGGAAGATTTCAACAGAACTTCAAGAAGAGTTCTTACCAACGGGACCAATTTACCATTGTTTATTACTCTTTATCAGATTCCGAAAGATGTGGGAGAAGTGAAGATTGTTAAAAAACTCACCGGAGATCTGGAAGCAGATTCCCGCATTGTGGCGAAAGCAGACAAAGGAGAGCAGGTAAGAGACGCTGTCGGTCTTCCGCAGCCGGTGGGAAAAATGAGGGAAAAACCGGCTGAGGTAAAAAGCGTTCTTCTGCCGATACTTTTAGGAAACTTGAATGTACAGGGAGTATATGACCTGATCAGTGGTAAAGCAAGGAGGCAGAAAAGACAGTATAGATATGATGATCTTCAGGAGCATATTGCCTGGGTACGGGACAGAATAGACGATGACTATTTTATCAAAGCAGGAGTTCCCGGTGACAGGATTTCAGAGTTTATTCAGTTTTCATTTTTGGCTAAACCTCAGGTACGGACCTATGTAAAAGCAAGAAATCTTTCCGGCGTAATGCTGAGACTGGAAGAAACGGTACCTCTTTTTCTGGAGAGACTGAAGCAGAATCAAAAGTAATTGAGATGTTAATAAAATCTTAAAATATTGGAATAGAAATTGATACAGTCATACTGTAACCAACTAAATTCACAAATTTTATGAATAAAAATATTCTTGCCGTAGCTATTGCAGCGCTTGGTTTTGTCATTGGCCTCGGTTTTTTAGGAAATGCCATTAAGAACAGAAATAAATCCGAAAACACAATTTCTGTAACAGGTTTAGGAACAAAACAATTTACTTCAGATCTCATTACTTGGTCAGGGAGTTTTTCCAAGAATAATGTAGATCTGAAATCTGCTTATGATGAACTGGCAACAGACAGAAAGGTTATCAATGATTATCTGCTTTCGAAAGGGATACCGCAAAAAGAGATCGTATTTTCTTCCGTAGATATTCAAAAACAGTTCAGAAGCTATAATGATTCAAACGGAAATTATGTACAGGGAGAATTCTCCGGCTATAACCTTACCCAAAAAGTTTCTATTGAAAGTAAAGAAGTTGGTAAAATAGAAAACTTATCCAGAAATATTACCGAAATCATCAACCGTGGGATTGAATTCACATCTTCTTCTCCGGCTTATTTCTATACCAAACTGGCAACTGTAAAACAGGAAATGATCGCCAGTGCAACTAAGGATGCAAAAGAACGTGCTGAAAAAATCGCAGAAAATTCCGGGAGCAGCCTGGGAAATCTGAAGAAAGCAACCATGGGAGTGATCCAGATTACAGCACCTAACTCCAATGAAGATTATTCTTACGGAGGAACTTTCAATACTTCATCCAAAGAAAAAGAAGCCAGTATTACAATAAAACTGGAATACGAAGTAAATTAACAGCAAAGTTATCTATTGAATTTTATACAACCGCAAAAGTCACAAAAGCATTCCTTTTAAAACAAGGTTAAAATGATAGGCCCCATAAGATGAAAATCAAAGATTTTCACAAAACTTTGGGGTACTCATTATGCATAAATTTTTGCTCTAAAAAACTAAAGTGTTTAAAACCTTTTATGCCTTTTGTGGTTAAAAAACATAAAAGAAAAATGCCGGAAAAACAATTCCGGCGTTATATTTAAGCATAAATAATTTTATGAATTTCTTTTTTAGCGTCCTCTATATTTTCAGGTGTGTAGCTAGCAAGCAGCCATAAGTTCAAAGATTTTTTTCCTTCACCATAACTAGGCTGTATATGAGTGGTATCTATCAGGCTGAAATTATTTCTCTGATAAAAAGAATATCGTCTTGAGGCGTCTTCACTTAACTCTGCAGGTTCAATTTCCAGGATAATGCTTGGATAATTTTCTGATAAGTGATTCATTATATGAGAGCCCAGCTTTTTACTTCTGAATGCTTCAAAAACTTCAAAATGTTCCACAAAAGCAAAAGAACTCAATTCCCAAAGGATGAGGTATCCAACAGCTTCCGATTCATGAATCACAGACATGAATTTTACATATGGATTTGAAAACAAGCCCATAAACTGTTCCTTATCTCTTTGTTCATCTACAGGAAAAGTGGCTGTGTAAGAAGCATAGATTTCCTGAACTCTTGGGTCTTCAGCAGAAGTAATCGGTAAAAATTCCATAATTTATAAATCAAAGACACTGGGTCTTCTGGTGATGAAAATATCTTTAATCCAAAGGGTGAATGCCAATCCCAGATAAATCAGAAAGAAAAAACCGGCGGTAGCAAAAGTAGAGTAGATGAAGAAAACCCTCAGTTTAGAAACAGGAATTCCCAGCTTGGCCCCCATTCTTGTCAGTACACCGAACCATTCTCTTTCCATTTTATGACGGATATTACTCAGCATTTTCAGATTGTTATTTAAAAGTTTAAATCTAATACTGCAAGGTAAGAAATTTTTCTGACAAAGATTTTGATGAAAAAACTGTCCAGCTAAGGTTATTCTTTTAAAAGTTTAAATCCGATACTGCAGGCCAGACAGTTTTTGGATTCACAATAGGTTTTGTGATGATAAATCAGACTTTGACTTTCCAAGGCATTGGTTATATTTAATCCAAGCTTTTTCCACCCTGTAATAATAATATTTTTCTCAGCAGAAATAGTTCTGTACAGTTCAGTGATTTCATCCGCAGTTTCTTCATGATGATATTTATGATAAGTATACTTTAAAGGGAGTACAGTGTTCAGAATAAGAAGATCAACAAAATCTTTACTCAATGTTTTAGACTGCACTTTGGCAATACTTCCGAAATTGAAATGAAAATCCCAATATTCTGAAGCTTTTACAGATTTGAAAACAGCATATAGCTGATCTGTATTGTTAGCTTCCATAATCTTTGAAAATAAATTCTGATGTGTATACAGATCTGCTAATTGTGACAAACGGATTGTAGGGAAATTGGGAGGTCTTAATCTTAAAAATTTCGGATGAAATTTTAAATCAGAGATAGAAAACTTGGCTTTAATAAAATTAAATTCTCTTTTCCATATTTTCATCTGACCATCCTGAGGATCCTCAAGCCACCCGGAAATTCCGAATAACAAGGCTTCAAGCTGAAGCGGGTTCTGACGGATTTTATTAATAATACTGTAATCGATACTTTCTGCCATTTGCCGGAAAATATGAGCATTTACTTTTAAGCCAAATGAATAGGCAAAGCTGTGGAATAAAATAGCCTCAAAATTATTTTTGTATTGATCTAAGCTTTGCTCAAGCTCAGAGGATTTCTCATCCAGCTTTTGCAGAATATTCTCTTCATGAAAGTTGACCGGGATTTTTTTCGGATCAAAGATTTTTTCACAGGGAATAAATTCATCTCCGTTAATAAGTTTTTCATACTTCCACAGGATATTTTCATCAATATAATTTTTAAGTTCCAAAGTGGGAATATGCTTTCCGGTATGTTCATGAATTTCCATGTCGTGCTGAAAAACAACATGAAGAATGACATTCTGATAATTGGGGTCCTGTGAATGATTGTGAAAAATCCAGTCTGAGGAACGGACATGCAGTTCTGTATTTCCTGCGAGAAGTAATCCGTTGATCCTGATTTGGGCATCAAGAAAATCAGGGCCGGCATTTTTATTCCATTTTCCGGAATGGATAATCTCAACGGAATTTCCTTCAATATCCTTGAAGTCAAAATTTTTGAAAACCTTATAGTTCCAAAGATATTGAAGTAGTTTTTCCGTCATAAGTGTGACGTAAATATAATAGAAATATTATACTTTCGTCAGCTCCTTATTAAAATTTTCGATGGTTGTTCTATACATTTTCTCATAGATAGGAAGAATGTTTTTCAAATCGAATTTTATCGCCTGATCTTTCGCATTTTGCTTCATTTTGGCTAAAAGCTCATCATTGCTCAACAGCTTGATGGTATAATTGCTCATGGCTTCCACATTTCCGATTTCAGCCAGATATCCCGTTTCTCCCTGAATGTTCACTTCAGGAATTCCTCCAGCGTTAGAGCTGATTACCGGAGTATAAGCTGCCATGGCTTCCAACGCTGCAAGACCGAAGCTTTCCTGCTCGGAAGGAAGTAAAAATACATCTGAAAGTTGTAGGATTTTATAAAGATCATTTACTTTTCCTAAAAGACGGATTTTGGAAATAAGCTCCGGGTTTTCCTCCAGGAACTGATTGACCTTTTCCATATCAGGCCCTTCACCAATAATGATTAGTTTGGATTTTACCTTTTTCTCCACATTTTTAAAGATCTGAAGTACTTCGTCCACACGCTTTACAGGACGGAGGTTAGATACATGGATCAGAATTTTTTCATCAGGATTGGCAAACTGTGTCCTCTGGCATTCAGTACAGTCATCAAATTCAGAATTGTCAATAAAATTGGTAATCACCTGAATTTCTTTTTTGATATTAAAAAACTGAAGAGTATCTTTTTTCAGGCTTTCAGAAACTGAAGTAATCGCATCAGACTGATTGATCGAAAATTCTACAGCATGCTTATAACTTGGGTGCTGGCCAACAAGAGTTATATCTGTTCCGTGCAAGGTCGTTACCAAAGGAATGTCATTATTGTCTTCCTTAAGCATTTGTTTTGCCGTAAATGCGGCATATGCGTAAGGAATAGCATAATGTGCGTGCAGAAGATCCAGTTTATAAAGATTGACAACCCTGTAGATCATCGAACTCAGCGCAATATCATAAGGCTGATACTGGAAAAGCGGATAGGTCTGAACATTTACCCTGTGAAAGAAAATATTCGGGTTGGTGATGTCTAATCTTGCAGGAAGTGCAGAACTGATGAAATGTACTTCATATCCTTTATTGGCAAGGGACATTCCTAATTCTGTTGCTACAATTCCGCTTCCTCCATATGTCGGATAGCAAAGTATGCCTATTTTCATTAGATTATTGTTGTTTGATATTGTATTATTTGGTGTTTGCGGAAGTTGCTGCATTAAGCTCTATGCCTATTCCTGGTTTTAACCGGTCATTAACCAGTACCGGAAGTTTTCCCCATATTTTTGTTTTCCCATTTAAAGCATCGGCAGTTGCATTCATAGAATCATCATTGTTTTCATAAGAGACAAGAACCGTTGAAACTTTTGAAATATCAATATCCTTCAATGCATAAGCGCTTCCGAAAACATTCAGAATTACATTTTGATTTTGAGTAAGATCAGAAAGTACTTTCTTAGATTCTGATGAAATTTTATAAGGCTTATAAGCTGTTGAATTATCTTTATGGAAACCTACGATTACTGTAGAACCCGCTGGAATAGTCTTAATCTCTCCAGCTTTTTTGATAATCACATTATTCCCTAACCTGTTGGCAAAAGTCTGGTAAGGAGCTTCTTCCAGAGGAACGTAATATATTTGTTTCCCGGTAAGAGGCAGTAATTTCTTTTCATCCTTTAATAAAGTCAAAGCATTGGAATAAAGGTTCTGTACCAATTGGGTATGAGAATTATTATTAAGATCTGCATTGATGTTTTCCGGATTTTTAGGGGTATATTGAGTCAGACCAAGGAAATACTTGGTCAGTAAGATCTTTTTCACACTTTCCTCTACTCTGGATTGAGGTATCTCACCTTTATCTATAGCTTTCTGAATTAATTTTTTGCCTTCGGAGACCCCTTGTGAGAAAAGCATGATGTCATTTCCTGCTTTAAAGGCCATAGCATCCAGTTCGCCTGGTTTATATTTGTTGGCTACAGCGCCCATATTTAATGCATCTGTAATGATTAAGCCTTTATAGCCCAGCTTATCTTTAAGTAAACCGGTAATAATATTTTTGGAAACAGAAGCCGGAATCCCTTTTCCTGATTCTAAATTCGGAACGTATAAATGAGCAACCATTACACCGCCAATTCCTTTGTCCATCAAAGCTTTGAATGGTGCCAGCTCTACTGTATTAAGTCTGTCAATGTTATGGGAAACTACAGGAAGATCAAGATGGGAATCTGTGCTGGTGTCCCCATGGCCCGGGAAATGTTTGATAGCAGCTAATATATTGTTATCCTGAAGACCGTTGGAATAGGATAGAGCAGAGCTGATTACATTGCTCACTTCAGATCCGAAACTCCTGTTACCGATAATCGGATTATCAGGGTTGGTATTGACATCTACTACAGGAGCAAAATCCCAGTTGATTCCCATCCTGTGACAATCTTCAGCAATTTTTGCAGCCATCTGATAGACAAGATTTTTATCCTGGATGGCACCTAACGTCATTGCCCATGGAAATTTGTGAGCCGTTGCAATTCTCTGATACAATCCCCATTCCGCATCCATACCAATCATCAGAGGAACTTTAGATTTTTGCTGGAATTCATTCACCAGACCGATTTCCCTTGCGGCATCATCCTGCATTAAAATCAGGCCTCCTATTTTATCATTGGTAACAATATTTCTTACCTGGCTGATATAGTCTTCTCCTTTATTGGTATACAGTGCAACAATAAAAAGCTGTCCAAGTTTTTCATCCTGAGAAAGATTTTTGTAAGTTTTATCAACCCATTGCTGAGCCTTTTTCAAATCTTCCTTGGATGCATTTTTAGGCTGATACTGCGCCTTAGCTTTAGGACTTATCAATGCAACAATAAAGAGTGAAGTATATATTAATTTCTTCATGACTTTTTTGAATAAGAACAAAAATACAATTAAAAAAATGATGAAAACAAAGTTTTCGAAATTTTTGGTATATGATTTGAATACGCAATATAAATAATTTACTAAACTTTAATAGAAATGAAAAAAATACTTCTCTTCTTATTCCTGGGCGCTGTAGGTTTTACAGCTTATAGCTGTGATAATAGTGATGACACTGTAGTACAGGGAACAGATTATGATACAATAAGCCAGTCATTTGATATTAGCCCAACTTTTACCAGAGTTAACGACAACCTTTATAGATGGAGTGATGACTTTAACAAGCCATTAGTACAATCTGATATGGTGCTTATTTATATGCAGATTGGAACTGACGGAGATGCTCCTGTCTGGAAGCTTCTGCCATATACTTATTATGTAGGGAATGCAACTAATGATGCCGTAGACTATATTTATGAATTCAGTAAGTATGCAGCTATGATTAATATTAATTCTACCAGTACTTTCAGTTTGACAGCTAATCCATCGTATTATCAGAACAAAAAATTCAGAGTCCTGATTCTACCTGCAAACAGTACAGGAACAGGTGGTGCAAAAATGGCTAAAGGCGCTTCTGTAGATTATAACGATTATAAGAGTGTAATCAAATATTACAATATTGACGAGTCTAAAATCAAGGCTAAATAATTCAGAATATCTTTTCAGTTTTTTATAATTAAAAAAGTCCCGGGAGAAATATCTTCCGGGGCTTTTGATTTTTTAGTTTCTAAAACCGCCGCCTTTAATATAATAAGCAGCGTCGTATGGTTTTTGTATTATTTTTACATTTCTTATGTCTAGCCAAAATGCGCTTTGTGGAACATGGGTAGCTGGAACTATTGATGATTGTTCTGGTAAATAGTAAATTTTAAGACTATTCTTAGGCTCAGTTGTAGAGAAATAAAAAGTATAAGTTTTATCTTCATTAGTCCACTGAGTAGTTTTCTCAGTTTTTTGTTTTTTATAATAGTTGGCAGAAGCGAATCCATTTCCAACATTTGGTCTTATGGCACAAGGGTCATCTCCTGGTATTTGCGGTGAATCTGCTAATTCCAATGCTAAAGTTGGAGCTGCTTCACTTTTATCAATATTAAATAGGTCGTCATCTAATCTGTTTTCTCGATTGTTGTTTTTAGTAGTATATATATAATCCTCTACATTAGTAGTTACAATAATCTCATAAGTTTTATTTGGCTCAAAATATTGCTCTATTGAAATTGCATTTGATATTGGGTCATTTACTAGTACTGATTCACCTCTAGAAATTATTGTCTTCCCTCGATTTTCAGCTTTAAGCATGACACCATGCCAATAATAACTAGTATTATAAGATGGTCTTCGGCGTGGCTTCCCATACCCTCTTATTTGGTAGCCATTTTGTTCTATTGGGTTTGGTCCGTAACATTTTGTTGAAGTAAAATAACTCCCTTGTGGACTTATTAAATCTGTAAAAGAGCATCCCCCATTTTCGTTTATGACACCAGTAGTAAAAGATAAATCCATTATAACTGATTCGGTAGCATTCTTAGCTAACATATTTTTAGACATCAATGAAAATTCAGTAGTGTTTTTTGGAATTGAACTTTCATCCTGAGAATAAATTAAATCATTGCTATTTGCACAAGCAATGAAAAATAGTGAAGAAACAACGAATAATGTTTTTTTCATAGTTGAATAATTTTCTGTGCAAAGATAATTTAACTTATAAAAAATACACTATATTGTGAATTATTGAATAATTAAAAATGTTTTTATTAATTTCCATAATTAAAAAGCTCCAAAAAATATATATTTTTTGGAGCTTTTTAATATTTACTTTATAAAATTAGTTATCATTGTCATCCAGAAGATGTCCAAAGAAGTCTTTTTTTGTCTGCAGATATCCTTTGCTTATTTCGTTGGCAGGAATCTGTAGCGGTACTCTTGAATTAAGGTGAATATTGCTGTCAACCACATACTTTACCTTTTCAGGGTTATTGGTCAAAAGATTGATGTCTTTTACATCCAGCAGATTAAGAATTTCAATGGCTACGCCAAAGTTTCTGTCGTCTGCAGGAAGACCCAGCTGAAGATTGGCCTGTACGGTATCCAATCCTTTTTCCTGTAGTGAGTAAGCTTTCAGCTTGTTGATGATCCCGATGTTTCTGCCTTCCTGGCGAAGGTAGATGATAATTCCACCGTTTTCATGGATATATTTCATTGCAGCATCCAATTGCTGGCCGCATTCACATTTTTTTGAATGGAAAACTTCTCCGGTAATACATTCTGAGTGGAAACGAACATTGACAGGCTTTGAGAAATCTGTGTTTTCTGCAACAATGGCCATATGAGGCATCCAGTCATTTTCGTTTTCGGAGAAAGCTATCATTCGGAAAGTACCGTGCTCTGTAGGAACATTGGCTTCCGCCTGAATTTTAATCATTGATAGTTCAATTAGTTTTTAACTTCCTGGCAAAGTATCTTCAATAACAGAAACATTGGTTTTTAAACGAACGAGATATCTGTTAAGAACTTCATCTTCATCTCTGTCAAGATTCTGCCTTAGCTTCTGTATTTTTTTGTATGATTTTTCGAAGCTTTTCAAGGCTCTGCTCTTTCCTGCAGAATTGCTGGCATCAATAGCATATAAATAATTCTGAAGGCTGTATTTCATGCTTGTAATCTCATCATTTAATCCGTTGTTTTTAAACTTGGGAAAAGTGGAGATCATATTTGAAATTTCAGAAGCATTTACATTCTGTTTTATATTGATATTGAAATTCTTCTTTGAGCCTCTATCGGAATCAGAACCTTTTGCATCGCTATAAAAATTACTTGACAACGGAGAAAGATTAAGTTTTTCCGTTGCACAGGAAGATGTTAATATGATAAGTACTCCAAAGAAAAATAGTCGTTTCATTTTTGTTGCCCTTTTTGATAAAGGATTGGGTTAAGACTTTCATCATTGTACATTTTCATTTGTTTGTACACTTTCATCTTAACGTTACCGTTTTCAATATCAGCAAGCAACTGATCTATAGAAGTTGATAAATCCTCTTTCTGAGTAAGCAGAACATCCAGTTTAGCCTGGCAGCTGTTTCTGTGTTCTTCAGAAGCGGATTCTCTGTTAGCTTCTAACGACATATGATAAACCTTTAATGCAAGAATGGAGAGCCTGTCTACTGCCCAAGCGGGAGTTTCCGTATTTATTTTTGCTTCCGGTTTAGGAGTTATATTTTCAAACTTATTAAGGAACCAGCCATCAATATATTCTACCAGATCAGTTCTTTTCTGATTGGAGGCGTCTATCGTTCTCTTGAGTTGAAGAGCTTCAGCCGGATCAATATTTTCATCTCTAATTATATCTTCCAAATGCCATTGAACGGTATCAATCCAGTTCTTTGCATACAAAATCCGTTCCAAACTATCTTTTTCGAACGGGTTATTAATTAGAGTGTTAACGTCATCAGACACGTGATAGTCTTCAATGGCTTGATTGAAGACTTTCCATGCAGTCTCAGTAAATTTCATTAATTCTAAGGAATTTAGTTGCTTGAAGAATTGTTATTGTTGGAAGCCGATTTATTTTCAGAACCTGGTTTGTCTTCTTCTTTTACTGCATCTTTAAATTCCTTGATTCCTGAACCTACTCCTCTCATTAATTCCGGAATTTTCTTTCCTCCAAAAAGCAATACTAAAATGATTGCAACGATAAGGATATGCTGCCAAGATAAGGCAAGTATTGTTAATGTATTCATCTCTTAAAATTTCTACAAAGGTACACTTTTTTTAATATGAAATCCAACCTAACGGATCAACCGGTGTACTTCCGTTCCATACTTGGAAATCAAGGGTATAGGCGCCATCAAAATCCTGAGCTATTGTCCCTACAGGAGTTCCTGAAGAAACCTGCTGTCCTTTTGAAACACTTACATTTCCTAAGTTGGAATAAATAGTAAAATAGCTGCCGTGTTTGATAATAACAGTCTTTGTTCCGTCATTGTTAGCCAGTACCGAAGATACTGATCCCGGGAACACTGATTTTGCACGTGTACCTGACGGGACGGAAATTTTAATCCCGTTATTTTCTTCTGTAATATTTTTGAAAACCGGGTGCGGCTGTCTTCCGAAACGGTGGGTGATCTGTCCGGCTCTGTCTGCAGGATAACCAAGTCTTCCCCTGTTGTCTGCAAAACTGCTTCCCGTTGCAGTAGAAACTCCGTAGCTTGTCATAGCTTTTGTTTCAGCTGCCTTTTTCTCGTCTTCTTTTCTCTTGGTAAGTGCTGCTTCTGCTGCTCTTGCTGCTGCCAGTTTATCTGCTGCTTCCTTAGCTCTTGCATTAGCTTCATCCGAAGCTTTTTTAGCAGCTACTCTTCTTGCTTCATCTCTTGCATTGGCTTCTGCTTTTGCAGCTTCTTCATTACGTTTTCTTTCTTCTTCTGCTCTTTTTGCGGCAAGATCTGCAGCTCTTTTGGCTTCTGCTTCTGCTAGTCTTCTTTCTCTTTCCAGAGCTTCTGCTCTTGCTTTAGCCTCTGCTTCAATTCTTGCTTTCTCTCTTTCAGCAGCCAGCTTTGCCAGACGTATTTTTTCTGCTTCTGCTTTCTTTCTGGCTTCTTCTTCTGCTTTAGCGATTCTTATTTCTTCAGCAATAATAGCCCTGATCTGTCCCTCCAATGCTTTAGACTGAACCTGTTTTTGCTTAAGTTCTGCAGTCAGCTTGGATTCGTTTTTCTTGAATTCGGCTACTAACTGTTCTTTTTGGGCTCTTTCAGCATTGATGGTCGCCAGATCTTTCTGTTGGTTGATCAAAAGGGATTCCTTCGCTTTTACAGAATTTTGTTTTTGTGCGATGGTCTTTTTGATGAGATTGGCAGCATCTGTGATTTCAGCTGCTTTTTTATCCTGGTAATCTGAGTATTGTTTCAGGTACTGAACTCTTCGTATCGCTTCTCCTAAATTTTTAGCAGAAAGAATAAAAGTTACTTTGTTCTGTACTCCTTTATTTTTATAAGCATTTACCAAAACTTCAGCGTAATTTTTTCTCAAAACGGCCAGTTCTTTATTCTGACGGTTGATTTCCAGCTGGCGTAAATAGATATCATCCTCAATGAATCTTTTTTCTTTCTGCGTGTTATTATACACCTTTTCTCTTAAAACCAATTTTTGGT
The DNA here is from genome assembly GCF_051011775.1 of Chryseobacterium amylolyticum. Classification (NCBI taxonomy): domain Bacteria; kingdom Pseudomonadati; phylum Bacteroidota; class Flavobacteriia; order Flavobacteriales; family Weeksellaceae; genus Chryseobacterium; species Chryseobacterium amylolyticum. Next base: position 25,176 of record NZ_JBPCHX010000009.1, read on the forward strand.
TGACACTGGAAAGGTAAGCTACGGAAAGTTTAGATTCACTTCTGGTTTTGGCTAAATCGGTATTTATTTGTGCAATTTGTTTTTTAAGTTCGGCATTCTGCTTCTGCAGCTGTTCTTTGGTCTGCTGTCCATGGTGCAGTCCGAACATCAAAACACCTATTAAAAAGCTAAATTTTTTAATCATTTAATCTCAATTTTCTTATAACTGGATGGTACAGAATAAGGTGTTTCCATCCTCGAAAAGTCAAATTTCGTATTTTCCAGTAAAATCTGACTAGATTTTGAGCCTTTTATAATTATTTTAACATTTTTCGGAAGGCGGATTCCTTCATATTCATTCCAGTCACTATAAGAAATTTCCAGCTCGTCAGAGGACAGAATATCTTTTAAATTTACACTTAATAAATCGTAATTGGTATCATACTGAAGAGCTACTTTATACTCTCTGTTTTTTTCATCCGTTACAATTTTCTGATTGGTATTGGAAACCATTTTAAAACCCTGTGCATTTTGGGTGAGGTCAAACTGTCTGTCGTTGATCTTTACAAAAGTTCTTCCCAGTAAGATTTTTTCCAATGATTTGTAGTCAATGAAATTGACATTCAGTAAATTATTGAGATAATCAAAATCGGAATCTATATAAGTTTTATTGATTTTATCCTGTCCTTTTATTCCTTCTGGAGTGGCAATGCCTCTTGCAGCATTGATAAACAAAGCTCTAAGATTCATCCATACCTTTTTATCCTTTTCAATATAGACGGTTGCATCCAGCGTCGGAACATAGCTTCCCGTTTCTACCTTTACTTTGCTGTCTATTTTGATTTGTTCAAATTTTGGCGGAATCAATACATGCTCATAAAAAGTGAGCTTATCTCTCACCGGTTCATTGGCATCTTTTGGATTTCCACTATCTTTATCTTTTGCAGCATTAATGCTGTCCCGTGTACGATCTGTATCATTTTGAGCAGCAGTACGGGTCTTACAGGATGATAAGGCAAGAAGCAATAAAAGAAAAGGGATCCAGTTTTTCATGTATTTATCTTTAATTAAAAAATACGTTGCAATATTAACGCCAAACCACACAAAAGATTTTGTGTGGCTTGATGATAAACTGTATAAGTTAAATATTTTTGATTCTTATTTAGATAAAAAATCTAAAACGGAATAATCACCTAATGAAATTTCTCTGGCAACTCCGAAATACTGTGCAGAGTTACCGATCATAGAGTTGGATAGGTTTCCATGATTGATTCTTGTGTTTTCCTGAATCAGGGAGTTTTCAATATTGGAATTGACAACGGTAGTGTTGTTTCCTAAAGAAACACCAGGTCCCACTTTTGAATTGGAGATTTTTACATTTTCTCCAATAAAGCAAGGCTGAATGATCAAAGAATTTTCAATCACAGCAGAAGCAGGATAATGAGTCATTGCTTCTCTTTCATATTCAAGGATTTTGCTGTTGGTTTCTACTGTAGCATTTTTGTTACCGCAATCCATCCAGTCGTTTACTTTTCCAAGGGTAAACTTAGCGCCTTTGGATCTGAGGTTTTCAAGAGCGGTTGTTAACTGATATTCGCCTCCGTTTTTAATATCATTATCCATGATATAATTGATCTCATCCATCAGTTTTTCAGCACTGTTGAAATAATAAATACCGATGATGGCAAGATCTGAAACAAAAGTCTGGGGCTTTTCAACAAAGTCGGTAATGAAACCGTAATTATCCAGTTTTACTACTCCGAAAGCAGATGGATCTTCAACACTTTTCACCCAGATTACACCGTCAGAATTTTTGTCCAGCTGGAAATCTGCACGGAAAAGCGTATCTGCAAAAGCAATAACGACATCTCCCTGCATAGACTGCTCAGCACATTTGATGGCGTGAGCGGTTCCAAGAGGATCATTCTGATAATAAATACTACCCTTTGCTCCCAGCTTTTCAGCAATCTGAATAAGGGATCTTTCGATCTCAGAGCCAAAATCTCCGATGATAAAAGCTACCTCTTCAATGTTTTCTCCTGCAACTTTGGCAATATCTTCCACCAATCTCTGTACGATAGGTTTTCCTGCAATAGGAATAAGAGGTTTTGGAACTGTCAGGGTATGTGGACGTAATCTGGAACCACGTCCAGCCATAGGGACAATAATTTTCATAAATTATATGTATAAAAGATGTTTTATTAGTTGTTTTATATTAAGGCTAAAGATAATCATTAAAACATTTGATGTGGTATAATTTATATCTTTTTAAATATTTGTTTAAATTAACAATAGGTTTGTTTACAAGCAAAATAAAGACCAAAGTTTAATTCTTCCTGATTCTTGATAAAATAAGGTTTTTCTCAGAATAAATCAAAATTCCGGTAAAGATCAGAAACAGCAGATTACTTGTCAGAATATTATAGTTGAGATACTTTACAATGATAAAGCTAAAAATTCCAAGCAGTATCAGAAAGAAAGACATTTTTTTCATTCTGTAAGGAATAGGGTAGTACTTCTGGCCCAGCAGATAAGAAACAATCATCATAATAACATAAGCTCCGAAAGTAGCCCATGCAGAACCGATCATGCTGTGATAGTAATTCAGCGCTATCAGGTTGAGAGCAATATTAATTCCTGCCCCAAGCCATGAAATAACAGTTCCCATACTGGTTCTGTCCGTTACTTTATACCAGGTTGAAAAGTTATAATATATTCCGAAGCAAAGGTTGGCAATGACGATAATCGGGATGATATCTATAGCGATCCAGTAGGATTTATTAGGAATAAAGACGGCTTTCAGCCAGGATATATTGGCAATGATCCCTAAAGCAACGGCACATGCAAAAAAAGCAAAATATTCAGCTACATTGGCATAAGTCTTTTTAGCATCGCCTTTATCCATCTGTTTAAAAAAGAAGGGCTCAATTCCCATTCGGTAAGCGGTAACAAATAATGTCATCAGTACAGCCAGCTTATAGCAGCCGCCGTAAGCCCCTGCTTCTTCATCTGAAATATGATTCCTCTGAATAGATTTGTCAAAATTTTCATTCACCATGAAGGCAAGACCTGCCAGCATAAGAGGGAAGGAGTATTTGATCATTCGCCCGAATAGAGAAGTCACAAACTGGAACCTTACCTTTAATATAATAGGGAACAATAATAAAAAACCAAGTGCACTTCCTGCGAGATTACTGAAGAATGGATAGTCTACATTTTGATCCAGTCCTATACTTTTTGATATATTTTCCGGGATCCAGAAAAATAATGCGGCGGTAAAAACGGCCTGAAATATAGACTGAACAATTCTTACTGCAGAGTATTTGATAGGTTTATTATGAAAACGCAGCCACGCAAAAGGGATGACCAGTAAATTGTCAAAAAAGGCAATCAGCGCAAACCATCTGATGTATTCAGGATTGTTGTGATATCCTGCATAATCTGCAATGGGCTGGTTGAATAAATAACACAATGCCAGAAAAATAGTGGAAGTTGAAAATAAAAACCAGAACGAAGTATTGAAAGTCTTTTTTTCGTTATCCTCTTCGGCTGAAAATCTGAAATACGCTGTTTCAAAACCAAAAGAAAGGATAATGTTAACAAATGAGATCCATGCATACAGCTGCGTAAAAATCGCAAAACCTTCATTGGGAATCTTATAGATCAAAAGTGGATTAAGGATGAATAGAATAATCCTTGGCGCTATTGCTCCCACTCCGTAGATGATTGTCTGTCCTAATAGTTTCTTATACAAAGCCGAATTTTTTTTGCAAATGTAAAACTTTAAGCATTCGTTTTGCGATTTTGGAGTGAATTAAAACTTAAAATCTTAATTTTACAGGGAAATAAATTGAAATGAAAGTTCTTATAAAAAATGTAAATATCGTAAACGAGGGAAAAATTTTTGAAAGTGATATCTTAATAGAAAATGATTTAATCTCTAAAATAGCAGTTGGTATTTCTGAAGAAGCAGATCAGATCATTGACGGTTCAGGTAAATATCTTCTTCCCGGAGTCATTGATGACCAGGTACATTTCCGTGAACCCGGCCTTACTCATAAAGGAGATATTGAAAGTGAATCGCGAGCTGCCATTGCAGGTGGGGTAACGAGTTTTATCGATCAGCCGAATACAGTTCCAAATGCTGTTACTCAGGAATTATTAGCAGATAAATATGAAATTGCTTCCCAAAAAGCATATGCCAACTATGGTTTTATGATGGGAGGAACTAACGATAATCTGGAGGAAGTTTTGAAAACAAACCCCAGAAATGTTCCGGGAATCAAGTTGTTTTTAGGTTCATCTACAGGAAATATGCTTGTCGATAATCCGGAAACGCTGGAAAATATTTTCAGCAATACCAAAATGCTGATTGCTGTTCACTGTGAAGATGAAGCTACCATCAGAGCCAATACTCAGAAATATAGGGATGAATATGGGGATGATATTCCGGTAAAATTCCACCATCTGATCAGAAGTGAAGAAGCATGCTATAAATCTTCATCCAAAGCCATTGAACTTGCGAAAAAAACAGGAGCGAGACTTCACGTTTTCCACCTTTCGACAGCAAAAGAAATGGAGCTTTTCCGAAATGATATTCCTTTAAAAGATAAAAAGATCACTGCTGAGGTTTGTGTGCACCACCTGACTTTTACCAACGAGGATTACGAAACAAAAGGAGGACTTATCAAATGGAATCCGGCAGTAAAAACTCAGAAAGATAAAGAGGCCCTTTGGGAAGCATTATTAGATGACAGAATCGATGTTATCGCTACAGACCATGCTCCGCATACGGCAGAGGAAAAGAATAATGTATACACAAAATGTCCATCAGGAGCACCTCTGGTACAGCATTCACTGGTTGTAATGCTTGAGAACTATAAAAACGGTAAAATATCCCTTGAGAAAATCGTTGAAAAGATGGCTCATAATCCTGCTATCCTTTTCAGAGTCGAAAAAAGAGGTTTTGTAAGAGAAGGTTATAAAGCAGATCTTGTTTTGGTAGATGTAAATCAGGACTGGACGGTTTCTAAAGACAATTTACTGTACAAATGTGGCTGGAGCCCATTAGAAGGAACAAACTTCCATTCGAAAGTTACCCATACTTTTGTTAACGGACATCTGGTGTATGACAATGGTATAATTGCTGAGGATAAATTCGGAGAGAGGCTGCTTTTTGAAGCGAGGGACTAATAAGGTAAAAAGGCAAAATCGTAAATCGCAAAATTCTCTTTTACTTTTATATGAATAGAGACTATAATAATCAATAGGAGCGGGCTTTAGCCCGCTCTTTTATTTTAAATCTTCCATTGGCTTTAGCCGGAATTTATTTTTATTTCATTTATTCTCAATCTTTATTAATTAAAAGACTGCCTGAATTCCAATGGTGACATATTCGTCTTCTTTTTAAACAGCGTACTGAAAGACTGCGAATGTTCAAATCCCAGCTCATAAGCAATCTCACTGATCGACAGTTCCGTCGTAGAGAGCTTTTCTTTTGCTTTACTGATCAGCTTTTCATGAATATGCTGCTGTGTATTCTGCCCGGTATGAATTTTCAAAAGATCACTCAGATAATTGGGCGAAAGATTCATGGCTTCAGCAATCTGCTGAACGGTTAAAAGCCCTTTGTCTGAAGAATCCTGATTAAAATAATCATTCAGATAAGATTCGAATTTTGTCAAAAGCTGATGACTCCCGCTTTTTCTGGTGATAAACTGTCTCTCGTAAAACCGCTTCGAATAATTCAGTAATAATTCAATCTGTGACAAAATAATTTCCTGTGTGTGATGATCAATATGCTGGCATTCTTTATCAATTTTAAGCATAATTTCAAGCAAATCATTCTCTTCATCTTCGGACAGATGTAAGGCTTCATTTACGGCATATGAGAAAAAACCATATGATGAAATAGTCTTTGCCAGCGGATGTTTCAGCAGGAAATCTTCATGAAAAATAAGAAGATAACCGGTATTCTCACAATCCATCGTTTTCAGGTCCAGATACTGAACCTGGTTCGGGGCGGTAAAACTCAGAACACCTTTATCATAATCATAATGCTGCTGCCCGTATTTTATTTTCCCCTTCGCATTGCGCTTCAGCGCAACACAGTAATATCTGCTTACAAAACCTTTCCAGACCTCATCTTCAATGAAAACGCTCTCGTAAAGATTAATCACACTCACCATCGGGTGCTTCGGTTCAGGAAGAGAAAGCAATTTGTGAAATGCTGAAATCGATTGTATGGTGTTCATAACTGTAATTTTTTAAATATTGGGCAGCTTTTCCGCCTTCCGCTCCCAATCTTTTGTTCGTCGTGCCTCCTCTCAAAAGGATTTCCGCTCAAGTCGGGCTGTGAGCATACTGTATTTTAAGAATAGCAGAATGTTTAGGAACTTAACGATTAATGATCTTCTCTAAACAGAAATTAAAGTTACAAATTAATAATCCAAAAGTCCCATTCCGAATTCATCATAAGTAGCACCCGTATCTGTTCCCAGTGGCACAATGCTTTCCAGTTTCTGAAGTTCATATTCGCTTAGCCGGATGCCTGCAGCTTCTATATTTTGCTCAAGATACTTTCTGCGTTTCGTTCCCGGAATAGGAAGGATTCCTTTGCTGATAATCCATGCCAGAGCCAATTGTGATGAGGTAATATCTTTTTCTTTAGCCAGGTTTTCAATAGCTTCTACCAATTCAATGTTTTTATAGAAATGCTGTTCCTGAAAACGGGGAATTCCTCTTCTGAAATCATTTTCCGGCAAATCATCAATCGTACGGATCTGTCCGGATAAGAAACCTCTTCCCAAAGGAGAATAAGCTACAAAGCCAATTCCCAGTTCATTCAAAGTTTTGATAACACCCTTTTCTTCAACCGTTCTTTCAAAAAGAGAATATTCACTTTGTACGGCAGAAACAGGGTGAACAGCATGCGCTCTTTTCACCGTTTCTGAAGATACTTCGGACAGTCCTATATAACCGATTTTCCCTTCCTTCACCAAATCACCCATTGCCCCAACAGTTTCTTCAACAGGTGTATTTTTATCAAGACGGTGCATATAATAAAGATCAATGTAATCTGTTTTCAGATTTTTCAGAGAACGTTCCACAGACTTTTTTACATACTCTTTGGTTCCGTTGATTCTCCAGGTTACCTGGTCGTTATCATCAATTTCCCATCCGAATTTTGTAGCAATAATATACCGGTCACGATTATTCTCAATGGCTTTCGCAATCAATTGTTCATTTTTGAAAGGGCCATACAAATCTGCGGTGTCGAGAAAATTTCCACCTAATTCCAGAGAACGGTGAATGGTTGCAATAGCCTCTTTTTCATCGGTTTTACCGTACATATCTGCATCACCAAAGCCCGTCATTCCCATACATCCCAGACCAATATTCGGAACTATTAACCCCTGGCTTCCTAATTTTACCTGATTCAATTTCATATTGTTGATTTTATTGATACAAAATTCAGCAGAAATTAAAATCCGGATGTATGCAAAACCATGGTTGTTGTATGTAAATTACTGATTGTGGTTCATGGACAGTAGATGTATGAGGTAATAAGCTTTATAACTGACAAAAACATAGTACTTCAACAACACCCATTTTCCGCCTTTTCGCAATTTTGCCTTTTTACTTTTTTGCCTTACTTCCCATATAAAACGTAAGTTTCCCACCATTCATAATCTCAGAATGCTTCAGTGTAAAATTCTTTATTTCTTTTCCATTCAGAAGAACTTTCTGAACATACACATTTTTTGGGCTTTGATTGATGGCTTCAATTTCAAAAGTTTTTCCGTTTTCCAGATGTAATACAGCATGATCAATCGCAGGACTTCCGATAGAATAATCTTCTGATCCCGGAGCCACAGGATAGAAACCCAAAGAACTCAGAATATACCAGGCGCTCATTTGTCCGGCATCATCATTGCCGCCCAGGCCATCCGGTGTTGCCTTATACTGCATTTCCAGAATACGGCGGATCTGTGCCTGTGCTTTCCATGGCTGTCCGGCCCAGTTATAGAAATAGACAACATGATGGGCCGGTTCATTTCCGTGTACATATCCACCAATAATTCCTTCACGGGTAATATCTTCAGTGTCGGCAAAGAATTCATCAGGTAAATGCATCGTGAATAGTTCGTCCAGTTTGGATGCAAATTTCTTCTTTCCGCCCATCATCGTGATTAGCTCATCCGGATTTTGCGGAACAAAGAAACTGTAGTTCCAAGAATTTCCTTCAATAAAGCCTTGCCCATGGGTACTTAAGACATCAAAATCTTTCTTAAAACTTCCGTCTGCCAGACGCGGGCGCATAAAGCCGATGGTTTTGTCAAAATTATTTTTCCAGTTTTCAGATCGTTTGATAAACTGATTGTAGATTTCTGTTTTGTTTAAATGCTTTGCCAGTTGGGCAATTGCCCAGTCATCGTAGGCATATTCTAATGTATTGGAAACAGAAGTTCCGTTTTTCTCCGCCGGAATATATCCAAGATCAATATACAGTCCGATGCCTTCGTAATTTCTTTTGTTGGCTGTTTCTATACAGGCTTTTAATGCCTCTTCAGGATCACCGTCATAATTCCCTTTAATAATAGCATCAGCTACAACGCTTACACTGTGGTAGCCGCTCATACACCAGTTGTCGTTTGCATAATGTGACCAGATAGGCAGCATTTTCATTGAGAATTGATTATAATGAGCCATCATGGATTTTACCATGTCTCCATTTCGTTTGGGCTGGATGATATTAAAGAAAGGATGCAGCGTACGGTACGTATCCCACAGAGAGAAGGTTGTATAATTGGTAAAACCATCTGCTTTATGAATATTCTGATCCAGTCCTTTATATTCTCCATTGACATCCATATAAGTCGTAGGATTAATAAAGGTATGATACATGGCTGTATAAAAATTTGTCTTTTCTGTATCAGAACCTTTGATAACAATTTTATTTAATTCCTTATTCCAGCTGTTCTGCGCTTGAGCTTTAGCCTGATCGAACGTCATATTTCCCGCTTCCTTTTCCAGGTTTTCTAAAGCATTGATCTGGCTTACCGGAGAAATAGCAAGTTTTACTTCTATGGCTTCATTTTCATTGGTGTCAAAATCAAAATACATTTTCAGGTTCTTACCTGCAATTTCAGGGAAGTTCTTATTTTGATCGAATTTTCTCCAGAATCCTTTGTAAACCTGTTTTTCATCATAGTTTTGCTGACCATAAGATTTAAAAGGTTTTGAAAATTTCATGGCAAAATAAACCGTTCTGGTTCTTGCCCAGCCATTGGTCTGTCTGTAACCTGTGATGGTATTTCCATTTTCCACACGAACGTAGGTCCATACATTTTTTCCGTCATAATTATAAATACCAGCCATCAGATCCATAATAATGTGGGCCTGGTCAGATTTTGGAAAGGTATAGCGGTGAATTCCCACTCTTGGAGTTGCTGTCAGCTCTGCCAGAATATTGTAGTCATCCAGTTTTACTTTGTAATAGCCGGCTTCTGCAGTTTCGTTCTGATGCGAAAATCTGCTTCTGTAGCCGCTTTCAGGACGGGAAGCAGTTCCCGGATTCAGTTGGAGTTTTCCTACCGTAGGCATTATCAGAAAATCTCCGAGGTCAGAATGTCCTGTTCCGCTGAAGTGTGTAGAGCTGAAGCCTGCAATGGTTTTGTCTTCATAACGGTAGCCGGCACAGTATTTATAAACCTCACCATTGTATTTCCCGTTAAGCTCATAAGAAATGGTGTCCGTCTCGGGGCTTAGCTGTACGGCACCAAAAGGAACAGTAGCTCCGGGATAAGTATGTCCCATCTTTTCGGTCCCGATTAATGGATTGACATATTGAATTAATTTCTCAGATTTTTGAGCCTTAAAAGATACACTTAAAAATAAAAGGAATAGAAAAACAGTAGGTGTGTGATTTTTCATTAATGACAAATTTTCAAAGTTTAAAATTAATTAAAATCATCATTTGCTGTTTTTATTTTATGAATTCGCTTAATATTACTTTTTCTCAGAAAAACGGAAACCTATTCCGTGAAGATTTTCAATCAATACATCCTGCTCTTCCGCGAGCACTTTTCGCAACCTGGAAATAAATACGTCAAGGCTTCTCCCCATAAAATAATCGTCATCACCCCATATTGCTTTCAGGATATCCTGCCTTTTGACGACCAGGTTTTTATGGCGGATAAAATATAAAAGAAGATCAGACTCCCTTTGGGTAAGAGTAATGTTGTTTTCCACACCTTTCAACGTGTAATTGTTTGGATCAAAATCATATTTTCCGACTTTATATTTTACAGGTGCTGCATCTGTTTTTTTTGTACGTTTGAGAAAGACTTCAATTTTCAGCATCAGCTCTTCAATACTGAATGGTTTTACCAGATAATCATCAGCACCTATTTTCAGTCCTTTGATTCTGTCTTCTTTTAATGCTTTTGCAGAAATAAAAATAATGGGTATTTCAGAATTCTTACTGCGGATCTGTTGTGCCACTTCAAATCCGTTCATGCCGGGCATCATAATATCCAGCAGGCAGATATCGAAATTCTGGCTGTTAAATGCTTCCAATGCAGATTCACCGTCAGAGTAACAGCTGATGTCATAATAACTTTCCAGGCTGTCCTCAACCAGGAATGCTATTGTTTTATCATCTTCTGCATATAAAATTTTAGATTTCTCCATACTTACACATGATTATTTGAAAACGGGAAGAAGAGAGTAATGGTTATTCCTTTATCTTCATTATTCTCCACAGAAATTTTCCAGTGATGCTGCTGCACAACTTTTTTCACATAAAATAATCCTAATCCAAAACCGGTCACCTCTTCACTCCTTTTGGTATGTACCCGATAAAATTTATCAAAAATATGAGGAATATTTTTAGCAGGAATTCCCATTCCGTTGTCTTTAAACTTTAAATATAATCCTTTTGAATCTTTATAAGCTGAAATTTTAATAACAGGTTTTGTTTCACAATACTTGACAGAGTTATCCAAAAGGTTGTAAATAATATTGGTAAAGTGAAATTCGTCAGCCATTACCGAAGTGCTGTTTTCAATATCAATCTCAATGCTGAGACCTTTATTCTTGTGCTGAATATTATCAGCAATTTCCTGAATAAAGGGAAGCAACAGAATTTTCTGAGGCTTTAATGATAATCCGGCGGCATCGTTCTTAGCAATATTCAATATTTTTTCAATGTGATTATTAAGTTTATGGCTTTGGTTGATAATAATGGAAGTATAAGTCTGCAGTTTGGAATTATCCTGTACCAGTTCCTGCTTGTTGAGTGCTTCTGACGCTAAAAGTATCGAGGATAAAGGCGTTTTAAACTCATGAGTCATATTGTTGATAAAATCGCGCTGCAATTCAGAAAATTTCTTTTGCTGAATAATGGTATAGATAGAATATACATACACCAGAAGAATGATAATAAGGGCAAATGTAAGAAGATACCAGAATCTTAATGAGCTGATCAGATAAGTCGTTTTATCAGGAAAGCGTATGGAAAAGTAATAGATCAGGTTTTTATGCTTCGGGAAATTGATCGTTTTGTTGCCAGGGTTTTCCTGATGGGATGTCATATATTTTCCGTACACCATCTTATCACTGTGACAGTTGTATAACGCATATACATAATCTGTATTGATCTGGAAGCGGGTGAATTCTGTCTTCAGGTAATATTCCAGAACTACAGGATGAAACTCGTTGTTGATATTAACTACATAATAATCATTGGCTATGTTTTGTACAGGGTTTTCAGTATAGGAGGTCTTCCCGCCGGATAGCTTTTCTGCAACTTCCATTAAGGCGATATTGACCTTCTGATTAAATTTTTTATCTTCAAGATTATAAGCCTGTATCGTCCACATCAGCTGTGCTATTAAAATTCCGATAATAGCAACAAATCCTAGCGTTATGATAATATTGAGTCTTTTTATTTTCATTTCCTGAAACAATATTATCCAAAATTATCTATTTATCTTTTATCATTAACAACTTGTTAACAAATGTTTGACAGCGGTTAACAAGTTGTAATTACGGTCTGCTTTACATTTGTGATACCAAAAAAAACAATCAGTTTCAAATATTAAAATTTATACTCATGAAAAAATTAAAAATTACAGCTCTTTTAGCAGTGTTGGCATTCTCTCCGTTTTATGCGAATGTTCTCACTACAGATGCACCTTCCATTGTAAAAATGGTAGCTGATGCTATTAAGTGGAAATCAGAATCTATTGATGTGGGAAATATCCCTCAGGGAAAACCAAAACTGATCAGATTTGAATTCACCAACACAAGTTCAAAGCCGATCATTATACAAAATGTAGCTCCTTCATGCGGTTGTACAACGGCGGATTACACAAAAACGCCTATCCAGCCAGGAAAAAAAGGGTTTGTAGAAGCCAGTTACAACGCAGCAGCGGCAGGTCCGTTTATGAAAACTGTAAACGTTACGACCAGTGACAGCAAAACTCCTAAAACACTTTCGTTCAAAGGAGTGGTTACAGCATCTTAATATATTGTTTTAGAAAATAAAAATAGCCTGGTAGAAATTATCAGGCTATTTTTTTAAACAAAGTGACTTATTTGATGTATAATGTAAAGAATAACTATTTGTAGCATTATTTATCAACCTGTTTTAAGGGATCGCATTTCAATATTTATTATTTTTAAGAAAAAATATTTTATGAGTCTATATACACAACCCATGCTGCGCGAAGGTGCACTGAAAGATAAAGTAGCAATTGTAACAGGAGGCGGAAGCGGTCTTGGAAAAGCGATGACCAAATACTTTCTTGAACTGGGTGCCAAAGTAGTAATTACCTCCAGAAACCTGGAAAAACTGCAGGCTACAGCTAAGGAACTGGAAGACGAAACAGGAGGTAAAGTTCTTTGTGTGGCTTGTGATGTGAGGAACTGGGATGAGGTGGAAACCATGAGAGAAGCTGCATTGAAAGAATTCGGAAAGATTGATATTTTATTGAATAATGCTGCCGGAAACTTCATCTCTCCAACGGAAAAACTCACTCATTCTGCTTTTGACTCTATCCTTGATATTGTTTTAAAAGGAACGAAAAACTGTACACTTTCTGTAGGAAAACACTGGATAGATTCCAAAACTCCGGGAACTATACTGAATATTGTAACAACATATGCATGGACGGGTTCTGCCTATGTAGTACCGTCAGCCTGTGCAAAAGCGGGAGTTCTGGCGATGACCAGATCACTCGCTGTAGAATGGGCAAAATACGGAATCCGTTTCAATGCCATTGCTCCGGGACCTTTCCCTACAAAAGGAGCCTGGGACAGACTTCTTCCGGGAGACCTTCAGGAAAAATTTGATATGAAAAAGAAAGTTCCGTTGAGAAGAGTAGGAGAGCATCAGGAGCTGGCCAACCTTGCTGCTTATCTGGTTTCTGATTATTCAGCATATATGAATGGTGAAGTGGTAACCATTGATGGAGGAGAATGGCTTCAGGGCGCCGGAGAATTCAATATGCTTGAAGCAATTCCCCGTGAAATGTGGGATGCTTTGGAAGCCATGATTAAAGCTAAAAAATCTAATTAAATTAAACTTATATTAAAAAAACTCCCGGATGTGTAACAATTCCGGGAGTTTTTTTTACCTATACAGTAAATAATACTTTTTCAAAATGAATTTTAAACTTCCAACCCTTGTTTCGACGCTTGCAGTGGTCCTCTTCTCAGGATCGGTATATGCACAGCAGACTCCGAAATACGATTACGTAGAAGCATTTAAGCCGTTCTTCTACCCGCAGACAGGTACAGCCACACGTTCTGCAAGCGGGCAGCCGGGACATGCTTACTGGCAGAATTCAGCAGATTACCATTTGAATGTAAGCCTGAATGAAGACAAAAAAGAGATTAACGGTACAGCGCAGATTACCTATACCAACAACAGTCCGGATAAATTAGGCTTTCTCTGGCTGCAGCTGGATCAGAATCTGTTTGCAAAAGATTCAAGAGGAAATGGCGTAGTTCCGCTTTCAGGAAGCAGAAATGGTGCGCATGGAGAAGAATTTAACGGTGGATATACGATTAAATCAGTCAGGCTTGATGGTAAAGAAGTAAAATATACCATTACTGATACAAGAATGCAGATTGATCTTCCAAAAGAACTGAAAGCCAACGGTGGAGTTGCCAAAATAGAAATTGAATACTCTTTTGTTTCTCCGGATTACGGTTCAGACAGGATGGGTGTTCAGGAGACCAAAAATGGTAAGATTTTTACCATCGCACAATGGTATCCGAGAATGTGCGTGTATGATGATGTAATGGGCTGGAATACACTTCCTTACCTTGGAGCTTCGGAGTTTTATCTGGAATACGGAAATATCACAGCCAATATTACCGTTCCTGCCAATCATTATGTAGTGGCATCCGGAGAGCTTCTGAATGAGAAAGAGGTTTACAGCAAAGAAGAAATCAGCAGATGGAATGAGGCAAGAAACAGTGATAAAACGGTAATGATCCGTCCTGAATCTGAAATCGGTAAAAATAAAGCATCCGGTACAAAGACCTGGAAATTTAAGATTAATCAGACAAGAGATTTTGCATGGGCATCATCTGCCGGATTTATTTTAGATGCTGCAAAAATCAATTTACCAAGTGGAAAAAAATCTTTGGCTATTTCAGCTTATCCTGTAGAAAGTGCCGGTGATAAAGCCTGGGGAAGATCTACAGAATATACAAAGGCTGCTATAGAACATTATTCAAAAAAATGGTATGAATATACTTATCCTGCAGCCACCAATGTTGCAGGAAACGAAGGCGGAATGGAATATCCCGGGATCGTTTTCTGCCATATGGATTCCAAAGGGGAAGATCTTTGGGGGGTTACGGATCATGAGTTCGGGCACAACTGGTTTCCTATGATTGTCGGATCTAATGAAAGACTGTTTGCCTGGATGGATGAAGGGTTTAATACTTTTATTAACGGACTTTCCACCGAAGCCTTCAATAAAGGGGAATATTACCGTAAACCGAATCTGGCAAGATCGGGAGTTTACCTCCTGAATGACAATCTGGAACCTGTAATGGTAGGACCTGATAATATGAAAGAAAGAAGCATCGGTGCTTTAGCTTATTTCAAACCGGGAACAGGATTAGAGGTTTTAAGAGAAGCCATTCTCGGACCTGAAAAATTTGACAAAGCATTCAGAACCTATATAGATCGTTGGGCTTTTAAGCATCCTACACCATGGGATTTCTTCCATACAATGGAAAATGTATCCGGAGAAGAGCTGAACTGGTTCTGGAGAGGATGGTTCTTTAATAAATGGAAAATTGACCAGGCGGTTAAAAATGTACAGTATGTCAACGGGGACTTTAAGAATGGAGTTCAGATTACGGTTGAAAATATTGGCCAGTTGCCCATGCCGTCAACAGTACAGATCAGATTCAAAGACGGAACGGCACAAACGGTAAAAATTCCTGTTGAGGTCTGGAAGAGAAATACGGAATGGACCTTCAAAGTTGATTCTACCAAGGAAATAGATGAGGTAAAGCTTGATCCGGATTCAGTAGTTCCTGATGTGAATCTGGAAAACAACAGTAAAAAGCCGGTATAGAAATAGTGGATCTGTTAACGCAAAGATCTGATATCTGATGTTTGATTTTTAAGCGTAAGCATATTAATGCAGTTTCATCAGCAACTTTGCTGTTTTCTTAGCTTACTTTAAAATAAGAAGAAGATCATCTTTGCGTTTATGAAAGATAAATAACGCAAGATATTTTATTATAAAGCCTGAACTTACCACCGTAAGTTCAGGCTTTATATTTTTTAGGGTGTTTTTCCTGAACAAGTGGAGGTGTTCTCCTGAAATGTTTTGAAGGCCGGTGGTATAATTTTGTCCCACAATATTAATCAAAAACAAAAAACATGGAAACATTAAAATCAGTGCTTGAAGCAAGCCACGCCAAAAAAACAAAAAATGAGTTAATTGATCTCTTGTCAGGAGTAGAAAAAGTACTAACCCCTGCGGTCTATGAAAAAGTATCAGGAATCGAAACTTCAGAATTGAGTTCATTAACCAATAAGGAATTGTTAGCGATTGTAGACGAATTCAAAAAGAATTATGATGAAAAGTGGGAAAAATCTTTTTCCGGTGCCTCTTCAGAGATTATGAAACTGATTGCAGGTAGAATGGCTGCCGATGACGAGATCTTCAGAACTTCAGATGCAGCCAGCGCAGATTTTGCGGCAGAATTGGGGAGTATTGACTTTGCCACCATTATTGGCGGACCTTTGGATGCCTGTGTAAAAGCACAGTCCAATGCTTCTATAGCCACCGTCAATTTCATCAACGAAGTCGGTTTTGAGCTTACAGATCCTGCCAATGCAGCCAGTGCTAAAAAACTGAGAATGGCAGAATTCAAATACAAAAAAAATATTCCGAATCCGGATTTTAAAGAAGACGAGCCTGTCAGTGCTACCAATCCTAAAACAATTCCTAATGATGTAGAAATTTCAGTACCGTTTATTGCATTGCTGAATGTTCCAAGTTTCAGAATTGAAACCTGCGAAGTAGACTTTAATGTGAAACTTAATTCTACATACACCAAAGATGTAAGTGACGAGTTCGGTATCAATGCCGGAGTATCCGGTGGATGGGGCCCTGTAAAATTCAAAGTGGATGTCTCCTATAAAAGAACTTCCAGCACAGGGATCAAAGTGGAGAAAGAATATTCTCTTGGGGTAAAGGTACGTGCAACCAATGATGAAATGCCTGCGGGACTTGAAAAAGTACTCGGACTTCTTTCACAATAATACATTTTACGAAAAATGATAAAATTATCAGATTACCTGGATTATCTCAACAACGAGATAATTCAGGCTCGTAAAAAAGCTGACGAGAATGCCGTTCTTATTGCCAAAGAATATGCCCGCCATGAATACCTTAAGTATTTTAAGGTGCCGAGATACGCACTGCCCAGTGTAAAGATGGATATTCCCATAAAAATTACGGATATCGATTCAGATTCCAAATACAATTTTAAGCTGAACCAGGATCAGTTCGTTACCGAAATAAATGAGAGAATCCGTCTGGTAAATAAAGAGAAAAACCTGAATATTCCTGAAATCAGCAAAAGACAGCTCCAGACCGAGGAGTTCAAAATGCTGTTCAGCACACTGGAAAAAAATGATCAGAAATTCGGTAAGCTTCCTTCTGTCGAAGTCCTTAAGCTGGATCTCAGAAAAAAAGTCCAGCTTCTTAATTCCGGAATCTTCAGGCCTCAGGAAGGAACTACAGAAGAAACCGACGAGCTGAAAGAGATTTTTTCAAAGGTTCTCCTGAATACATATACACTGGTGAATGCGAAGCTGAATAATATTTACATAGATCCCAATACCAGCGCTGCAGAAGATAAAGATAAGCTGTTTATCAATCTTCATGTGGAAATGGAAGAAGAAGGAATCAGGATTGTCTCCTACAAAGATAAAGACGGTAATGAAATAGAACAGATAACTTTTGAGTAATGCAGGAACTTATTCACTTTACGGTACAGAAAATTAAAGAACTTCTGGAGCATTTCAATGAAATTCAGACGCTGTATCTGACGAAATCATTTGACTTTGATGCCCGTTTCGATGTCTTTCTCAACGAAGTATTGGAGTATTTCCGTGCAAAAGGAAACACGAGCCACGAATCTGACGTTCTGAAAATTATGAATATGATTGCAACCGTTAAAAGAGGTTTTAATCCTATAAAAATGGAGAAAATACTGACTGGAAGACGTGAAATTCTCGGAGGATTTTCATTCAACGGAATGGAAAGTATTCATGGAATTCTGATGGAAATATATAGCAGGGAAAATAAAAAACTTGAAGAAGCGGAAGAACTTATTTCGGGAATCATTGTATCCTTGTATCAGAACGGGATTCTTGATGATGAGAAATTAAAAGAAATGAATTCTGTTCCTGCAATTGAACGTTTCTGGACTTCTCTGTCTGAGCAGAATACAGCCATATCCGGAATTAACAAGAAGCTCAGACTGACCATTATTCCAGAGGATATTTTTCTTATTCTGGAAAAAGTATTTCTGAAGTTAATTTAAAAAAGAACGTTATGGAAACCGGAAGATATATTGTCCTGTTGAAAGATCAGCAGAAGACATCGCTCAGAAAAATAGAGAAAGATCTGGAAGTGAGCATTACTTCTTCAGAATTTCTTTCCAAAGAAAACCGTTCCTATAAAGTCATCGATCAGGATAACGGTGTCCTTTACAAAAACCTTGGAGTTCTTGTGGTGGATCATATGGATGAAGCACAACTGAAGAGCGCCGTTAAAGATGAATCCAATTCTATAGTTTACTATGAAAAAGAACGTGAGTTTTTTCCGGCAGATGAGCTGCAGCTGATCAACGAACTTAAAAAACAGTCTGCAGGGCTCGCAGAAAAAATTTCAGAGCTTGAAAAGTACATTACCAGCAAACCTTTACCCCAAAAATCATTCTCTGAGATGGAATGGGGATTACAGGCAATTGGTTTGGGAAATACCCATTATACAGGAAAAGGAGTTGATATCTGTATTCTTGATACAGGCCTTGAGACTTCCCATCCCGATTTTTCATCTGAAGAAATTGAAGGTAAATCTTTCATAGATGGTGAAGACTGGAACAGGGATCCCAACGGCCACGGTACACACTGTGCGGGAATTGCCACCGGAAACGTAAGAAGTGATACCGGAAAACGTTATGGAATAGCTAAGGATTCCAATCTGAAAATAGCAAAAGTATTGGCTGATAACGGGAGAGGTACTACCAGCAGTGTGATTGATGCAATAGACTGGGCGATTACGAAGAAGTTCAGGATACTGTCACTATCGCTGGCATGTCCGGTGAAGCTTGACGACCAGCCTTCTGTTCTTTTTGAAACCATTGGAGAAAGGGCACTGGAAAATAACTGCCTTATTATAGCGGCAGCGGGAAATGACAGCAACAGACCACAGATTCCACAGCCTGTTTCTATGCCTGCGAATTCAAAATCGATTATGGCTGTAGGAGCTATTGACAGCCAGATGAAGATCGCAAGATTTTCAAATGCGGGCCTTAATCCGTCTACCGGAGGAAGTATCAATGTCTGTGCTCCCGGAGTGGATATTGTAAGCGCCTACCCTAAAAATGCAAAGAATAAAAATAACTTTTATTATACAATGAGCGGGACCAGTATGGCAGCACCGCATGTTTCAGGGCTTGCCGCCTTATATATGGAGCAGTTTCCTGATCAATCAGCCAAAGAAATCTGGGAGCTTATTGAACATAAAGCAAGGCCGGTTGAAGGCATAAAATACAGAGATATAGGAAATGGTTTAATACAGGTATACTTATGAAAACTTATCTGGCAGTTTTAAAAAAAGATATCAATTTTAAAAAGCTTGAAACGCTTCTTAAAAGTAAAGAGATTAAGCTTGCGGCCTATTATAAAACCATTGGCGTTGTGAAACTCGAAAGTACATTGCCGGTTTCTGAAACTGAATTTCAGGAATATTTTTTATCCGTAGAAGAAGAAAAGATAATTTAACAATATAATCATATAAATCAGGCTTCTCTGTCAAAGAGAAGTTTTATTTTTGTTTTCTTATTGATAACATAGCATATGAATTTCAGATTTTCAATGGTGTTTCTGATGCTTTTTGCATTGGGATTTTCACAGGACCTTACCGTAATGAGTTTTAATATCAGACTGAACGTAGAGTCAGATAAAGACAATGCCTGGCCGAAGAGAAAGCAGGACGTTGCAGATTTACTTACCTATTACCATCCTGATTATTTCGGAGTACAGGAAGCACTTCCTGAGCAGATGAAAGATATTAAGACAGGATTAAAGAATTATGACTACATAGGAGTAGGAAGAGATGACGGCAAAGAAAAAGGGGAATTTTCAGCCATCTTTTATGATACCAACAGGCTTGATGTTGTAAAATCAGGTACATTCTGGTTATCTGAAACTCCGGAAAAACCTTCAAAAGGCTGGGATGCTGCACTGAACAGAATCTGTACCTATGCGGTATTTAAAGATAAAAAATCGAAGAGAGAATTCCTCGCAATGAATCTTCATTTCGATCATATTGGAAATGTGGCAAGAGTGAAATCTTCTGAACTGATTCTTAAAAAGATCAAAGAACTCAATCCCAAGAACCTTCCGGTAACGCTGAGCGGAGATTTTAACCTGACAGATGATTCGGAACCTATTAAGATTCTTTCCCAGAATATGAAAGATACTTTCTACCATTCTGAAACCAAACATTATGGTCCGGTAGGAACTTTCACAGCTTTTGATGTCAATACAGTTCCGAAAGACAGAATCGATTATATTTTTACACAAGGCTTTAAAATAAGGTCTCACCGGCACATCAATGACAGAAGAGAAAATCTTTTGTACCCGTCAGACCATTTTCCTGTGATTGTACATCTGTCACTATAAAAAATCATTGGTTGGAAAATCAACTTCAAATCCAATTCCTCTAAGGGATTGGATTTTTATTTGAGGATCACTGTTGAAATATTTGCGGAGCCTGCTGATGAACACATCAAGACTTCTTCCTGTAAAATAATCATTGGTTTCCCAAAGATTGTCCAGGATATTATCCCTTGTAATAATAGATCGGTTGTGTTTCAGAAGATACAGCAGTAATTCCTGTTCCCGTATGGTCAGCCGGTTATTTCCGTTAGGATGTGACAACAGAAGCTTGTTGGTGTCCAGTGAGAATTCTCCTATTTTTATTTGGGAAGCCATAACAGCAGGAAGACTTCTCTTCAGAATATTTTTGATTCGTAATACGAGCTCTTCAGGATCGCAGGGTTTGGCAATATAATCATCAGCACCTATTTTCAACCCGGTCAGACGGTCGATTTTCTGGTTTTTGGCTGTTAAAAACAATAATGGGAAATTACTTTTTTCTTTCAAAATCATTTTTGCCAGTGAGAATCCGTCTATATTAGGCATCATCACATCCAGAATTCCTATCTGATAAGGAAAATCAGCAGAAAGTAAGGGTAAAACTTCTTCGGGATTCTGAAACCAGCCGACTTCAAAATCTTCCAATTCAAGATACTGCTTCAGGATCATTCCGAAATCCGGATCATCCTCTGTAAGAAGGATTTTAGTTTTCATAAGGAATTGATATTTTAAAAGTGCTGCCTGTATGAAGCTGGCTCGAAACCTCTATTTTTCCACCATACTTGTCAATGATTTTTTTTACAAAATAAAGCCCCAGTCCAAGCCCTTTGCTATTGTGAATATTTTTGTTCTGTATTCTGTAAAATTTTTCAAAAATAGTATTCAGCTCCTTCGTTTCCATACCTTGTCCGTTGTCAGAAATTTCAATTTCCAGATGCTGAGAACGGGAGGTTAGATTTATTGTAATAACAGATGCTCCATATTTTACGCTGTTTTCACAAAGATTTTTAATAACAGTTTCCATCAGGTTTTTATCAAAAGGTAGCTTTTGTAAGATGGTGTTTTCAAATTTAAAATCTGCAGCAGGATAGGTAACCGCAAGATCCTGAATGAAAAAATCCCAGTCTTTAGGTTGGATTTCGACTATTTCGTCAGGTATTTCGTCCTTATGAAGCTGAAACATCAGGCTTTCAAGACGGGAAACCTGGCGGTCAATAAGAGGAAGCGTTTCCGGATTCCATTCTTTTTTTAACGCTTTTGATGCTATTTTTAAAGTAGCAATCGGAGTTTTAAACTCATGTGAAATATTATCCACAATGTTGTGGAGAACTTCCACCTGTTTTTGCTGGGCAGCCAGATTTTTAACTGTAAAAATATACAGCATCAGAACAAAGGATAAAATCGCAATACAAGACAGAAAGAGCAATGCCTGTTCTTTGAAAACAATACTTTTAATATTTAATATTTCAATACTGGTTCTGCTTCTTACCAGGAAAACATTATTTTTTCTGGTCTTGCGATTGATTTTTGAAGTTGAAGTTGTTTCCCATTTTCCCCGGCTTAAAATTTCGGGATTTATTATTTTGTTTTTCGTTTCATACAGTACAATGGGTTTGTCCAGAAGATTGATATTATCCGGCATGAAAGAAATAGACAGGTATTCTATTTTTACAGCAATTCTGTATCCTTCTTTTCTAAACATACTGTCAACATGATTACTGAATATTTCCATCGTCTGCTTTCTGTTTTCTTCGAAAAAATTCAGAAAATCTTTTTTACTGATTTCCTTATTGTTGTAGCGGATGAAAAAAGATTGTAAAGAATCATCGTCAGTTTTTTTTGCACCGCCGTTATCTTCCACTTCATCAGTATAATCTCTGAGAGGAGACTGTATTGCCCTGTAGATTTCTCTCTCTTTTACCTGATAGGTTTTATACATAAAGTAAACCTGTATTCCCAGCAAAAGAAGGAACAGGGCGGCAAAAACCGGAATCAGAATTTTACTCTTGGCTATCATCGAAACAAAGATAAAGCTTTAACATTTTAATGAAATCGTATTTTTATCATTAACCTTTTATTAACCTGATGATTAGTGTTTTTTTTGGTGATTTTAGAAAATTAAATCTGGATGTAATGAAAAAAGTATTCATTCTTATAAAAAGATATTTATAATCCTATAGTACCGGATAAGATAATCCCTTAAAAACATATTCCATTGATTTTAAAACCTGAATTTCCGGATTCAGGTTTATTATTTTTGAAGAAAAGAGATTAACCTATCATTAACCCATCGTTAACTGAAAATCTCCTGTTCAATGCAGAATTTTGTACCCATAGAATGCAACAACAGTCTTTGTTGGAGGATAAAAAATAACTATGTATAAAATTCTTTTTCTTTTGTGTTTTCCGGTTTTGATTCTTGCCCAGAAACAATTGCCTGGAGGAACAGTTGTAAACACTGAAAACGAAAAGCTGCCATCAGTAAAGCTGGAAGTGTATGATGTTCAGAATAAATTAATCAAAGAAGTAAAAACAAATGAAAACGGAGAATTTGTTTTGGAAGGCATTACAGAACGGAATGTAAAACTGGTGATTAAAAATCCGGGTTATTCTTTATTTGAGAGAAAGCTCGATCTGAATGAACCTGAACCGCTGAATGTTATTCTCCAAAAGGAGGCCCGGGAAATTGAAGGAGTTGTAATGACCGGGCGTAAACCCCTGGTAAAAAGAAAAGTTGACCGGCTGGAATTTAATGTGGAAAACAGTAATATTTCATCACTCAATGCCTGGGAAATCCTAAAAAATACCCCCAGTGTTACCATCAACAATAGTGTATTGAGTGTAAAGGGAAGCACGGGAATTCTCGTGACGATTAATGACAAAAAAGTAATGCTGACAGGGGATGAACTCAAAAATCTTCTGGAAAATACACAGGGAGATGAGGTGAAGTCAATAGAAGTGATTACCAATCCGCCTGCAAAATATGAAGCTTCAGGAAGTGCTGTTCTGAATATTGTTCTGAAGAAAAATAAAATTGAAGGCTACCGGGGAATTCTCTCCTCCAAATATGTGCAGACACAATATGCGAAAGGTGTTTTTGGGCTTTCCCAATATTATAAAAAGGATAAACTCTCCCTTATGGGAAGCTATTATAAAGGATTGGGGACTTACTACCGGGAAGGAACAGACTATGTGAGGTATCCGGAAAGCCAAACCCGATGGATCAGTACAATGAACAGGAAGGATAAAAACAATAATCAGAATACCCTGAATTTTAATGCGGAATATGAATTGGACAGCCTGACCAATATAAGCCTCAACTACTCAGGGTATTTTTCTCCAAAATCCTTCGGGATCTACAATGTTCCAACTTTGATTTATAATGAACAGGATATTGTAGAATCCAGCTATACTACAATTAATGATCATCGCTCAAGATCCATCAATAATTCTGTAAGCCTTCAGATAGACCGGAAACTGAACAAAAAAAGCAGCCTTTCCTGGATCAATTATTTTACGGGAAACAATGCAGATAAATATCAGAATGTAATGACCTATCTGAACTTTGCTGGGAAGCCTCCGAAAGAGGATAATTTTATTACGAAGAACAAAGCGGATGTTCAGTTGTATTCCACTCAATTTGATTACCAGTGGAAAGGGGATAAACTGGAACTGGAATCCGGAGCAAAATATAGTTTTGTAAAGACGAACAGTAAGCTTGTCTTTTCAGATAATGAGAATGGAGAATTGCAATACAGAGCGGAAAAAAGTAGTATATTTGATTATAAAGAGCATAATTTTGCACTGTATTCTTCATTGTCCTATAATATAGGAAAATGGAACTTCAAAGGAGGTCTCCGTGCAGAAATGACGGATCTTGAAGGGATTGTTTCTGAGCCTTATGAACTGAATAAAAGCAATTACTGGAAGTTTTTTCCCACTTTTTATGCACAGTATACGACAGAAAATAAACAGGAATTTGGGTTTTCTTATGGGAAAAGAATCAGCAGACCTTCCTATTCATGGCTGAACCCCGCAAAATCTTACTATAACCTGTTTTCATACTATCAGGGAGATCCGAAATTAAAGGCAACGATCACTCACAATCTGAATCTTACCTATTCCTGGAAAGATTGGAATGTGGATTTATATTACCGGAAAGAAATCTATCCATCCATGGAAATTTCATATCAGGAACCAAGTACCAACAGTTTGATCTATTATTTCACCAATATAGAGGAAGGAGAAGCTTTCGGATTAAGCCTGTATAAAAATTTTCAGGTCAAGCCATGGTGGAATATTATCGTGTCTGAAAATCTTGAACACAACGAAAATTATTTTAAAGGAACTGACGGACTCCTATATAAAAATAAAGTCTGGAACTTGGCATCCAATATTTCCACAAGCTTTACAATCGATAAAAACAGCGATTGGAAAATGGAAATCGGACACCGTTATTATTCTCCGGGGATACAGGGAACTTTCAGGATCTCAGAATCTTCTGCAACGTATCTGGTGGTCAATAAAAAATTCTTTAACAAAAAATTGGAAGCAAGCCTTTTGTTTAATGATATTTTTAAAACTTCACAGGAAAAAATAAGTACAAAGTATGCCAATCAGGATAATTATTTTTTAGATTACCGGGATACTCAGAGTTTTACATTTTCTTTGAAATTCAATTTTGGAAATCAGTCTGTGAAAAATGCAAAAACAATAAAGAAAACTGCAGAACAGGAAAGATTGTAAGCAAATTTAATATAAGAATCGTTACAATAAAATATTATTATATAACAAATGATCTACTGATGTCAGATTTTCGCTATTTTTGATGCCAATCTTTAAAAAGATCGTTATGAAGAAAATTTTTTCCATGATGCTGGTAGCAGTTTCTTTACTGCACTTATCAGCGCAGGAATTGTATATGCCGAGGAATATCAAAAAAGCATACGAAAAAGGGACCCGTGATATTTCAGGAGCACCGGGTAAAAATTACTGGCAGAACAAAGGAGTGTATAATGTAGAGGTAAAAGTGGATGCCGTTACCAAAATAGTTTCCGGAAAAGAAACGATTGTCTATACCAACAACAGTCCTGATAGCCTGAATGAGCTGGCCATACGCTTTGTGAATAACCTTCATAAACCACAGTCGCCAAGATCGGGATTTGTATCCAAAGATTTCCTGTCTTCAGGGCTTAAGATTAAATCTTTCATCGTAAACGGTGCAAAATATGATATCAACAGTGACGATTGGAGTACTGTTGAAAAAGTAAAACTGAAAACAGCTTTAAAATCAAAATCAAAAGCTGAGGTTAAAATAGAATGGGAGTATCCGTTGTCCGTACAGAGTGGAAGAGAAGGTCAGATTGATCCCGAAACATTCTATGTGGCTTATTCTTTTCCGAGAATTTCCGTGTATGATGATTACAACGGATGGGATATGATTCAGCATTCGGACAGACAGGAGTTCTATAATGACTTTAATGATTACAGCTTTAGTATTACAGCCCCGAAGAATTATGTGGTCTGGGCAACAGGAGATTTCCTTAATCCGGAAGCTGTGCTTCAGCCGGAATATTTAAAACGTTATAAAGCTTCATTAAAGAGCGATAAACTAATACACATTGCTACAGAACAGGAAATGAGGTCCGGAAAAGTGACCAAACCTAATAAATGGAATGTATGGAAATTTAAGGCTAACCATATCACAGATTTTTGTTTTGCACTGAGCAATCATTATGTGTGGGATGCGGCAAGTGTTCAGTTAAAAACAAAAAGAGCAAGCGTTCAGGCAGGATATAAATCCGGAGCGAAAGATTTTGAACATTATGTAGACTGGATGCGCTATAATCTGGATTGGTTCTCTAAGAACTGGCCTGGCGTAGAATATCCTTACAATGTAATGACAGCTATTCAGGGGTATGCAGATATGGAATACCCGATGATGATTAATGATACCAGTATCCCTGACAACCTCCAGGATGCGAGGCTGACAGCAGATCATGAGATTGCCCATACTTATTTCCCGTTTTATATGGGAATCAATGAAACAAGATATGCTTTTATGGATGAGGGCTGGGCTACTACGCTGGAATATCTTATAGGGATTGATGAAAACGGAGAAGCCGCGGCTAAAGAGTTTTATAAAAATTTCCGTGTTAAAAGATGGATCAATGACCCGTCTTCAGAGCAGGATCAGCCGGTGATTACCATGAGTACGCAGGTGAGTGGCGCAGGGTATGGAAATAATTCCTATGTGAAAGCATCTTTATCTTATCTGGCACTGAAAGATTATCTGGGGGACGAGCTGTTCAAAAAAGCATTACATCATTATATGAATAACTGGAATGGGAAACATCCGGTTCCATGGGATTATTTTAACTCTATGAATACAGGTTCAGGTAAAAATCTGAACTGGTTCTTCCAGAACTGGTTTTATACCAATAATTATATTGACTTAAAGATAACAGGAGCTTCCCAGATGAATGATATGCTTACCGTAAATGTTGCCAATGTAGGAGGCTTTGCCATTCCGTTTGATGCAATACTGTCTTATGAAGATGGAAGTACGGAAAAGTTACATTTCTCACCTTCTGTCTGGGAAAAAGATCAGAAGATGACTGATCTTGTGATTCCTATTAAGAAAAAAGTAAAATCGGTACAGCTGGATGGTGATCTGTTTATGGATTATACTCCGGAAAATAACCGTAAAAATTTATAAAGTAAAAGCCTTCATATTTTGAAGGCTTTGTATTTTAAAAATAGGCAGTTAATCTTAAACCTAATGTAATATAATTCACTTTTTCTTTTGCAATCAGGTTATTAAACTCCTGGTCCAGCTCAGCACTTTCTTTAATCTCATCACTGAAATGGTAACGAATGGTAGAGTTGATCTGATTATAATCTGTATAAAAGGTAAGACCTAATCCTGGATTGAACTTATAAGTCATGGAAGCTCCTGTATTCCATCGGAAGGCTGGCTTAGGTTTGTATCTGGCTATCTGCAGCTCGTGATTAGGGGTGTCTATTTCGTTTCCTTTTACAAATACTTTTCCACTTGCAGTTGCGGCATATCCTCCGGTTAATTTTAAGTAAGCTGCCATTTATCTGATAATTCGTGGGAAAAATAAGGACCAATGCCTGCAGCCAGGAATCCCATAGATTGTGTTTTGATTTCATGATCACCAAAATCCTGCCCGTCATCGAAAGTTATTCTTTGAGATTTAATTGGGAAGCTGCTGAAAGCTATATCGGCACCGATACCCCATTTTTTAGAGAAGAAATAAGCACCTTCCAGCCCGCCCTCAAAACCGGTTTGTTTTTTGTCGTCAAGCTCAGATTCTTTCAGGAAGTTGGTTGTACCTAATGCTGTACCCATCTTCAGGGCAAGAAAAGAAGGGTAATCGTTTCCCTCTATTCTTGATAAGATGCTTAAATTATCCCCTTTGTTCTTATAAACTTTGTCAATAAAGAAATATCCGGGTTCTGTTGATATGATTCCGATACCGGCCCCGGCAAGAATATCCGGAATCCAGTGTCTGTTATTTAAATTTCGTCCAAGTCCTGTTATTGTGGCAGACCCATATCCTGCGATACTGTATGCCGGATTTACCATTCCGTATTCTTTGTGTAGAAAGCCGGCATTGGTAAAAGCCATAGCGGTATGTCCTGATGGGAAAGAATTGTTTTTGGACCCGTCAGGCCGTTCAACTTTTGCTGTATATTTGATAGAGTTGACTAAAATAGCCATGATGGCTAAACTTGTACCATAGGATAAGGTTGCCCGTCCAATATTGTTCCGCCCCTTTACACCTGAGAGTTTTAATCCGTAAACAGCAACAGCAGGCGCATACTGAAGATAGTCATCATATTTGACTTTGAAGTTGGGAAGGTAGCGGTTTCTCACCTCACGGATATTTTCTTTTTCTCCCTAGGTTGCCGCCGCCGCAGTAAAAAGAATTGCAGGAGCCACTGATTTTTTTACCCATTCTTTTTTGAAAAAAGGAGTTTTAGAGCTAAATACACAACCTGACGAACTGATAAGTGCAATATCTTCTTTGAGATTTCTGGCCGGGATCGTATCCTGTTTTTTAATCCGGATCGTATCCTGTGCTTTAATACTGTATAAGTGCAATAGTATTCCGGATGCTAATGCTGTTTTTTTCATCGGTAGTGGTGCTGATTAAAATCGGGTAAAAATATTAAAATAGTCTATCCCACAAATTGAGATAGACTGTTTTAATATTTTTATAATATTCAGCTGTGCGGATTATCTCAGTCCGGATCTTGGTCCGGATGCTGATACTACTGCCTGCATTCTTGTTTTTTGATTGGCAGAGAACATAAACATAGATTTGTCATCCACATAATCCATATAATTCATAAACATTTGAGAACGGCTTACGCCACCACAGATTCTGTTGAGAGGATAGGTTGGATTTCCATAGTTAGGGCCGGGAGATGTAGGAGTGTCATTAGAATAATCTGTCTGGCATCCGGCATCAGATGACCCCCAAAGGTGTGGCAGGTTTAAATAGTGTCCTACCTCATGCGTTACAGTTCTTCCTAAATTGAAAGGCGCTGAAGCACCGGTTTTCCCTATATACTGATAACCGATGACAAGACCGTCATACCATTGTCCTGCATGTTCCGGGTAATAAGCGTAGCCTAAAGTTCCGGGCTGGCCATTCTCATCAAGAATTGAGTTCACGACCCAGATGTTCATATTTTTAGTTACGTCAGTAGCATCAATACCACCGGTACTGGCTTTTTTCATCTCTTCAAGATCAGATCTCCATCCTGTTTTTGTACTTTGTTTACGGTTGGTAGCTACCAGCTTGAAACGGATTTTTACATCACCTGCTGCTACAGGTTGAAATGCGGCCGGGATTTTAGTAATATCAGAATTGGTGCCGCCATAATCAGCATTAAGTACTGCAATCTGTTCTGCAATTCTTGCATCAGAGATATTTTGAGTGGAAGTATTATAAATTACATTAAACACTACCGGAATTTCAACCGTTCCATCTGCAAGAACTTTTCCCAGTTTAAGATTTTCAGCAAATTTTTCAGTCCCGAATTCAATATCGGCTATTTTCTGTTTAAGTGCAGGGTTTTTCATGAGCATTGCCTGTCTGATTTCTTCTGATAGACAGCTTCTTTTAAGAGCGCTGGGAGCTGAAGTCTCCTGATCCGGAAGTGTTTCGTTTTGATTGGTTAGGCTGTCAGTGTTACATGCTGACATAAAGCCCAGGATCAGGGCTCCGATTAAGAATTTTTTCATATCGTTATAATACAATTTGGTTGTGGGCGTGAAATTATAGTATTTGAAATTGATATGCAAATTATTTTGAAAAATATTTAAATAATTTATATTTAAATAGTAATTTATTTACTTATATTGTAATTTAAACGTGTTTTGATTGAATTTTAGTTAAATTGCTTTAATTGTTTTATATTTCACGCTTAAGTGTATTTTAATGTAAATAATTTTATGTTTTTGTTGAGAATTATAGAATATTTTTTACGGTGATTTAGGTGGCTGATGACACAATACGAGTATAAAAAAATCTATCCTAATCATTAGGATAGATTTTAGATTATAATTTAAAAATATCTTTTAATACACTCTTAATCCGGATCTTGCACCAGAAGAAGCTACTACAGACTGCATTCTTGTTTTCTGTCCTGCAGAGAACATAAACATAGCCGCATCATCTACATAGTCCATATAGTTCATGAACATTACAGATCTTTGTACACCGCTGCAGGTGTTGTATAACGGATAGGAAGGTTTTCCGTAATTAGCAGTAGTTTGTGTAGGAGTATCGCTTACCAGGTCATTTCCGCAATTGGCATCTCCCCAGATGTGTCTTAAGTTTAAGTAGTGGCCTACTTCATGCGTAGCTGTTCTTCCCAGGTTGAAAGGCGAAGAAGCTCCTGTTTTACCGAAAAACGGAGCAGCAATTACAACACCGTCATTCCATAAACCTGCAGATTCAGGGAAAGTTGCATATCCAAGAATTGTGCGTCCCTGGCTGGTCATTTTACCAACAACCCATAAATTTAAATAGTTAGTTGGATTAGTTGCATCAATTCCTCCTTTAGATGCTTTTTTCATATCATCATTAGTTGCCCAGCTTGTTTTTGTTGTGGATTTTCTAACGGTATTTACCAGTCTGAATTTTACTTTTGTATCACCGGAACTTACCGATTGGAATTCAGTTGGAATTTTGTTAACATCACTGTTGGTGCCTGAATAATCAGCATTCAATACGGCAATCTGCTCAGCAATTCTTGCATCAGAAACATTTTCAGCTGTAGTTTTGTAAATAACATTAACTACCACCGGAATTTCCACAGTACCATCAGCAAGAACTTTTCCCACTTTAAGATCGTTGGCAAATTTTTCTGTATTGGTTTCCAATGCCGCAAATCTTTGCTGAAGTTCAGGGTTTTTTTTCAATGCCTCCTGTCTGATTTCCTCGGAAGCACAGCCTCTTTGAACTAATCCTGCAGAAGTTACCGGTTCGTCAGTTGGATTTTCGTTTTGATTGTTAATGCTGTCATTGTTACATGCAGCCATTACAGTGAGCATAAAAGCTCCAAATAATAGTTTTTTCATATCAAAATCATTTAGGTTGAGGTTGTGAAATTATATTATTTGAAATTGATATGCAAGTATTTTTCTTAAATATTTAGTATTTTGTTAAAAATTTTATCCTTTAGTTGAATTAATTTTAATTTTATTTAATAAGTTTTGAATTTTAATCAATTTGATATTATGTTTATGTATTTTTGTTTTTTTAATGATTTTAAGTGAATTCTTTTCGCTTAAATTTAATTTATTAAATAAAATTTTCGCGGTGGATCTTAATTTGCAAAACCGTTTTTAATAGCAAAAACTGCCAGTCCTACACGGGTTTTCAGATCCAGTTTTTCACATAGCTGGTCACGGTAGCTCTCTACGGTTCTTGGGCTGCAGCACATTCTGTCTGCAATTTCCTTATAACTGAGTTCAGTCACAGTGTATTTCAGGAATTCTTTTTCCCTGTCGGAAATTTTTACCGCGATTTCAGATTCCGTTTCTTTGTTAAGATTGGTAAATATAATTTTGGAAGCCCAGTCCGGATAAAAGAAGCCGTCAGTATTCAGCCGGGTAAGAGCGGTTTCCAGATCTCTTGGATGGGTATTTTTTAAAAGATAGCCTTTTGCTCCGCTTTTAATCATCTTAATCACGCTGTTGTCATCTCCCTGCATGCTCAGAGCCATGATTTTAATGTTAGGATGGTTTTTTGTAAGCCATACTGCTGTTTCAAAACCATCCATGATCGGCATGCTGATATCCAGAAGAATAATATCCGGAATAGCATTCCCTTCTTCAAATTTTTGAATGAGGTCTTTGCCATTCTCACAGACATAGATGACTTCAAATTCATTGAAATTACCGATAATGCCTTCCAGGGCTTTTGCAATAAGTATATGGTCGTCAACGATTACGATGCTTTTTTTCATGATTGTTTTTTTAAGATGATATTAAGTTGGGTCCCCTCATTTTCCTTACTTTCCATACGAAAGCTGGCTCCTATGATTTCAGCTCTGTTTTTCATATTGGTAAGACCAATCCCGTTAGATTTGATCTGTGAAGTATCAAACCCGATTCCGTCATCACGGATGTCAAGTTCCCAAAGTATGTCTTCAGAAGTATTCAGAGTGATAAAAATATTTTTACAGCGGGAATGTTTTATACTGTTCTGAATGAATTCCTGCGTAATTCTTAACAGCATATTTTTATGAACAAAACCCAAATCCAGCTGTTTAAAATTATGCTCAAAACTGACTTTACACTTTTTAAAAGAATTGGTATTGTCTACTTCCTCCTGGATCAAAGTTACAATTTCCTTTTGGTTGATATTGTCATCCGTTAATGTTTTTGACAGGCTCCTCAGGTCCTGTAAAGATTGATTGATAATTTGTGAAACCTGATCTATTCTTTCACTTGCTTCCGGAACTTTGTTTTCATAAAGCATCTGCTGAACATAGAGACTTACCAGGGTAAGTTTCTGACCGATGTTATCATGCAATTCTCTTCCGATCTGCTGCATGGTGGCCTGCTGTATTTCTAGTTGAGTGGCCAGAAGCTCTCGCTGATGAAGTTCGTTTTTCATCTCAATTTCATTCAGGTATTCTCTTTTTCTCTGTCTGTAATTCCGTATATAAATAAATATGGCTATTACAAACATTAAAAAAAAGATGTTGAATGAAATAATTGTTATTAAGAGCTCTGTTTTCCCCATATAAATGAACTTGCAAATAAAATATACATCACTGCTCCTGAAACCTGGAAATATATAAAATACATATCCCAGATATCTATATATTTCCACAGAAGAGAGTTAAACGTCATGAATGGTATGTTTGCGATGTAAAAAAGTGTTACTCCAAGATTAATATAAAACATTTTGTTTTTACTGAAATTAAGAATTTCAGATGAATTAACCTGTTTATAATATTCCATGATGACAAGAGCCATTAAGAGCAGACAGCCTATGTTGTAATTGAAAGAAAATATTACTTTCTTTTCCGGAAAAAAAAGTGCCCTGAGGATGTATGTTAAGAGATATATTCCCGTCATAACATAGAATAACTTAACTTTCTTTAAAGATTCTTTGGCATACAGCCAATAAAAAAATATAAACTGCAAGGGAATTACAAAGTAGTTGTGAAAGTTTATTCTGTCTATTTTGAGTGGTTTTTCTCCCCATTTTACTGCTGATTCACACAGAAAAATAAGAATAAGGTAAATCGCCAGATATTTCCAGGGTTGTTTTTTTACACGGTTATAATAAATCAGGGAGATTATAGCTGAAAAAGCTTCTCCCCAATACATAAATGACGAAAAAATTTTTTGAATCTCAGTCATATTGTGTTTAAAAATATGAATGATGATTAATAAGATGTACCCATCGGTGGTGATGGTGGGATAAGGGTTCCACTATTTTCTCCAAGGTTTGTATCATCATCTTCTCCCGTGTTTTTAGAAAACTCATTGGTTTTCAGGCTGTTTAATGCTATAGATTTTCCTTCAGCACTTTGGAAAGGATTAAAATCATAATCAATAAGTTCTCCTGTTTCATTGGCTTTTTTTAATGTTGGGACCATTACTATAGTATGTCTTCCTGCATATTCAATCGGAACCGGGTGAGACTCCATAATAGACCAGTTTTCTTCCTTCGGATAAGCAGAATAATAAAATCTTACCCCTAAATCTTCTGTAGATGCAGCTGGATTGGCTTTGGCTGCCTCTGCTTCAATATTTGCAATGAAATTTTTCAATTTCGGAAGGTCAAACCAGATGGAATGTGCATCTTCTATTCCTAAAGCAGTATTAATAGCATTCAGGTGATTTTGGCGGTAATTGTTGATCAGAGCCTGGATAAGACTGTTTGACATTGTTCCAGGTTGCAGCGGATTGTTGGATTCTGTATTCATAGCTTAGTGTTTTGCAGATAAAACTTAATTAATATGCAAATCTCGGAAAAAATATGGTAGAAAATACACTTACGAATAGGGATTTATACTGTTATTTTTACCGTGTTTTTACGGATTGTAATAATGAATGTAGCTGATATTTATATTAATCGTGAATTTATATTATAAAAAACGGAGAAATATGTTTTTTCTCCGTTCTTGTCTAAATGCAGGGGTATTTTCTCCAGTCTCTGCAGATATATCCTGATGTGCAGCAAAGGTTAGGCGGGCAGTTCATGTTTTCATCGCACATAATGATTGGGGCAATAAGTCCGCCATCAATTTTCTTTAGATCATTTCTTTTAAGCTTTTTCATACTGATTCTGTTTTGTTATTGGCTTAATAAATATAATAATATTTCACGTAATAAGGAAAAATATATAAAAATAAGTGCTGCAGAGTAATCTACAGCACTTATTCACAAAAATAATGTATATGAAAAAAAACTATTTTATTGTTCGGTAGGTCTGAAAACCAAACCTGTTTCTTCAAAATAATCTAGAGTGATTCTGTCTCCATCATTCACATTTCCTGCAAGAATCTCTTTTGAAAGTTTATTTAATACTTCCTGCTGGATCACTCGTTTCAATGGTCTTGCCCCGAAAGCAGGATCGTAGCCTTTGTCCATCAGATAATCCACTGCATCCTGAGTGAAAGTCATAATGATGTTTCTTTTAGACAGCATTTCATTAAATCCTCTCAACTGATACTGAACGATTTTTCCGATTTCTTTTTTTCTTAAAGGCTGGAACAGTACAATTTCATCAATTCTGTTCAGGAATTCCGGACGAAGGGTTTGTTTTAAAAGGTCAAAAACTTCTTCTTTGGTCTTATCCACAATTTCATCCTGATTTTCCTCCGTAAGATTTTCAAAATTCTCCTGAATCAGGTGTGAACCTAAATTCGAGGTCATAATAATGATTGAATTTTTGAAATTGACTACACGTCCTTTGTTGTCAGTCAGACGCCCGTCATCAAGAACCTGAAGCAAAGTGTTGAAAACATCCGGGTGTGCTTTTTCAATCTCATCCAGCAATACCACTGAGTAAGGCCTTCTTCTTACCGCTTCAGTCAATTGCCCGCCTTCATCATATCCTACATATCCCGGAGGCGCTCCTACCAATCTTGAAACACTGTGACGTTCCTGATATTCACTCATATCAATTCTGGTCATGTTGTTTTCATCGTCAAATAGAAATTCTGCCAGTGCTTTCGCAAGCTCGGTTTTACCCACCCCGGTTGTCCCAAGGAAAAGGAAAGAACCGATAGGTTTTTTATCATCACTTAATCCGGCTCTGTTTCTTCTGATCGCATCTGCAACTGCCTGAATCGCTTCATCCTGTCCAACAACTCTGTGGTGCAGTTCAGTTTCCAGATTTAATAATTTATCCCTTTCAGATTGAAGTAACTTGGTTACAGGAATACCTGTCCATTTAGCAATTACTTCAGAAATATTTTCTGCGGTAACCTCTTCTTTGATCAGTTCATTCTGATGGTTCTGCATTTCAAGCTCAACTTTGCTGAGCTCTTCTTCCTTCTCACGAAGTTTTCCGTACTGGATCTCTGCTACTTTGGCATAATCTCCGGCTCTGGAAGCTCTTTCTGCTTCAAGTTTCAGAGACTCAATATCTTTTTTGATCTGTGTAAGATCTTCACTTTTCTGTTTTTCTTTCAGCCATTTCGCATTGATCTCATTTCTCTGCTCGGATATTTTTGCAATATCTTCTTTAAGGTGATCAATCTTGGTTTGGTTGCCTTCTCTTGAAATAGCGGCCAGCTCAATTTCCATCTGCATGAGTTTTCTGTCCAGCACGTCCAGTTCTTCCGGTTTGGAATTGATCTCCATTCTCAGTTTTGCAGAAGCTTCATCAATAAGGTCAATGGCTTTATCCGGTAAAAAACGGTCTGAAATATATCTTTGAGACATTTCCACGGCTGCGATAATTGCCTCGTCTTTGATTCTTACTTTGTGGTGAGCCTCATATTTGTCTTTAATACCACGAAGGATAGAAATAGCAGATTCAGTATCCGGTTCTTCCACCATTACTTTCTGGAAACGTCTTTCCAACGCTTTGTCTTTTTCAAAATACTTTTGGTATTCATTCAGGGTGGTAGCACCAATTGCTCTTAATTCTCCTCTTGCCAGAGCAGGTTTTAAGATATTGGCTGCATCCATGGCTCCTTCACCACCTCCGGCACCAACCAATGTGTGGATCTCGTCAATGAAAAGAATAATCTGACCATCCGATTTGATTACCTCGTTGACAACTGATTTCAAACGCTCTTCAAATTCACCTTTGTATTTAGCTCCGGCGATTAAAGCTCCCATATCCAGTGAATATAATGTTTTATCCATAAGGTTTTCAGGAACGTCACCGCTGATAATTCTATGGGCAATTCCTTCTGCAATCGCTGTTTTACCTACACCCGGTTCCCCGATAAGTATCGGGTTGTTTTTGGTTCTTCTGGAAAGGATCTGTAAGACCCTTCTGATTTCTTCATCACGCCCGATTACAGGGTCCAGTTTACCTTCTGCTGCTAATTCATTAAAGTTTTTAGCATATTTGTTTAAGGATTGATAGGTTTCTTCTGAACTTGCAGAAGTTGCTTTACTTCCTTTTCTTAATTCTTTGATAGCACCTTCCAACAGGTTTTTGGTTACACCCATATCCTTCAGCATCTTCGATACTTCAGAAGTGGTTTCCAAAAGTGACAGCCATAAATGCTCAATCGTTACATATTCATCACCCATTTTCTTGGCAATATTGGGTGCGTCCAGCAATACTTTGTTGGCTGATTGTGAAAGATAAATATTTCCTCCCTGCACTTTAGGAAGCTTTTCTAAATTTTCACGGTTGCGCTCTCTTACTAATGCAGCATCTGCTTCAGACTTTTTTAATAAGAAAGGCGAAATATTTTCATCTACCTGAAAAATCCCTTCAAGGAGATGTTGGGGTTCAATACTTTGGTTGCCAAATTCCATCGCAACCTGTTGTGCTGCCTGGATGGCTTCCTGTGATTTTACAGTATATTGGTTTAAGTTCATATTGTATATATTTTTGGTAAGGATTCGTTCAAAGTTTAGTTTTTAAAAAACATCAAGAAACCAAATTCTGAGGCTCAGTTTCTTAATGCCAATCAATTATTTAATCATTTAATCGATGACTGTATCGCAAAAACTGTTCAATTATTAAATTTATAAAAAATATAGACAAAATTTCCGGATTTTGCATTTTTAACGGAAATTTAACTTGACAAAATTTCCGATTTCGTAATTATTTATTTAAAATCTATGAACAAATAGTCATATCATGATTATAACAGCTTAATAACAGAGGATACAATACACAGGTTGAATTGGTTCGGATGATTATCTTTTATGATCAAAAAAACGAGCAGTTTAATTCAGAATAATTACTTTTGCATTTTACCAGATGGAACTAAAAGAAAAACAGAGAAAAATACTAGATGTAGCAGTAGAGCTTTTCAAAGAAAAAGGTTATATGGGAAGCTCGGTAAGAGATCTGGCTACTAAACTCAATATCAAAGCAGCATCACTGTATGCGCATATCCGTTCAAAGGAAGAAATTTTGGAATGGATTTGTTTTGGTATTGCCCAGGAGTTTTTCGATGAGCTTCAAGAGGTAAAAAATACAGATATTGCTCCGAAGGAAAAACTGAATCTGTTATTGGATAAGCACCTTTCCGTTGTTCTTAAAAACCGTGATGTTACCCATATCTATTCCAATGAATGGAAACACCTAGAAGAAAGGCTTCCCGAATTTGTTGCATTGAGAAAAAACTATCAGCAGGAAGTGGAAGAACTGATTTCTGAGATCTACAAAGCTGAAAACTGGGAACTGAAATCACCTTCGTTTACGACGAGATTTATTCTTCATACCTTAAATAATTCCTATTTCTGGTTCAAAAGAAGCAGTGATTCCACAGATGAAATTACTGAAGAAATCAGGGAGAAAATTCTTTTCGGTTTGTTAGGAAACCAACATTCATAAGTCTTTGGCAAGATGAATCATTAATACATTTTACATTATACTTTTT
The DNA here is from genome assembly GCF_051011775.1 of Chryseobacterium amylolyticum. Lineage (NCBI taxonomy): Bacteria > Pseudomonadati > Bacteroidota > Flavobacteriia > Flavobacteriales > Weeksellaceae > Chryseobacterium > Chryseobacterium amylolyticum. Next base: position 63,181 of record NZ_JBPCHX010000009.1, read on the forward strand.
ACAAGAAAAGCATTGAGCTTTTATTCTGTTATTTAGAATCGTTCAAAATATGACAAAAGTCATAATAATTTTGCCAGCTTGCAAAATCTTTTTAAATTTACACCTAACAAATGTTAGTTAGTTTTATGGATTTTTCAGTTGAATATCTGGAGCTGGATCAGTTGAGACAGCTTCAATCCGGCCGGTTGATCACCCTGATCAGCTATTTGGAGGAGAAGTCGGAATTTTATAAAAAGAAATTTGATGAACTGCAAATATCTCCACAGGATATAAGGTCGATTGAGGATATCACGAAACTTCCCATTACTTACAAACAGGATTTAAGAGATAACTATCCGTTCGGATTATTTACAGTCCCTAAAAGCGAGCTTCAGCGTATTCACTGCTCAAGCGGTACTACAGGGAAACCGACTGTGGTAGGATATACAAAGGAAGATGTAGACCTTTTCAGTGAAGTAGTGGCAAGATCTTTATATGCTGCAGGTGCCAGATCGGGAATGCAGTTACATAATGCTTACGGTTACGGGATTTTTACCGGTGGATTAGGGCTTCATTATGGCGCAGAAATGCTTGGGATGAGTGTTCTTCCTATTTCCGGGGGAATGACGGCAAGACAGGTGGATCTGATTGTGGATTTTAAGCCGGAAGTAATCTGCTGCTCCCCATCATATGCTTTAACGATTGCGGATGAATTTGCAAAAAGAGGAATATCAGCAGATGAAATCAGTCTTCAATATGCGGTTTTAGGTTCAGAGCCATGGACTGAAATTATCAGGGAGCACATTGAAGAAAGATTAGGAGTTCATGCTACCAATATCTACGGATTAAGTGAAATTATCGGACCGGGAGTTTCCATGGAGGATTTTGAGGAAAAAGGAGGGGCATATATCTGGGAAGATCATTTCTATCCCGAAATTCTAGACCCGATCACAAAGCAGCCGGTTCCTTTCGGGGAAGAAGGCGTGTTGGTGATTACAACATTAACGAAAAAAGCAATGCCGCTTTTACGTTACTGGACGAATGATATTACAAGCCTTTACTACGATGAAAATGCCAAAAGGACGATGGTGAAAATGAAACCCATTGTTGGAAGGGCAGACGATATGCTGATTGTAAGAGGAGTAAATGTTTATCCAAGCCAGATTGAAGATGCTTTCTCATATGTAAAAGGAGTGGTTCCTAACTATTACCTGACGCCTGTTGAGAAAGAGCACATGTGCATCGCTTTGGATATTGATGTTGAAATAGATGATGACCTCGTGAAATCTCAGAAAATAGAAGCCAATACCGATGATTATTTTAATTTTGTCGGAAACTTTGGAAAAAACATAGAAAACGAAATAAAAAAACGGGTAGGCATCACTACAAAAGTGAAGGTTCATGCCCAGGACAGCCTGCCAAAATGCGAAGGTGGAAAAATTAACAGAATACTTAAAAAATAATGAATTCATTTTATAAACTTAAAACAGTTAAGGTTCAGAAAGACACTCCCGATGCAGTAAATGTAGCGGTGGAGATTCCTGAAGAGCTTAAAGATAAGTTCAGATTCAAACAGGGACAGTATCTGAATTTCCGGATGATGATCAACGGGAATGAGGAAAGACGTTCTTACTCTATCTGTAATGCTCCCAGTGAAAAAAGCAATACACTGGAGGTATTGGTGAAATTGCTTGAAGGTGGAAAAGTATCAGGCTATTTCAATGAACATCTTCATATGGATGAAGTATTGGAAGTAATGCCTCCGATGGGTGGTTTCAACACATCTTATCATCCGACAAATGTGAAAACCTATGTTGGATTGGCAGCAGGAAGCGGAATTACTCCTGTTTTATCCAATATTAAAGAAAGTCTTTATCAGGAACCTAAAAGTAATGCTTATCTGTTCTACAGCAACAGAAGTATGAATCATGTTTTAAGAAGAGCTGAAATTGATAAGCTGGTAGAACAGTTCAACGGAAGGCTTAAAGTGGTTTATCTGGTAAGCCGTGAAAAGCACGAAGATCCTGTTTTTGAAGGAAGAATTTCTGCTGAAAAACTGGAGCAGTTATTTGAAAGATACGCAGATATTGATGTAAGAGAAGCAACTTATTTCATCTGCGGACCTTCAGAAATGATCAAAGGAATTGCGGATTATCTGAAAAAAGATAAAAAAGTTCCGGCTATCCAGGTATTGTTTGAATATTTCACTCCTCCTGATGAGGAAAATACGGAGGAAATGAGTGATGAATTCAAGGCTATTGCCAATATTGAAAGTATGGTAACGGTAATCATTGATGATGATGAATATTCGTTCCACCTTAACTCCAAAAAAGAGAGTATCTTAGATAAAGCATTGAAAGACAATCTTCCTGTACCTTTTGCATGTAAAGGAGGAGTTTGCTGTACGTGTAAAGCGGAAGTTCTGGAAGGAGAAGTTTTCATGGAGAAAAACTACGCACTTACCGAAGAAGAAGTAGCCCGAGGCTATGTTCTTACCTGCCAATGTCACCCGACAACGAATGTGGTGATGCTTAATTATGATGTTTAATTTTTTGTAAAATGTAAAGTGTATAATGTAAAAAGTACATCGGAAATACATTGTACAGCCTACATTTTACTTTAGTACAAAAAGCAAAAGAAATGGACTTAGAAAAATTTGTTCAATACGTTCACGAAGAAAATAAAGTAGAGCCAAAAGATGTAATGCCTGATGATTACAGGAAATTATTGGTTCGTCAGATTTCACAGCACGCGCATTCTGAAATTGTTGGAATGTTGCCGGAAGCCAACTGGATCTCCAGAGCCCCTTCATTGAGAAGAAAAATGGCTCTTTTGGCGAAAGTTCAGGATGAGGCAGGTCATGGCTTATACCTTTACTCTGCTACCGAAACTTTAGGAGATGGAAGCATCAGAGCAGACAGAGATGCTACTTACGATGATATGCTGCAAGGAAAAGCAAAATACTCAAGTATTTTCAATTATCCTACCCTGAGCTGGGCAGATATCGGAGCAATCGGATGGCTGGTAGACGGAGCTGCCATTATGAACCAGGTAATGCTGATGGGAAATTCCTATGGTCCTTATTCAAGAGCGATGGTGAAAATCTGTAAAGAGGAATCTTTCCACCAAAGACAGGGATATGAGATCCTGATGGCGCTTTGCCGTGGTACCAAACAGCAGAAAGAAATGGCTCAGGCTTCGCTAAACCGTTTCTGGTGGCCGGCTTTAATGATGTTCGGACCTAATGATGACAGCTCGCCAAACTCTAAAATTTCTATGAATTACAGAGTGAAAAGAGAAAGTAATGACAGCCTTCGTCAGAGATTTATTGACGTTACCGTTCCTCAGGCTGAATTTTTAGGATTAACTATTCCTGATAAAGATCTGAAATGGAATGAGGAAAGACAGCATTACGATTTCGGGGAACTCCCTTGGGATGAATTCATGGAAATTCTGAAAGGAAACGGACCTTGTAACAAGAAGCGTATCGAGACCAAGAGAAAAGCTCAGAGAGAGAATGCTTGGGTAAAAGAAGCAGCAGTAGCTTTTGCTGAGAAACAACAAAAAGAAGTAATATAATAATGTAACAATATACCAATGTAGAAATGTAACAACCATTGTCATGCTAAGCTCGTCGAAGCATCTCATAGTTAAACTGGTACATTGATACATTGTTAAATAATTTGACTATGGCAAATTTAGATATGTGGGAAGTGTTTATTCAGACTAAACCGGGATTATCTCACAAACACGTTGGAATTGTACAGGCACCAACAGCAGAAATGGCTTTGCAGAACGCAAGAGACGTTTATACAAGAAGAAAAGAAGGAACTTCTGTTTGGGTTGTTCCAAGCAAATATATTGTGACTTCGGAAGGAGTGGATAAAGAAGCTTTCTTTGATCCGGCTGATGACAAACTATATCGTCATCCGACTTTCTACGAGATTCCTAACGATGTAAAAAATATGTAATCAATAAAGATTGTAAGATGTGAGATCAGATGCTAGACTTTTTTGTCAATCTGAAATCTTGTGTCTGAAATCTGAAATCTACTAAACAATGAACCCATTATATAATTATTTATTAAAACTAGCAGACGACAGTTTCATTATGGGACAGCGCCTGTCTGCATGGTGTGGTGAAGGACCTTACTTAGAAGAAGATATTGCATTGACAAACATTGCGTTGGATGAACTGGGGCAGGCGAATAACTTTTATGTGTACGCTTCAAGGGTGATTGATAACGGAAAAAGTGAAGATGATATTGCGTTTTTAAGATATGAGCACGAGTATCTGAACGCCCACTGGACAGAACTTCCCAATGAAGACTATGCACAAACGATTCTGAAAGTTTATGTTTTTGCAGTATATCAGAAACTGATGTATGAAGCATTATCGAATTCTGCTAATGAAGAATTGGCCGCCATCGCTCAGAAATCATTAAAAGAGGTAAGATATCATTATACTCACGCTGCTTCCTGGATGAAAATTTTTGCTCAGGGAACAGAAGAAAGCAAATTCCGTTTGGTAAAAGCTGTTGAAAATATCTGGGAATATACAAAAGGTCTTTTCGCGAAAACAGAAGGAGAGGAAGATCTTGCAGCTTTGAATATTGCTCCGGATACAGATGCTCTTTATGAAGAATTCCTTGCGATTACAAAGAAAGATTTTGCAGATTTCGGTTTAGAATATCCTGAAAGTCCTTTCATGCAGCCAAAATCAAGAACAGGATATCACACGGAATATTTTGGATATATTCTTTGTGAGCTTCAGTATATGCAGAGAGCGTATCCTGGATGTACGTGGTAATAAATTATGAAGAAGCTGCTTCTTGGGATATTGGCTTTTTTTCTTGCAGCATATGTGATACTTTGTGTTGGTATTTATTTCTATCAGGAGAAAATTATTTTTTATCCTGAAAAGTTACCGGAAAATTACAAGTTTACATTTGATGGTGATTTTGATGAAATACCTATCAAAACGCAGGATGGAAAGCATTTGAGTTCTGTTTTATTCAGAGCCCAAAATCCAAAAGGAGTCATTTTTTATCTTCACGGAAACGGAGGGTCAATAAAAGACTGGGGAGAAGTAACTCAATTATATCGGAGCATGAATTATGACACGTTTATGCCTGATTACCGGGGCTATGGAAAAAGTGAAGGTAAAATCAGCAATAAAGATCAGCTTTTGTCGGATGTTGATACTGCTTATAAAGAACTTTTGAAACGATATCCGGAGAATAAGATTATTATTTTAGGGTATTCTGTAGGAACAGGACTGGCAGCAAAACTGGCGTCAGAGCATCATGCAAAATTGCTTATTTTACAGGCTCCATACTATAGCACAGAAGATGAAATGAGTCGGAAATTCTCATTTCTTCCGAAGTTTTTACTGAAGTATAATTTTGAAACCGGTGAATATTTAAAAACAGTTAAGTCACCGATAATTATTTTTCATGGTGATAAAGATGAGGTTATTAATTACAAGGCATCTTTAAAACTTAAAAATAATTTTAAAAAAGATGATAGCCTGATTATATTGAAAGATCAGTATCACAACGGCATAACAGATAATTTAGATTATCAGAAAGCAATGAAAAGAATCCTTGATTCTGATAAAAAATAAAATATGAATCAGCTTTTAGATTTATTAAAAACAATTCCCGATCCGGAAATTCCGGTGATTGATATTGTGGAATTAGGAATTGTAAGAGATGCACAGGTTACAGGTGAAAATACCTGTGAAGTGATCATTACACCTACTTATTCTGCCTGTCCCGCTATGTTTACCATTGAAGAGGATATTATCAAAATGATGAAAGAAAACGGATGGGAAGCAAAAGTAGTGACCAAGATGTTTCCGATCTGGACAACAGACTGGTTAACGGATGAAGCGAGAGAAAAACTTCGTGCGTACGGAATCACGCCTCCCGAAAAAGGAGCAGACGAACACCACATCGGGAAACCGAAAAAATGTCCGCGTTGCGGTTCTGAACATACCAAGCAGATCAGCAGATTCGGTTCTACACTGTGTAAGGCCTCTTATCAATGCTTGGACTGCCTGGAGCCTTTTGATTATTTTAAATGTCATTAATAATGCAATAACTGCAAACAATGAATTAACCATAGCCCATCGATAAAAATTGACGAATATGCAGAGCATAACGATGGTATTGTTAGATTGTTAAAATCTTAGGTGGTTACATGAATTTATATTGTTAAATTAGTGCGTTGTTAAATAATAAATTAATAAAAACTATGTATACACAACTCGATATTGAAACGCATTTTGACGGAAAGCTTAAAATCGCATATCTTAATCAACCGGAAACGATGAACGCCCTTACAAAGCCGGCTTTATCAGATCTCAGAGACTTTGTCAAAGAATGCAGTGAAGACGAAACCGTAAGATGTGTTGCCATTTCCGGAAGAGGAAGAGCTTTCTGCTCAGGTCAGAATCTGGATGAAGCTTTTGTGGTAGGAAAGGAACACCATGATCATGACATCATCAGAAAAATTGTGGTAGACTATTATAACCCTTTGGTAATGGAAGTTACCCGTTGCAAAAAACCGGTTATTGCTTTAGTAAACGGTCCAGCAGTAGGAGCTGGGGCTATGCTGGCTTTGATCTCTGACTTTGTTTTGGCGAATGAAAAAGCCTATTTTGCCCAGGCATTTTCAAATATCGGTTTGATTCCAGATACAGGAGGAACGTACTTTTTACCGAAGCTTTTAGGTAGACAATTGGCCAACTATTTAGCATTTACAGGTAAAAAATTATCTGCAGAAGAATCTAAAGCTTATGGTCTTGTAGCAGAAGTTTTCAGTGAAGAAGAATTTGTTCCAAAATCTATGGAAATCCTTGAAAGAATGGCAAACATGCCGACAGCAGCCATCAAGCTTACTAAAAAAGCATTTGCCAATTCTTATAACAATACCTTGAAAGAACAGCTTGAACTGGAAGGAGATCTTCAGCAGGAAGCTGCAGAAACAGAAGACTTCATCGAGGGTGTAAACGCCTTCTTACAAAAAAGAAAACCTAATTATAAAGGAAAATAAAAAGATTGTACAATGTAGAAAGTAAAATGTACCATGTACACAAATCAATACTTTTTACATTGTACATTTTACATTGTACAAAATGAAAAATATTGGAATTATCGGTGCCGGAACAATGGGAATCGGCATTGCACAGGTAGCCGCAACGAACGGATGCAAAGTATGGGTGTATGACGCCAACGCAAACCAAGTAGAAACGGCAACGGTAGGTCTGGAAAAAACACTCACCAGATTGGTGGATAAACAAAAAATTTCGGCAGAGAAAATGACTGAAATTTTAGCTAATATTTCCATTGCTACAGAATTGAAGGATTTCAAAGATTGTGAGCTGATTATAGAAGCTATTATCGAAAACAAAGAGATCAAAACCAAAGTGTTTACAGAGCTTGAAAATTATGTTTCAGAAAACTGTATCCTTAGTTCCAATACCTCTTCTATCTCTATCACCTCTCTTGGTGCAGAACTAAAGAAACCGGAGCGTTTCATCGGAATTCACTTTTTCAATCCGGCTCCATTGATGCCTTTAGTGGAAGTTATTCCATCCTTATTAACAGAAAATACATTAGCAGAAAAAATCTACAACCTCATGAAAGAATGGGGGAAGACTCCTGTTATTGCCAAAGATATTCCAGGTTTTATTGTCAACAGAATTGCCAGACCTTATTATGGGGAAGGCTTAAGAATTGTTGAAGAAAACATCGCAACACCAGAACAGGTGGATGATGCCATGAAAATTTTAGGAAACTTCAAAATGGGACCTTTTGAATTGATGGACCTTATTGGGGTTGATGTAAACTTTGCCGTAACAACTACCGTTTACAAAGATTATTTCTACGATCCGAAATACAAACCATCATTACTTCAGCAAAGGATGTCTGAAGCCAGACTTCACGGCAGAAAGACGGGAAAAGGTTTCTACGATTACAGCGAAGGAGCAGAAAAACCTGTAGCTCAGAAAGACGATGCTTTATACCAGCAGATCTTTTTAAGAATTATTTCCATGCTGATCAATGAAGCTGTAGAGGCTAAAAGGTTAGGAGTTGCCAATGACGAAGATATTGAACTGGCCATGCAGAAAGGCGTAAACTATCCAAAAGGTTTATTAAGCTGGGGGAAAGAAATAGGGTATGCAAAAATATCCGAAACCTTACAAAACCTTTATGAAGAATATCAGGAAGAAAGGTATAGACAAAGTCCTTTGTTGAAGAAAATGTAATATGAAATATTTTCCTGAAAGATATGATGAAATAAAATCTTTACACTCTGTTGAAAAGATTTTATCAAATATAAATAGCAATAGTGAGAAAAGTTATTCTCTAACAATGAATCGCACTAATAAATTTTTAAGAGGATATACAGAGAAAAATTTTTTTAAAGTAATAAGTGCCGAGGTACCATTGGGAGCTTTATGTGTTTTTGAAGGTCAATTGTTTCAAAAGGAACATGAGACAATAATAAAGTTGAATTCAAAATTTCATAGAACTTTTAGAATAATGTTATTTGTTTGGGGCATTCTTCCGGTTTTTGCGATAATTGTTAATTGTTTTCAAACTGGAGCAATAGCATTAGCATTATTATTACCAATTGCTATGCTTTATACAATAATCTATTTCGTAATTAAATTTTATTTCAAAAAATCTTATGAAAATGGAATTAAAGATTTGAATAGGATTATTAATAAATAAAATTAGGTCATTATCATGAATATAGATGAATTCAGGGCAGAGCTGGAAACCAGGCTTTTAATTGAGAAACAATATTTAATTCAGGAAGCCTCCTCTGTTGATGAACAGGAAAGACTTGAGTTACTCGGAAAGTTTAATGAAAAATATAAAGAGCTGATCAAAAGATTAGCCAACGAAAATGGAATTGATTTAAACGCATCCTATCCCTCTGAAAATTCATCAGACTCAGAACATCTTTCCTATGAACAGATCATTCTGGGTAAAACAATGAATGTTTACGACAGATTATCCGATGGGCTGTATGAAGAAATAACAAACATATAATTAATAGAAATGAATCCAAAACAAGTTGCAGATTATATGTTCAATCAGGATTATTTTTCCCAGTGGATGAATATCAAAATGATTGAAGTAAAAGAAAATTACTGTTTACTGGAAATGCCGATCAAGAAAGATATGCTGAACGGCCTTAAAACAGTTCATGGCGGAGTTACGTTTGCGTTTGCAGACTCGGCACTGGCATTTTCTTCCAACAATACCGGAGATGCTGCTGTAGCATTGAACTGTATCATTAATTTTACCAAAGCAGGAAAAGAAGGTGATGTTTTCAGAGCAGAAAGTGTTTTGGTCAATGATACGAGGAAAACAGCTGTTTATGACATTCAGATTACCAATCAAAATAAGGAGCTGATTGCAAAATTTGTAGGAACAGTTTACAAAATAGGAAAAAAAGTAACCGACTTATAAAACCTAATACCAAACACCAGATTAACCAAAATGAGAAAAATATTGATGTTACTTTTTGGGATTTCAGCGCTTCTCGTTAATGCCCAGCAGAAAGTGAACGAAGTGTTGAAAAAAGAACTTGATGCTATTATGAAGGTGGATCAGGGGTATAGAATGCTTTTTGATACTGCGATCACTCCCGAGAAAAAAGAGCAGCTGTTGAAAGATCTGAATATTGACCAAGAAGAATTCAAAAAGAAAAACTGGATGTTGGTGGCAGAACACGATAGTCTGAACATCCAGAAAATTGAAAATATTATTGCTCAATATGGCTATCCGGGAAAAACACTGGTAGGAGAACCTGCCAATCAGGCGGCCTGGTATGTCATCCAGCATTCAACAAAAATTGGAAAATATCTGCCTCTCATTAAAGAAGCTGGAAAAAAGAAGGAAATTCCTTTCACCTGGGTTGCTATGATGGAAGACCGTTATCTGATGCAGCAAGACAAAGAACAGATTTATGGAACACAGGGAAAAGGTGAAATGACAAAAGATAAAGATGGAAAGCAAGTCTTTGTCAGTTTTGTATGGCCGGTAAAAGATCTCAAAAATGTTAATAAAAGAAGAAAAGAAGCAGGCTTCGATTCTACTCTTGAAGAAAATGCCAAAAGAATGTTCGGACCAGACTTTAAATATGAACCTTACACTTTAAAACAGGCTTTAGAACTAAGAAATAAAAACAAATAAATCCGGTATTGTTATACTGTTACATTATCAGATTGTTATATTAAAATAATTATGAACAACGTATACATCATAGACTATGTCAGAACTCCCATCTCAAAACTGCAGGGAGGATTATCAGAAGTAAGAGCCGATGATCTTGCTGCTATTGTGATCAAAGAAGTGGTAGCAAGAAATCCAGAAGTTCCTGTTGAGGAAATTGAGGACGTTATTTTCGGATGTGCCAATCAGGCGGGTGAAGATAATAGAAATGTAGCAAGAATGGGGCTTTTACTGGCTGGTCTTCCTTATAAAATTGGTGGCGAAACGGTCAACAGACTATGTGCTTCAGGAATGTCTGCGGTAGCCAATGCATTCCGTTCCATTGCTGCAGGAGAAGGAGAAATTTATATTGCAGGAGGGGTGGAGCATATGACGCGTTCTCCGTATGTAATGTCAAAACCCAGCGCTGCTTTCGGAAGAGACAGCCAGATGTTTGATACCACTTTCGGATGGCGTTTTATCAACCCTAAAATGAAAGAAATGTATGGTGTTGACGGAATGGGAGAGACCGCTGAAAATTTAGCGGATATCCACCAGATCAACAGGGAAGATCAGGATAAATTCGCCCTTTGGTCTCAGCAGAAAGCTACTAAAGCTCAGGAAAGCGGGAGGCTGGCAGAAGAAATTGTAAAAGTGGAGATTCCTCAGAGAAAAGGCGATCCGGTCATTTTCGAAAAAGATGAATTCATTAAACCGTCTTCATCTATGGAAGGGTTGGCAAAACTTCGTCCTGCTTTCAGAAAAGAAGGAACGGTAACTGCCGGAAATGCTTCAGGAATGAATGACGGTGCAGCTGCTTTGATTTTAGCAAGCGAAGAAGCAGTTAAAAAATATGGTTTAAAACCAAAAGCAAAAATTCTGGGATCTTCAGTAGCCGGAGTTGAACCAAGAATTATGGGAATCGGTCCGGTAGAAGCCACTCAAAAGTTGTTGAAAAGATTAAATCTATCCCTTGAGGATATGGATATCATCGAATTAAACGAAGCATTTGCAGCACAGGCACTGGCTGTAACCAGAAGTTTAGGTTTAAAAGATGACGACACAAGAATAAATCCGAATGGAGGTGCCATTGCAATCGGTCACCCACTTGGGGTCTCCGGAGCAAGAATTGTAGGTTCTGCGGCCATAGAACTGCAGAAACAGGATAAAAAATATGCATTGTGTACCCTTTGTATCGGTGTCGGACAGGGATATGCAATGGTAATCGAAAAAGTGTAGCTTTTTAAATAATGTACAATATAACAGTTTATCAATGTAACAATATTGAATCTATTGCTAGACTGTTATATTGTTACATTGGTATATTAAATTAAAATTCTATGAACATCTACTCATACCACGGGATTCGTCCCATTATAAAGCCATCTGCTTACATTCATCCGCAGGCAGTTATTATCGGGAATGTAGAAATAGGTGAAGAAGTATATATTGGTCCCAATGCGGTAATCCGGGGCGACTGGGGGAAAATTATCATTAAAGACGGAGCTAACGTACAGGAAAACTGTACCCTGCATGTCTTTCCAAATATAGAAACTATCCTGGAAGAATCTGCACACATCGGACATGGTGCGATCATTCATTCAGGACACATCGGAAAAAACTGTCTGATCGGAATGAATTCTGTGGTAATGGACAAAGCCTATATCGGTGATGAAAGTATTGTGGGGGCATTGGCTTTTGTACCGGCTAATTTCAGATGTGAACCAAGAAAATTAGTGGTAGGAAGCCCTGCGAAAATTATCCGTGATGTTTCCGATGAAATGATTCACTGGAAAACAGAAGGAACTAAACTATATCAGGAACTGGCAAGAGAAGGGAAAGAAGCTATTCTGCCTTGTGAGCCGTTTACGGAATATGTTCAGCAGACTCCGACTAAAATTGTGGATTACAGTATCTGGGATGATATAAAATAAGTATACAAGAAAACCTGTTAGGTATAATAGAAAGGAGCTCTTTTTCTGAATGCGGTAAAACGAAAGAAAATATCAGATGAGAAATATTTATTGAAGGCTCTCCATTACATCCATAATAATCCGGTTAATCACGGATTTGTAAATAAAATTGATCAATGGAAGCATTCTTCATATAATTCATATTTGAATCCTGAAAAAGAAAGTAAATTGAACAGAAAGGAAATCATGCAGTATTTTGATTCGGTAGAAGTTTTTAGAAATTATCATCAATCTACTATTGAATATGACTTTTTAAATTTTGAATAATGGCTAATAATTAAACCTAACGGGTTTTTAAAACCCGTTAGGTTTAACAAAAAATAAATATGATTAGAAAAATTGCAATTGCATGCAGCATAATGTTTGCGGTGGTGTGTACGTTTTCAGCACAGACTGTTGCTACAAAACCGCTTACAATAGGAGAAGTAAGGACCATTAAGTCCAAAACATTAAATGAAGACAGAACACTGAATATTTATCTTCCGCAGGGATATGATAAAACAAAATCATACCCGGTAATCTATCTGCTGGATGGAAGTATAAACGAAGACTTTATTCACGTGACAGGATTAGTACAGTTCTTTAATCAGATGTATTCCATGCCGGAAACTATTGTAGTGGGAGTGGCTAATGTAGACAGAAAAAGGGACTTTACTTTTCATACGGATTTAAAAGACTTACAGAAAGATTACCCTACAACGGGACATTCTGATAAGTTTATTGAATTTATGGAAAAGGAGTTAAAACCATATGTTGAAAGCCAGTTCAAAACTACAGATAAATACCTTTTCGGTCAGTCTTTGGGTGGACTTCTGGCAACAGAAATCCTTTTGAAAAAACCGGAAATGTTTGATAACTATTTTATCATTAGCCCAAGTTTGTGGTGGGATGATGAAAGTCTGTTAAAACAGGCTCCACAGCTGCTTTCAAAATCTTCGGATACTAAAAAATTCGTTTATGTTTCCGTAGGGAAAGGAGAACATCCTGTGATGGTGAAAGATGCTGAGGCTTTCTATGATGTTTTGAAAAAAGCAGGAAAGAAAAACTGGACATTAGAATATAAAATGATGGAAACAGATAATCACGCAACCATTCTTCACAGAAGTTTATATGAAGGATTGGTGAAAATGTTTCCTTATCAGGAACCGAAATAAAAAATAAATGTAACAATATACCAATGTGAAAATGTAACAATAAATCCATAGCAAACAACTATTGATAAGCTGTTACACTGCTACATTGATAAATTAAATATTTTATGGAAAAGTTAAAAAACTATATCTATGGACAATGGGTGGAAGGAACCGGAACCGGAGTCCCTTTGTACAACGCCGTTACAGGAGAGCAGGTAGCTGTTTCCGATACAGAAGGGCTTAATTTTGAACAGGCTCTTGACTACGGAAGAACAGTAGGATACAAAAACCTTTCTTCAATGACTTTCTACGACCGCGGGGAAATGTTGAAAAAAGTAGCCCTTTACCTGCTGGAAAGAAAGAAAAAATACTACGAACTATCCTACAAAACAGGAGCTACCCATGTGGATTCGTGGGTAGATATCGAAGGAGGCTTCGGTACTTTCTTTACCTATTCCGGATTGGCAAAAAGAATGCTTCCCAATACTCCGTTCTGGGTAGACGGAGATACACAGAAAATCTCTGCAAACGGGACTCATTTGGGAACCCATATTTTAACACCAAGTGAAGGCGTTTCCATACAAATTAACGCATATAACTTTCCGGTGTGGGGAATGCTGGAAAAGCTTTCCACTTCCTTACTGGCAGGTGTTCCTTCCATTGTAAAGCCATCTCCTTTCGGATCTTATCTTACCAATGCGGTATTTCAGGATATGATTGAAAGTGGAGTATTGCCTGAAGGTGCTGTTCAGTTAGTTTGCGGTGAGCCAGGGAATATTTTAGATTATGTACAGGATGGAGATTCTGTATTGTTCACAGGTTCTGCCCATACAGGGAGAAAATTAAAATCACTTCCTTCTGTTGCCGGAAATGCTGTCCGTTTCAATATGGAAGCAGATTCCCTGAACTGTTCTATCTTGGGATTGGAAGCAAAACCGGGAACTCCTGAATTTGACTTATTCATTAAAGAAGTACGAAACGAAATGACCACAAAAGCTGGTCAGAAATGTACAGCAATCAGAAGAATTATCGTTCCTGAGCATTTAATCGGTGATGTTCAGAATGCTTTGTCCAAAGCTTTGGATCAGACAAAAATCGGAAACCCGTTAAGCAGAGAAACCAGAATGGGTTCTTTAGTGGGAAGACAGCAGTATGAAGAAGTTCTGAGAAAAGTAAACCTGTTAAAATCAGAAACCGAACTTGTCTATGACGGAAAGCATGAACTGGTAGATGCGAACTACGAAAACGGAGCATTTATGAGCCCTAAACTATTCCTGAACGATAAGCCTTTCGAAAAGAATATCTCTCATGATGTAGAAGCTTTCGGACCTGTATCTACATTAATGCCGTACAGAGACGCTGAAGAAGCCGCTGCGCTGGCAAAGAGAGGAAAAGGAAGCCTGGTGGGATCTATCGTTTCTCATGATGAGAACTTCATCGCTGAAACTTCATGGAAAATGGCTTCCCAGCATGGAAGAATCTTTGTACTGAACAGAGATAACGCCAGGGAAAGTACCGGCCACGGTTCTCCACTTCCGACATTAATGCACGGAGGTCCTGGTAGAGCAGGGGGCGGCGAAGAAATGGGCGGTCTGAGCGGTCTTCATTTCTTCCTGCAGAAAACAGCTATTCAGGGATCACCGGATGTACTGAAAGCAATTACCAAGATCTATCAGCAGGGAGCGGAGAAAAAATTCTCGGATAAACATCCTTTCCAGAAATATTTTGAGGAAGTGGAAGTAGGAGACTCTTTAGAAACGGCAGGAAGAACCGTTACAGAGGCAGATATCGTAAACTTCTCCAATGTTTCATGGGATCATTTCTATGCCCATACAGATGCTACAAGTTTAACAGGTACTATCTTCGATAAAACTGTTGCCCACGGATATTTCATTCTTTCAGCTGCTGCAGGATTATTTGTTTCAGGTAAAAAAGGGCCTGTTATTGCCAATTACGGATTGGAAGACTGCAGCTTCTTCAAACCTGTATATGCCGGAGATACCATCACGGTTTATTTAACGGCAAAAGAAAAAATAAACAGAGGAGTAAAAGGAAGAAATATCCCTTCCGGTGTTGTAAAATGGCTGGTGGAAGTAGTAAACCAAAGAGATGAGGTCGTTTGCGTGGCAACAATCCTGACATTGGTAGCTAAGCAGTCTCCTTTTATTGATCTGAATGTGAAAAATGTTCAGAAAATACTGAACGGATTAACAGAAAGCACTCCTGCGCTTTGGGGAAAAATGTCTCCTCAGCAGATGATTGAACATTTGGAAAAAGCGGTACTGGTAAGCTTCGGAGAGCCTGAAGCAGAAAAATGCTTCACTCCGGAAGAAAATATTGAAAAATGGCAGGACTCGCTTTATAATCACAGAGCAATGCCGAAAGAATTCACAGCTCCTTTCCTTCCGCAGGATGGTTCGCTTCCTGAACTTACCCACAAAAGCCTGGAAGCTGCAAAGCAGTCATTCATGGATAATCTGAAGAAATTTGTGATCTATTACAAAGAAAATCCACAGGCAGAACACATGAATTATGTATTCGGAAAACTGAACAAAGAAATGTGGGAACTGATGCACAGAAAGCATTTTACTCACCACTTCCAGCAGTTTGGATTGATTTAGCTAAAACTAAGTATAAAATAAAAAACAGCAGTTAAGTAAACTGCTGTTTTTTTATGTAATCAAATATCAAATATCAATCGATTACTGTTCAACTATTGTAAGTGAATTATAAGCTCCGTTTCCTGAAGTATCAAACTGGCTGATTGTACCATCAAATGCCACTGTAATCCAGGTAAAAGGTCTTAATTTGTCACCCTTGTTTAAATATACGCTTACTGTACATGAAGACCCTACTGGTACAGCATTGGGACTTGCTCCGGTATCAGAAGAATATCCATTATTTGTTTTTATCCTTTGGGTGATTGTACCCCCCGGATTTCTGACTTCCCATATTGCTTCAGTCTGATTGTTTGATCCTGTATTGACCTGGCTGGATTGTAATGCGAAAGTAAAAGTTGCAAAATATACACCATCACGCGGAGCTACAAATTCACCTGTAGCCGGATTGAAATTTGAGGTGGGAACCCCTGAGTCCGAGTCAAATTTCTCAGTCCAGTTAGTTAAATAAGAAGATCTTCTTTGAACAATGCCGGATTTAGTTCCTATTTCTGAAGGCGTAGCACTTTCAAATACATAAGTATCCTGAGTTGTTTTGCTTGCCATTACAATGATACGCGGTTTCCCTTTAGGAAAAAAGCTCACCCAGTTTGAACCGTCGGAAAACTCCAGATAGCCCTTTACACCAATGGCAGGGCTTGCTACATATCGTAATGCACCTGCACCCGCCTGCGCTGCTGTTTTAGTAGTGTTTCCGATAGCTACAGAACCATTTACATTGTTGCGCAGATCCAGCGCTACTTTTGGGTTAGCAGCTAATGTGGCTATTTTTCCGGAATTATCAATAATAATGTTCCCTGCATCTGTCTTAATTTCAACAGGGTTGGCTGGATTGGATAATCCTATTCCTATTTGAGCATTGATATAGTTTATATTGAATGATAAAGCAATAAAAATACTAATCAATCTTTTTATTTTATTCTTTGATTTCATCATGATGTGTATTACAATTCACTGATACTTAAATTATTTAATTTATTGTCATTTAAAATGCTTCGTGCACTGCCTATATTATGCTTCACCGTAAATTTTATAGTATCATCTTTCTTAAGATTGAAAATAGCATTACAATTACCGCTTATAAAATTACTTACTGCACCGGCCTGAAAGGCAGGATAAGAATTTACTGTTTTAAATACGGGAATGTTATTCGTGTTCTGGCTGCTTTCTATCGTGGTTTCTATAAAAGTGTTTTTAGGTATATTTCCGTTGGCCAGAGTAATGTTGAAGGAAACAAGATAGAAACCATCACGTGGGGCTTTAAAAATTCCGGCGCTTGGATCAAAATCTCCGCCTACTGCTGTACCTGAATCAACTGTTTCTGTCCAGCCGGTAATGGTTGTCGTCGTTGCACTGGGAATACTTTGTGCAGAGCTGTTACTGGCATTTACCAGCGCTTTAGTCGGAGGGGTGAGTGGTAATGCAATCCATTGCTCGCCATCAGAATATTCTAAATATCCACCGGTATTATAACGTATTGCTCCTCCACCTGCTGAAGAAGGGCTCTGTGTATTGCTGCCCAAACCAATAATTCTTTGGTCGTTTGAAGATCTGAGATCAACCTTGGTAACCGGATTTAGAACTCCAACTCCTATCTGACCCTCTGATGTAATGACAACATCGTTAGATATTTTTGTAGCATCAGGAGCAGAACCATTATCTTTTCCGGCATCTATATGCAGAGGCTGTGCAGGATTAGGGGTGAAAAAACCTACCTGGGCTGCTGTTTTAATGGCCAGAAAAAATAAAATAGAAGAGAATAGCTTATAAGTGATATTGATTTTCTTTTTCATGATCTATATCTTAATGTTCTATTATAGTTAGATTGTTAAATCCATCATCCGGATTGGCAGGATCTGATGAGTTACTGGTAACTCTGAGAGGAATAGCTCCTGAGGTAAGATTCTGATACAATCTGGCACTTACCTTGGTACCTGCAGTTAAAGTAAGGGTAACGGTACTTGATCCTCCAGCCTGTGTAGAACGTGTAGAATTTGCATCATCAGCTGTACCTGTCATAGATTGGCCGAAAGTTTTATATACGCTGGCAAGAACAATACCTGTAGTAGGATTATAAAATTGGGATTCAACTCTGGAACCATCATTAATAACAGCACCTGTGAAATTAAATGTTAACAGAAAGGTATAAGTTCCGTTTCGGGGAGCTGTAAATTCACCGGTGATTGGATCAAAGCTGTTGCTCATATCACGTACCTCGCTCCAGTTAGTAATAGTGGTAGGAGTTGCTGTCGGTATTGACTGGCTTGCTATTTTACGGACCACAACAACTGCTTTTTGAGGGGCAAGATAAACCTTGTTCCATACTATGCCGTCAGATACCTGAATTTTAGCTCCTGCCGGTATATTGTTTACATCATACCGTGTAGCACCTGCACCCGCCGCAGCAGCAGACATAGTGGTTGTCCCTAACCCAAGTGAATTTTCACTTCCTGCGGATCTCATATCCAACTGAACTTGCGGATTTAGAACCCCGGCTCCAATAAAACCTGTTGTCTTATTTACAATAATGTCATTAGAAAGTTGTGCTGGTGTTGGTACACCTGAAGTGGGATTGTCTTTTGCACCATCTACATGTAAACTTCCCAATGGATTATTTGTTCCTATACCTATTTGCGCATTGAGTGTATTAATAAGGAAACAAAAAGGAAGTATTAATAATTTGTGTTTTTTTTTGATCATATTTTAATTTAGAATTTTAGGCAATTAATACAATTTAATAAGTCACTATTTTTAAATAGTAATGACATTCTAAAAATCAGTTTTCAGGATTTAAAAGTAAATATGTCTTAGGAAGCTGATTATTAGGGTTATGATGAGTACAAATCTGTTTGGGCCTTAAATTTTGCTTTTGAGGGATTTAACAAAATTTAGAATTTTTCAATTTCTACTCAGGTATTTGACAAGAGACTCGCTTGAAAAAGAACCATAACTTGCATAACAACAGTTTAATTTCTCATCATTAATGTGCTTTTAGAATCTTCGATTATAATAATATATGTGCCACAGCCAGAGTGTTTTAAATTTTTGTCAAAAGTGAAAATTTTTTAAATACTTACAAAAAATAGTGTTAAGATATACATCGACAGGCTGATAGATTTTTTTCTACGATCAATAAGTCTGGGAATCTTATTTAGGAAGTCCGGAATCGGTTTTTAATCAATTAATTATAATGTTTTTCTGGATGAAAATTGTTATCTTTAATAAGCGTAATCCGAAAAGCATATAGAGTAGGAGACAACATTAAAACTAATTATGATGAAAAGCTTAAAAAAACTTTCAAGACATGAGTTGAGATCTCTTAAAGGAGCCGGACCAAACTGGTCTTGTACCCTTAATCCCTGTCCTCCCGGAACCTGCTGCCTTCCAGGAAGATGGCCGGATATTGCCAGGGCATGTTATATATGCGCTGATTCTTAGATTTTTTAATTGTAAACAATACATAAAGCTGCAATCCCCTGAGTTTTGCAGCTTTTCTTATATCTTTTGTTAAAAATTATTTGTGTTTGATACTGTGAGATTTATTTTTTAAGCTTGAAATAACTATATACCAAAAGAGGTAAAGCGAAGATCTGGAACAAAAATACAAGCAGTGATGGAATTCCTTCAAGATGGGTCTCATTGGCTTTCATGAAGAGCTGTTTACCTAGCGGACCGTTTGAGAATACAATAATATTAACCAGGTTCCAGCCCAGATGAAGGGCTATAGGAAAATACATGGATCTCGTTTTAGCAAAAGATACAGCCAGCATCCATCCAAAGATACCAGTCATCACAAAAATAATTCCCATTTGAAAAGGATTTCCGAAAGCATTATAAGAAAACCAGTGATAGATGCCAAAACAGATTGCAGAAAGAATACAGGCTTTAGTAGCTCCCCATTTTTCAATAGCAAGATAAAGCAATGCACCTCTGAAAAGTAGCTCTTCAAACAGCACCGACTTTACAACCCACCACAAGCTTATTAATGCAGCAGAGAATGTCAATTGCTTATTCAGGATCCAGCTGTTGCTGATAAAGGCTGTTGTCATGATATGATAAAGGCTGCAGACCGCTGTCGCCAGCAGAAAACCGATACACCAATGAATTAATCTTCTTTGGCTTGGTTTAAATCCTAAAACAGAAAGATCCTTTTTGCCCCCAAACTTAAGGAGCATCCAGGAAATGATAAGCTCAATTATAATTCCAATCATTGGTTATAAGTTTTATTTGAATGAAAGAGTTATTTCATTGAAAACGAAGATAATAAAAAAAATAAGCCGGTAATGAAATGATTTAATTTTTTAATTAACAGTTCCTTGCTTTAGTCTTTTCCTTCTCTTGCAAAAAAACAGTATTTTTAAAACTCAATCATAAAATAAAGAACAATGAACGAAAGCTGGATGCAAAAATGGGAAGAAGTAAAGGAAATTCTCACATCTCCTGTAGATATTGATAGTTATTTTACTTCAGAGGTGATTATGGGACAGAGCATGGAAGTCATGGAGATCGGAAATGTTTCCCTGCCTTCCGGAAAAGTAATCGTGAGAGATCCGCTGGTTTATCTGAATGCAGATGAGAAACCTTATTTTGTGGAAGTTCCCAAAGGAGACTTTCCTGTAACGGTTGCTGTAGCAAAATTAGAAGGATGGGGAAGCCGGTATGCTGCTGTGAAAGTAGAATTTACAAAAGAAAAACCCGTACTTTACCGGGAAGCATTGATTGGAACCGAAAATCTTGAAGGTGTCAGTGAAGGAGAGTATTTCGGGTTTGCAGTAGATGCAGGATTAGGCTGTATCACAGATCCTGAGGTGGTTCCTTTTGTTGAGAAGTTTCTTTCAGAATTGAATGTTGATAATATTTATGATGATTATTTTGCAGAACTCTTTGCTGAAAGCTACAAAGAAAACCCTAAAAATCAGAGAGATCTTGGTGACTGGATCAACTGGAAGGTTCCTAATACGGAATACCATATTCCTATCTTTGCAAGTGGTTTGGGTGATGGCCTTTATCCTGTTTACTTTGCTTATGATGTTCAGGGAAAAATATCAGGCCTTTATATTCACTTTATTGATATTGAACTTATGCTGTCCGAAGAAGAGGAAGAAGACAACGATGATGAGGATTCTGAACAGCCGGATAATTTTATATTTTTAAAGCAATAATTTCATGAATACAACTTTTGCAGACCATGTCATTCATTTCAATAAGAATCTTAGCTATACAGGAAGCCTGCCAGAGGGGTTTGAAGTCCTGAATCCATATCTGGATAATCCGGAAACATTAACGGTCATGCAGGAATTTTATCATAAGTACTATGATGACCCGGCTAAAAGGAAATTTATGATTGGAATTAATCCAAGCCGTCATGGAGCAGGAGTAACGGGAGTTCCGTTTACCGATACAAAAAGACTTGAAAGTGTTTGCGGAATCAAAATGAAGTCAGCATACACCCATGAAGTCTCTTCCGTATTCATGTATGATATGATTGAAGAATATGGCGGTGCAGATCTTTTTTATAAGGATATTTATATCAATTCTCCTTTTCCGCTGGCGATTGTGAGGAAAACCAAAAACGGATGGCTTAATGCCAATTATTATGATGACAAGGAGCTCTTCAATTTTGTAAAAGACTTTATGATCGAATCTCTGAAGAAGCATATCAGTCTTAATCTGGACACTTCAGAAGTTTTTATCCTGGGTAAAAAGAATGCAGATTTTCTTTCAAAACTGAATAAAGAAGCCAAACTCTTCGATACCATGACCGTTCTGGAACATCCAAGATATATTCAGCAGTACAAATCAAAAGATAAACAGCTTTATATAGACAAATACATTTTAGCGTTGAAAAAATGACGAAATCCCTTCATCGGAAGGGATTTGTCATTTATGAATTAGAATCTTTAAGGGATATGGAACTTATGTGCAATTTCCTGATATTAGTTTTTAATGATTTTGGTGGATTCTGTTGCTGTTTTGATAATATAAACTCCTTTCGGAAATTCTGAAATATTGATTTCATTATTCCCTTTCTGGGTTTGTACCGTTTTCAGCAATTTACCGTCAAGGCTGTATACTTTAGCTTCATTGGCTTTTTCAGTGTTGATAGAAAGAGGGCCGTTGGTTGGGTTGGGATAAATAGTCAGGTTTTTTTGAGTGCTTTTAGCTTCTGCTGTACCTAATACCAGATTGCTGTCTTTTGCCCAGGTAAAGGCATCAAAACCTACATACCGGAAGGCGCCGCCTGCAGTGATCTGCAATTCGTCAATCACGATATTTGAATAATTCTGGCCGTTTAGGTTGGTAAGATCTATCAGGGTATATCCATTGGTGGACCCTAAGCCTGTCGCAAATCCGGTAGTTTTGGTTTGTGTGAATTTTGTTACTCCACTCAGCTTTCCGGTAACGGTCAGGGTTCCTATTACATTGAGATCCAGATTCAATGCAGAAAGATACATCCAGAATCGGTTTACCTTAAACAGGTTAGAGGTAGTTTTAATACTGAATGAGGGCGGAAACTGAGAATCATTGGAATTATCAATATACCGGTTATCATTCATTGTTCCGCTCCAGCCTGTTCCCGGGAAATTCCCCTGGATGTCAAAAACACTTACATGTGAAATGATATTGAAAATGACTCCATTATCGGTGAAGCTTGTACTCCCGTGGGATTCCGTTTCAAATAGTTCTGTACTGGTCTGCCCGAATGAGAAAATTGAAATGAGCAGACTACAGATTGCTAAAAAAGTAGTGCTTTTCATGATGTTTTGTTTTAAATGTTAGGTTGGTTAAAAGGATCTTAATCTCTTGGCGGATAAATGCCTTCAACACAGATAATATAATTTAAGCCAAGATATGGAGGCATATTATTCAACGGTAAACCTTGTCCTGTAAAAGAAATACTTAGCGGATTAATCGTTGTATCAGGGTTGGCATCATTCACGAAACTTGGTACTGCATTGAAATCTCTTCCCACCTGCGTTCCTGAGATGGCAATTGTTGAGGTGGCTGTAGGAGTAGACGAATTGGCATTCTTATTGGCTACTTTAAGCTGGAATCCGGCTCCTATACTTGGAAGGTTTGATGATAAAAGTGTATTTTGTGTTGTACCGGATACTATTCCCAAAGGATAGTTTTCACCGGAGTTTACATTCCCGGCACCTAAAGCCATACGTCCTTTTAAGTTGGGAAGAGCAAAAGTTGTGATGCCATCTCCGCCGTAAGTGGTTCCTAAAATAGAAAATAAAGCAGAATTTCTTGAAATGCTTATTAAGCTTCCGTCGCAAAACATCCAGCCTCTCGGCGCGAAATTTCCTGCAAATAATTTTACAATTCCAATGTACTCGTCCATGATAATATGTTTTTAGTTTTAAATTTCTTACTCTTTTAATGGCTTTTCAGATGCCGCCATGGGTTATTATTTCTTGTTTCAAAGGAACGATTAATAGCATGCAGGTACTAGAGTAGAAAATACCAAATTAAAAACTCCGTATTTCTACGTAATAATGTCTCGAATTATGCATTGTTTAAAAGAAAATATAAGATTTAAGTTTCTCTGAACGAGCTGTATTTCGTATTTTTGTAAGAATCCAATAAAAATAAAAATGAGCGAATTTGTAGCATCAGAAATTAAAAATAATATTGCCGAGATCAGTTTCGGTACCCCTAAAAGTAATTCTTTGCCGGGAGCAATTTTAGAAAAACTGGCAGCAACCATTCTTGAAGAAGGAGCGAAAGATGAGGTGAAAGCTATTTTGGTTAAAAGTGAAGGTGAGAAAGCATTCTGTGCAGGAGCAAGCTTTGATGAGCTTTTAGCAATTGAAGAACTGGAAGCTTCTACACAATTTTTCGGAGGCTTTGCTAAAGTTTTGAATGCGATGAGAAACTGCGGAAAGATTGTAGTTGTAAGAGTTCAGGGTAAAACTACCGGTGGAGGTGTTGGAATTGCCTGTGGGGCAGATTATTGTTTTGCCACAAAAGATTCAGCGCTGGCACTTACCGAAATCAATCTTGGAATTGGTCCCTTTGTTATTGGTCCTTATGTGGAAAGAAAAATCGGCAAATCACAATTTTCTGCAATGGCTATTGATGCTGATTTCAGATCTGCTGAATGGGCTGAACAGCATAATATCTACCATTCGGTTTCAGATACTATTCAGGAAATGGATGAAAAGCTGGAAAAATTTTTACAAACTTTGGCTTCAAGAAGCAGTGATGCATTGGCATTAATTAAAAAAGTGTCATGGGAAGGAACAGACCATTTCAATGAATTAATGCCTGCAAGAATTCACATGAGTGCCAGTCTTATCCTTGAAGAGTCTGCAAAGAAAAATATTGAATCGATTAAAGAAAGATTGAGAGCGAAGTAATTTTTTATTGTACTTTAAACAGAAGATTCTAAATCTAACATACCATCCGGAGAAAGCATTGTGTTTCTCCGGATTTTTTTGTCCCATATAATATTATTGTTTGGATTGTCCTGAGTTTTAAGAAATGAATATAAATACCAAAATTTTAAAATAAAAACTTGGCAAATTGAAAATAAATTATAACTTTGTAATTCAAAGTTCTTTTTATGGATTCAAAAAACTATCACGAAGACTTATCCCATATCCGTTCCATGATGGAGCGTTCTTCCAGATTTATTTCTTTAAGCGGATTATCCGGAGTTGTTGCAGGTTTAACAGCAATTATCGGAGCTGTGTATGTGTATTTTGTTTTCCAGAGAGAAGGAATCAGCTATTTTGATGGGGACAGGAATATTTTAGGGCCTGCCCTGGTGAAAGAACTTGTTCTGATTGGAATCGTTATTTTGGTGGTAGCTGTCCTTAGCGGATATATTTTTACAGCTTATAAAAGTAAAAAGAAAGGTTTGAAGATGTGGGATGCCACAACAAAGCGACTTTTGATTACCTTTGCGGTTCCTTTGATTGCTGGAGGAGTTTTTTGCCTGGCACTTCTTTATCATCATCTTTTCGTTTTCATTGCTCCGGCTACACTCATTTTTTACGGATTGGCTCTGGTGGCAGCAGAACGGTATACATTAACGGATGTAAAATATCTGGGATATTTTGAGATTGTTTTGGGACTTATTTCTTTATTTACTTTAGGATGGGGATTAGTGTTTTGGGCAATTGGTTTCGGGGTTTTACATATTATCTATGGATTAATTATGCATAAGAAGTATAAGTAATCAGAACAAGTAGTTTATAAGTTTGGCCTCAAGTATAAAACTCCATAAATGGTGTCAGGAAATATTGCAGAATAAATAAGATAAAGTAAAATGATCAAAATAAATCAACTCAATAAAGAATTCGAAAGCCGTGTAAGACTGGGCATTATGTCCGTTCTTATGGTGAATGACTGGGTTGATTTTTCTGAAATGAAAAGCCTGCTCGAAATTACAGACGGAAATCTGGCCAGCCATAGCAACGCACTCGAAAAAGCAGGATATATAGAAGTGAAAAAAGAATTTGTCGGAAAAAAACCTAAAACATCTTATCGTGTTACGCAGAGTGGAAGGCAGGCTTTTACTGAACATCTTAATGCTCTTGAAAAATTATTGGGACGGTAGTTCTATATTTTTTTGAAAATAAACTTTGAAATACAAAGTACTTTATAATATTAAAATCAAATAAAATGATGACACAAAAACAAAAAACAGTTGCAATTTATGCCCTTCCTTTGGTTTTGCTAAGTATTCCGTTGTTGGGAAATCTATTTTCTAAAGAGGTAAACTGGTCGCCTTCAGATTTTCTGATAGCGGGAATTTTACTCTTTACAACAGCATTTTTGATCAATTGGGTCAGACACAAAATCAAAAAACAAAGTCAGAAAGTTCTGATCTGCATTTTCATTGTGCTGGCTCTTGCACTGATCTGGCTCGAACTGGCAGTAGGGATTTTTGGAAGTCCGATTGCAGGAAGCTAAAATTTTGTTTGCTTACTAAAATCTAAATAATGATGAAAGGTTCAGAAATAATAAATCAGAAAATGATAAAAGGTCAGGAAATTCTATACTTCGGAAAGTCTCTGTTTGGTTTGTGCTTTGTGTTGGGAAGCATCTGCCTTATCGGGTATTTGACAACAAGGATGGAAGAATTTGCAATAGGAGGATATATGCTGCTAATTTTTGGAGCATTTTTAAACATACTGGTGATACTGGGGCTTTTGATCTATGGTTGCATATACAGATCAAGATTGAATGAATGTCTGAAAGCTATTGGTATTCTTTTGATAAATATACCGGTTGCAATTCTTTACACAGCCATAGGACTTAATAGTCTACATTAAAATAAATACATTATGAAAAAAATACGCGTTCAGTTTCTGCTATTTGTGTATGATAAAACTCAAAAACTCTACAGAAAATATTTTAAAAAGAAAAAAAGGCAATGGCAGTTCAATGAAAAACAGCTGCTGGAATTCCAGGAAGATTCTTTAGGGAGAAAGCTCGGTGAATTTTACAGGAAACACGGGTTTTCAATGATTCCCAAAATGGAAAACCATGATGTTCACCATCTGATTACCGGCTGCGGAACCAACTTCGAAGATGAAATTGCCATGCAGTACTTACTCCTCGGAAACGGCAAGCTCAATGCACATCTCCTGGCTGCAATCGTCTTAGGAACAATTATCCTTCCGGAATATGTGAAAATTTATATCAAAGCCTACAAAAAGGGTCAGAATATGAGGGCTTTTCATCACTGGGATTTTGAAGGGCTGCTCTGGCAGAATTTTGAGCATGTGAAGGATTTCATTCAACAGAAAGAAACAATACCACTTCATTAAGATTAAAGATAGTGGCAAAAATAAATTCAGTCCACCGGGGAGAAGACATTTTAATCTCCTTTTTGTTGGGTACATCTTTACTGCTTTTATTTTGCATTACAAGAGCTGGATTTTTCGTGATATTCGGATTTTATTATATCTGTAAAATTAAATCCTTCGATCCTTTAAATTTTAAATCTTTAAAAATTAACCTCATGAAAACACATCATTATATATTTCTTACAGCCCTCTTGTTTGTTATTGTCTTCTATGACCAGGAAGTAGGGCTGAACCTTGGGATTCTTGGGATTGCCTATGCTGTACTGACTCTGTTCAGAACGGAGGAAAAAAACAGGACCGGAACCTTGTACACCCTTTTTGTGACAAGCATCCTGTCCAGCATTGCATTTACCTGGTTTGGAGACTTCCCGTCGTTTATTGCAGTCGTAAGCTCATTGCTTTTACTAGGGTATAAATTGAGGAACAGAAGATTAAAAATTCTCTTTTTAATTCCGGTTTTTGTGGTGAATTGCTGTACATCATTCTGCCGTTTCTTCAGTTTTGATGAATGGCTGCCTAAGAAGAATATTCCCGGGTTATGGCAGAAAACACTGGCTTTCATTCTGATCCCGCTGGTGCTGGTTTCCGTTTTCTTTGGAATTTATTCTGCAGGAAGCGATCATTTTGCGGCTCTTTTCACAGATTATGAGATTGATATTAATCTATGGCAAGTATTCTGTCTGTCTGTTTTAGGATTCTTTATTGCCTTCAATTACTGGAACTATGCCGTAGAAAAACTGATTTACAAAAATAATCATGTTCTGGATAATGAGTTTCCAAAAAATTCCCGGATCCCGAAGGCTACCTATTCTTTCCTTGACATTGATGCAGAAAGAATGAGCGGAGTGATTTCCTTTGTTTTGCTGAATATTCTGTTGGTATTCTTTATTATTACGTACAACTACGAACAGTTTTATGAAACGGTAAAAACACCCGTTCAGTTGTCAGAAGAAACCCATGAAAGAGTAAATGCAGTGATTATGTCTATTGTAATGGCTATTCTGGTGATCATGTTTTATTTTAAATCAGGATTTAATTTTGATCCGAAAGCCGGCCTATTAAAAATATTAGCTAAAATCTGGATTTTCCTCAATGCTATTCTTGTTTTGTCTGCAGTTCTTAAAAACTATGAATATATCGTTAATTACGGTTTTACCTACAAAAGGCTGGGAGTTTTTGCTTTCCTTATTTTATCAATGATCGGCCTGGCTTTAACCTTCGTTAAAATTCAAAAGCAAAAAAGAAATATTTTCCTTGTCAATACGATGGTCTGGTACATTTACGGAACCGTTTTAGTGTGCAGCTATTTCAATTGGGGTGGTTTTATTACTGCTCAGAATATGAAAAGAAAAGATTTTGCAGTGAACTATCATTTGACATCCGTTAATTTCAGTGAAAAAGCCCTGTTGAAGTATGCAGATGAAAAAAATGATCAGAAGCTTAAAAAGACACTGCTGAATAAAGTAAAAAATGAAACATCCAAAACGTTTCTTTCCAGAATTATCTATTATCAAACCATTCAATAACTGATCATGAAAAAGTTTACAGGATCTTCAAGATTTAAAATCAGTATGCTCCTTATATTAATGACCGTATTTTGTTTCAGCCTCTCGGTTTTCAGATACTGCATCAGTGATACAAAAGTGTTTTTATTCCTCAACTGGAACCTCTTTCTGGCATGGATTCCTTTATTATTAAGTTCTTTGATTCTGGCTTTTACTATCAGAAGCAAAATCTCGCTGGCCTTTATCATTATAGTCTGGATTTTGTTTTTCCCCAATTCGCCCTATATCCTTACAGATCTTTTTCATCTGAGAGCAAGAAACGGGATCCCGATCTGGTATGACCTGATTGTGATTCTTTCTTATGCCTGGACAGGTCTGATCTGTGGTTTTATAAGTCTTAACGATATTGAACAGCGTCTTTCAGATTATGCCGGCAGAAATTTCATTAGCGGTTTAATCCTATTTTTCCTTTTTATGAGCAGCTTTGGAGTTTATCTGGGAAGGTTTCTGAGATGGAACAGCTGGGATGTGCTCAATAATCCTTTTGGTCTTTTCTCTGATATTGTAGTGAGGTTCATCTATCCGATGGAATATACAAAGACTTGGGGTGTCACTGTTCTGATGGGGATCATGCTCAATTTTATGTACTTCACATTCAGATGGGTGGGAACAGATAATGAAAAAGTAATTGAAACTGAAAATAAACCGTTGCATGAATTGGAACAGTTTTAGCATTTAATTGAGCTCAACAGAATATTGGTTGACCACTTTTAAAATGAATTATTATGAAAAAAAGCTTATTGTTAATCCCTTTGATGATTGTTGCCTGTAAAAAAGAGCCTGCCGTGACCAGTGTTCCGGATAAAGACTCTACAGCCGTCACAGAAATGCCGGACTCTGCTGTGAAAACTGATTCTGCTGCATTGATCAAAAGAGATTCAATTATTAACAATGCCCCGGCCACCAAAGAAGTTCTTCGTAAAGGTGTAATGAGAGATGAAAAAGAGGGGCAGATTATAAGAACTGCTGATGCCAGCCAGCTGCCTTTTACTATAGGGGAAGAATTTACAAAAGATGATCAGGATTTAGTTTTAAAACTGACCCATTATGACCGTCCGAATATCAAAGCAAAAATTTCTACAAAAGAAAAAGATTTCAATATCAGATTCAATCAGATAAGACTGCCTAATGGGAATTACGATGGTCCCTTCGGAAGGGAAATTACTTATGACACTCCCGGAAAAGGAGAAGTGTGGCTGATTATAGGTAAAAGTAATATGGCTTCCGGAAATACCAAAGGAAGCTTTACCGTAACTGTAGAATAAAACCAATCAATTTGGTACAATTTCTGCAAACTAAACTCTGAAGTTTAAAAATTTAAAATTATGAAAAATATAGTTCTAACAGCAATGGCCGCCTCAGCAGTACTCGTAAGTTGCGGAACCGTACAGTCGCTGGTTCAGAATACATTTCCCTACACAACGAATGTCTTGGTATCTACGGGAGTACCTGCTGATAAAGAAGTCTCTTCCACTGCTACAGCTACCAATGTGCAGACATGGTTTGGAGGTAATAATAATGCAAAGATTAAAGATGTAAGAATATCAGATGCAAAAATTTCTGTTGCATCTCCTTCAGGAGGTAATCTGAGTGCATTTAAAACCGTTAAGATCTATGTTTCATCCAACGGAACAGGAGAAAGACTGGTCGCATCACGTTCCAATATATCCACTAATTCTTCCAGCTTAAATCTGGATCTGAATGATACAGGATTCCTTGATGAAATTGTAAAAAGTTCCGGATTGACGGTAAGAACAGTTTATGAACTGAAGAATCAGACCTCTTCGGATATGAATATAAAAGTAGCGCTTAACTTCAACAGCGTTCCTGCACAATAATACAGATAAAAAATTGATATTAAAAACCCTCTTCCGGAATTCCGGAAGAGGGTTTAATGTGAAGTAAAATGTATAAAAATTTTTAAAGTTTTGTAAATTTCTCAATAACTCTTCTCTGGCCTTCATTGATATTAATGATATACTGACCTGCAGGCAGTTGTGAAATATCAATTTTTTCATCAGGCAAAACTGAGTTTTTTATCACGGTACGCCCCTGAAGGTTGATAATCTCAAAATCCAGCTTTTTATCTTCCACACTTTGAATCGCAATAGAATTGCTGGATGGGTTAGGGTAAATTTTAACTTCTAATGCAGATAAGGTTTTAACAGGGGTGGCAAATTTACTTTCCAGCTGAAGTATGGCATTCTTCACATTAGGAAGAGGACCTATCTTTTGGCCGGTCACAGTTCCTCCCTGCGGAATTCCCGTAGAAATCAAAAGGTTCTTCATCGCCGTAGGTGTTAAATATTGTCCTGTTGTCTGGCGGTAAAAAGACTGGATCAGAATAGCTGCAGAAGACACCACCGGCGTAGCAGAACTCGTACCACTGAAATAATTATAGGTTCTGTTATTATCATTGTCATATTTTGCATAAGATCCGTAGCCTGCTGCCAGCACACTGCTTCCCCAACCCTGAACATCCACTCTGTTTCCATAAGTACTGAAGCTCAGCTTTGAATGGGTGGTATTGGGAGATCCGGCGCCTACGATGATGGCTCCGCTGTTTCCTCTTGCAAGATAGCTGGCATAAAACGGATCATCGAGATTTTGGTTGCCATTACCTGCAGCTGCAATGATAATGATTCCTGAATCAGTAGCCGCTTTTGTAAGGTCCCAGATGACCTGGTCATACTCAGCAGGGCAATACTGGCCGTCTTTTCCGCCAGTCTGCATTTCATATAAAATAATATCGCCGGCCTGTGATGCGTTGATAGATCTGCTCACTGCAGAAGCTCTGTTGTATCCCACAGTGGTCCATTCCATATAGCCCTTTATTTCAGAAGTACTGTAAGCAGCTCCTGTAAGTCCGATATTATCTTTAATTGAACCTAAAATACTTACCACTGCAGTCCCGTGGTCACGGTAATTATTATTCGCTAATCCTGCATTAGGAGAATATCCGGGCTCAAGCTGTATAGAGTTTTGATTAGAAAGCATTTCATGTGTTTTGTAAAAACCATATTCCACATCCCTTACACGGATATTCTGTCCGGTAATTCCTCTTGACCATGCATATTTTGCATTGATACCCGGATTGTCGTTCAGGTAAGTCTGAAGACTTTCCAGATCCGGAGTAGCCACAAAAGTATTGACCAAAGGAGGTTCAACGGGAGAAGCGCTCATCACAGATACATATTCTATTTCCGGAAACCTTTCCAGAGTCCGGATGATTTTTTCTGCTGTTTCTGTGCTCTGAAGAGGAAGATCAGCCTTATAGATTCTTTTCAGCTTTTCTACAGATTCTGTGGAATTTCCGATGGCTTTACTGTTTCTGGCCATTTCATCAAGCTTATTGTCCGTAAAATCAAGATCATACTTAAACGAAATGTGATGCTCTCTTGAAAATCTTTCCAGATCAGCGTTTCGGCTGAACGCTGCTTTTTCAGAATTGATGCCTTTTGAAAAGCATACATAAATAACTGAATTTTGATCATTAGTCATCCTGTGCTGGCTGTCCTGGCCAAAAGACAGGGAAGAGCAGAACGCAAACAATGCGAAAAGGTTGATTTTTGTTTTCATACTATTTTGTTAAATGGTTGTGAATCAGTTTTGATTTACACCAAAAATAGTAATAAAATAAAAAACAAATCACATTTTTGTGAATTTAATTTTAAACTTTTTACTCTTTTCTTTTGTATAAAGGTTTTTTTGTTTTTGGGTGATAACCTCACAGGTTTTGAAAACCTGTGAGGTTTAAGAGCGCAAATTTTATACTTACTCATCAAAAAAATACGCTTCAATTGATGAAACGTATTGGATATATTTTACATTTTTGTCTTTCTCTGCTTA
Organism: Chryseobacterium amylolyticum; assembly: GCF_051011775.1. Lineage (NCBI taxonomy): Bacteria > Pseudomonadati > Bacteroidota > Flavobacteriia > Flavobacteriales > Weeksellaceae > Chryseobacterium > Chryseobacterium amylolyticum. The sequence goes on from NZ_JBPCHX010000009.1 coordinate 95,418, forward strand.
GCTTTTGGTAATAGAATCCATTACAATGGTCACAGGCCCGTCATTGATCAGGGATACTTTCATATCTGCCCCGAAGATTCCGCTCTCTGTTTTCAATCCGGATTTGCTTATTTCTTCTTTAAAGTAATCAAAAAGAGGAACTGCTTTATCAGGTTTCGCAGCTTTTATAAAAGAAGGGCGGTTCCCTTTCTTGTAATCGGCAATCAATGTAAACTGGCTGATGCAGAGGATTTCTCCGGAAATATCCTTCACAGAAAGATTGAGCTTATCGTCTTCATCCCCGAAGATTCTCAGGTTTAAAACCTTCTGTACAAGCCAGTCTGCATCTGTTTTTTCATCATTTTCATCCACACCTACCAGCAGCATCAGTCCTTTACCGATTTCACCGACAGTTTTTCCGTCTACCTTCACACTGGCTTCAGAGACTCTTTGTATAATGATCTTCATTTGATATTCTAATAGTAAACATTTAAAGTTTTGCTTGGTGCATCATAGCTGTACGGATACGTTTTGGGAGGAAGAGATGTTTTAGCTCCCGATTCCGGCTGTCCCGTACTTAAAATCCATCTTGTATTATCCTGAGGGCATACAATAGAAATATTGTCTTTCACCTCCAGAGTTGTATTGCTGTCAGGACATATATGAGGAGCATTCCTGTCGTATACTTTAAATCCGTTTGCTGTTCGGACAATGATTAATCCTCTGGTTCCGGACTGTTGTTCATTGACGTAGATCCAGCCGTTGATATTGTTCAAAGGGTAATACGCCGGCAGGTTCAGGTTAAGGGATACATTGATAGGAACATTCGGGAAGCAGTTCACCGTATCTTCTCTGCTTCCACATGAGTTTATGGTTAAATTACTGAAAATCAATAAACTGAAAATAGATAAGATTGAAAAAGTTTTTTTCATTTCAATTTAAATTTTTATATATTTGTAAAAATTAAACGATTACAACACGAAAACATTGTCCGGCAAATGTCGGATTATTTTTTTATACTAAAACTAAATTTTGAAAATTATGGCAAGCTATGTAACTAAGGAGGGCTTAGAGAAAATGAAAGCTGAGCTGGAACAGTTGGAAACTGTGGAGAGACCAAAAATTACTCAGCAGATCGCAGAAGCCAGAGACAAAGGCGATTTGTCTGAAAATGCAGAATATGATGCGGCCAAAGAGGCGCAGGGTATGCTTGAAATGAGAATTTCCAAGCTGAAAGACGTCATCTCTACTTCTAAAATTATAGACGAAAGCCAATTAGATACTTCAAAAGTTTCAATCTTAACAACAGTGAAACTTAAAAACAATGCTACCAAGCAGGAGCAGGTATTTACATTGGTACCGGATAATGAAAGCGACCTGAAGACAGGAAAGATTTCAGTGAACACACCTATCGCAAAAGGTCTGTTAGGAAAAGCTATAGGCGAAACTGCTGAAATCACTTTACCGAACGGAAACAAACTGTCTTTTGAAGTATTAGACATTTCTTTATAGTCTGATATTTCTTTTATTTCTAACTTCTAAAATATCTAACCCAAACTTCTGACAAAATGAGCACTATATTCACAAAAATCATCAATGGCGAAATTCCCTCTTATAAGATTGCAGAAAATGAAAACTTTATCGCATTCTTAGACGCAATGCCTTTGGTGAAGGGACATACTTTAGTAGTACCTAAGAAAGAAGTGGATTTGATTTTTGATCTTGAAAGTGAAGAATACAAAAACCTTTGGGGATTTGCCCAAGAGGTAGCCAAGAAGATCAAAACTGCAATTCCATGTGTAAGAGTAGGAGTAGCGGTGGTAGGACTTGAAGTTCCTCATGCACACATCCATCTGATTCCTTTAAACAAAATGGAAGACATGAATTTCAGAAATGAGAGATTAAAATTAACGAACGAAGAATATACAGAGATTCAAAACTCAATTATTAATTCTTAACAACCGGAAAATCGTAAAAAAGTAATTTTTTACGATTTTCTTTAACATATACATATATATTATATCCTATGAACTCAAACCAATGTTCTTTCTGTGGCAGAAAAAGAAATGAAGTACAGATGCTGATTTCTGGGCAGAATGGTTTTATTTGTGAAAATTGTATAGAGCAGGCACATGCTATTGTAAAAGACAGTGCATCCAAAACAGGATATTCGCCTGCAGAAAATATGGAGGAGCTTAAAAAACCAAAGGAGATCAAAGAATTTCTTGATCAGTATGTAATTGGTCAGGATCAGGCAAAGAAGCAGCTTTCAATTGCTGTGTACAACCACTATAAAAGATTGCTTCATGCTCAGGACGAAAACAGGGAAGTGGAGCTTGAAAAGTCAAATATTATCATGATAGGGGAAACCGGAACAGGTAAAACCCTTTTGGCAAAAACGATTGCCAGAGAGCTTAATGTTCCTTTCTGCATCGTGGATGCTACTATTTTAACAGAAGCAGGCTATGTGGGGGAAGATGTTGAAAGTATCCTTTCAAGACTTCTGATGGTGGCAGATTATGACGTTGAAAAAGCGGAAAAAGGAATTGTTTTCATCGATGAGATTGATAAAATCGCCAGAAAATCAGATAACCCGAGTATTACAAGAGATGTTTCCGGAGAAGGAGTACAGCAGGGATTGCTGAAGCTTTTGGAAGGAAGCATTGTAAATGTTCCGCCTCAGGGAGGAAGAAAACACCCGGATCAGAAATATATCCAGGTAAATACGCAGAATATCCTTTTTATTGCAGGAGGAGCCTTTGACGGAATCAAAGAGATCATTGAAAGAAGAATGAACAAGCAGGCCATCGGTTTCAGCTCTGAAAAAATCAATAAGACTGATGAAGATGAGTATATATTAACAAATATTAATGCGATTGATCTTCGTACTTTCGGATTAATTCCGGAACTTTTAGGAAGATTTCCAATCATCACTTACCTTGATAAACTCACAAAAGAGACTTTGGTAAGAATTATGAAGGAACCCAAAAATTCTATCGTGAACCAATTTGTGGAACTTTTTAAAATGGATGGCACCAATTTGGTTATTACAGACGGAGCAATTGAAAAAATCGTAGAGGAAACTATCGAAAAAGGACTAGGGGCGAGAGGCCTTAGAGGTACTACCGAAAAAGTTCTAGAAGACTATATGTTTTCAATAGGAGAGGAGAAAGAGATCATCTTAACGGAGGATAATGTTTTGATTAATAGATAAAATATTTTTTTTTTTAGAAAAATAATAATACCTTTGCGGGTGAAGATTGTATTAACACACAAATAATTTATACAATGAGAAAAAGTTTATTTGCTATAGGTCTTTTAGCAATTAGTTATTCTGTTCAGGCGCAGATACTATGTCATGTTGACACTAATGCTAATATGTATGTGAGCGAAGGCACCCTAGTTTATAGCGGTGGAGGTGTACAAACAAAAGGGAGTGGCCTTTTGGACGTGCATGGAAATATAATGGTTGTAGGATCTGGTACAGACGCTTTTAAGACAATAGATGCTACCGGTTCTGATAAGACTGATGGCGGAAATATTATCTTAAGACTTAATACCCCTGCTTCTTTTGCTACTTCCACGTATGGCCAGTTGTACATCGACGGACTATCCCAGTCCAACATTACTGGTATTGTAACCAAAGAATACAGAACTACAAGACAGGGTAGTGGTAATTATTTCCAACAAGTTGCTCTGCCTTTTTCCGGCAAAGCCTTTAATTCATTATCTACTGAACTTGGTAAGACTTTTAATACCAACAGATATGGTAACCCTATTCTAAAATGGGATAATGCTAATGCCGTTTCAGTTACTACTTTAAATCTAGCTCCAACTTCAGTTACTTGGGATGGTTCAGGCTATTATATGCTGAAAGTTAGTAATAATGACTGGAATCCGAGTGCTCCAGCATCCGGAACTGTATTCAATATTAATGGAAAGCCATACGCACCGTATGCTGGTACTATAACTTTACAGAATGCAGGGAAATCTAATATCGGCGCTTCTAATGTTGTATTCGGAACTGGCGGTAATAGTGTAAACCAGTACAATGAGAAGTACAATACTTATCTTGATGATTTGTTTGAAAGTACCAACGGTAATAATTGGTCAGCAACATTTGGCCAGAATATCTATCAGTTTGGAAACCCTTTCCTTACCAATTTGGATTTAGCTAATATTGGATATACTGAAAACGTTACAGGATCTGATGGTAATGCTGTGAAAAATGTCTGGGGAGTTGAGTATGATCCAGGCACTATCGTTACTCTTCCAGGTGGTTCTACATATGCTACAGGTTCTAAGGTTGTTACTTTTGTAACAACAGGTGACGGAGTAGCTCCCGCTGTAGGGGATGTAGATAATGTTGTAATCAAACCAATGCAGTCGTTTAAAATAAAGTTAAGAGACAATACAGCTCAGACTTTAAACTTTAACACCTTGAGAAGATTCAAATCTACAGCAAGAGCAGCAGGAACTAACTATGATGTAAATGCAGCTAAAATGTCTACTGGTAAAACTAACAGTAATACAGTAAAACAGCTTGGAGTAATTGGTCTTGATGCCAATGGTAATGAAATTTCGAGAACATATTATGCTGTTTCTCCATCTTTCACAACAGGGCACCAGATTTCTGCAGCTGCATCAGTTCAGGCTTCAGCAGGCAGCAGAATTATCGGTACTTACGAAGAAGCATTGAATGGAGGGTATGATAACAACCATACTAACTATTGGTTATATATTAACGAAGCTAATGAGAATAACTTCCAAGGTAAAAATGTTAAGTTAGTTAACTATAAACTTGATCAGGTTAAATCTTATAAATTCGAGATCAGAGAAAATGCAGAGCTTATTCCGGCAGGTACACACCAGTTATCTTCAGGAATTGGTTTCTACTATAAAGCAGAGAATGGAAATTTAGTACAGGTTAAACAAGGTGATGTTGTGCCTGTAACAAATGAGGAAGCTAATTTGTATTATGGTGAGCCAAGTAATATTACTTTGGCTGTAGATAAAACAGCTACTGGTATTTCCAGAACACTTGTTGTTTACGATCCATCCGTTACAAATTACATCGTTAGATTTGATCCAAAATGGAAAAAAGCGGATATTCAGGTTTATGATATGAGCGGTAAACTGGTAATCTCTAAAAAAGCGGTTGATGCATCCAGAGATTTTGTAATCGAGCTTGATGGCTCAGTTAAAAACTCTTACATTGTAAAAATCGTTTCTGATAAAGGAGAAACTGTTAACACTAAAATCTTAAAATAAGCACATATGAGAACTATTAATAAACTAGTATTAGCCTTTTTCCTAATTGTTGTATCTCTGGTTAATGCAGAGACCCCGCCGCAACCAGCAATCCCAACTGGAGGTGGTACCGGAGGAAATGGTACAGGATCGCCCGCCTCACCAATTGATATGTATGTATATGTACTTGGTATTGTAGCAATTGGACTTATTGTTTACTTTACAAAAAAGTACAAAAGCGTAAAAGCATAAAATTTTATTAAAATAATATTAAACTCTCTGATTACTCAGGGAGTTTTTTTATTTTTACTCTATGAAAAAAATTTATACGCTATCTGCGGTTTTAGCTGCATTTGCTCTGCAGGCTCAATTTACGGTTACAATCCAGACTCCGGCAGATTTTAAAGATCAGGACGCAATTCTATATACATTAAACGGCTCAAAAGATATTATTGTTACTAAGGAACAAAGTAAGAATGGTATATTGACATTTAAATACCCCAGCAATTATATGGGAATGATGAAAGTTTATTTCCCTGGCTCTAACAATACGGTAAGCTTTATTTCTGAGAATAAGAACGTAAGTTTTAAACTGGATATCCAGAATAATAAAGTCAAGGACGTTACTTATCTTGATGAGGCAAATAATCTGATGAGCAAACAGCAGGAAGGTTCACAAAAGAAAGAACTTATTTTGCCGGCTTTGACACAGATCAAGGAATACTATAAAGACAATACAGACTTTGGAAAAGCACTGAAAACAGAAATTGACAGGCTTTCCGGAACTTCAGGCACTATTGATGCGGTACAACATCCGTTTATTGCTTATTATAATACGAACTACAGTAAATTTATTTCTAACTCACCCGATTCAGCCAAAAAATCAGATCAGGAAGAGATGATCAACTTTCTGGATAAATCAGGTGATATGCTTGAAAGCTCGTCATTATTGAGACCTGTTTTGGTGGCTTATCTTAATTCAGGAGGAAATACAAATGTTGTGGCCTCAGTTGATAAACTTTTAGACCGTTTAAAAGTAGAAACTCCAAGAGGGCAGACTGTATTATCAGAACTGATTGATATCTTTGATGCATATCAGATGGATGAGTACAAGAACAAATATCTGTCGCTTGCTAAAAATCTTAAATGTACCATTACCGACAGGCTTGCTTCTACCTTAAAATCGAATGCAAACACTGAAATGGGTGCTGTTTTCCCTAATTATAAGTTTCAGTCACCCGTTAATACCACTGCAAAATCTTTACATGATATAAAGGCAGATAAGAAGGTTATCGTATTCTGGTCATCGACCTGTTCACATTGTGAAAGTGAACTTCCTAAGCTTCTTGAAAAATACAATGATCTTAAATCAAAAAATATTCAGGTTGTAGGGCTGTCCTTGGATGTGGATAAGAATTCCTATACCAAAAAGATTGCTGCATTTCCATGGGTGAATGACTCGGAATTGAGAGGATGGAACAGCAGTTATACGGATACGTACAATATTCACGCAACTCCGACGTATTTTATTTTAGATGCTAACAATAAGATAATCAGCAAACCAGATCATGTTGGTGATGTTTTGGAATATTTTAAGCTAAAATAATTTTGGAGGTAAAGAAATATTTTCTATATTTGCACCACCAAAACGGCGAGGTAGCTCAGTTGGTTAGAGCGCAGGATTCATAACCCTGAGGTCACGGGTTCAATTCCCGTCTTCGCTACGATAAACCGCAATCATTAAATCAATGATTGCGGTTTTTAATTTTAAAAGTATCGTAGATTCATCTTTTAATTCTTTCAGAAGATTTCTTTTTTTTAAGATTTTAGTCTTCTTGTAAGAAGATGCAGGGAACATCCGCCGGTTAATTTGTCATGGCTTTTATGCATTTATCTTGGTATACATATATATCCCCGTATTCGCTTTTCTATAGCTTAATTTTGGAATATCTGGTTTTTCATGACAGAATACTTTATTGAATCGGATAATGCGCCTAATGGCCTGTTTAAACAGTCTACGGTAATTTCAGTATCTGTAATTAAATAAAAAAGTAAGAGCCGTTCTGCAATCTGCGGAACGGCTCTTATTTTTTTATATTGGTTTATTAAACCTGATATCCGAGGAGTTTTCTGATCTGATAGAAAAATCGTTCAATCAGTCGCAGATCCTGTGTTACGATCTCTGCGCTGCCCCGAAGTTCTTTATCAAATGTAAGTGTTTTGTTATAGCTTGTTTTTAATCCTTTAGGTAAAATAACATCTACGTAATAATTGCCTTTTTCATCAGGAATAAGCGATATATTCTGTACTTTTCCTTCGATGATACCGTATTCCTGGAATCGGTAATTGTCCAGTTTGATGAGTACTTTTTCACCTGGAGTTATTTTTCCTGAGTTTGTTGTAGGAACAGACATTCTGCCTACTAACTTTTCTTTATTTTTAGGAAGAATAGAAAGGATAGGTTCACCAACCTTTACGAACTGATTCTCGCCGAAAAACTGCTGAAAACTGGCAACACCATCTGTGGATGAAATTACCAGATAGTTAAGTTCCCATTGTTTTAAAGATTTTCGCAGCTGCTCAAGAAGCTGTAAGGTTTGTGAAGAGTATGTAATTCTGTCTTTTTCTGTATTAATGGCAGTTCCGCTTTTGGTTTTATTCAGATTGGAGATCCCTTCATCCACTTGTGATATGGAAATTTTAATATTCTCAAGATTTTGCTGAGCCTGAAGATATTTGATCTTTTCATTTTCAAGTTCCATCGCTGAAATAACACCCTGGTTGAATAGCTCCTGAGATCTGTTGAAATTTTTCTTAGTCAGGTCATATTTAATAGACTCAAGGTTTTTCTGTTGCTTTAAAGTAGCAATTCTTACTCTATATTCAGAGATACTCTGGTTGGCAGCCAGATTTTCAGGAGCATAAGGCTGTAACCTTGTAAAGAGTGCTTCATCCTGAAATGCTTTGGCGAAACTGTTGTATTCACCCTGTAGCTCTCCCAGCTTAAATCTTGAAGCCTGAGCAATAGGGAAGGTGTATAATTTATCAGGTGTGATAGAATCCACTAGTTTTTTCAGCGCTAAAATATCCTTATAATTGGCTGCAGACTGCATCACCATCAGTACATCATTCTTTTTAACTTCCTGATGGTCTTTTATGAATATTTTTTCAATTTTAGAACTGGTCCTTGCTTCAATTTTCTCAGGAGGGTTCTGAGAAGTTACAATAATGGGAGCGGGTACAAATTCCGGATATTTTATAATGTAGCTCATCAGAAGGATAAGCAGGAGGATAATAAATATAACGGTATTTCCCCAGCGGATCATCCAATGCGGAGGCTGGGTAAGAATATCCTGTACGCTTTCTGAGCGGAGTTCAATATTGTCTAAAACGTCTTCTTTCATTGTTCTGATGTAAAATTTCCTCCAATTTCAGGGGGAATATAGTTTAAATAATTGGGCAGTTCCCGTCATACCATGATGGCGGCGAAGTGTCTGCATCCGGCGGGCATTCAAAATGCTTTATGCGGCATGGTACCCAGCTGCCAAGACACCATGATCCACAGCAGTTGTTGTCCGGGATAATAACACCTCCGCTGACAAATGTCAAATCTTTTCTCGAAAGTTTTTTTAGATTTTTCATGATTAATATTAGTTTTATTTTTCCTACTCTGTAAGCTTTTCGGATTCCGCTATATGCTGACTTTATCTTGTTTAATTTCCTAATTCAAGCTGGTTTCTTACCAGCCTGTAATATTCTCCCCTTAAATCTACCAGCTCAGCATGGCTTCCTTCTTCTACCACTCTTCCCTGGTCTAGTACAATGATCTTATCGGCATGCCTTACTGTGGAGAGCCTGTGTGCAATAACTACAGCTGTTTTGCCTTTGAAGAACTGCTCAAGATTTTCCATAATCACTTTCTCATTGTTGGCATCCAATGCAGAAGTAGCTTCATCAAATAAAATATATTCCGGAGCTTTATAAACAGCTCTTGCAATGAATAACCTTTGTTTCTGACCGCCGCTGACCCCAACACCTTCGTTGCCGATTTTTGTATTATAGCTCAACGGAAGGCTTTCTATAAATTCTTTGATATTGGCAATTTCTACAGCACGTCTCAGTTTTTGCTTATCAATATGATCTTCACCAACAGCAATATTATTGGCAATGGTATCATTGAATACATAACCTTCCTGCATTACCACTCCGCAATGATCTCTCCAGTATCTCGGGGAAATATTTTTCATATTGGTATTCCCGATTCTGATTTCTCCCTGGTCTGGATCATAGAACTTCATCAAAAGTTTCAACAGGGTTGTTTTCCCGCTTCCACTGGCACCTACAATAGCAGTTGTCTGCTGATAAGGTATCGTAAGGTTTAGGTTTTCAAAAACAGGTACATCAGAACCGATATACCTGAATGACATATCTTTGATTTCGATATCTTTTTTCGGAATATCTGTGACGTATTGTTCATTCTTATCTTCTTCATCATCTTTATCGTGGATTTCTCCCAATCTTTCAAGGGAAATTTTCGCATCCTGAGTCTGCTTGATAAAATCGATAAGCTGAAGAAGCGGACTGTTCAGCTGCCCAATGATATATTGAACGGAAAGCATCATCCCTAAAGTAAGATTTCCGCTTAGTACAAGTTTTGCAGAAAGGAAACTCACCAGGATATCTTTCATCTGGTTGATAAAGTTACCTCCCACAGACTGCCATTGCTCCAGTGAAAGAGATTTTATCCGGATTTTAAACAGTTTTACCTGAAGAAATTCCCAGTCCCATCGTTTTTGTTTTTCGGCGTTATGCATTTTAATTTCCTGCATACCGTTGATGAGTTCGATCACTTTGCTCTGCTCCTGAGATACCTGGGAGAATCTTTTATAATCAAGTTCTTTTCTTTTTTTCAGGAAGAAACTGATCCAACCTACATACAATACGGCTCCTACAAGGTAAACAAGGAAAAGCCTGTAATCATAAAATAACAGTACAATACTGAAAATAATAAGATTGACCAGTGAGAATAATGTATTCAGTGAAGAACTTGTAAGAAGCTGTTCAATTCTGTGGTGGTCATTTATTCTCTGCATAATATCCCCGGTCATTCTTGTATCAAAGAAACTTATAGGAAGTTTCATCAGTTTGATAAAGAAATCGGAGATGATGGAAATATTAATTCTTGCGGAAAGGTGAAGGAGGATCCAGCTTCGGATGGTCTCAATTCCCATTCTTCCCAGGAACAGCATAATCTGTGCAAGTAAAACCACATAGATAAAATTTATATCCTGGTTCTGGATCCCGACGTCTACTATACTTTGGGTAAGAAATGGAAATATCAGGGAAAGTAAACTTCCTCCCAAAAGCCCGATAGCAAGCTGTATAACAAGTGTTTTATACTTAAGGAGATATTTGGAAAGAAAAGTAAAGCTGGCTTTACTTTCCTCAGCATCGAATTCTGTCTGGAAGAATGCCGGAGTTGTTTCAAGGATCAGAACAATTCCTTCTTCTGTATTTTCATTTGCATTTTCTCCGATCCAGGATCTGATGAACTCTTCCCGTGTGTAAGTGATGAGTCCATAACTCGGATCTGAAATATATACTTTATTATTCTTATCAATTTTGTATACGACAACAAAATGATTTTTATTCCAGTGTGCTACACAAGGAAAAGGAACCTCTTCTACAAGGGTATTGAAATCGATCTGGACTCCCATTGACCGGAATCCGAGGTTTTCTGCTGCATCGCTCAGCCCAAGAAGGCTGCTTCCTTCACGGGTTGTCTCGGAAAGGTTACGAATCTGCTGCAGGGATATGCTTTTACCATAATACTTACTGACAATCCTGAGGCATGTAGGACCGCAGTCTTTGGTATCCGGCTGCTTATAAAAAGGAAACTTTTTTTTCAAAACTACTACTCATTATAAAATGCCGCCAGTGAATGACGACATTTTGCTTTAATTCAATTATAATTCAATGAAATGGTACACTGGATATAGCCCCGTTTGTTACCGTTTTTCTACTCTTTTACACCTTTTCAGATGGTTATTTTGTTTTTCCTAAGATAGGGAAATTTTTAAATGGATAATATTTAATAATTAAATCTCATCATCCTCTATTAATTCATCAATAAAGAATAAAATATCTTCACGATCATACTTGTCCGGAAACTGATATCCATTGATAATAAAGATAGGTGTAAAGCTTAATCCTGCATTACTGTTTTCTTTAGACATTTCTACTAATGGATTAAGATTTTCTGATGTTATGTTTCCTCCTGCAAGAGTATTGATTTTGTTTTCATCCTTGGTTTCAAACCATTCTTCCACTGCATGTAAAAACTCTTTTTCAGGTTGGTTATGATAAATATAAGTTAAGTCCGAGATAAGCTGCGTATATTTTTCAGGAGCTCTGTCAGGGCTGTAATTGAATCTCATCTGCAAAGAGAGATTGTCCGGATATTTCTCCAAAAGGCCCTCTACCAGTTTATGAGCATCTTTACAGAAACCACAGTATGGATTGGAAACAATTGATATGCGAAGTTTGGCATCCCTTTTTCCAACAGCAAAAGTTTCAGTATCCTGGAATTCTATTTTCGGATTTTGCATCATTTGATCTTTAAAAAGCTCATAATTTCTTTTGAATCTGAGATTTTTCGCATTTGATTTTTGAAGTGCTTCTTTTTGTTCAAGAAGGGTGTTGAAATAAATAACAGCAGAGAAAACAAGTGCCCACAGGATAACCGTCAGTAAAAGTGCTCCCACGCTGAATGAAAGATTCTCGAAAAGTAAACTGCTTATTACAAGTTGCCCTGCAAGGATTGAAATAATCAACAAACATACCCTGCAAAATGTTTTTTCTACTAATGCCTGAATATACAGAGAGTATCCGATTGCTAATACCGAAACGAATGTAAATGCTTTTACCATATAAGCTGTAGCCGGTAAAAACAGACCCAATACTGTAAGCCCTGTGAAGTAAATCAGGGAAAAGTCCGCGAATTTTAAACCTAGAATGCTGGTTTTATCCTGTTTTATAATTTTATCACATGAGTTGGCTGTCTGGCTGGCAGCAGTACCTCCTCCTCCGCATATGCTTCCGATAACGGTAGAGGTATTTCCGAATTTCTGGTTGAAAATTTCCAGGGAAATATAAACCCCCGCTAATGAAAGAAGATTAAATATAGCGTCATAAATGGTTTGACTTATAAAAGAATAAGCAAGAACAGCAGCAAAAATGATGTACAGGACCGGCTTGAAATTGAATGTCAGTTTGTTTTCCGCATTCTCAGTTTTCTCAAACAGAAGTACAAAATCGGTTGATTTATTATAAAGCTCCTCTTTCCCGAAGGTTTTTGCTTTTTCAGAATATACTGAATAATTGTTTCCTGACTTTTTTACAAGGGAAAATGAATTTTCAACAATAGCAATAAATTCTTCCGGAAGTTCGTCCCAATATTCTTTGTCAAGTTCATAAGCGTCATTTTTTACCCCCATAAAGTTCAGCGTATCACTGAATGCCAATGCAGATGGGTAATTGGGATGTGAGTTGAACTGGAAAATAAATTCCTGTTTATCTAGTTTTAGGTGGTTAATTAGTTTGTCAAAAATCATATTAATATTTTTATCTAAAATACACAGATGTTTTAAATATACAAAAAAAAATCTCCTTTATTAGTGAGATATAAACGGTTGCTGATAGATTTTATTTGATCCTCAGTATTTTATTTTGCATAACTTATTGCAAAAACCAGACATTGCAGTCTGAATATTTATATGAAGCAAATGATTTAACTCTTCTCAGGAAAAAACTTCAGGTATTATTTTGAATAGAAGTCAGATATGAACAATAAATTTTAGTTTACAGAATATAATTGCCTATTTTGAGACAATAGCCGAAATTGATTTAAAAATATCTCATTTTTTCTATAAGAATATCATACGGAATATAGGAGATAACTCCAATTTTTAACGAAGGAAAAAGTAGTTAAACTGGAATATTTTTTATTTAAACAATCGTTTGATTTTGTAAATATTTAATAGCTTTTATGAAGTTGTAGCACTGTTTTGTTTATTAAATGTCAGTATTTGATGTGTTTTGTGATAAGAACGGATGAACTCAAAAAAACTTAAAAAATCATAAAGTTTTCATAAAGTTTTAAAAAAGGATGGAAATGTTTTTGTATTTATAAAATATGTCGTACTTTTACATCGCCTTGAATGAGGGAACAAGTCAAGGTAATAAATTTTTTTTCATCATTTGTGTTTTTAGAATCGTATCGCCTGATACGATTCTTTTTTTATCTATTTTTCATAATTTAAGAGAAGATCTATAAAGTAAGAATAGGTAACGGAACCTTCCTGCTGATTACTCTTCAGAAACAGATTGTTGGTAAATCCAAAGAAGTCATCAAGCCAGCCCTGATGTCTGGAGATGAAGCTCTTTTCATAAGCACGGTCTCTTTGCATAGCCGGAGAATAATGGTGAAGAATATTTTTTACAAACGCTGGATCTTCCTCCACAATAAATCTTAAAAGACTTTTTAAAGTAAAAAATTCGGTACTGTATCTCAGTTCCGTGTTGCTGGAATGAATTCCTATTAAATATCCCACAAAATTGGCTTCCTGCTCTCTTGCAAACCCCAGCTGGTGAGAGCTTTCATGAGCTGTGGTGAAAGGGATGAAAGTATGGGGTAATTCAGAGTTATATTGGGCTTCGGCAGTAAAAGGATTATAGTACCCGAGTATTCCCGTAAAGTTCATTACATTTTTGAACAAGCTGGGTTTAATATCCAATATCTGAGGAGCTTTTTTATCTGAAATATAAGAAGGTAATTTGGTCTGTTGATACAGGATTTCCTTTTGTATAGAATTCAAGTCAGTGATTACGAAAATCCCTTTGTTATCCTCATGAACAGATTGCCTGGTAACCTTACATTTTTCAAGATAGATCAGGGCTAATTTTTTTGCCTTGTCTATATCGGGTTCTTCCTGGCTTGAAAGCTTTTTAATAACAGGAGTCTGGAAGTACAGCATTCCCCAAAACACCTGGTAAATGAAATAAAAGGCATTGATAATAATCAGGATCTTCATGATCGCATCATGTCTCCGCTGCTTCCTGAATAAAGCTATTACATAATATAAGAGAAAAATGCTTAATACAATATAAATCAGGTCTCCCACAGAAAACGGGATCCAGCTGAACAGCATCTGGTGGATTCCTTTTTGAAATTCAAAAAAACTTTCAAAAAAAGAAATCATTATTTTGGATTTCGAGAAACCGTAAAACAAAAGAAATTGGGCAAGTAATATACCTGCCCAAAATCTTTTCTTCTTATATATTGTCTTTGTTATATTAATGACCACTGCCTTTAGATATTTTATCAAGATCAATGCCCTGGGCTTTTAAGATTCCACTCACACGGATCGCATAGAATGCAAGATAAGCAAAACAAATAACCCCTACGATATAACTGAAGTGAATATTCGTAATATCTGCAATATATCCTTGTAACATACTTACAATTCCACCTCCCATAATCATCATAATAAGGAATCCGGATCCCTGGTTAGTGTGCTTTCCAAGTCCGTTGATGGCCAGTGCGAAGATACATGGCCATAAAGTAGAACAGAAAAGACCTACACTGGTAAATGCATACACCGATACCATTCCTGTAGTGAACATTCCTATAAGTAGGGCTGTAATTCCTGCTAAAGAGAAGATTAAAAGCATTCTTGCCGGGTTTCCTTTACTTAAAATATCACAGATGATCATAGCAACGATGATAAATCCATATACATAGAAAGGAGAAAGATCATGGTTGGCAATAGCATTTACCAGTAAAAATACGCCGAACGCCAGATAAGGAGCCAGGAACCTTAAGATTTTTTTAAAGCCTGCATTTACATCAAATGCTTCTACAGCACCTGTCCAACGGCCAATCATTAATGACGCCCAATACAATGAAATATAAGGGGCTACTTCTTTCGTTTCAAATCCAAGGCTTTTTTCCATATAAGCAGGAAGGTTACTTGCTGTAGAAACTTCTACCCCCACATATACGAAAATTGCGATCATTCCCATAACCAGTTGAGGATATTGGAATGCAGAAGTTCTGTGTTCTCCCGGAGTTGCATCATCCGTACTCTCAGTGTTGGTTGGAGTGATTGCAGGAAGTGAAGAAAATTTAAGCATTAACGCTACAAGGGCAAAAGCTGCTCCCAGTATTAGGTAAGGTACCTTTACACTTTCCACACTCGCTTCCGTATTGGCAGCACTTGCAGAACCAAAGATGGCAAACGAAACAATAAGTGGTCCGATAGTAGTTCCTAAATTATTGATTCCCCCCGCCATTGTTAACCTTTGTGATCCTGTTTCCGTAGGGCCTACCTCAATAGCGAGCGGATTGGCAACAATCTGCTGAAGAGAGAATCCCAAACCTACAATAAATAATCCGGAGATCATTAAAGGAAAAGAATGCATATTGGCGGCAGGGTAGAACAACAGTGTTCCGAGTGCAGAAATCAAAAGTCCTACAATGAGACCGTTTTTGTACCCGATTTTGTTGATCAAGTCCTGTTTCAGGCTCTTGGATACAATCATATAAATTAAGGAGCCTACAGTATACGCTACATAAAAGCATATCTGGACCAGCATACTTTCGGTTTGAGACAGATTGAAGGCTTTTTGAAAAACCGGGATCAGAATATCATTACTGGCTGCTACAAATCCCCAAAAGAAGAATACAGTAACCAACGGAATGAATTGAGCCCAATTGGTTTGCTTAGAATAATTTGACATATTTATTATAGATTTCACAAACAAATATAACTATTTACTTTCAACGGAATACCTCATTAAGGTTTTTTTTATTTTCTCATAAGCCTCTGCCTTTAGGTCTTTAGGCGAATCAGTAGGTTCGATAATTCCATTGAAATACACCTTTACTCTTCCGGGATAGCCTTTTGAGTTTTCAAAAGGAAACATTTCCTTGAGTCCGATAAAGGTATAAACAGCGATAGGGGAATGATGTTTTGAGGACAGCATAAAAGCTCCGTCCTTAAAATCATCGAGGATAACAGAAGTGTCATCAGGTACGCCGCCTTCCGGAAAAATGGCAATACTGTTACCTTCTTCCATCTTTTCAGCGCATCGTCGGTATACATCAGCACGGCTTCGCGCACTTGCTCTGTCTACCATCACACATATCCTTTTATATATAGTTCCGAAAATCGGAATCTTTACCAGTTCTTTTTTACCTACAAAACATATCGGATGATCTGGAAACAAAATGCAGACAAGCATAATATCCATGATAGAGGTGTGGTTGGAGATAAAAACATACGGTATATTCTTATCTTTTTCCTGAGTGGAGAGTTTAATAAGGTCATATCTGAAACCCATTCCGTAGAACATTCCGAAACACCAGATTCTGACCAGCTTATAGCCGTATTTATAATGTTTTTTATTAAAAGATAAAATATATACGGGGATTCCGATGGTAACGGTCAGAAAAAATGCCAGCAGAAGCAGCCAGAATCTCCAGAGATAATTTAAAATTTTTGTCACAGCCTAACCGTTAAAAATTACTTTCTTTTTTATTGAATAATTCAGAATGGAAACCAGTAATATCGCAGCAATTTTGCTGATCATTTCCGGGCTCAAGGTATAAAAAAATAAATTGATATTATCTTTAAATATGAAACTGTAGAAAATCTGGAAAAAACCTAAGCTGAGCAGTGTTGAAAAAAAGGATACCACCATAAAATAAGCAAACTCTTTTCTCTTTGAGTGCTTTCCCCTTTCAAATACGAACCAGATACTCAGGAAATAATTGGTAATAATCCCGCAGCTGGTAGAGAAAATATTACTCAGAGGATAATGTACACCATAAAAGTTGGTTTCTTTTACAATGAAATGTGGAAGATAGGTGCTGAAAACTTTAAAGCTGCCTATCTCTACAATAGCACTTAGTCCTCCTGCAATGATGAAGAACAAAACCTGCTTCTGGCGTAAGAGTATTTCTTTCATTTAATGAATATAAAAACTAAACATGTTTGTACATATTGTATAGCGTACCGGAATGATTTACAGCTCATCAGATAAATACCTTACGGTTTCCTGCTTGTAATAATGGTTTTATAACTTCCAAAATGATATACCTTCACAATATGAATATGCAAATTTATAACTATATGTTAAACACTGAAAAAAGTTGTTAAAATATTTTTTTTAATAAAAAATATGTCTAATTTTAATATTCAGAATGATGTAATTAAGACCTGATAATAAATTCATTTTCAACTCCTTGTGTTGATGGTTTTTTCTATCTTGTAGTGCGCAGCTAAGAGCATATCCTCCTACATTTTATGACCCAATTATTAATAATATTTGTATGAAACGTCAAAACAAATACAGAAAATTCCAGCTTCAACAGAAAAATATTGAGGCTCTTGAGAAAGAAAATTCCCGCTTCAAAAGAGTGTATTCCGAATATGAAAATATGTCAAACGAATTGTGGAATCTTGAAAACTCCACTGGTGAGCCGGTGCCTGATGATTTTATCAATGCAATGGAATTACAGACTTCCTATCTTGAAGATGAAATAGAAGATTGGCTTTTACAATTCAACGAAAAAAAAGCACAGATTAAACATTGATGATTTTAGACAGCTTCCAGATTGTTTTAAATGCTAATTGAAGATAAATTCATAATTTAGCATCTTTAAATTAAAATCTAAAATATGGTTGCTATTGTAGATAGTGGTTCTACTAAAACGGATTGGGTAATTCTTGATGACTTTAAGAAAGTTTTTCTGAAAACGGAAACAATCGGTTTCAATCCGAATTTTATCAACAGGGAGCTTATTGCTCCGGAAATCCAGAAAAATAGCAATCTGATATCGGTTAAAAACTCAATTACCAAAGTATTTTTTTATGGTTCCGGATGCGGAGTGAAAAAGAACTGCGAAACCATAGAAGAAGAACTGAAAAAAGTCTTTGGAAAAGCAGAAATAATTGTGAAGGAAGATCTGATGGCTGCTGCATATGCGGCTTATAGCGGGAAACCTGCTATTGTGTGCATTTTGGGCACAGGATCAAATTCCTGTTTTTTTGATGGTGAAAATGTGAAGATAGAATTACCTTCACTCGGATTCCTGATAGGGGATGAGGGAAGCGGAAGCGCTATCGGAAAGCAACTGGTGCGCAGATATTTTATGAAAAAGCTGCCTGCAGACCTTCATGAAGAATTTGAGGCAGATTATCAGCTTACCGTGGAAGATGCATTGAAAAATATGTATCATACTCCAAGACCCAATGCATATCTGGCGAATTTTACCAAATTTGTAATCGAAAGAAAAGATCATCCTTATTTCAGGGATATGGTTTTTGATGAAATGAAAAATTTCTTCGAATACCAGGTTCTCCCTTATGAGGAAGCGTATGAAGCTGAGATTAATTTCATCGGTTCCATCGCTTATTATTATGAAAATACACTACGTTCTGTAGCATCAGAACTTAATTTAAATGTGGGACATGTAGTTCAGAAACCAATTGAAAGCTTAGTAGATTACCACATTAAATATATACTTTAACAAAAAACAAAATTTTATGTCAAGTAACAACAATCGTGACGAAAAGAACTTTAGCCAGGCCGCGCTGGATTATCATAAAGCAGAACCCAAAGGAAAAATTGAAGTAATCCCATCAAAGCCCCACTCTTCCCAAAGAGATCTGTCATTGGCATATTCCCCGGGAGTAGCAGTGCCTTGTATGGAAATTCATGATAAACCGGAAACTGTTTATGATTACACAGGAAAAGGAAATCTGGTAGCAGTAATTTCTAACGGTACTGCCGTACTTGGACTGGGAGATATCGGTGCTGAAGCTTCAAAACCGGTAATGGAGGGGAAAGGACTTTTGTTCAAGATCTTCGCAGATATCAACGTTTTTGATATTGAGATCGATGAAAAAGATCCTGAAAAATTTATTGAAATCGTAAAAGGAATTGCCCCTACTTTCGGAGGAATTAACCTTGAGGATATTAAAGCTCCGGAAGCTTTTTATATAGAACAAAGACTGAAAGAGGAATTGAATATTCCTTTGATGCATGACGACCAGCACGGAACAGCAATTATCTCTGCTGCTGCATTGATTAACTCTCTGCAGATTGCCAATAAGGATATTGATAAAGTGAAAATGGTGGTGAACGGAGCTGGTGCTGCGGCCATCGCATGTACAAAGCTTTACATCTCATTAGGATTGAAAAAAGAAAACGTCCTGATGTGTGACAGTAAAGGAGTAATCAACCATAAAAGAGAAAACCTTACTCCTGAAAAACTGGATTTCATCGCTCAGACGGATATCGAAACATTGGAAGATGCTGTAAAAGGCTCTGATGTTTTCGTTGGATTATCAAAAGGAAACGTAATGACTCCTGAAATGCTGCTGAGCATGAACGAAAATCCTATCGTATTTGCTTTAGCTAATCCTGATCCGGAAATTGCTTATGATCTTGCACTCGACACCCGTAAAGATGTGATCATGGCTACAGGAAGAAGTGATTATCCTAATCAGGTAAACAACGTATTGGGATTCCCTTATATATTCCGTGGAGCATTGGATGTACAGGCTACAGGAATTAATGAAGCCATGAAACTGGCTGCGGTACACGCCATTGCTGATCTTGCAAAAGAACCGGTGCCGGAAGCTGTAATTTTAGCATACAATGTTCAGAATCTTCAGTTCGGAAGAGAATACTTCATTCCGAAACCATTTGATAACAGACTGATCACAAAAGTATCAAGCGCTGTTGCAAAAGCAGCTATTGAAAGTGGTGTTGCCAGAAAAACCATTACGGATTTTGACGAATATGAGCACCAGCTTTTAGACAGAATGGGTAGAGATGAAAGATTGGTAAGAATGATGCAGAGCCGTGCAAAATCCAATCCGAAAAGAATTACCCTTGGAAATGCTGAAGAATACAATGTATTGAAAGCTGCTCAGATCCTTTATGAAGAAGGAATTGCTTACCCAAGCCTTTTAGGGGATAAAAAATACATCAAGGAGCAGATGGAGCGTTACGGAATTACTCTGGATGTGCCTATTATTGATCCAAGTGATGATGATCAGAAAGAAAACAGAAAAAAATACAGAGAAACACTTTGGAAACTTCGTCAGAGAAAAGGGATGAACGAGTACAAAGCGAAAAGATATGTTCGCCAGAGAGATTATTTCGGACCTTTGATGCTGAGACATGGTGATACTGACGGTCTTATCGTAGGATTCTCTAAAAACTACACTTCCGTTTTACGTCCCGTTCTAGAAGTTATTGAAAAAGATAAAGGGGTAGACAAAGTAGCGGCAATGATGATGATCCTGTCTGAAAAGAAACCTATTTTCTTTGCAGATACTTCCATCAACCAGAACCCTACAGCTGAAGACCTGGTGAATATTGCTAAAATGGCAGAATTTACAGTAAAATCTTTTGCTATTGAACCAAGAATTGCAATGCTTGGATTTGAAAATTTTGCTGCTATCTCTGAAACTTCCAAGAAAGTTGCGAAAGCAGTAGGAATTCTTCATGAAAAATATCCTAAAATGGTTGTGGACGGTGAAATTCAGCCCGATTTTGCAATGAATGCAGACCACCTGAGTGATTATCCGTTCTCAAAATTAGGAACAACACCGGCCAATACATTCATCTTCCCGAATCTTGAAAGTGCCAACCTTTCTTACAAAATCCTGAGAGGGATGAAGGTGGCACAGGTAATCGGACCTATCTTAATGGGATTAAAACAGCCGGTACATGTGCTTCAGATGCGTTCAAGCGTAGATGAAATTGTGAACCTTGCTACAATTGCCGTTCTTGATGCTCAGAGGAGAGAGAAGAAACAGTAAAGACATAGAAATATTATTAAAAAAATAACACCATAAGAGGTGTTCAGATACTAAAAAGACTCCATATTTTGGAGTCTTTTGTTTTTATGTTAATTCCTTGAATTCTTATTTGAAATTTAAGTTAAAAATCATTCGCAGATCAAATGAAAACATTAATTAGTTTAAATTGCTATATTTGGGAGTTTTAAAAATTAATAATGATATTTTCTTTACAAGGCACAGTTCAGGAACTTACACCTACCTACGCTGTCATTAATGTGCAAGGAGTTGGTTACTATGTGGGAATCAGTTTGATGACCTCACAAACGCTGGTTTTAAATCAGCAGACCTTTTTATTTATTCAGCAGATCATTCGTGAGGATGCTCATCTTCTCTTTGGATTTAACACACGTTCAGAAAAAGAAATGTTCAATCTGTTAATAAGTGTTAATGGTGTGGGGGCTGTCTCAGCACTTATTCTCTTGTCAACTTTGAGCCTTGATGAGATTGCTTCAGCCATACTTTCCGGAAACAGTGCATTGATCCAAAAAGCGAAAGGAATCGGTGCAAAAACTGCTGAAAGAATTATCGTAGATCTTAAAGATAAAGTACAGAAATACAGTGATCCTAACGCGAACATTTCTGTGATGACGGATAATAAAATTAAGGAAGAATCGTTATCTGCATTAGAAGTTTTAGGCATTCCTAAACGAACCAGTGAGAAGATTGCGGATAAAATTATAAAACAAAATCCAAGCATCTCCGTAGAAGAATTGGTTAAACAAATCTTAAAAAACATTTAACATTTGGTGGCGAATATTAAGCATCTTAACATATTTTTGTTCCTGTCGTTCCTGTGTATGTCTGTCAGTGCTTTTGCGCAGGCACAGAAAGATACAGCGATCATAAGAAAACAATATGAAGTGGCTGACCCTACGAGGTACGAAGCCTATTACGATATAAAAACCGGGATGTATTACGTGTATCCCAAAATCGGAAATACCATTACAGGTCCTCCTACAGCAATGTCTCCGGAAGAATATAAAGAATATATGCTTGCCAGCCAGACAAAAGCCTATTACAAGGAGAAATCTGATAAATATAACCTTCTCTTCAGAAGAGACAGATCCGATGCCAGAAAGAAGGGACTTATTCCTTCATTACAGATCAACAACAGACTTTTTGAAACCATTTTCGGAGGTAATAAAATTGAAATCATTCCTTCAGGGTATGCATCCCTGGATTTTGCAGGGCTTTACCAGAAAATAGATAACCCGATGATCCTGCCGCAAAACAGGACCAGCTTTACCTTTGATATAGATCAGAGAATTCAGCTGGGATTATTGGGGAAAGTAGGTGAAAATCTTCAGTTAAAGGCCAATTATGATACTCAGAGCGGTTTTGCTTTCGAAAACAGGATGAATCTCGTCTGGCAGGCAAAAGGAAGCTGGAAAGATCTTCAAAGCAAAGGTCTTGGAAATGTAGATAAGCCTAACGAAGGAGGAGAAGATAAAATAATCAAAAGAGTTGAGTTCGGTAACGTAAACATGCCGCTTTCAACCAGCCTTATCCGTGGTTCCCAGTCATTGTTCGGGGTGAAAACAGAGTTCCAGTTAGGAAAAACATTCGGAACAGTTGTCCTTTCCCAGCAGCAGGGTGAAGCCCGTAATATTGTAGTTCAGGGTGGTGGTGTGATGAATAACTTTAAAGTCAATGCTATTGACTATGAAGAAAACCAGCACTTCTTTTTAGGACACTATTTCCTGAACAAGTATGACGATGCTTTGATTAATTATCCGCAAATCAATTCCACAATCAACATCACCAGATTGGAAGTTTGGGTATTGGATCAGGGGAACAGTAATCTTGCCTATCAGAAAAGTATTATCGGGATCAGAGACCTGGGAGAAGCTGCAGGAGGGGCCACTTTACCAGATAACTCTCTGAACGGATTATATGATAAAGTATCAGAAGTAGCCGGTACCAGAGAAGCAGGAAAAAACTATGGTACTATTTTCCAGGGACAGGTACTTCCTGGTGATCCCACTCCTTATGATAACGGGGAACAATTCATATACAATACAAAAGCCAGGAAGCTGAATGCTAATGAATATACTTTTCAGCCGCAGCTTGGATATATTTCATTAAACCAAAAACTTAATGACCAGCAGCTTTTAGCCGTTTCATACTCCTATACCGTTAACGGGAGCAATAAAGTATACAAAGTAGGGGAGTTTTCTGAAGAAAGCCCTGTACTGGTTACTAAAGTATTGAGAGTAAATAACAAAGTCAATACTCAATCTCCGATGTGGGATCTGATGATGAAGAATATTTACTCTATTGACGCCGGACAGGTAGCTCCGGATGGATTTATCCTTAACGTTTATTACAGGGATCCGAAAACAGGAGGTAAAGTAAACTATCTTCCGGATACTCCTGTAAAAGACCAGAACTTACTGAAATTATTTAACTGGGACCGCCTCAATATGAATGGCGATATCCAGAATAATAAAGATGGAAGTAAAGGAGACGGTATCTTCGACTTTGTTAATGGTCTTACCATCAGACCGGAAACAGGAAGAGTCATCTTTACCAAAGTACAGCCCTTCGGTAAATATCTGGAATCAAAATTGGGTACAAGTGATCCTCAATATGTTTTCCAGGATCTTTATACCAAACAAAAACAACAGGCGCTCTCCAGTAACCTTTCACAAAGGTATACCATGGAAGGCCGTTATAAAGGTGTTCAGGGGCAAGGTATTTCTCTGGGAGCAGTAAACGTTCCTCAGGGATCGGTGAAAGTAGCTGCAAACGGAGTACAGCTTACGGAAGGAGTAGACTATACCGTAGACTATATGCTGGGAACGGTTACCATCATCAATGAAAATGTAAAGCAGTCCGGACAGGCCATCAATATTTCACTGGAAAACCAGCTGACATTTAATACCCAGAGAAAAAGATTCCTAGGATTAAACCTGGAAAGAAGATTCAGTGAAAACTTTATCTTAGGTGGAACGGTAATCAATTACTCCGAATCTCCATTGACCCAGAAAGTAAACTTCGGGCAGGAAGCCGTAAACAATACCATGGCTGGGATCAACCTGATGTACAACAATCAGGCTCCTTACCTGACAAGGCTTACCAACAAACTTCCGATGGTAAAAACCGAAGCTCCGTCCAACTTAAACTTCAAGATGGAAGCCGCCTATTTATTACCGGGATTGAATAAAGGAACCAATAACCAGTCTTATATTGACGATTTTGAACAGACAACTTCTAAAATATCATTAAAAGAACCGGCAGCATGGAGCCTTGCTTCAAAACCGGAAAAAAATACATTGCCGCCATTTAATACGGTACCGGCAAATGATGATATAACAAGTGGATATGGAAGAGGGCTATTAACATGGTATAATATCGATCCGCGATTCTGGGGTGTCGGTGGAAAAGCTCCTGCAGGAATCACACCACAGTCTGTATCCAACCACGCTTCCAGAAGGGTGCAATATTCCGAAATTTATAACAACAGAGATTTCGTAGCAGGAGAACAAACTTTTACGAATACTTTTGATATTTCCTATTTCCCTAAAGAGAAAGGGCCATATAACGTCAATCCGGTAACGGAACAGGCACAAAGCAGGTGGGCTGGGATTATGAGATCCATCAGCGTTCCGAACTTTGTGAGTTCAAATATTGAATACGTTGAATTCTGGATGATGGATCCTTATGCAGACGGTAAAACCTTGGGAACTGATCCAAAGCTTTTACTTCACTTAGGAAACGTTTCCGAAGATGTTCTGAAAGATGGAAAAATGCAGTACGAAAACGGACTTCCTACTCCGGGCACACCATCTTCTACAACGAATTCAAACTGGGGAGTACAGCCAAAACAGCCGCCAATTTTATATGCATTCTCTACAGAAGGAGATGACAGAAGAACTCAGGATGCCGGATATGATGGTCTTACTTCTGATCAGGAAGCCATGAGGTTCGGGAATACCTTTGTAAATCCGGTAACCAATATTGCTGACCCGGCAGTGGATGACTTCGTATTCTACCTTTCTGATAAATTTACAGGAAGTCAGGCTGCTTCGGTAGTGGAACGTTACAAGTATTTCAGAAACCCGGAAGGAAACTCAGAAGCGAACTCTCTGAATGTATCTTCACAGACTCCGGATGCTGAAGATATCAACAAGGATTACAACCTTGATCAGAGTGAAAACTATAACCAATATGTTATAAAGCTTGACCAGCCAAGTTTGTCACTTGGGTCGAATAATATTGTAGATGTAAAAACCGTAAAAGCAACATTCCAGAACGGGCAGTCTTCCGATGTTAAATGGTATTTGTTCAGAATTCCGGTAGCGAATTATGATAAAGCAGAAGGGACACACGAAGATGCAGTATTGAATAATGTGAGATTTGCAAGATTAATGCTGACAGGATTTGATCAAACGTCTACTTTAAGATTCGGAACAATGGATCTTGTAAGATCAGACTGGAGAAAATATACCAGTAAGATTGCAAGTTTAAATGTTACTAATCCGGAAGAAGGAACGGGAACTGTGACAGATCCTAATTTTGAAATAGGAAGTGTAAATATTGAAGAAAATGCACTGAACCAACCTCCATATGTATTGCCTCCGGGAATTGACAGACAGGTTTTGAGTGGTAATGCAGGAGCTCAGAGACAGAATGAGGCCTCACTTTACATGAAAGTGAAAGATCTTAAAACTGAGGCAAGAGGAGTGTTTAAAAATACGACTTTGGATATGAGAAGATACAAAAAGCTGAAGCTGTTTGTCCATGCTCATGATCCTTTGAACAGAGTAATTGGACTGGATGAGAATACCAAATTCTTTATCCGTTTCGGAAGCGATGCTACTGATAACTATTACGAGTACGAATCATCTCTAAGAATGACTCCTACTACAGCAACAGCTCCTATGGAGATCTGGCCAATGGAAAATGAAGTTGATTTTGATGTTCAGAACTTTGTAGATGCAAAAATCAGGAGAGACAAATCTGGTGTTGCAATTACTAATAGAACAGTTGACACAGGATATCAGGAACCGTATAAAAATATTTATATCAAAGGTAGACCAAGTTTGGGAAATATTACCACTATTATGATTGGGGTAAGAAACTCTGATCCAAGAGGGGCATCCACTATAACAAGAGTTCTTTGGGTTAACGAAATCCGTCTTTCTGAAATTGAGAATGATGGAGGATATGCAGGTAACGCCAGCTTAAACTTTAATATGGGAGACCTGGCAACCGTGAACGCCAATGCCTCCTATACATCTGTTGGTTTCGGTAATATCGATTCAAAACCTGCAGAAAGAACCCAGTCTACCCAATCGGCATTCAGTATTAATACCGCGATTAATGTAGACAAATTCCTTCCTGAAAAAACCGGAGTGAAAATTCCGTTAAATTATTCTTACTCACAGACTATCGAAGATCCGAAATATAATCCTCTGGACACCGATGTGGAGTTCAGCAAGGCGCCTAATAAAGATCAGCTGAAAAAAGTAGCAAGAACTTATACCCAGCAGAGAAGTATTGGAGTTGTGAATATGCATAAGGAAAGGGTAAATCCAAATAAGAAGCCTAAATTCTATGATATTGAAAACGTTTCTGTAACTGCTGTTTATAATGATGACTATTACAGGGATATTTATACCAAAAGAAATTACAGACAGTATCTGAGAGGATATATTGATTACAACTACACATTTAAACCGTGGATGATCAAACCTTTCAACAAAATGATCAGCGATACCGCAAAATCTACAAAGTATCTGAGATGGGTGAAGGAATTCAACTTTAATCCAATACCTACAAGAATCTCTTTCAGAACTGAAATCGACAGAAATTATAACGAGTTAGAGTTCAGAAATGTGGAGGCAATCCTGAACGGAAATATGAACAGTGACTTTGATGCCATCAAAAACAGAAACTTCTTCTTTGGATGGCAGTATGGATTAGGATTTAATTTCACAAAATCATTAAAGCTGGAAATCAACTCAGCAACCAGAACCCTTAATGATAACCTGGATGTGAATTCCATGGACAATAAGTCGATCT
Organism: Chryseobacterium amylolyticum; assembly: GCF_051011775.1. Lineage (NCBI taxonomy): Bacteria > Pseudomonadati > Bacteroidota > Flavobacteriia > Flavobacteriales > Weeksellaceae > Chryseobacterium > Chryseobacterium amylolyticum. The sequence continues at coordinate 122,615 of NZ_JBPCHX010000009.1, forward strand.
TTGGAAATGTATTCAGAGCAGGAAGACCGGTATTGTACAATCACAGAGCGCAGCTTAATTATAAACTGCCGTTCCAGTACCTGCCTTACCTGGATTTCATTGATGCGGAAGTAGGATATGGATTTACTTATAACTGGGCAGCAAGATCTACTTCATTGCTTGGATTTGTGGATCCTACCACTAACCAGCCAGCGAGTTTAGGATCAGTGGGTCAGAATACCAATGTTATTCAGGCAACGGCTTCAGCAGATCTTCCTAAGTTCTTTGGTCAGTTTAATTACTTTAAAAACATCAATGCAAAACTGCAGAAGCGAAGACAGGAGATGGACTCTCTGAATAACGTGTATGCAAAACAATGGGAAAAGAACAGATACAGATACAAAAAGTATAAATTTAAAAACAGGCTTACTCCACTTCAAAGTGCAGCATTCTTCCTGACTTCTTTCAAACAGCTGAATGTAAGTTATAATGAAACAAACGGAACAGTGCTTCCTGGATTAATATCAGCTCCAAACTGGTATGGATACGGCCAGACACTGGGAGGCCCGACACTTGGATTCCTTTTAGGATCACAGGCAGATATCAGAAGAACAGTAATGGAAAACGGATGGGTGAGTGGTTCCAACTATATGACAGATCCATACGTAAGAATGTCTACCAAAGAATTGAGGGCAGACTTACAGGTAATGCCGATGAACGATTTAAGAGTTGACCTGAATGTATTGCACACTTTTAACAGTAACTTCTCACACACAGGATTTAACTATACCAATAACGGAGTTCCTGATCCGGACTTTACATTTGCCAGCGAATTGACAACCTATTCCAATACGACAACGCTTCTTAGCACATCGTTTAAAGATGGACAGGCAGTTTATCAGGCGATCAGAGAAAATGCAAGAGCGCTTTCCCAGCAATTGGGAGGCCCTGGAGCAGTATTGGATAACAATGGATTTGCCCAGCATTATAGCATCGGAAATGCCTATGTATTAATTCCTGCCTTTAGAGCAGCTATGGAAGGAAAGTCTGTGACACCGATGACTAATCCTAAAAAATCAGGATTCCCGTTACCAAACTGGAGAATTACGTATTCAGGATTAAAAAATATCCCGATTATCAGCGGACAATTCACGAAGTTTGACATCTTACATGCTTATACTGCTACCTATACCGCAACAGGTATTCAAAGCAATGTAGACTATCATGGCAATCCGAACGGATTTTATCAGACTGTAGATGATGCTGGTAATGTAATCAAAAATGCAGGAGACAAGATCAATCCATATACCTTTGCACAGGTCGGATATGTAGAATCCTTCTCTCCGCTCATTGGAATAGATGTTACCATGAGAAACAACATGCAGTTTGGGATACAGTACAACAGAACCAGAATGATGGTGCTCGGATTGGTAAACCAGACGCTTACTGAAGATGCCAATACAGAATACGTGGTAAGACTTGGATATATTGTCAGAAACTTCAGATTGGGAACGGCCAATATCAGAGGAAGAGGAACAAGAGGAAAAGGAAGTGATCTTAACATCAGAGGAGATATTTCATTAAGAGACAGTAAAACATCCATTATGAATATCCTGTTAAATGATGCTCAGGTCACAGGAGGACAAAGATTAATGAACATTAAACTGTCTGCAGATTACAACGTTTCTGAGAATCTGAACCTGAGAGTATTCTACGAACAGATGACCTCAAAGTATAAGATTTCCACAGCATTCCCGCTGTCTACAATCAGAGCAGGTATTTCAGCCACATTTACATTCGGTGAATCCGCAGGTGGATTCTAAAAATAATACAAACCTAAAAGTCCTTCAGTTTTGAAGGACTTTTTTTATATCCGATATTTGAAGCTACTATATTTTTGAATACATTTGTACAAAATAAAAATTTAAAAATGAACACACCATCAGAATTAAAGTACACCAAAGATCACGAATGGATCAGAATCGAAGGTAACGTTGCTACAATCGGTATTACAGACTTTGCTCAGGGAGAACTTGGAGACATCGTATATGTGGATGTAGATACTGTAGATGATGACCTTAATGGAGGAGACGTTTTCGGAAGTGTAGAAGCGGTAAAGACTGTTTCAGATCTATTCTTGCCTGTTTCAGGGAAGGTTATTGAATTTAATTCAGACCTGGAAGATCAGCCTGAGCTGTTAAATACAGATCCTTATGGAAACGGATGGATCATCAAATTGGAAATTGCTGATGGGGCAGATCAGTCAGAGTTACTTTCTGCAGATGATTACAAAGCGATCATTGGATAAGATTTCAAAAATATTTAGTAAGATACTGCCCATTTATTGGGCATTTCTTACTTATATGCTTCTCAAACCCGGAGAAGAAAACCATGAATATTGGTTCATGTTCAGTGGTATCGACAAAGTTCTGCATCTCAGTATATTTGCTGCTTTGGGGTTTTCTTTCATTGCCACGTTTCCTAAAATAAAATTCTCCTACTTCTTTCAGATCATTCTTATTTATGCATTCCTTACTGAAATCCTGCAGGAAGAAATGGGACTGGGCAGATCTATGGAAACCTTAGATATCGTAGCAGATACTATCGGGTGCCTGTTAGGATACTATGCCTACAAACTATTGATCAAACGTTTCTTCTGATTCCACTTTCGAAAGACTGCTAATATTTCCACCTCTATCTTTAAAATATAAGCAAACCACTTCAGTTTTCCGCCTCTCTGACTCTCCGACCCTCCAACTCTCCAACTTTTTCAGGAGCTTCATCCTGCTATCCATTTCTACTCCTCGCGCCGGGGCTTCCCGTCCTCAAGCCCTCTCGCTCCGGCTTCTGCTGCGGGGTAACCATTGCTATCAGGGCTAGGGAAGGAGTTGTT
>NZ_JBPCHX010000010.1:0-94961 GCF_051011775.1 Chryseobacterium amylolyticum
AGCCCACCAGCGCCGATGGTACTGCTAACGCGGGAGAGTAGGCCGCCGCCAGTTTTTATTTTATTTTTAAAAATCCTTTATCATAACGATAAAGGATTTTTTTTGCTTTATACCCAAGACAGGCTTAAGCTATGAGTAATGAGTAATGAGTAATGAGTAATAATTGATGAATGATAAACGATACACCAATCACTCATTATTTATCATTCATCATTTATCATTCATCGTTTATCATTCATCGTTTATCATTCATCGTTTATCCCACGTTGTCACTCCGCAGGAGTCTAAACAAACCATTTTACATTTGAAATTATAGTTCATTATAAATCTTAAGCATCCAAAGCCTTTATAACCACTCAACTCTGGGACCCTGAAGCTCTGATAACTAAGCCTGGATTCCTGCGGAATGACATAATTGGAACAGGGTAAGACCATTGAGACAGAAGCATTATAACCCACGGTTTACAACTTTATAATTTATGGTATGGATTAAAACTCAGAAGCACGTACATACCACAGAACCCGTATCCCGAGTCTTGTAACATCATTCATCATTGATCTCTTATCAGTAAATGATGTACTGCTGTCATTATTACCGTTTATCATTCCCTCCACGTTGTCACTCCGCAGGAGTCTAAACAAGCCACTTTACATTTGAAATTATAGTTCATTATAAACCTTCATTCAAAGCCTTTATAACCACTCAACTTCGGGACCTGAAGCTCTGATAGCTAAGTCTGGATTCCTGCGGAATGAGACAACTAGAACAGGGGTAAGACCATTGAGACAGAGGTTATTTAAACTCACGGTGCATAACTCTTTATTGCTTCCATCCCAAATCCCAGAAATCCATACCCCGGAACCCGTATCCCGAACCCCGGTTCCATCATTAATAACTTGTCATTCATCGTTTATCATTTACCACTCATCACATACCCCCTTGTCACTCCGCAGGAGTCTAAACAAGCCATTTTACATTTGAAATTATAGTTCATTATAAACCTTCAACATCCAAAGCCTTTGACCACTCAACTTTGGGACCCTGAAGCTCTGATAGCTAAGCCTGGATTCCTGCGGAATGACACAACTGGAACAGGAGTAAGACCATTGAGACAGAGGTTATTTATAGCTCACAGTGTATAACTCTTTATTAGTTCCATCCCAGATATCAGAAATCCATACCTCGGAACCCGTATCCCGGGTCTTGTAACATCATTCATCATTGATCTCTTATCAGTAAATGATGTACTGCTGTTATTATTACCGTTTATCATTCCCTCCACGTTGTCACTCCGCAGGAGTCTAAACAATGGATTTACATTTGAAATTATAGTTCATTATAAATCTTAACCATTCAGAGCCTTTATGACCACTCAACTCTGGGACCCTGAAGCTCTGATAACTAAGCCTGGATTCCTACGGAATGACATAATTGGAACAGGGGTAAGACCATTGAGACAGAGGTTATTTATAACTCACGGTGTATAACTCTTTATTAGTTCCATCCCAAACCCCAGAAATCTATACCCCGGAACCCGTATCCCGAGTCTTGTAACATCATTGATCTCTTATCAGTAATGATGTACTGCTGTCACTATTACCGTTTATCATTCCCTCCTTTTGTCACTCCGCAGGAGTCTAAACAATGCATTTACATTTGAAATTATAGTTCATTATAAATCTTTAACCATCCAAAGCCTTTATAACCACTCAACTCTGGGACCCTGAAGCTCTGATAACTAAGCCTGGATTCCTGCGGAATGACACAAGTGGAACAGGGGTAAGGCCATTGAAACAGAGGTTATTTATAGCTCACAGTGTATAACTCTTTATTACTTCCATCCCAGATATCAGAAATCCATACCTCGGAACCCGTATCCCGAGCCTTGTCACATCATTCATCATTGATCTCTTATCAGTAAATGATGTACTGCTGTCACTATTACCGTTTATCATTCCCTTCACGTTGTCACTCCGCAGGAGTCTAAGCAAGCCACTTTACATTTGAAATTATAGTTCATTATAAATCTTAAGCATCCAAAGCCTTTATGACCACTCAACTCTGGGACCCTGAAGCTCTGATAACTAAGTCTGGATTCCTGCGGAATGACATAATTGGAACAGGGGTAAGGCCATTGAGACAGAGAGTACTTATAACTCAAGGTGTATAACTCTTTATTACTTCCATCCCAAATCCCAGAAGCACGTACATACCACGGTACGCGTATCCCGAACCCGGTTCCCATCATTAATAACTTATCATTCATCATCATAGCCCCGATAGCAATGGTTACCCCGCAGCAAGCGCTGAGACCCTCCGGCTTCGCTCAGGGTGGCAGCGCAGGCGCGAGGAGTAGGAATGGATAGCGGGAAAAAGCTCCTAAACTTTAGAAGCTGATCAGCTAACTATTTCCTTGTATAACCCTGTTTTACTCAAATAATTTCAATAAGTTTGTAGTGGTTTTCTAAAATAATTATAATGTCAGGAAACATTCTGATCATCGATGATGAGATCAAACTCCTTAAATTGCTAGGAATGATCCTTTCCCAAGAGAATTTTAATGTAAAAGAAGCTTCTACAGCGCGTTCGGCAATGACGATGCTGGAGCAATATGAATTTGATGTTGTTCTGAGCGATGTGCGCCTGCCTGATGCTTTTGGAGTAGAACTGGTAAAGTCCATTAAAAGTAAATATCCGCAGCTTGAGATTATTTTGATGACGGCATTCGGGAATATTACGGATGCTGTACAAGCCATGAAGAATGGTGCTTATGACTATCTGGTGAAAGGAGATGATAATGAGAAAATAATCCCATTGGTGTATAAAGCTCTTGATAAGGTGAAAGATAACAAATCGAGAGTGGTTCAGCAGACTGCAACGAAAGGATTTGATCAGATTATAGGTAAATCACCACTAATTTTACAGGCTAAAAAGCTGGCAGAAAAGGTAGCTCTGACGGATGCAGCCGTACTTCTTACCGGAGAAACCGGAACAGGAAAGGAAGTCTTTGCGAGTGCCATTCATGAGGGAAGCGACAGGAAGAAGAACAGCTTTGTAGCCATCAATTGCTCTGCATTCAGTAAAGAGATTCTGGAAAGTGAGCTTTTTGGTCATAAGCAAGGCGCTTTTACAGGCGCTATAAAGGATAAAAAGGGATTGATCGAAGAAGCTAATGGTGGCACTTTATTCCTGGATGAAATTGGTGAAATGCCAATAGAACTTCAGGCAAAATTGCTCAGAGTTTTAGAAACCAGGGAATTTATCAAAATGGGAGAAACGAAAGTTTCCAAATCCGACTTTAGGTTAATTGCTGCTACCAACAGAGATCTGGTAGATGAAATACAGCAAGGGAATTTCAGAGAGGATCTTTATTTCAGATTAAATGTCTTTGAGATCACACTTCCGCCATTAAGAGAACGGAAAGAAGATTTAAAAGCACTGGCTAAGAATTTTATTGATCTCTTTTCTCATAAGCTTCACTTATCCTCAATCCAGGTAACTCCGGATTATTATAAAGCACTGGAGAAAAATGAATGGAAGGGAAACATACGTGAATTGAGAAATGCGGTAGAACGTAGTTTGATTTTAATGGATAACAATATCCTGGATGCAGACAGTCTTCCTCATTATTCGGAGAAATTACCTGAAAACGATTCTTTCAGTATCCGGTCACTGGAAAAAATACATATCCAAAAAGTCTTACAGTATACAAAAGGGAATAAAGCGGAAGCAGCCCGGTTACTTGAGATCGGTATTGCTACATTATACCGTAAGCTTGAAGAATACGGATTAAAATAAACCGATTATCATTTTAATAAAGAGCCTATCATTTTGATAGGCTTTTCTGTTTTTATACAGGGAGGTTTTTGAGTTTAATTAATTGTAATTCAATTGTTTAAATGTTTGTTTTTTAAAATGGAATTTCTTTTGGCATATAGTCTCTGAATAAAATATTTAAAAATGACAATTTCAAGAAAAACGTTTAAAAAACGGGAGCATTCGACTTTTAGTCTGCTGATTGTATCGTACGTATTGTTGACCCTTTTAACCCTAATAATTAAGATATGATGCTGATAAGTTTAATTCTGCTTTTTGCAGTGTTGTTTTGGCTTTTATATAAATCAGTTGAATTTTTTGATAGAATATAAATTATGTGGAGTTTATTTTTCCTCTCAATACTTGCCTTTGTGTATATCTGTTATGTTTTAATAAAACCTGAAAAATTTTAATCCATCATGAATACAGAAATATTAGGCATCATAGCAATGTTTGCTATTACTTTAGTTATCGGAATATTTTTAGGGAAATACATAGCTAATGTCTACGGATACAAAAAAACTTTTCTGGATCCGGTTTTTGAGCCCGTTGAAAAGTTAATTTATAAAGTTTCAGGGATTAATCCTGCCCGCCAGATGAACTGGAAACAGAATATGTATGCCATGCTGGCGATTAATCTGATCTGGTTTATCATTGGTTTTCTTCTTTTGCTGAATCAGGCGTGGCTTCCTTTAAATCCTGACGGAAACCCGAATATGTCACCTGATCTGGCTTTTAATACGACCATTTCATTCTTGGTTAACTGTAATTTACAGCATTACTCAGGAGAAACAGGGGTAAGTTATCTGAGCCAGCTTTATCTGATGTTTTTACAGTTTGTTACTGCAGCAACGGGAATGGCGGCAATGGCTGTTCTTTTCAAAGCTTTTAAAGAAAAAACAAGTACGGAACTGGGTAACTTCTACGATTTCTTCACAAAATCGATGATCAGAATCCTGGTTCCTATAAGCGTAATTGTCGCTCTAATCCTTTCTATCAACGGAAGTCCGATGACTTTTGAAGGGAAAGATCATATTATAACACTTGAAGGCCAGAAAGCAGACGTTTCCAGAGGTCCAGTATCTGCGTTTGTTGCCATTAAACACCTGGGAACCAATGGAGGTGGATTTTTCGGAGCGAATTCAGCACACCCGCTTGAAAATCCCAATTATATGACCAATATGACAGAAATGGTTACTCAAATGATCATTCCGTTTGCCTTGGTATTTGCACTGGGTTTTTATCTGAATAAAAGAAAGCTTTCATGGGTAATCTTTACGGTAATGACGGTCGGTTTTCTGGCGCTTACCATTCCGAATATTGTGAATGAAACAGGAGGAAATCCTCTGATTACACAAATGGGAGCAGATAACAGGCTAGGAGCTATGGAAGGAAAGGAAATCCGTTTCGGAAGTGCAGCATCCGGGTACTGGAGTATCGCTACTACTGTAATTTCTACAGGATCTGTGAATGCGATGCATGACAGTACAATGCCTCTTTCGGGGATGAATGAGCTGCTTGCCATGATGATCAACTGTTTTTATGGCGGCTGTGGGGTCGGAATTCTTAACTATTTCATTTTTATCATTCTCGCCGTGTTCATCAGTGGTCTGATGGTGGGAAGAACCCCGGAATTTATGGGTAAAAAGATTGAAGCCAAAGAAATGAAAATTGCAATGATTGTGGCTTTATTTCATCCTTTCTTAATTCTTGCAGGAACAGCTTTAACGGCTTATCTGCCGGAATTCGGAACAAAAACATTGAATAACCCAGGTTTCCATGGTTTCAGTGAAATGCTGTACGAGTTTACTTCTTCTGCAGCCAATAACGGATCCGGATTTGAAGGATTGGGAGACAATACCCCTTGGTGGAATATCTCAACGGGAATTGTACTGTTACTCTCAAGATTTATCCCGATTATAGGACCTGTTGCAATCGCAGGATTATTGGCACAGAAGAAATATATCCCGGAAAGTTCAGGAACACTGAAAACAGATACCGCTACTTTCGGATTTATGACCCTGGCGGTGATTTTACTGATTGCAGCACTGTCTTTCTTCCCTGCATTGACATTAGGGCCTATTGCAGAGCAGATTCAGTACTTCTCAAAATAAATGTGAACATTAAAAATTAAAATCAATATTCAACCATTAAGGAAGCTGGTCTGACACTTACTGAAACGTTCACTTACTATTATCCATATCTATCCTTATGATCCGGCAGACCTTGATGGTTACTATTGATTTACAATGATATAAACTCTTTCAAAAAAATGAAAAATCAGTCGCAGACATTATTTCAAAGAGATTTGGTCAACGAAGCGATAAAACAGTCCTTCGTAAAACTGAACCCGAAAATTATGTTTAAAAATCCGGTAATGTTCCTGGTAGAAATCGGAACCGTTGTCATGTTTATCGTAAGCATGTTCAGCCTTACCGGTGATAAAACCCAGGGAAGCTTTTCCTATAACTTTTTAGTATTTATTATTTTATTTTTCACCGTCTTGTTTGCCAACTTTGCAGAAGCTATTGCAGAGGCAAGAGGAAAAGCACAGGCTGATACCCTCAGAAAAACAAGGGAGGAAACTCCGGCCAGAGTAGTCCTTGATAACAAGCCGGGATTCCAGGTAGAAACAAGCCTGAAAATGTCTGCTGAAATGAAATTAGGTGATATTTTCCTTTGTGAAGCCGGAGATCAGATTCCGATGGATGGGGAGATCATTGAAGGTCTGGCAACCATTGATGAGTCTGCCATTACCGGAGAAAGTGCACCTGTGATCCGTGAAGCTGGAGGAGACAAAAGTTCTGTAACCGGAGGTACAAAAGTATTGTCAGACAGAATTAAAGTGAAAGTAACCACAAAACCGGGAGAATCCTTCCTGGATAAAATGATTGCCCTTGTAGAAGGGGCATCAAGACAAAAGACACCAAACGAAATCGCACTAACTATACTTTTAGCGGGATTCACGCTTACATTTATTATTGTTACCCTCACTTTAAAGCCTTTTGCAGACTATGCGCAGACTCCGATTACCATAGCGGCATTTATATCTCTTTTCGTTTGTCTTATTCCGACAACCATCGGGGGACTGCTTTCTGCAATCGGGATTGCGGGGATGGACAGAGCATTGAGAGCGAATGTGATTACCAAAAGCGGTAAAGCAGTAGAAACCGCAGGAGATATTGATGTTCTGCTGCTTGATAAAACCGGAACAATCACCATTGGAAACAGAAAAGCAACCCAGTTTCATCCTGCCAATGGAATTCAGATTGAAGAATTCATTAAAGCTTCCGCATTAAGTTCTGTAGCTGATGAGACACCGGAAGGAAAATCAATCATTGAACTGAGTGCTTTAAAAACCGAAGATTTATTGGTTTCCAATCCTACATATATTGATTTTACTGCGGAAACAAGAACTTCCGGAATTGATTTTGAAGAAACAAGAATCCGTAAAGGAGCTTATGATACGATAAAAAAACTGACTGAAAAAGCCGGCAACATCTTCCCGCAGGAAACCCAGGATGCGGTAACTAAAATTTCTGAAAACGGAGGAACACCTTTAGTTGTTGCCGTTAATGAAAAAGTGTGGGGCGTTATTGAGCTTCAGGATATCATCAAAACCGGAATCCAGGAGCGCTTCCAGAGACTGAGAAAAATGGGTGTAAAAACGGTAATGGTAACCGGAGATAATCCTCTGACCGCAAAATTTATCGCAGAAAAAGCCGGGGTAGATGATTTTATTGCCGAAGCCAAACCTGAAGACAAGATGAATTACATCAAAAAAGAACAGCAGGAAGGTAAGCTCGTAGCGATGATGGGAGACGGAACCAATGACGCTCCGGCATTGGCTCAGGCAGATGTAGGTGTGGCCATGAACAGTGGAACTCAAGCCGCTAAAGAAGCCGGAAACATGGTAGACCTGGATAATGACCCTACAAAACTGATTGAAATTGTGGAAATCGGGAAGCAGCTATTGATGACAAGAGGAACGTTGACAACTTTTAGTATTGCGAATGATGTAGCGAAGTATTTTGCGATTATTCCCGCACTCTTTATCACTTTTATTCCTTCCCTTCAGAAGCTGAATATTATGAACCTTCACAGTCCGGAAACAGCCATATTATCAGCGGTTATTTTCAATGCAGTGATTATTCCGTTCCTGATCCCGCTGGCACTGAAAGGAGTAGCTTATAAGCCGATCGGAGCAAGTGCATTGTTAAGAAGAAACCTTTTGATCTACGGTTTGGGCGGGGTAATTGTTCCATTTATCGGGATCAAAATCATTGATCTGATAATCAGTTTATTCTATTAAAATTTTAAAAATGAAAAATCATATTGTTTCAGCATTCAGATTAACGCTTGTAATGCTGGTGGTGACAGGACTTTATCTGGCTGTAGTATACGGAGGTTCTAAAATACTTCCCAACAAAGGAAACGGAGAAGTTATTTATGACAAAGGGCAGAAGCTTTATGCCAATATCGGACAGGAATTTAAATCTGAGAAATACTTTCATGGCCGTCCTTCTTCCGTTAATTACAATGCAGCAGGAAGCGGTGGAAGCAACAAAGGTCCAAGTAACAAAGAATATCTGGAGATTGTACAGAAAAGGATCGATACTTTGAAAACGGATAATCCTGAAATGGGGAATACAAAAGTCCCTGTAGAGCTTGTTACAGCAAGTGGAAGCGGGCTGGATCCGGATATTTCTGAAGAAGGGGCACTGTATCAGGCCAAAAGAATTGCGAAAGTGAGAAACCTTTCCGAGGAACAGATCAGAAATTTAATTAATACTCAGACGGAAAAGCCGCTGTTAGGCCTTTTCGGACCCTCAAAAGTGAATGTTCTGAAGCTTAATATTGCTTTGGATCAATTAAAATAATAAATTAATAATCAAATAATCATGTCAGGGCTTTAAACCTTGACATGGTTAACATACCTTAATAAAAGTGAAAAAATATTTAGCTATAGGAGCCGTATTGGGAATGTTTTTCTCCAAAGCACAGTCATCAGATTCATTGAAAACAGGAAATAAAGTTACATTTTCCGCGTATGCAGAACTGTTTTATACCTACGATTTTAATGAACCCGGAAATCATATGCGTCAAAATTTTCTCTACTCATATAACAGACATAATGAAATGAATCTTAACCTGGGATTGGTTAAAGCCAATTACCAGAGTGAGAATATCCGTGCCAATATAGCTTTAATGGCCGGCACGTATGCACAGGATAATATGGCAGCTGAACAAAATGCATTACGGTACGTGAATGAAGCCAATGTAGGAATCAGAATATCAAAAAATAAAAACTTATGGATTGATGCAGGGATTATGCCTTCCCATATCGGCTGGGAAAGTGCTATTGGGAAAGATAATGTCAATCTGACAAGAAGCTTAGCTGCAGAGAACTCTCCGTATTTTGAAACCGGAGCCAAAATTTCCTACACTTCAGATAATGGAAAATGGTTGGTAAGCGGATTGGTATTGAACGGATGGCAGCGTATCGCAAAGGCTGAGGGAAATCAGAGTATTTCTTTTGGTCACCAGGTAACCTATAAACCCAATGATAAAATTACCCTGAACAGCAGTTCGTTTATTGGAAATGATAAAGCAAAAGAGGATAAAAGAATGCGTTATTTCCATGATTTGTATGGAAGTTTCCAGATAACGGATCAGTTTTCTGCGGTATTAGGATTTGATATCGGAGCGGAGCAGAAATCAAAAGGAAGTGAGCAGTACAACATCTGGTACAGCCCGAATGTTCAGATGAAATATCAGTTGGACAGCAAATGGGCCCTGGCAGGAAGACTGGAGTACTACAATGATAAAAACGGAGTGATTATCAGTACTGAAACACCTAACGGATTTCAGACTTTCGGATACTCTCTCAATGTAGACTATGCAATATTCAAAAATGTTGTTTTCCGTACAGAAGCGAGAGGTTTAACTTCAAAAGATGCCATTTTTGCTAAAAATGATGAATTTAGAAAAGGGAATTTCTTCATAACATCAAGTTTAGCGGTCTGGTTTTAATATCGGTTCAGCCACAGAAAATAGTGCTTAAAGTAAAATTAAAAAGAATTAAATCAATGTCATCAGCAAAAGATTTTTTAGAACTGATTCAGAAGTCCCGCAAAGGAAAATTCAAAATTTATATCGGGATGAGTGCAGGGGTAGGAAAGAGTTTCCGTATGCTTCAGGAAGCTCATTCCCTTTTGCGAAATGGCATTGATGTAAAGATTGGCTATATCGAAACCCATGGAAGGGAAGAAACTGAAGCTCTGGTGGAAGGTCTTCCGCAAATTGAAAGAAAATCGGTTTTTTATAAAGGAAAGAACCTTGAGGAAATGGATCTTCAGGCCATTATCAACGAGCATCCTGAAGTCGTGTTAGTAGACGAGCTGGCCCATACCAACGTAGAAGGTTCCAAAAATAAAAAAAGATGGCAGGATGTATTGGAAATTCTTGATAACGGGATCAATGTCATCAGTGCCATGAATATTCAGCACATCGAAAGCCTGAATGAAGAGGTCAAAAAAATAACTGGAGTAGAAGTGGCAGAGCGGGTTCCGGATAAGATACTGGCACTGGCAGATGAAGTGGTGAATATTGACCTTACGGCTGATGAACTGCTGACCCGCCTGAAAGAAGGAAAAATCTATAAAAAAGAAAAAATTCAGACAGCGCTGAGTAATTTCTTCCAAAGCGGGCATATTCTGCAGCTTCGTGAGTTAGCTTTAAAAGAAGTAGCCACTCACGTAGAAAGAAAAGTGGAGACAGAAATCAAAACCGAGAATTTTAAACCTATAAAATTCCTGGCCTGTATCAGCAGTAATGAAAAAATTGCCAAAACAATCATCCGCAAAACAGCAAGATTAGCCAGTTATTATAACAGTCCGTGGACGGTTTTATATGTTCAGAAGCCCTCAGAAAATCCTGAAAAAATTGCTCTGGATAAGCAGCGGTATTTGATTAATAATTTTAATTTAGCACAGGAATTAGGTGCCAAAGTAGTCCGTATCAAAGAGAGCAGTGTTCATAACGGAATTCTGGAATATGTGATTGCCCATAATATCACAACGGTCTGCATTGGGAAACCTCATGCAAGGTTCTGGCAGCGGCTCCTGGGATACAGCTGGATCTATACCCTGATGAACAGGCTGAATGAAAGACAGATAGATATTATTATTTTATCATAAAAATAATGAAACTTAAAACGAAACTTACCTTAGGCGTGGGCCTTTTATTTCTGCTGATCGTTCTGCTTTCAGTGATAGGTTCTGTATATATCAATAAATTAAAATCCGATACTGAAAAGATCCTTACGGCCAATTATAACAGCCTGGAGTTTTCTAAAAATATGTTTCTGGCGCTGGATAATATCAGTACAGACAGTACCGTTGCAATAGCAGATTTTCAGAAAAACAATAAACTTCAGGAAAAAAACCTTACAGAATTTGGAGAAAAAGAAGCTACGCAAAACCTGAATCTTCATTTCAACAGTTATCTGAAAGCTCCGGATACCAATAAAGAAAAGCTGATACGAGAAGATCTGGCCAAGATTATGTCTTTGAATATGAAAGGGATAGAACGGAAGAGTGATATTGCGATTATTACTGCAGAAAACGCTACTTTCTGGATCGTAAGTTTAGGAACTGTATGTTTTCTGATTGCTTTTATTCTGCTTTTCAATTTACCACAAACCATCGCAGAGCCTATCAATCAATTGACCTTCAGTATCAAACAGATTGCCGATAAAAACTATAGTGAAAGAGTTCATTTCAAAGGAAGCGAAGAATTCAACAGTCTTGCAGATTCCTTTAACAGCATGGCGGAGAAACTTCAGGAATACGAAAGCAGCACACTTTCCAAACAGCTGATGGATAAAAAACGGATTGAAACCCTGGTTAATAACATGCATGACGCAGTTATTGGTCTGGATGAGAATCATTTTATCTATATGATCAATGATGAAGCTTTGAAAATCACCAATCTTCACAAAGAAGAAATTATCGGAAAAACAGCTCATGAAGTTGCTGTTAATAACGATCTGATGCGTGAACTATTGAAAAATATAGATCATCCGGTAAAAGATCCGATTAAAATTGTGCGTGATAACAAAGAAAATTATTTTGAACAGGACATCATCCCGATCAATATTGTAAAAACTGGTGAAAAAGAAAAAAAATATATCGGAAAGGTAATTCTGTTAAGAAATATTACCCCTTTTAAAGAGCTTGATTTTGCCAAAACCAATTTTATAGCAACCATTTCCCATGAACTGAAAACTCCGATTTCAGCTATCAAAATGGGGGTACAGCTTCTTGGAAACCAAAAGTTCGGAGCGCTGAATGAGCAGCAGCAGGAACTGCTGAAAAGCATCAATGAAGACGGACAGCGCTTACTGGATATCACAGGCGAGCTGCTTAATCTTTCCCAGGTAGAATCCGGAAACATCAGACTGACTGTTGAGAAATGTTCTCCAAAAGAAATCGTACAGGCTGCTGTAAAGAATGTTGAAAAGCTTGCCGAGCAGAAAAACATTTCCATCAGTACAGAATATCTTCTCGAAGACAGCGATGCTGTGACTGCTGATTTTGATAAAACCGTCTGGGTAATGAATAATTTTTTAACCAATGCGGTAAAGCACTCTTTTCAAGATGAAAGTATTAAGATTGTAGTTGAGAAACTGGATTCTTTCATTCAGTTCAGCATCATTGATACCGGAAGCGGGATTGATGAAAAATACCACCGCCAGATCTTTGACCGCTATTTTCAGGTTCCCGGAGAACATCAGAATGGAACTGGCTTAGGCTTGGCAATCTCAAAGAATTTTATTGAGAAACAGCATGGAGAAATAGGAGTGAAGAGCTCTTTGAATAACGGAAGTACATTTTATTTCAGACTGCCGGTTTCATAAGGTTATGTTATATTTGCGATAAAAATAAAAATGAGAAAAACTTTTGGATTCTTATTATTTTCAATGGTACTCAGTATTCAGATCTCTGCTCAGACCTTCACCTTAGAACAGCTTAAAGGTTTCAACCAACTTACCATGGATGAGTTTAAAAAGGAAATGAAGCAGCTGAAATTCAGATTTTATGACAGAACTGAAGGCCTGGGCTTTGTTTTAACAGAATATGATTCCTCGGACTATACCTCGAAAATAGGAAAGTTTGAATATACTGAAGAAAAATCACAAGACAGTATTGAATTTACTTTTAAAGATAAAAAAAATTACAACGAGTATCTTAAACTGATGCTGGCAGCCGGATATAAGGAAACAGAAAAAGGAAGGATCATTACCAAAGAACCCTATGTGGATTACCACAGGAATAACGAACATATCAGACTGATCTTGCCAAAGACAGGAGAAAGTTCACCATATACTATTATTGTTTTTAAGTAAATAAGTCTAAAACTTTTAGTATTCAACTCAATAAGCTGATCTTATATAATGTAAGATTACTGGCAGATCACCCTGCCATTGGAAGAAAGACAGATATTGAAAATGTAAGGGTAAAAATAGTAAGAGATTATCTGATATTTTATGAAGTTTCCAGCTTCTGAATTGATTATATTTCAATCTGGGATGGAAGAAGAGAAAATAGGAGTGAATAAATACATTTACTTTGTTGAAATAAAAAAGCTGCGAATAATTTTCGCAGCTTTTTTTATAACATTCGTGAGATTACTCTTTGATAAACTTCTGTACAATTGCTTTATCTTTCATGAAAACTTTAAGAATATAATTTCCTTTTGAAAGTTCAGAAACAGGAATTGAGTTTCCATTTACATTTGTTGAACGGATAATTCTTCCTGCTGCATCATAGATTTCAGCTTTTATAATTTCATTTTTAGATTGAATATGTAAAATATCTCTTACCGGATTCGGGTAAACAGCAATACCCGTATTTTCCTTATTGGCTTCTGCTGTTGCTAATACATTCTGAACGCTTGTTGTATAGGTATTGGTAATAATCGGATGATTGTAATCAAAATAAATTTTCGCAGTATTACTGAAGCTGTCTCCAGGATTTAAGGTAGATTTTGTTTTGATTTTAAACGAAACATAGCCGTCATTATGCGCGTCATCAAAAGGCAGTTGGATGTTTTCAAAGATGAATTCTACCGTATCCGGATTGGTAATTCTTGTTACAAAATTATGGCTTCCGTTTAATGCAACCAGGGAAGAAATATCAAATTTAGTAATGTCAATTTCATCTTTCACCACAATATTCTTTGCGTTTGCTGTTCCTGTATTTTCAAACCTGATCAGATAATGTACATAATCTCCTACCTGGGTTTGGGTAATTGTAGTTCCTTCCAGACAGGTTTTATCATTCGGGTCAAAAGAATTGACAACCGTTTGATTTAATGCAAAATTATTGTCAGCAGGTGTTTCATCAGCAGCTCCATTGATTTGTGCGGTATAATGTAAAACATCATTTCCATTAAGTGGTGGAGTTTGTGTTGGTGTATTTAACTTCAGCGTTACGGTAATTTCTTTGGTTTCAAAAGGGAGAAGATTCGTGAAACTCCAGTTCAGTGTTCCGGAAGATTGAGAGCTTGGAGATGTCGTTGCAGACTGATAGACCATTCGGGTATGATCAAAATTAAAAGCTATATTTCCGGATTGTGTTCCTGTTCCTTTGTTTTTATAAAAGATTTTATATTGAGTATCAAATCCCGGAACTGCTGCCTGCATAGGAATAATAACAATTTCCAGATCATTATGGGTACCATTTGCTGTTAAACAAAAGTTCTGTGTATAAGGACTTACCTGTGTTGGGAAATTGGTAGTGAATGAAGGTGGCGTAATATTAAAATAAGAAGGATTTTCCAATATAGGAGAGATAGTGTTCGTTCCGTATATCAGAGGGAAAGAATAAGATCCGAACGCATCTGAAATGGCCATGTTTTGCCCTAAAATATTGAATTTTTGAAAAGGTCTTATTATGTCATTAATGTCGCATCCATTTGTGTTCATGTCATATCTTGTTTTACCCTGAAGGATAAAATAAGAGCCTCCTGGTGTGAAAGAACAATAAGAATTTACAACAGCATTGGGCTGATTATAGGATGCTAATTGCGATATTATATAGTTAGTCTCTATAGGGTCAGTGCATACATATTGCAGTTGTGGTGTATTTGAAAAGCCAATGCCAAGATAATTATGCTTTCCGTTTTTAAGATTTAAAGTCTGTAAAGTAAGATTATTATCAAGATCAGCAATATCCAGAATAGTCTGCTTTGATAAATCAATATTCGTAAGCGAATTATTCATTACCTGAATACCTTTTAAGCCTTTTGCCTGATCAAATGCAATATTAGTTATATGATTATTATTGGCATATAAATAACCTAAATTTGGATTATTATTAAGTGTTAATGTAGTAAGCTGATTATTGTAAATATAAAGCATTCCAATCAGAGGGCTTGAGCTAAAGTCCAGACTTGTGATTTGGTTGTCGTTAGCAAGAAACATTACCAATCCGGTATAAGGGGTTACGTCAAAAGTCTGGAAAAGATTGAAGCTTATACTTAAATAGTTTACTAAAGAAGGATTAGGAATCGAAAGACTGCTTAGTTTATTACGAAATAATTCTAGCTTTTTCAAAGCTGTATCTCCGGCAAAATTAATACTTGTTAGAAATTGGTTTTGACTAACATTTACTTCTTCCAGAGCAGGGAGATTACTTAAATTTAAAGAAGTCATCGTTGAATTCTCCAATGATAATTTTGTAAGATTAGGAAGTCCAGAAATATTAAACCCACTAATGTTGGAAACAGAAATTTCTTGTACCGAAGTATTCTGGATATTTATAACGTTTCCCGCGCTGCCAATTTGTGCGGTATTTATAGCATTGCAGTTTTCAATCGTTACGTTACCTACTGTTCCGCCTGAAAAAATTAATTTTTGAAGATGAGTATAATTACTGAAAACCAGATCAGAGGATATATCAGGATTTGTTAGTTTTAGCTCAGTTAAATTTGGAAATTCAGTAAGTACTGATAAACTTGTAATAGCATTTGAAAGATCAGATAGATTTATTTTATAAACCAGCGAAGCTTCCGATAGTTGAATCTGTCCATCATTATTTGTATCCAGAGTAATAACGTTTCCGTTAGAATCCCTTGTTGCTCCGTAAGTAAACAATTTTGTTTTCAGATAGGTGTCGACATTTAACGTCTGAGCCTGAAACTGTGCAAACAGAATCATCAAAATGATTAAATAGATTTTTTTCATGGTTTAGTTTATTCTTTTTTTTATTCTTTTTATAGAATTGATTGCAAAAATAAACCATTAAGACAATATCTTAATGGTTTATTTAATATTATTTTGATTTTATTACTGTTTCTCAATCAGATCCAGAAACTGCTGCTCATCCAGAATCGTAATTGTCCCGATATCCTGGGCTTTTTTCAGCTTGCTTCCTGCCTTTTCACCTACCACAAGATAGTTGAGGTTTTTAGAAACGGCAGAAATATTTTTTCCGCCATGCTTTTCTACCATCTCCTCAGCTGCTTCTCTTGTGAATAGAGATAATTTTCCGGTAAAAAGGAACGTTTTTCCTTCCAGAACATTGGATAGAACTTCATTCGTGCTTTCTCCTTTTTCAAGCTGTACACCATAAGATTTTAACCGCTCGATCATCAAAATGTTTTCAGGATTCTGGAAAAAATCAACGATGCTTACTGCAATTTTATTCCCGATATCTTCCACCTGGCAAAGTTCTTCAATGGTAGCGTTCTTTAATTCTTCAATCGTTGGAAAGTTTTTCACCAGTTTTTTGGCAACTGTTTCCCCTACATGCTTAATTCCGATTCCGTACAAAACTTTTTCAAAAGGAACTTCTTTGGATTTTTCAATTCCTGTGATGATGTTCTGGGCAGATTTTTCAGCCATTCTTTCCAACGGAAGAAGCTGTTCTTTCGTTAAAACATAGAAATCTGCAGGATTTTCAATCAGTCTCTCCCTGTACAGCTGTTCAATCGTTTCACTTCCCAGATTGTCAATATTCAATGCTTTTCTGGAAACGTAGTGGATCATTCTTCCTACGACCTGTGGCGGACAGTGAAGCTCGTTCGGACAGAAATGAATCGCCTGATCTTCAATTTTTACCAGCTCGGTACCACATTCAGGACAATGTTTGATATATTCAATTTCTTTGCTTTCTTCCGTTCTTTTATCCGTGTTTACCCCTACAATTTTCGGGATAATTTCACCTCCTTTTTCTACATAAACAAAATCATGTTCATGAAGATCCAGCTTTTTAATGATATCTTCATTATGCAGAGAAGCTCTTTTTACGATCGTTCCGGCCAGTAAAACGGGTTTAAGGTTGGCAACAGGAGTGATAGCACCGGTTCTTCCCACCTGATAAGAGACACTCTGAAGTTCTGTCTCTACTTTTTCTGCTTTAAATTTGTATGCCATTGCCCAACGGGGAGATTTCGCTGTATAGCCAAGCTGTCTCTGCTGCTGCAATGAATTCACTTTTAAAACAATTCCATCTATTTCAAAAGGAAGGTTATGGCGTTCCGTATCCCAGAATGTAATAAATTCCTGTACTTCAGCCATCGTTTTACATAATTTGGCCTGCTGAGACGTTTTAAATCCCCAGCCCTGCGCTTTCTGAAGCAGCTCCCAATGGCTTTCAGCAGGAACTTCATCAGAAATAAACTGATACAATACAGAAGAAAGTCCGCGTTTTCTTACCTCAGCGCTGTCCTGCATTTTCAGACTTCCGCTGGCTGTATTTCTTGGATTCATGAAGGGGTCAAGACCTTCTTCCTCACGCAGTTTATTGATTTTATCAAAGTTTTTTCTGGTCAGATAAATTTCGCCACGCATAAAAAACTGAGCAGGGAAATCACCCTTTAAAGTCAAAGGAATATCTGAAATGGTACGTACATTCGGGGTAATTTCATCTCCCTGGAAACCATCACCACGGGTCACAGCCTGTGAAAGTTTACCGTTTTCATAAAGAATAGAAATGGAAGCACCGTCATATTTCAGCTCAGCAACAAATTCTACCGGATCGTCAATCGTTTTGATGATTCTCTTTTCCCAGTCTTCAAGATCGTCAAAATCGTAAGAATTGTCCAGAGAATACATTCTGAATTTATGCTGAATCGTAGGGAAAACCTTGGTAACACCACCACCTACACGTACCGTAGGAGAGTTTTCATCATAAAATTCAGGATATTTGGCTTCCAGATCCTGAAGTTCCTGCAGAAGCATGTCGAACTCAAAATCCGTGATTGTGGGAGTATCCAGTTGGTAGTAGTTTTCATTATGCTGATGAAGCTCTTTGCGGAGCTGTTCTATCTTTTGTTGAATGTTTTCAGACATTGCTTTTCTATCTTTTGAGCAAAAATAACTAAAGTAATCGCATTTAAAAAATAACAGAATAAAATAGTACAGGAAAATTAAAAATGCTTAATATGCTTTAACAGATTGGTTCTCTATAACATAAAACATATGTTTAAACTAATTTAACATAACGTTCTGATTTAATTAAAAAAATGTTAAAACTTTCTTAAACACCCCGCTCTTAAAGTCAAAATACCTTTGCACATCTGATTGAAAGAAACCTCAAAATGATCTATCATCGTGAAAATCAAAGAGGTTTCCGGGCTAACATCAAAAAATTAATAATATAGATCTTCGGAAGAAATGAAAAAAGTAAAGATTGTACTGGGATTATTGTTTTTAGGGCTTGGGACAATGGCTTATGCACAGACCACACAAGCTTCTATTGTAGGGAAAGTTACCGGACCGGGAAGTACGGCTCAGGAAAAAGTGAAAGTAACGATCGTGAATGAGTCTACAGGATTCAGAACGGAAACGGAAACCAACTCAAAAGGGGAGTATATTTTTAAGGAAATTCCTTTGGGAGGGCCTTACACCGTCATTGTAAATGATGATAAAAAAGAAGGGTACAATGTGAACTTCGGTGATCAGGTGACAGTCAATATGGATCTTGGCAATGAGAAGCATATTGAAGAAGTAAAGATCACCGGAAACCTTAAAAACAAGATCGGAAACCTGGGAGCAGCTACCGCAATTTCTGCCAAGAACATCAGTATGCTTCCTGTAAACGGACGAAACTTTACCAACCTTACGGAACTGTCACCTTTAAGTGGAAAAGGAGGAAACCTTTCCGGGCAGCTTGGATCTTCCACCAACTTTACCATAGACGGGATGACTGCAAAAAATCCAACCTCTGCAGGATCTACTACCAGCCGAAGCGGTGCACCGTTTTCAATCTCTATTGAAGCAGTACGTGAATTCAAAATCACCACCAACCAATATGATGTTACATTGGGAAGAAGCGGAGGAGGAACGGTAAGTGCCGTTACCAAATCGGGAACCAATACGTTTTCAGGAAGTGCCTGGGAATATTTAAGAACCAACTGGCTTTCCAGCCCGTATGACATCAGGGGGAACAAAAGAGATAATGATTTCTCTACTTCCCAGTTCGGGTTTTCATTAGGAGGTCCGATCATTAAAAATAAGTTGCATTTCTTTGTAGCATGGGATCATCAGTTGGATTCAAGACCTTTGATAATTGCTGATATCAAGTCTCCGGATGACGAGAAAAGATTCAATACAACAACACAGACACTTAACCAGTTTCTGGATATTGCAAGGGCAAAATACGGGGTAGGAAACAGTCCGCAGTTCGGAAGCTTTGATAAAGTGAGAAACTCTGATGCCGGATTTTTACGTTTAGACTGGCAGATCAATGAAAAACATTTATTAACGCTTAGAAATAACTTCACCTACGATCTTAATAAAAACGGATTGGGGGATAACACCAATATCAACTTCTTTGAATCTTACGGAAATGACAAAAACCTTGATAACAGCTTATTGTTAACATTAAGATCAAACCTTCAGCCTAATCTGACCAATGAATTGAAGGCTCAGTATCTTTATACTTTCCAGGACAGCTATCAGAACAATCAATTAGGAAAACCGGTTCCGAGAGCAATTGTTGAAGGTGTATCTTCCAGTGTGGGGTCTACGAATATCCAGATCGGGGGACATCGTTTTGCTCAGGAAAGCTTCAGAAATAATGTATTCCAGATTGTAGATAACTTATATTACAATACAGATAAGGTAAAATATACGTTTGGGGCTGACCTTATGTATACAACGGCAAAATCAGTATACGGAAGTGAGGTGAACGGAAGATTCCATTTCCAGGGGATGAGTAATTTTGACACCATGACGCCTTACAGATTCTACAGAGAAGTTCCTTTGGTGGCTGATCCGTCTGTAAGATCAAACATATGGAACATCGGTCTATATGGACAATTCCAGACGAAAATTGCAAAAGGTCTTGATTTAATGGCCGGTTTAAGATTAGATTACGGCGGTTATCCGAAAGCAAAATTCAACCAGAAACTGTTTGATGAAATGGGAATCAGAACCGATAATCAGATCAAATCATTTGTCATCCAGCCAAGATTTCAGTTTGACTGGAACATCAATGAGGAAAATAAAGACTTCCTGAAGTTCGGTGCCGGAATTTTCTCTTCCGATATCAACAACTATATGATTATTAACAACCTTGTATTTGATGGGAAACACTTGGCTACAGTGGATGTAACAGGTAAAGATGTTCCGTTCCCGGATTTCAACAGTTACAGGAACGATTATAATTCTGTGCCTTCACTTTCCCAGTATCAGATTCCAACCATCAACTATACCGGTAAGGATGCAAAAATCCCGATTGTTTATAAAGCAAATATTTCATATACCCATTTCTTCAATGAAAGATTCAGAGCGGGAATTGCAGGATACATGGCTCTGGGTAGAAATAATTATTTTTATTACGACAGAAACATGGTGGCCAATCCTTTCTTTACCTTGGCTAATGAAGACGGAAGAGGAGTATTTATCCCTACAGGAGCTATTACCAATAATGCCAATAATAGTGTAAGCTTTGACTGGAAACAGGGAAGAATCAATAAGAATTTCGGAAGAGTACTGGAATTGGTGAGTGATGGTAAAGTAAATCAGTTCTCATTCGTAATCGATACAAGTTACCGTTACTGGAAAGACGGAGAAATCACAGCAAGTTACACATGGTCTGATATTAAAGACAATACTTCTTACAACGGAAACGTAGCCAACTCAGCGACATTGTCTACCATGATCCAGAGTGATCCGAGAGATCTCAGAATGACCTATTCAGACAACCAGTTCAGAAACAAAGTAGTGATCTACGGTAACTCTCCAACCATTGCAGGATTTACATTAGGGATCAGGTATTCGGGAATCGGAGGGACGCGTTTCTCAGCAACCACAGGAGGAAATATCAACGGAGACTTCGTAGATTCAAATGACCTTGCTTTTATCTTCCCTAATCTTACCAAAGCCATTCTGGATGATCCGCAGGTAGGGCAGGCCCTGAAAGATTATATCAATGAATATAACGGAAGAATCGCAGAGCGTAACGGAGGTAAAAACGGATTCTACGGAGTTTGGGACGTACGTGTTGCCAAGAAAATTAAATTCGATAAAGTCGGAGCTTTTGAACTTTCTGTGGATATCTTCAACGTAGCCAACCTTCTTAACAAAGAATGGGGGGTAAACAAATCATACTCAAATACTTCTTTGTATAAAGTAACCAAGTTCAATAAAGATACCATGCAGTACGAATACACCAAAAATGTAAGCGGAGGTGGTTTGGTTCCTTTGACAGGAAATCCTTATCAGATCCAGATCGGTGCAAAATATACTTTCTAACTTCTTTTGAGCCACGGAAGACATAAAGGTTTCCGTGGTTCAATTTTTAATAACTACCTTTATCAGAAAGTTTCAGGACTTTGTTTTTAATAATCTAAATTATATTATGAAAAATTTTATCTTAGGGTTAGCAGTTTTAAGTACAGTTATGATGAAAGCACAAACCCAGATCATCGCCCACAGAGGATATTTCCAGGCTCAGCCTCCTACCACGGAAAATTCACTTCAATCGTTGGAAAATGCCCAGAAATTAAAAGTATATGGGTCTGAATTTGATGTAAGAATGACAAAAGACGGTGTATTGGTGATCAATCATGATGAGCACCATGGTAAAATGGAAATTTCAGAAACCACTTTCAAAGAACTGGAAGCATTGAAATTATCCAACGGAGAAAATTTTCCTACTTTAAAAGATTACCTGAAGCAGGGGAAAAAAGATAAATCTCTGAAATTAATTGTTGAAATTAAACCTGCCAAAACTCCGGAAATAGAAAATGAAATCACGGAGAAAACAATTAAAATGATCAGGGATATGAAGCTGGAATCTCAGAGTGAGTTTATTTCTTTCAGCCTGAATATCTGTAAGGAAATCAAAAAACTGGCTCCATCCTTTAAAGTTCAGTACCTGAACGGCGAGCTGTCTCCTGAGCAGATTAAAAAAGAAGGATTGGACGGAATGGATTACCACTACAGTGTTTTCCAGAAGAACCCGACATGGATTGCTGAAGCAAAAGCTTTAGGATTAATTACCAATGCCTGGACTGTGAATGATGTTGCCGTATATGATGAGCTGAAGAAACAGGGAATAGGGTTTGTAACAACCAATATTCCTGATCAGTTAAAGAATAAATAAACAGATTTAAAATCTTCAGAATATAACAACTGAAGGACAAAGTATTCCCCTCCTCCGGAGGGGTGTCAAAAATTCGAAGAATTTTTGACGGGGTGGTTTAATTATACCCCCAGCTAAATCAATTACAATCATAATTTACACAGTCTGACTCTTAAAAAAGGGGTCAGACTGTTCGTTTTTGGAACTTACCCCTTATTTTTTTGTAGGAGAAAATTTGCTATTTAATGTATGTTATAATATTGTAAATCAATCATTTGTGTGTTTTGTGTGGTATTATCTCAATGCAAGACAATAAAGATACATAAATACAGTCTGGAAACCGTATTAAAAATACTTAATTGATTAATTGCCTGTTAATAAGTTATTTATCTAATGTTATTAAGACTGGCTTAACAAATGGTTTAATAAATTTTTAAGAAACGTTAAAAGTGTGTTAAGACGTTCCTTGTAATGTCGTTCTAATTTTGCGCAAACAAAAAGGAAATGCGTAAAGAGACACAAAAACTGTTGGTTTTGTCGCTGTTAGGATTCGTCAGCGTCAATCTGGCAGCACAGCAGAAAGCTAAAAAAGACACGGTTAAAGGACTTGACGAAGTAGTGGTTACTGCTTTGGGCATCAAAAGACACGACAGGGCTTTAGGTTATGTTGCCGAGAAAGTAGAAGCCAAAACTTTTGAAGAAACCCAGAATAACAACTGGGCACAATCAATGGAAGGGAAAGTGGCAGGTCTTAAAATCCAGACCGCCGGAGCAGGGCCGCTTGGAACTTCCAGAATTACCTTGAGAGGGGAAAAATCTATAATGATGGATCACAACTATGCTCTGATCGTAGTGGATGGGGTTCCATTGGGAAATTCTACCACAGGTTCCGGTACGGCAGCCTATGGAGCAGGTTCGGGAGGTGATGTTCCCATTGATCTTGGAAATGGTTTAAACAGCATCAATCCGGACGATATTGAATCTGTAACCGTATTAAAAGGAGCTTCTGCAGCGGCATTATACGGATCCCGTGCCGCCAATGGAGCCTTGATGATTACCACAAAATCCGGAAAAACAAAAAACGGAAAACTGAGAGTAACTTTTAATTCTTCTTCAAGCTTTGATACAGTATTGAAGTGGCCGGACTGGCAGTACGAATACGGACAGGGAACACTGGCAACCAATACAGCAGGAAATTTTTACTATTCTTATGGCCTTTCTCCGGATGGACCAAGTACAGGAGGAACCAGTAGCGCTTTCGGGCCTAAATTCGCCGGACAATATTATTTCCAGTATGACCCTGAGGTGATGGGACAGAGTAAGGAAAGGCAATTGTGGAGACCTTATGAAAATAATATCAAAGGTTTCTGGAGAGCAGGTTCTAACTATTCAAACAGTATTTCTGTTGAAAGCTCCAATGAGAAAACCAGCTTCAGAACTTCACTGACGTATCTTAATAACGAGTGGATGATGCCGAATACAGGCTTCGACAGATTCAATTTTGCCTTATCTTTTGCCCATCAGCTTACCCAAAAATTAAAAATATCAACAAAATTTGCTTATAACACTACTACCAGTGATAACCTTCCTGCGACGGGATATAACAACCAGTCGATCTCCTATTTCATGATCTTCCAGAATCCCAATGTGGATCTTGAATGGTACAGACCGATATGGAAGCCGGGTCAGGAACAGGTTGATCAGATCCATCCGTTCAGCTCCTATATAGACAACCCTTATATGATTGCTTACGAAATGCTGAATGGAGTCAGAAAGAAGACTATTACAGGAAATATTACGGCAGATTATCAGTTTAATAAGAATTTTAGCCTGATGCTGAGGTCAGGGATTGAAATTCTGAATGAAAAAAGAACGACCAAAAGACCATGGAGTTCTGCCAATTACCAGAAAGGGTTCTACAGAGAACAGTTTATTAAAAATCAGGAATACAACAATGACCTCTTATTCTCTTACAAAGCAGATTGGAATAAGCTCAGTATTTCCGCCTCTGCCGGAGGGAGTATCCGTTATAATGAATACCTGTTGAATGATTATCAGGCTATCGGATTGAAAACAGCAGGAGAATACAGCCTTACCAATGCACTTAATATTCCGGTTAAATATCCCGCACCAAGGGATAAGCATGTAGACAGTGTATACGGGTTACTTACCCTGGGTTATGATAATAAAGTATTTGTGGACATTACAGGAAGAAATGACTGGAGTTCTACGCTTCCGAAGCAAAACAGGTCTTTCTTTTATCCTTCAGTGAGTACCAGTTTCATTTTATCAGATATTTTTAATCTGAAAAGCAATAACCTGAACTTGTGGAAACTGAGAGCTTCATGGGCAAAAGTAGGGATAGACAGTGATCCTTATCTTTTGGATAATTATTATACAGCCAGCAACATTACAGGAAGTGTGGTAGCGCCTACAACTTTTAATAATCCTTCCCTTAAGCCTGAAAAAAATACCAATATTGAAGCCGGTATGGATTTCAGCCTTTTCAAAAACAGATTGAACCTTAATCTTACCGCTTACCAGAATGTCAGTGAAAATCAGATTATCCCTGTATCATTGCCCACCGAGGCAGGATATTCTAAAAGGATCATCAATGCCGGAAAAATCCGAAACAGAGGTTTGGAACTTTCAGCAGATATCTTAGCCATAAAAGGTAAAGACTTCTCATGGAAGGTTGGTGGAAACTGGTCTACCAATGAAAACAGAGTGATGACGCTGCCTGAAGGTTTTGACGGAATTGTTTCTAACGTAGGAGATGTGGTTTTCTATAAAATGGAAGTAGGAGGTTCACTGGGAGATATGTATGGATTTAAATTATTAAGAACTCCGGACGGAAAAGTAATTTACGGGGATAACGGACTTCCGGCAAGACCTGCAGATATTGAAAAAGTAGGAAATGCATTCCCGAAATGGAGAGCAGGTCTTCAGAATGATTTCCGGATTAAAAATTTCACGATAAGCTTCTCATTTGACGGTCAGTATGGGGGTATTGCTTATTCTCAGTCGCATCATAAAATGTCTGAGCAGGGGAAGCTGAAATCTACCCTTCCGGGAAGAGATAACCCTGGCGGAATGATTGTAGGAGACGGGGTTGTTCAGAACCCTGACGGAACCTTCAGTACGAATACAAAAGGAGTACTGGTATCTTCTTACTACGGAGATTACTACAGAAGAGCCAATGTGGAAACCAACAGTTTCAGCACAGATTTTATTAAACTGAGAGACGCAAGGATTGCTTATTCATTCCCTAAAGAAACCATAAAATCTATAGGTCTGGATGACCTTACGATTGCCATTTTCGGAAAGAACTTATGGATGTGGACCAAGTTTCCAATGTTTGATCCTGAAGTAGCTACACTGGATAATGCAACCATCACTCCGGGAGTTGAGATGGGTCAGCTTCCAACAGCAAGAACAGTCGGTTTTCAGTTAAATCTTAAATTCTAAAATCTTTAAAAATGAAAAAAATAATCATACATCTTACATTGGCAGTTTCTGTTTTCATGTTTCAATCCTGTGACAGAACTTTCGAGGAGTTCAATACAGATACCAGCAGGATTAAAGACCCATCCGTAGGAAGCCTTCTTGCTCCTATCCAGTATGAAATGGGAAGTTATGGCTATAACAGGGCAGATGATTTCACTTTTGACATTATGCAGATTGCTTTGGATTTTCCGAATGAAGGAAATACCTACAGCAGATATTATATGGACGAAAAAAGTGGCAACGGCTACTGGAATACTTCTTACAGATGGCTTAAGCAGGTAAATGATCTCAGAAAATATGCAGACAAAGAACAGAATAATAATTATCTGGCTATTTCAATGGTCCTGAATGCATGGATTGCCTCCAACCTTACTGATGCTTTCGGTGATATACCTTTATCCGAAGCAGTAAGAGTTGAAGAAAATATTTTAAAACCGAAATATGATAAGCAGAAAGATGTTTACATCCATCTGTTAAATGACCTGAGAACGGCCAATTCATTATTCAATACCAATCAGGCGTTAACGGAAACAGATCTGTTTTATAATGCCAATACCAACAGCCAGGCCGGTATTTTAGGATGGAAAAAGTTCTGTAACTCCCTTTCATTAAGGTTACTGACCAGAATTTTAAGCCGAAACGGAGAAGTAAATGTTTATGAAAGAATTCAGGAAATTGTTAATAATCCTGCTCAATATCCTATTTTTCAGAATAATACAGACAGCGCGGTACTTCCGCTTTCCGGAATATCTCCCTACCTGCCGCCAATAGCCCGTCCACAGGATTTTACAGCTTACAGGGCAGCAGGTGAATTCTTTGTGAATGCCATGAAAGATAATAATGATCCAAGACTGAGTATGTTTTTCACAAAAGCGAAAGCAACATCAGGAGAAGATCTTGGCTATAAAGGAGCTCCTTCTGGATACGCTTTGGGAACAGCTTTCAACTATCAGCCTTCCAACCTGAACCAAAATCTGGCGAAAGCACCTTTAAAGATTTTAATCATGACTTATTCTGAAGTGCAGTTTATCCTTGCAGAATTAGTCAATAAAGGAATCATCGCAGGAAACCAGCAGACCTACTATGAAACCGGAGTGAAATCAATTATTGAACAATGGGGTGCAACAGTTCCGGCCAATTACTTCAGCAATCCTAAAGTAGCCTATGACGGTTCTCTGGAAAAAATTATGCTTCAGAAATATATTTCGCTGTTTTTTGTTGATCACCAGCAATGGTATGAATACAGACGTACAAAACTTCCGGTGCTCCCTAATAACGGTGGTCTTCAGAACGGCGGGCAAATGCCCGTGAGATTCATGTATCCTACCGCTACAAAAGTGATGAATACAGAGAATTATAACGCAGCCGTACAATCAATGGGAGGAGACAATATTAACGTGAAAATGTGGTGGAATAAATAACAAATTGAATTTAAAATTGAAAATAATTTAAAGATTAAAAAAATGAGTATCAATATAAAACTTTTAATGCCTTGTATGCTGGTTTCTGCAATGGCATTCTCACAAGCTTCTGTTTCAGGATATGTATTCGAAGACAGTAACAAAAATCAAAAGAAAGAAAACCGAGAAAAAGGAATTGAAGGGGTAGCCGTTTCTAATGGTGTTCAGGTAGTTCTTACGGATAAAAACGGCAGATACAGTCTTCCGGTTCAGGAGGATCAGACTGTTTTTGTGATCAAGCCATCAGGATATCAAACCGCTTTAAACGCAAACAATCTCCCGCAGTTCTATTACCATCATAAACCCAAAGGTTCTCCTGCAGATTTTAAATACAAGGGAGTAGCCCCTACAGGAGATCTTCCAAAAGAGCTGAACTTCCCGCTTTATCAGCAAAAAGAAGACAAAAACTTTGATATACTTGTTTTCGGTGATCCGCAGCCTTACACAGAAAAAGAACTGGATTACTTCAAAAGAGGAATCGTAAACGAAGTAAAGAATACGAAGAAAAATGCAGTATTGGGAATAAGTCTGGGAGATTTGGTAGGCGACAACCTAAGCCTCCAGAAACCTTACGCAGATGTGATGAAAGAAGTCGGACTGCCTTGGTATAACGTGATGGGAAATCATGATATGAACTACGATGCAAAAGAAGATAAGCTTTCGGATGAAACATTTGAATCTAATTTTGGCCCTGCCAACTACTCCTTCAACTACGGTAATGTACACTTCATCATTTTAGATGATATTCTTTATCCGGATCCGAGAGACGGCAAAGGATATTGGGGCGGATTCCGTGATGACCAGCTTCAGTTTATTGAAAACGACCTGAAACTGGTTGATAAAAATAAACTGATCGTCATCTCTTTCCATATTCCGCTGGAGCATAACAATGAAGATAACTTCAGAAATGCGGACCGTCAGAAATTATTTGATTTCTTAAATCCTTTCCGGAATGTTTTGCTTCTGTCAGCACATACCCACATACAACAGCAGATTTTCTATGGTAAAAAAGCAGGCTGGAACGGTATCAGGGAATTGCATGAATATAACGTAGGAACTACTTGCGGAGACTGGTATTCCGGAACACCGGATGATGCAGGACTTCCTACTTCTACCATGAGAGACGGAACTGCAAAAGGATATTCTTTTATCAGCTTTACAGACAATCAGTATAAAGTGAAATACAAAACAGCCGGAAAACCGGATGATTATCAGATTAAATTATATGTTCCGAAAGTGATTCCTTCCTCAAGAACTTCTGCAAAAGTATTGGCCAATTTCTTTATGGGAAGCAAAAAAGACAAAGTGGAATACAGAATAGATGGCGGAAAATGGGAAGAAATGGAGTATGATGAAACGATCGATCCTAATTTTGCCCTTTCCGTTTTCAAATGGGATTCCACAGATAAAATTTTTCCCGGGAGAAGACCTTCCAATCCCGAAATGTCAAAGCACATCTGGGAAGCTGATTTTCCGAAAAAATTACCATTGGGAAAACATAAAGTTGAGGTGAAGGCTGTTGATATGTACGGAAATGAATTCTCTGCTTCAGAAGAGTTTGAAGTACAGAATCCAATCCAGATTCCTTAAGCTTTTTATTTTTTTACTATACCTTTTTAGATATTGAAACCGGTTCTCATGAGCCGGTTTTAATGTTTAATGAAGCATAGATAAACCACAAAAGTCACAAAAGTTTTTAAAAACTCAATTTTTTTTTAAGCTATAATTTTAAGTTTAATGAAGGACACTTAGATTTTATATAAAAAAATATATGTTTTCATTTTATGTGAGCTTTTATGAAGAGTGATTACAACTTTAAATTTCTCAATGTTAATCATCTTTTGTAACTTTTGTGGTTAAATAAAATATAAGTTAAATCTATGTTTTCAATGCTTTGTAAAAATGTTCTTTTGTAACTTTGCAGTAAGAAAAGTATCATTACTATGAATATAAACGGAAAAAATGCCATCGTAACAGGTGGTGGAAGAGGACTGGGAAAAGCTGTAGCATTAGCTTTAGCCAATGAAGGAGTAAACGTTGCCATTACAGGAAGAAACGAAGAAAATCTTAAAATGACGGTTGAAGAAATCAAAAGACTGGGGGTAAACTCAGCATATGCCGTTTTTTCTGTGGACAATGAAATTCAGGTAAAAGCTGGAATTGAATCTTTAGCAGAACAGTTAGGAGGAATTGATATTCTGATCAACAACGCAGGAATCGGAGACTTTGGATCGATTGAAGAAATGCCTTCTGAAACATGGGAGCAGGTTATCAAGACCAACCTGTTCGGAGTATATTACGCGGCCAAAGCAGCTTATCCATTTATGAAATCTAAAGGAGAAGGAGATATCGTTAACGTAGCTTCTACAGCAGGCCTGAAAGGAGGTCCGAATATGTCTGCATACGCCGCTTCAAAAGCAGCTGTTGTATCTCTGTCGCAATCCATGATGGCAGAATGGAGAAAACAGAATATCCGTGTTATCACCTTGACTCCAAGTACAATTGCTTCGGATATGAGCATCCAGGGTGGTCTTACAGACGGAAATCCTGACAAAGTATTGCAGCCGGAAGATTTCGCAGAATGGGTAAGAGATATCCTGAAAATGAACAGAAGAGCACTGATCGCAAACGGATCTATATTCTCTACGAATCCATAAAAATTTAATTTAAAGTTCAAGGTTTAAGGTTTAAAGTTGTCAGAAATACTTTTCCTTTATCTTGAATACAAATTCAATAAGAGCGGGCTTTAGCCCGCTTTTTTTTACAGTGTATTGTATGGCTTTAGCCAAAACTTGTAATCTTTCACTTTTCAAAAAAATCTACATAACCTTTCAAAAAATAACTTTGAATTATAAAAATCAAAAGGAGCGGGCTTTAGCCCGCTCCTTTTTTACCTTTCTATTTTGGCTTTAGCCAAAACTTAGAATTTTTAGCATTTTACAAAAAACAACCCAATAATTTTTCCAAGTGTTTATAATAAGTTTGGGCTAAAGCCAATGGAATTTTTCATGATTTTTAAGACGGGCTAAAGCCCGCCTCTTGAATATACTATGCGCAATCATCGTGTTATTCGTGTAATCTGTGGGAAAAATGATAACTTTTGAGATTACATTTAAAAAATCTGTGTAATAAAAAAAATAAAAATCCCCCGTTTCAGCCAAAAATGACCCCATCATTTTTTTAACCGTAATAACATTAGTATTTTTGCAGCAAATTATTCACATGCAAAATTATTTAGAATTCAATTTCAAAATTTCTCCATTACAACCCTGGAATGAGATATTAATGGCAGAGCTTATAGAAATAGGTTTTGACAGCTTTACAGAAGAAATTGACGGAATTTTAGGATATATCCAGACAGACTTGTTTAACGAGGATCAGTTGAAAGCCCTTCCGATCTTTGAAAATGAAAACGTAAAAATCGGATATTCCTTCGAGGAAATGCCGAATATCAACTGGAATGAAGAATGGGAAAAGAATTTCTCTCCCATCAATATCGATGATAAAGTATTGATCAGAGCAGAGTTTCACGAATCTGTACCGGGAATGCATGAAATTATTATCCAGCCTAAAATGTCTTTCGGAACAGGGCATCACCCTACCACCCATCTGATGATCCAGCAGATGATGGATATTGATTTCAATGGTAAGAAAGTATTGGATATGGGATGCGGAACTTCCGTATTGGCCATTTATGCAAAACAGCAGGGAGCAGGAGATACAAAAGCCATTGATATTGACGAATGGTCAGTAGAAAACTCCAAAGAAAATGCGGTAAGAAACAATGTAGAACTGGATATTGAACAAGGAACTGCTGAAAACTTAGGGAAAGAGAATTATGATATCATCCTGGCCAATATCAACAGAAATATCCTTATTTCAGATATCCCGGCTTATGTTTCAGTATTGAATGACGGTGGGAAATTATTGCTTTCAGGACTGTGTTTCTTTGATGTAGATGATATTCTGGAAGTATGCAGGGAAAGCGGCCTTGAGCTGAAAAAACAGTTGCAGCGTGAAGAATGGGTAAGCCTTCTGCTTGAAAAATAACACACAAAACAAAATACGAATATGAAAACTTTATGGACAGCTTTATTCTTACTGATGCTGCAGTTTTTTGCCGCTCAGGAAAATGAAGCATATGCAGATGGTATCTTTGGTTTCGAAGAAAATAAAGCACAGAAGATCTTTACAGATTGGACCCGTGTAAGACTGAATCCGGGAGTGAATAGCCAGATTGTAGATTCACTTCAGACCAATCAGCAGGTAATGATTCTTAAAAAAGAAGAAGGTGTTCTGAAATTGGGAGAAAGAGCCGCGAACTGGTATAAAATATCTTACCAGAAAGGTGGAAATACCTTGGAAGGATATATCTGGGGCGGTAACCTTTGTGTAGGGTACCGTAACAAAAACGGATATGATTTCCTTTTCGGACTTTCCAAAACAATTGACAGGATGAATAAAGAATTGAATGAGATCGAAAAACAGAACATTGCCGGAATAAAAGCTATGGAAGGAAATACACTCATTGATGAGGTGTATTTTGATACCGGAAAAAGAGAAGAGCTTAGCTCCGGATCTTTCAATATAGAAAGCAGCCACAAACTGCAGAATGTTGAATTCACCCTTAAAGCAGGAGTTTCTGGTGAAGCCTGTGGAATAGCCGGCTATGATCAGTATGTTCTTTTTAAAGATAAAAAACTGATTGCTCTTCCACAATTGATGAATGTGGGTGACGCCGGTGCTTTTTATCATAGTGAAGAATTTGTTTTCCCGAATGATAAAGGAGGAATGCCCAATGCATTTATCCTGAAAGTAGAAGATATGGAGATAGATGAGAAAGACAGGGAAAAGAAAAAGCAATCTTCCAAAACCTATCTGTGGAACGGAAATTCTTATAAACTTAAATAATAGTATTTATTCTTAATACATGAAAACCGTTGTCCTTACAACGGTTTTCTTCTTTAATGAAATTCATGTCCTGAAATAGATTTAAGTACAAAAAAATAGGACCGGAACAAGCCAATCCTACCCAAACATGATTAAGTGTATAGTTGAGCCATTAAAGGCTGCAAGGAATTAAAGTGCACAAAAAGATTTTTATTGATCCTTAACCAATGTTTTACCTACTAATTAAGCTGATTCAATGACCTTTCGGTTATGTTTACAATGTAAAAGTAGTATGTACTGTTCTCTCAATGTGCAAAATTTCTGCTGATTCAGCGAAATAAGCCATTGAAACGGTATTTTAAACCAATGAAACGGATAAGATAATCTGTGTGCTTTTATTCAAAAATTAAGAGTATGGTACCTGCAATGATCAATAGCGCTCCTATAGCTGTCTTCAACGTGAGGGACTCTCCGAGAAATACAACAGAAAGGACAATAGTCAGTGCCACACTTAATTTATCTACCGGGGCAACCTGGGTCACCTTTCCGATTTGCAGGGCTTTAAAATAAAATATCCATGAAAGTCCTGTTGCCACTCCGGAAACGGCAATGTAGATAAGATTATGTCTGGAAAGTGCAGGGATTCCCTTGTATTCACTTCGTGCGAAGACAATTCCCCAGGCTACCAGTAGAATAATAACACTTCTTATGGCTGTTGCCAGGTTTGAGTTAACTCCTGTGATTCCAATTTTGGCAAAAATTGCAGTCAAGGAAGCAAAAAAAGCTGAAAGAATTGCATATACCCACCACATATTTTAATGTTTTAAAAATTATTAATCAGTATTAAGTCTCTCCATTTTTTAATGATCGTCCTCGTATTCTTTACTTAAAGATAGCCAAAATAAGCAAAAGAAGATTGCATTTTCTTACTTACTGTATCCAGTCACTTGCCGCTGTAATATCAGCCTGTCTCGGGAATACTTTATTCATCAGTACGCGGTGTACCTCTTCGTCACCATCTTTACAGCAATCTTCAATCACGGTAAGCTGATAATCTTTATCTGCAGCTTCTCTTAGGGTAGATAAAATAACGCCGCTGGTCGATACCCCTGTCAGCACCAGATGCTGAATATCCAGTCCACGAAGGACAACTTCAAGATCACTTCCTGTAAAAGCGCTGAATCTCCGTTTGGTAATAACAATATCATCTTCTTCAGGAATGAGCTCCGGATGAATTGCTGCCCATTCTTTCATGTCAATATCTGCCATGCG
Organism: Chryseobacterium amylolyticum; assembly: GCF_051011775.1. NCBI lineage: Bacteria > Pseudomonadati > Bacteroidota > Flavobacteriia > Flavobacteriales > Weeksellaceae > Chryseobacterium > Chryseobacterium amylolyticum. The sequence goes on from NZ_JBPCHX010000010.1 coordinate 33,546, forward strand.
GGGTTTTATGGCCGAAAAGGCTTTATTATTGGCACTGATCTCCGGCATTCCCTGTCTGAAGCTTACAGTAATATAAATGACAGGAATATCACGGTTTCTTGCGGTCCGGATAACCTCTTTGGTATTAGAGATCAATGCTGTTGTATCAGCTAATGTGTTGACGATAGCCGACTGCATGTCCATTACCAGTAATGCTGTGTTTGCTTTTTCCATTGTTATTATATTTTATTGATAAATTGTTCCTCGGATTCTTCCAGTAATTCTTCATTGACAGCTTTTGTCTTATTCTTCTTAAATAATAAGTTCCTGAAAACAACAGCAATTACAATTCCTGCAATGCCTTCCAGCAATAAGGTTCTTGGAGCACCTATTTTCTCAGAAACAAACCCGATCAGTACACTTCCCAAAGGAAGCATTCCGAATATAGCAGTCAGCAGTATGCTTATTGCCCGGGAACGCATTTCCGGGATGACTTCAGATTGCACAATAATATTACAGGTGGTAAACTGTGCAACACCTCCCAATCCCGTCAGTGCAGCAAAGAACATAGACCAGTAGAAATGGGTGGCATATGAAAAAAGAATCAGCCCGATACTCAGGATAATTGTACTCAGGATAAGAATATTCCTCATGGATGCTCCTTTTTTTAACGAAGCCAGAAATACAGTGCCCAGAACAGCCCCGATTCCGATAAAACTTGATATATAGCCGAATGTCTTGGCGTCTCCTTTGAAAATTTCTTTAGCATAAACCGGAATTAAGGTGTCATAAGGTAAGATCAGTAAACCTGTAATGCTCAGCATAATGATCACAAGACTGATAGAAGGCTCTTTTTTCAGATATCTGAAACCTTCGGCCAGTTCCGTGAAAGTTCCTTTTTTTGTTGGCTTTTTAGAAACAATCTTTATTTTCATCAAAGAAATGGAAACCATTACTGCTGCAAAACTGGCTGCATTGATCAGAAAACAGGTCCCTGCCCCGAATTTTTGCAGAATGACCCCGGATAGGGCAGGGCCTGCTAATTTTGCAATACTTGCCATCGCCGCACTCAGTGAAAGGGCACTCGGAAGATCTTCATCATCCGTTACCACCTCGTTGATCATCGCCTGACGTGTCGGAATATCATACGCATTGATGATCCCCAGAAAAACACTTAATATAATAAAACTCCAGATATTCTGGTGTCCTGTCATGACCAGGATAGCCAGCAAAGAAGCCTGGATTAATGATAAAATCTGGGTGATCTGTATGATTTTATACCGGTTATACCGGTCGGCTGCTACCCCTCCGAATGCTGAGAATAAGAAAGACGGAAACTGTTCGGCAAAAATGGTCAACCCCAGCATAAATGCAGATTGCGTCATGCTGTATACAACCCATACTACGGCTGTACGCTGCATCCATGTTCCAAATTGAGATACAGAACGCCCAAAAAAGTACAACGTATAATTCGTGCTTCTGAACGCCCGGAATGTGCTGATATTACTTAATTTGTTCATATTTTAAAATAAACTTTTTGACAAATAATGTAAAAATGTCAAAATCTGGATAAAAAATTTTAACTGATATGTTTAATAACCATAGAGGTCAGAGTAGTGATTGTATTATTCAGGTTTTCAAAATCATTTTTTAAACCCATTTCACGCCTGATTCCCCTGATGCTGCTCAGCAGGATAAAAATAATCGTTTCCTGTTCCTCAATACGGACTGTTGGGATTTCGTTACTCTTAATACCGGCTGAAAATAAATTGAGCAGAAGATTTCTCTCTGCTTCCATCATCTGGTTATGGGCTCCGATAATATGCTTTGATCTTTCTTCATTGTCCATTCCTGCTTCTATTGCTCTGAAAAATGAAGACCTTTCTTCCGAAGTCTTTACTTTAGAAAGACAAAACTCTTTAATTTTTTCTTCGAAAGTATTTCTTTTCTTCATATTGGCATCAATCTCAGCAATAACTTCTTTGATAAGATTGTCCAGAACAGCCTGGAAAACCTCCTCACGGTTTTTATAGTAATAATAAATAGACGTTCGGCTTTTACCAACAGCTTTGGAAATATCATCCATGGTCACTTTCTTCAGGCCATACTTCAGATACAGCCCTGAAGCGGTTTCCAGGATTTGCTGTGAAAGTTGGTCTTGTTCGGTTTGAGATGACATTTTTTTTAATATGGATACAAAAATACAACATTTTGACAAAAAAACAAATTTTGTCAAAATGTTGTATTGCTATAAGAATTACCCTGTATGTCTGATTTCTAAGGAGTAGCCTTTATCGCATTATACATCATAGAATCTTTCTGCTGATTGGTATAATCGTATTTGTAATGATAGAATGAAGACTCCCAGTCGCCATATCCTACATTTGGAATAATAATGAATTTTTTACCAAAATCATCCGCGGAACTCTTCACTGCTGCAGAACGTTCAGCTTCTGATTTATTATCAAACAGGCTGGAGAAATCTGCAAGATTGTCACCTAACAGTAAAACAATGTTATAATTTTTAGCAATGTCCTGTCTTCGGTTCTCTTTGCTGCTTTCTTTCGTACGAAGAATAAGATGGGAGTCATTTTGAAGAGGGAAATTGTATTTTTTAAGATTCTTTAATGTACCTGCACGTTCCTGCTCCTTACGGTTGGTCACATAAAAAACCTGAATACCTTTGCTTGCTGCATATTGATAAAATTCCTGAGATCCGGTAATAGGAGGTGCAATGCCCTTCGCTGTCCATTCTTCCCATGTTGCCTGATCATAGCCTTTGCCTGTTTTTGAACGCTCAACTGCGTAATACGAATTGTCAAGGAAAGTTTCATCAATATCTGAAACAATAGCAAGCGGTTTTTTTGATTGCTGTGCCAGGGCCTCGTCTAAACGGAGTTTTGCAATATTGTAAGCCTGAAGGCATAAAGCTTCATATTCGGCCGCCCGCTGCTGATAAAATGCACCATATATTTTCCCGTGAAGTCCAAGATTCTGGTAAGGTGTATCTTGAATGGCAGCCTTTGAAACCGGAGCCGGAGTTTTGCACGATGTAGTCAGAACCAAAAGACTGCTTGCGATAATGAAGGTGAGATTTTTCATTGGATTAGAATAGAGTCAGACAAATTTATGACAATTTGATAGATTGACGAAATAGAAAGAAAGTCACGGTCAGCAATCGGGGAGTTTATATCTGGTAATGTGTACGGATAAAGTAACTAAAAAAGGATGTGGATGAGTGTATAATAATTATTAGATTTGAATATTGAATTTGAAAAAAATAAAAAGACGAAAAATTTTGAAATGACTAACCTATTTGAAAATTACCTATACTCTACAGGAGAGCTGTCAGCAGATGAAATCAACTTTTCTTCGCAGTTTTTCAAACCGGTCAGCTTGAAAAAAGGTGATTTTTTTATTCGTGAGGATGAAGTCTGCCGTTATATTGGGTTTATCGTTAGTGGCGCTGTAAAAGCATATGGTGTTGATAAAGAAGGAAAGGAAAATATTACCTGTTTCAAATTTGAAAATGAATTTGTCACCTCGTTTCCGGAGTTTGTGGCACAGGAAAAATCCAGAAGGAGTATCAGAACTATAGAAGATAGTGTCATCTATAGAATCAGCTATCCGGACTATCAATATCTGATTGAGCAGGTTACCTCATGGAACGGAGTCATCAGATCCGTGATGGAGCAGGAGTATAATCAAAAAGAAAGTTATCTGCTGAATTACAATAATAAGTCGGCTCTGGATAAATACCATCATGTCCTGTTTAATGAACCCATGCTTGTACGGCGCGTAGCCACGCAGGATCTGGCATCGTATCTGGGCATCACACAACGATCGCTTACACGGGCGAAGGGACAGATCCATAAGCCTGACGCATTATAGGACAAATGTCCTTATGCAGTCCTGATCATCACTGTAGATTTGCACAAAAAAATCTATGCTACGTAAAATTGCTCCCGAAGTGTTCCATATTCCGCTGATGCCGCGAAACAGTATCAACAGCTATATTATCGAAGGTGTATTGGTAGACTCAGGAATACGGAGCTCATATGCCACTGTAAAAAAAGCTATCGGGAAAATCCCCGTTTATCAACATATACTGACGCATGCGCATGCAGACCACCAGGGTTGCAGTGATCAGATATGTGCTGAATTCGGGATCCCTTTACTATGCCATCCCAACGAAGTTTTCAGAACAGAAACAGGTATGGTAACAACTGACTACCCAACGCCGCAACATTGGATAGCAAAGCTTCAGCAAAAATATTGGGCAGGTCAGGGACATAAAGTTGAAAAGACAGTTGTTGAAAATGACACTATAGGAAACTTCCGGGTAATAGAGACGCCCGGACACTCGGCCGGCCATATTTCTTTATTCCGTGAGCGGGATGGTGTACTGATTATCGGTGATGCTTCAACAAATATGAACCTGCTTACTACAGCTGCCGGTTTGCACCTTCCACCAAATATGTTCACCTCGGACCAGCAGCGAAATATCAAATCACTCCAAAAGTTAGCAGAACTGAGCCCTTCCATTATCTGCTTTGGCCACGGACCGGTTTTGCGCAATACAGACCGGAAGTTTGAGCGGTTTGTGGCTAAATGCAGCACGGCTATTGAAAGATAGTTTGTGCTGTAATCTCAGATAAAAAATATGAATATCCAGGCCGCTTTATCTGCGGCTTTATCTTTTTTCAGATTAATCAGAGCATTCCTTTGACTTGTCCGATTAAAATCGGGATGCTCTAATTTTCGCTGTAAATAATTTTGAGTGATAAATAAAAAAGACTCACTGTTTCCAGTAAGTCTTTAAGTGAGCGCGAAAGGATTCGAACCTTTGACCGTCTGCTTAGAAGGCAGATGCTCTATCCAGCTGAGCTACGCACCCGTTAAATAATTTTGAAAAAACTATTAAAACAGTCGGGGCGGCAGGATTCGAACCTGCGACCTCCTGGTCCCAAACCAGGCGCGATGACCGGACTACGCTACGCCCCGAGGGTGTCATCAGTAACGAGTTTTACTTCGTTTTTGCGGTTGCAAAGGTACAATACTTTTTGAAATAAAAAAATAAAATTGAGAATAATTTTTAATTAATTTTTCATGAAGACTTTTTTCTTACCTTTACCGGGTTAATAACCATTGACTTAACTTATTTTTAAAATGATGAAAAAATTTTCGTTTTTTTTACTCCTCTTTTCATTTTTACAAATTTAAACGGTTTGTTCATGGTGGTTTGCTCTGAAATTATAAAAAATGGAAAAGAAGATTTCTATACAATTTATATTCCTGCGCTGGAAAAAGCGTTTCAAAATGATTCCGTCAATTTGGGTTTTTACGTTAGATCTCCCGAAGACTATCTTGATGATGAAGCAGTAAGACAAGTTGATCAATATCTGAAAGAACACGAAGATCAGTTTCTGGAAAAACAGCCTGTTATTTTGATGCCAAATCTTATGGCTGGCTTATTGAAAACTTAATATTTCAGAAAGCTTTACTGCTAAAGAAAACACACAGTAATTTTTTATGAGGTACGAAAGAAATAGGAATTTAATAATCATGTTGATTATAATTGCCGGTATATTTGTATACAAAATTATATTTTCATCAAAAAACAAAGACCGTTTTTTAGATGAAATTAGAGATAAGGATATAAAATCAATGGTTAGCAAAAAGTATATTAATTATGATAATCACAATATATCATTCTTGGTGTATGGCAATAAAGATAGTATAGTGTTGTATAAAGATTGGTGGGATAAGGTTTCTGTTGGAGACTCAATAATAAAACCAAAAGGCACTTTAGAGATAGTTATTACAAATTCTGATAAAATTGAAAAATTTAATTACGAAGATAAATTTGGTTTAGGTAATTAACAGCTTTAGCATTCCACCGCCCCGCAAAGTCTCCCGACTTTGAAGCAAAAAAAAAAATCAAATAATTTAATTCAATATAATGAAATCTCGCAAACCGCGAGATTTTTTCATTTGTAATAAGGACTAATCCCTATATTTGCCCCATGAAACGATTAATGCTGCTGTACCTGCTTTTCCCTGTATTCCTATTCTCACAGACAACCGGAAAAGTGATCAAAATTTCAGACGGAGATACCATTACTTTACTGTTAAAAGGCAATCAGCAAAAAAAGCTGAGGTTGGCTGAAGTCGATTGTCCGGAAAATGGGCAGGCGTTTGGTAAAAATGCCAGGCAGTTTACTTCTGCTCAGGTATTTGGGAAAACAGTAAGCTTTGTTGAAACCACTACAGACCGTTATGGAAGATCCATTGCAAAAGTGTACTATGATGACGGAAAATACCTTTCCAAAGAGCTTATCAAAGCTGGAATGGGATGGTGGTATTTTTCCTATTCCAAAGATGCTTCTTTGGGGAAATTTCAGGAAACTGCACAGCAGAAAAAAATAGGTCTATGGCAGGATAGTAATGCCATTGCTCCCTGGGACTACCGTAAAATGAAACGGGAACTTAGAAATACCAAGAAAATCGAAGCTGCTAAGAACGCAACAAAAACAAAAGAAGCTGCGTGAATCTTGGACAAAGAAGCTTGAAAATAGAAATAGGTATTGATTAATAACTCTTTATTGGTAGGGGCAATCGTAACTTCCGTTCTCACGCTTCCATCTTCGATCCTTTTAGAAAAACAATCTGCAACATTCTTCTCACAAATTATAACAGAAACTTTGTGTGATAACCCTGAATGACACCCTAAAAATGAGTATTATTGTAAGAAAATTAATTCTGCAAAATATATGGGGCATTGGGAAATCTTTTTCTTTTTTTTAATCATCGCTTTCGTTTATTCTTCTGTGGGATTTGGTGGAGGATCCAGTTACCTTGCCGTTCTGGCAATGTACAGTCTTCCTTATCAGGAAATACGGTTAACGGCACTTATCTGTAATGTTATTGTGGTAATAGGTGGAGGAGTTATTTACATCAGGAATAAGCAGATTGACTGGAAGAAAATACTGCCGCTTACCATTGTAAGTGTACCCATGGCGTACCTGGGAGCTGTTTTAAAAATAAGCCAGGAAACTTTTTTCCAGATATTGGGTGTAGCCTTAATCATAGCTGCATTGTTGCTTTGGGTAAAGACAGATATAAAAAATGAAGAAAATTCTTATGAATATACCAAAGCTTCCCTTTTCAAAAACGGATTTTTAGGTGGAGGAATCGGATTTTTATCAGGTTTGGTGGGTATTGGCGGTGGGATTTTTCTTTCACCATTGTTAAACCTCATGAAATGGGATACTCCACGGAAAATTGCAGCGGCGTCAAGTGTTTTCATATTGGTAAATTCAATATCAGGAATCTTCGGCCAGTTATTCAGGCTGTCCGCAGATATGGATTATTTCAGAATTCTGAGCTTGTGTTTTGCTGTATTCATTGGCGGACAGATCGGTTCCAGGATGTCCCTGAAATGGAATCCTTTGGTCATCAAAAGAATGACAGCTGTTCTGGTTCTGGTAGCCGGAATAAACGTTTTAATAAAATACTGGTAATAAGCTAAATATAAAAATGATACTTAAAATATTGGCATTCGGAATAACGAAAGATATTTTCGGAACTTCAGAAAAAGAAATAGAAATACATGAAGAGGCAAGCGTCAAAGCACTTAAGGAACTTCTGGAAAAAGACTTCCCGGAACTGAAAAGATTAAAATCCTATTTTATTGCCGTTGATGATGAATATGCAGAGGATGATCAGATCATAACAGTCTCTAACGAAATAGCAATAATCCCTCCGGTAAGCGGTGGATAAAAGATATGATTGATATAAAAATAACAGAGAATATACTGGACCTCACGGATTGCTTTGCCCTTGCTTCCGATCCTGGATGTGGAGGAATGGCATCATTTGTAGGAACAGTAAGGAATCATACCCAAGGTAAATCTGTTACCCGTTTGGAATATGAATGCTATCAATCCATGGCCGTGAAGGAAATACAGAAAATAGCAGATAAAGCCATTTCCTTATTTTCAGTGAAGAATATTGTTGTACATCACCGTACGGGAGTTTTGTTTCCGGGTGATGCTGCCGTGATCATTGTGGTGAGTGACGGGCACAGAAGTGCGGTTTTCGATGCCTGCAGCTTTATGATTGAAAATATAAAAAAAACCGTTCCTATCTGGAAAAAAGAAATTTTTGAAGATGGGGAAGAATGGGTTTCGGCACACCCATAATTTTAGGAATAAAATTTTGTACCTTTACTAGGCCAGTCATTATGTCATGAAAGCAAAACTGTTGTCAAATAAATCTGTAAAGCAGATAGAAATCATCAAAGTCAGGGAAAGCAGCAGTTTCCCTTATACAGATGATATCTCTGTAGAAGAACCTCTGGAGATCAGGATTTCTTACAGTGCTGAAGGTAAAAAAGAGTCTAAAAATATTTCTGTAACCATGCGGACTCCCGGAAATGATGCAGAACTTGCTGCGGGATTTTTATTCACAGAGGGAATTATTTCAGGCCGTGAACAGATTAAAAGCACATATTCTCCGCAGGCAGAATGTTCCAGGAACAGCGAAAATGTTGTTATTGTAGAACTTACAGAAGGCTTTGTTCCTGAACTTATGAAGGCAGACCGAAATTTTTATACCACATCCAGCTGCGGCGTATGCGGGAAAGGCTCCATAGAATCTATAAGAACAGTAAGTGCTTTCCACAACTATACAAAAGAAAACACAGAAGTTTCCCTGGAGACCCTTTATCAACTGTCGGAAAAACTGCAGTCTTTCCAGAATAATTTCAGTGCTACAGGTGGTATACATGCTTCCGGTATCTTTGATCTGGAAGGAAACCTTCTGGCATTGCGTGAAGATGTGGGAAGACATAATGCTTTGGACAAACTCATAGGGTATGCACTATCTGCCGGTTTGCTTCCTTTGAACAATAAAATTTTGCTCCTGAGCGGAAGAGCCAGCTTCGAGCTTATTCAGAAAGCTGCAATGGCAGGAATATCCATTGTGGCGGCAATAGGCGCACCCTCAAGCCTTGCAGTGGATCTTGCAAAAGAATTTGATATTACTTTACTGGGCTTTCTCCGGGACAACAGGTTTAATATTTACCATTCCGGCAGCCATTTTAACATTGAAAATCTAGTATGAAAATAAGAATTAAAGATAACGCAGTCAGATTTCGTCTTACCCAATCCGAAGTGGCAAAACTGGGGGAAGACGGCATCATTTCAAGCTTTACGGAATTTGTAGACCGTCCGTTTATTTACGCTATTGAAAGAACAGAAGATGCAGAGCTTTCAGCAGCTTTCATTGAGAACAGAATGGTTCTGAAGATGCCTGCAGCAATGATAAATGAGTGGATTACCACAGACAGGGTAGGTTTTGAAGGGCAGACCGGAAAAATTAAACTTTTAATAGAAAAAGACTTTGTATGCATTGATAATACATTGGAAGATCAGAGCGACAATTATCCCAACCCGAACCTGAAATGTTAATTTTTTCATTTTTTAAAGGTAGAAATCATGGAAAACAAAGATGTATTCAAAAAAGAAGAAGACAGCAGATTGCCTTCTGCTGAACCGCCTTATAAACTGCTGGATCTGAAGCTGAAACCGCCGAAAGCCTGGGCTGCAGGTGTTCCTGCGGTGATTCATTCATTGGATCAATTGGTGCTTAATGCCTCTGTACTTCGTGGAGGGAGAGCTCTTTTCAGTATGAATCAGTTTGACGGTTTCGATTGTCCGAGCTGTGCATGGCCGGATCCGGATGATGAACGTTCCAGACTGGGCGAATACTGCGAAAACGGTGCAAAGGCCTTGGCAGAAGAAGCCACTTCGAAAAAGATCGGTGCAGAGTTTTTCAGGGAAAATTCGGTGTATGATTTGGCAAAGCTGACAGATTTTGAAATCAGCCAGTTGGGAAGAATTGCAGAACCCATGTATTTGCCGAAGGGAGGAACACATTATCAGCCGATAAGCTGGGATGATGCCTTTAAAAAAATTGCGGAAAAACTAAATGCTTTGGATTCACCGGATGAAGCTATATTTTATACATCAGGAAGAACAAGTAATGAAGCAACATGGGTATACCAGCTGTTTGCCCGTGAGTTCGGGACCAATAATTTTCCGGACTGTTCCAATATGTGCCACGAAACTTCCGGTTACGCACTTTCCAGAAGCATCGGAATCGGGAAAGGAACAGTAAAGCTGGAAGACTTTTACGATACAGACCTTATCATCATCATAGGACAGAACCCCGGAACCAATTCTCCGAGAATGCTTTCTGCATTGACTAAAGGAAAGAAAAACGGCGCAAAAATTATGGCTGTCAATCCGCTTCCTGAAGCAGGATTAAAAGGTTTCAGGAATCCTCAGGAAGTCCGTGCCTTGCTCAATAAACCTTATGAATTGTCAGATCTGTATCTTCCTGTAAAAATTAATGGAGATATGGCGCTTTTAAAAGCACTGCAAATTCTCGTGCTGGAAGAAGAAGCCAAAAACCCGGGAAAAGTTCTTGACCATGATTTTATTACGAATAAAACTGCCGGCTTCAATGAATTGGTTGAAGAATTAAAACGGTATGACCTTAATTTTTTATCAGAAGAATGTGGCATTCCGGTTGAGAATCTAAGAGAAGCTGCACAGATGATTGCCTACAAAAAAAGGATCATCATTTGTTGGGGAATGGGAATCACGCAGCAGCACAACGGGGTGGAAATGATTTATAACATCGTGAATCTCCTGCTGATGAAAGGAAGCATAGGAATCAAGGGTGGAGGAGCGTGTCCTGTTCGTGGTCACAGTAATGTGCAGGGGAACAGAACGTTACTTATCAATCATCATCCAACGACTGAGCAATTGGACAGATTGGAGGAATATTACGGCTTTAAAGTACCCAGAAAAGGAGGATATGATGTTGTCAATGCGCTTAAAGCAATGCATGAAGGCAAAGTGAAATTCATGTTCTGTATGGGAGGTAATTTCCTTTCTGCAGCACCGGATACAACGTTTACAGCAGAAGCGATGCGCAAGCTGGAAATGTCTGCGATTGTTTCTGTAAAATTAAACAGAAATCACCTTATCCACGGGAAAGAAGCTTTGATCCTACCGGTAATTTCCAGAAGTGAAAAGGATATGGTAAACGGTGAACTTCAACATGTAAGTACGGAAAATTCAATGGGAGTTGTGGAATGGTCAAGAGGAGTTCTTGATCCTATTTCAAAACATCTTATCAATGAAACTCATGTGGCCTGCAGAATGGCAAAAGCGGTTTTAGGAGAACGTTCCGTAGTGGATTGGGACAAATTTATCAACAGTTATGATGCTGTTCGTAACGATATTGAACAATGCATTCCAGGATTTGAAAATTATAACGAAAGGGTAGTGCAGAAAGGAGGCTTCTATCTTCCGAACGGACCAAGAGACGGGATATTCAACAGTGAATTTTACCCTGGAAAAGCGGCTTTCAATATAACTGCTGTACCGGATAATTCGCTTGCAGAAGACGAATATTTAATGGGAACTACCAGAACACATGACCAGTTCAATACGGTTGTTTATGGTTTGAATGACCGTTACCGTGGAATTTTCAACGAGAGAAGAGTGGTTATGATGAACGAAAAAGATATTGAAAAAGCGGGTCTCAAAGAAGGAGATCATGTAGATATTTTCAACTATGATGATGGAATCGAAAGGATAGCCCCGCTTTTTATTGTGGTAAAATATCCTATTCCGCAAAAAAGTACCATGACCTATTTCCCGGAGACCAATGTACTGGTATCCATCAATAACGTGGTAAACGGTGCCAATATGCCGGCTTCAAAATATGTCCGTATCAAAATCCGAAAGCACAATCCTGAAATTTTTAAAAAGATTGATGATCATGTAATTGCAGCTTCCGGAACAAGTATGGAACAACCATAAAATATATAGTACTTAAACAAATTATAATTCAATAATGATCATAAGAAAAAAGGAACACTGGTTCAGAATGCTTTTTGTGTGGCATGGCTCTGTTTTGCCCGCCTTGCTTCCCCGTTTGGGATTGCTTTTAATTCTTTCTTTACTGGTGACCTATTTTCATGGAATCATTCTTTCGTTTAAAGTTCCCTTAAATCCTGCTCCGCTTACGCTATTCGGTTTTGTTTTGGCTTTATTTCTCGGATTCAGAAACAATGCCAGCTATGACAGATTTTGGGAAGGACGAAAACTATGGGGCGCTCTGCTGAATACTTCCAGAGCACTGACCCGCCAGGCAGTCACGCTGAAAAATATAAAAGATGATCAGGTTTCAGTTCACAATTTTGTACAGCTGCTTGGTGCCTTTGTTTTTGCGTTGAAACATCAGCTTAGAGGAACAGATGCCTATGAAGATCTAAAATCCAGACTTGATGAAGGCCAGCTGAAAATTGTCGCTGCATCCAAATATAAACCGGCTGTAATGATGCGCCTGCTTGCAGAATGGGTGCAGAATTTAAAAGATGAGGGTTCTCTGGATTCTATTCAGCAGGCCCGCTTTGATGAAAATTTTGATAAACTGTCTGATATTCTTGGAGGCTGTGAAAGAATAATTTCAACTCCCATCCCTTACAGCTACCGTGTTCTTTTACATCGAACGGTATATATTTATTGTTTTCTGTTGCCTTTCGGACTGGTAGATTCACTCGGATGGTTTACACCTCTTATTGTTGTATTTGTTGCGTATACATTTGTTGCGTTTGAAGCAATAGCAGATGAAATTGAGGAACCGTTTGGAACAGATGCGAATGATTTAGCCCTTAACAGTATGTGTATCATGATTGATGAAACCATTCATGAAATGGTGGGAGAACACATTGCTGTTTCTCAGAAAAAGACTCAGAATATTATTGATTGATATCTTCTAAAAAAATACCTGTATGGAAATTTTAGAAAAGCAGCTGGTTTATACGGTGGGACATTCCGTTCGTTCATGGGAATACTTTATTGAAATGCTTAATTCGTTTAAGATTGAAATGGTAGTGGACATCCGCAGGTTTCCGGGGTCCAAAAAATATCCATGGTTCAGTAAAGAAAATATGAAAATCAGGCTCCCCGAAAATAATATAGATTACATCCACCTTGAAGAACTGGGAGGAAGACGAAAAGTACAACCTTATTCAATAAATAACCGGTGGCGGAATGAATCTTTTCGGGGATATGCCGATTATATGCAGACAACAGACTTTATAAAAGCAGTTGAAAACCTGGAAAATACAGCCAGGAAAAAAATAACGGTTTTCATGTGTTCTGAAGCAGTATGGTGGAGCTGCCACAGAGCTTTGGTCTCAGATTATCTTAAAGCAAAAGGGTGGAAAGTAGAGCATATTATGGATGTAAGTAAAACAGAAGAACATCCTTACACTTCACCGGCAAGAGTACGCAATGGAAATGTTTTTTATTCTGACGAAAGTTTATTTGATTAAAATCTCAAAAATTATGAAAGCAAAATTCAAAACAGGAGATAAAGTAAGCTGGAACTCTGAAGCAGGAAGAGCATCAGGAACCATTATTAAAATTCATACACAAGATTTTGATTACAAGGGCTATACTCATCACGCTAATGAAAACAACCCGCAGTATGAAATCAAAAGTGATAAATCCGATCATATTGCGGCTCATAAAGAATCTGCGCTTACCAGGATATAGCCTGCCATCTATGGATGTATTCTGTGTATGCCGTCTTTTAAAGAATACACATTCTTCTCAGGAAAAATATTTTTAATTTTTTTTACCGCTTCTGCGCTGCGTTTCCCGGATAGACAATAAACTAAAATAGGTTTGTCACAACCCGAAATATAATCTGAATGGTTCTGTAATTCTTCTACAGGAAAATTAATTCCTCCGATATTGAACTGTTCATGTTCCTGTGGTGTACGGACATCTATGATTTCAAAATGATCTTTCTTCTGCATCAGTTGCTCAAACGTAATGGTTCCTACAGTCTGAGGCAAACCTGTAATCTGCACGGAAGTTTTTCTTAATTTAATGATCTGGGTTTTGCCGTTCAGTACATTCATCATCCAGAGTTTCCCTGCCAGTGAATCTTCGGGATGTGTAAAATATTTTATAGCTTCATTAGCCTGCATACATCCGACAATTCCCGCCAGTGTAGGCAGTACGCCTCCTTCTCTGCAGTTCGGTACCTGCGATTCTTCCACATTCGGAAAAACATCACGGTAATTGGGAGAATAAGTACCATCTTTCTGTATAACATTCCAGATGCTTACCTGGCCTTCGTATTGGTAAATAGCGCCATAGACCACAGGTTTTCCCGTCATTACACAGGCGTCGTTCAGCAGGCATTTTGTTTCGAAATTATCTGTTCCTTCAATAATCAGATCAAATTCAGAAATCAAATCCATGGCATTTTCGGAGGTTACCCGCAAATTGAACGGAATGATTTTTACCGATGGATTTTGCTGCTGTAACTTTTTAGCAGCAACATCAACTTTTGATTTTCCGATATCTTCCGGAGCATATAATATCTGGCGGTGTAGATTACTTTCAGAGACGGTATCATCATCGGCAAGACCAATTGTTCCTATACCTGAAGATACAAGATATTGTGCCGAGGGACAGCCAAGCCCTCCCATGCCTACGATCAGGACCCTGGCATTTTTCAGGAGTTCCTGGGAGGAAGTCCCAAATCCGGGTAAAGCCATCTGGCAATGATAACGTTCAAACGGGTTACTCATCTGTTTCTGTCTTCAGTTATATCTGTTTTCTTAAAATTTCCTTTGCTTTTACCACATCTTCTGGAGTATTCACATTCATTAAAGAATCCGGGTTGCCTGGTTTCAGGATTAAGGTATCACTGTTGATCAGCACTTTCCTTGGGCATGTAATTCCTGATCCTAAAAAATTGAGGAGCAAAGGATAGCTTTTGGGCTCCCAGATAGTAATTAATGGTTCTGGTAATCCGTCAAAAGGACTTTCATAAGTGGTGGCTGCTTTTTCTATATTCCTGTTCTCAATTAAAAACTCTAACGATTTTTTATCCAATAAAGGTAAATCACAGGCAACGACCAACCATGCCGCATCTCTTTGGGTGCGCAATGCCGAAAGGATTCCGCCGAAAGGTCCCATATTCAGAAAAGTATCAGTAAGGGCATTGTAATTTGGATTAAAATGTTCCAGCTGGTCTTGTCTGCAGGAAATAAAAACTTCATCACAAAACGGAGCTAAAAGATCAGCCGCATAATACCGCTGCTCTTTGCCATGCCAGTTGATTTTATCTTTAGGGTTTCCCATTCGCTGGCTTTTTCCTCCAGCCAGTACCAGCCCGTTTAATTTAGGAACATCAGTCTCTTTTGAAATCATTTTTTCCTCCGGATTTTTCAATGAGTTGTATTTCTTTGATTACGATGTCATGGCTCATGGCTTTGCACATATCATAAATGGTAAGTGCGGCAACAGATGCCCCTGTCAATGCTTCCATTTCGATGCCCGTTTTAGCTTCGATCTCGGCAGTACAATAGATTTCAATTTCATTTTGAGTGTTGATTTCAATATCTATTTCACAGTTGTCCATACCAATAGGATGGCAGAGAGGAATCAGTTCTCCCGTTTTTTTTGCTGCCATTATTCCTGCAATGATGGCGGTTTGGAAAACAGAACCTTTTTTAGTTTTAAAATCATCTTTCTGAAGCGCTTCCAGAATATGTTCAGGAAGTGTCACAATAGCTTTGGCAGTTGCTTTCCGGTGGGTAACTTTTTTACGGCCTACATTCACCATACCGGGCTGTTCTTTTTTATTAAGATGTGAAAAATTTGTCATGATTACATTAAAAATTATATCTCCAGATTTTATAGACTTCGTCTTTCTTAAATGCACTTTTTTCCAGAGGAAGTTCTATAAATGCATCGGTTTCCGCAAGATGGGAAAAATCTCCGGAACCATTGGTGTTTACTGATTCTGCGATTAATTGTCCTGCTGGATTCACGCTGAGTTTTACCTGGGCAAAATATTGTAATGAAAAAGGAAAATCGATATCATTCTGTAAAACCGCATATTGGGGATTTTCCGGGATTTCCAAAGATTTTTCCAGCCAGGGAATAAAATACCGGTGCAGACACATGAACACGGAAACAGGGTTTCCAGGGAATGCAAAAACCAATTTTTCGTTTTGGCTTTTTCCGAACCAGAAAGGTTTTCCCGGTCTTTGTTTTATTTTGTGAAAAAGCTTTTTTATTCCCAGCTCTTCACAGGCTTTGGGCAGAAAATCGAATTTTCCCATAGAAACTCCGCCGCTCATCAATAGAATATCATAATGGTCGATACATTGGGAGAGTTCTTTTTTTATGAATTCAAAATCATCATTCCAATGCAGCCAGTCAGCATCGATTTTATATTTTTCCAAAGCAGATTTTATAGTAATTCCGTTGGAGCGTCTCAGCTGGAATGGAGCAGGAGTATTTTCAGGCGGAACCATTTCGTCTCCGGTGGAAATAATAGCTATTCTGGGAAGCTTTTTCACTGTCAGAAATGTTTTTCCGACTGATGCGGCAATCCCGAGAATAGATGGTGTGATGACCTGATTGGCTTTTACCAGTATTTCTCCCGATTTTTTATCCTTTCCTTTCAGATGGATATTCTGTCCTTTTTTTATATCAATATTGATGCTCGCAAAATTATTGTTGATCAGAATATCTTCATAGCGAATGACCGTATCCATTGAAGAATGTAATGCGGCTCCGGTCATAATTTCTATGCATTCGTTTTCTTTATCCACCGAAAGCGGAGCTTCTCCCGCTGCCTGTACGGCTTTGATGAGAAAATCACGTAGTCCTTTTTCGTAGGATTTAAAACTGATGGCAATTCCATCCACCGTCGGCCGGTCAAAAGGCGGCAAATCACGGTCTGCCAGAATATCTTCCGCTAAAATTCTTCCTGAGGCATTTTCATAGAAAATTTCTTCTGTCCCGAAATTTCTGACCTGGGAAAAGATGATGTCTTCTGCCTGCTGTACACTGATCATTTCCATAATTATCCTCCTATTGTTGCCATTGACTGATGTATTTGGGTTGCTGTTAAACTCAGTTTCTGAGCTTCCCAGCCGTCTTTCGGTTTTTTGTGTATGCTGCCGATAATAATGTTTTTCAGCTCTTCATCTGTTTTTCCCATACGGATTTCATCTTTCAGGTTGATACCGGTTCCTTCATACAAACAGGTTCTGAGGATACCGGAAGGGGTAATTCTTATCCTGTTGCAGTCTCCACAAAATGAACGGGTATAAGCTGCAATGATTCCTATGCTTCCGGTACATCCCGGAATTTTATAATTATATGACGTCGAACTTTTAGGGTCCTCTGTCTTTTGGATCTCAGGGAAATGATCTTTAATATAGCTGTAAATTTGTGTGAAATTCCATTTAAGGGAAATATCAGTTTCACTTCCGTTAAAAGGCATTTCCTCAATAAAACGGACATCAACAGGTAGGTCTTTTGTAAGCGCTACTAAAGGAATAATATCCTCAATATTTTCCCCTTCCATCACCACTGTGTTGATTTTTACTTTTATATCATGCTGTAAGAGACTGTCTAATGTTTTCATTACCTTATCAAAGCTGTTTCTTCTTGTAATTTTGAAAAAACGCTCTTTATCAAGGGTGTCAAGGCTTAGATTGACAGATTTTATCCCGCATTCTTTTAGTTGTGGGATATATTGTCCGGTAAGAAGGCCATTGGTGGTGATGCTGAGGTCAGTAAGTCCGGTTAATTGTGATATATTTTGGATAAGCTCAATACTGTTTTTACGGACGAAAGGTTCTCCTCCTGTTATCCTGATTTTATCGACACCCATTTCAGTAAATACCGAACAGATTCTGAGCATTTCTTCATCAGTCATTAATTCATTGTGCTTGATCCAGGCAAGACCGTTTTCCGGCATACAATAGGTACATCGGAGATTACACCGGTCTACGATAGCAAGCCGGAGGTAGTTTATGCTCCTTCCAAATTGATCTGTCAACATTTAAATAGAATAAGTCTTATTACAAATATACTGAATGTTTCTCTCTGTAAAGAGGTATTTTTATATTTGCAGATAATAGACCATATCCATATTAATTTCTGAGATGGATAAAAGAGAATTTTAACTTAAGCCCGATCGGAGAACCAAGTATCCTGATGCATGCGGCTCAGCAAAAATATAAAGATTGTTTTGATCAGTGGATACGAAATATTTTTAGCGTAAATAAAAACAAAAAACCTCACAATAAAAATTGTGAGGTTTTTTGTGAGCGCGAAAGGATTCGAACCTTTGACCGTCTGCTTAGAAGGCAGATGCTCTATCCAGCTGAGCTACGCACCCTTAAAAGTTGATTCCCGCTTAGTAAATAAGCATATTAAAAAGTCGGGGCGGCAGGATTCGAACCTGCGACCTCCTGGTCCCAAACCAGGCGCGATGACCGGACTACGCTACGCCCCGAATATATAGAAGAGCGGAGGGTAAGGGATTCGAACCCTTGCGACACTTTCGCGTCGACAGTTTAGCAAACTGCTCCGTTAACCACTCCGGCAACCCTCCTTTTTGTTTATTTTTTAATGATCGTTGTTCCGTTATTGCGAGTGCAAATATAGAACAGATTTCTTTATTTACCAAATAAAATTCAAGAAAATTTTGTGTATTTTTGAAGTAATAAATCATCCAAAAATCAAACTGATGCGTAAGACATTATATATCATCGGATTAAGCACATTTGTTTTTTCATGTACTTCCCAACAAAATGTGAAAAAAAATACGTACAAACCGAAAACCCCGGTAACACAGGCGAAACCAACAGTTCAGACAACACCTCCGGTTGCTCCAAAACCAAAAGTGGTATCTGATCATGGGGTCGACTTTTTTACTACCAATATAGCAGATCCAACAAAAAATGATAATACGGCAAGTTATGGTTCTATTGTGTCTGCAAAACCAGCCGGATATAAAGTAGTGAAGACCTATTTTCCGGCCGTTGCCCAGAACTTCAGACAGCGTTATTTAATATTACATTATACCGCACTTCCGGACGACAAATCAATTACAGTTCTTACCCAGCAGGCGGTGAGTGCACATTATCTTGTAAATAATACAGGAGATAACGAGATTTACCAGTTGGTAGATGAGAACAAACGCTCTTACCATGCAGGGGTAAGCGCATGGAGAAACGACAAAAACCTTAATGATACTTCTATCGGTATTGAAATTGTAAATACAGGATATACGACAGATGCTACGGGTAAAAGAACATTTGCTCCTTTTAGTGACGATCAGGTAAAAAAAGTAGCGGCTTTGGCTAAAGACATTGTCACAAGATATCAGATCCAGCCTACCAACGTGCTTGGTCATTCAGATATTGCTCCTACAAGAAAACAGGATCCGGGACCTATGTTCCCTTGGAAAAAGCTGTATGACGAATACCAGATTGGAATGTGGTATGATGAAGCAGCCAAGCAGACTTATCTTGAAGCAGCTCAGGCAGACATTACAACAAGATATAATGACTCCAGCTTTATCTTCCTAATCCAGACTTCACTGCAGAAATTCGGATATGCACTTGATCCCAACGGACAATGGGATGACGCCACCAAGAAAACAATTGAGGCATTCCAGTATCATTTCCGTCCGCAGAATTATGATGGAATCATGGATGCCGAAACATGGGCAATACTGCAGGCGTTAAATCAAAAATATCCGGTAAAATAATTCAGATTAAAGCGCATCGGTTAGATGCGTTTTTGCTATCTTTAAACGATCAAAAACAGTAAAATATCTGTAATGGAAAATTTCAGAAAAGAAAGTGATTTATTAGGCGAACTGAATGTGCCTTTAGACGCTTATTATGGGGTTCAGACACAGCGAGCTATCAACAATTTTAAAATTTCAGGACAGCTTTTGTCTTCGTATCCGGAGTTTATAAGAGGACTGGCTTTTGTTAAAAAAGCTGCAGCAAAAACCAACTATGAACTGGGACTTTTAGATGAAAACCTGTATTTCAAGATAGCGGAAGCGTGTGATGAAATTGTAGAAGGGAAATATCATGACCAGTTTCCGGTAGATATGATCCAGGGTGGGGCAGGAACTTCCATCAACATGAATGCAAACGAAGTGATTGCCAATATCGTGTTGGAGAAATTAGGAAAAAATAAGGGAGAATATGAATTCTGTTCACCTAATGACCATATCAACCTTTCACAGTCAACCAATGATGCTTACCCTACAGCGATCAAAATGGGATTGCTTCAGATGAATATCGGGCTGGTTGAAAGACTGGAAAAAATTATTGAGGCTTTCCGCGCCAAAGGGCAGGAGTTTCACGATGTGATCAAAATGGGACGTACGCAGCTTCAGGATGCCGTTCCTATGACTTTGGGACAGGAATTTGAAGCCTATGCTGCCACTCTGGAAGAGGATATCTCCAAACTGAATAACAATGCGGGCCTTTTCGTGGAAGTGAATATGGGGGCAACTGCTATTGGAACGGGATTGAATGCTCCGGTAGGTTATGCCACGCTTTGTGCTAAAAACTTAGCCCAGATTACAGGATTCCCGATTGTTTCTGCGCCGGATTTAGTAGAAGCTACTCCTGATACAGGATCTTATGTGATCTATTCTTCTGCAACGAAACGTCTGGCAGTTAAACTATCTAAAATCTGTAACGATTTAAGATTGCTTTCATCAGGTCCGAGAGCGGGTCTTTTTGAAATCAATCTTCCGCCGATGCAGCCGGGATCTTCTATTATGCCTGGTAAAGTAAATCCTGTGATTCCGGAAGTGGTCAACCAGGTTTGTTTTAAAGTATTCGGAAACGATCTTACCGTAACTTTTGCCGCAGAGGCAGGTCAATTACAGCTGAATGTAATGGAACCGGTACTTTCCCATGCCATCATGGAAAACATCAATTTCCTTTGCAATGCCCTGGATACCCTTCGTGAGAAATGTGTGGTTGGAATTACCGCCAACAAAGAAGTTTGCCTGAATATGGTAAAACACAGCATCGGAATTGTAACGGCATTAAATCCTTATATTGGATACAAACAGTCTACACATATTGCAAAAGAAGCATTGGAAACCGGAAAAAGCGTTTACAACCTTGTGCTGGAAAAAGGAATTCTTTCCCAGGAAAAACTGGATGAAATCCTTGATCCGAAAAACATGCTGAAACCGCATAACAAATAAATCCTATCAACAATTAATGATCAGTGATAATTGATATCCTTAGTGCTTTCTTATCATTGATCATTAATCATCATTCATTATCATTCATCAATTAATCATTCCCGTGAGGTTTTTAATCATAATTCCTGCGCATAACGAAGAAGACAACCTCTCCTTTACTCTTGATTCTTTACAGCAGCAAAGCAGCAAGGATTTTAAAGTGGTGGTCGTGAATGACGGTTCTACGGACAGAACACCTGAAGTCATCAGGAAATATACAGAAGCAGATTCCCGTTTTGAAACCGTTACCCTTCAGAAATCAGAACATCAGCCAGGTTCAAAAGTTGTTCATGCCTTTAAAAACGGACTTCAGACTCAGTCCCTGAATGATTTTGATATAATCTGTAAATTTGATGCCGATATCATTCTTCCGGATAATTATCTGGAAGCTGTAGAAGCAGCTTTTGCCAATAACCCCAAATATGGTTTGGTAGGAGGGCTGCTGTATATAGAAAAAGACGGAAAATGGGTGTATGAAGGGAATTCCAATAAGCATCATGTAAGAGGCCCTATGAAGGCTTATCGTAAAGAATGTTTTATGCAGATCGGAGGATTAAGAGAAACACTGGGCTGGGATAATATTGATTCCATATTGCTTGAAAATCTGGGATGGAAGGAAGTTGTATTACCCGAACTCCACGTAAGGCTGATCAAAGTAAAAGGAGCAGATTATACCATACGGCCTGCGGATTACTACGGAAGATATTTTTATTTCCTGGGGCTGAACAGGCTTCTGGCATATATTGCTTCTTCAAAAGAAGCTGTGAAAAGCAAATCTGCCGGTTTTTTCTTTGACATTGTTAAGTCTTATGAAAGTTGCAGAACAAAGAAACTGGAATTGAAAATTACAAAAGAAGAACAGAAAGCTGTAAATGACCAACGCTGGAAAATGTTGAAGAAAAAGTGGCTGAAGATGTAAAAAGTGTAAGGACAGAAATTGTAGAATGCTTTAATCATTATTGGAAAAATTCAATAGGAACGGGCTTTAGCCCGTTTAATCAAAAAAATAAAAATCCATCGGCTTTAGCCCAAACTTAACTTCCAAAGCGTGAAAAAAATAGCTTACATAGAAATAGACACCCACGCAGAAATTGCCAAGGCTTTCATGGATATTATGAAAGATTCTCAGAAGTTTGCGGTAGACTATTATTTTTCAAAAAGAATCAAAGATCAGATAAATCATGGTGACGAATCCGTGTTTTTATCAGACAGTTCTATGATTCTGGATCAGTTAAAAGGGAAAGATTATGATCTCGTGGTTATTGGGACGGTTCACCGTTATTTTAATACATTTTTAGCGATAACAAAAAAATACAACACAGCAGTTATTTCCCATAATCTTAATTTTATCAAAGCATCAAAATTTGATCTGATAAAAAGTGTTTTCAAGGGAGATATTGTTTTCAGATTAAAACTGTGGCTGAAAGAAGGACTATTCTACAAAACCCAAGTATATCAGACCTCCGGATCCCTTTTGGTACTGGATGAAGCTTTAATCTCAGGAAGATATCAGTTTCTGCCGTTGTTTTATACTAGGGATTTTGACAAAACAAAAAATGAAGATCTTATTGTACTTATTCCCGGCGGAGTTTCTCAAAAGAGAAGGGATTACGCCTATATTTTTAAAACTATTCAGAATCTGAAGATGGATAAACCCTGCAGGTTTGTTTTCCTGGGAAAAGCAAGTGGACATGAATTAAAACAACTCGCACAGTTGTCTGAGAAATTGCCAGGAAATATTGAAATCACTTATTTTTCTGAAAGGGTTTCACCTGAAGATTTTGAAAAATGGATGCAGAAAGCAGATGTTTTATGGTGCCCTATTCAGCAGGAGACGGAGTTTTTCAGCATGAAAGAAACGTATGGGCTGACTAAAATGACTGGAAACCTTGGGGATGCCATAGCGTATGGAAAACTGGCTGTTTTTCCCGGAAATTATCCTTCAAAACTAAACTTTATTATTCCTGAGAAAGAAAATGTTATTGATCAATTAACTGCACTTTCAGAAGCCTCATTTGATTTTTACAAAACGTATGGTAAGAAAGAAATTCAGAAAAAACTGGAGCAGTTTTTACACAGCTTAATCTGATCTCAGGCTTTCCAGCCATTAAAGCTGGAAATGTTTATTTAATCTTAAACACACTCTTAATAAACCTCATATTCAGGTACTCTTCAACAGGGAATATTTTTGTGAAATAATTTCCAATATAGATGAGTATCAGGACAACTGCAGGCTTGTAAACAAGATTAAGCAGATTGCTGTTGAAATTCGGCAGTACGATCGCTACTGTAATTGCCAGCGTACATATGATAGAGACAAAAATCATTTCAATACTCAAAGGCGAAACCTTAAAGACAATATAATTGAAAACGATTTTCACAACATTGTAGATCGTAAGTGAAATTGCCGTAGATAAAGCAATTCCAATGAGTTTGAGATCCGTGTTCTTAATGAAATAATAATTCAGTCCGATCGTTAATCCCGCCAGTAAAAGCATTACCAGAATATTGAATCTGTAATATTTTGACAGTGAAATAATATTTCCATTGAAGCCGGTAGCAAGATCTATCAATACAGCAGAACCCCAGATCCATACCACAGGCTCATATTCTCTGAGCATGGTTCCGTTTTTTGGCATAAATTGCGTCAGATAAGGGAAGCCAACCATAATACAGGAAAATAAAACGGCACCCAGGAAATACAGTGTTAAAGATGTTTTCTTATGGAACCTGTCCAGTTCTACCATATCTCCGTCTGCCAATGTTTTATTAATGATAGGAGCGGAAATATTGAACAATCCCAGCTGTGGAATAGAAATCAGTGAAATAAGGGCATATAAAACCGAGTAAATTCCTACCTCTTCCATCCCCATAAATTCCCCGATCATAAAACTGTTGATGGCCAGGTAATTCCCGAAAGTCCCCAGAAATCCGAAGAAGCTGTAATTGAAAAACTCTTTCCAGAAATTATTCTTTTTTAAATAATCTGTATTAAAATCCAGCTGAATCTTTTCAAGCTTATTGGTGTAATAAATGTAACCCAAAAGCATCAAAAAGAAAATTCCGAAAAAGAAAGCAAACGCTATTTTTTGTGATATTGCTGCACTGATATGCTGGGATAAAGCAAAGAAAAACAGACAGAATGCTCCCAGATTGGCTATTTTCGGAAACAGATTATCGAAAATATTGGAAACTACAATTCTCTTATAATTGGAAGTGTATTTATTAAAAATAGCACAAAATGAAAGGATTAAAATCAGCGGAAGAATCATTTCTTTGATCTTCCATGCTTCTGAATGCCTGAACTTCGGATAAAAATAGGGAAGTACGAAAAATACCACTGTGAAAATAAGAAAATTGATAAAAACAGTAAGAAGCGAAAGTGACAACATGTTATGCTTTTTACCATCTCTTTCCACGGTGTGGAAGAACTTTACGTTCGAATACGAAATCCCCAATACTACAAAAGGAACCAGCATTTCTGCAGTGGGAAGAATGTAGCGCAGCTTTCCATAAAATTCAAAATCATTCGGAAATATGAATATTGCGGAAACGGTGCCCAGCAAAAAACCAATATAACCGATAATGGAATATTTGAAGCCTTGTCTCGCTACTACACTCATAAAGTTGTTTTAAATGTTTTTAGGTATAAAAATAATATTGTTGATGTACTGAGTTTTATTTTTTTCGTCGTTTGTATTTTGTGTGATAATATCTTCTGTAAGATTTTCAAGCCTAAAGCTGTCTCTGTTCAGATATTTGGCGTCATATCCCCAGCTCATTACTTCAGCTATTTCGTTCCAGATAGGTGTGTTGTGGTGTCTTTGTTCCATTTCGACCATTAAAGTCGGCTGGAATCGTCTGATGGTTTCTCTCGCCCCGGATAATGTTTTTATTTCGTTTCCTTCAACGTCTATTTTGATGAAATCAAGCCTGTTGAAATGCTCCAGTGCAGCCCATTCGTCCAGTTTGATAACCTTTACCTTCTCCGTATAGCTTTTCTCTTCCCCTTTTTCTTTATAAGAAGTGTTTAAAGTACCGCGTGAAGCAATTGTTTTTCCGTTAATAACAGGTACTTTGAACTCTGCAATCCTGTTTTCATCAGAAAGAGCCAGTGGAAAGATATGCATTGCCGGAAATAACCTTTTCAGTCTCCGGTAAAGCTTTTTATTAGGTTCAAAACCATAAATCTGCTCATGATCCAATTTGTTCTCCAGCTGATAAAGAAAGGTTCCTACATTAGCACCGATGTCCAATATCACTGCATTTTTAGGAAGGTATTCTTTAATCCATACCAGTTCCGGTTCTACATTGCGTTCCGAAAAATTATTTTTATTAAGATTATTTAAAGTCTTAAAATATCTTTTTTTGTAGAAGTTCGGACTTATATACTGTAGTTTTTCTGCAATTTTTTGGTATAAAGACATTGTTGGCTTTTTGGCGAACAGCAAAGATACGTAAAAATGTAAAACTTTTCTTAAAAAATGTTAATGGTAATAAGTTGATTTTCAGTAGGTGTTTAGATGGTTTGTTTTTGTAATCCTTTGGATCTTAATGTGTTTTCAGTTTGTTAAAGTGCTCTGTTTATCTTCTGAAAATCTTATCAAAAGAGTTGCCGGGAAATACTTTTGCCAAAATACGGCTGTCATCTCTGAAAATATGAATTATTGTTGTCAAAAAATAAGTCAGGTGTCAAAGAAAAGGAGCGTTCAGGAAATCATTGAAAGGCTTCATCAGTCTGAAAATTCTGCTCATATTCTTTACTGCATTTTTATCCAGCACTTCATCATCTTTCAGAGCGTATACCACGATGAAATTTTTAAGCTTAAGATATTCTCCCATAGGATCTTCTTTTTCGAAACCCTGAGGGATTTTTTTCAGTTTGTCGTCCTGATCAAGTTCGGGAAAATGTTTTTTGAAGTCTTTATTATTGAGGATTTTAAGGAAATCATCCCCATACAGCGAAATTTCCTTACGAACCTCTTTCAGTACAGAAGATTCGGGCATATAAATTCCTCCTGCCAAAAAGGATTTTCCGGGTTCCATATGAAGGTAATAGCCTCCCTTCTGGTTTCCTTTTCCCATTCCCAGAGAAGCCCCGAAATTGGTTTTATAAGGCGATTTGTCTTTAGAAAAACGGGTGTCTCTGTAAATTCTGAACAGGGCTTTTTTACTGTCGATTTTCGCAAGCTCTTCATCAAAACCGGACATCTCTTTAATCAGTTCATCTAAAAACGAAACCACATTTTGCTGAGCTTCCGTGTAAAGATTTTTGTTCTCATTAAACCATTCGCGGTTGTTGTTTTTATTTAATTTTTTTAAAAAATCAAATGTTTTGGAAGAAATGCTTGCAGACATATTGTGTAAGGTGTTTTTCATTATTATGATATTCAAAACAGTTTCTGAACCCGGATCCCGAATCTCCGTAACCCGAACTCTCGCATCCTGCATCCCGAATGTCACAACTCAAATGTACAAAAACTATTCATATCTCAATAATCTGTTTAAACAGACAGGGAAAATGTCAAAAAAAATATTTTTTATGGCATTATTTTCGAAAATTCATAAATAGTACGGAAAAAATCAATCCAATTTAATAAAAAAAAATAATGTTTAATAACTTTTTAATTTGAAGCCTCTTTTTTTAGATTTAATTTTCTAAAAATCGAAGATATATTAAAGGATTGTGAATTTAAGTTTGCATATTTAAAAATTTATTCAAAAACAAATCAAATATTTATTGTATCTTTGCAAAAATTTTAAAATAGTTAATGAATTTATTTACGGAAACCAATTTAAGTCCTGATATCCTTAAGGCAATTGGCGAACTGGGTTACGAAAGCCCAACAGAAATCCAAAAACAGACTATCCCTTTTATTCTTTCAGATATTCGCGACTTGATCGCACTTGCGCAGACAGGGACAGGCAAAACAGCAGCGTTTTCGCTTCCGATTTTGGATATGATTGACGATACGAGTCGCAAAATCCAATTATTGGTGCTTTGTCCGACACGGGAATTATGTCTTCAGATTTCTAAAGACATAAAGAATTACTCTAAGTACATGAAAGACATCAAAACTACTGCGGTTTATGGTGGAAGTAGTATTGTAGAGCAGATGAGATCTTTGAAGGACAAACCTCAAATCATTGTGGGAACTCCGGGAAGAGTAATAGATCTTATCAACAGAAAGGCATTAGACTTTTCTGCGATTCATTGGTTGGTATTAGACGAAGCTGATGAAATGCTTTCAATGGGATTCAAAGATGAATTGGAAACCATTCTAAGCGAAACTCCGGAAACAAAACAGACTTTCTTATTCTCTGCAACGATGAATAAAGAAGTGGAAAGAATTTCCAAAAATTACCTTACAAAACCTCACCGTATTTCTGTAGGTTCTATCAATGAAGTGAAGAAGAACATTACGCACGAATATTATGTTGTAGGGTACCGCCAGAAAAAAGAAGCATTGAAAAGATTAATCGATGCCAACCCTAACCAGTATTCTATTATCTTCTGCAGAACGAGAATGGAAACTCAGGAGGTTGCTGATTTCTTAATGCAGAACGGATATGCAGCGGATGCTCTTCACGGTGATCTTTCTCAGGCGCAGAGAGATACGGTAATGAAGAAATTCAGATTGAAAAATATCGATATTCTTGTAGCGACAGATGTTGCAGCAAGAGGGCTGGATGTAAACTCACTGACTCACGTTATTCACTTCTCTTTACCGGATGATCCTGAAGTATTCGTTCACAGAAGCGGAAGAACAGGTAGAGCCGGAAAAGACGGTATTTCTATGGCTCTAATCAAGCCTGAAGAAAGCAGAAAACTGAAACAGATCAAGTCTGCAACAAAAATTGAAATTCATGAAAGAACGATTCCTACAGGTGATGATATTATCAAAGCTCAGGTAGGAGGTGTATTCGAAAAATTATTGACGGAGCACGAAGATCTTTTCGAATTTGATGACAGCTTAATCCCGGATCTGAGCAATTTTACAAAAGAAGAACTGGTACACCAGCTTCTGCAGTTCCAATTGAGAGATCTTGCTCTATACTACAAAGACAAGCATGATCTTGTTGAGCAGAAATTAAGCAGCAGAGACGATGATTACTCAAGAAGAGACCGACGTGACAGAGACCGAGATAGAGGTCGTGACAGAGATAGAGGTCGTGACAGAGACAGAGATCGTGGCGGAAAACCAAGAAGAAGGGATGAAAACATGGTAAGATTCTTCTTTAATCTTGGTAAAAAAGACCATTTAAAGAAACTTGATGTTTTAGATATTATCAACAAAGCTACTGCTGGCGGAAAAAGCAAGAAAAGAGCTGAAATCGGTGATATTGAAATCTTAGAGAAATTCTCTTTCTTCGAAGTTGAAAAATCGTTCAAAGACAATGTTTTGAGCAATATTCAATCCATGAAATTTAAAGGAAAAGATATGAGAGCTGAAGTGGCAAACTAATCTCTTTCCCAATCATACAAAACCGGCATTAGTGCCGGTTTTTTTATTTGATAATCAGTTGTTAAGCGAATGTTAACAAAACTTAATGTTATATAGTTTCACGTACAATCCTTTTTTAAGAAATTTGCACACGAATTATAAATACTAAAAAATGGGAATTGGTAATATTTTCCACGCTTTTCAACCAAAAGATAAAATCTTCTTTGTACTTTTCGAAAAAGTAACTGAAAATCTAGTTGCAATGTCAGAAGAATTCAACACAGGAATCAAGGATTTCGATCTTAATGATGATTCAATGTTGAAGAAAATGAGTGACTTCGAACACAAGAATGATGAACTTACACACGAAATTTTCGTAGAATTAGGGAAAAACTTCATTACACCTTTTGACCGTGAGGATATCCACACGCTGGCAACAGGACTTGATGATATTGCTGATTATATCTACGCTTCCACAAAATATATTTTCCTTTACAAATCACCTGAGATGAAGGCTTATTCAGACTTCTCCTTACTGATCCATAAAGCATGTCTTGAAATTCAGAATGCCATGAAAAACCTGAAAGGGTTTAAAAATATGGAACAGGTGAAAGAAGCTTGTATTAAGGTGAACTCTATTGAGAATATTGCAGACGACCTGCTTTCCAACTCAATGGTAGAATTATTTGAAACCAATGATGCCATCAACATTATTAAAGTTTCATCTGTACTGAACTACCTTGAAGTTGTAACGGACAAAGCAGAAGATGTTGCCAATACGATTGAGAACATCATGATTAAATACGCCTAATACATAGCAAAAAATGGAATTTCCTATTTTACTTATAGTTATTATTGCGCTGGCCCTGATCTTCGATTATATCAATGGTTTCCATGATGCTGCCAACTCAATTGCGACTATAGTTTCTACAAAAGTTTTAACTCCATTCCAGGCTGTACTTTGGGCGGCGCTTTGGAACTTTGCAGCGTTTTTCATTGCTGCTTATATCATTGGAGAATTCAAAATTGGTAATACAATTGCCAAAACAGTTAATGAGAATTTTATCACCCTTGAAGTTATATTTTCCGGTCTTGTGGCAGCTATTGCCTGGAACCTGCTTACATGGTGGTTCGGGATCCCTTCATCATCATCACATACACTGATCGGAGGTTTCCTGGGAGCTGCTCTTATGCA
The DNA here is from genome assembly GCF_051011775.1 of Chryseobacterium amylolyticum. Lineage (NCBI taxonomy): Bacteria > Pseudomonadati > Bacteroidota > Flavobacteriia > Flavobacteriales > Weeksellaceae > Chryseobacterium > Chryseobacterium amylolyticum. The sequence continues at coordinate 63,363 of NZ_JBPCHX010000010.1, forward strand.
TGCTTTTATGATGGATTATCATGATGTGGCAGCAGCACAGCCGGATCTTGGAACATGGGGCACCATTAAAGAAGCCTTTAATCAGGTAACACATCAGAGTGTGGTGAAGTTTGATAAAGTAATTCCTATCTTCCTGTTCATTTTCATGGCTCCGATTATAGGGATGATTATCTCTGTTATCATTACATTGATTATTATACACCTTTATAAAAGATCAAACCCGCACAAGGCAGACCAGTCTTTCAAAAGGCTGCAGCTGGCTTCTTCAGCTTTATTCAGCTTGGGACACGGTTTGAATGATGCACAGAAAGTAATGGGGATCATTGGTGCAGCAGTAATCTATTACCACGTTAACATGCTTCAGGATGTACAGTATCTGAATATTCCTTCTGCAGAACGTTTTGACTATTTTGCTCAGCATTATATCTGGGTTCCTCTGGTTTCATTCCTTGCTATTGGTTTAGGGACCATGAGCGGTGGTTGGAAAATCATCAAAACAATGGGTACCAAGATTACTAAAGTAACTTCATTAGAAGGGGTAAGTGCAGAAACTGCAGGTGCTATTACTTTATTCATCACAGACCACTTCGGTATTCCTGTATCTACAACTCATACCATTACAGGCTCCATTATCGGGGTAGGATTAACAAAAAGAGTTTCGGCTGTAAGATGGGGGATTACGGTAAGCCTTCTTTGGGCTTGGGTATTAACAATTCCAATCTCTGCCATTGTAGCAGGAATTACCTATCTTGTGGTGACTTTCTTATCTTAAGATATAACGCATACCATCATATAAACTTTGTCCAAATGGGCAAAGTTTTTTGTTTTATAAAGCCTTGAAAAATCGTATTTTTGTTCAAATTATAAGATTTTATGGAATTTTTAGACAGATACCAGCAGATTGTTGCGGACGCCATCACTAAATATACTTTTAAAGACAAACCTTCGGAATTATATGAACCGATGAACTATATTATTTCCCATGGCGGAAAACGTCTTCGTCCCATTATGGTGCTTATGGCGTGTGAGATGTTCGGAGGAGATCTTAAACAGGCAATCAAACCTGCACTGGCAATCGAGTTTTTCCATAATTTCACGCTGATTCATGACGATATTATGGATGAAGCGCCTTTAAGAAGAAATAAGCCTACTATTCATACCCTGCATGGTCTTAACGTGGGAATCCTTTCCGGAGATGGACTGATGCTTAAAGCCTATAAATTCTTTGAAGATCTTGAACCTGAAATTTTCAAAGCATGTATCAGAATATTTACCCACACAGGGCTTTTATTATGCGAAGGACAGCAGTATGATATCAATTTTGAGACTCAGGAAAATGTTACTTTTGACGATTATATCAGAATGATTACTTACAAGACAGGTGTTCTGAGTGCTTCTTCATTCGAGATCGGAGCTTTGATTGCAAAAGCAGATTTCAAAGATGCCAAAGCGATTTTCAACTTCGGAAAACATATTGGAATTGCCTTCCAGATCATGGATGACTATTTAGATGTATTCGGAGACCAGGCTCAGTTCGGGAAAAAGCATGCCGGAGATATTTATGAAAACAAGAAAACGGTTCTGTATCTGCTGGCAAGAGAGCACGCTACCGATGAAGAAAGAAAAGAACTGGATTACTGGTATTCTAAAAAAACTGAAAATGTAGATAAGGTATACGGGGTTGAAAAGATTTTCAGAAGAACAAAAGTAGATGAAAAAGCGCTGCGTTTGATCGAAAAGCATAATGAAATCGGACAAAGCTACCTTCAGAAAATAGATGTTCCGGAAGAAAAGAAAAAACCTTTTATCGAACTGGCCAATTATTTGCTGAGAAGAGAAAGTTAATATAGGTAACAGATGGCAGGCCGCAGGTAGCAGCAATTACCTGCAACCTGTTTCCTGCGACCTAACCCCCATACAATGAAATTCAGAACAGAAGTTGATATCCCCGCATCAGATAAAAAGATTGAAATTGAAGATAAAATATTTTCGATAGGTTCATGTTTTGCCTCTGAAATGACAGACTTACTTCAGGACGGGCAGCTTCAGACTTTAAATAATCCTTTTGGTACCATTTTCAATCCTTATTCTATCAATAATGCAGTCAACAGATTACATGATTCCGCGTTTTATGAGGAAGAGGAACTGATTACTTACAATGATGAATATATTTCTCTGGACCACCACACCAGTTTTGATACCCGTTATATTCATCAGACCTTAGATAAAATTAACAGTGCCATTGAAGCCGGAAATGCCTTTTTGCAGGAAGCCGACTGGATCATCATTACCTATGGATCATCATTTATTTATGAGTTTCTGCCCAAAAATAAGCTGGTCGCCAACTGTCACAAAATTCCACAGAAGTTTTTTGAAAAAAGACTGCTTTCCCATCAGGAACTGACCAGTTCGATTTACCAGACGATTCTGGATCTTAAAGACATCTGTAAAGAAGGGGTACAGATCCTGTTTACGGTTTCACCTGTAAGGCATACCAAGGATGGAATGGTAGAAAACCAGTTAAGTAAATCCAAACTGATTACCGCTGTTCATGAATCAATTTCAATGTTTGAAGACTGTCATTACCTGCCGGTTTATGAAGTTTTAATGGATGACCTGAGGGATTACCGTTTTTATAAAGAGGATATGATTCATCCCAGTGCACAGGCTGTCAATTATATTTTCGAGAAATTCGGGAATGCTTATTTTTCTGACGAAACCAAGGATTTTATCAAGGAGAATTTTAAAATTATCAAGGCCTTAGAGCATAAAACCAATGATAAGAAGGATCCAAAATTTATTGAGTTCAGAGAAAAGCTTGATCAAAGAATAGATAATCAGCGTAAGAAAGTAAAACATAAAATTTTCTAAATGCCCGATTTTACTAAGATTGATTATCTGAAAGACGGAAATGAAAGGCAGAAGAGAGCTTATGAACTTCTTACAAAACATCGCTTTTTTGAGAAACTAAAGGTGTATTCACCTATTTTAGCAGGAACTGTTCCTATTGGAATAGATATAGAAGGAAGTGATCTGGATCTTATTTTTGAGGTGAATCTGAGATTCGAAAAAGATTTTCTGGATGATTTGATGTTCAGCAGGTTTATTCCTCACGATGTGGAAACGAAAGTTGAATATCCTATCATAAACGGTGAAAAATGCATTACATTAAATTTCATGCTGGATGAATTTCCCATTGAAATTTTTGGACAGAATAAACCGACAACGAAGCAGAATGCATACCTTCATATGATTGCTGAATACAAAATATTACAGGAAAAGGGAAAAGAATTTAAACAAAAAATAATAGAACTGAAAAAACAGGGTATAAAAACAGAACCGGCTTTCGGATTGTTGCTGGGACTTGAAAATCCTTATGAAGATCTGTTGAAATTTAAATAAAATGATTGATACACATACACATCTGTACGCAGAAGAATTTGATGAAGATAGAAAAGAAGCTATCCAGAGGGCTTTAGACAAAGGAATTACAGAATTTTATCTTCCTGCCATTGATTCTGAATCCCATGAAAAAATGCTGCAGCTGGAAACAGAATATCCGGGACAGATTTTTTCAATGATGGGGTTACATCCATGTTATGTAAAACCGGAATCCTGGGAGAAAGAACTTGAAATTGTGAAAAATTATCTTGATCAGAGACATTTTCCTGCCATCGGAGAAATCGGGATCGATCTGTACTGGGATAAAACAACACTGGATATTCAGGTGAAAGCTTTTGAACAGCAGATCGATTGGGCAATAGAAAAAGACCTTCCAATCGTGATTCACACGAGAGAAAGCTTTGATGAAACCTTTGAGGTGCTGGAAAGAAAGAAACACCCGAAGCTGAGAGGAATTTTCCATTGTTTTTCCGGGAATCTTGAACAGGCACAGCATGCTGTTGATCTTAATTTTATATTAGGCATCGGTGGAGTAGTGACTTTTAAAAACGGGAAGATAGACCAGTTTCTGCGTGAAATTCCATTAGATAAGATTGTTCTGGAAACTGATTCTCCATACCTGGCTCCGGTTCCTCACAGAGGAAGAAGAAACGAAAGCTCATATCTTGACCTGGTAGCCGGAAAACTGGTGGATATTTATGGAAAGGACTTCTCGGAAATAGATAGAATTACTACTGAGAATGCTAAGAATCTTTTTAAATAAAGACAAAAACAAACCCTTTTCAAAACTGAAAAGGGTTTGTTTTTATTTCTTTCTGGTGAAATTCTTATTCTTAGGTTTTTTAAATCCTACTGAAGCTCCCGCAGAAGGCTTTTTACGATTGTTATTGGATCTTGAGTTATTGCTGCCGCCTGCTTTAGGTTTTTCACTCCCTGCAGGAACTGGTTTGTTATTGGAATCTCTTTTCTGTGCAACCAGATCATCCGTATGGAACGGGTGGTCTTTAACTACAGGAATTTTCTTCCCGATCAGCTTTTCTGTGTTCTTTAAGTTTAAAAGGTCAAGGCCGTCTACAAAAGAAATGGAGGTTCCTTCAGCTCCGGCTCTTCCTGTTCTTCCGATTCGGTGTACATAGGTTTCAGAAACGTCGGAAAGCTCAAAATTGATTACGAATTTCAGTTCGTCGATATCAATTCCTCTGGCTGCAATATCCGTTGCTACCAGAACTCTTGTTTTTCCGGATTTAAAGTTGTTCAAAGCATTTTGTCTTGCATTCTGAGACTTGTTGCCGTGAATGGCTTCAGCAGAAATATTGTCTTTCTGAAGTTTTCTTGCAATCTTATCAGCTCCATGTTTGGTTCTTGCAAAAACCAGTACGGAATCTGAAATATCATTTTTCAGAATGTGAGAAAGCAGGTTCAGTTTATTGTCTTTTTCAACGAAATATACAGATTGCTTAATGGTATCTGCTGTAGAAGATACTGGTGTTACTTCCACTTTCACAGGATTGTTCAGAATTGAGTTAGCCAGCTTCTGAATTTCACCCGGCATTGTTGCTGAAAAGAATAAAGTCTGTCTTCTCTGAGGTAAAAGTTTAATGATTCTTTTTACATCGTGTACAAATCCCATATCCAGCATTCTGTCTGCTTCATCAAGAACAAAGATCTCCAGATTTTTTAAGCTGATGATTCCTTGTGCAATGAAGTCTAAAAGTCTTCCTGGTGTTGCAACAAGAATATCAACTCCCTTTTTCAATGCAGCTTCCTGATTTCCTTGTTTTACTCCCCCGAAAATAACAAGTTGCTTTAACGGAAGATATTTACCATAAGCATTGATATTTTCCTCAATCTGAATGGCCAGTTCTCTGGTTGGAGTAAGGATTAATGCTTTTATATGTTTATTGGGAATTTTATTTTTAGATAAATTCTGTAGAATGGGAATAGAAAAAGCAGCTGTTTTACCAGTTCCGGTCTGTGCGCAGCCTAAAAAGTCTCTGCCGTCTAATATATCAGGAATAGATCTTTCCTGGATAGGAGTAGGAGTCGTGTAACCCTGCTCCTGGATTGCTTTCGCAATAGGTTCTATTAAGTTTAAGTCTGTAAAATTCAAATGAATTATTTTAAAATTTAAATAAAAATTCCTTCAGTCTGAAAGAATTACATTCTGCAAAGGTAGTCTAAAAAAAATTAAGATATATTTTAACGTTTTATGTCTTTAGTGAAAATATAACTGACCTGTAAAATTTAAATGGCTGCTCATACCTGAGCAGCCATTGTATTGATATGAAAATCTGAAATTTATTTAAATCTATATCCTACACCAGCCTGCAGGAATCCGGTTTTAATAGGAACCGAATTATTTTTATTCATTTCTATGAAGTTAAAATTGTACCTGGCATCCACAAAAAACTTTTCATTAAGTTTATATTCTGCACCTAGAAATGGAAATAAATTCAAGGTTTTTAAAGATTCGTAATTGTGCGTTTCAGCCTCATCAAAAACAGTATTCATTTTTACTTTGGATGATATATTAAATCCTAAGTTCATCCCTACAGAAGCAGAAAGCTCTGGAATAATATAATATTTTACTGAAATGGGAACCTGTATCTGGTTGAATTTATAATTAAAGTTCATGTTACCCATATTTACCACTTCATTGCCAACCAATTCATACCAGGGATAAGCGTCTTTACCACCCAGTTGTGTATATACTGCTTCAGCCTGCAAGCCAAACTTAGAGGACAAAGGCTGCTCAGCCAGGATTCCGGCGTAGAAATAAGATTTTGAATCGAGCTGTGTGTTAAAGAATTTCATACTGGATAAGGTATATCCTCCTTTTACTCCAAAGCTCATAGATTCGGAAGTTGTTTGTGCATTACTTATTGTTGATAAAACAAATGCCAGAGCGAAAAAAATGTTCTTTTTCATGTTTGTTTTGAATGGTTATTAATTTTATAAAAAAATAATTCCTCGTTGGGAGGAATTATTGTAGCAAATATAATTGAATATTTTTAAATGGAACTATTTAACTTTACTCCATTCCTGATTTTTTCTTAAATTCTCAAAAAACTGATACACCTCTGCAAGTTTCTCACTTCCGCGTTTTCCGTAATCCTCAACATTTTTTGAAGTTCCGTCAGCAAATTTGATTCTCAGATAAGAGGTTGGAAGATCTGTGATATTGTGTTCGCCGTATTTGTCATTTAAACCTTTTACATTCAGCCCATCCAGCAAGCTGATTAATTTATTATAATCTTCTTCTTTGATGGTTCCTTTAAAAGTGCCTTCACGCGGTTTGGAAAACTCATCTTTTGAAGGTTTATCATTAAAATTAAAATGCTCTGCTTCAAAAACAGCAGTTCTGTCCTGATTAATTGTCATTTTAAAAACAGGGCAGAATCCAAAACATGGGGTCGCCTCATATTCAATGGTAGCATATTTTGAATTTACTTTTTGAGAGGTTGTACAGGATGTTAAAAATACAATTGCACAAATGGTTAGCAAATATTTCATAGTTTTTTCAATTTCAAAGGGTCACGTCAATAATTGTTCCAAAAAGATAAAATGTTCTTTTGTTTTATGTTAAATATAAAATGATAAATCAGTTTAAATTTTTATTGAACCCTTAAGATCGAATGAAGATGGTAAGAACATTAAGAATAAAGCTTCGCTTCACGCTTAAAATCAGAATGATTCATCTTAATTTTACTTATCTCTTAAATCCTTCTTAATGGTTTAAAATAATATTTAGCAGAAGAAAATTAATTTATAAAAAAAACAGCCTCAGATTTTCTGAGGCTGTTTTTTTTATAATGCAGTTTTACTGTAAAAGGAAACTGAATGTACAATTTTATCCGTGCAGCTGTTTCCAGATGGCGTCTTTAAGTTCCATAAGGCCTTCACCGGTAACCCCCGAGAAGAACAAAGGCTGTCTGTTCTCAGGAAATTCTCCTGCAATTTCTTTTTTCAGTTCATCATCCAGAAGATCGGATTTTGAAACAGAAATGATGAAGTCTTTATCCAGTAATTCTGGATTGTATTCTTTTAATTCATTCTCAAGGATTTTAAACTCCTGGAAATGGTTTTCGGAATCAGCCGGAATTAAGAACAATAGGATAGAGTTTCTTTCAATATGTCTCAGGAATCTGTGTCCCAGGCCTTTTCCTTCAGCTGCTCCTTCAATAATCCCCGGAATATCAGCCATTACAAATGATTTGTAATTTCTGTAATCTACAATCCCAAGGTTAGGAGTCAGTGTGGTAAAAGCATAGTTGGCAATTTTTGGTTTTGCCGCAGAAACAGATGCCAGAAGTGTAGATTTTCCGGCATTCGGAAATCCAACCAGACCTACATCTGCCAAAATTTTAAGCTCGAAAACGATATACCCCTCTTCTCCCGGAAGACCTGGCTGCGCATATCTGGGAGTCTGATTGGTAGAAGACTTGAAGTGCTCATTTCCCAAACCTCCTTTACCGCCATGCATCAGAATGATTTCCTGTCCGTCCTCTAAAATTTCACCGATAATTTCGCCTTCTTCATTTTTGGCAATAGTTCCTACCGGAACTTCAATATAAACATCAGCTCCGAAAGCTCCCGTAAGCTGGTTTTTTCCTCCGTTTTCACCACGTTCAGCTTTTACGTGACGGGTGTATCGGAGGGGAAGCAAAGTCCATTCGTTGGCATTTCCTTTCATGATGATGTGACCTCCACGACCTCCGTCGCCACCGTCAGGACCACCTTTAGGAATATATTTTTCACGGCGAAGGTGGGCAGAACCAGCACCTCCGTGTCCGCTTTTACAATGGATCTTTACGTAATCTACAAAGTTAGACATATAGTTTGTGTTGCGGGTTGCGGGACGATATTTTGTATCCCTTGCTCATTCCCGATTATTTAATTTTCTCTACCTCAGCGAAAAGTTTTTGGGAAATTTCATCAATTTCTCCAACACCGTTTACCTCTACATATTTACCCTGCTGCTTATAAAGCTCGGCAACTTCTGCTGTTTTGGTATAATATTCTTTAATTCTGTTTTCGATGATCTCTACATTGCTGTCGTCTGATCTTCCGCTGGTTTCACCTCTTTTCAGAAGCCTCTCCACCAAAATTTTGTCCTCTACTACCAATGAAAGACAGATGTCTATCTCGTCATGTAATACTTCTTTAACGATCTTTTCCAAAGCTTCTGTCTGAGCAGTGGTTCTTGGATATCCGTCAAAGATAAAACCATTGGTATCAGTAGGCTTTTTGATCTCATCGATCAGCATATCTGTTGTTACCTGATCCGGAACCAATTCTCCCTTATCGATATATGATTTAGCCAGTTTTCCAAGTTCAGTGTCGTTTTTCATGTTGTATCTGAAAAGGTCACCTGTTGAAACCTGTTTTAAATTGAATTTTTCGATCAGATTCTGGGCTTGCGTTCCTTTTCCACTTCCTGGAGGGCCGAACAGAACAATGTTTATCATAATGTTGATTCGCTTCCGGCAATTGGCATTTTGCTTTCAGCTTTTTTAAGTTATTATTAAATGTATTTCTTTATATAATTTTAAGCTAAAAGCTACCAGCTAATAGCCAACAGCACTTTAATGGTTGATTTGTCCTTCTTCCAGCTGATACAGATTCGGTAGGTTTCTTCCTAATTCATCATAATCAAGTCCGTATCCAAGTACAAATTTGTTCGGAATTTCTTTCCCGATATAATCCAGTTTGAAATCTTTTTTATAAACTTCAGGTTTCAGTAAGAAACTTGCCAGTTTTACAGATTTAGGACGTTGTGTTTCTTTAAAATATTTGAAAAGACTTTCAACAGTATTTCCTGTATCAACGATATCTTCTACAAGAATGATGTGACGGTCTTTCACATCTTTTGTCAGTTCCATTTTCTGATAAACGATTCCTGTAGACTCAGTTCCTACATATGAACTCATTTGAATGAAGGCAATTTCGCATTCCCCCGGGTAATATTTTAAAAGATCAGAGAAGAACATAACAACTCCATTTAAAACGCCAATGAAAACAGGAACTTCATCCTTGTAATCTTCATAAATTCTTAACGCTGTCTCTTTTACAATCTCCTGAATTTCGGCATCCTTTAAATAAGGAACGAAAGTTTTGTCGTGAACTTTAATGCTTTCCATAAAATTTTTAGTAGGAGGCAAAGTTACGGATTTTAGATTTTTCAATAAAATCTTTTTGTGTTTAATCCGGTATTTGTGCTATCTTTGTTCTTTCAAAACCCAAAAATACAGAGATGTAGGATATAATTTCTTTCCGATTTGATCAAACGATAACCATCGTGTTATCGGTGTTTAACCTTTATTAAGAAAGAAATCATGATTTTACTTCAAAATATATCCTTTGGGTTTCCGGGAGGAAATCTTCTATTTAATCATACCAGTTTAACAATACAATCTCATACCAAGTCTGCTTTAGTGGGAAATAACGGTATGGGAAAATCTACCCTGCTGAAAATAATTGCAGGTGAAATACATCCTTTAAGCGGCAATGTCAGTATTCAGGGGGATGTTTTTTATGTACCCCAGATGTTCGGGAATTTCAATCATTTCACTATTGCCGAGTGCCTGAAAATAGATCAGAAGCTGCATGCTCTCGAAAAAATCACCGGCGGGGAGGTAGACGAAATTTATTTTGAAACACTCAATGACGACTGGGATATTGAGGAACGATGCCGGCATGCCCTGGAACTTTGGGGACTTGGCAATTTTGAACTTACCCAGAAACTGGAAGGCTTGAGCGGAGGACAGAAAACCAAAGTTTTTCTTGCCGGAATCCAGATCAATCAGCCGGATATTATCATATTGGATGAGCCTACCAATCATCTGGATATGGAGGGCAGAAAGCTGTTGTATGATCTTATTGACAAAACAGATGCAACCGTCGTGATCGTAAGTCATGACCGTACATTACTTAATCTTGTTGATAGCATTTTTGAGTTAAGTAATCAGGGAATAACTACGTATGGAGGAAACTATGATTTTTATGCAGAACAGAAAAAGATAGAGGAAGAAGCGTTATATAATGATATTCATGCTAAAGAACGGGCGTTGAAAAAAGCAAAGGAAAAAGAGCGGGAAACATTGGAACGAAAACAAAAGCTGGATGCCAGAGGTAAGGGGAAACAGGAAAAATCCGGGGTAGCAAGGATTATGATGAATACCCTCAGGAATAATGCTGAGAAAAATTCTTCGAAATTGCAATCTGTTCATACGGAGAAAATCAGTGGTATTTCACATGAATTAAGGGATCTTCGCTCATCGGTAAGAAATTCTGATCAGATGAAAGTGAATTTTAATGATTCCAGTCTGCATTCAGGAAAAATTCTGATTATAGCTGAAAATATCAACTTCAGTTATGGAGAACAGAAACTTTGGAAGGAAAATCTTACGCTTGAGATCCGGAGTGGAGACAGAATTTCTATAAAAGGAGCAAACGGTTCAGGAAAAACGACACTGATCAGACTTTTGTTAGGGAGCCTTCAGCCTTCGGAAGGAAGAGTAAGCAAGGCAGCATTCAATAGTATCTATATTGATCAGGAATATTCTTTGATTGATCATGGCTCAACACTGTATGATTTTGTACAGACTTTCAATGACAGCGCTATGCAGGAATCCGAAGTGAAAACATTACTGTCCAGATTTTTATTCGGAAAAGATACCTGGGACAAAAAATGCGGGATGCTGAGTGGAGGAGAGCGCTTACGTTTACTTCTCTGCGGACTTTCCATCAGCAATAAGGCACCCGATATGATCATTCTTGATGAACCCACCAATAACCTCGATCTTCAGAACGTGGAAATCCTTACCCATTCTATCAAAGACTATCATGGAACCCTGCTGGTGATTTCCCACGATGAAGTTTTCCTGGAAGAAATTGGAATAGACCGGGAATTAGCGCTGGATTAATGCTTGTATTTTGCATTTGTACAGAATCAATCAGATATTCAGTAGGGGCGGGCTTTAGCCCGTCTATCAATAAGATTAGAAATCTTCCGGCTTTAGCCGAAACTTATCATAAAAATCCCGGCTGACCATAACCGGGATTTTGCTTTTTATTTTTCACTTTTCCTGTTGATTGCATCCAGAATCATATCCATCTTTTGTTGCAGTTCATAATCCCCTGAAATTTCAATGAAAGGAATATTCATCTCAGACAGCCATTCCAAATGAGCCTTTAAAGTTCTGTTGGCAATCCCGGTATTGTAATCATAATCTTTAGCCCATTCCATGAATTCCTGATATTTTTGAGCTTTTTCCGGATGAGTGAAAATTTCATCACCATATCTTCCATATTCCCTTTTTCTCAGTCTTTCCATTCGTATTTCAGGAGGAAGATAGAGGAAAATAATCAGGTCAAATGCTGGAAATACATTTTCACCCCAATGAATAATAGAACCTCCGAAAATCCAGTTCTCAGAGGTATGAAGTTTATCCGAAACAATAGTGTTCCTTATTTCAGGATTCTGTTTTTCTGTAAAAGGAACTTCAGTTTTAAGCCAGAAAAAATCATCACTGTCAAAGTATTCAATATCGAGTTTCTCAGACAGTGCTTTTCCTAAAGTGGTAACGCCGGAACCTGAAGCTCCGAAAATATGGAGTCTCATGATTTTGTTACCATCCAGTTATAAATCCCGTTCAGTACCTCTTCCCGTATTTCCTCATTCAGAATCTCATGGCGCATTTCCGGATAGATCTTTACGTCTACATTTTGAAAACCGTCAGCTTTTAAGTGGCTGACCGTATGCATGACTCCTTTTCCGAAATCACCGATCGGATCATTCTTCCCGCTTACGAATAAAAAAGGAAAGGATTTTGAAATAGAAGAGGCCCAGTTTCTCGCGGTAGCTTTTTTATAGATGGTAAATAAAGTATAAAAAGCATTATGGGTGAACGGGATTCCACAGAGTTCATCCTCTTCAAATTTCTTTCTGTTTTCAGGATTAATACTGAGCCAGCTGGTATCACTGAAATCTTTATCCTTTTTAAAATGCTTGTTATTGACACTCGTAAAAACAGAATTCAGAAAAGTACGATGACGAGGTGCGATTGCTATCGCTAAAGATAAGTAACCTCTTAACAAGTCTATCCCCGGTAAAGGTCCGCCGGTTCCTGTAATGACAGCTCCTGAAAATTGACTGCCTGCCTTTTGAAGAAGACAACGTGTGATAAAAGATCCCATAGAATGCCCCAGAATAAAATGGGGAACATCCGGATATTGTTCTGCCAGGTAATCAGCCATCATTTCCGCGTCTGCCACAAGTCTTTCATCCGGTTTTTCAAGCTGGAAGAATCCAATGTCTTTTTTCTCCTTTACCGATTTTCCATGTCCCAAGTGATCATAAGTCAATACAGCAATTCCATGACTTGCAAAATATTCCGCAATATCTGCGTATCTTCCGCTGTGTTCCTGCATACCGTGAACAATGAGCAGGGTGGCTTTTGCGGTTTCCGGGGAAAATAAAGTGCAGAAGAGGTGGGAGTCGCTGTTTATTTTTGAGACTAAATAACTTGATTTTTGGGATGAATTCATAACCATTGGAATATTATTTTATTTCAATATCTGGGAGCTTATAATTTCCAACCGCTTCAATTAATTTTGAAGTATTGGTTTTTAAATTATTAAAGAAAGAATCCAGATTTTCAGGATACCCTCTTTCACTCAGTGCAAAAAGAAGAACACCCTTATTCTTCCCATTACTAATAATTTTATAGCGGTAAATATTTCTTTCTGCAATAAGTATTTCCTTGCCGTCCTTTGAATTTTCACTGATAAGAAAATCTAAAATATACTCTTCCTTATTTTCAAAAATCTGATAATTGACAACCGGGTTGGTCTTTTTCATTTCCTGCAATTCAGCTGCTTTTTGATCAACGACATCCTTGATGTTAAAATCACCTTTTACAAAATCGACCAACACCATACTGTTGTATCTGTTGACGTTTTCATTTGAACTGATATATTCCTGTTTGAAATAGTTTTCATTGGGATGTGAGCTCCATACGAGCTTATATTCCTTTTGATTCAACTTAATGGGACCTGGTATATTTAAATAATCATTTACTGTATTCTGAGCGTTCACGTAGAAAAGAGGTATTGTTAAAAGTAGAATCAGAATTTTAATTTTCATTGTATAAATTTATAGTAAATATAATCCATTTTATATAGGTGTGAAAGTGAAAATATAGAAATGAAATAATATTCAACCTCATGATTTTCACCCCAACTTAAAATAAATATCCTCTAGAATTTGGCCGTCATTTTTTTTAAAAGTAATTTTGCACGAATCTAAAAACAAAAGTAAAATATGTCAACTTATGTAGTTGTAGGTCTTCAGTACGGAGATGAAGGCAAAGGAAAAATCACGGATGTTTTATCAGCAAAATCGGACTATGTAGTGCGTTTCCAGGGTGGAGACAATGCTGGTCACACGGTTTATGTAGGAGATGAAAAATTCGTTCTACACCTTCTTCCTTCAGGAGTTCTTCAATGCAAAGGGAAATGTATCATTGCGAACGGAGTAGTGGTAAACCCTAAATCTTTCATTAAAGAAGTAGGTCAGATCGAGAGCAAAGGCTTGAGAACAGATCATATCTTTATCAGCAGAAGAGCGCATGTGATTATGCCTTACCACATCCTTTTGGATACTTACCGTGAAGAGGAGCACGGGGGAACTCAGATCGGAACTACCAAAAAAGGAATCGGACCTTGTTATGAAGATAAAATTGCAAGAGTCGGGATCAGAATGGTAGACCTTTTAAATCCTGAGATTTTAAGAGATAAAATCGAGAAAAACTTAAAAGTTAAAAATTCTCTTTTTGAAAAATATTACGGGAAGCCGGCTTTAGATGTTGAAGAAATCTACAATGAATATTTAGCCATCGGAAAGCAGCTTCAGGACAGAATCGTTGATACTGAATTAGAATTAAACGAAGCCATCAGAGACGGTAAAAACGTTTTATTCGAAGGAGCACAGGCGTTAATGCTTGATATCGACTTCGGAACTTATCCGTATGTAACTTCATCTTCTCCATCTACAGGTGGTGTTTGTTCAGGAGCAGGAGTTCCGCCAACGTCACTTCAGAACCTGATCGGTGTAGCAAAAGCATATTGTACAAGAGTTGGAAACGGTCCTTTCCCTTCTGAGTTAGATAACGAGCTGGGTGAAAAAATCAGACAGATCGGTGGTGAATTCGGAGCAACGACAGGAAGACCAAGAAGAACAGGCTGGTTAGACCTTGTTTCTTTAAAGCATGCCTGTATGATTAACGGTATTAATAACCTTGTGATCACTAAGCTTGACGTTCTTACAGGAATTGAGAACCTGAAAGTAGTAACCCATTACAAAACTGAAGACGGAAAAATCATCGATTATTTCACTTCGTCAACAGAAAAACTATACAACTACGAACCAATCTACCAGGATTTACCAGGCTGGAGCGAAGATATTACCAAAGCTAGAAGCTATGATGAACTTCCTGACACAGCTCAGAAATACATCGAGTTTATTGAAAAATACTTAGGAATCAATGTTTATTTAGTTTCTGTAGGTCCTGAAAGAAGTCAGAACATCATCAGAAAAGAATTATTCTAGTATTCTTAGAAATAAAAATAACAGAGAGACTATCATTGGATGGTCTCTTTTTTTGTTTAAAAATTTACTTTTCGCCTTTTCAATCAATCCTTGTCAAGTTTCAAAAGCTTACAAGAGTGCTGGTTAGTCTGTTATTCAAAAAGAATTCCAATCCTGAATTTTTGTATACTTTTGCTTTAAGACAAAAGCGTAAATAAAAAAATTATGGAAGAAAATAAAATCCCCCAACGTTTTCTGGATAACATCGTCATAAGTTTATACTTTACAATCGCTTATGCCATTCTGCTGATTGTTTATTTGGGACTTCCCATAAGAGTCAGTTCAGACTTTTTACTGTTTCTGTTTATTATCTGCAGTTTGTTGTTTAGTACAGGAGGAATCTATTTTGCTGCTAAAAGTTATTTGAAAACAAAGGTCAGTTCAATTATTCTGATTGTTATTAATGCGCTGGGATTATTAATACCGCTTACTCTTATTCTACTGCTTCTATAAATCCTCTTTATCAGATTGTTTTATATAATTTAACTCTAATAATCCTTATTTCTTTTCATAAGAGATAACTCCTCTTTTTCTGTAAACTTTCTATTTGTAAATGTTAAAATTTAAACTTTATCATAAAATTTTCTAATATTATGTTGTTTTGATAAAATTTTGGCAGATGTTTTGATATTGAAACAGTACTTATCGATAAGAACAATAAAACTAATAATCAAAATTTTTAACAGTTTAAATAGTAGTAGTGATGAAACAACATAACCAAAACCAGGAATTTCGGTTTAACGAAGTCCTGTTCGAGCACCGCAATAAAGACTATGGTGCCTATGTATTAAGAAACGAATCAGATAGAATATTAACCAAAGCACTTTTTATAGGAGCAAGTTTAATGGCAGCAGTATCTATTACGCCGTTTGTGGTTTCTGCATTTAAGACAGCAGAACCAACAGATAAAATATGGGAACTCCCGCCACCAGTAATCATTCCTGACGATCCGGTTGCACCTCCGGTAAAAATTACTCCGGTAAAACCTGAAACAGCTCCCAATACAAAGACTTTTGACAGTACAGTGCCTACGCCATCAAGTACAGCTCAGGATAATGTGAAAAAAGATCCTGTTCCTGATGATGCGGTAGCTGGTTTTAAAGACAATTTTAAAGGAGATCCTGTAGTGCCGAATACACCTAATGTTCCAACAGTAACAGTAGGAACAGGACCTGTAATCACGACACCTCCACCTGTAATTGCTGATCCGGTGGACAAAACTAAAATTGCTGAAGCAGGAGAATTGGGAGTAGAAGCCAGTTATCCTGGCGGAATAGACTCCTTCAGAAATAAAGTAATGAACAGCTTCGACGGTTCAGGATTTGAATCAGAAGATGTTGTAAAGACGACAGTTACCTTTATTGTAGAAATGGACGGAACCATCTCAGGGGTAAAAGCTAACGGAACCAACGCCGATTTTAACAATGAGGCAATGAGAACAATTAAAATGATTTCCAGTAAAGGAAAATGGATTCCCGCCAAAAACAAAAAAGGAGAATACGTAAGAAGTTATTTCAAATTTCCAATCTCCATGAAATTTGAAAATTAACATGTAAAAGTAAATTTCAAATAGTTATCCACAAAGAATTTTTTTTGTGGATAATTTTTTTTACTGTTAAATTGCTTATTAACAATATTTTAACTCAATTTTGATTTTCCCCACTTACCGAGAGCAAAGAAAAAAGTGTATTTTTGAATCTTAAAGTTCTAATAATGGCAAAAATCATAGGTATTGCTAATCAAAAAGGAGGTGTTGGTAAAACTACCACCGCTGTAAATTTGGCAGCAGCGTTAGGAGTATTGGAAAAAAGAATATTAATTATTGATGCTGACCCTCAGGCGAATGCGACATCCGGCCTGGGTGTTGAGGATGTTCAGTACTCTACATATAATCTACTGGAGCATAGTGCAGATACCAGGGTTTGTATCAAAAGAACGGCAACTCCAAACCTGGATATTATTCCGTCACACATCGACCTTGTAGCAGCAGAAATTGAATTGGTTGACAAGGAAGACCGTGAGTATATGCTGAAAAAAGCATTAGCCAGTGTAAGAGATGATTATGATTATATTATCATCGACTGTGCGCCGAGTTTGGGTCTTATCACAGTAAACGCTCTTACGGCAGCAGATTCCGTAATTATTCCGATCCAATGTGAGTATTTTGCATTAGAAGGACTTGGAAAGCTTTTGAATACCGTTAAAAACGTTCAGAAGATCCATAATAAAGATCTTGGAATAGAAGGTCTTCTTTTAACCATGTATGACAGCAGATTGAGACTATCCAATCAGGTTGTTGAAGAAGTAAATCTGCATTTCCCTGAAATGGTTTTTGAAACTATTATCAGCAGAAACGTAAGATTGAGTGAAGCACCAAGTTTCGGGGAAAGTATCCTGAATTATGATGCGGAAAGTAAAGGAGCTGTTCAGTATATTCAGTTAGCTGAGGAAGTTCTTTTAAAAAATGAAAACTTAATAAAGAATTAAATTAATAATAAATGGCCAGAGTGAATGCCAGTCATCACTTCTCAAACATCATTTATCAATTATATCTATGAAGGACAAAAAAAGAGCTATGGGACGCGGCTTGGGCGCCATTTTAAGTGCAGAATCCAAAGCAACCATCAACTCCGCTACTGATGAAGGAGCAGATAAGTTTGTGGGGAATATTGTAGAAGTTGCGCTTGAAGATATCTATCCGAACCCAACGCAGCCGAGAACTTATTTTGATGAAAAAGCATTAAACGAACTTGCTCAGTCGATTAAAAACTTAGGCGTGATTCAGCCGATTACCCTGAGAAAAGATGGTGAGAAGTTTGAAATCATTTCCGGGGAAAGACGTTACAGGGCAACTAAAATTGCCGGTTTAACAACTATTCCTGCCTATATCCGTCTGGTAAATGATCAGGAGCTTCTTGAGATGGCTCTTGTTGAAAATATCCAGAGAGAAGATCTTGATGCCATCGAAATTGCTTTGACCTATCACAGGCTTTTGGAAGAGATCGGGCTTACTCAGGAAACACTGAGCCAGAGGGTAGGGAAGGACAGAAGTACCATTACCAACTCTATCAGGCTTTTAAGATTAAACCCGGATATTCAGAATGCTATCAGAAGCGGGGAGATTTCTGCAGGACACGGAAGGGCTATTATCAGTCTTGAAAGCGAAGAAGATCAGCAGGTTTTGTTTGATCTTATTATCAAAGAAAAATTAAACGTTCGTCAGGCTGAGCAGGCAGCTGCAGCACTGAAGAATCCCAAGTCTCCGGCCGCTAAAAAAGCAAAAGTGGAACTTTCCAATAATTATAAAAAAGCCCAGAAGACCATTGCTGACATCCTGGATGTAAAAGTGGAAATCAAAGCTTCTGGAAATGGTAAAAAAGGTAAAATTGTTCTGGACTTCAAAAATGAAGAAGAGCTGGAATATATTTTATCCCATATTAAATAATGAAGAAAATATTTTTCACATTTTTCTTGTGTATTGCTGCACTGGCCTATTCACAAGTAAAACCTATCGATACCGTTCGGATGGAAACTCCCCCGAAAGAAGAACCCCGTGTGGTAAAACCAGGCAAAACAGAAGCAAAGATCATTGAAGATCTTGAGAAAGCCAATGGACCCACTGCAAAAACCATAAAGCTGAATCCTACCAGGGCAGGATTGTATTCTGCTGTTCTGCCGGGATTGGGACAGTTTTATAATAAAAAGTATTGGAAAATTCCGATTGTCTGGGGAGCTGTAGGAGCCGGAGTCGGTATTGCTGTGTGGAATGATAACCAGTACAAAAAATACCGTGAATATTATGTGGCAAAACTGAACGGAACCCCTAATGAATTTGTAGACAGCCATCCGTGGTTAGACAAGAGAGCTTTAGGAAATGCACAGGACAGAGCCAAAAGACAAAGGGATTATGCCATTGCCATTACAGGGTTGATCTATATTCTGAATATTGTAGACGCTGTAGTAGATGCACACCTTTACGAAAGCCGTCATGATCCGGACTTGGTTTTTAAGCCATCGGTTATTCAGGATCAGTACGGTTATAGTGCTCCGAAAACAGGATTCAGTTTAAGTTATAGATTTTAAAATACAACATACCTGCAGGAAAATCATATTTTGAATGCGGGATTAAAAATAAAAGATTATATGAAAATAGCATTAGTCGGTTACGGTAAAATGGGTAAGATCATTGATGAGATCGCACAGAAGAGAGGTCATGAAGTAGTTGCCCGTCTGAAGGAAACCCCAACTGCTGAAAATCTTAATAATCCGGATGTCGTGATTGAGTTCTCATTGCCGGAAGTGGCTTTTGAAAACATCAAAACTTGTCTTGAAAACAAAATTCCTGTGATCTGCGGAACTACAGGATGGCTTGAGAAAAAAGCTGAAATTGAAAAATTAGCGGTGGATAACGATACCGCTTTCTTATACGGTTCCAATTTTAGTTTAGGAGTGAATTTATTTTTTGCTTTAAACGAAAAGCTGGCAGATCTGATGAAAAACGTAGATGAATACTCTTGTCAGCTGGAAGAAATTCACCATATCCATAAAAAAGATGTTCCAAGTGGAACCGCAATTTCCATTGCAGAAGGAATCATTCAGAACAATCCGAAATTTGAAGCGTGGAAGCTGGAAGAAACAGAAGGGAAACAGCTTGGTATTTTTGCAATACGTGAAGATGAGGTTCCGGGAACCCACAGTGTATATTACAGAAGTGAAGTTGATGAAATCGAGATCAAGCATACCGCTTTCAACAGAAACGGTTTTGCGTTGGGAGCTGTGGTAGCCGCCGAGTGGATTAAAGATAAAAAAGGAAACTTCGGAATGAAAGACGTTTTGGGACTTTAATTTGTAACAAATTCTGTAAATTGCAGACCAATAAGACAGAAAATGATGAATAGTGAATTGTAAACAGCGGACCGCTTTTATCATTTATTACTCATCATTTATCATTTATATCATAAGAATAGGCACAAAAAATTTATGAATTATTTTTTAACTTATACAGTATATGTCCTCATACTATCCGTATTGATGGGGATTTCATCTTGGAAACTGTTCAAAAAAATGGGCTACAGCCCTTTATTGGCTTTTATCCCTTTCTACAACTACTTCATCATTCTGAAGGAAACAAAACACCCGAAATGGTGGGCAATTCTGTCTTATCTTCCGATAGTAGGGCCAATCATGATGTCTGTTTTCCATCTTTACTTAGTGAAAAAGTTTGGGAAAACGCTTTTCAAAGACCAGATTCTTACGGTGATCCTGCCGTTTATTTACCTGGCAGTAATCAACTATTCTAAAGATGTAGAGTTAGAAGATGAAAATGCAGATGACCTGTTTCTTACAGACGAAGAGAAAAATGATAAGAAAAAAGATACTTTTATAGGTTCTATTACCTTTGCGGTAGTTTTTGCTACCATCATCCACGTTTTTGTAACCCAGCCTTTCGGGATTCCCACAGGATCTATGGAAAGGACATTATTGGTAGGTGACTTCCTTTTTGTAAACAAATGGAGCTACGGATACAGACTTCCGATGCGCCCGGTAGCAATACCTTTCCTTCAGGGAACCATTATGGATACAGGGCAGAAAGGAAATCCGAAAGATGATCCTAAATCTTATGTAGATGCTGTAAAGCTTCCTTATACAAGAATTTTACAATTCAATAAGCCGCAGAAAAATGATGTGGTGGTTTTTAACTATCCTCAGGATTCCGTACATACAGCCATTGACAGAAAAGATCCTTATGTAAAAAGATGTGTGGCAACCGCAGGTGATACTTTCGAAATGAGAGCCGGAAGACTTTTCGTTAACGGAAAGCCGGAAACCGTTTTGGGTGACCAGGAAGTACAGCACAGATATATTGTAACTACAGATGCGCAATTGGATATCCCTACTTTATACAAAGCCTACGGATTCCTGCCGGTTCAGGAAGTACAGCAGAATAATGGAGGTTTCCTGTATGGATTCCAGGGCTTAACGGATAACATTGCTAAAGAAATTAAGGAACTTCCTCACGTTATTGATATGAAGGAAGAAATTTCACCTAAAGGCGAAGCAGCAGTATATTACAGAGACGAAGCGAAAACCAAAATTGATACAACCCAATCTATCTTCCCGATCAATAAACCTTGGAATCAGGATTGGTACGGCCCGGTTAGAATTCCTAAAAAAGGAGATGTGGTTGCCATCAATCAGGAAACCCTTCCGATGTACCAGTGGATCATCTCTGAGTATGAGCATAACAGTCTTGAAAAAAAGAACGGAAAAATCTTCATTAACGGAAAGGAAGCCAATCAATATACCATTCAGCAGGATTATTATATGATGATCGGGGACAACAGAGATGCATCACTGGATGCCAGATTTTTTGGTTTCGTTCCTGAAGAAAATATCGTTGGAAAGCCAATGTTTACATGGATGAGCCTTCAGGGTGCATTTGCAGACAACAGTTCTACTTACCAGGCACCATTCAAAATCCGTTGGGAAAGAATGTTTAAAGCAACCAATACAGGAGAAGCCAATAAAACCTCTTACTGGTGGATTGCTGCAATGATTCTGATTCTGTTCTTCGGATGGGAATATTTCATGAAATTGTTCAGAAAGAAAAAAACTGAAGACGATTAATAGAAAAATTAAACTTAAAATAGAATGAAGTATTTGAAAAAATACTTCATTTTTGCATTATGAATATGACGAATGTATTATTGCCGGCATTTTATATGCCCCCAATCTCATGGTTCTCAGTGTTTTTGAATCCTGAGAATGAAATTGTATTTGAACAGTTTGAAAACTTCCCGAAGCAGACGTATAGAAACCGTGCGAATATCTATGGAGCGAACGGAAAATTGTCATTAATAATTCCTATCCACCATAATGGGAAAAGAGAATTTAAAGATATTGAAATCTCTTACCGCGAAGACTGGAGAACACTTCACTGGAAATCAATCAAAACAGCGTACCAGAGTTCTCCTTATTTTGAGTACTATGAAGATAAGTTCAGAAAAATATTTGATCTTAAAGAAAAGTTCCTTCTTGATTTTAACCTTAAAGGCATAGAAGTCATCCAACAGATACTGAAAACGGAAAAGGCACACTCTTTGAATGAAGAATATATCAAAAATCCTGAAAGCATCAATTTCAGGGAAAAGTTTTCGGCAAAACTTCCTTCAGCATTTCAGATGGAAGAATATTACCAGACGTTTTCCGATAAATTCGGATTTTTGGAAGACCTGTCGGTTCTTGACCTTATTTGCAATAAAGGCCCGGAATCACTGGTGTATATTAAAAATATAAAACAACAATATTAGGATACAATCGCTGTTGATAAATTTTCAGGCATAAAACAGATGATAACGGCGATTGGCATATCTTTTTAAAAAATTAAATATCAACATATGAAAAAGGTATTATTAGCTGCAGTTTTTTTAGCAGGTTTTAGTTTCTCTTTTGCACAGGAATCTAAAGCTAAAAGTATTGACCCAAATGAAGATAAAGATCTGATGACATGGTATCATAAAGATTTTGCAACTTCAAAAGTATACGGAGTAAATACGGCAAATGCTTATAAATACTTGGAATCTAAAGGGCTGAAGCCTAAAACCGTAGTGGTGGGCGTACTGGACAGCGGAGTGCAGGTAGATCACCCCGGATTGGTAAATAACCTATGGTCCAACCCTAATGAAGTCCCTGGAAACGGTAAAGATGACGACGGAAACGGATATATTGATGATGTACACGGATGGAACTTCATAGGAGGTAAAAATGGTGATATTGATATCGATAATATGGAAGTAACAAGGGTTGTTGCCAAATATAAGCCCATTTTCGAAGGAGATGATTCTGCAAAGAATAAAGCCAACCAGGCTAAGATGAAGGATGAGTTTGATATGTACATGAAGGCTAAAGACATGTTTAATAAGAAAAGTGTCGAGGCTCAGCAGAATTTCAGAACTTATTCTATGCTGAACGAATTGATTCCTAATATGGTAAAGTTACTGGGAGGTAAACCTGTAACTGCTGAAACCCTTGCTGCCATCAAGGCGCCGACAGATCAGAAAGATGCCATTGCATTGGATTTCCTAGGTCAGATTTCGCAAAGCCCGGAATTCAAAGGAAAATCAGCTGCAGAGTTTGAAAAAAAGATGAAGGAGGAGATGAAGGATGCTATCGATCACTTTGCCCCTGCAGCAAAACAATATGACCTTTCATATGATCCGAGAAAAGAAATTGTAGGGGATAACTATGACGACTATTCTGAAAAAATCTATGGTAACAACCATTACGAAGGACCGGATGCAGAACACGGAACTCACGTAGCAGGGATTATTGCAGGACTTCCGCAGGGAAAAGAAGTCCAGTACGGAATAGCCTCAAAAGTAGCCAAAATTATGTCTGTAAGAACCGTACCTAACGGAGACGAAAGGGATAAAGACGTTGCCAATGCTATCAGATATGCAGTGGATAATGGTGCGAAAGTCTTAAACATGAGCTTTGGTAAGCCTGTTTCTCCAGGTAAAAACGTCGTTTGGGATGCTTTCAAATATGCTGAAGATAAAGGCGTTCTTTTAGTGAAAGCAGCAGGTAATGAAAATGAAGATGTTGCAGAGCATCTGGCGTATCCTACCAATTTTAAAAACGTTACTGATGAAAAACCATTCGTGAGCAATGTTCTTGTCGTAGGAGCAAGCACCAATAAAAATAATGCACTGAGAGCAGATTTCTCTAATTACAATAAAAAAATGGTGAATGTTTTCGCTCCCGGAGAAGAAATCTATTCTACAGTTCCTAAGAACGAATACAAATACCTTCAGGGAACCTCTATGGCTTCCCCTGTAGTAGCCGGAGCAGCAGCTGTTTTATTGGCTTATATGCCGGAATTGAAGCCTTATCAGATTATTGAGGCACTTGTGAAAAGCAGCAATCCGAGTACGGCAAACGGATTTGCGGACCAATCTCAGGCAGGTGGGGTTATCGATCTGAAAAAAGCAGCAGAATATGCTTATACTAACTTCTACAACGGTAAGACATCAGGCATTACCAGGCCTTCGAAATCCGTAAAAAAGGCTGTTAAAAAATAATTTATCTTCCTGTGTTTAAGGAGAAACCATAAAGAGTCCGAATTTTTTTCGGACTTTTTATTTTTTATTTTAAAATTTGGCACGGTTTTTTGTAACTTTATAGTAACAAAATAATAAACAACAAAATGAAAAAGTTACTACTTGCAGGGATGTTGGGAACATCACTTTTTGCAGTTTCGTGTTCCTCTGTTAATAAAGCAGCTACATCTCAAAATCAAAGAGCAGATTTCCTGAAAATGAAAGGAGACTGGCAGATTGTGAGCATAGATTACGATAAAGGTTATAAAATTAAGCCTTTTGACGAAGGTGCAGACGCACAGTGCTTCGTAGGAAGTCACTGGAGATTGATTCCTAATAACTGGACAGGAGCTTATACTTTAAACGGTGGTGGAAATTGCCCGGCAATTACACAGCCTATCAAATTTGAAGTAAAAGACGGTAACACGTTTATGTTTAAAAAAATTGCTTCAGGTACAAAAGCAAAACAAAATACGGTAGGTTACAGCCTTACCTTGATCAATCAGTCAACAGATCAGTTTTCTCTTGAGCAGGATGTTCCATTTGAAGGAGGTAATGTAAAAGTAGTTTACAACTTCCAGAGAACAGGAATGAAATAATTTATCAACATAAAAGATCAGAAAAAATGAAATTTACAAAAACATACGTAGGAGCCCTTTTCTTGTCATCAGCATTATTATTGACGAGCTGTGAAGCGGTTCAGAATTCAAATCACCAGCAACGGGGTACAGCAGTAGGTGTTGCTTCAGGAGCAGTACTGGGAGGTATCCTTGGTAATAATGTAGGTAAAGGAGGAAACGGGGCTATCGGAGCTGTATTGGGAGGTATTATCGGTGGTGTTGCAGGTAATGTTATCGGTAACAAAATGGATAAGCAGGCAAGAGATATTAAAGAAACTTTACCGGGTGCTCAGGTAGAAAGAGTAGGAGATGGTATTAAAGTAACAATGAATGAAAGTATCGTTAACTTTGCTTTCGACTCTTCAAACCTTACTTCTGTTGCACAGACCAACCTTGATAAATTAGCTGAAGTACTTGCCAATAACCCGGATACGAACATCAATATCTATGGTCACACAGACAGCAAAGGTTCGGATGATTACAATCTTAAACTTTCTCAAAGAAGAGCAGATGCTGTAAAAGCATATTTAACAGGAAAAGGAATTGCATCAGGCAGAATGTTTACAAAAGGTGAAGGTGAAGCCATGCCTGTAGCGAGCAATGATACTGAAGAAGGAAGAGCTAAAAACAGAAGAGTAGAGTTTGCCATTACAGCCAATGAAAAAATGATTAATGATGCCAAACAAGGGCAATAGTTAATTTAATATATAAATATTTTCGTAAAAGACCGCCCCGGCGGTTTTTTTTGTATTTTTATGCTAGCAATTTTGAATTTATTATTTTTGTATTTGAAATAACATAAATGAAGAAATATTTAAAGCTGCTCCGTGTGGAGCAATGGGTGAAAAACCTTTTTGTATTTGTCCCTCTGTTTTTTTCAGGTAATATTACCAACATAGACCTGCTTGTTAAGAGCATTTTCGCATTTTTAATATTTTCCCTTGCGGCAAGTGTTGTGTATATCCTGAATGATTATAATGATATCGAAGCAGACAAAAAGCACCCCGAAAAAAGGAGAAGACCGCTGGCTAGCGGAGCTATTTCAAAATCAAAAGCTATAGGCATTCTTACAGGTCTTATCATCGCAGATATCGGCCTTGTATTTTTTACTCAACTTTATTTCCATGAAATACTTTGGAAATTTGCAATTATCATAGGATTTTATGTGGTAATGAATCTTGCCTATACATTCAGGCTTAAGCATGTACCTATCATTGATATTTTTATTATTGCTATAGGATTTGTATTACGAGTGCTGGCGGGTGGTTATATTACCGGAATCAGCATTTCGCAATGGGCAATTCTTTTGACGTTTGTATTGGCGTTGGTGCTGGCAATCGGGAAAAGAAGAGGAGAGCTTATCAATGCTCAGGTTTCAGGAAAAACGAGAAAAGCATTGGATGGTTATAACGTTCAGTTTGCAGATATTGCCTTGTCTATTTCCATTACACTGGCTATCGTATGCTACCTGATGTTTACCCTGTCTCCTGAAGTACAGGAAAGATTTCATGAAAGAGTTTTTTACACGGTGATTTTCGTAGTGTTCGCATTGTTAAGATACCTTCAGCAGACGCTTGTTTACAACAGAACGGAATCCCCTACAAAAATTGTCTACAGAGACCGTTATATACAGGTTACTTTATTGCTTTGGGTAGTTGCATTTTTAATTCAAATTTATTTTAAGAAATGAAGCCTAATTTCATACAGAAAGTTACCAACTGGGGAAATTTCCCGGTAGTAGAGAAAGAAATGAGATCTGAGGACAGTTTCAAAAAAATAAAAGAATTTGTACTCAGCCACAACGAGATTATTGCAAGAGGAAACGGAAGATGTTATGGAGATGCTTCTTTGGGAGAATCCATATTTTCAACGAAAAAATTAAATAAATTCATAAGCTTTGACCGTTTAAACGGAGTAATAGAGTGTGAATCCGGAGTACTGCTTTCAGATGTGCTGGAAATAGCTGTTCCGCAAGGATATTTTCTTTATGTTACGCCCGGAACAAAATTTGTATCAGTAGGAGGTGCTATTGCTTCTGATGTTCACGGGAAAAATCATCACGCGGAAGGATGCTTTTCAGAATATGTCATTGAATTTAAACTCATGACCGAGAATGGCGAAATTATTACCTGTTCCCGGGAAGAAAATTCAGACAGGTTCTGGGCAACCATTGGCGGAATGGGACTTACGGGAATTATTCTTACAGCAAAATTTAAACTTAAAAATATAGAATCTGCTTATATCCGTCAGGAAAGCATAAAGGCAGACAACCTGGAAGAGATATTTAAGCTGTTTGACGAAAGTGAAAACTGGACCTATACCGTTGCATGGATTGACTGTCTTCAGAAAGGAAAAAATATCGGCAGAAGTATTCTGATGAGAGGAGAGCATGCCTTCCAGCACGAGCTTCCGCAGAACTTTTCAAAAACTCCTTTGAGGCTGAAGAAGAAATTCTCTCCTACAGTTCCGTTTTATTTTCCGGGATTTGTACTGAATGCGCTTACTGTAAAAATATTCAACTGGCTGTATTATAAAAAGCAATCTAAAAAAGAAGTAAAAAACTTTATTGATTACGAGACGTTTTTCTATCCTCTGGATGCAATCAATGACTGGAATAAAATCTATGGAAAATCCGGTTTTATCCAGTATCAGATGGTAATCCCTAAAGAAACAGGAAAAGAGGGAATGAAAAGGATCCTTGAAACCATTGCTAAAAGCGGAAACGGATCTTTCTTAGCTGTTTTAAAACTTTTTGGGAAAAATAATCCTCAAGCATACAACTCATTTCCTGTAGAAGGGTATACCTTAGCGCTGGATTTTAAAGTCAATTCAAAGCTGAAAAAGCTTGTAGATCAGCTGGATGCTATTGTTCAGGAATTCGGAGGAAGAATTTACCTTACCAAAGACAGCATGAGCAGATCATCGCTAACCAGTTACCTTAAAAATATTCAAAATCCTAAGTTTGTGTCGTTACAGCACAAAAGAATCATAAATAATAACTCATAATGATAGTTCTGGGAAGTACATCCGAAGTGGCACAGGCTTTTGTGGAAAAAGCACTTCAGGAAGGAGAAAAGTTTGAAAAAATTTATCTTTTTACCTCAAATAAAGAAACTACAGAGCGTTTTGCAAGACATATCGATGTAAAGTTTCTTCAGCAGGCGGAAGTCATTGATCTGGATCTGACGAAAGAAATTGATTACAACAGATTTGATCATATCAATTCAAATGTATTATTTTGTGCCGTAGGATATTTAGGGGAAGGAACAGAAGAAGGATTGTATGATAACAGAAATACAGAACGCATCATTGATATCAATTATTCAAAACTGGTTCCTGTAATGAATTATTTTGCCCATAAATTTGAAAGCAGAAGATCGGGAACAATCATTGGTCTTTCATCAGTAGCAGGTGACAGGGGAAGGCAGAGCAATTTCATCTATGGAAGCGCAAAAGCTGCTTTTACTGCCTATCTGAGTGGTTTGAGGAATTACCTTTTTGATAAAAAAGTTCATGTGCTTACAATAAAGCCCGGGTTTATGGCAACCAAGATGACGGAAGGACTGCCTTTGAATCCTAAATTAACGGCAACACCCAAACAGGCAGCTGCCTGTATTTATAAAGCCTTCAAAAAGCAGAAAAATGTGGCATATGTTTTGCCGGTTTGGAGTATTATTATGATGATTATCAGGAATATCCCTGAGTTTATATTCAAAAAATTAAAGCTTTAAAAATGAAAAAATTGTATTGTTTTGATTTTGACGGAACCCTGACGTATAAAGATACTATGTTTATGTATCTTAAATTCTACGATTCTACGAAATACCGTATACAATTTTTGAGACATGTACCTCTCTTTATCCTGCTGAAGCTGAAACTGGCTGAAACTGAAAAAGTGAAGAAAAGTTTTATCGGTTCTATTTTAAAAGGACAAAGCCAGGAAAAGATCGAACAGAAATCTAAGCAGTTTTTTGAACAGCATTATCCTAAAATTGTGAGGGAGAATGCATTAGACTTTATAAAAAATATCGATAGGAATAATACACAGAGTTTATTGGTAACCGCTTCATTGGATATCTGGGTAAAACCTTTTGCTGAAGAACTTAAAATGGAGCTGGTTTCTACGCGTGCAGAGTTTAAGAACGGAGTTTTCACAGGAAACTTTGTAGGGAAAAACTGTAACGGGAAGGAAAAACTGATAAGAATTAAAGAAGAAATCAACGATTCAAAGTACGATAAAATTATTGCATTTGGAGATACTTCCGGAGATCGGCCAATGTTAAAATGGGCAAATGAAGGACATTACCAATTTTTTCATTAATTTTGGGAGATAAAATTGTAAAAAATGAAAAGCCTGTCAATTGCATGTGCGGTAATCTTTATGAGCTGTGCAGCTACACCGTCTCAAAAGAGTGCTGATAGTCAGCATGACGCAGAACTTGTTGTCTCCCAGTCACAGGGAGGTGCAGCGCAGGCAGGTTTTAGAATTATTAAGGAAGAAGCAGATTTTCGTAATACAATTAAAGGAAGTTTTGGCATTATAGGCCCGGAAGGAGATGGAGCTTACATCAAATACCCGCAATTTCCTAAAAATAAAAAAGTTGTTTTATACAATCTGGGAACCTTCAGATCAGGAAGCCATACCATTGATGAGATCAAAAGTGTATCTGTGAAAAATAAAATTTTATATGTGGAAGTTCCGGCCGGAGCGCCCTCTGGTGGAATGGAAATTCAGGTGATTTCCAACCCTTGGTTTATTTTCACTGTTCCTGCAGATTACCAGTTTACCTCCGTAGAATTAAAATATTCAAAATAATAATGGATAAAGTATATTTAGATAATGCCGCAACCACTCCGCTTGCAGAAGAAGTTATAGATGCAATGGTTGGCACTATGAAGATGAATTTCGGAAACCCGTCTTCAACGCACAGCTTTGGACAGGAAGCAAAAATCCTTATTGAAAATGTAAGAAGACAGGTTGCAGACTATCTTCATGTAACTCCCGCTGAAATCATTTTCACTTCCTGTGGAACCGAATCCAACAATATGATCATCAAATCCTCGGTAGAACATCTTGGAGTAGAAAGAATCATCAGCTCTCCTCTGGAACACAAATGTGTTTCTGAAAGTATTCTGGATATGAAAAGCAGAAAAGGAGTAGAAGTAAACTATATCCGCCCGAATGAAAAAGGAGATATTGATCTTGCTAAATTAGAAGAGCTTTTAAAAGCATCAGATAAAAAAACACTGGTAAGCTTAATGCATGCCAACAACGAAATCGGAAATATCATCAATCTTAAACAAGTTGCGCAGCTGTGCAAAGAGCATAATGCGCTTTTCCACTCGGATACTGTACAGACGATGGCTCATATGAACCTGGATTTCTCTGATATCCCTGTAGACTTTGCTTCCTGCAGTGCCCATAAGTTTCACGGGCCCAAAGGTGCCGGATTTGCATTTATCAGAAAGGCAACAGGGTTAAAAGGAATTATCACCGGAGGACCTCAGGAAAGAAGCCTTAGAGCAGGAACTGAAAATGTTTGCGGTATTGTAGGGCTGGGGAAAGCATTGGAGCTTTCTTTGAATCATATGGAGGAATATACCCGTCATATGCAGGATATCAAAGATTATGCAATTGAAAGACTTTCTGCAGAAATTGAAGGGATAAAGTTCAATGGAAGAAGTGCTGAAAAGGAAAACAGTCTTTATACGGTTTTAAGTGCATTACTGCCTTATAAAAATCCATTGATAGGACTTCAGCTGGATATGAAAGGAATTGCAATCTCTCAGGGAAGTGCATGCTCGTCAGGAGCATCAAAACCTTCAATGGTCATGATGATGGTGCTTTCTGAAGACGAAATGGATCACTGTACGCCATTGCGTATCTCTTTCAGCCATATGACGACCAGGTCGGATATTGATGCATTAGTAAATGCACTGAAAGAAATTTCAAAAGATTACACCATAGAAAAAACTAATGTTGAGCATAGATAGTCTTGTGCTTTAAAAATCGTAATTTTGAACATCCGATAAGAGGATTAAAAGAAAATAATATTAATAAAATAAAAGAAACAAAAATGGCTTTAGAAATTACAGACAGCTCATTTCAGGATACGGTTTTAAAATCAGACAAACCGGTATTAGTAGACTTCTGGGCAGTATGGTGCGGACCTTGCAGAACTTTAGGACCAATCATCGAAGAAGTAGCATCAGATTTTGAAGGTAAAGCAGTAGTAGGGAAAGTAGATGTGGATAACAACCAGGAAATCTCTATGCAGTATGGTATCAGAAATATTCCTACAGTTCTTATCTTTAAAAACGGAGAAGTAGTAGATAAATTAGTAGGTGTAGCTCCAAAAGAGGTAATCGCTGAAAAATTAAGCGCTCACTTATAAAAAAAATAAGTTTGATAATGAATGCCTTCCAGTATTGGGAGGCTTTTTTTCTAAAATAATTTGCAGATAACAAAAAAAGATGTAATTTTGCAACCACGAAAAAGAAACGACGTTCTTTAAATAATGATCCGGTAGTTCAGCTGGTTAGAATGCCGCCCTGTCACGGCGGAGGTCGCGGGTTCGAGTCCCGTCCGGATCGCAGAAGTTTTCTCAATTTCTTTTTAAAAAATTGATCCGGTAGTTCAGCTGGTTAGAATGCCGCCCTGTCACGGCGGAGGTCGCGGGTTCGAGTCCCGTCCGGATCGCGGAAGTTTTCTCAATTTCTTTTTAAAAAATTGATCCGGTAGTTCAGCTGGTTAGAATGCCGCCCTGTCACGGCGGAGGTCGCGGGTTCGAGTCCCGTCCGGATCGCGGAAGTTTTCTCAATTTCTTTT
>NZ_JBPCHX010000011.1:0-49715 GCF_051011775.1 Chryseobacterium amylolyticum
TATTTTTAAACCGGGCTAAAGCCCGGTTCTATTGAATATCCAATATTGAGGATAAACCATAGAAAAGTATCTGCTTATGGGTAATTATTTTGTTTATCCCGCAGATAGCACAGATTTGCACAGATGAATATTGGAATTCATAACCAGAACCAATCCAGAAAGGAAATCTCTAATCTTAAAAACTGAGGTACAACCTTGAAAATCAATATTTATAACTTCTTCCATGCAATACATTTAAAATTAACGATTTTGTAATTTTTTAATTCACAAAAATGTGGTATTCTTGCTGAAACTTATATTAATTAATATGAAAAAAATTATTTTATTTTCTTTATTTGCAGGACTTGCCCATGCACAGGCTCCTGCAGGTTATTACAATTCTGCCAACGGACTGAGTGGTGCAGCACTGAAAACTGAATTAAGCAACATTATCACTAACGGACATGTTGATAAAGGCTACAATGGGCTTTGGACAGGATATAAAACTACTGATATCGATAAGGACTACGAAAATGACGGAACAATCCTGGACATTTATTCTGAAAAACCTGTAGGTGCTGATCCTTATAATTATACTCCGGGATCTGATCAGTGTGGTACCTATTCTACTGAAGGGAATTGCTACAACAGGGAGCACATTGTTCCTCAAAGTCTTTTCAATCAGGCTTCTCCAATGGTTGCCGATATTCACTTTATCAGAGCTACAGACGGGAAAGTAAACGGAATGAGAAGTAATTATCCTTTCGGAAAGGTAGGAAGTGCTTCTTTTACTTCACAGAATGGTTCAAAACTTGGAACATCTGCTTCTTCAGGGTATTCGGGAACGGTATTTGAGCCGATTGATGAGTTTAAAGGAGATGTGGCACGTATGATCTTCTATTTTGTAACCCGTTATCAGAGCAAACTTTCTACTTTTTCATCAGGAAATATGCTAGGAAGCTCCGCATTCCCGGGATTACAGACATGGGAACTAAATGTTTTGCTGGCATGGCATAATCAGGATCCGGTTTCCCAGGCTGAGATCAAAAGGAATAATGCATCTTATACTTTCCAGGGAAACAGAAACCCATTTATTGATAATCCTAGTTATGTTAATCTTATCTGGGGATCTCAGCAGCCGTCAGGTGATACACAGGCACCTACAGCAGCAACAGGTCTGAATGTCTCAGGAAAAACTTCAAGCAGCATTTCTCTGGCATGGAATGCGTCTACCGATAATGTAGGAGTAACAGGATACAATGTTTACATGAACGGAATTCTGCAAACGACTACA
This sequence comes from Chryseobacterium amylolyticum, assembly GCF_051011775.1. NCBI lineage: Bacteria > Pseudomonadati > Bacteroidota > Flavobacteriia > Flavobacteriales > Weeksellaceae > Chryseobacterium > Chryseobacterium amylolyticum. The sequence goes on from NZ_JBPCHX010000011.1 coordinate 1,274, forward strand.
AGTTCCACTTCAACAACCATTTCAGGGCTTACACCTTCCACTACTTACAGCTTTTATGTTGTAGCAAAGGATGCAGCAGGAAATTCATCATCAAACAGTTCTACGGTTTCCGGTACAACCAATGCAGGAAGCACTACTCCGACCAGCTGTGCTAATGAAACTTTTGAAACGATTCCGGCAGCCAGCTCTACTTATTCTACCAGAACATGGAGCAATGGAGGTATCTCATGGACTGCAACGGATTCAAGAACGGATCAGACTCTTAACAATAAAGCAATTACAGTAAGAAACGGTTCGTTAACTTCCGGCAGCTCTGCGAATGGTATTGGCTCTCTAACAGTGACTACACAGCTGAAGTTTACCGGAACTAACGGTACTTTTGACGTAAAAGTAAACGGAACAACCGTGGGAACTATTCCTTACAGTACTTCCGCTGTCACTACAACCATCAGTAATATCAACATTTCCGGAAATGTAGTGGTAAGTCTGGTTAACAATTCAACAAGTAACAGAGTAGCTATTGATGATCTTTCATGGACATGCTATTCCGGGTCTAGTGCAAGAATGGTTCAAAATACAGCTGCAGAAACCACTTCCGACAGTTTTAAAATTTCTCCGAACCCGGTTACCAACCAGGAGATTTTTGTAAAAGGAGATCTTCAGAAGGTAAAGAAAGCTGAAATTTACAATCTTCAGGGGAAAGTTCTTCAGACAATTGATCAGCCTTTCAGAAATGGAAATTCTATTAAAACCAGAAATCTTGGTCAGGGAATTTATATTTTAAAGCTTGATCAGGTGACAATGCAGTTCCTTGTAAAATAATTGAAATACTGATTTCATTAAAAATGCCGGTCTTTTTCAGACCGGCATTTTTAATTTTTAAAACTCCTGCAGATTTTGTGAATTAAAATTTTTAATGCAGAGATTTAGTTTTCAATATTTTACTTTAAAAACAGGATCAGCAAGCTGATCTGATTAAACGAATATTATAAAGAGATTTTATCAAGATATGGATATCCGGATCCTTTCAGAAGGTCTTTCCATTCTTTATTTCTGAATACAAAGAGATTACAGCGGTATTCGTCCGGCCTGTTGTCTACTGTTGTTTCGCAGTAATAGTAAAGCATATCTTTGTCTCTCCAGATGGCTATCTCCTGTCTGAGCTTATTATGAGTCTGGATGATCTCATTATCTTTTACTTCAGATTCAAAACCTTCGTGTATAGAATCAAAGCTGGGTTTATGTAATGTTTTGTTTAAGTTTTCCAGGAGTGCCGTTTTTTCCTGCTCAGTATAGATATCCAGCTGGTACATTCCTAATTCATCTTCTTTTTCATTGGCAAGCGGACCTATTTCCTGATCTACTTTTCCGAAATGTAAAATTACTTTATTTGTATTTTTATTGTTCCTGCCTTCCAGATCTATCCCGTTGAAATGTAATAATTCTTTTGATGAAAAAGCCAGTCTTTCATTTCCGATAAGGGTAACTTCATTGGTTCGTACAGCTTCTTTCTCTGTTGCACCGGCAGATTTTAAAATATCGTTGATATTTTGTCCAGCTTTCAGTTTGGCAAGATTGAATGGTTCGGTCTGGGTGCTTCCCTCTGTTTCAACCAAAGACTCACTTTCTTTATTTTTCTGCTGGCCGCATGATACAAGACTCAGGCAGATTGCTGGTATTAATACATATTTCAGATTTTTCATAATGTTAGTGTTAGTGTCCGGTTATCAATAATAAAACAGAAAAAACAGGATTCAAGTATCCGGAAAACGTTTTTTATTCATTTTTAACTTCAAATTCCTATTTGTTAGCATGAATATAAAACGCTTATATTATTTCAAATTCTTCCTTTCCTTCAGGTATATAAAATGAAATATCAAGCATCAGTTCTTCTTCTGTTTCAGGATTTTCCAGATATAAAGCAGACTCCCCGTTTACTTTTTTTAAAAAGGCAACTCTATTCTCTGCACATACAAACATAACGGCATCTTTGGAAACAGGCTGCATTTTAAATCCGGACTTGAAATCTTTTACAAGATCAGTAAAGCGCTCTTCCGATTCTGCTTTTGACAGATACATAGAAGCAGCCATATTTTCTTCTCTTCTGGAAATTAATTTCTTATAATCTTCAAATTTATTTTCCCTTATTAATCTTGATATATGATCATAAGCCTGCTCCAGCTTTTTTCTGCTGTCTTTAATGTCCTGCAGGTTTCTCCCGTTCTGCCATGCCGAAAGCTGATAAGGAACTTCTGCTTTAAAGGAGCCAACATGTTTGATAACCTGTTTCTTTTTGTCTTCAATAGCCTCTGAATGATAGTCTCCAAACTGTTTATCAAAAACAAAATCATTAGCCACATCAAAAAGTTTGACATTAAATTTCAGTTCTGATTTAGGATGCAGCTGTACATCGCCAACATTAGGTAAAATGGTTGCTGATATCGTCTGAACACCACTTTTCAATATGGCAAAATTGATCGGAATATTGGTGGCAACCTGTCCCTCAACATTCATATGAATCACAGGATAATCATTAATCCTTATTTCGAACAGACAGGCTGATGCACTGAAATCGATCATATAATAGGGTTGTTGTATCATAATTTTAGTTTTTAATGATTTTAGACCAGTCTGTAAACATTTTACTGATGGTATTGGTATTGATGATGCTAAAACAGAACATTCCAAGGAAAATAGAGCACCAGCACCACGCAAGTTTAACTCCGTTTTTATCTGTTATGAAAAAAAGAATGAGCATGGTAACCGTTCCAAAAAAGAAGGTGAAAAGCAAGGTATAGAGTATTGCCTGAATGATATACATATTGAATTTCAGTTTCCTGAACATCCATCCTATGATACTCACCACCATAATCAGTCCTATAGGAAGAAGCATCGCCCCGAACAAAACAATTTCGGGTTTTTCCATCAGTATATTTTCATATCCGAAAAATGTATTAAAACTGAACTCCTTCATAATGTTTTTCCTGATTTGAAATGTCTAATAGGGTTTTGTCTTTATAGCCCAGCATTTTTGCCAATATAACATTGGGAAATTCATGAATTCCTATATTGTAAAGGTTTACACTGTCATTAAAAAATTCTCTTCTGTCTGCTATTTTATCTTCCAGTCCGGAAACTCTTTTCTGCAGTTCCAGAAAGTTATTGTTTGACAGCAGGCTGGGATAGTTTTCTGAAACAGCAAAAAATGATGAAAGAGCTTTTGATGTCTCATTGGCAAGCTCTGTTTTTCTGTCGGAATCATTGGTGGTGTTATAGGAAGTTCTAAGTTCTGTCAGTTTGGTAAGCAGATCTTTTTCATGTGCCATAAACTGTTTGGCAACATTGACAAGGTTAGGAATTTCGTCTGCTCTTTGCTTCAAAATAACATCTATATTCCCGTACGCTTTTTCCACATTGAATTTCAGCATGACAAGCTTGTTGTACAAACTGATGAAAAAAGCCACGATGGCCACGATAAGAAATACGGCGATAACAATTGCTACAATTTGATTCATTATTGTGATAAGATTAAAATCATTACGATAAGTATAACAATACAGGTGACAATAAATGACCTCAACAGGGGCTGGTATTTATTCCAGACTGAAATTCCTGCAACAGTGGTAATTCCTAAAATCTTATGCCCGGTATCTTTTCTGATGAAAGCTTCTCCGTTTCTTGAGTCGGCAGCTCCCACAAGAAGCATTTCCTGGCCGGATTTAAGCAATGTTTCCTTATATCTTTTCTGTCCGTTATAACTTACATTGGTTTCTTCGATGAATATCAATTCAATGCCTTCGGGATGTATTTCAATGGTTCCTGAATCATCCTGCATCAGAAAGGGATTGCACCGGGTTTCTCTATGAATTGTTGTATAAGAATTTTTCCCTTCTTTATCTCTGGTTACATCTTCAATTGTATAATAATATCCTATGCATTCTTCTCTTGCGACGGGTGAAATCAAAGGTTCTTTCATAATAAGTTTTCCCTGAATTTCTACCAGCCCCATGGCCACAGATTTTATTTTGGATGTGGGTAATGATGCCTGAATTCTTAAAAATCTTTTTCTAGAATTAGGAAGTAGTAAAAGAACTGCAATGACAGAAAGTATAACTAACGGTAAATACGTCATTACTTTTTCTGCATAATAATCATAATTATCCATCAATAAGAATCTGCTATGAAGTATACGTTTTTAGGAGATGTGCTGCTGCTGTTTCCTGCCCGTCTGCCGTCTTCACCTGATTGTCTACAATATAGAGAACAGAGGAAGTATTGGGTTTATTATTGGTGTATTCATAATATTGTACCAATACCATTGTTTTACCTTTCAGATCCCAGGCATAGGCTGCATTTCCCAATATTTTACCTTCACTGTTCTTTGCCGGAACTCCTGCCAGAACTTTAGGATTTTTGTATTGTGATTTGAGATAGGCTAAAAGATCGTTACCAGCGGCAGTATCTTCCAGTTCTATTTTCACGCCTTTAGTAAGCCTTTCTGTAGTATTGTTAATGAGTAATCCTACGGTGGAGCTTTTTACATTATTTTCTTTGTGTTCCGGAAACGATATATTTCCGAATTTATATCCGGAAACATCTTTGGTATAAGCTACTGGCAATGTAGTTACAATTTCCCTCGCTTCTGTCTGATATTTGGTATCTTTCAGAACTTCTTTATATCCTTTGGAAAAATCTACTTTTTCCAGATCTGTCTTTTGTTGTGACTGGCATGATACAAACATGATAAAACACAAAATTATTAAAACTATCTTTTTCATATTATCTAATTTCTTATTAACGGAATATCGGCACTGAATCCGAAAAGTTCTTCAAGACTTTTGATGACATCAAATTTAGGTACAATTTCGTTAAATTTTCCTTCTGCGATAATACCTTCGTCTTCTGAACTTCCTTTAAGTTCTGCCGGTTTTTTATTGCCCCCTCTAGGTATTTTCTTTTTTGCAGACATTCCTACTTTTCCTTTGATCACATACTCAGCGTTGAGTCCATCAAATCCTAATTCCGGGCGGTAATTTAATCCTTTATCATCAAATTTCACACCATGCCCGAATGTAATGGAAGCTGATCCCTTCCCGCTCATTTCAAAATATCCTTCTACTTTCACAATGACAAGATTGGCTTCTGCTTTTGCCCAAACCCCTGCTTTTAATTCAATTTTAAGGGTATTTTTGGCTTCTATTTTTCCTTGCTTATCATTTTTTTCGCTTACAGTGTTGAATGAAAAACCAATTGATGTTTTGATTTCACTTGAAATAACAAGATCAATGTAAACATCTGAGCTCAGTTTAGCTCCGAAATCATCATTCCCAAACTCTACTCCTGTATTCATCCGGTCTTTGATCACTCCATACAACCTTACAGCACCTGGTGCTGCGGTTCCACCACTCACAGCTCCTGCCACCAGCCCTACAGCTGTACAAAGGAGGTCTACTGTAACTTCTAATCCTATCAGGGGTTCTGCATTAAAAGATATATCAACCTTTGTTCCTAATCTTTCAATTTCTGTATTTTTCTGTTTGGCTCTTTCTAAGCACCATTCACCTTTTAGATTGATATTAGGTGGTTTAATGGCAAAAGTTACCGGAAGACCTTTAAAACCTATATTTCTAACCTGTCCTTTAGTTTTGTTCGTAATACCGTCAGACATTGCTCCCATTGAGCCGAAAAGATCATAAAGCTTTTTAAATTTTGTCTCGTATTCTCCTTTAACTTCTTTACTTTTCTGAAAACTGCCGCTTCTGTTCTTTTCCCATTCACTTTTCAGGCTGAACCCGAAGGAAGCATCCTTTTGTTTCCATCTTCTTTCAGCACCTATTTTACCGGCTTTAGCCTGTAGGTCTTTATGTTTTGCCGCTGGCTGGTTCTGCCATTTCACACTCAGTTCATTGGTAAGATTAACGAAGAAAGTGAGTGTCCATTTAATGTCCGGGTAGGCTTTGATTAATACGGTTGTTCTCTTTTCATTGCTAAAATACCTGCAGGTATGTGCGTGAAGATGGAACTGATTGGGAGTGGCCCACATCGGCCAGATATATTGTATAGGAAAAGCATCGAATTGTGATAAATCTGAGTATACTCCATAATTAAATGATGGCGTAGTAAATGTCTTTACAGTATCTCCTTTATCTATTGCCTGCCCTACATCTACCATCAGGACCTGTTTTTTATGTTTCCCTTTGCTGTCTCTGAAGCATTCATTGGTTTGAAAACCGGTAACATCAATCGTTATATCTTTCTTCATGGATACACTAGGTGCTGTCACTTCATAGTTAACCGTTTGCGCATCATGGGCATTGAATACGAATGAGATGTCTACTCTACGGTTGTTTTCGTAGTCTTTCTCATTTTTATATTTGATATTATCTCTTCCTTTTTTATCGTCAGTAGGATCTACTTCTCCTTTTCCCACAGAGATAATTCTTCTTGGATCTAATCCCCCGTCTGCAAAGAATTTTTTGACAACATCCGCTCTTCTTTGGGAAAGACCTTTATTGTAATTCTGTTTTCCGATTACACAAGCGTAGCCACTCAGATTCATGGTGGCATCTTTATGTTCTAAAAGGAATTTGAGTACATTATTCAGGATGGCGACTCCATCTTTATCAATTTCTGTAGAATCGAATTTATAAAAGATGGTTCTTTTAATATGTTCCTGAAGCGCAGGTGACTGTATTTGCTTTACACCATTACCATTATCAAAAACTTTAACGGTTGTATTATTAGCCTTTCCGTCTTTTATTTCACTTTCTGTGATTTTGATGACTTCAAACTTACAAGGTTCCAGTCTGACGGAATTTACATCCGGCTTATACACTTTAGTCGGTGTCTGGTTCTGGGCTCCGTTGGTATTGGTAGTAACTACTTTATTCTTTACATTCAGATAGATGGCATGAAGGTCATCACCCAGATTATCTTTAATGTATTTTTTGGAAGCAACATCTTTTACTTTAATATAGAATTCCTCTACATTCTGAATATTGTCCACATAGGCCATCCAGGCAAAGGTATTTTCTATTTTCAGATTAACTTCACCGTCTATTACCTGTACATTGTTATAGGTGTGTACCAGCTTATCTGCTTTTGCTGTCTGCTGATTCCAAAGTTCGATACTGACTGTATTTCCATTGAGACCTTCCGTCACGAGGTTAAGATGAACGATATGTCCATAAGAAATGTATTCGTTCTTTTTATTGTTTTTGATGCTTTTGCTGTTTTTTTGTGTAGACCATTTGCTGCTTACAATTTTGGGTTCACACCAGCCTTTTACAAATATTCCTGTATCACTTTTAGTATCTCTTACTCCGGACAGACTGGCTTCAATATAAAACTGATAGCTTCCGCAGTACTGCTTGCCAATTAAAAATTTATATCCTGTAGCAGAGGTGATCTGATTGATAATAATTTTTCTGCTGCTGTTCTGCCTCATCCAGGTAAGAGGTTTCTTTTTGTCTGCATCTGTAGTTCCCGGCAGCCATTCGCCTACACCAAACTGTACCCACTGGTCTGGCTTTATGGTAATCCTTTGCCCTAATACAGACATTTTAGGGTAATACAATCCGCTTACAACTTTTATTTTTTTTACGCCTTTTGCCATTTTCTTATCATTTAGATTGCACCATCCTGCCCTCCTCCTGAAGGCTGTTCGTTATACATTTCTTCGGAATCTACCAGCGGATTAATCTGCTGCTGAACATCTTTGTCGGCATTTTTAAAGTTCTGCTGGCTGGCTTCCGCCCGCTGCCCGTGGTCTATAATCTCAATGCATGGAGTACCGGCAACGGCACATACTGCCTTGCTGTCTTCCACAATGATATATCCGCCATTGCTGAGCTGTACTTTATCATAAAAGTTCTGCCATTCTGTAACCATAATTTTGCATGGCGGCGGCGGTCCTCCCATTTTGGTACAGTTTCCGAATGTATTTTTTTCAAATGTGGCTGCTCCAATTTCTTTCGTGGTAACGATCAGTTTTTTGGAAGCACTTTTATCATTGGCATATTCCTTTTGATGTGTGAGTACTTTAAGCTTGTCCGGAACCTGTCCGAACTGGCATTTGCATAGAGCTCCCTGTACTACAATATGTTTTTCTGCCATATTAATTCTATCTTTAGTGAAATGGTAATTTAGTTTTCATCAATTCCTGAAACTGATACTGAAATCTTTTTTTCTTCCTGCAGCATAATGCTGCATTCCAGGTAAAGAGATTCCGGAAGTGAGGTTTCTCCTTTCAGATAATTTATGAGTCTGAAAGTTCCTTCTTCATTCATCACAGGATCGTCTTCTATAATCAATGAAAAAGGTGATCTTCTTATAAAATCATCAATATCTCTTTCTTCATATAACTTTCCGGATCCTTCCACCATGATCAGACCTGTTTCTTCTTTCAGCGGATCTGTTTCAAGCGTCAACTTATATCTGGGTTCAATTGCATTGTCTACTACAGGAAACGTTGCTGTCATCTCAGTTCTGTAGTCTTTTCCGAAACTCTGATATATCCCAAAGAATAAAGTACGGATGAAGTAATCATTTTTAATGTAAAGACTGATGGCTTCAGGCTGGCTGATTACTTTTTCAATCTTTCCGCAGTATTCGTCCACGGTTTCGCCTTCAAATTCTTTATACAGTTCTTCTTTTACAGCGGGCCATCTTTTCGAAAACACCTCCGCGTTTTCTACGGCTTCAAATCTTCCATGTTCATCAGTACTGATCTGTAAGGGGTATAAAACCTTGGATGTTCTGTAAGCCAGCAGATCGGCAATTTCATTCACCTCTTCTTCATTGAGATAAAGATTTGATGTTCTGTCTATCTCAAAAAAATGATTTCCTTTTTCTGTTTTCAGCCAGCGAACAGATACTTCATATTTTAATTCGTTTTTGGATTCTGCTTTTTCAATGGTAATGACCACACTGTATCTCCGCACTTTGTTTTCAGGCTGTAGGGTAAGGCTGTTTCCTTTCCCGAATTTTACCAAAACATTTTTATCTGCAACCGCTGTTCTCGGAACAAAAAGCTCTTTCTGCCCATTAAGATTGATCAGGATCATGTCCTTAACAGCGCAATGGTTGTTGTGGAAGAGTTTTAATGCGTCTTTATCCAATCCGTACAGCGAGGCTATACTTTTTAACGTTTCATCTTTCTGAACGGTATGTATGTTATATTTCTGCATAAAAATGTTCCTGCTTCAATTTCTTTCTTTGTATGGTGTCTTTTTAAAATTTAATTCTAGTGGATAACTCTTGTTCTGTTCGGTCTCGGATCCATACCAATTCCCTCTCTTCGGGCTGACCAATGAAGGTATTTATGGCGGAGCGTTCTTAAATCATCCTGTTCTTTTACTTCTTTCTGATAAGCTGCCTGACGGTTTTCCGGAATCTGGTTTCCTCCATAGGCGTCACGCAGTTCTTTATAATGTCTGAAAGAGTAAGGTTTTCCATCTCCCATGACATAAGATCTGAGACGTTCCTTTATTCCTATTAAAAACTGATCATCCAAAATGGAATATTTTTCATCTGTCAGCTTCTTCATGGTTATGGGAAGATTTTTATCTATACCATATTCTGCCATAAAATGTAAAGGAATGTAGCTGAATGTTTTCAGCAGATAGCGTGAGCCTTTCAATGACAGATAAAATCCGGGAGTAATAGTGAGTTCACCTTTTTCATACCATCCCTCATTTTCAAGCTCTGTCTTTAATGCCTGTAATTTCGTACTGGTTGTCCAGGATGTTTCAACTTCTTCCCATGTTTCCTGTCCGTTTTCATAAGCTCCTCCCACGTCGCAGTGTACCCCGGGAAATGTTTTTTCGGTTCCGATATGTACTCTTGTCAGGTCAAAGTTTTCTCTATGTTCGTTTTCTGCGATGAAGTGAACTACAGTCTGGGCTTTTCCGATATCGTTCAGGCTTAATTCTTCAACATCGTTACTGAAATTGGGCATTGGTGACAGGTATTTCGAATAGGAAGAAACGGTATCGTAAATCCCCAGAAATCTCACTTTCAATACATCAACTTTTAATCCTGCTTCTTCGAGTTTAAGTCCAAGGTGCCCCCACTTCGGAAGTTCTTCACCCTCTACACTTTTACCGTCATCGTCTGAATAAGTGGTCACTGTAGCCGCTTCATTGGAAATGGTACGTGCGGTAGCTTTATATTTTGCTTTCCCGATTTCATATACGAAGTTACGGGCAGCAGCAGCTCCACGGCTGAATCCGAACACATCAAAGGTAAGAACAGCAATTTTATCGGCTTTCTTTTCTGCTTTAATGGTTTTCACTTTTTTAACGATTTCCTCGCATCCTTTTCTCACTTTTGATCTGATCCCGGTTTCCCCTGTCCCGAAAGCGTATCCCAGCGTAGCATCTCCTTCTTTATCCTGTGTACCGATACCTTCTATATAAATTCCGAAGTTTTTATCATAGTTATCCCACATGCGGGCTACATTACTCCAGTCATTGTTGTAGCTTGTATTGTCTGATGATTTCCCACCATGCTTTTTATGCGCATCCGTGTTATTTTTTCTTTCGTCTGTATTGGTTTTATTATTCAGGGTTCCGTCAAAAAAAATCCCAATGGTAATATCCAGTACTTCCTCTTTGGATACAGATGGTGTATAGCTTCCAAATTGATTGTTGTGCATAGTTCTTGTTTTTAGATTGACTGAGTAAAACCTATCACTCTATCTTCTGAGATACCCTTATTTTTGCTTTGGTTACCGGAAGTTTCTCTTTTTCAGATTCCAGGGATACCAAAACCTTTGTATTGTCTTCGTTGACTTTAATGATCAGATCAATGTTTTTATCTTTTCCTGATTTCTGAAACAAATCAAATATTTCTTTATCATCAAAAGCGTCTATCCATACCGCATACCTGTTGTTGTTTTTATCTTTCCAGTAAAAACCGCAGAATTTTGGTACTGCTCTGCTTTTGTATGTATTGTCTTTTAAACCCTGATCAAAAAGATTTTCCTGTTCCCCGTTATAGCTGGTAAACCCGAAATCGATCCAGGTGGCTCCTTCCGGAAGAATTACTGAAGGTTTCCAATTGTATCTTTCTCTGTACACATTATAAATGTCTGCATCAGGATATCCTTCTTTTTCAATTTTCTCACGAACTTCCGGCTTAAATGTCTTATAAGACGGATCTTTCAGCATTCTGTCTGCAAAACCCTCTTTCAGCATATACTGGGCATTGTCATAGGCTTTTTCTTTGGTAATGACGGTATCATGCGCCTGAAAAGCGCCAATTTCTTTCTGGTTTCCGGGACCTTTCATCCACAAAACTACTCTTCCCTTCGGAGCCAATCCTACTACAAAAGAATGGTAAGTGGTTTTCTTTTTTGTGTCCTGGTCCACAAACCCTTCATCAAAAAGGTTTTTGATCTTTTCTTTATCCAGGTCCCATTTTCCGGTATAGAATTTTTTTTCCACTAAGGAATACCAAGTGAACTCCAGTTTATGAGGGGCATCCATTCTTTCGGTGGTTACGTTCATGGTACCTCCTTCTTTACCCCAGCCGGTATTCTGTGTTCCCCAGATGGCATCAAAGGCATAGGTGAAATCATCGGCAATAATAGCTCCTTCATATATTTCCATGGGATATTCCTGCGGAGCAGAAACGGTTCCCAGCCAGGTGTATTTTTCTTCCATTTTTTTATTCTGACAATTCGTTAATGAGAAACAGCATATAATAAAAAGAATGAGTATGTTATATTTACTTATGGCCATGGGACATAATCTTCTTGTTACTCGCTAAAACCAGATTTTCCTTATGTGCTTCCACATTGATTTTCTTTGCTATTTTTTCAACCTTTTTTCCTACGCTCAGATGATAAGAATCTTTTACTGTGATTCGCAGATTGGTGGCTGTTTTGATGATTGCCATATCAGAAAAGTTTTGATTTTTCAGCACTGTTGAATTCTACAATCTTTCCACTCTGCATGGTCATATTTTCCAGTTCGCTGAACATGGAAATTTCCCCTGCTATTTCGTTGGATGTTTCAGACTGTCTCTTGAACTCTTTTTCAATCATTTCAGTTCTGGTATCAGAAGTTTCCGTAATATCTCCCGAAGCTGTAAGTTTCATATCTTTTCCTGCGATGGAAACGATGTTGTCATTCGCTGTACTGGTAATGCTTGCTCCTGCTCCTATAGAAATTTCTTTTCCTGCTGTAATGTTGATATTGTCACCTGCATTCAACGTAAAATTCTTAGGTGCTTTCATGCTGATATTTCCCTGTCCGTCCATATAATAGCTATTTCCGCTCGGATCAAGAATCGTTACGCTCCCTTCTTCATCATTCATTAAAATTCTGATCCCGCTTCTGGTTTGGATGGATTTCAGGTGATTGTTAACACCACCTCCTAACGCTACTCCTCCATGGAACATTCCTCCCATAACGAAAGGCCTGTCCGGATGGCTGTGTACAAAATTAACCATTACCTGATCTCCTACTTCGGGAATGGCTACATAGCCACGGTTTTGGGTAATCTGATCTGTTCCTCCCGCATCAGGGCTCATCATACGTATAAAATGAGTGGTATCATTAGTCTGCCAGTCAAATCTCACCTGTATTCTTCCCTGTCCTTCCGGATCTGTATTGGAAATGACAGTTGCCGTCTGTGGCTCAGCCTTCGGAATGGTAAATTCCGGTTTTGGAAGAAATCCTGTATCTGCTGCAATTCCCACGAAGCTTCCACTGTAATGCCCTATTGTGTCAATTTCATGCTCTGATTCTGTAATCATGATTCTGGTGAAGTAAGAGGTTTCATTAGAATCCTGTTTACGCATCTGTACATCTGCTACACAACCGGGGTGAAGAAACGGAACGGTTGTATTTCCAGAAACGGAAAAAACATTTACTGCCTCACTTCCTGAAGCACTTTTCTGAGAATATTCAACGTCAAGATGTGTGGTTGCTTTAATAGGAGCCACTTGCAAAGCTGGTGTCTTATAGATAGTTTCGTTATGGCTGTATGCTGTTTTTGCAAGGTCACTTACATGTTTGATAGGCGTGGATCCTGAAGTCAGCTTTTCATTTTTATTACTGTTATACCCATAGAATTGCGGTTTGGTATGTACAGCTTTAAGCTCAACTTTAATATCATTGGCACTGCTTCCGTACGTAAGGGTAATAGGTTTATTCTGAGCCGGAAGCTTTCCGAAATGTAAAACTTCACCGTCATAGTAAAACTGTTCACCATATGCTTCAGCCATTCTGGCCAGATAGTTATAATGGGTTTCATCATACTGGCTGCTGTAAATGATCTGTGAATAGTTATTGGCATCTACCCTGATATCAAAACGGCTTTTATCAATCCCCTGTTTGATTATTTCTTCTGCAATAATTCCGATATTAACAGGCTGTGAACCTCCAAAGCTCTGAATATGCGGAGCACCATCAAGCAGGATGGTAGGACTGTATCCTGTAAGCACAATATTTCCCAGGCTCATTTTTTCCTGGCTGAATCCTACTCCGGTAATCACTCCTACAAACGTTCTTTCCGGGCTGTTGTCTATATCTTTATAGGAAATAACTGCGGTAAGCCTTTTCCCAAGAAATTTATTGGCTTCTTCCAATGAGTGGGTCTGTCTGTCTCCCAGGGTATCGTGCGCCAGGGTCAGCGTGAATTCATGGTGTCGTCTGGTACTTTGTTTAAGTTTGAAATGTTTATAGTACTTGATAATTTTCCCTTCTATAATAAGGGAAAGCTTTACCAAACGATTGATACCTGTATGATGGTTTTCGGAAATACCATCTGCATTCTGCGTCGGACGAAAAGACGCCGCTTGTGAGTTTCCAGGTCTATTTGACATATTTTTAGTGATTTGATTAACTTTCTAAACGATTATCCAGCAGAACGGGAGTTTAAAAATATAAACAAAAGATCCCGTAGAATATAGTCTAAGGTAAAAAAAGACCGTCTTATTAGGGACAGTCTTTTATTTACGGCTCATGAAAGACTTAGCTCATTGGCCAAAGCCCATCATAAGATGAATTTCCATATGTGATGCTTTCAGCACTTACTACAAAACTGATCAGCATATTGTTGCTGTCAATAGCATCGAAGTCTACTTCATGCTGAATAACATATCCGTTTTCCCATTTCAAAGAGATTAATGTCCCTTCTTCGTGAGATTTGTTAAAGTTGATTTCTCCGCTTGTAGGTTTATATTTGCTGTTTAATAAACTTTCTAAAACATCAGATTTCTCTGTTGCTTCAATTGTTACTTTGATCAATGCGTTTGACGGGTCAGATGCCACACGTCCTGAAACGTCTGTAGATCTCGATACGCTATAGTTAAGCTTTAATAACTTCTGACCTTCACCTCCATTGAATTTTAAGATTCCTCTTGAATTTCCTGCCATATTCTTAAATTTTAATCATTAACGACTGATTCCTGATATAGGATTTAGGTAACAAAGATAGACTTCATGTTCTAATTTAAAAAGTTTTTGGGGCACTGATTCATAAATTGTAGTAGTTCTACGACATTTCTAAAATTCAGCACAACAAAATAAAGCAAGAATTTTAAACTAATAAATTTTATTTTTCATTTAAATTTTTCTAAATAATCCTATTTAAATCAAAATACAAATAAGACACATACTATATTTCCCATTTAAATCAAACACTTACACCATTCCTGTTTTAATTAATAATGTTTATAGATGTAGCCAATGATCATAATAATAAGATTAATTACAACCAAAATCATTAAAATATTACTATATTTTCTTTTTTTATCGATGAAACTCAAACCCAGCGTAAGAAAAAACAACAATAAGGTATATACAGCAGGATACATTTGAAAAGCTTCAGCAAATTTCCCTTCACATACCAATACGATTGCTCTCTGTGCGCCGCATCCCAGGCATTCCACACCAAGGAATCTTTTACTGGGGCAGGTAAGCATGAAATCTTCAATATCCATTCCTGTTGCTTTGAAGGTTATCCGGGAACTAAGAAGAGATTTTGGCTCTGGTGTACTGATGAGGAAAGAAACAATGTTCCTTCATTTCAAAAGATCCCTGAACAGCAATATAAGGATTCCTCAGAATTTCTCTTGCCACAAAAATCAGATCCGCATCCCCTTTCTGAAGAATTTCTTCAGCCTGCTCTATTCCGGTAATTAAACCTACCGCTCCGGTGTTCACTCCGGCTTCATTTCTTACCTGTGATGAAAAAGGAACCTGATAGCCATCAAAAACGGGAATTTTTGCCCCATGGATATTGCCGCCACTGGATACATCAACAAGATCTACAGCATGTTCTTTTAAAATTTTTGCCAGCGCTACACTGCTCTGGATATCCCAGCCGTTTTCAGCATATTCTGTTCCTGAAATTCTCACAAACAGGGCTGTATTTTCATTTAATTCTTCATTAACAGCATCTACAATTTCAATCAGAAACCGGATCCTGTTCTCAAAACTTCCTCCGTATTCATCTGTTCTGATATTGGAAAGCGGTGATAAAAACTGATGAATCAGATATCCGTGTGCTCCATGAATTTCAATAACATCGAAACCAGCTTCTACAGCTCTTCTTGCAGCTTTTTTAAAATTCTGAACCTGCTCTTTTATCTCATCCGTAGTGAGTGCATGCGGAATTCTTTCTGTAGGGTGGTAAGGAATGGGACTTGGTGCAACCGTTTCCCAGCCTTCTTCTATGGAAATCTGCATGTTATTCCATGTTGAGCCTTTTCTTCCGGCATGAGCCAGCTGGATTCCTATTTTACTTTCGGAGTTTTTATGAACAAACTCTACGATTCTCTGCAGTTTTTCTGCCTGTTCATCATTCCAGATTCCCATACAGTGATGGGTAATTCTTCCTCTGGGTTCCACTCCTGTTGCTTCTACAATCAGCAGACCTGTACCACCCTGTGATCTGCTTCCGTAGTGTACAAAATGAAAGTCATTGGCCTCTCCGTTCTCACATGAATACATACACATAGGTGACATTACCCATCTGTTTTTCAACTCAACATTTCTGAATTTTATTGGTGTGTATAACATTTTTAGTCTTAAAAAATTGAACTTTTACGGGAAGAATAAAATATTGCCCACTTCATTAAAAAGAACTAATTTTACCCCCCTTTTTTAGTTGACAATATATGAAAAAAGACATACAGATCAGTTACGAATATTTTAAAAATAGCAGTGAACTGAGTGATATAGAAAATACATTATTTGAAAGAGCCAAGGAAGCCCGCGAAAATGCTTACGCACCTTACTCCCAGTTTTTGGTAGGATGTTCCGTATTACTGGAAAACGGAGAAATCTACTCTGGAAACAACCAGGAGAATGCAGCTTATCCTTCCGGACTCTGCGCAGAAAGAACGACTCTATTCTGGGTAGCTGCCAACTTTCCGAATGTGAAAATAAAAAAGATTTTTGTAGTGGGAGGTCCGAAAGAGTTTCATGAGAAAAACCCTCCGATTCCTCCTTGTGGAGCATGCCGCCAGAGTTTAATTGAGTACGAAACCAAGCAGAATGAAAATATCGACCTTTATTTTTCAAGCATGAATGAAGAGGTTGTAAAAGTGCATGCAGTGAAAGATCTTCTTCCTTTTTATTTTGATTCTACGTTTTTGTAAGATAAAAAACCTAACAGGTTTTGGAAACCTGCTAGGTTTGTATGGTAAAGAATAAAGATTTGAATACTACAGAATAAGGGTCAGCATAAAAAAGGCTGTCTCCTGTATCGGAACAGCCTTTCTTTTTTATTCTTCTTCAGATTCTACATCATCATCTTCGTCTTCGTATTGCTCCAGATAATAGCTGAAACTAAAATCTTCCACTTCTTCTTCGGCATCTTCCAGGGTAGTCAGCAAGTCTTCAAAAATCTCAAGCTGATCTACAGTCATGTTGACGAATTCTAAATGGAGCGGCATTTCCATATCTCCGGTGATGGTATCAAAAAGGGCATCAAGATTATCCCCAAAATGCTCAGGAAGCTGAATTTTTTCCTTAAGCTGGGTGTAAAAATCTTCATAATCACCTATGTCTGTAAAATCTATATATATTGTCTTCATATTGAACTAAATTTCCAATTTTTAACGTTTGTATTTTTTACAAAATCTTTTCAGAACTGCTTCATACAATACTTTTATTTTTCAAAATTACTACTTATCATTATTTAAATACAAATTATACTGATCATTGCGAGGAGGTCTGCGACGAAGCCATCTCAGAAAACATCCATAATATTTCCCACATCGTCCGTAAGATCTTTCCAATCAGGGTTTATACTATTGATTAAATCCAGTTTTTTTTGCCTGGAACCTGCTTTTATTTGTTTTTCTCTAAATATAGCCTCACCTATTTCCTGAAAGGATTCCCAATACACCAGTATATACAAATTATATCTTGAAGTAAAGCTTTGAGAATAATATGATCTTTATGCTGTTGAACACGTTTGGGCAGATTTGAAGTTACTCCTGTGTAAAGAATAGTATGATTTTTATTCGTCATAATGTAGACAAAACCTGCTTTCATCTGTGGTTATTTTAGAGATTGCTTCGTCACTTTGTTCCTCGCAATGACCTTATGCTATTTACACATTACTGTTTTTCAAAACTCTTATAATGGTTTTTAGTAAGGTACACATCTCCATTCCGGGTATAGATAATACGGTCTGCATTTCTTCCGCCGCAATGATAATTTACATCTGCTTCAAAGTACTTCTCTCCGTCCGGCAGCCGTCCTTCCCTGTTTCCGAAATGATCTCCGCCAATAGCTTTTCCGGGAAGCACATCGCAAAGATTTCCTTTGGAAGGATTCCAGCCCTGTTTTCTGGCTTCATTTTTAGTGATATAATAGTCCGGAAGCTTGTGATTTTGTTTTACATAGCTGATCACCGTTTTTTCTTCTGTAAGCTGATCTATAGAAACCTGAGCTGTGGGATTTCCATCTGAAGAAGTACTTCCGTAATGCACTGTTTCTTTTTTTACAGAATCTGACTGATCTCTTTTATCTTCAATAAAGTTCCTGTAGACATACATTACGGACATTCCGAAAAGAAGTCCCAGACAGATAAAAAATACAGATCTTATTTTTCCGTTCATAGCTGTTATTTAATGTAATTCATTTCTATGCTCTCCATTCTTCAGGAATATCACAAACCGGAATAGGATCCATTTTATGCTTCGCAGCCTTATGCATTCTGTCGAAGATCTGGAAAACTTCCCTATCTCTTCCTTCGTAATCATCAGCCGTTTTGGTTCCGTATTCTTTCTGGATTTTCTCCAGTTCCGGATAGGTAGCACCAATCTGCTGTTCATCCGTTCTGTCCACATCCCAAAGTCCATCGGTAGGAATTGCTTCCTGGATGCTTTTGATAAGATTTAATCCTCTGGCCAATTCATACACTTCAGTTTTATAAAGATCCGCAATTGGGGATACATCTACTCCGCCATCTCCGTATTTTGTATAAAAACCAATTCCGAAATCTTCTACTTTGTTTCCTGTTCCACAAACAAGAAGTCCGTTCAGCTGGCCATAATAATACAGTGTAAGCATTCTGAGACGTGCTCTTGTGTTGGCAAAAGCAAGTTTTTCATTAGGGTACAGATCATCTTTTACATCGAATGTTTTATAAAGCTCCTCAAAAGCAGGCGTCAGATCTACAGACATAGTTTCTACGTTAGGAAATCTTGATTTAAGATCATTCATATGATCTTTTGCACGGCCTACCTGATCTGCTTTCTGGCGGATCGGCATTTCTATCAATAAAGTTTTCAAACCGGTCATTGCCGCCAGTGTAGAAACCACTCCGGAATCTACTCCTCCGGAAACTCCAATTACATATCCGTTTACTTTTGCTTTTGTAGCGTAATCTTTTAACCAGCTTACAATATGATCTATCACTTTTTGTGTCTGCATCTTTTATATTTTTTAGTCTATTCCAAATTCCTGCGGGTATTTCACCACTCCTTTTTTATTCTTTAATCCGTCTTTTACCAATTCTACAGCCATTCCGTTTTCTTCCGGAATATCGAATGGAAAAGAAATGCCAAAATTACTTGTTTTTTTGTAACCAAAACGCGGATAATAATTTTCATGTCCGATCAGGATTACAGATTCATATCC
This sequence comes from Chryseobacterium amylolyticum, assembly GCF_051011775.1. NCBI lineage: Bacteria > Pseudomonadati > Bacteroidota > Flavobacteriia > Flavobacteriales > Weeksellaceae > Chryseobacterium > Chryseobacterium amylolyticum. The sequence goes on from NZ_JBPCHX010000011.1 coordinate 20,383, forward strand.
CAATTCTTTGGCAATACGATGTCCTTCCAGAATCAGTTTTCCTCCAAGCCCCCGATTCTGAAATTCCGGCTTCACTGAAACAGGAGCCAGAGCAAGTGAATCAAAGGATTCTGAATTGTTGACAATCTTTATTTTTGTGAACAGAATATGCCCGGCGATTTTACCGTTTTCATCTTCTGCCACTAATGATAATTCCGGGATAAAGGCTTCTGATTTCCTCAGCTTTTCTACCAGAAACTGCTCCTGATGATCACTGTGTTCCATTTCCCTGAAAGCCTCTTCTGTCAATTGAAAGACCTGTTGATGGTCTTTTTTTTCTTCCTGTCTTATTGTTATCATTTTTTACTGTAATTTTCACGCTTCAGCTCATACCAGAAACAAATTCCATCCGGCTCCTCAAACGTTCCGGTTTTTTCAAAGCCTAATTTTCTTAGAATATGATTGGAAGCGTCATGTCCGGAATGAGCATAAGCATAAATAACATCTGCATTTAAGTCATTAAAACCATAATCAAGAGAAGCTTTTCCAGATTCCATGGCATAACCTTTTCCCCATGATTCAGGAAGAAAACGATATCCCAGTTCCAGTACATTTTTATAACCGTTGGTTTCATGGGTAAGCAGTTTCAATCCGCTCCATCCTATCAGAAGGCCGCTTTCTTTTTCTACAACACCCAATCTCCCTACTCCATTTTCCTCATATTGTTTCTGAATCATACTGATGATCTTTTTTGATTCATTGATATCCGTTAAAACCGGCACACCAATATATTTCATGACCTCAGGATTGGAATCCAGCAGAAATAGGCGTTCAAAATCTTCATCTTCCAGCTTCCTTAAAATCAATCGTTCTGTTTCTATTTTCATAATCATTAGTTTTATTCTCCATCTCTGAATATGGTAACATCTGTTTTTGCACCCTTCTTTATATCGGTTTCATTTATTTTGTTTCCGGTTATATTCAGCGTTTGCAAGACCTCGTTTCCGGAAATATCAATTTTTTGAAGCCTGTTATGTTCCAGATTAAGCTTTCTCAGTGCTTTAAACCGGGTTACGTCAATTGTTTTTAACTGATTTAAAGATAAGGTTAATTGATCAATTTTTGGAATTCCTGCCAGCGAAATACTTTCCAAAAAATTATTATCCAGATATAATGAGGCTAAATTTTTCAGGTTTTCTGTTTTGAATGAAGAAATTTTACATCCTGTACAGGAGAACAACTCCAGCTGATCCAGATTACTGATTGTGATATCCGGGATTATATTATCATCCAGAACAACCATTTTCACGTTTTTAAAAAGGGGAATATCTTCTGCCGAGGTAATTCCTTTCTGAGTCAGAAACAGATTCGTAACCATATCAGCTTCGGAAGCTTCCAGTATTCCGTTTTTATTCAGATCAAAATTTCCGAGTACTGCTTTTTCAAAGTTTTTATCTTTAAATTCAAGCTTTTGCCCATAGAAAAAAGATATCGTGAAAATAAGGCAAAGGGCTGTAAATATTTTAATTTTCATCATGAATTGTGTATTTAATCCTTATTTTTGTAAACTTAAATTCCATGTAAAAATAATGAAGATTTTTAGATATATTGCGCTTTCTTCTGTTTTAGCTGCCGGACTTATTTCCTGCAAAAAAGAACCTGAAAATCAATGGAAGGTTGAGGTAAAAGAAACGGCTGAAAAAGTTGACATCACAGATATTTCCAAAGAATTTTATAATCCAAATGTTCCTTTGGATCAGTTTAAAGCTCAATTTCCATGGTTTCAGGGAACTGTTTCTGATGCTGATTTTGGAAAAAGAAGAGCGGATGCTGAAGAGATAAAGATCTACAAGGAAGCAATCGGAAAAATAGATCAGGCAAAGCTTCAAAAGGAACTTCAGGGCTTATTTTCACATATTAAATATTACTTTCCGAAATTTAAAAACCCGAAGGTATATTTGTTTTCATCCGCCTTACAGATGGTTCAGGATCCGATATTTTATGACGAGAAAGGAAACCTTTTATTCATAGATGTAACCGGTTTTATGGGTGATGGAAATCCTAATTATAAAGGGCTGGAACTGTATTTCCAAAAGTCTATGAATCCACAGAATATAGTTCCAAAGGTATCACAGCTTTTTGCAGAAAATATTGTAACGGAATCACCGGATCATCAGAAGTTCATTGATCAGATGGTTCTGAACGGGAAAGTAATGATTCTCCAGGATGCCTTTCTTCCCGACGTTCCTGATTATCTGAAAATGAACTATACCCCGAAACAATATGAATGGGCAACCAGCAACGAAGCCAACATCTGGAATTATTTTGTAGAAAGCAACCTTATTTTTGGAGATGACCCGAGACTGGGAGAACGTTTCATCTCACCGGGACCATTCTCGAAATTTTACACAGAAATTGACAATGAATCTTCCCCGCAGATCGGAATTTTTACAGGATGGCAGATCTGCAAAGCATACCTTAAAGAAAAGCCTGAAACAAAGCTGACGGATTTTCTGAAAATGGATGCCACCACAATTTTTAATCAATCCGGTTATAAACCGAAACTTAAATAAAGAAAATTTAGAAAAAAATAGAAAAATGAGAAAGACTCAGATTACGATAGATGTAGAGCTTGATGAAAATCATGTCCCGGAAAATATTACATGGAATGCCCAGGATGGCGGTATTGAAAAACAGGATACCAAAGCAACCATGATTTCTGTATGGGATGATAAAACAAGAGAAGCGCTAAGAATTGATCTCTGGACCAAAGAAATGCCTGTAGACCAGATGAAGATGTTTATCCATCAGATTTTAATATCTTTAGGAAACACCTATCAGAGAGCAACAGGAGAAGAGGATGTAGCACAGTGGATGGAAGAAATTGCAGAAGAATTTGCTGTGAAATCCGCTATCAAGTAAAATGTAACACATTCAATGTAACAATGTATTAGTGTAACAATATAACAATCTTTAAATAGAAAAATATTGGTACACTATTAGATTATTCAGATTGATAAATTATAAAATATTATGAATTTTAATACAAAAGTAATTCACGGAGGGCAGCACCATGAGTCTGCAACAGGTTCTGTAAATGTACCTGTATTTCTGACTTCTACGTTTGCACAGAAAAGCCCGGGAGTACATTCGGGATATGAATATTCAAGAGCCGCCAACCCCACAAGACAGGCATTGGAAGACTCTCTGGCAAGTATTGAAAACGGAGCGAGAGGTTTAGCTTTCGGTTCCGGTCTTGCAGCCATCGACTGTGTTTTAAAATTATTAAATCCCGGTGATGAAGTCATTGCTGTAGATGATCTTTACGGCGGTACGTACAGAATGTTCACCAGACTTTTCGAAAAATATCAGCTGAAGTTTACTTTCGTGAATTTTGATGATGTTTCTAAAATAGCAGATGTTATTACAGATAAAACAAAACTGATCTGGGTAGAAACTCCAACGAACCCATTGATGAAACTGGTAGACATCAAAGCTGTAGTGGAAATTGCAAAAGGAAAAGATATTTTAGTGGCAGTGGATAATACTTTTGCTACACCTTATATCCAGAGACCGATTGATTTGGGTGCTGATATTGTAATGCATTCTGCAACCAAATATTTAGGAGGTCACTCTGATGTTATTGCCGGGGCCCTTATTGCTAAAGATGCTGAATTAGGAGAAAAACTTCACTTTATTCAGTTTGCAAGCGGTGGTATTTTAGGTCCTCACGATTCTTACCTTGTATTGAGAGGAATCAAAACACTGGCACTAAGAATGCAGAGACATTCAGACAATGGTCTTGCTGTGGCAAAATACCTTGAAACACATCCGGCGGTTGATAAAGTAATCTATCCAGGATTGGAATCTCACCCTCAATATGAGCTGGCAAAATCTCAGATGAAAGAATCGGGAGGAATGGTTTCATTCACTTTCAAATCCGGAAAAAAAGAAGATGCGATTAAATTCTTAGAAAAGGTAAAGGTTTTCACTTTAGCAGAATCTTTAGGAGGAGTAGAATCTTTAGCTAACCACCCTGCTTTAATGACTCACGCTTCTATTCCTGCTGAAAAACGTGCTGAACTCGGGATCACAGATGACCTGGTACGTTTAAGCGTAGGTATTGAAGATGCTGAAGATCTTATTGCAGATCTTGAGAGAGCTTTTTCTTAACATACGATACACTCAATGAGAAGGATTTTGATAATCCTTCTCATTTTATTATAACACCAACTGATATATGAAAAACTCAAGAAAAGCAGTTGTTTCCGACTTACCACAACTCGCAGAACTATTTGATCAGTACAGGGTATTTTATCATAAGTCCTCAGATATTCCTGCAGCAGCAAACTTTCTTCGGGAAAGGCTTGAAAACAAAGATTCAGAAATTTTCGTTGCAGAAGAAAATGGTAAACTGACAGGTTTTGTAAAATTATATCCTATATTTTCATCTACAAGAATGCAGCGCTACTGGCTGCTGAATGATCTTTACGTGAATGAAAATCACAGAGGTAAAGGCCATTCCAAAGAACTGATTGAAGCTTCCAAAGAATTATGCCGCTCCTCAAAAGCGTGCGGTATCCTTCTGGAAACAGGAAAAAGCAATGATATCGGAAACCAGCTTTACCCCGCATGCGGCTTTGAGCTTTATGATTCCGTGAATTTCTATGAATGGACGAATCGTGAGTAATGAGCAGTAGTTAATGAGTAATTTTTGTAAAATGTATAGTTAAAAAGTATTCATTCTTTATGAACCATCTACTCCGAATACCGGAACGCGAATCACGCACCTCAAAATAATGTATAAAAACAAAAAAATAATATGACCGAATTTCAAAAATACATCCAAAGATATTTAGATCAGATTCCATCAGGAGACTGGATCAAAGAGCTGCAGCTATCAGCAGACAAAACCATCGGAATTTATTCCAATCTTACTGAAGAACAGTCTACTTTCGCTTATGCAGAAGGAAAATGGACTTTAAAAGGTCTTCTGCTCCATTTATCGGATACCGAAAGAGTTTTCCAATACAGAATATTAGCATTCGCCAGAGGAGAAAAAAACAACCTCCCGGGATTTGATGAAAATCAATACGCTGATCAGTCTTTTGCAGACGAAAGAAGCCTGGAATCTCTTTTAGAAGAATATAAGCTGGTAAGAAAGTCTTCACAGATTCTTTTAGAAACCCTTCATCCTTCTGCCTTACAAAATACAGGTATTGCCAATGGCCACGAAATTTCTGTGGAAACCATCGGAAAACTGATCGTGGGACACAATTACCATCACCTGAGTATTATTGAGGAAAGGTATTTGTCGAAATTGGGATGGATGTAGAAAGAAATTAAAAAATACATTTGAATTAGGTTCCGGCTAAAGCCAGGGGATTTTTTATCCCGGAATTAAATGGGCTAAAGCCCATTTCTATTGAATAAAATTGACATTATATATTTATTTGATCTACTTTAATCGTAATAAAGACATCAATAGGAACGGGCTTTAGCCCGTTTTCCTTATTCTATTGGCTTCAGCCAAAACTTATTGACTTATTGAAAAAAATAATATTTTTGATAAAACAACACAAATGGCTTTTATCAAAATTTATATTCATCTTGTTTTCTCTACAAAAAACAGAGATCCGTTTCTCAATACATTCGACATACGTCTTAAGGTCTGGAAACATATTAAAGAATATGCTACAGAAAAAGGTATATTTTTAGACATGGTTAATGGATATTCAGACCATTGTCATTGTCTTATTTCTCTGGGATCTGATCAAAATATTGAAAAAATCGTACAATTAATAAAAGGAGAATCATCTCATTGGATCAATAAAAATAAGCTTGCCGCAGGAAAATTTTCATGGCAGGATGAATATTTTGCAGTCTCAGTTTCCGAATCTATGGTGGATACCGTAAGAAATTATATTAAAAATCAGGAAAAGCATCATCAGAAAAAAAGCTTTACTGAAGAGTATAAAGAATTTGTTGAAAAGTGACAGGTTTTGGCTAAAGCCAAATGATTTATGTCTATTGTTTAAATGGGCTAAAGCCCATTTCTATTGAATAACAATTCATTGATTTAACCTTATTTAATTATGTTATAAAAATATCAATAGGAACGGGCTTTAGCCCGTTTTCATATTATATATAATTCCATTGGCTTCAGCCAAACCTAACAGCATAGCCACATTCATACCCTGTTTTTTTGCCCAAAACTCACAGATTTTCTACCTTTATCCACTCTTTGAATTCACTTACAATTATGGAACATATTATCGAAATATTAAAATCCGGCGGAACGATTCTTTACCCTACTGATACCATTTGGGGGATTGGTTGTGATGCTACCAATATAGAAGCAGTCAATAAAATTTTTGAAATCAAAAAGCGTGAAAAGAATAAATCCATGATCATCCTTGTGGAATCTGAGAAGAGACTTCAGGACCTGGTAGACGTCCCTGAAATGGCATGGGAAATTATTGATCTCAGCGAAAAGCCGGTAACCATTGTTTATGAAAACCCAAGAGGCTTGCCTAAAGAGCTTCTTGCTGAAGACGGAAGTATCGGAATCCGTCTTGTAAAAAATGATTTCTGCAAAAAACTGATTACAAAATTAAACAGACCTTTGGTATCTACTTCAGCCAACTTCAGTGGTGAGAAAAGTCCATTGAAATTTTCTGATATTTCTCAGAAAATGATAGACCTTGTAGATTATGCTGTAGAGGAAGACAGAGAAAAGGTTTCAAAATATTCGGGTTCTTCGGTAATCAAAATATGGAATGACAACAGGATAAAAGTTCTGAGAGAATAACTATTCTGAAATTACCTGTTTATTTTTAGAGTCTTGTCAGTTCATCCTGGCAGGATTTCTTTTTTAATTCTATCTTTGCAAACTCAACTCATAAACTATTTGCTATGGATCATCAAAAATTTGCTCAAACGTGGGTCAATATTTGGAATTCTCACAATTTAGAGGATATTCTGTCCCATTACGCGGATGACATTGAGATCACCACTCCCATGATTGCTATGGCTACAGGCGGCAAAGAAAGTTCTTTAAAAGGAAAAGAAGCTGTCCGTGAATACTGGAGAAAGGCACTGGATAAATTTCCGGACCTTCATTTTGATCTGATCCATTCCACGGCGGGAGTAGATTCGGTAGCATTATTTTATAAGTCGATTATGGATAAACATGCTGTGGAAGTCATGTTTTTTAATGAAGATGGAAAAATTAGTAGAATGTATGCTCATTATGATTAATGGGTGACACCGGTAGAAATTGACACTGTTATTAACAATGAAAATCAATCTTAATCAAAATAAGAATTTAAAACTTTTTAAAATCATTTCTGAAGCAGCAGAAAGGAATAACCAGTCCGTATACATTGTAGGCGGTTATGTGCGTGACCTTCTGATGAACAGAAAAGCTTCTACAGATATAGATTTTGTAACGGAGCAAAGCGGTATTGAGCTTGCCCAGAATGTAGCTCAGGATATAGATCCGAAATTGAAGGTTTCCGTATTCAAGACTTACGGAACAGCCATGATTAAATATAAAGAGCTTGAGCTTGAATTTGTAGGGGCAAGAAAGGAAAGTTATACAGAAAACAGCCGCAAGCCTGAAGTAGAGGGTGGAAGTCTGGAGGATGACCAGAAGAGAAGAGATTTTACGATCAATGCGATGGCTATCTCTTTAAACAAAAATAATTTCGGAGAACTGATCGACCCTTTTAATGGAATTGATGATCTTGAAAAAGGAATTTTAAGGACTCCGCTGGAACCTGCCCAGACTTATTCTGATGATCCTTTAAGGATGATGAGAGCGGTACGTTTTGCTTCTACTTTACATTTTAAAATTGAGGAAAACTCCCTGCAAGCTATCCAGCAGGAAGCGGAAAGAATCAAGATTGTTTCTATGGAGAGGATCATGGTAGAATTCAACAAGATCATGCTTTCCGAAAAACCTTCTGTTGGTCTTAGATTAATGGAACAAACCGGCCTTTTAAAGCTGATTATTCCTGAACTGATTGAACTGAAGGGTGTGGAAGAAGTGGAAGGGCAAACACATAAGGATAACTTTTACCATACATTGGAAGTAGTAGACAATATTTCCGTGAATACAGATAACCTTTGGCTGCGTTGGGCTGCCCTGCTTCATGATATTGGAAAAGCTCCAACCAAAAAATTTGTGGAAGGAACGGGATGGACATTCCATGGACATGAGTTTTTAGGCTCAAAAATGGTTAAAACACTTTTCCAAAGATTGAAACTGCCTTTGGGAAGTGACATGAAATATGTTCAGAAAATGGTAAAGCTTTCGTCAAGGCCCATTGCTCTGATCACTGATGACGCCTCAGATTCTGCTTTAAGAAGACTTTTATTTGATGCCGGAGAAAATCTGGAAGATCTTTTCACCCTTTGCAAGGCAGATATTACCACAAAAAACTCCAGGAAACAGGAGAAGTTCAAAAAAAACTTTGAATATGTAGCGGTAAAAATCAAAGAAGTGGAAGAAAAGGATCAGGTAAGAAACTTCCAGCCGCCTATTACCGGTGAAGAGATTATGGAAATGTTCAATCTTAAGCCGGGCCGTGAAATCGGTATTTTAAAGGAAAAAGTAAAAGAAGCCATTCTGGAGGGTGAAATTCCCAATGAAAAGGAAGAAGCTACTAAGTTTGTGATAGCTGAAGCTGAGAAACTGGGATTGACAATATAATCAAGTTATAAAATATAAAAAATCCGGCGGGATGTTCCATCCCGCCGGATTTTTTTTGCTTACTATGAAAACAAAGCCGGCCGGTTTCGAAGAAACCGGCCGGAAAAAAACACAAATGATGAAAAAATAAAAAATTATTTTTAGAAGTAATAAATTATTATGGGTTCAGAAAAGTTCCGTTAGCCCCAATACCTCCTGTTTTTACAGTAACAATCTTATTTCCTGTAGCTGCTGAGTATACAACCATTTCGCTTTCTTGTGTAAACTCCTTTACATCTGAAGCAAAAATTCTTCCGTCAATAACATTAAATCCATATAACGTAAAGTAAGGACCTCCATCTGCAGCTGTTAATAATGGGCTGGAAGGAACTGTCGGAGCAGTTAAACTTGTTGTGTACACTTTATTGCCTGAACTGAAGTATAATTTGTCATTATCAATCTGAAGGTTGGTAGCACTTGGAATTCCTGTCAGTGTAATTACCGGTGTAAGAGTTCCTGTACCTGAAATTTTATAGATGTAAGAATCTGTAGCCGTGGAAGCAATTGTGTAAACGTTGGATTTGTAAGAAACAGTGTTTCCAATCTGACCATTCGGAACGGTAATTTCAGTTTTGCTGTCGTTGGAAGTATTGATATAAGTAATCTTGTTTCCATACCCTGATGAAGCATTTTGTACGAAAATATTTCCTCCCGCTTCTACCGTTTTATCAGAAACTTCAGTCATGTTAATTTTGCTTACAAATGAATAATCCGAAGCTTTATACTTTGTTATACTTTGAGTATGTGCACTGAAATTGGTATTAGCAACATAGATAAAGTCATTAGCGAAAGCAATTCCTCTCGGATTATCAAGCTGTTGTGCGATTACTCCCAATTTCTTAAATGTGTAACGGTCTACTACAACAATTTTGTTTGAGTTATTCAAAACAAGATAAGCTTTATTTCCGTTAAGACCAATGGTCTGAAGAACATCACCCAGGATATCTTTATTGTTGTTATAACCATATACATCATCCTGCTTAAGGCTTAAATCTCTCGTCACGAAAGTTACTTTAGCTCCCTGGCTGTTATAATTACCTTCATTAGAGATAAAATATCCGTTCTGATAAGTGATCGGAGAAACTTCAAATTCCTCAGAATCACTTGTACATGAAGACATATTAAACAATAGTACCACTGCAAATAATACAGTTAAAAGTTTAGTTATTTTCATAATTTATTCAATTTTAATTATTAAAAATTTATTGCTGCATACACGCTATAGTTTCTTTTCGGTAAAGGATTGAAAGAAACGGTTTTATAGTATGTATTGGTTAGATTATTCACTTTAAACCCTAAGGTATACTTTTTTGCCAGGGTTGCAGAAACACCCATATTTAAAAGAAAATAAGGATCTATAGCTTCTGACCTTTTTTCATCACTTGTGGTGTAGGTAACCCCGTTCAGTAATGCCTGGGTAAAAAATTTAAAGAAACCATATTCATAATCCAGATTAACCGTTCCTCTGTGTATAGGAACGTAAGGTCTCTGCATGTTTGTTTCTTTATCAATAGATTTTGCATAATAATATCCTGCATTTGCATGGATTTTATGACTTCCAAGCTGTTTACTGAAAGAAAGCTGAGATTCCAGCCCGTAAGATTCTGCTTTATTGACATTAAAAGCCTGCCAGTACCCTTTAGCAGTTGGCAGCCATACAATAAGATCTGTAATATTCATATAATAAGGAGAAAGGCTAAGCCTGAAATCTCCTACTTTGAACTCATTAGTCATATCCACCTGAGTTGAGGTTTCCGGTCTCAGGTCTTTATTTCCGCCCGGTTCATAGTAAATATCATTAAATGACGGATATCTGAAATTTTTGGAGACATTAATGCCCACATCATACCATTTTGCAGCGCTCCATTTTCCGGAGAATGAATACATTAACGGTGATTTCACATCTTCCACAAAATCTTTTTTAAATCCACCTTCAAAACGCAGGTCTTTCGTTGCAAAATATCGCAATAGCCCTGAAACGGAACCTATATTTCTGCTGACACTGGATATTCCGTTCTGATATCCTTCTCCTTTATTGACCTGAAACTCTCCGATCAGATTAAAATTCCATTTTGAATTCAGGAAATAATTGAAATCATTTTTAAAAATATAATTTTTCCCGGTTCCACTGCTGGATTTAGGTTGGGTCAACGAACCGAAATACTGGAAATTCTCCTCTGTATAGGCAGCCTTAAAAGAGTTGCTGAACTTTGTTTTGTTCCAGTCCCAGGAAAGAAGGCTCCTTACGCTTTGCGTTTTATATTTAGTTTTTGTCCCTGTTTCCTCATACACCGGATAATGCTGTGAGGAATCAAAAAACTGGCTCTGCCATGAAATTTTATGATCGTTCGTAATTCTATAGGATGCCCCTACATTGAACGTTGTATTGTAATAATTCCCGTTTCTGTTGACATAGTTAAGGTCACTTACCTTATAATCATTTTCACTTACGGAGTAATTTCCTGAAGCTTTAAAGCTGAACTTATCATTGCTGTAAGAACCTTTTACAAAATTATTATAAGTATTAAAGGAAGCCACTTCAGAAAATAAAGAACCATGGAAACCTTTATTAAAATCGAGGGTATTATTCAGGTGAATGCTTCCCCCAATGGCTCCGCTTCCATAGACAACACTTCCGCCGCCGGCTTTTATTCCGATCTGATCATATCCGAACAATGCGATATTATTGATATCTCCCTGTCCGAGAAAATTGGAATTGATATTAATTCCGTTCCATACAAATGCAGTCTGCTGGGCGGTAGTCCCCCTGAAAGAAGGTGAAGAAACAGCGCCACGGCCATTTTCCTTAATAAATACCTGTGATTGAAATCTCAGAAGTTCCGAAAGGTTGCTGGAGTTCTTCTCAGCATCCTCTGCTGAAATTATTTTTACGGGATGAAAAAGTTTCACCCTGTTCATCTGGTTGTCGAAAACATAAATAGTGTCAATGGTTTTCTCTTGGCCAAAAAGAAAACAACCATACGATGAAAAAAGCAGTATTAAAGATCTTTTTATATCCATACCTTTTTACTTTTCCTCCGAAAGCAATATGTTTTTTGTTATAATCCTGGCAGGTCTCCTGACTTTCGCATTCTGCCCCTTCCCGTTGCTAAACAGTGGTTTTTTGCAGAAACTTGTGTTGCGATTTACAGTTGCGGGGACAGTCCGGGAGTTACACCCGATTCCCTTTTCATTCCAAAATACTGGAAACCAAAATTTTTGCAAAGATAGTTTTTTATGTGTATTCAACAAAAAACCGTGCTTCGCCTTAAAAATGTTATCTTTTGGGTATGTAAACAAAAAAGAACAGCCGCTTTCAATATTGAAAACAGCCATTCATCCCACTACTTTACTATTTATATATGTTATTTTTTGATAAATTTATAAGTCTGTTGCTTTTCTCCCTTCACAGAATATTCCAGAATGTAAGCTCCTTTTGACAAGGATGAAACATCAATTTGTCCTTCTACAGTATTGAATGATTTCACTCTTTGTCCAACCAAATTATAAATCTCTGCCTTGTCTATTTTTCCTGTCCCTTTAAAATATAGAATATCAGTAACCGGGTTAGGATAAATACCCATGCTGTTTTTTTCTTTTACCACATCATTCACAGATAAATATTCAGATGCATCCAGATAAAAAGCAACCATTTGATTGGAAGCATTCACACCCATTCCGGCAATTTTCTTTCCATCCTGAGAAATAGCCAGAGGAAGTCCCATCGTTACTCCATTGGTGGCAATTCCTAAGGATACCGCATAATCATTCAGATTAACTCTTCCGGTGGCAGAGGTCCATATAAAACCCTCGCCAGACATTGGAGGCGCTCCGAATGCTCTGTAATATCCAATAACTTTAGTTCCATCCCCTGAAATTCCTGTTGCTCCTCCCTTGAAACTGAATGATGCATTAGGATGCGTAATATAAGTAAGTCCGCTTACTGCATTCCAAACATAGGGATTAGGATTGGCTGAACCGATGATTGTACTTCCGTCTGCGGAAATACCTCCCGCTTCTCCAACATTATTTCCATTGTTATCTGTAATAAAGCTTTCTACTCCATCCTGCCATTTCGCACCACTCCTGGTACCGTTTGATTCGTCCTGCCATCCGACAATTACCGTTCCTGAAGCATTGATTGCGTTTGCCCTGGAGCTTCGTCCCTGAACAATACTTCCCAGATCTACCATTCCGTTTACTTCATCCCATTTCACAGCATGTGCGTTAGCTGCCGTAAGGAATCCCAGCCCCACAATTGTATTACCATTAGCTGTCATCCCCCAGGTAGAACTTACACTGCCATCCCAGCCGGCAGGAACCAGCCCTCCCCTGTTTACCCATGTGCCCGTAGCTACATCATAAGTCGAGATTTCATTGAAACCTGTTGCAGCATTTGTAACGGAAGATGAGATCTTGGTCCCGTCATTCGAAACTATGGTTCTGCCCGCGGCAGGATATCCGTTTGATATTGAACCTATCTGTACAAGTCCTCCCGATGCATTCCATTTATATATAGCTCCTGCACTTGTATGCAAGCTTACTACTCCATTATCTGAAACAGCTCCTACATTATAATTCCCCAGGCCTATTACAGTAAGCTGAGCTTTCACAATACCCAATTTCAGAAAAAGGCAAGCTGTTAATATTTTCATTGACATTTTGTAAAAATTTTTCATATTTTATTATATTTAGATTTTTTAATTGGTGAAAACAATATTAATATAATATTTACCACACCCAAAGAAATTGACTTTCATAATTCGTGAATTTCAAAAGAATATAATTTTTAAAATATTAATAATCAAACATATAAGAAAACAATATTTTGAATATGGATTTTACCCGAATTATTCAAAAAAACACAAACAACCCAGTATTCATTCAAAAATTATTTGATCATAGCAAAGAAATTCTCCTTGTTATTTTCATTGGCTTTTCCATTATCACCAATGCACAATCCGGTCCTGACTTTACTATCCTGGCAGATAAGGCATTTCTGAAACTCTATCAGAATTCTGACGAATGTATCAGCTATACTCAGGGAATTCTTGTCAGTGATCAGAATACAGAACACAAAATGATCCTTCAGAATATTATTTCCCAGGCTTTTGCTATGAAAGGTGATTATGTACAATCTGTAAATATTTTTGCTCAAAAAGAAGATCCTGACCTGCACAATAATCTTTCTTATTTTATGCAGATCTTCGGTGATTATAACCTTGCTGATCAGTATCAGAATCTGGGTTTATACAATCAGTCTAAGAGAATTATCAGTTATCTCCTGTCTGATCAGAAACTTCTTAAAAGTAACGATGTGGCTCTAAGAGTTACTACCGCAAAACTATATCAGCTTCAGGCTTTGAACTCAGGGATCAACCGGGATTATTCCACAGCGCTGCAAAATCTGGACAAAAGCAATCAATACCTCAGCGGTCAGAATGAAGAAAATAAAATATTAAAACTGGAAAACAGGATTTTCCGTTCTTCCTATCTGCTGAAACAAAATAAACTTATCGAATATCAACCTCTTATAAAAAGTATTATTGATGATCTTGAGCATCAGAAAAACCAGCCATTTCTCTTAGGTCTTGCCTATGAAAACCTATCTCAATATTATTTTCTGAAGCAGGATTACAGAGCGTCTGTTGAAAAGCTGGAAGCCGGACTTTCACTGATTGAAAATCTGCCTTTCAATAATTTAAAAATTAAAATCTATGAGTCATTATCCCGCAGCTATTATGCACTTCATGATGATACAAAGTACCACCGGTACAATAAACTCTGCAATGATCTAAAGACAAAAACAGATGCCAGTTCCAGGGAAGGAATACGGTATCTTGTAAAACTTGTGGAAACCAGTCAGAATAAAAATATTGAATTTCAAAAGCTGATGTTTGTTAAATCCTTCTGGTCGTTAGCACTCATTTTGTCTTTGATAATCTTGGGACTATTCGCTTATTTTTTAAGTATTAAAAGTAAAGGTAAAGACTTAAAAAAACAATTTGATTTCTTTGAAAAACAGATCAGTCGCAAGTCCCAATCTGCCATTCCAGAGAAGGCTACTTCAACAGCAAAAGATTCCGGTTCTACCAAAATATCAAGGGAAAAAGAAGATGAGATTCTTCGCAAACTTGAAGAATTCGAAAAATCCGGTCATTATCTGAATAAAAACATGTCGTTATCCATGCTTTCCTCTCAAATGGAGGTTAACACGAAATACCTTTCAGAAGTTATTAATAACAAGGAGAAAAATTTTAACGGCTATATCAACAAACTAAGAATCAATCATATTGTACAATTATTAAAGAATGATTCTACTTTTCTCAATTATAAAGTGAGCTATCTTGCAGAGTATTCAGGGTTTTCATCACACAGTGCCTTTACTACGGTCTTTAAGTCTGTCACCGGAATGTCTCCCAATACATATATTCAGGAAATCAGTAAAAGTAAAACTGTATGAAACTCTTTTTTAAAATAATAACCTCAATCCTTCTGTCTTTTTGTATCGTTATAAAAGCTCAGAAAATACCGGACCGTGAATTAATAAGAAAAGCCCGGCTTGAAATTTATGACAACCCCGATTATACCATTAAAACCGGAGAACAATTATTAAGGAAAAATCCGGATATCAGTACATCCATTGATATTTACATGCTGCTTTCCACAGCGAATATTGCCAAAAGAAACTTCGAGGAATCTTTAAAGTATATTTTAAAAGCTAAGGAACTCTCGCAGAAAACCAATGATTTCAAAAGCAAGGCAAGCGTTCTTATTTCTGTTGCCATTCAATATCAGCAGATGGAACTATTCAATAAGAGTTTAGAAACTTTGAATGAAGCCGATCAGTATCTGGCCAGAATACCGGAAACTCCTTTCAAATATATTGAAAACGCAAGAAGTTATGCTATAAAGGGAATGATTTACAAGAGTCAGTCTAATTCAGAAATTGCCCTGGAAAAGTTTCTTATTTCGATACAGAATTTTGAAAAAGTATCTTCCGGGAAAACCACCTACGCTAATATGAGTGTGGTATACTATAACATTGGATACTGCTATCTTAATCTCAATCAAATTGAT
This sequence comes from Chryseobacterium amylolyticum, assembly GCF_051011775.1. Classification (NCBI taxonomy): domain Bacteria; kingdom Pseudomonadati; phylum Bacteroidota; class Flavobacteriia; order Flavobacteriales; family Weeksellaceae; genus Chryseobacterium; species Chryseobacterium amylolyticum. Next base: position 36,197 of record NZ_JBPCHX010000011.1, read on the forward strand.
AAGGCACAGGAAGCTTTTGTTCAGTCTTTGGACTATGCCCGGAAAAATCATGCTAAAAGTCTGGAAGCATTTGCCTTGAAAGGAATTGCTGAAATCTACAGGCAAAAACATGAAAATCAATCAGCAATCAATCTTTTGCTAAAAGCAGAAAACCTGTGTAAAAATACAGGAGATATTATTTTGAACGAAGGCATCTACAAAGAATTAGCTGATAATTATCTTGCTCTGGGAGAACAGAATTTCTATCAGCAGTATAACAAAAAATACCTGGAAATGCGTTTCAGGAGAAAGCAGAACGAACTGAGATCCATTAATCAGATTATTGATAATCATAATAGGGAAACCTATTTAGAAAGCGAAAAGCTGAAATCTTATCATAATTCCATAATAACAGCTTCTGTTGCTTTGGGAGGTATTATAATGGCTGTACTCCTGTATTTTATTGTAAAGGTCAGAAGACAAAATAAAGAATTTCAGAAAGAAATTCAGCAAATGATAAGAGCATCATAACCAAAATAAAAAGCCGTTCCAACACTGGAACGGCTTTTATTTTATATAATTTTCAACTTTATTTACCCATAACTTCAGTAATCGGGTTCCCTACATTTCCGCTTGGGAACTGAATTTTCAGTAATGAAGATACCGTAGGGGCAATATCTGTCATGTGATATTCCTTATTGCTTTCTCCTTGCTTCACTCCCCACCCCATAAAGATCAATGGGATATGTGAGTCGTAAGAATTCCATACACTGTGTGTAGTTCCTGTTTTTGAATATGGAGGAAGCATAGAATCATGGGAGATCAGCTGGATGTCTCCGCTTCTCTGTCTGTTGATTCCGTTGATAATTCTCTGTTTGATCGGCTCCGGAATACTGGATTCCTGAACTTTATCTACGGAAACAGCATATAAAACTGTAGGATCCTTCTCAATTTCTTTCACTGCAAAGTTTCTTACATCATCCAGTTCAAGCTTGCTGTCAGCCAATACTTTTCTGTCAAAATAAATCTGGTAGTTATCAATAGCGCTGATCAGTTTATCAGCCCCGAATTTTTCTTTCAGCTTCTGGTTCAGGTTCTTTTCTGCATCTTCTCCGAAGAATCCTGTCGGGATTTTATGTTCTTTAAGGAATCCTACAGAATGCGCTCCTCCGTGGTCAGCAGAAAGGAAAACCGTATACTCTCCTTTTCCTACTTTGGAATCAAGATATTTGAAAAATTCTGCCAGATCCTGGTCTAATCTGATATAAACATCTTCCACCTCAATAGAATTCGGTCCGAATTTATGTCCTGCATAATCCGTAGACGCAAGGTTGATGGCTAAAAAATCTGTAATATTATCTCCACCTAGTTTTTCACCTTCTACTGACGCTTCAGCCAACTTTAATGTCAACGTATTTCCGAAAGGGGTATAACGGATATTATCTTTTTTAGCCTGATAATCTTTTGCTAAATTGCTGTATGGGAAAGTAGGTGTTTTCGCACTTCCCAGCAGACCTTCCCAAGGTGAATTGTCAGGTGCGCTTTCCGTATATTCATTGATTGGAAGTAAAGTATTCCAGCCATTTGCCACTAATTTTTCAGGAAGATTCTGCGCGTTGAATGATTTTACCCATTGAGGAAGATCATTCATGTACCATGTACTCGTAATGAAATTTCCTGTGCTGTCATCAAACCAGAAGGCACCGTTTGGAGTATGACCTGCAGGAAGAATAGAAGCACGGTCTTTCAAAGAAACCCCCACTACTTTTCCCTGAAAGTTGGTAGCTAGTCTCAATTCGTCAGTTACCGTAGTAGACCAAAGGTTTTTCGGAGAGTGGCTTCCGGTTTTTGCATTGGTAGTTCCAACCGGCTGAACGCTCTCATCCGCAGTACAGTAAACTCCTTTTCCTGTTTCCTTATCCGTCCAGTCATTTCCGGCAATCCCATGAATAGCCGGTACAGAGCCTGTGTAGATACATGTATGTCCTAATGCCGTAATGGTAGGTACATAAGGAATATGTACATTATTCAAAGAGTATCCTGTATTCAAAAGTCTTTTGAAACCATCATTTCCGTATTTACCATAAAAACGGTACAGATAGTCCCAACGCATCTGATCTACCACCAGACCTACGACTAATTTGGGTCTTTCCAATTGAGTATTTCTGTTCTTCTGCGCATTGATTGTAACTACGGACAATAAAGTAGCTGCCGCAATTGAAATGTTCCTAAGCATCCAAGTAAAATTTTTATTGACCACAAATTTAAGGGTTTTGAAAGTTTTGGAGTGTGAAATTTTATTTAATTTTGAACTAATCATTGATTTAATGCTTTGGAAAGAACCACTCATGTAATAACTGCTAAATCAATACAAGAACTTCCTTGTATTGATTACCTCAGAAATATTCCACGACAAAAAATAATTAAAATAGTTTTTGATCATCCTATCAGCTATATCAGAGAAGATTATGGTGAACAATTAACAAAAGATCTCCCTCATTTTCAAATTGCTATTCATTCAATTGAGCCTAAAATTGAAATAAAGAGACTGATTACAAAAGAAGAGATAATCGCCAACCAATTGTTTTTTGTACAGTGTGCCAAAGATTACAGAAAACTTGGCGAAGAACTGGTCTGTTTATTTTTTGAAAAGAAGAAAATAAAGCTAAACAAAGATTTCCCTTTTCTTGCTTTTAATTATTTCAAAGGTCGAAGTAGAAGAACTCAGAGTGGAAAAGTAGGAAAATGGAGATATTTCCTTCATGGTTATCATTGTTATTTTCAAAATGTAATTACAAAGCAGGAAATTGAAGTTCCATTTATGTTTGGAATGGAGTTCGGAGACCTTGATCCCTATTTTTTTTCTCTTTATATTAAATCTACTCCTGACTACCAGCCTCTTCCCGTTACTATTTACGAAGATTTTGCGGATGGAAAAAGAATATTAGATGTAATGCTCCAATTGGAACTACTGGAACGAATTAATTCAAATCTTGAAACTCATTCCGGGCTTGCAATCAAAGACAGAAATAAGGTTGAAATTAAAATATATAATCCTGATAAAGATTATGAAAAAATTGAATTCAACTCCAGATTATCAAGATTTATACAGTTTTTAAATTTTTAAACTTTTAATAACCAATGATTTTAGGCGTATACTGGTATTTCGGATTTCCAGAAAATTTATATTACTTCCGGTTTTTCAAATTTTATCCCGGGTATGGCGGACACGCCGATAACCCAGCCGAATTGGCAGCAAAGGTCCGGGTTAAAAATACAGATGATCTTATCCTGAAACTCGAAGAACTGAAAGCTGGTTTCAAAGAAACTTATTTGCACCTGAATATCGATGGAAATCAACTGATCATCAATATTGGTGACCATATGCTTTTTGATTTTCATTTTCAGTTTGCATTAGAAATTGAAGAATTATTGATCCGGGAAAATGCTGTATTATTAGATTCCGGAGTTTCTTTTACCATTCAATCCAGTAAAAGCTACCCCCCTGAAAGAGAAAAATTCAGAAATATAGAACACCGTTTTATCCAGATGGTTGGTTCGGATTTCAAAAAAAGCAATGCAGAAAATTATGCTGCCAGAATTGACTGTAATCTGCCTTTGCAGTATAAGCAGGATCTTATTAATGATTTTGTGCAGATATGCAGGGAAGAAAATCTCCATGTATTTTACTATAATGATTATGATTTTAAAGATCATTGTAATCTGATGCTCTTTTTCACCAATGGCAGACAGAAAAAAGATACTTTTCAAAAGGTTGATATCAATTCTTTCGGAAGTAAAGTACGCCGGCTTACTCAAAAATACCCTCTTCACTTCGGCCATTTCGGAAGCTTCAAAGAATATCCTTTACAAGGGCCTCATGCAGAACTGATGGTGGATGAAGAATATATTATCAATAAAAAATAAACCCATTTTATTCACTTATATGATCAAATTCAAATATGTCATTCTTTATGTTAAAGATGTAGAGCAGTCCATGAATTTTTACAAAAATACTTTCGGTTCTGAAATAAAGTTCATCACCCCTGAAAAAGATTATGGAGAACTTCTGACCGGTGAAACTACTCTTTCCTTCGCGTCTGTCAGCCTTGCAGGTTCCAATATCAAAAAAGGATTTTTAACCGCAAAAACAGAAGACAAGCCCTTCGGAATGGAATTAGGATTTACTACTGACAATGTAGAAGCTTTGGTAGAAAAAGCAATAAAAAACGGAGCTGTTCTTTATGAAGATATTGCTGTAAAGCCATGGGGCCAAAAAACGGCTTACATCAAAGATCCCAACAATTATCTTGTGGAAATCTGTACTGAAATCCAATAAACTTAAAACATCTGATGTGGAAATAAGAAAATTACAAAAATTAGCTTCCAACCCTGTTTTGAATTGGGGGCATAACGGCTATATAACAGACACAATATACTCAGTCTCTTCTATTGAATATGGAGGTTCTTTTGAGTTTATTTTAAAAGAAAAGTCCTTGCCTTATACCAAAACCTGGGATACCGCCAATAAAGACCTTGCAGACCTGAACACCATCATTGAACAGGGAAATTCTTTCGGTGCTTTTATTAATGAAGAACTGACAGGCTGGATCATCTGTGAGCAAAGAACGTGGAACAACAGTTTTTATATTGAAAATATTCTGATCGATGAAAAACACAGGCGGGAAGGAATCGGAGTTATGCTGATTAAAAATGCCATTAAAGAGGCAAGAAAGCTAAACTGCAGAGTTATGGAGCTGGAAACACAGAATACCAACTACCCTGCCATTCAGTTTTACAGAAGAATGGGATTCAATATTACCGGGCTGAACACCAGACTCTATGAAAATACGGAGGAAATTGCTCTTTTTATGACTTTAGATCTGGAATAGAAAGATCGTTATCATACAATCTTTAGTCGCTTTCAATTAAAACACTTGCCGGTGTGTTAAAAAATTTATACATTAGTTATCAACAAATTAAAAATGATTACTATGAAAAATCTGAAAAAATTAAAGAGAAATCAGCTTGTCCTGATCAGCGGTGGAGACACTCCATATGCTATATGTGATATCGATGGCAACTGTCCTCCCACAATAGGCTCCTACTATTGCAGCGATGGTACCTGCTACAGAGTTTCCGGCGGTGGCGGCGGTAATCCGGGCTGTCATGAACCGATGCGTCTTTGCCAGGAATGGGAAACAGGATGCGGATGTGTTTATATGTAAAGTATACTTGTTAGATAAAATTTTGTTGAGGGCGGTTTTTACCGCTCTTTTTTGTTTAAAAAAATGCATATTTGCAGTAAGACTAATATCAAAAAGCTCATGTTACGACAAACTTATTTTATAGCTGCACTCACTGCCTTTTCATTCATGTATGCGCAGAAAAAGACATTCAAATGTGTAGAAGTTCATGATGCTGTCAAACTTATTGATGAAGAAAAATATGATGATGGAATCGCTATCCTTAGAGAATGTGAAAAAAAGATCCACAAGATTATACCTATCCATATGAAATAGCACTTGCCTATATTCGAAAAGAAGACTATAAAAGTGCCATATTACTGTTAGAAAAAATCAAAGATTATCCAAATATAGATGACTACTATTATGCCCTTCTTGGTAATGCCTATGATTATGCTGATAACCCGGAACAAGCTATAAAAACTTATGATGAAGGATTAAAAAAATTTCCGTCTTCCGGAAAACTCTATCTTGAGAAAGGAGTTGTCCTTGAACTTCAAAAAAAAATAACCCAGGCCATTGAAAACTACGAAAGAGGGATAAAGGCACAACCATCATATCCATCAAACTATTACAGAGTAGCCAAATTATTTTTAAATTCTAATAATATGCTATACGGTCTCGTTTATGGTGAAATATTCTTAAATCTGGAACGCACCACTTCCAGAAGCCAGGAAATGAGTCAACTTTTATATGACGGATATAAAAAAGCAGTAAAATTCAAAGATAAAAGTACAACAGTTGATTTTTGCCAGGCCTTTATTACTATTAAAAAAGACAGTAAACCTACTGATCCTCTTCCTTTCTGTCTTCTTTACAGCGGATATTTTGCACTCGCTACTGTCGATAAAAAAGAAATCAATTTAGAAACCCTGTCAGACATCAGAAAAAAGGCGTTGAAGGAATATTTGAAACACAAGAACAATCCGTCAAATGTTTTATTAAACTATCAAAAAATAATGGATGACAACAATCTATTTAATGCTTATAATTATTATCTGTTTCAGATAGGAGATCAAGAAGCTTTTAAAAGCTGGCTCATTAATAATAAAGCAGAATATGAGAAATTTGTAGATTGGTACACGAAAGATACCAATATTCTGAAAATCGATAAAAAGAATCTTTATATCGCTGACCCTATACCAAAATAAAGGTATTTTTTAACAATCTTATATAATCCGTTTCTAAACTTAATCTTGTACAAACAGCCTTCTTCAATTTTATTATTTTTGCAAAAAATATCGCTCTGATATCATGCAAAATCTTCTGAACTATATCAGATCACTCACACCATTTTCCGATGAAAGCTGGAAAATGCTTCTGCCTGCTTTATCGGAAAGAACTTACAGAAAAAATGAACTGATGTTACAGGAAGGAGAGATCTGTAACTCTCTGTTTTACATTGATAAAGGATATTGCAAAAGTTATTATGAAATACAAGGAGATGTTAGAAATACCGGATTTTTCTTTGAGAATGAAATCGCTACCAATATCAGCAGCTTTGGAAACGGACAAAAATCGGAGTTTAACATTATTGCCTGTGAAGAACTTCATGCCATTATTTTTGATAAAAAAAGATTGTTTGAAGCTGCTGCTAAAATCCCTGAAATTGAGACATTAGGACGGCATTGTATTCGTCAGTTTGCTTCCAGGCAGGAAGAATTTTCCGATTTGTTCAAGCTTTATACAGCACAGGAAAGACTCGAATATCTGGAAACCCGCTATCCTCATATGATTCAGCGTATATCTCTCACTCAGCTGGCTTCATTTCTGGGAGTTGCAAGAGAAACATTAAGCAGAATCCGGAAACGAAGGGTATCCCGCTGACATTAAAAATCCATTCAAAAAGCCACAACATTAAAAACAATATGATATGAAGACATTAATCTGGCAAGGAATCTTTTATCAATCCCTTGAATATTTTAATCTACAATCAGACGATAAAGGGTATACTGCAGAATCGAAAATCATTGGCTGCCACGAGGATAAAATATATGCACTGAATTATAAAATTCTTATTGATAAAGACTGGACTGTTCAGGATTTTATAATTGAATCAGAAATCAATACAGCTAAAAGAATATTTTCAGGAAAAAGAAATCAGAATCAATGGGATATCAATAATGTCCAGCACCCCGAATTCAATCATTTTAAGTTTATAGACATTTCTCTGACACCATTTACCAATACGCTTCCGATTAATAATTTAAGACTTCCAGAGAATAGCTCTCTGAAAATTGACGTGATTTATATTGATGTTTTAAACCATCATATCAGACCTGTACAGCAGCAATACACCCGCATGGCAGCTAATAAATACCTGTATGAAAATATTGAAACCGATTTTAAAGCAGAAATTTTGGTAGATGAAACAGGATTAGTCACCAGCTACCCTGAATTGTTTGAGAAAATTTCGGAACTCTGACTTTGAAAGAGGCAATAACAATTTAGTCAAGGTTACTTAATTAAAATAACACGACAAGTTTTGTCGTTTCGTGTATATATTTTTGCTTCGGAATAAAACAAAGCCAATATAAACAATGAAATTAAATATTTAACAGCAGGTTTTACATTAAATCGCATTAATGTGATTTTTGCATCTTAAAAAGTGCTAAATTCGCAAAGTTTTAAAAAGCTAATTACTAACTCAAAAAACATTAAAATGAGAAAGTTTTATCTCAGTGCACTTACTTTGTGCATGGTTCTGGGCGTATCTGCCCAGGAAGTGGTATGGCAGAAAGATATCCAATCCTCTACCCAGGATTTTCTAAGCCAGGTTACCACTACCATTGATCAGCAGTATCTTATCACAGGAAGTTCCATACAGTCAGGAAGCGGAAAGCCGGAGGCTGGAAGTAAGCAGAACAACGGTTACGATTTTCACCTGATCAAACTCAATCAACAGGGAGAAGAAGTCTGGGAAAAGTATTTCTCAGGATCAAACCATGATTATCTGTCTTCAACGGTTACCACACAGGACGGAGGATTTCTTCTGGCTGGTACCAGCTATTCAGGAAAAGGGTTGGATAAAAAAGAGGATTCCAAAGGAGGATCAGATATCTGGCTGGTCAGAATCAATGAATTTGGAGATGAATTATGGCAGAAAACATTGGGAAGTTCTTCCGATGAAGAAGCAAGAGCTGTGATTCAGACTACAGATCAAGGATTCTTTGTTGCGGGAAACGTACAGGGCTCTTCAAAAGGTTATGGTTCCAAAGATATTCTGATCACAAAACTAGACAAAGACGGAAAAGAACTCTCACAGGTAATTTTAGGGGGAAAAGGTTTGGATGAAGTAGAAAAAATGATTCCAACCAAAGACGGAGGAGCATTACTCGGAATGTATTCAAGAAGTTCAGCTGTACAAAGTAAAATGTATAATGTACAAAGTCCTCAAAATACATCCGACACCCGACATCTGACAACGGTACAAAAACAAAGCGACAACTTTGGCGAAGGCGACTACTGGATCGTAAAGCTTGACAAAAACGGAAAAGTGGAATGGGAAAAGAATTTCGGAGGAAAAGGTGATGATCATTTGAGAACATTGGCTTTAACTTCAACCGGCTTTATCATTGGCGGGGAATCCAGATCAGAAAGGTCAGGCAATAAAACCGTAGGAATTGAAGAAGGAACAGACCTCTGGCTGATTTCATTAAATGAAAGAGGCGATGAGCAGTGGCAGAAGTCTTACAATTTGGGTAACCGGGATATCCTGATGGGTATGAGTGTAATAAGCGGGAAGCAGGAAGATGGAAGCGGGGAGTCTAAAGGCATTCTGCTGGGAGGTTACACGCAGGCGGAAGGAAGAATAGAAACGGATGATGAAACCTTCTGGATGCTGTATCTGGATCAGAATGGCAATGAGCAGTGGAGAAAACACGTCAAAGGAGAATCAAGGAAGAAAGCAGAGAGGCTATCTGATTTAAAACTCAACAGGGACGGTTCTATTGTTCTGGCCGGAACCAGTGCAGAAGAGCTGGGGAAAGAAAACTGGAAGATTGTAAAACTGGGAGACAAACAGGTTGATCAGTTAATTGAAAAATACGATATCAAAATCTATCCAAACCCTGTTTCAGACTATGCTTACATAGAAATCGGTTTTGATTTTAAGGATGCAGATATTCTGTTGTATGATATGAGCGGAAGACAGCTTCAGAGTATTAAAACGAAGAATAAAGTGACTAAAATTAATACCCAGGCTTTGGTTCAGGGAGCATATCTGGTGACCATAAAAACGGATAATAATAAAACAGCAAATGCCAAACTGATAAAAAAATAAAAACTAATTCCATGAAGAAAAATACAATTGCTGTAATTTTATTACTAGCTTCATTACACAATACACTTCTTGCGCAATCTGGGGTAGGTGGAAATGACCCCAAAAGTTATGTTGGCGATATCAACCAAATGTTTCCTTCCGCACCGACTTCCAACAATTTAATGAAATTTGAAGAAGTTCCTGTAAGTTATTACACAGGAATTCCTGATATTAATATTCCCTTGGTCAGTATCCCAACAAGCAATCCTAAAGTTGTGATGGCTGTACAATTAAAATACCACCCTTTAAATGCTAAACCAGAAGACAAAGCAAGTGAAACAGGATTAGGTTGGAGCCTTATTGCAGGAGGAACAATTTCCAGAACAGTTAGGGGAGGGAATCCTGATGAAAAAAATAGAACTATTTTATTCTCTTCTCCTCCAAAAACAAAATATGGTATTTATAATGAAATTTATAATCCAACTTCAAAATTGATAAAAGATCAAACAATTGATCTTAATGATTACAGCTTTGAAGCAGCCATGGGAAAATATGATACAGAATACGATCTGTATCAATACAATTTTATGGGGCAATCAGGAAGATTTTATATTATAAAAGATGACAATGGGAATTATAAACCTGAAAAATTAGACAAAAATAATTTACAGATCATCATTAATAATATTGCTCCGGCTGAAATTACCAGTTTTACTATTGTTGATGATAAAGGAATCAGATACACTTTTGAAGGGATGGAAAAGTCTCAAAAATCTATTACAAGTGTAAAAATAGGCATTATAAGCGGAATAGGTAACCCTAACCCAAGTATGGACATTGCAGATTATTGGGCTGCATTTAACTTAACAAATATCAAAGATCAGAATAATAATCTTCTTGCCACTTTCAATTACGGCCTTAATTCTGTTGTTAAATTTGAAGAACCTTCGACGACAATTAAGCGACTTGCTGGCAATGTGCAATATTCCAATACCAGTGGAAGTACTGAAATCTCCGATGGGAGTATGCCTGGAGCTTTTGAAACGCAGTATGTTTATAATACAACCAATACCAAGTTGTTAACAAGCATTGATGTCTTAGGAAAAGGATCAATTTATTTAAATTATGAAAAAGGAAGGCAGGATTCGAATTATATGGAGCCTACTGAACTCTACAAACTAAAATCTGTTCAGTCAAATTATATTGGGCAAAATACACAACAATACATAGATAAATATGTGTTGGATTATGGGTATTCAAATACAAATTGGCAACCTGAAAATGGAGCAATGAAAACATTGCAGAAAATGATGCTGGTAAAAGTTACCAAGACAGCACCTAATGTACAAAATCAGGAATATAACTTAGATTATTATGTCAATTCAGGTATACTTCAAAAAGATAAATGGGGATATTATAAAGGAGATAATGATGCGTACAGAACAGACGTTTTAAAATCTTTAACATATCCTACAAAAGGAAAAGCAGTATTTGATTTTGGAGAAAATATTTACAGCTATATCAATGGAACAGAACCTGTAACAGGGGAATGGATTGACACCGATAATACTTTTGTATCCTATGATTTAAATACATTTAGTTCGTCAATAAAAGAAGAATTTTTCACCGTTCAGACTCCACAAAAAGTTAAGCTTCATCTTGATCTTGGAAATCTAATTTATTCCAATTGGCATTTTTATATTTATAAAAAAAACGCAGACAACACCTACTCTCCTTCCCTTGCTGATTTTGGCTTAAGCTGGCAGTCTTGTATAAGCAACAGTGGCGCTCAGTGCATGAATCAGAACTTAGGACCAAACGGAGAACCTCTTACAGAATATGACTATGAAACAGTTACGTTACAACCGGGAACCTACTATTTATCCTTAACAGGAAGTAAAGGTATTACTCAAGTACCTATCTCATATTATCTTACAGCGTATACGAAAGAGCACTATTTTAATAGCTTCCTGACTAAAAAAGGTGGAGGTATCAGAATTAATAATATTAAATATTTCGATACACTGACCTCTACAGAACCAGCTAAAGGACTTTTTTATGACTATAAAGACATTAATGATCCGCAAAAAAGCAGTGGTTCTCTTGTCTTCCCGGAACCAATTACAAGCTTTGACGATAGTTATTCCTATAGAAATAAGTTTTATAATCCTACAATTACCTATAACGCTAATTTTAAAGTAACCACGGATTATAATATCCTACCGGTTCAGAAAACACAGGGTTCTGATGTGGGGTATAAATATGTAACGGTTGAACAAAAAGATAAAGATGGCAATGGAAAAGGTAAAACAGTTCATACATTCAGATCTCCTATAGATTACCCAAATGATGGAATTCTATCTACGGTGCCACCTGTTGTCCCTATTCCTAATCTTGATTATTTAAGAGGACAGCCAGTTTCGGAAAAGGTTTACAATGCAGCAGGTCAGATTATTTCAGAAACTACAACGCAATATACCACAACTGAATTTGAAAAAAATGATGCGATTAAGCTTTATGACAATTATGAAAAGAATATGGTTTCTGAACTTTTTGGTTTCAGTAGTTATCAAGCACTTTATAATCAATTACACATTGGAGTAATGCTCACTAACCCTTATAAAGGTTTCGAAAAGTTTGGAATAACACTACCCGTTCAAAAAGAAGAAAAACAATATTTCTATACAAACGGAGTTCAGAATTCTGTGGTTAAAACAACGAACACTACTTATAATCAGGAAGATTATCCGATAAGTGTTACTCAAAATGAGCCGGGAGCAGAGACTTATATCTCAAAATATAAGTATGCTAAAGAAAAAAGCAATCAATATTTGACAGTTAAAAATATGATTGGTATTCCACTGGAGACAGAAGCCCAAAAGAATGGTATAACGGTTTCTAAGATAGAGTCTTTATATCCTGTCAATCAGGCTGAAGCAGACACAAAAACTTCTGGATTGGCTGTGCCTTACCAGGTAAATTCTACCGATTTACAAAATGTTGTTTCTACTGAATTGACTTATGATAAATATGATGAAAAAGGAAATTTGCTTCAGTATACTACAAAAGAAGGAGTTCCTGTTTGTATTGTTTGGGGGTATAACCAAACCCAGCCAATAGCTAAGATAGAAGGAATTACTTACGCACGTTTATCAGGAATATCTCCCGGTATTTTAGAAATTGTTAATGCTTCCAATACAGATGCATCAGCAGGCGTGAACAATGATGAAACAGCCTTCTTATCAGCATTGAATACCTTCAGAAGTAATACCGCATTATCCGGTTATCAGATCACTACTTATACTTATGACCCTTTAGTAGGAGTAAGAAGCATCACACCACCATCAGGAATTACCGAAAGCTATAGTTATGATTCGGCTAACCGACTTGAAAAAGTAATTGATGTAAATGGCAAAGTGCTGAAAGAAATGAAATACAACTATAAAAACTAAACTGATGAAAAAACTCATAATACCTATAGGAGCATTGCTCTTATCCAATATAAGCTATGCCCAGCTTTCAATCATTTCAAGCAATGAAAATTATATTCAGACCAAAACGTATCTGGATTATAACGGAACTTCCCCTACAAAATCCTCGGAAACAGTCCAGTATTTAGATGGATTGGGAAGGCCTAAGCAGATTGTCAACTTACAGGCTTCACCTCTGGGAAGAGATGTTGTCACTCATATCGAGTATGACCAGTTCGGAAGACAGGTAAAAGATTACCTGCCTGTTCCCCAGCTTTCTACCAGCAATGGAAACTATTATTCCGGCCCATTGGGAGTGTACCCCACCACTTATGGTAATGAAAAAATCTATTCAGAGAAGGTTCTGGAGAATTCACCTTTAGACCGGGTCCTGGAACAGAGACCGGTGGGAAATGACTGGAACGGAAAATCGGTAAAGTTTGAATATTCTGCCAATATAGGAAATGATGTCTACAAATTTGTTCCTGCAACGGTATGGGAAAACGGAGCCACTAAAACGACTTTAACGGTATCTGCGTATAGTGAGGCCAATCAACTCTACA
>NZ_JBPCHX010000012.1:0-20323 GCF_051011775.1 Chryseobacterium amylolyticum
ATAAAGGATTTTTTTTGCTTTATACCCAAGACAGGCTTAAGCTATGAGTAATGAGTAATGAGTAATGAGTAATAATTGATGAATGATAAACGATACACCAATCACTCATTATTTATCATTCATCATTCATCATTTATCATTCATCGTTTATCCCACATTGTCACTCCGCAGGAGTCTAAACAATGGATTTACATTTGAAATTATAGTTCATTATAAATCTTAAGCATCCAAAGCCTTTATAACCATTCAACTCTGGGACCCTGAAGCTCTGATAGCTAAGCCTGGATTCCTGCGAATGACACAATTGTAACAGGGGTAAGGCCATTGAAACAGAGGGTATTTATAACTTACGGTGTATAACTCTTTATTAGTTCCATCCCAAACCCCAGAAATCCATACCCCGGAACCCATATCCCGAACCCCGGTTCCGATCATTTATAACTAATCATTCATCGTTTATCATTTACCACTCATCACATACCCCCTTGTCACTCCGCAGGAGTCTAAACAAACCATTTTACATTTGAAATTATAGTTCATTATAAATCTTCAACATCCAAAGCCTTTATAACCATTCAACTCTGGGACCCTGAAGCTCTGATAACTAAGTCTGGATTCCTGCGGAATGACATAATTGGAACAGGATTAAGACCATTGAAACAGAGGGTATTTATAACTCATGGTGTATAACTCTTTATTACTTCCATCCCAAATCTCAGAAGCACATACCACGGAACCCGTATCCCGAGTCTTGTAACATCATTCATCATTGATCTCTTATCAGTAATGATGTACTGCTGTCACTATTACCGTTTATCATTCCCTCCCCGTTGTCACTCCGCAGGAGTCTAAACAATGCATTTTACATTTGAAATTATAGTTCATTATAAATCTTAAGCATCCAAAGCCTTTGACTGTTCAACTCTGGGACCCTGAAGCTCCGATAACTAAGTCTGGATTCCTGCGAATGACATAATTGGAACAGGATTAAGACCATTGAGACAGAAGCATTATAACCCACGGTTTATAACTTTATAATTTATGGTATGGCTTAAAACTCAGAAGCACATACTACAGAACCCGTATCCCGAACCCCGGTTCCGATCATTTATAACTCATCATTCATCGTTTATCATTTACCACTCATCACATCCCCCCTTGTCACTCCGCAGGAGTCTAAACAATGCATTTACATTTGAAATTATAGTTCATTATAAATCTTCAACATCCAAAGCCTTTGACCACTCAACTTTAGGACCTTGAAGCTCTGATAACTAAGCCTGGATTCCTGCGGAATGACATAAGTGGAACAAGGGTAAGATCATTGAGACAGAAGCATTATAACCCATGTTTTATAACTCTTTATTAGTTCCATCCCAAACCCCAGAAATCCATACCCCCGAACCCGTATCCCGAACCCCGGTTCCGATCATTTATAACTAATCATTCATCGTTTATCATTTACCACTCATCACATACCCCCTTGTCACTCCGCAGGAGTCTAAACAATGCATTTTACATTTGAAATTATAGTTCATTATAAATCTTCAACATCCAAAGCCTTTGACCACTCAACTTTGGGACCTTGAAGCTCTGATAACTAAGTCTGGATTCCTGCGGAATGACATTATTGGAACAGGGTTAAGACCATTGAGACAGAAGCATTATAACCCACGGTTTACAACTTTATAATTTATGGTATGGCTTAAATCCCAGAAGCACGTACATACCACAGAACCCGTATCCCGAACCCCGGTTCCCATCATTAATAACTTATCATTCATCGTTTATCATTTACCACTCATCACATACCCCCTTGTCACTCTGCAGGAGTCTAAACAAGCCACTTTACATTTGAAATTATAGCTCATTATAAATCTTAAGCATTCAGAGCCTTTGACTGTTCAACTCTGGGACCCTGAAGCTCTGATAACTAAGTCTGGATTCCTGCGGAATGACATAGTCGGAAGTATTAGATTACTATGTAAATTGATCATTCTTAATCGGGATCTGACAACTCAAGATTTACGCTGAGTACTTAATGATCATTTATAACATATCCAACTGTCACTCCGCAGGAGTTTAAGTAAATCCATTATTTTCTTTAACTCAATTCCCACAAAGTACCAGATTTAGACTATAGCCCATTTAACTTCAATTTTACTTAATTATTTAAGTATCAAAAGCTTTATACTCATATTAATGATTTAATATGTTATGATTAACAAGCTTTGGTTGCTTTTATTAATGTATTTAGCATAAATAATTAATGATTGTATATTAATTTAATGAGAATTACGTTTATTTGTTGAAATATCTTGTGATATTGTTAAATATATACCAAATCTAATTTTTATGAAAAAAACCATTTTTAAGGTTGGACTGCTCCAATCCTTATTCTTTTTCGGTGGATTGTATGCACAAAGTGATTCAACTAAAGCGTCAAAGATTGATGAAGTAGTTGTTACAGCTTATGGGGTAAAAAAAGAAAAAAAAGCACTTGGATATTCTTTCCAGGATGTGAAAGGCCAAACCCTTGTCGATGCAAAAGAAAATAACATAACCAATGCATTAGTAGGAAAAGTTGCCGGAATGCAGGTTATTAAAGGAGGTTTTGGACCTGGTTCTTCTTCCAAAATTAATCTCCGGGGGTTTAATTCTTTTACAGGAGACAATCAGCCTCTTATTGTGGTAGATGGAGTCCCGTTAAGTAATAGCTTAGGGGCAAAGGTTAAGCAGAATGGAAAAGACTCTAATAACGATTTCTGGAATCCGGATCTTGATATGGGTAATGGTTTAAGTGATATCAATCCGGACGACATTGAAAGCCTTTCCGTTTTAAAAGGTGGTGCTGCTTCTGCTCTTTATGGTTCCAGAGGTGGAAACGGTGTGATTTTGATTACAACCAAAACCGGTAAAAGAAAAGGAGGATTAGGAATTACATATTCTACAAGCTTAGGCTTTGAAAATATTTTTATGAAACCTGATTTGCAGCATAATTTCGCCCAGGGAAGTAATGGTTTACCCAATCCACAAGGGGTTGATAATACAACTTCTTGGGGACCTGCCTTTGAAGGATCAAGTATGACGGTCCATGATAACTTAAAAAACTTTTTTAAGACAGGAACTACCGCACAGCATACATTGAGCTTTCAGGAGACCTTAGGCGAAGGGTCAAGCTTGTACACTTCTGCTAATTATTTAAACAGTAACAGCCAGATTCCCAACTCAAAATATGAGAGGTTCAATTTTATGGCAAAAATGAATGCTAATTTTGGAGCTAATAAAAGATGGACTACTGAGGTGAAAGCCCAGTATATGAGTGTTAAAGGTACAAACAGACCTTCTGCAGGGCAAGGTGATGGAAATTACTACCCAAGAATCCTTCTGATGCCTCAAAATGTTGATGTAAGAGATTATCGTGAGGGGCAGATGCAAAATGGAGTGACATCTCGCTGGATAACCTCCAATGGAATTAATCCCTATTGGACGGCTTATAATGCATTGAACGCTGATAAAAAAGACAGGTTTTTATTAAACGGTTATCTTAAATATCAATTTAATAACTGGTTGAGCGCTGATGTAAGATTAGGAACGGATTTTTATTCTTTAAATACTGATGCACGTGTTTGGACAGGATCTGGCCGTAATAATTCTTACTCTACTGGTCAGGAAAAGTTTTATGAGAATAACTATATCATAAGTCTTAATGCTAAAAAAGATAATATTGCTGGTAAATGGGGAGGATCGCTTTCTGTTTATGGACAGATGATGGAAAGCAGGGATAAGGCATTATATTTTTCCACGCAGAATCTTATCATTGCCAATGTTTTCAGCACATCTAATACGAGTGATCTTGCTTCTGTTACGACGACTGAAGTTGATATGTGGAAAAAAATTAATTCAGTATTTGCGGCTGCTGAAATTAATTATGACGGATATTGGTTTCTGAATGCTACGGCAAGAAATGATTGGTCTTCTACTTTAAGTATTAATAACAGGTCTTATTTTTATTCTTCCGTCAGTACTTCATTAGTTTTGACAGATATGCTGAAGAAAATAAATGGTACAACTTTAAATGCCTTAACATTTGCTAAGCTTCGCGCGGCCTACGCAGTCGTAGGAAACTCTTTACCGCCTCAAAGCTTGTACAATACATATCTCGCTTCCACTGATCCAAACGGACATATTGTACTTGCAAGAAATAAGATACTTTTTAATCCGGATTTGCATGCGGAAAAGCTTAAAACTTTTGAAGTCGGGGCAGATATGAAGTTTTTTGACAGAGTATCTCTGGATATAAGTTATTTTAATAATAATGCTACCGATCAGCTTATAGCTATTCCGATAAATCCACTTTCCGGATATGAAAGAATGATGATTAATTCAGGAGGACTGCATAATAAAGGGTTTGAATTCGTAATGAATACGGATATCTTTAAGAAGGAAAGTTTTGTGTGGAATGTCAATGCCAACTTTTCAACTCTAAAAAGTAACATCGATAAAATTGATGGAATTGTTTCAAAATATCCTTTATCAGGTTTTGATAACGTTGCTTTCTTCGCAGAAGTAGGAAAGCCTTACGGGGCCATTTATGGAACAAAATTCCTGAGAGTAGAAGATGCCAGCAGTCCTTATTACGGAAAATTGATTGTGGATCAAAACGGATTACCACAGGCAACTCCTGATCAATATTATCTGGGAGATCAAACCCCAAGAGCTTTGTTTGGTTTTACAAACAGCTTTGTTTATAAAAATATTGGACTTTCATTTTTAATTGACGGAAGAATCGGAGGTAAATTTTTCTCTGCAACGCAAGCTGCATTACAAGCGAATGGGCTTGCCGCAGACACTGCACCCGGAGGAAAACGTGATAATATGATCTTGGATGCCGTAGTGGAGGGAAATGGCGGTTATACAGCAAATACTAAAGAAATTACTCAACAGGATTATTGGGGAGCTGTAACCGCTGGAAATTTAGGAATTACAGAGCAAAACATTTATGATGCTACCAATATTCGTTTAAGAAATATTCAGCTGACCTATAATTTTCCTAAAAGTATTTTCCAAAAACTAGCCTTACAGAGTGCTAAAGTAGCTTTTACGGCAAATAACGTATGGATGATCTACAGTAAAGCCAAAGGAATTGATCCGGAATCCGTATTCGCAATTAACTCTAATGCTACAGGATTTGAAAACCTTGCTTTTCCTACTTCAAGATCTTATTTATTTACAATCACTTTAGGCTTTTAATTAACAACTGAAACAATGAAAAAATATATCTTATCATTTTTTACGATTGGTTTACTATGTACTTCATGCAATGACTTTGAAGACATCAATAATAACCCGTTTGCTGTAGATACTAATAAGGCAGAACCTGAATATTTATTAAATAACTCAATTCTCGGTGCCCAGCAAGATCCTAATATTGCAGAACGTGTTTTTGTTTTATACTGGAAAACGGCAGCAAGACAGCATTTGACAACCGGAATTGCAGGTGGAACTTACGACGATTCCTGGACTTCCGAATATTGGAAATACATTTCAGACTGGCTGAATAATGCGAATGCGGCCATTCAGTTGGCTAATGAAAAAAAGGCGGCCGGACAGGGAAAACCTTATTATGATAATGTCATTCAGGTTTCCAGAATTTGGAGAGCTTATTTAATGAGTGAATTTTCGGATAATTTCGGACCACAACCTATTCAGGCTTTTCAGGGAACGAATCCTACTTTTAATTCTGAAAAAGAAGTGTATTATTTTATTTTGGAAGAATTGAAAGATGCAGTCGCAAAAATGGACACAACGCAGGGAGTACCATCAAATGCTAATGCTTATGATATGGTTTATGGGTTTAACTGGACTCAGTGGGTAAAGTATGCCAACTCTATGAGGATGAGAATTGCCATGAGAATCGCCGAAGTAGATCCTTCAAAAGCAAAAACAGAATTTGAAGCAGCGGCTAATTCAAATATGTTTATCGCTTCAAGTGCAGATAACTTTAAAGTTGCTGAAAAACCGGGATGGGATGCCTTAACAGGTGTAATGTCCAGAGAATGGAACTCTCAAATTTTATCAGCAACCCTTAATAATTTATACATTGGGCTAGGAGGGGTAAATTCTACAGACCAATTACCAGCGGCTCAACATACACAGGTAAAGGCACCTGATTATATTGGTATAAAATATGATCAGCAGTTCACTACAATGACCAATGACCCAAGTGCAGGATATTGGTTGGACGGATTACCCAATAAAATCGATCCGAGAGCATATAAAACATTCTATATTCCGGGTGATCTTACAAGCCCGGTTTACTCATTATATCCGACTTATACCAATCAGGCAACTACCAACCACGGAGATCTTACGTTTGAAGATAATTCTAAAATAACAATAAATACCGTAAATACCTGGAATGCCTATACCATTGGAAATTGGGGAGTAAAAGGACAGAGAAACGGCTTGAGAAATGTAGTAGGATGTATGCCGGCTTTAGGTAAGCAGTACAGGGAAAGTAAGAATGCAAGAATATTTTTTGCCAGCTGGGAAACCTATTTCCTTTTGGCGGAAGCTGCATTAAAAGGCTGGACAGTTCCAATGAGTGATGAAGCTGCATATAATAAAGGAATTCAGGAAAGTTTTGTTTATAATGGAGTTTCACAATTCTATGGTCAATATATTACTTCAACGGATTATAACCGTGACGGTACTTCTGTTTCTTACAGCCATATTACAGAACCGGGAGTGAGCCATACGATGAAATATAAAGACCCCGTAACCGGGAACTTAGTTTCTGTTGAAATTAAATATCCTGTAAATACCATTTATAAGAATGGATCGGTAAAGAATGATAAACTGACAAAAATTATTACCCAGAAATATATTGCCAATATGCCTTGGTTGCCGTTAGAATCCTGGAATGATCAGAGAAGACTTGGGCTGCCGTTTTTTGAAAACCCAGCCATCGAAACTCCATTGCCAAACCTGCCTAATCTGAACTCAGGAAACTATATGACGAATTCTATTCAGAATTTCCCTCAGAGATTAAGATATCCAAGTACTTTCAGAAATACTGATCAGTCTGGATATGATAAAGCTGTACAATTACTTGGCGGCACAGATGCTGTACTGACCCCTCTTTGGTGGGCCAAACATTAATTAAAGTTTAAATACTAAAAACAATCCTTTTCTGATTTTGAAAGGGATTGTTTTTTTTGATACAAAATTAACTGAATATCCCTTTAAATGGATTATTCAATTAATTATGATAAGTATGGACTGACTTTGGAGTTTTAATTGGCTCCAATTGTGAAAACTACTTGTGTACTGTATGCAGCAGCAGGAATTGTCACGGAAACGCCGCCTATCTCCAGCTGTACATTAATACCGGAATAATCTACACTGTTACTGAGTCCTAGTACTCCACTGAAAGTTATTGTGGAAAGTGTTGCGGCAGTAGCTTGCGGTATTTCTATATAATTAGCCGTTCCGCCATTAATTGTAGCGCTACACAATACACAAAGACCGTTGATTGTTGCTGTACCTCCACTTCTTTTTGCATAAAGTTTCAGAGAGCTGTTCCAGGAAGTGGGAACATGCTGCATGCTGATTCTGGCTCCGGAGCTTGTAAGAAGGTTCAGAAAAGATCCGGGTAAATGGCCTGATAATGTTAGCAGGCTGGGATTATCATAAGTTCCGGCATAATTAGTTCCGGCTTCCGTAATAGTAGGTACAGTTGCAGTCCAGCTGGTGCCCGTAATATTTATGGTTTGCCCTTTAAGAATGTTTCCCGTTATTAAAATAATAAGGTATAGATATCTTTTCAGGGACGGTTTTATGATGGGATTTTTAGTGTTCATTTTCGGTTTACTCTGTGATGGTGTAGGTGATGACAATAGCCGTATTTGCCTGTGCCACTAAATTAGCATAGGTATTTGTAGCCAGTGAAATGGTGAGTGCATGTCCGTTATTGGCACCATTCCCTGTATAAGCTCCTCCAATACCACTAATGATTGTGACAGGAGTAGTGGTAAGGATCACCTGGCCTGATGATGTTCCCAATGTTCCTCCACCGGCTCCGGATGCTGCTGCAGCCTGAAGTCTTATATTGACTCCTGCTATTACTTTATTTACTGAGGCTGTAATTCTTCTGGTAAGTCCGCCGGGAGTAATGGCAGACGTATAGTTGACCCATTTTGACGTATTGGGAGTTGGGGTTCCAAGCGCATTTCCTGCCTCGGTAGGAGCCGTAAAATTCAGCGTAATACTTCCTGCGGGTTCAATATCCATTAAAGTTACTACGGGCAATGTAAGGCTGACAGTAGTACTTGCGGTCTGGGAATACATGGAGCCAGATACAATAAATGCTATTATTAATAGTATGGAACGAATCATTTTTTCTTTTTTATTTCATTATATCCTACTTTCAGGGATTCCTGCTGATATTTGATTTCTAACTGATGCTTGACAACATTGATGGTTATTTTCTTTGTTTCCGAAGGTTTTAATGTAAACATAAATTTGTCTGTAGATATTTTATAGCGCTTATCCAGTCCGTTACGGTAAACTTTAACAGTCCAGTCTCCCGGCCGGAGATAAGTGAAATCAAACTCTTCCCCTATATAGCATACTTTACGGAAAGCCTGGTCGTTATTGCTGGCTTCTACAATAATACTTTCTCTTTTTTTCTTTCCTTTTCCTGATTGCAGCTGTTCAATATCTGCCTGATCCTTTTCTCCTGTTTCCAGGAACCTCACGTATCCCTGAATATGGGCTGCAGCTGTTATTCCGAAATTAAAAATATTCTCCTTATTCACGAGTGAAAGGGCGGCTGGAAATGTCTGGGTGGGGATGTCATTGATTTCTGTGGTTGAACGGTCTATTTCAAGGAAATAATTACCAGGAATAACATTTTTAAACATATAATTTCCATCCTTATCCGTAACAGACAGATAACTTCCAAGCATTAATCTGATTCCATCTGTCTTTTTAACCCCGAGATTGGCAACATTGCCCGACAGCGAAGTATACTCAGCAGTTTTTTGCACCGGAATATTGGGACGCCATGTATAACGCATCGAAAATATAAAATCTTTATCCCCGATTTCTCCTCTTTGCAATGAATATCTTCCAGAAAGATCAAGTTCGTTTCCCGGAAATAATTGCTGGTGAAAAAGAAGCTCAAAAAGATTCCTGTCTTTAAAATATTCCTCCGGCATATAATTGTTCTGATAAAAAAGGCTTAAACTGGTCTTATCAGAGAATCGGCTAAATATCCTTGCTCCATAATAAAGGTTTTTTTGATTCTGAAGCTGATATCTTGAGCTGATGGCATAACTCCCGAAAATGTTAAAAGAGGTTCTGAATTTTTGGAAGGAAAGATTGGCAGAATAGAAACTGGAATTACCGCTGAAACCTGTCAGGTAATTATCCGTTTTACCAAACTGCCCATCAAGGTTGATCTGGAACACTCCGATCTGCTGATTGATACTTACTTTGAAATAACGCTCATAATAGTCAAACTGTTTGGGCTCCAGGCGGTCTTTATACGTTTGATGGCCATTATTAAGTGTAATAAAACCGTTGGGCAGATATCTGTACTGTATGCCATATTGGAAATACTTTCTGTAGGGTGCAGCCAGCAACAGGGTATCCCGTTGGAAGTTTTTTGCATCCTGCATATAATTGGCAAATACACTGATTTTTTTTGTGATATTGTAATACACATTTCCATTAAAGGTATTCGTATTGGTAAAATATCCGGCAAAATCCGGGCTGGCTCTCATGTATATCAAGCTTCCGTTTAACTTCTTGAAAACGGCTTCTGCCTGAAGCAAATAAGCCGTTCCGTCTGTTTTCTGCGTTGTACTGTACGCTAATTCTCCGGACAGGTTGATGTTTTTCGAAATTTTAAATTTTCCTTTTGTGTAGGGGAGATGAGCATCAGAATCAAGTCTTACCTCTCCATACCTGATTTCTTCCTTTCTTGGTGTTTTAAAGAGATAACCTACAGAAATTTCAGACTCTTTCCGGATCCTGAAGGCTGAATAGATATTCAATTCATCTTTTATATCTCTGAAGAATCTGGGATGATTATAAAATCCGCCAAAGCTTACTTTATTAAAATCATACCGGATTTCTGCCCCGCGCCCGTATCTTGCAAACTCTGTGAGATAGGATGAAGAATAGGTTTTATCACCGAGATGAAGAAAAAAATTGTTTCGTTGATAATTCACAAAATATTCCTCATATTGGGTAAAAGTGTTAAGTTCAACAGGATTATGTGTGACAGCCCTGAATTCGACCTGATTTTTATTGTCTTTATCAAGAGTCCCCTTGCCATAGATTTCGCCCTGAAAACCATCATGATAAATTCCCATATTCTGCATCCCGATAAAGGATAAAGAAAAAGCAACCGGCAGCCTGTGATAAATATCCTTTTCAGAGGGTTTTACCGATATAACCTGTGTGCTTGAATAGTAATCCTGGCTTTCTTTTGGATTGGCAGCCGGATGTACCGAAAGATTTAGGTTCTGAAATTCATTTTGAATGAGATCCGGGCTTGTGGCTTTGTGAATGCTGATCATTTTTGATTCATTAGGAGCCAGTATGAGCGATGACTCATGGTCAACAACTGCATTTTTACTTTCCAGCGCAATGCTTTCGGTTACATTACCATTATTTTTTAAAAGGAAAGAGGCCTTAATGGTTTCTCCGGCTCTTACAAACTCAGGGGAATCCAGAATGGTGACCAAAAGATTCCTGTTTCCGGAAACTGTGATTTCCGAAGTCTTTGTAAAAGATATTCCGTTGTTACGATCAACAATATTCAGTGTTACAGAATAGGAACCTTGTCCTGTTTCTGCACCGATACGTAATGGAACCAGATATGCTGATGTTTCATAAGGGGCAAGCTGAAATTCCCCTTTAGCTAAAATAGGATGTATAGACGAACTTGATGTGCTGACTGAAATATCATAAGTCCTGCTTTCTGCTGAATTATTTTCTAATGTAAAGGGAATAGAAGTGGACATTCCCGGCATTAAACTATCTTTTTTACTGGTCAATCGGTTGGATTGCTGCTGAGAAAAAATAAATGCCGGGAATGATAATATGATAATAAATAATGTCCAGGTTCTAATCATTTTTTACTTCTAATTCCACATTCAGCGCAAATGCATTTTCCTCTTCATCTGTGGCTATTATAGCGGCTCTGTATTTATCCGGTGGTACGGTATTGATATCAATGTAAAATGTTTTGGAAGTATTTGGTAACAGTCCCATCGTTAAACTTGAGTATGTTCCCACTTTTTCACCTGTCTTACGGTTATAGATTTCAATGGCTGCCGTCGGTTTACAATACAGATTGCCATTATTGGCAATTGCGATCTTTACGGTTTTCTTTCCTTCTTGTTTTTCTACTTTTACACTTTCAAATTTAAGGTCCGGTTTGGCCTTTTCAGTTTCAATATCTGTAATGACCTGAATGGCATATCGTATAACAGAAGTAATACTTACACCAGGCTTTTTGTCGCTGGGCTTTATCTCCTCTACCGGTTCTACCATGATAACGCTCCAATAACTTCCCGGATCCATGGCCTCATTGGGAACAGTTATTTCATAAAATACCTCAGTCTTTTCCTTACCTTTCAAAGTAACCAGATTGGTATTGAGTTTCAGCCACTCCCCGTTACTGCGTTTATTGGTATGTAATGCCGTATAGTTGATCGTTCCGTCAGCATGGTAGGTGTAATCCTGTAAAAATATTTTTACACTCTGAGGATTGCTGCCTGTATTTTCAATGGCAATTTTCCCTTTATAAACCTTTCCGTTTTCTATTTTGTAAGAATGCGTAAGCCCGTTGAGAATCACAATGCCGGCATGTAAAAAGCAGAACTGCAAAATCAGGGTGATCAAAATAAGAATACGCTTTATCATATATAAAGTTTGGAGTTAAATCATAGTAATACAAAACCAGGAAGAAACTGATAACAACTTCTCCTTGTTTTTGAATGAAAAATAGAATCTTGTTTAAATTCTAATTATCTGATATTGTATAGGTAACGGTAGCTACTACAGTGGCTGTTGCCTGTAAATCTGCGTAGGCTGCTACTCCTCCGGGGCCGCTTCCTGCAGCAAGCGCATAGGTAAGATTGTGGCCGTTGTTGGCACCATTCCCTGTATAAGCACTTCCAATCCCGGAAATAATAGTCTGGTCAGCCGCACTTAAGGTCAGCAGACCTGCAGATGTTCCTAACGTTCCTGCACCTGCTCCGGTAGCAGCAGCAGCAGTTACGTGGATATCAACTCCCGGAATGATAGCGTTCATTTTTACACTTACATTACGGGTAGGGTCTGCAACAGATTTAATGGAAGAATAATTAAGCCATAAAGTAGTGTTGGCCGCAGCAGGAATAATAGGATTTCCTGCTTCTGTAGGCGCTGTAAAGCCAAGAGTAATGTTTTTTGTGGCAGCTGGCTCAATATCTACCAGGGCCACTTCAGGAATAGAAACTGTGACTGTATGGGTATCTGTATTGGTATCCTGTGCGCTCAGATTCCCTGATAGAGCAAGCGTAAATAAAGACGCTGCAATAGTTAAATTTAGTTTTTTCATGACACTGTTAATTAGTTAAGTGAAGATAAGAAAATTCAGTATACGGTGAAAAAAATATACCACATTTTTTATATGAGTATTTATTTGTCATATGTAATGCATTATAGTTGTGAAATAACTCAAAAAAAACCTGTACAAATTTGTACAGGTTTTTATTACTATTATAAGCCTTTTTTAAGCCCAGTGCGGATCGGAAACGGAAACTTTTCCGGTTTCTATTCTTCCGGCAAAATGCCACAGGTGATCGTTTAATTTGACTTTCAGATCATACCAGCCTTTATATTTATCAAGATCGATAATAATTTTTTCTTCCGTTTTTTGTACAGCAATGGATTTCTTCGTTTTTCTGTACAGATCTTCCAGGATTATAGAAATATTTTTCTTTTGATGAGTTCTGATGGTCAGTTCAATCTGATTTTTTGAAGTTGTATTGGTCAAAATAACCTCTGTTTCCGGAATATTATCTCCTTTAAACTTCCTGAAAAAGCCATTGGGACCGAAAATTTCGTAATCATATGCTCCTGAATGTACAGCATGGGATAGTGTCTGTCTGGAATATAAGGCATATGAAAAATGATAACTGCTATTGTTGAATTGAGTCCTGTCATACACCAAAAGCGGAACTCCATTCTCTTTTAAATTGGACATTTTGATCTTTTTCCCTTCCAAATTGACATGGAAATGATAAGGTAAAGGATTGGATGGTTTCAAACCTCTTTCCTGAATATCAAGTAAATTCTCATTCAGTTCATTTTCAGAATACCATTTCAGGTTGGGTACCGGCTTATTTTTGGCAGCATTGATGGTTTTGGCGTAATCTTTCTGATTCAGATAATCCATCCGCGGAGCTTTTACACTGGAAGAATTAAACGCAGAGGTAAGATCTCCGCATACCGCTCTTCTCCAGTCACTGATATTCTCAACATGAACATTCTTATTGAATTTTTTCATGATGAATTTCTCCAGGAATTGTAATACCGAAGTGTGGTCTGATACTTCGGAATTAACAAAACCGCCCTTTGTCCATGGGGAAGCAATGATCATGGGAACCCTGTAGCCCAATCCTACGGTTCCTTCAATTTTTTCATAATTTTTTAAAGAGGAATCGGACATATATTCCTGGGACCTGTCTACATATTCTGCACCTTCTTTTCCGTTCATATCAACGGGCTGGCTTGGATTCATCGGAGGGGCGAAAGGCAGTACATGATCAAAGTAGCCGTCGTTTTCATCATAATTGATGATAAATATTGTTTTTTTCCAGGTTTCAGGATCTTTGGTCAAAATATTCAGAACCTCGGAAATATACCATGCTCCATACCACGGTGATCCCGGATGGTCAGAAAAATGTTCGGGTGCCACCAGCCATGAAACCAGCGGAAGCTTTTTCTCTTCCACATCTTTACGGAACTGGAATAATACATCACCTTCAGGAACTACAAGCCTTTCTCCGTTTTCATCTTTTCCTATTTCCAGCTTCCAGTAATCAGGATCATTTATATTGGTGGTGAAAGCTTTTTCGTGAAGGTTTTTCTCTTCTTCTGAAAGTTTTGAATAATTATCAGGATGGTATTTTACCTGGTCTTCCTGAACTTCAGCCAGCATAGCTTCCAGCCGTTTTTTCTGATCAGGATTTTTTTCAATTTCCTTTTTCAGATAGGTTATGATATTGGGGATGTTTTCATAATATCCTTTCGAAAACTTAACATTGAATTTTGAAAACCATTCAATCGGGTTATCGGTAAAATTACTCAGCCAGGCTTCCTGCTCGCCGGACATTCCTTTTGGAAGACTGATTTCATTCTGGTAAATTCTCCACGAAACATTCTGCTGTTCCAGAATCTCCGGGAAGGTTTTCCATTTGGCCTGTCTCGCTTTATCGTAATCAATATTTTCATTGACAACATTGGCTTTCACTTTTCCGTTTTGCTGTTCTCTCAATGTACCCGACCAAAGGAATAATCTGTTAGGAGTAGTCCCGGTAAGGGAAGAACAGAAATACTGGTCGAATATGGTAAATGCATCAGCCAGCTGATAATAAAACGGAAGGTCCTCACGGTTGTAATAGCCTAATGTCAGCGGAATATTTTTATAATCTTTATTGCCTGAAGCTTTGGCCTGAAGCCACTGGTCAAATTTTCCTTTGTTAAGCGCTTTTTGCTGATCTGCCCATGAATGAGGCAGAGAGCTCATCCAGGTAGATTTCGTATTTCTTAAATCCAGACGGGCGGGAGATGCATATTTCCCTTCGTCATTCTTTTGAAAGAAAACAGAATGTCCATCCTGCTTTACAAAAGCTCTTTTATCTAAAAAGCCCCTTACTCCTTTAAGAGCACCAAAAGCATGGTCAAAAGAACGGTTCTCCTGCATCAGGATTACGACATGTTCTGCATCATAAAATGTAGACTGGGCAGCCGGATCAATGGCTAAAGCTTTTAAAATGGAAGGATGCAGTACGCCTGAAGTTCCTAAACCTGCTAATAAAAGACTTGATTTCTCTAAAAATTCTCTTCTGTTCATGTTCAATCGTAATAAGAAAGAAACCGCAAGTTAATAGGATTTTCCTGCGGTTTCTTCGTTTTTATATAAAAATAATCAGATTTTTATTGTAACCACCATGGTTTGGAGTTGATATTATCATTACCTCCGTACTGAGCGTTTAAAGCAGCTTTTAGATTATTGCTGTTATAATTGTATTCAGATTGCGGGTATCTGAACCTGAAAGGTGCAGCAACTCCGGACTTTAACGGATAATTCGGATAGCCTGTTCTTAAATAATCATAATAAGAAGTCCACTGCGCCTGATGGAACATAGTCATGTATTTTTGAGTCATGATCTTTTCCAGCTGTGTCTGTAAAGGATCGGCGTCATTATAAACGACTAAAGGCGTTGTAAGGTACTGATTCACATCAAAACCTGAGAAATATTGTCCCGGATTTTTTACATACGTCTGATAAAAACTGAAACTGGCTTTGATCGCATTATCATAATGTGTTTTTGCAGATCCGGAAATCCAGCCTCTTGCCGCAGCCTCGGCCAGGATAAACTCAAGTTCTGAATAGCTTAATACAGAAGCAGGTTCATTGGTAGGATCTTTATAGAAGCGGTCGTTTACTTTGGAAATATTTTTAGCAGTGATCAGAGCCGCATTGTCAGAATACGGCGAAGTAGGATTTCCACCGTTATAAGCTGTATAATCTGTGATTGCTTTTCCGGCTTCTTTTGCTCCCGTAGTCTGTGCTGCAAAAGTAAACAAACGCGGGTCATGTCTGTCTTTGAACATATTGATGAAATAATCTGCCATATACAAACTGGAGCCGTATCCGCTGTTATTAAACATCGTGTACCTGCTGTCTGCGGCATCAGCAAACTTAAGTTCGCCGTTATCCGCAATGGAGGTCATAAGAGACTGGCTTCCTGCAATGGATGCAAATTCTGAAGCGATATTATAGCTTCCTACCGTTGTTTTTTTAGATAAAGTGATCAGAATTTTCAGACGGAAGGAGTTGATCAGTTTTTTCCACTTTAAGGCATCTCCGTTGTATACAATATCCCCCTCAATTTTGTCGCTGGTATTAATAAGATCATTGGCTTCTTTCAACTCTGATAAAATTCCGGCCATGATCGCTTCCTGTGTGTCATATTTAGGCTGTGTGATTCCGGATTCACCTTTGGCTGCCTCAGAATAGGGGGCACTTCCCACTTTTAAGCTGATGTTGAAAAAATGATAGGCT
This sequence comes from Chryseobacterium amylolyticum, assembly GCF_051011775.1. NCBI lineage: Bacteria > Pseudomonadati > Bacteroidota > Flavobacteriia > Flavobacteriales > Weeksellaceae > Chryseobacterium > Chryseobacterium amylolyticum. The sequence goes on from NZ_JBPCHX010000012.1 coordinate 16,358, forward strand.
CTCAGAAATTTCCCGATGGCCAGATAATTTTTATTTCCTCTTTTCTCTGCTTCCTGCATCATTTTTCCTGTATTCAGGAGTCCTTTGGTATACACTTCAAAAGAGGTGTCATTCCATTTCATATACTGATAAGAATTCTCGCCGTCGGTACCGATCATCATTCTTGAAGCATACATATTATCTCCATTGACCTGAAATGTATATTTTTCCACATAGGTTAGAAGATATTTAGGCTCAATGCTGGCCTGGTCATTAGGATTTTCATTGATGGTGTCAAGGTTGGATTCGCATGAAGCCAATGTCAGAAGTCCTGCAGCAACTATAGACCTCATCAGCCATTTTGCCGTTTTACCTTTTTGTCCTTTTATATTCTTTATGGTATTTTTCATTGTCTTGATGTACTTTTTAGTTAAAACTTAAGATTAAAACCGATTCCGAACCATCTGCTGGATGGGTCCTGGATATCATTAGCGATATCTCCGCTTCTGCCTGACCTGATCTGGAAATCCGGATCGGAGTAAAGGTTCTTGGATTTTTTCCACATCGCCAGATTGTAGGCAGAAATATTGGCAGTAAAGCCTTTTACCATTCCTTTCGGGTTTAGTAACGAAGAAAAGTCATATTCCAGGACTACAGATCTGAGCTTAACGAAAGTCCTGTCGAAAACGTTGGCAAATTCTTCGCTTTCATCCTGTGTTACTCTTGCCTGGTATGGATAATTCTGTGCCCAGTCCTGGAAGCTGATTGCTTTTGTATGCGGAGTATAAAGGCCTGTCGCAGGATTGTAATTTACCCCATCCGGTACAAAATAATACGTTCCCGGATTTGCATACTCAAGATCTCTGTACGCTACAGAATTAGGATGTTTTCCTCCCCACCACATCTTTTCAACAACCTGCGATCTCATGACACCGCCGATGCTGCCATCGATTCCTATATTTAAAGTAAACTTCTTGTATTTAAAGGTGTTATTAAAACCAAAAGTCCAGTCCGGATTGAAATGTCCTAAGTTCGTTGGGGCATTAGCTCTTGTTGGCATTCCTGTATTGGCATCAAGAATGACTTTTCCGTCCGGAGACTTTTGCCATGTATAGTCATAATAGCTGTCCATTCTTTCACCCAACTTAATATTTTGATAGTTGGGCATATTATCATAAATGGAAGTCAGCTTTTGTTCATAAGTACTCCAGTTGATTAAGGTTTTCCAGCTGAAATCAGCTGTTTTTACCGGAACCATACCAAGAGTAATTTCAAAACCTTTCGTGGTATACTCATTCCCGTTTACATATTGTGAAGTGAAGCCTGAGGATTCAGCTGCCGGGAACTGGAGAATATTATTATAATCCAATGTTCTGAAATAAGTGGCATCCAGGGTAATTCTGTTATTCAGGAAACCTGCACTTAACCCTAATTCATATGATTTTGTCTGTTCCGGCTTCAAAGAGTTTTCTACGTTCAGGGTTGTTGGATAATAATACGTAGGATTTCCATTGAATGTGATTCCCTGGTTATTCAGATAATAATTCCTGATCGCATAAGGCTGGAAATCATACGCTACTTTGGCCCATGAAGCGGAAAGCTTTAACATATTGATGGACTCCGGCATTTTTACCAGGTTTGAAATAACCGCACTTACGGATGCAGAAGGGTAGAAGTAAGACCTGTTGGCTTTAGGAAGTGTGGATGACCAGTCATTACGCCCTGAGATATTAATGAAGAAAGCGTTGTACAATCCGATATCAATTGTAGAATAAGCACTGTAAATCAGCTTTTCCTTCAGGTAGGTATAATTTTTCAGTGCTCCGATAGAGTTTTCAAAGGTGTATACTTCAGGAATTTTCAATCCGTCCGTAGACCTTTCATTATTGTTGTTTTTATAATAGAAAGCAGAACCTCCGGCATTGATGGTGAAATCAAAGTTATCAGATATTTTTTTCTTGTAAGTTGCCAGGATATCGTAGTTAAGGTTCCATGTTTTATTATCTTTCAGAATGTAGCCGCCACTTCTCGGTGCACTGTAATTGAAATAGGAATAAGGGCTCAATATTTCCGTTTTGCTGTGGTTTTCCACAATGGATATTTTTCCTTTTACCGAAAGATCCTGAGTAGCTTTATACTCTAAACCTGTCTGTGCATTGATGATATTCGTTCTGTTCTGATTTTTATAATACTCAGCTCCGAACCATGGGTTATTGTACCATGCGTAGTTCCAGTTGGCCTGTGCTCTTCCTTCTTTTCCTGGGATCCACATATGATTTTTAAGCGCTTTGCCGTCTACATCACCTCCCATCCAGATCAGGATGGTGTACATGTGCCCGCTTGGGTTGTAATCGTAGTTGGGAATGTTAGGGGTGAAGGCCTGGTTGAAGTTGAATTTTGTATCAAAGATTAATTTTTCACCAAGATGGTTTTCAGAAGAGAAGTTGATTCCGTATTTCTGAAGATAAGAATTCGGGACCCTGTCATCATAATTCATGAAATTCCCGGAGAACCTGTAGACGTCCTTGTTATTTCTGTAGCTGATAGCAAAGTTATTATTGTTGATAACCGCAGGTTTTAAAAAAGTATTTAAGTTATCATGGTATTTCCAGTCGATCGGAACTCTTTCATACCTTGATTTATCATCATACTGGGTTCCTGTTACAGCTCCGTACCACGGAACGACCTGGCCTGTTACTTTATCCCTGATCGGACTGTTCCACTGGGCAATCTGCAACCCGGGAACAAACTTTGGACCCCAGATCATATCTCCGTCATTAACTCCCCCGTCAGCCCCATCCCAGAATTCATATTTCCCATGAGAACCGTTACCATATTCGGTCTGAGTTTTCGGGAGATTGGTAAACCCTCCTGTGATCATCGTATTTTGGGAGAATTCAACAGAGAATCCCTTCTTCTTCGCATTTTTTGTGGTGATCAAAACGGCTCCGTAGCGGCCTCTTGATCCATATAAGGCAGAAGCTGTAGCACCTTTCAGAACGTTAATATTTTCAATATTGTTGGGATCTAAATTCTGGAAGACCTCTTTTTCCACAATGACACCGTCAATAACAAAAATAAGATTGGAATTTCCTCTCAGCGTAAACTGTGGAGCCTGCTGCATTCCTGTTGGATTGGAAACATTCAGACCTGCAACCTGTCCGGAGAATAAATTCCCGATACTTGGTGTGGTAATCGTTTCAAATTGCTTTGTTCCCACTTCCTGAGTGGCATAACCAATCTTTTCTTTTTTCTTGGCAATACCCAAAGCGGTAATAACGACTCCTTCAATCTGCTTTTCGTTCGGCTTTTTTAAAACAACGGAATACTGTTTTTTGGAAGAAACCTCAACGGTATAAACAGAAAAGTCAGGAGCAAAGAATTCAAGAATATCTTTGGGATTTGCAGAAATGGTGAAATTACCGTTTTCATCAGTCGTTGCGGTCTTTCCTGTATTTTTGTCGGTGATATTCACACCGGAAACACTGGAACCGTTTTCTGATTTTACATTTCCGGTAATATTGATTTCCTGGGCAGAAAAATAAAGAGGAAGTAAAAAAACGGCAAAAGTGGCTAGAGTTTTCTTCATTTTTTTGAAGACAAATTTAGCAGGGCACTGTTACCTGTATTTTAATGATGTATTAAAATAAAAATACGATTTAATATTTTTTAACAGGAAGAATTAATAGAAAGGTAAAATTGAAAATGCCCTTTGTACAAGGGATTTTGCTTTATTATATATTATTATAAGGTAGGAAGCTGGGAGAGGGAGGCAGGAAGTTATTGCGGTGTTGTCAAGTCCTTGAAGCCCTCAGTAATAAGTTTTTGAAGAAAATCTTTCTATAGAAATAACAGGATAGTAAAACAGTGACTTCGATAACTTCCGGCCTCCAGCTTCCCTCTTCCTTTCTATTTCTAAAACCTGCTCAGAATTCCCCAGTGGATTTTTGTATCATTAAACTTAAAAGGACTTTCCAATTCATTACC
>NZ_JBPCHX010000013.1:0-17262 GCF_051011775.1 Chryseobacterium amylolyticum
AGAGAAAAGCGGTGCCGGCGGCTCAAAAACCCCCCCCGAAACTTTATTTGCCTTATACTATATAATGCAGAGGTTATTAAAAGCACTCACAACCTTCTACATCGAGCAGGCATCGCATTTTCTGCTCATTTGTAAGTCCGCACCATACACTACATGATGTAATAGGCTTTGCCGGACACCATACCTCACCTCCGTTAATACTTCTCAGACTTTTTTTCGTTAATTTTCTTAAATTTTTCATGATTGCTTAGTTTTATTTATTGCCTACTCTTGATGCTTTTCGGCTTCCGCTTAGTTCTTTTCATTTGAAGTCGGATAAATATATAAACATTTCACTTACACAGGATATTATTTAAGTATTTTTAACTAAATAAAAAACTGAACCACCCATGGCTCAGCTCTACTAAAATCTCAAAAGGTAAATCTATTGATATTATTCAAAACACTCTGTACATGGCTCAGACAAAATACAGTGTGATTTCTGCCATGGAGTCCAGCTGCACCATTCTTCGCATGACTGAAACATGGAAGGGCAATTGGCAGCTACCCCGCCGGTAATTTCTTTTAAATTTTTTCTGGTTAATTTCTTTACATTTTTCATAGCTATTGGTTTTAATGTTGCCTACTCTTGATGCTTTTCGGCCAGCTCAACTGTCTGGCAAATTTGGCAGTGAACAAATATAAAAATATTTCACGGGTAAATGAATACTATAGCAATCCGTAAACAAAAAAAACCTCAGTAAAAACTGAGGTTTTAATTTTTATAAAACGCTTACAAAATTATGCGTTTGGCTCTACAGATACGAAAGATCTGTTGTTTGCTTTCTTTCTGAAAACTACTTTACCATCTACTAATGCAAACAAAGTGTGATCTTTACCGATTCCCACGTTATCACCTGGGTGGTGCTGAGTACCTCTTTGTCTAACAATAATATTTCCGGCAATAGCTTCTTGTCCTCCGAAAATCTTCACACCTAATCTTTTAGAGTGAGACTCTCTACCGTTCTTGGAACTACCGACTCCTTTCTTGTGTGCCATTTTATTACTGGATTATTTATTAAGTGCTTTAAATTGATCAATGTTCTTAATGATAGCAGCATCTACTTCTTCATGAGTAAGAACATTCTTTTCTAATTCAACTTTAACTGCTTTACCTAAAGTAATTAAAGTTTCTCTGTTCTCTTTAGACTGAGACAAGTTGTTTTTCTTTAAATGATAGTTCAACTCGTGATCTTCACCAAAGTTAACAGTTGCGTTGTCAGAAAGAACTTCACCTTTCACAGTTTCTTTTTTAGCAGCAGCTTTTTTAGCTCCACCTTCAAATCCTGTAATACCAGTGATTACGATTTGAGTTAAAGATTGTCTGTGACCGTTTTTCACTTTGTAACCTTTTCTTCTTTTCTTTTTGAAAACGATTACTTTATCAGCTTTTACGTGGTCAAGGATCTCTGCTTCAACAGTGATTCCGTTTACAGCTGGGGCGCCTACAGTGATTGCACCGTTTACAGTAAGAAGAACTTTATCGAAAGAAACCTTTCCTCCTTTATCTCCTTTTAAACGGTTTACAAACAACTTCTGGTCTTGCTCAACTTTGTATTGAAGCCCTGCTATTTCTACAATTGCAAACATTGTTTATAAATTTTTAGTTATTTCGAGGTGCAAATATACATATAAATTTCTAAATAGCTTACAATCAAAGCAATGTTTTTTTAATTAAAATCCTATTCACTATGTTTTGAATAATTTTTTACAATAAAGTACTCACAATTAAGAGATAATTTATTACCTTCGTTTCACCAAATTGAATTTATATATGAAAAGAAACTTTAATCTCTGCTTATTAGCAGGTGCCATTGCTGTCACTTCATTGACGGCATGTAGTGATGACCAAATGGACAGCAATGTTCAACCTCAGCAAGAAGCACTTAGTGCAAAAATTGAGCAACCGGGAAATACTGAAAAAGGATGCTCTTACGTTGATAACAACTGGAGCTCCAGTTCTGTTTTACTGACAGGACTTCAAAACTCCACAGACACCAATTTTATGAATGGTCAGATGACTAAAATTGCAGGCATGTGGGGAAGAACCGCTCCTACACTGCGATTTGTAAATGACCCTTCCAATTTCAACTCCACGTACAATGCTATTTCCTATTCTACAGGAAAGATCTATTACGGATACGCTATCTATTATGATGCAAAATCAAAAGGTGGCGATATTGTAAACGCAATGATCCTTGCCCATGAATATGGACATCAGCTGCAGTACATCTTCAATCTTCCTTCTGTATCAGAGTCAACATACAGACCGAATGAGCTTGAAGCAGATGGCTTTGCAGGATATTATCTGAGAAGACCTAATGGTTACAATAAAACCAGCTTCCCGGAAATTGCAGCAGCTTATGAGTTTGCCCAGAGCATTGGCGACTATCAGACGACCAGTGTCAACCATCACGGAACACCGGCACAGAGAAGATCAGCAGTTCGTTTAGGATTCCTTTTAGGCCAATACGATCTTAATGCTTCCAATTTCGATTATAACTTCTTCTATTACTATCAGGGAGTTTTGAACGGTACGTATAAGATGGCTAAAAACACAGTAAATCCTGAAATCGATGCTTATATGAGTCAATATATAGATGAGCTGAGAAAAATTCAGTCAGGAGAAATTTCTGCAGAAGAATTTAAACATCTTCAATAAACAAGAACATTCATTTTTAGCATATTTAAGAAAGGAGGCGGGCAGTATGTTCCGCCCCTTTTTTGTTTTAAAAAATCTTTTATGTTTTAAACAGTCAATTTGTTTGTATTTTTGAGCCACAACAAAAGAACTTCCAACCCACCTAAAATGAACAGAGATCTATATATTGATTTCGCCAAAGGACTGGCAACACTTTCCATCATATTTATCCATACAGCTTTCTGGTCTGGACAGTTTTATATTCCTGCAGAAGTAAGAGTTTTTTCCCTTGTTTTTGACGTCGCTCTTTTTTATGCACTGAGCGGCATTACTTCAGGTGCCAATATTGAAAAAACATTGTACCGACTGTTGAAACTGCAGATCACATATATGATATTTGTGACTTTCCTATTCTTTTTAGATTACTTGTTTAAAGTTTTCGGGCTGAGTTTCTTTTCTATGGAATGGCTCCAGAACTTTTATTCCACATTCGGTTCCAAATATTCCACTACCAGCATTTCAGCGGTTCCTCACTGGGAAAACCTTGGAAACTGGTATCTTCATCAGTATGCCAATGCTGATACCTTTCCGGTTGTCATGGGAAGTTTCTGGTACCTTAAAGTGTATTTTATTTTAACCGTTTTCGGAGTTCTGATCTTAAGGTTTTTTCCGAAACACATCAACTGGTTTATCGGACTTTGCATTGCTTTAACCTTATTATTCAACATTTTCCCGGAATATTATCCAACAGGACAGGTGGGATATGTTGCTTTTTATCTTGCCGTATTTTTAATGGGGAACAAAATGCGAGGAAAAAGGATTCCTGCCACAGTAATTCCTGTCTTATATGCACTCGTTGGAGCTGCTCTTGTATGGATGTTCTGGTACTATGGAGAAGATATTTTCTACAAAATCAACAAAAATAAATTCCCTCCAAAAATCCCGTATATTATCTGGGCATTATTCTCTCTGGTGACATTATTTGTTCTCTATAACCGGTTAAAGATCACAAAAGAAAATTTCATCACTTATATCGGCAGGAATGCCATATTCTTCTATTTTGCACAGGGAATAAGCTCTTCACTGGTCTACTTTATGGTGGTTCCATTAAAAGAAAATATGCCCTGGTGGATTTTGATGCTCATTATCTATATCATTAATATCATTTTAGCTTTTATAATTTCTGCGGGGCTGAAAAAGGTTGATGCCTTAGGCTGGAATATTTTGGAATTCCTAAGAAGGAAGACTGCCTCTTAAGACTTTAATGATCAAATTGAAATAAAGTCACATTTCTTACCTCAATTTGTTTAAATTTACAAAAAATTTACAACATGTTTAAGTTGAAACTACCTACCGACCCAAGGTGGGCAAATATTGCAGAAGGAAACATTGAAGAAATTTTAACAGATCATGCCTGGTGCGAGCAAAAAGCAGCTACCAATGCTATTGGACTGATCACGATGCTTCCCGAATACCCTGAGATTGTAACAGAACTTCTTGCCATTGCACAGGAAGAGCTGGACCATTTCAATCAGGTACACGAGATCATCAAAAAGAGAGGCTATACTTTTGGAAGAGCCAGAAAAGATGATTATGTGAATGAACTGGCAAAATTTATCGTTCAGGGAAGCAGAGAAAACCTCATCGTAGATAAAATGCTGTTCGCCGCTATGATTGAAGCCAGAAGCTGTGAAAGATTCAAAGTTCTTACGGAAAATATCAAAGATGAAGAGCTTAAAGTTTTTTACAGGGAATTAATGATTTCCGAGGCCAATCACTATACTACTTTTATCGGATTTGCAAGACAGCTCGGTAATCCTGAGAAAGTAAACCAGCGCTGGGAAGAATGGCTGGAGTATGAAGCCGGCATTATTAAATCCTACGGAAACAAAGAAACCATTCACGGTTAAAATACAAACAGTAAAGAGTATCCATTGAAGAAGCCAAGCTTTGAAAATATTGCCAATCTTTTCCTGAAGAATTTTTTTCAGGGATTAGTAATTATTGGTCCTATCGGGCTTACCATTTTTGTCATCTGGTATATTGTAAGCGCCATTGACAATCTGATTCCTTCACTTGCCAAGCAGGTGCCGGGGCTTGTTTTCGTATCTATTATACTGTTTACTGCTATTCTGGGATATTTAGGAAATAAATTCGTGGTTGGGAGATTCTTTTTCGACACCATGGACAGCTTACTGGAGAAGACTCCGGGAATAAAACACATTTACACTCCTACGAAAGACGTCATGTCTTCATTTGTAGGTGACAAGAAAAAATTCAACGATCCTGTATGGGTAAAGACCAATGAAAATCCGGAAATCTGGAGAATCGGTTTTTTAACTCAAAAAGAAATGTCAGACGTTGACAAGCATAATTACGTTGCGGTATATCTTCCCCACTCGTATGCCATCTCGGGCTGGGTAATTGTTACTGAAGAAAAAAACATCAAACCTGTAGTAGGAATGACGGCTGCTTCTGCCATGAAGTTCGCAGTGAGCGGTGGTGTAGCCGGATTCCATTCTGATGAAAATATATTTAAGGCTCCGGAATAAATCTCTTCCGCCTTATATATACTTTGATGAAATTTGAAAAATTATTTTCAAGAACATTTTCTTTACAAACAATTTAAAACATATTAACTCATGAATTTACCGTACGCGGAACCTTTCCGCATCAAAATGGTGGAGGAAATCTACCAGTCTACCAGAGAAGAAAGAGAACAGTGGCTTAAAGAAGCTAATTACAACCTTTTCAATTTAAGATCTTCTCAGGTTTATATTGACCTGCTTACCGATTCCGGAACCGGAGCGATGTCCGATAAACAATGGGCAGCTTTAATGACCGGAGATGAAAGCTACGCAGGATCACGTTCATTCGAACAATTACAGAAAACCGTTGAAAGGATCACAGGATTCAAATATTTATTACCAACCCACCAGGGAAGAGCAGCTGAAAACGTACTTTTCTCAGTGCTGGTAAAAGAAGGTGATGTCGTTCCGGGAAACTCACACTTTGACACGACAAAAGGCCACATTGAATTCAGAAAGGCACACGCAATAGACTGTACGATTGATGAAGCGTTTGATATCAATAACCTTCATCCTTTCAAAGGAAATATCAATCTTGAAAAACTGGAAGAAGTTTATAAAAGCCACCCGAAAGAAAGCATTCCTTTCTGCTTGATTACCATTACCTGTAACTCATCGGGAGGCCAGCCAGTTTCTTTGGAAAACATGAAGGCAGTAAAAGCTTTATCGGATCAATATGGAATTCCTGTATTTTTTGATTCGGCAAGATTTGCAGAGAATGCTTACTTCATCAAAAAAAGAGAAGCAGGACAGGAAAACAGAAGCATTAAAGACATCTGTAAGGAAATTTTCTCTTACGGAGACGGAATGACAATGAGTTCCAAAAAAGACGGACTGGTAAACATTGGCGGATTCATCGCTTTGAATAATGAAGAAGTTTTCAGAAAGGCATCAAACTTTACCATTATTTACGAAGGCTTTATTACTTATGGAGGAATGGCCGGAAGAGATATGGCAGCACTGGCCGTAGGTCTTGACGAAGCTACTGAGTTTGCTTACCTTGAAAGCAGAATCTCCCAGGTTGAATATCTCGGTAATAAACTGATCGAATATGGAATCCCGGTTCAGAAACCAATCGGGGGACACGCGGTATTTATTGATTCTTTAAACTTCCTTCCGAATGTTTCCCGCGAAGAATATCCGGCTCAGACATTAGGACTTGAAATTTATAAGGAAGCAGGGATCAGAACGGTAGAAATCGGAACACTATTGGCAGACAGAGATCCTGCCACAAGAGAAAACCGTTATCCGAAGTTAGAACTGGTACGTCTGGCAATTCCAAGAAGAACGTACACCAATAACCATATGGATTATATTGCTGCAGCAATCAGAAATGTGTATGAAAGACGCGAAGAGATTGCAAAAGGATACAGGATTACCTGGGAACCAGAAATCTTAAGACACTTTACTGTTCAGCTTGAAAAAGCTTAATCAAAAAACCGGAAAAAGTTCCGGTTTTTTGATGTTTTAAATTTTTTACGGAAATGAACTGCATATTCAGCAGACTCAAAACCATTCAAATATTGAAAATAAATATAAATCAATCATATACTTTTATAACCGGCAATTACATCATCTTTTTTATTTTATTTTTAAGGAAACCGAAAGCAAATTGATTCATTTTTTGAAATAGTGAATGTTTTTAAGTTAATTTTGCATCCATCTTATAAAACAGATCAAAATACTTAAAAAAACAACCTGAAAAAAACCGTTATTCCGAATGAAGAAAATTGCTGTCGTGGGCGCCGGTATCTCTGGCTTAACCATGGCAAATTACTTAGAAAAACACAAGATCGATTATCATATTTATGAAAGAAGAAAAATGAAAGACCAGGCCGGGCACGGCTTCCTCATTCCAAAAGAAGGGATGGACTATCTTTATCAGATAATTGATCCTGAAATTCTTCTCAAACATGGAAATTTTCTGAAAAAATATACCCAGTATTCCCGTACAGGAAAAACCCTGGCAGAAAAGGAACTGGATCATGTTTTTGCCATTTCAAGACACTCATTAATACATCTCCTGGCACAAAACATTTCTCCCGAAAAGATTACTTATGAAGAAACTATAATTCCTGATAATCAACAGACCGGAAAACTAAAGCTTTCTGACGGAACCGATATTGATGCTGACATTGCTGTCATTTCTGATGGTTCTAAAAGCCGTATCAGAAGGGATCTTTTTAAAGGTGAAAAAATGAGCGTGGTAAGAGAAAGTGAAGTGGTCAATATTATACAAAATAAAGAGATCGCAGATTCTGTTGGGAATAACTTCATAAAATTTCATCATGAGGAAGGCGGACTGACGTTTGGGATCCTCAAGCTTTCGGGAGACACTATTCTGTGGTATTCACAATTTGATAACGAAAAATATATGATCAACGCATGTACGGCAGAAAACCTAAAGAAATACATGCTTGAAGTGTTTGAAGACTGGCATCCTTTGATTCCTTCCATTATACAGAAATCAGACTATAAAAATGTGCATTTATGGTGTGTTTATGAATTGGAAAAATTAAATCCGTTTTATAAAGACAATATTGTTTTCATCGGGGATGCAGCACATCCACTGATCCCCTTTACCAGTCAAGGCGTTACTTCTGCATTAAAAGACTCCTTCATTCTCACTAAATATTTATCCGAAGAAGAAAACACAGAAAAAGCTTTCAAAAAATATGAGGCAGAAAGAAAACCAGAAATTGAAACCCATATCAATAACGGAAGAATCCTGTTAGAACAGTTCCTGCGTCCTCTTCGTCAACAATCAGAAAATATTTTACCTATATCCTATAAATAAATATGTTTACCCATAACGATATCAATTTTGAAGCACTGAAAAGAAAAGCCTACAACGGAAGATGGGCTACCTTAGAAGATGGAATTATCCCCCTTACAGCTGCTGATCCGGACTTCAGGACAGCACCTGAAATAGAACAGGGAATTATTGAATACCTTAAAGACGGCTACCTCAGCTACGGACCATTTTCCGGACTGCCGGAATTCAGGAAAAGCGTAGCTGATCATTTCAATCAGGAAAAGCACGGCCGTTTTACGCCTGAAAATGTCCTGGCTGTGAACAGTGCTGCCCAGGGAATGTTTCTTATTGCATCTTATGTTCTTAAACCGGGCGATGAAGCAATTATTCTCGATCCGGTAGATTTCCTTTTCAAAAAATCAGTGGAAACAGCCGGGGGAAAGGTAGTGCTCTGCCCTGTTGATACAACATCCGGTGAAATTGATTTTGAAAAACTGGTTTCTCTAATCAGTTCCAAAACCAGGCTGATCAGTATATGCAACCCGCACAATCCACTCGGGAAGGTTTATTCTAAAGAAATCTTGATAAAAATAGCTGAGATTGCTTCTGCCCATGATCTTTGGGTAATGAGTGATGAAATCTGGAGTGATATTGTTTACGGCAATAAAGATTTCTATACCTATTCTTCTGTTTCAGAAAAGGCGAAGAAAAAAAGTTTTACCGTGTATGGATTTTCAAAATCATTTGGAATTGCCGGCCTGAGAATTGGAGCTGTATTATGTAATGACCAGGACATTCTTGAAGATTTTACTGAAAAATCCAATTTCAATTCAACAATAGAAGGAGTTTCTACCTTATCACAAATTGCAGCAAGTGTAGCCCTGGAGAAAGCAAAACCCTGGTACAGAGAATTTTTAGCACATTTACAAAGCAACAGAGATCTTGCATTTACCCTGTTAAGCCAATCCGACATTGTAACGCCTAATCTCCCTGAAGCCACTTTTGTACTATTTCCAAAGATCAAAAACGGAATGACCAGTGACGAATTTACACGGCATGTTCTGCTGCAGGGAAAAGTTGCAATAGTGCCCGGTTCAGAAAGATGGTTTGGAAAAGGAGCGGAAGGACATATCAGAATTTGCTTTTCCACTTCACGGGAAATTTTAGAAGAAGGAATTAACAGAATCATTACAAGCTTTTAATGTTAAAATTTTTCATTAAAATTGAATATTAAGTTATTATTTTACCGAAATTAACACAAATCAATAGCAAATTGAGATTTTCATACTAAATATTTAATTTTGATATTGATTTAAAAATAAATATTGATAATTTTGATTGAATCACCACTCAAAATTATCAATATGAAAATAAAATACATCAGCATTATTTTCCTTGGGGCTTCTACCCTTTCCTACGCCCAGCAAATAAAGGATACTTTAAAAGAATCAAAGATAGACGAAGTAGCCATTACCGGAAGCCGGAATAAAAAAAGAACAGTTGTTAATACCCCTGTTCCTATTGATATCATCGATATTAAACAGGTAAGCCAGTCAACCGGCCAGGTGGAAGTCAACCAGCTTTTACAGTTTTCCGCCCCCTCTTTCAACTCCAACAAACAATCAGGATCCGACGGTGCTGATGCTGTAGATCCCGCCACTTTAAGAGGTCTAGGCCCCGATCAGACCTTGCTTCTGCTAAATGGGAAAAGATACCATCAGTCTTCACTGATTAACCTTTTTGGGACCAAGGGAAGAGGAAACACCGGATATGACATGAACACCATTCCTATTGGCGCCATCAAAAGAGTGGAGGTTCTTCGTGACGGAGCTTCTGCCCAATACGGATCAGATGCTATCGCAGGGGTAATTAACGTGATCCTTAATGATCGTGACAAAGGTTTTGAAGGAAATGCATTCTATGGAATGAACCTCTTTAAAAGTCCCGGGAACAATGATGTTGTCTCCGATCACAAAGTAGATGGAACTACTTTTGATTTCAGCGGGAATTTTGGAACTAAAATAGGCTCAAAAGGCGGTTTTGGAAATTTCACTGCAGAATTTATCAACAAAGATTATGCGATACGTAATGCTAATCCCGACATCTACAATAAACCGTCTCTGGCACCCAGACAGCGCTTCGGAGATGCCAAGGCTCAAAATATTTATTTTTTCGGCAATGTTGAACTTCCTTTATCAGACGGATTGAAATTTTATTCCCGTCAGGGCTTTTCGCATAGAAACACCAAAGCCTATGCGTGGACCAGAGCAGCAGATGCAGATGGAAATATCCCTGAAGTATACCCTTCAGGATTTAACCCGATTGAAAATACGAGCATTTCAGATTTTACTTTTGATAATGGTTTAAAATTTAAAGTCTTAGACTGGGATGTGGATTTTTATAATGCTTTTGGCAACAACAGATTCACCTATCAGATTGACAATACCATCAATGCTACTTTGGGAATCAAATCACCGACAAGCTTTAATGCCGGAGGACATTCGTTGCTGCAGAATACGACCGGTTTTAATGCCGTGAAACAATTTAAGGTACTGGAAGGCCTGAACATTGCTTTCGGATCAGAATTCAGGTATGAAAAATTTAACATCATCAAAGGTGAAGAAGCTTCCTACACGATGTATGATAAGAACGGAAATCCTGTCACACCAGATACTCCTGAAAATTTACTTGTTACCAATCCTCTAAGTGGCAGTGTAAGACCTGGCGGATCGCAAGGATTTCCCGGGTATTCAACAGATATCGGCAAAAGCAGAAATAATTTTGCAGCTTATATAGACACCGAACTGGATGTGACTAAAAACTGGATGATAAGCGTTGCCGGAAGATTTGAAAACTATAATGATTTCGGAAGTACCCTGAATGGTAAGTTTGCTACAAGATATGCGATTACACCGCAGTTTGCATTCCGTGGATCTATTTCTACAGGGTTCAGAGCCCCTTCTCTGGCACAGAAGTATTATAGCCAGCAGTTCACCAACTTTCAAGGTGGTAAATTAGTCACCATTCAGCTCGCTTCTAATGACAGCAAGCTGGCAAGCAGCCTTGGAATCCCTCAGCTGAAACAGGAAACATCTGTGAATGGAAGCGCCGGATTCACCTTTAATACAGGAAAATTCACAGCAACAGTAGATGGTTATTATATTCAGGTGAAAGACAGGATCGTTCTTACCGGATATTTTGCACAGGAAGACTTGCCGACAGAAGTTCAGGCAGAGAATCCATTTATTGACCAGGTGCAGTTCTTTTCCAATGCAATAGATACCCGTACAAAGGGGGTTGACCTTATTTTGAGCTATAGTGAAAATATAGGCTCCGGAAAACTGACCGCCACTTTAGCCGGAAACTACAACGATATGGAAATTACCCAGGTGAATACTTCGGAACAGCTGGCAGGGAAAGAAGATATTTATCTGAGCGAAAGAGAAAAGGCTTTTATCCTGGCTTCCGCACCGAAGACAAAAGTTAATTTAAACCTGAATTATAAAATCAACAAATTTAATGTGAATCTGCAGATGGTAAGATTTGATAAGGTAACCCTGATCGGCTATGATGATGCGGAACAGGTTTATAATGCAAAAGTAACAACCGACCTCTCTTTTGGTTATGAATTTTCTAAAAATCTGAATCTGACGCTGGGAAGTAAAAACCTATTCAACCGATATCCTACTTTACAGACGACTCAGGTGACCACCGGAAATACAGAATCCGGAGGTATTTTTGATCCTGTACAGATGGGATTTGCCGGAAGACAGGTTTTTGCCAGACTTAATTTTAAGTTTTAAGAATATGAGGGATGCCAGATGATGGAAAATGGAAGTTACATCAGGGAGAAATTCATATTAAACCACTATAACTTCCAGCCTTCAGCTTCCTTACAAAGCCTACAGAAAATCTCTGTAGGCTTTTTTCTATTTTTTGGAAATTTTATAAAGCTTACCACTGTCTGTTACGGCATACAGATTTCCGTCCATACCATTCAATACATCCCGGAAACGCTCTTTCTGATCTGCCAGAAGGCGTTCTTCTCCTACGACTTTATTATCTTTCATTACAATTCTGTCGATATGTTCACCGCTTAAACATCCGATAAAGAGGTTTCCTTTCCATTCATCAATATTTCCGGTGTAAAAAGTAACCCCGCTTGGAGAGATGACCGGATCCCAATAATAAACCGGCTGTTCTGTTCCTTCTCTTTGTGTAATTCCCCGGCCTACCTTATCTCCGGAATATTCAATTCCATATGTCACATCTCCCCAGCCGTAGTTTTTACCTGGCTTAATGAGATTGATTTCATCACCTCCTCTTGGTCCCATTTCAACATCCCATAAATTTCCATCAGGATCAATTGCCAGCCCTTGCGGATTACGGACGCCATAAGCATAGATCTCGGGCTTATAGCCTTGTTTTCCGATAAAAGGATTCCCGGGTGCAGGTTTACCATCTTTTGTAATTTTCAAAATTTTTCCAAGATAATTATCCGTTTTCTGGGCATATGCCCTGGTTACTTTATCCGATCTTTCTCCTGTACTGACAAATAAATTTCCATCTTTATCAAAAGCAAGACGGCTTCCGTAATGTTTATCTCCATCATAGGAAGGTTCTGCGCGGAAAATAACTTTAACTTCTGAAATATTTTTAAGATCTGGGGACAGCTTTCCTTTGGCGACAGAAGTTAAGTTTCCTTTTCCAAACGGCTCAGAAAAGCTGAAGTAAATTATATTATTGATTTTAAAATCGGGATCAAGAGCTACATCCAGCATTCCGCCCTGTCCTTTAGAATCTACTTTTGGAAAGCCTTCTATTTTTAAAATTTGTTTTCCGTCTGTTGACACAACATTCATATGTCCATTCTTGTCAGTAATGAGAAACCTTCCGTCAGGCAAATTGATAATTCCCCAGGGTCTTCCCAGATCTTTATTCAAGACTTCTACGTTATATGCTGTTGTTGTCTTCACAGCCTTAATTCTTGTCTGTCCCTGAAATGCCGGCTTATAGTCAGAATTAGGATTTTCTGTCTCTACACTGCCATCATTTCCGGTTTTCTGGGCATTTGCATGATTTTCCTTACATGAAGATAAAATAAGAAAAAGGCTTATTGCCGGGACATAAAATTGATTGACTTTCATAGCATTATGATTAGGTGTTAGAAAAATGAATGGAAAAATAATGCCATAAAGTTTGTGTATATTAATTTTTATTCTACATTTGTAGAACTAATTACAAAATTGTAGAATGAAAGAAATTAAACTTACAGATTCTGAAAAAGTCCTTATGGAAATTCTTTGGGAAAAGAAAACCGTTTTCATGAAGGATATTCTGGAAGCTTCACCAGAACCAAAACCTGCACCATCAACTATTGCTACATTGCTTAAAAGAATGCAGAATAAAGAACTGGTTGGCTATAAACTGTATGGAAATTCCCGCGAATACTATCCAAAAGTAGAGAAAGGGGAATATTTCAAGGAAGAAATGACTTCCATGATTGACCGTTTTTTTAACAGCTCCGTGACACAGTTTGCCTCGTTTTTTACTTCCAATGCAAAACTTAGCCAGAAGGAACTGAAAGAGCTTCGTGACATTATTGACGAACAGATAAAAGAATAAAGATGACTGCTATTGTTTTAAAAATAATCCTTTGCTCTTCTATTTTCATCACCGTTTATTATCTGTTTTTGGAAAAAGAAAGAGTCCTCAGATTTAACCGGATGTATTTGCTAAGCTCATTATTGCTTTCATATGCAATTCCGTTTGTTACCATTACTCTGCCAACCCATCACAGCGGGAAAACACCTCAATTGATTATTGAAAAAACTGCACAACAACTCGCTGTCATCCCGCAGGAGCAGGGAAGTTTTAACCTGACGAATGTGATGTGGGGAATTTATATATTGATCACATCTTTTCTGTTGCTGAGAAGCCTTATTTCCTTTCTTAAAATCAAAAAAATATCCGGAAAGAAACATGTTTACCACAACCATACTATATTATTGACAAAAGAAAATCTTTCACCCTTCAGTTTTTGGAAAACAATTTATATGGGGGAAAGCTATATGAATAATAACGGGATAGATCCAAGAATTTTCATCCACGAAAAGACCCATATTGAACAAAAACACAGTTTAGACATGCTGGTTTTGAATGCTTTAAGGATTTTCAGCTGGTTCAACCCCATTCTTTTACTATACAACAAAGCTATAATCACAAATCATGAATTTCTGGCAGATGAAGCTGTTATGAAAAGCAATTACGACATCAGAGAATATCAGAATCTTATTCTTGAAGAAATTCTTATTCATCAAAACCCACCTTTGACTCATTCATTTAATTTCAATAACACCAAAAAAAGATTTATTATGATGAAAACAAAAAAAACAAAATTTAGTCTGTTAAAAAAAACAGCAGGTATCACTGCTTTAATTTCTGCAGTAGCCTTATTCTCTGAAAGAACATATGCTGAGAATCCCAAACATTTTCTTTTTTCTGAAAAAACAACAGAAATGCCAACCCAAATTGGAGATCAAAGACCCTATCAAACCAGTTTAATTACTCCTTCATATCATGAAAAAACAAAAAAAGAAGGGCATGCATCCACTATAACGGATTTCAAAAAAGAGGAGTTAAAAAAAGTTTCGGATACAATAGCTCCAAGAACAGATGAAGGTAAAAACACAAATACAGCTATCAATACTCAACAGATTTCTAATGAAATTCCGGCGCAATATCCTGGTGGGGATAAAGACTTTAAAATCAAAATAAGCAGAAATGTGGATGTAAGTAATTTAGGAAGCTATAACGGACCTATAACATCTACCGCCTATATTCATATCAATGAAATGGGCAAAACAACAGAGGTAACGACTTCGGGAGAAAACGAAATCCTTAACAGGGAGCTTCTAAAAGCAGTCACTGAAATAAGTAATGAAACCAACTGGAAGCCTGCAATGAAGGATGGAAAAGCCATTGCTTCAGTATTAAAGGTTCCAGCAACAATGACCTTTACACGTCCATAACAACAAAGTGCTAGTAATTAGCACTTTTTATTTTTTCAATTGTTTTGTTTAGCTTCAAAAAATCAAAACTGCAAGGATAATCTGTTAAAATTTTATTGTCAAAATATTCACCTTCAAAACATTATACAGCCTTATGATTTCTTTTGTATTTTTGTTGTATGGATTTTAAACTTCAATCGGAATATAAACCTACCGGAGACCAGCCCCAGGCTATTGAGAAGCTTACTGAAGGAATAGAGATCGGTGAGAAATATCAGACGCTTCTGGGAGTAACTGGCTCCGGAAAAACCTTTACTGTTGCGAATGTTATACAAAACGTTCAGCGTCCAACATTAGTTCTGGCACACAATAAAACACTGGCAGCACAGCTCTTCATGGAGTTTAAAGAATTCTTTCCGGAAAATGCGGTGGAATACTTTGTGAGTTATTATGATTATTACCAGCCTGAAGCATATATTGCGACTACCGGAACGTATATTGAAAAAGATCTGAGCATTAATGAAGAGGTTGAAAAATTGCGTCTTTCTGCTACGGCCAGCCTTCTTTCAGGAAGGAGGGATGTTTTGATCGTTGCCTCAGTTTCATGTATCTATGGTATCGGAAATCCAACGGAGTTCCATAAATCATTGATTTCTATTGCTATTGGTGAGAAGGTAACGAGAACCGCTCTGCTCCACTCACTTGTTAATGCTCTATATGCCAGAACATTAAATGAATTCCAAAGGGGGACATTCCGTGTAAAAGGGGATGTCATTGATGTTTTTCCGGCGTATGCAGACAATGCGATCAGAATCCAGTTCTTTGGGGATGAAATTGAAAAGATTCAAAGTTTTGATCCTTTAACAGGAAATGTAGAGTCTAATTTTGACCAGATTCAGATTTACCCTGCCAATCTCTTTGTAACTTCAAAAGAAACCTTAAACGGTGCTATCAGAGAGATTCAGGATGATATGGTAAAGCAGGTTGACTTCTTTAATTCTATCGAGAAACCTTTGGAGGCCAAAAGACTTCAGGAAAGAACCGAACTGGATCTTGAGATGATTAAAGAGCTTGGCTACTGTTCCGGAATTGAAAACTATTCCAGGTATCTGGATGGGCGTCTTCCGGGAAGCAGACCTTTCTGCCTGATTGATTATTTCCCTAAAGATTTCCTGATGGTGATTGACGAAAGCCACGTAACGGTTCCACAAGTTCATGCCATGTATGGTGGTGACCGGAGCCGTAAGGAAGCATTGGTAGAATACGGATTCAGACTTCCTGCTGCAATGGACAACAGGCCTCTAAAGTTTGAGGAATTCGAAGCTATGCAGAACCAGGTGATTTATGTTTCTGCAACACCTGCCGATTACGAACTGGAGAAAACCGGAGGAGCTTATATAGAACAAATTATCCGTCCTACGGGACTTCTTGATCCTATCATCGAGGTAAGGCCTACTTTAAATCAGATTGATGATCTCATGGAAGAAATACAGAAGAGAGCTGATGCTGATGAAAGGGTTCTGGTGACTACTTTGACGAAGAAAATGGCAGAGGAACTTACCAAATACTTCACCAAATTCGGAATCAGAACAAGATATATCCATTCTGATGTTGAGACCCTGGAGCGTATTCAGATTATGCAGGACCTTCGTTTAGGACTTTTTGACGTGCTTATTGGAGTAAACCTCTTGAGAGAGGGATTAGATTTACCGGAAGTTTCTTTAGTGGCTATTTTAGATGCAGATAAAGAAGGAATGCTGAGAAGCAGAAGATCAATGATCCAGACGGTAGGCCGTGCTGCAAGGAATGTGAACGGGAAAGCGATTATGTACGCCGATAAGATCACCAAATCTATGCAGGCAACCCTGGATGAAACGGAATACCGCCGTGCCAAGCAAATGAAGTATAATGAAGAACATGGACTTCAGCCAAAAGCTTTGAATAAAAAGATTTCTGAAAACCTTGTCGGAAGAAGCAAAGATTTCCCGGATGAAAAATATACTCAGAAAGAAATCCTTCAGAAGGTTGCGGAAACAAAGGCCAGCTATGCAAGTGAAGATATTGATAAAATGATTGCCCAGAAACAGAAAGAAATGGAAGCTGCGGCAAAAAATCTTGACTTTATTAAGGCAGCGAAGCTGAGAGATGAAATTGAAGCTTTGAAAGCTTAAATAATTGGTTATAAAAAAGTTTCGGCGGCATCTTCGATGCCGCCAAAAATTTTTGACC
>NZ_JBPCHX010000014.1:0-10029 GCF_051011775.1 Chryseobacterium amylolyticum
AGGGAAAGTTTTTGTCGGCCTTTTCGCTCCCCCCGAAACTTTTTAACCGGTTGATATATTTCTTTTTACAATCCATTTTTTACTGCTGCTCTGATAGGAATTAAAAGATCCATCAGTCCATTCAGCTTGATTTCATAGACGGTTGAAAGCTGCATTCCCAGTTTTCCTTTGGGCATTCCGCTTCTGTTGAACCATTCCAGGTAGCTGACCGGAAGATCTGCAAGGACTGTTCCTTCGTATTTACCGAAAGGCATTTTAACAACGCAGATTTCTTTTAATATTTCGGGATTTATACCTTCCACTTTTATATACTTAAATTAATTTTTCTTCAAGATCATTCTGATTCGGTAATTCGAGATCGGGAGGTGTTTCTTCATCCGAAAATTCATTTCTGTACACCTGAATCAGCAAAAGGGTCAGGGAAATCAGAATAGGCCCGAAAATAAGTCCCATAAAGCCAAACAGATTCATTCCCATGATGATTCCGAATACGGTATTTAAAGGGTGAATATTTTCCAGCTTCTTTAAAAGTGTAAAACGGAGAAGATTATCCGTAAGACCTACCACTACTAAACAGTATGCTGCCAACCCCAATCCGGGACCTGTATTTCCTTCAGCAATCATAAAGATGCATACCGGAACGTAAACAATGGCAGTTCCTACAACAGGAATTACTGATGATGCGGCTGTAAGAGCAAATAATAATACTGGTCCGGGAGCACCAAAGATTATATACCCTATCAGGGAAACGATCCCCTGGCCTACTGCCACAACCGGAATCCCGATAGCATTTGCCATGATCAGTTTTCTCATTTTATCACCGATCAGAGAAATGTTGGCCCTCTTAAGGGGTGCAGAATTACTTAAAATTCGTTCAAATAACCTGGGTTTTTCCAGCATAAAATAAAGAATAAAATACATAGACATTACCACTGTAAGGGTATTGAATGTCCCGCTGAGTGCGGAAGTAGAAATCTTTCCTACAGAATCCTTCAGTTTTGTCATATTTTCTTTACTGAGAATATCAAATCCTACTTTATTGAAAATATAAGTATGTATCTTATCCAGGAAAATATTGAATTTGGCCATATAAGCCTGTGCATTTCCCAGTTTATCAATAATCAGGTCAGCAATAAAATAGATGGGAAGAATAAGAACAATAAGACTTGCAAACATTAATGCAAAGGCTGCCAGTGACGGTTTCCATTTTTTTTCTTCCTGCAGATAAAAATTGTATTTTCTGCAGACTACATAAATGGTAATTGCTCCCAGAACCGAGGGAATAAACAATGCCAGATTAAAACAGATCAGCCCTGCCAGCACAAGGATGATTGCCAGCAATGACATCTGCTTTATCGCAACACTGCTTATTTGTTTGTCCTTATTCATCATGCCTTTTCTATTTTACTTACTGTACATAATTTGTCTTGGTTTTCCTAAGAAAGCGCAATAAGTAGAGTACATCACAATCATAATAAACGGTGCTGTCAAAATAACCCCTATTCCGCAAAGGATAACCCCTGCAATAGAGATCAGGAATCCTAAAAACCCTGTTAACAGGAACGTTCCATAGTTTTCTTTGGCAATATTGAACGATTTCCCTAAGGCATCAGTTGCCGAAGCATTTTCAAATAAAAGAATAGGATACCCTATTAAAAGGAAAGGATATACAAAAATGATCGGCAGCACACACAATGCCAGTGCCACTGATGAAATGATTCCGGAAAGAAGACTGTAGATCAGTATATTAACAAAATTCTGACGGTATCCAATGAAAAGATCAGAAAACTCGATCGGGTTTTTGGTATTGTATTTATTCACCATATAGATCAATCCTACATACAGAGGTGATAATAAAAGACCGAAAAGACTGGAAACTCCCATATATAGAGGAAGTCCCGGAGCACTCCAGTAATTAAATTCGCCTCCCGAAGATTTCATTTCTTCAACCATGGAAGCAGAGTCAAATCCTGTAAGCATTTGAATAACAGATCCTCCGATCAGGTAAATAACCATCGCTACAATTCCGTAGCCGAAGACTCCTTTATACATTTCAAAGGCATGAGAAATAATAGATCCCGTATCTCTGTTAGGTACAGAGCCTTGCTGATCAAATTCGTTAAATTCAGACATAGTTTAAATATTTAATGATTTTACCAAATTTAGTTTTTTTTGGTAAAAGATCACATTAAACAGGTACGAAATTTAAATTTTCTCTGAAAATACAGTTTTATAAAGGGAGTAAATCATAGCATTCCAAAAAGGGAATGTGAAAAGTCCGCCTATCAGAAATAAAGCAAAGCCTAAATACTTAAACAGAAAAGCAACCATCACACAGACCATTATTTCTACAGAATACATTTTAAGCGCTTTAAAATTCAGAGAGATCGCTTCGAAGATTCTTTTATTGGTAAAAAACATCAGCGGGGCAACAAACAGGGTCACAGCAACCCAGATCACTGCCAGTATTATTGTAGGAATCGTCAATCTGTAAATGAAAAACCAGAAAAGGAAATACCCTACATATTTAAAAAAGTTAAGCCCATTGTACCCGGCAAACAAATCACCTATTACAACATTTTCTCTGAGGTCAAGCTTACGGAAGATCTGAAACATACCAAGATTCAATGGATACAAAAATGCTGTAGTTCCCAAGATTGCCAGTGTGAACATCTGATAATTTTCAGTAGCCGTTATTGCTTGCATTTTTTCCATATAAGCCTGAGTTCCTTTCATAAAGGCATCCTGTAATTCTTTATTATAAGAAAAAACGTCATACTTCTGCCCGAAAAGCATCACTGCGGTAAGTAATATTCCAAAAAAGATGATTGAAAACATCAACTGAAAAACGAGTGTTTTATTCCAGTAAAAAAAGGCCTGCTTCAATATAAAATCTATTCCCGGTTTCTGAGGATATTTGTTCTGCATCATAAAAAATTTATGCAAAAGTAAACATCAATAATTATTTTTGCGGAATGTTTTCAGTGAATCATCAAAAATTTATGGAAATGGACGAACTTTCTCTTCAGAAGGTTCCCTATTTTTTCGTGATCGACTTTCTTTCGGAGAATGTTGAAATATACCCGGAAAATGAGATTGAAAAATCAGGTTTAATAATTGATTTTCAAGAATTTTCCAACGCAAAAACAATACACAACCTGGATAAAAAAATAGTCTGGAAATCGTTTCCGGAAACGCAGGAAAGCTTTAAAATCGGATTTGATAAAGTTCAGAAAAATATTCGTTTAGGAAACTCTTATTTAGTAAATTATACCAGAAAAACGAAGATAGAGACCAATTTAACCTTAGAAGAAATTTTTTACCACTCAAATGCGAAATACAAAGTTTTTTATAAAGATTTTTTTGTATTTTTTTCTCCTGAAACTTTTGTAAAGATTATTGATGGTAAAATTCTGACATATCCAATGAAAGGAACAATTGATGCTTCCATTGAAAATGCAGCAGAAATCCTGAAAAATGATAAAAAAGAAAAAGCAGAACATTACACTGTTGTAGACCTGCTTCGTAATGATCTGAGCATGGTGGCCGATGATGTAAAGGTAGACCAGTTTCAGCATATAGACTTTATCAAAACGCAGCAGAAAGATCTGTTTGCAATGAGTTCCGAAATTTCAGGCACGGTAAAACCTGAATTTGACGGCAGAATAGGAAGCATTATGAAAAAGCTGCTTCCTGCGGGCTCTATTTTGGGAGCTCCAAAACCTAAAACACTGGAAATTATTCTGGATGCTGAAGGATATGACAGAGGATATTACACGGGAGTCTGCGGCTGGTTTGACGGGCAGAATGTTGACAGCTGTGTAATGATACGCTTTATTGAAAAAGATGGAGATCAGCTTTATTTCAAAAGCGGAGGCGGTATAACGCATATGAGTAAATTAGAAGACGAATATCAGGAAATGAAAAATAAAATCTATGTCCCAATTCATTGAAAGTATTAAAGTAGAAGATCAGGAGGTTTTTCTATTGGATCTGCATCAGAAACGTGTCAATCAGACGTTTTCCCATTTCGGAAAGGAAGACCCTATCGATCTGGCCAAAATCTATAAAAACCTGCAGCACGATGAAGATGGTCTTTTCAAACTAAGAATTGCCTATGACCTTGACAAAAAGATCAGGACACAGATGATTCCCTATGCCATCCCTGAAATTCAGAATTTCCAGCTGGTAGAAAACAACAGTTTCGATTATTCTTTCAAGTTTGAAGATCGTAAGGAGCTGGATAAAATGAAAATGAAAGCCAAGGCAGAAGAAATTATCATCATTAAAAATAATCATATCACGGATACCTCTTTTTCCAACCTTTTATTTTTGAAGGGAAAAGACTGGTTTACCCCTTCTACATATCTGCTGAACGGAGTACAGAGACAGCACCTTTTAAAGCATAAAAAGATCAAAGAAACGGAAATCACTTTACAGAATATAAAGCAATTTTCCCATTTCCAGATCATTAATGCGTTGAATGATTTTGATGATATGTTTATCTATTCCATCGACAGGATTATCAATCTGCCGGGAAGTGAAGAATATCTTGATCTTTAAATCTATTTCATAAATTCAAAATATGACTTCAGGACATCTGCACTGTTCTTCCCGTGAGTATTTACTTCCAGGATTTTCGGTTGTGCATCAGGTTTGAAGAAATTCTCCAGAACCCTGTCCAGAGTAAGCTCGTCCTCCACTCTTATATAGGAAAAGCCAAAGTGCTTGGCCAAAGATTCTGCATTTTTACGGTGTTTTGTAGCAATAAATTCATCCAGTGTATTTGGATTGGCGTTTCCTGGTCCCGGAATGATTTTAAAGATATTTCCTTCGCCGTTATTGAAGATCATAATTCTTACAAATGGTGGAATATACTGATTCCAAAGTCCGTTGATATCATAGAAGAAACTCAGATCTCCCGTGATCAGTAAGGTTGGATTTTCATTTTTGATGGCAAATCCCATTGCCGTTGAAGTAGATCCATCAATACCGCTGGTTCCCCTGTTGCAGTACATCTTTCTCTTCCCGAAATCAAACAGCTGTGCATATCTGATGCCTGATGAGTTACTGAAATGGATATTATAATTTTCAGGAACCGTTTGGGAAGCCTTATTGAAAAAATAAAAATCAGAGAACTCAATCGTATTTAAAAACTGTTCATGCTTAGCATCTTTTTTGTCCCTTAGAACGTCCCAAAGATTAAAATAAGGCCTTGGCTCCAGATTGATAAATTTCAGCAGTTTTGAGAAGAAAACTTCAGGTTTCACTTCTATTTTTTCAGTCAGTGAAAAATAAGTATCCGGCTGCCATACTTCATCCAGATGCCAGTGCTGTTTCGGACGTGCGCTTCTCAGGAATTGTTTTACTTTTTTTGAAACCACATTCTGCCCTACCGTAATCAGCAGATCAGGAGCATATGTTTTGTAATCTTCTTCCGTAAAATTAAAAATATAACGGTCTATATGTCTGAAGAACTTTTCGTGATACAAGTTTGAGTTCGCTTCACTCAACACCACAACAGAATGGTTTTTCACCAGCTGCGTCAACTGGTTTTCCAGTTCCGGGCTGTAATCTCTTGTTCCCACCAACAGCATAATTCTTTGTGAGGTATGCCATTCTGCAATCAGATTGGACGGGATTTCATAATCTTTATGCTTGATGGTTTTTTCCACTGTAGGAAAAGTAGGAAGCTCAGAAACAAGTTCGTATAAAGGTTCTTCCAAAGGGATATTAATATGCACGGGTCCCTGCTTTTCAAAGCAAATCTCAATGGCTTTTTTAATAATATCGAAATTAATATCTTCTGCATTTTCTTTGCTGTCTTCCAAAAGCTGGAAATCACCATAGGAATGCTGATGAAAAACATCCTTCTGCCTGATGGTCTGCCCGTCGAATATATCAACGAAATCAGTGGGACGGTCTGCAGTCAGTACTAAAAGTGGAATATTCTGATAGAATGCTTCAGTGACCGCGGGATAATAATTAACCACCGCAGATCCGCTGGTACACGTAATTGCTACCGGCTTTTTCTCACTTTTTGCCATTCCCATTGCCACGAAAGCAGCACTTCTTTCGTCTACAATGCTGTAGCAGTTAAAACTATCTACCTCTGAAAAATGAATGGCCAAAGGAGCATTTCTTGACCCCGGAGAGATGACGATATCTGCAATTCCGTACTGCTGAAGAAGATGTGCAAGTATTTGGATACTTCTCTTAGAAGAATATTTTTTCATACAGCAAATTTAACTTATAAATAATGATTTTAAAATCATTTAAATTAAAAAAAATGTAATTTTGCTGTTCGTAAATTTCTAAAAATGGATAAAATACCTAGTGTAGACCTGCGTGATTTCCTTTCGGACAACCCGGAACGCAAACAGAAATTTGTAAATGAAATCGGAAAAGCTTATGAAGAAATTGGTTTTGTAGCCCTAAAAGGCCACTTTCTTGATGACAACCTAGTAGATGATTTGTATGGAGAGGTAAAAAACTTTTTTGACCTGCCTGTGGAAACGAAACAAAAGTATGAGATTCCCGGAATAGGAGGCCAGAGAGGTTATGTAGGATTCGGTAAAGAAACTGCAAAAGGTTTCAAAAAAGGAGACTTAAAAGAATTCTGGCACTTCGGACAGTACCTGTCTGATGATTCCAAGTACAAAACAGAGTATCCTGACAATGTAATTGTTGATGAACTTCCAAAATTCAACGAAGTAGGTAAAGAAGCATTCCAGATGCTTGAGAAAACAGGACAGTATGTGCTAAGAGCGTTAGCATTACATCTTGGTTTAAATGAATTTTATTTTGATGACAAAATCGCAGAAGGAAATTCTATTTTGAGACCCATTCACTATCCGCCAATCACTGAAGAACCGGATGATGCGGTAAGAGCAGCTGCACATGGTGATATTAACCTTATTACCCTTTTAATGGGGGCCCAAGGTAAAGGTCTTCAGGTTCAGAACCACAAAGGTGAGTGGATTGATGCTATTGCAGAGCCGGACGAACTGATGATCAATGTCGGGGATATGCTTTCGAGACATACCAACAACAAATTGAAATCTACAATTCACAGGGTAGTAAACCCACCAAGAGAATTGTGGAGCACTTCAAGATATTCAATCCCTTTCTTTATGCATCCTATCAGTGCAATGTCTTTAAATGCACTTGAGAACTGTGTAGACGAAAACAATCCAAAATTATACGAAGATACTACTGCCGGAGAATTCCTGCATGAAAGATTGATCGAGTTAGGATTGATTAAAAAATAAAAATAATGGCTGTCCAAATAGGGCAGCCATATTCTATTCCCGTTACATGGAACAAGCGTACATAAAATTGTCTTTCTGAATATGAACAACGACTTCCATTATTAAGCAATCAACAATCTCAAACTCCTATTTCTTTATATAGTAAGGCATCATTACCAGTAAATTTTGTTTTTTAACATATTAAGCCTTGTTTAGTTAAAAATATTTTACTTATTTTTACTTTAGCTACAAATTTTTAATTAAAACAATATGAAAAATCTAAAAAAACTAAAAAAAGGCCAATTAAAAAACATTTCCGGAGGAGCTAATCTTCCTGAAACAGACTTTTGTATGTATTATTGTAATGGAACCATTGTTTGTGCAACCTGCAGTGACGATTTCAAATGCCCGGATACAAACAGTGACATGTAAGATTGAAAATCAAAATGCCATAAATGAGAGCCGTTTCTTACTGAAACGGTTTTTTATTTGCTCTGGATTACACTAAAGCTGTTTTTAAGAACTATTAGGTTTTTTTGTACGTGGGATAGGTTATTATAGCAGATAAAGATTTTATGAGCTTGAAAAAGGTGTATTTAAAAACAGTCTATAGAGATGACCAAGGTATGTGGCAGTCTCTTACCATAATAATGTCATTCCGCAGGAATCCAGGCTTAGT
Source organism: Chryseobacterium amylolyticum (assembly GCF_051011775.1). Classification (NCBI taxonomy): domain Bacteria; kingdom Pseudomonadati; phylum Bacteroidota; class Flavobacteriia; order Flavobacteriales; family Weeksellaceae; genus Chryseobacterium; species Chryseobacterium amylolyticum. The sequence goes on from NZ_JBPCHX010000014.1 coordinate 7,930, forward strand.
TATCAGAGCTTCAGGGTCCCAGAGTTGAGTGGTCAAAGGCTTTGGATGCTTAAGATTTATAATGAACTATAATTTCAAATGTAAAGTGGCTTGTTTAGACTCCTGCGGAGTGACAACGTGGAGGGAATGATAAACGGTAATAATGACAGCAGTACATCATTTACTGATAAGAGATCAATGATGAATGATGTTACAAGACTCGGGATACGGGTTCTGTGGTATGTACGTGCTTCTGAGATTTAAGCCATACCATAAATTATAAAGTTGTAAACCGTGGGTTATAATGCTTCTGTCTCAATGGTCTTACCCTGTTCCAATTATGTCATTCCGCAGGAATCCAGACTTAGCTATCAGAGCTTCAGGGTCCCAGAGTTGAGTGGTTATAAAGGCTCTGGATGCTTAAGATTTATAATGAACTATAATTTCAAATGTAAAGTGGCTTGTTTAGACTCCTGCGGAGTGACAACGTGGAGGGAATGATAAACGGTAATAGTGACAGCAGTACATCATTACTGATAAGAGATCAATGATGAATGATGTTACAAGACTCGGGATACGGGTTCCGGGGTATGGATTTCTGGGGTTTGGGATGGAAGTAATAAAGAGTTATACACCATGAGTTATAAATACCCTCTGTCTCAATGGTCTTACCCCTGTTCCAGTTGTGTCATTCCGCAGGAATCCAGACTTAGTTATCAGAGCTTCAGGGTTCCAGAGTTGAATGGTTATAAAGGCTTTGGATGGTTAAAGATTTATAATGAACTATAATTTCAATGTAAAATGGCTTGCTTAGACTCCTGCGGAGTGACAACGTGGAGGGAATGATAAACGGTAATAGTGACAGCAGTACATCATTTACTGATAAGAGATCAATGATGAATGATATTACAAGACTCGGGATACGGGTTCCGGGATGGATTTCTGGGATTTAAGCCATACCATAAATTATAAAGTTGTAAACCGTGGTTATAATGCTTCTGTCCCAATGGTCTTAATCCTGTTCCACTTATGTCATTCCGCAGGAATCCAGGCTTAATTATCAGAGCTTCAGGGTCCCAGAGTTGAGTGGTCAAAGGCTTTGGATGCTTAAGATTTATAATGAATTATAATTTCAAATGTAAAATGGCTTGCTTAGACTCCTGCGGAGTGACAACGTGGAGGGAATGATAAACGGTAATAGTGACAGCAGTACATCATTTACTGATAAGAGATCAATGATGAATGATATTACAAGACTCGGGATACGGGTTCCGGGGTATGTGCTTCTGAGATTTGGGATGGAACTAATAAAGAGTTATGCACCGTGAGTTATAAATACCCTCTGTTTCAATGGCCTTAATCCTGTTCCAGTTGTGTCATTCCGCAGGAATCCAGGCTTAGTTATCAGAGTTTCAAGGTTCCAGAGTTGAGTGGTCATAAAGGCTTTGGATGGTTAAGATTTATAATGAACTATAATTTCAAATGTAAAATGCATTGTTTAGACTCCTGCGGAGTGACAACGTGGAGGGAATGATAAACGGTAATAGTGACAGCAGTACATCATTACTGATAAGAGATCAATGATGAATGATGTTACAAGGTTCGGGATACGGGTTCCGGGGTATGGATTTCTGGGGTTTGGGATGGAACTAATAAAGAGTTATACACCGTAAGTTATAAATACCCTCTGTCTCAATGGTCTTAATCCTGTTCCAATTGTGTCATTCCGCAGGAATCCAGACTTAGTTATCAGAGCTTCAGGGTCCCAGAGTTGATTGGTCATAAAGGCTTTGGATGCTTAAGATTTATAATGAACTATAATTTCAAATGTAAAGTGGCTTGTTTAGACTCCTGCGGAGTGACAGCGTGGGATAAACGATGAATGATAAATGATGAATGATGAATGATGAGTGATTGGTGTATCGTTTATCATTCATCAATTATTACTGATTACTCATTACTCATAGCTTATAAGCCTGTCTTGGGTATAAAGCAAAAAAAATCCTTTATCGTTATGATAAAGGATTTTTAAAAATAAAATAAAAACTGGCGGCGGCCTACTCTCCCGCGTTAGCAGTACCATCGGCGCTGGTGGGCTTAACTTCTGTGTTCGGAATGGGA
>NZ_JBPCHX010000015.1:0-5312 GCF_051011775.1 Chryseobacterium amylolyticum
AAAAAAAATCCTTTATCGTTATGATAAAGGATTTTTAAAAATAAAATAAAAACTGGCGGCGGCCTACTCTCCCGCGTTAGCAGTACCATCGGCGCTGGTGGGCTTAACTTCTGTGTTCGGAATGGGAACAGGTGAGCCCCACCGCTAAAACCACCCTAAAGAAGGTATATAAGATATCAGAGGGGAGATCTCAGATTTCAGATTGTATGGTCTGTTATCTGATGTCTTACATCTGACATCTGTTTTAAGCGATAAAAACTTTCACAAAGACAAAACCTTTTCTGCGCATAAAGAACTTGTCTTTTTATTTTCGATACAGTAACCATAGACTATAAATCTACGGGTAATTAGTACTACTCGGCTATGACATTACTGTCTTTACACCTGTAGCCTATCAACGTCGTCATCTACAACGACCCTTAAAAGATGTCTCATCTTGAGGCGAGTTTCGCACTTATATGCTTTCAGTGCTTATCTCTTCCAAACGTAGCTACTCAGCGGTGCACCTGGCGGTACAACTGATACACCAGAGGTTTGTTCAATTCGGTCCTCTCGTACTAGAATCAAGCCCTCTCAAACATCTAACGCCCGCAATAGATAGAGACCGAACTGTCTCACGACGTTCTGAACCCAGCTCGCGTGCCACTTTAATGGGCGAACAGCCCAACCCTTGGGACCTTCTCCAGCCCCAGGATGTGACGAGCCGACATCGAGGTGCCGAACCTCCCCGTCGATGTGAGCTCTTGGGGGAGACTAGCCTGTTATCCCCGGAGTACCTTTTATCCTATGAGCGATGGCCCTTCCATACGGAACCACCGGATCACTATGTCCTGCTTTCGCACCTGATCGACTTGTAGGTCTCACAGTCAAGCACCCTTATGCCATTACACTCTACGCACGGTTACCAAGCGTGCTGAGGGTACCTTTGAAAGCCTCCGTTACTCTTTTGGAGGCGACCACCCCAGTCAAACTACCCACCACGCAATGTCCTTCCATAGGAAGTTAGGCTCCAAGTAAGTAAAGGGTGGTATTTCAACGACGGCTCCACAAACACTAGCGTGCCTGCTTCAAAGCCTCCCACCTATCCTACACATTACTTACTCAAAGTCAATACGAAGTTATAGTAAAGGTTCACAGGGTCTTTTCGTCCCATTGCGGGTAATCGGCATCTTCACCGATACTACAATTTCACCGAGCTCGTGGCTGAGACAGTGCCCAGATCGTTACACCATTCGTGCAGGTCGGAACTTACCCGACAAGGAATTTCGCTACCTTAGGACCGTTATAGTTACGGCCGCCGTTTACTGGGGCTTCAGTCAATGCCTTCGCTTACGCTAAGCACCTTCCTTAACCTTCCAGCACCGGGCAGGTGTCAGACCCTATACAGCATCTTTCGATTTAGCAGAGTCCTGTGTTTTTGATAAACAGTCGCCTGGGCCTCTTCACTGCGGCCACCATTGCTGATGGCGTCTCTTCTTCCGAAGTTACGAGACTATTTTGCCTAGTTCCTTAGCCACGACTCACTCGAGCACCTTAGGATTCTCTCCTCGACCACCTGTGTCGGTTTTGGTACGGGTTGCTTCACTTCGGCTTTTCTTGGATCAGATTACTCTACAGCAGCTTCGCCCGAAGGCTAGGCCTTGACTATTCCGTCAGTCTCCAGCAGATACATCCAACCGTCCCCTTTTATTGTGAGCAAGTCAGGGAATATTAACCCTGTGTCCATCCACTACCCCTCTCGGGTTCGCGTTAGGTCCCGACTAACCCTCAGCTGATTAGCATGGCTGAGGAAGCCTTGGTCTTTCGGTGAGCAGGTTTCTCGCCTGCTTTATCGTTACTTATGCCTACATTTTCTTTTCTATCCGCTCCACAATACCTCACAGTACTGCTTCGGCGCAAATAGAATGCTCTCCTACCAGATATAATAATTATAAATCCATAGCTTCGGTAATATGTTTATGCCCGATTATTATCCATGCCGGACCGCTCGACTAGTGAGCTGTTACGCACTCTTTAAATGAATGGCTGCTTCCAAGCCAACATCCTAGCTGTCAATGCAGTCCAACCGCGTTGTTTCAACTTAACATATATTTGGGGACCTTAGCTGTTGGTCTGGGTTCTTTCCCTCTCGGACATGGACCTTAGCACCCATGCCCTCACTGCCGACGAACATTTATTAGCATTCGGAGTTTGTCAGGAATTGGTAGGCGGTGAAACCCCCGCATCCAATCAGTAGCTCTACCTCTAATAAACTTAACATCGACGCTGCACCTAAATGCATTTCGGAGAGTACGAGCTATCTCCCAGTTTGATTGGCCTTTCACCCCTACCCACAGGTCATCCGAAGACTTTTCAACGTCAACCGGTTCGGTCCTCCACTCTGTGTTACCAGAGCTTCAACCTGCCCATGGGTAGATCACAAGGTTTCGCGTCTAATCCTACTAACTCACCGCCCTATTCAGACTCGCTTTCGCTTCGGCTCCGGTACTTAATACCTTAACCTCGCTAGTAAAATTAACTCGTAGGCTCATTATGCAAAAGGCACGCCGTCACAGCTTAATGCTGCTCCGACCGCTTGTAGGCGTACGGTTTCAGGTTCTATTTCACCCTTCTATTCGAAGTGCTTTTCACCTTTCCTTCACAGTACTTGTTCACTATCGGTCTTTCAGGAGTATTTAGCCTTGGAGGATGGTCCCCCCATATTCAGACAGGATTTCACGTGTCCCGCCCTACTCATTTATCATCAATATATACCTTTCGAATACCGGGCTATCACCGTCTTTGGCTGTTCTTTCCAGAACATTCTTCTAAATATATAAAGACTTTTGGGCTAATCCGCTTTCGCTCGCCACTACTTACGGAATCTCTTCGATTTCTTTTCCTCCGGGTACTTAGATGTTTCAGTTCTCCGGGTTTGCTCCTCTTACGAGGTGACATATCTTCAATATGCCGGGTTGCCCCATTCGGATATCTGCGGATCAATTCGTGTGTGCCAATCCCCGCAGCTTTTCGCAGCTTACCACGTCCTTCGTCGCCTCTGAAAGCCTAGGCATCCGCCATACGCCCTTAACGATTTCTTTCCTATTGGTTACTCAAGCGCTTTATGCGCTCGGTTTTCTCTTTGTGATGTCTTTACCGTTAATGTCAATGATCTTTATTTCTTTCTTTCAGCTTGATCAACAGATGTTGTTGTTGGCTCCATCCGTAACTTTTAAATCAAACTTCCAAAACTGTGGAGAATAAGGGAGTCGAACCCTTGACCTCCTGCGTGCAAGGCAGGCGCTCTAGCCAGCTGAGCTAATTCCCCTCTAGTAGACTAAGAGACCCCAGAGGCCAGATACAAGACTTTTTAATTGTGTCTTGACTCCTGACTCTTTCATCTTCCCGTCTTTTTAATTAGTAGTCTCGGGCAGGCTCGAACTGCCGACCTCTACATTATCAGTGTAGCGCTCTAACCAGCTGAGCTACGAGACTGTCTTTTTAGACTTTTAGATCCAAGATGCTAGATACAAGACTTTCTATCGTCTTGGGTCTGGGCTCTCGGCTCTTGTATCTCTTCCCTGTACTAATTTCTAGTGGGTTTTGTATTGTTATATAGCAACCAAACAAAAAACTAAAGCTTTACTTTGAAGCAAGTACTTTGTATCTTACGATACTGATTTTGTTTAACGTCTTTTGACGCTCTAAAATGAGATGTTCCAGCCGCACCTTCCGGTACGGCTACCTTGTTACGACTTAGCCCTAGTTACCTGTTTTACCCTAGGCAGCTCCTGTTACGGTCACCGACTTCAGGTACCCCAGACTTCCATGGCTTGACGGGCGGTGTGTACAAGGCCCGGGAACGTATTCACCGCGCCATGGCTGATGCGCGATTACTAGCGATTCCAGCTTCATAGAGTCGAGTTGCAGACTCCAATCCGAACTGAGACCGGCTTTCGAGATTTGCATCACTTCGCAGTGTAGCTGCCCTCTGTACCGGCCATTGTATTACGTGTGTGGCCCAAGGCGTAAGGGCCGTGATGATTTGACGTCATCCCCACCTTCCTCTCTACTTGCGTAGGCAGTCTCACTAGAGTCCCCAACTTAATGATGGCAACTAGTGACAGGGGTTGCGCTCGTTGCAGGACTTAACCTAACACCTCACGGCACGAGCTGACGACAACCATGCAGCACCTTGAAAAATGTCCGAAGAAAAGCCTATTTCTAAGCCTGTCATTTCCCATTTAAGCCTTGGTAAGGTTCCTCGCGTATCATCGAATTAAACCACATAATCCACCGCTTGTGCGGGCCCCCGTCAATTCCTTTGAGTTTCAAACTTGCGTTCGTACTCCCCAGGTGGCTAACTTATCACTTTCGCTTAGTCTCTGAACCCGAAAGCCCAAAAACGAGTTAGCATCGTTTACGGCGTGGACTACCAGGGTATCTAATCCTGTTCGCTCCCCACGCTTTCGTCCATCAGCGTCAGTTGTTGCTTAGTAACCTGCCTTCGCAATTGGTGTTCTAAGTAATATCTATGCATTTCACCGCTACACTACTTATTCCAGCTACTTCAACAACACTCAAGACTTGCAGTATCAATGGCAGTTTCACAGTTAAGCTGTGAGATTTCACCACTGACTTACAAATCCGCCTACGGACCCTTTAAACCCAATAAATCCGGATAACGCTTGCACCCTCCGTATTACCGCGGCTGCTGGCACGGAGTTAGCCGGTGCTTATTCGTATAGTACCTTCAGCTAGATACACGTATCTAGGTTTATCCCTATACAAAAGAAGTTTACAACCCATAGGGCCGTCGTCCTTCACGCGGGATGGCTGGATCAGGCTTGCACCCATTGTCCAATATTCCTCACTGCTGCCTCCCGTAGGAGTCTGGTCCGTGTCTCAGTACCAGTGTGGGGGATCACCCTCTCAGGCCCCCTAAAGATCGCAGACTTGGTGAGCCGTTACCTCACCAACTATCTAATCTTGCGCGTGCCCATCTCTATCCACCGGAGTTTTCAATATTAAGTGATGCCACTCAATATATTATGGGGTATTAATCTCCCTTTCGAAAGGCTATCCCCCAGATAAAGGCAGGTTGCACACGTGTTCCGCACCCGTACGCCGCTCTCAAGATCCCGAAAGATCTCTACCGCTCGGCTTGCATGTGTTAGGCCTCCCGCTAGCGTTCATCCTGAGCCAGGATCAAACTCTCCATTGTATGTTTGTCTGACTCACTCAAAGTTTTTAACGCTTTAGTTTTTCCTTACTTGGTTGTTATATTGTATGTCAATGATCTTTATATCTTCCGCTTTATAACGAAGCAATCT
>NZ_JBPCHX010000016.1:0-2298 GCF_051011775.1 Chryseobacterium amylolyticum
GTCTGTCTCTTTTCGGAGTCATATTGTCTCTGCCTATCCAAAGGCTCTTCTGCGCTTACTGATCTACTCTCGTTTTCAGTGGGGCAAAGATAGCAACTTCTTACAACGCAAAACAAGTTTATTTAACTTAAATTTTACAATACTAAAACCATTGTGAGTAATTACATGATTTAATCTATTGATATATATAAAGTTATATACAAAATAATACTTATCCACAGTGAGTATTAATAAATTTATAAATCGAATAATTATTGTGCTAATGCTTAATAGGAGCATAATTTATTTTATTAGCCCAATAAAAATAGTTTAAAGACTATGTGAAGATTAACTGTCTGATGCATCTCAAAAATTGTGAAATGTGAAGTAGTAAATTAAAAAGGAAACTATGAATTAAATAAAACAGCTTATGCCAGGACTGGGCAAGTTAAATGATATGATCAGGGATTCGGATACGGGTTCCGGGGTATGGATTTCTGGGGTTTGGGATGGAACTAATAAAGAGTTATACACCGTGAGTTATAAATACCCTCTGTTTCAATGGTCTTAATCCTGTTCCAATTATGTCATTCCGCAGGAATCCAGGCTTAGTTATCAGAGCTTCAGGGTCCCAGAGTTGAATGGTTATAAAGGCTTTGGATGCTTAAGATTTATAATGAACTATAATTTCAAATGTAAAATGGTTTGTTTAGACTCCTGCGGAGTGACAAGGGGGTATGTGATGAGTGGTAAATGATAAACGATGAATGATAAGTTATTAATGATGGGAACCGGGGTTCGGGATATGGGTTCCGGGTATGGATTTCTGGGGTTTGGGATGGAACTAATAAAGAGTTATACACCGTGAGTTATAAATAACCTCTGTCTCAATGGCCTTAATCCTGTTCCACTTGTGTCATTCCGCAGGAATCCAGACTTAGTTATCAGAGCTTCAGGGTCCCGAAGTTGAGTGGTCATAAAGGCTTTGGATGCTTAAGATTTATAATAAACTATAATTTCAAATGTAAAATGGCTTGTTTAGACTCCTGCGGAGTGACAAAAGGAGGGAATGATAAACGGTAATAGTGACAGCAGTACATCATTTACTGATAAGAGATCCATGATGAATGATGTTACAAGACTCGGGATACGGGTTCCGGGTATGGATTTCTGGGGTTTGGGATGGAACTAATAAAGAGTTATACACCGTGAGTTATAAATACCCTCTGTCTCAATGGTCTTACCCCTGTTCCAATTATGTCATTCCGCAGGAATCCAGGCTTAGTTATCAGAGCTTCAGGGTCCCAGAGTTGAGTGGTTATAAAGGCTTTGGATGTTGAAGATTTATAATGAACTATAATTTCAAATGTAAATGCATTGTTTAGACTCCTGCGGAATGACAACGTGGAGGGAATGATAAACGGTAATAGTGACAGCAGTACATCATTTACTGATAAGAGATCAATGATGAATGATGTTACAAGACTCGGGATACGGGTTCCGGGGTATGTGCTTCTGAGTTTTAATCCATACCATAAATTATAAAGTTGTAAACCGTGGGTTATAATGCTTCTGTCTCAATGGTCTTACTCCTGTTCCAGTTGTGTCATTCCGCAGGAATCCAGACTTAGTTATCAGAGCTTCAGGGTCCCAGAGTTGAGTGGTCATAAAGGCTCTGAATATTTAAGATTTATAATGAACTATAATTTCAAGTGTAAAATGCATTGTTTAGACTCCTGCGGAGTGACAACGTGAAGGGAATGATAAACGGTAATAGTGACAGCAGTACATCATTTACTGATAAGAGATCCATGATGAATGATGTTACAAGACTCGGGATACGGGTTCCGGGGTATGGATTTCTGGGGTTTGGGATGGAACTAATAAAGAGTTATACACCGTGAGTTATAAATAACCTCTGTTTCAATGGCCTTACCCCTGTTCCAATTGTGTCATTCCGCAGGAATCCAGGCTTAGTTATCAGAGCTTCAGGGTCCCAGAGTTGAACAGTCAAAGGCTTTGGATGCTTAAGATTTATAATGAACTATAATTTCAAATGTAAAATGCATTGTTTAGACTCCTGCGGAGTGACAACGTGGGATAAACGATGAATGATGAACAATAAACGATGAATGATAAATGATGAATGATAAATAATGAGTGATTGGTGTATCGTTTATCATTCATCAATTATTACTCATTACTCATTACTCATAGCTTAAGCCTGTCTTGGGTATAAAGCAAAAAAAATCCTTTATCGTTATGATAAAGGATTTTTAAAAATAAAATAAAAACTGGCGGCGGCCTACTCTCCCGCGT
>NZ_JBPCHX010000017.1:0-1502 GCF_051011775.1 Chryseobacterium amylolyticum
AAGTTTGAATATTCTGCCAATATAGGAAATGATGTCTACAAATTTGTTCCTGCAACGGTATGGGAAAACGGAGCCACTAAAACGACTTTAACGGTATCTGCGTATAGTGAGGCCAATCAACTCTACAGGAATATGGTCACAGATGAAGACGGGAACAGGACCTATGAGTATAAAAACGGACAGGGCCAAACTATTTTGGTAAGGAAAATGATTTCTGATACAGAATATGCAGACACCTATTATGTATATAATGAATATGACCAGCTGGCTTTTGTTATTCCTCCCAAGGCTGTTAATCAGAGTCTGACAGACGACCTGCTTAATGCTCTTTGCTACCAGTACCGCTATGACGGAAGAGGCCGTTTAGTGGAGAAAAAGCTTCCTGGTAAGGGCTGGGAATATATGGTATATAATAAAGCTGACCGGCTTATCCTGACCCAGGATACCGAGCTTAAAGGAAAAGGACAATGGCTTTTCACTAAATATGACCAGTTTGGAAGAGTCATTTATACTGGAATAACAAGCAGTACCTCCAGCAGGGTGTCAATGCAAAACAGTGCCAATATCAATGTTAATTTGTATGAAACCAGAACTGCTACAGCTGGTTTGACTTTAAACGGTATGCCTGTATATTATACTAAGGTTTCTACTCCTACCAATGTTACCCAGGTTTTAAGCGTTAATTATTATGACACTTATCCTCCGGGTTCATCTGCAGTTACCAATGTATTTGCCCAGCCTCTTCTTACGGATAATCCGGCTAATGCACAAACTACCAAAGGACTGCTTACCGCTTCCTATATTAAAAATATAGAAGATGATCAGTGGACGAAGAATTTTATCTGGTATGATACCAAAGGAAGAAACATTGGTTCCAGAAGCAACAACCATTTGGGTGGCTATACTGTAGTAAACAATAAGCTTGATTTTGCCGGGGCAGTCCTTCAAACCAATACTTACCATAAGAGAGCTGCTGCAGATCCCGAAAAGCTTATCGTAGAAAAATTCACCTATGATTCCCAGAACAGGCTTCTGACCCACACCCACCAGGTTGGCAGCAACCCTGTGGAATACCTTGCCCAGAATAAATACAATGAAATTTCCCAGCTGGAATCCAAGAAAGTAGGAGGAACCGCTGCTGCATCTCCATTGCAGACCATTGCTTACCAATATAATATCAGGGGCTGGATGACCAAAATGAATGATCCTGCCAACCTGAACGGAAAGTTATTTGGATATGAGATAAAGTATACCAATCCTGTGTATACTAATACCTCACCAGGAAGATTTAATGGAAATATCGCTGAGATTGATTGGAATATTTCCAGTGCAGAGGGATTGAAAAGATACAATTACCAGTATGATCCTTTAAACAGGATGTTAAAAGGAGTATATTCCGAGCCCAATTCTTCTGTAGCCCAGAATAATTATTTTAATGAAGAGCTTACTTATGATCTCAATGGAAATATTAAAACCTTAAAAAGATTTTCAGTGCCTGTTTC
>NZ_JBPCHX010000018.1:0-764 GCF_051011775.1 Chryseobacterium amylolyticum
TCTGGTGTATCATCAATTCAATAGGAACCCGGTATAATTCTGAACTTGTCGAAGAAAGCTTGTTTTCTTCTATAGTCTGGTCTCTATTATATAATATATATACTATTTTGATCAAGGGTTAACCCGCACCCCGAATTCCGAACCCGAATCACCCCATTATCCCTTTCCCCGCCCTCCAACTCCCGGACGCTCCCACGCTTCCCACCCAGGACCCCAAACAAATGTTTAAAATTTTTCTACCTGCCTGCCAGCGCTTTAAGAGCAAATATTACGAAACGGTAAAATTTATGTTAAATAAACTTGTTTTGCGTTGTAAGAAGTTGCTATCTTTGCCCCACTGAAAACGAGAGTAGATCAGTAAGCGTAGAAGAGCCTTTGGATAGGCAGAGACAATATGACTCCGAAAAGAGACAGACGAAAAAAAACTTCAAAACTTTTTGTAAAAAGAGTTGCGGGATAAAAAAGAGTTTGTATCTTTGCAGTCCGAATAAATCGGAGCGCAGGAGCAGGGTGATTGAGATGTTAGGTGAGGATTAAGGTTACTTTAAAAAACTTTAAAATTTTCTTTAAAACATTTGGTCATTACAAAATAAAGTTTTACTTTTGCACTCGCAAATACGGAGCGGCACTGACAGAGAGATTGCTTCGTTATAAAGCGGAAGATATAAAGATCATTGACATACAATATAACAACCAAGTAAGGAAAAACTAAAGCGTTAAAAACTTTGAGTGAGTCAGACAAACATACAATGGAGAGTTTGATC
>NZ_JBPCHX010000019.1:0-570 GCF_051011775.1 Chryseobacterium amylolyticum
TGATACAAAAATCCACTGGGGAATTCTGAGCAGGTTTTAGAAATAGAAAGGAAGAGGGAAGCTGGAGGCCGGAAGTTATCGAAGTCACTGTTTTACTATCCTGTTATTTCTATAGAAAGATTTTCTTTAAAAACTTATTACTGAGGGCTTCAAGGACTTGACAACACCGCAATAACTTCCTGCCTCCCTCTTCCAGCGCTGTCTAATGGTAATGAATTGGAAAGTCCTTTTAAGTTTAATGATACAAAAATCCACTGGGGAATTCTGAGCAGGTTTTAGAAATAGAAAGGAAGAGGGAAGCTGGAGGCCGGAAGTTATCGAAGTCACTGTTTACTATCCTGTTATTTCTATAGAAAGATTTTCTTCAAAAACTTATTACTGAGGGCTTCAAGAACTTGACAACACCGCAATAACTTCCTGCCTCCCTCTTTCAGCGCTGTCTAATGGTAATGAATTGGAAAGTCCTTTTAAGTTTAATGATACAAAAATCCACTGGGGAATTCTGAGCAGGTTTTAGAAATAGAAAGGAAGAGGGAAGCTGGAGGCCGGAAGTTATCGAAGTCACTGTTT
>NZ_JBPCHX010000020.1:0-553 GCF_051011775.1 Chryseobacterium amylolyticum
TGATAACTAAGCCTGGATTCCTGCGGAATGACATAATTGGAACAGGGTAAGACCATTGAGACAGAAGCATTATAACCCACGGTTTACAACTTTATAATTTATGGTATGGATTAAAACTCAGAAGCACATACCCCCGAACCCGTATCCCGAACCCCGGTTCCCATCATTAATAACTTATCATTCATCGTTTATCATTCATCGTTTATCCCACGTTGTCACTCCGCAGGAGTCTAAACAATGCATTTTACATTTGAAATTATAGTTCATTATAAATCTTCAATATTCAGAGCCTTTGACCACTCAACTCTGGGACCCTGAAGCTCTGATAACTAAGTCTGGATTCCTGCGGAATGACACAATTGGAACAGGATTAAGACCATTGAGACAGAGGTTATTTATAACTCACGGTGTATAACTCTTTATTAGTTCCATCCCAAACCCCAGAAATCCATACCCCGGAACCCGTATCCCGAGTCTTGTAACATCATTCATCATTGATCTCTTATCAGTAATGATGTACTGCTGTCACTATTACCGTTTATCATTCCCTCCA